>NZ_JABBNB010000054.1 GCF_012933505.1 Gordonia asplenii
CGGGGCCACCCGGCTCGCTAACGCTCCTCGCGGCTCAACCAGCAGATGGAGTGCCCGAACCGGTGAAACCAGGCTCAACCAGCAGATGCAGTGCCCGGATCGGTGAAACCAGGCTGAACCAGCAGATGCAGTGCCCGGATCGGTGAAACCAGGCTCAACCAGCGGAAGAGGCCTGCCGTCGGCGAATCCAGGCTCAACCAGCAGAGGGGCGCTTCGGGACGACCGCAGTGTCGACTCACCTACCGCAGCGCGAACGACGCCACGCACTCGCCGGCGTCCACAATCCGGAATCGACAAACCGCACGACCCCGACGATGTTCGATCGCATCGACCCGTCACCTCAGCCACCGAAGTCACACCGGTAACGACGATCCGTCTGCGTGACGACCACTTCGCTGACACCAACGGACTCGCCAGGTCAACCGAGCTAGCCGTCGCCCTCCGCCTGCTCGGACACTTCCAACAGACGCAGGGCGAGGTCGGCACGCATCCGATCGGAATGCTGCGAAAGGTCCAAGCCCGTGAGCTTGCGGATGCGGTCGAGTCGGTACGCCAGAGTCTTGTGGTGGATATACAGCAGTTGCGCTGCGTCCTTCTGCGAACAATTCGAGTCGAAGTAGGCCCGGAGGGTCTTCATCAGAGCACCGTCGTTGGCGTCGTCGTAGTCCTGAAGCGGTCCGGTGATCTCGCGGACGAATGATTGGAAGTCGGCGTCCTCGTTGCCGAGCAGCAGCCGGACGATTCCGAGATCGTCGTACAGCGACACCGATCCGAGGCGGCGTGCGGCGGCGAGAGCGGTGCGCGCCTCGGCGAATGCCTCGGGGTACTGGCTGGGTTGTTCACGCGCCGTGCTCAGGCCCCACGAGATGGCGATCGGGGCGTGCTCGGCACTCAACGCTGCCTTGAGTGAGCGCAGGTACTCGCGAGCACGATCGCGGTCATGTATCGGTACGAGCGCGACAATCCAGTTCCCGCGCACACTCGCGAGGGTCGGCTGGACCGGCGTCGACGTGTTGCGCACTGAATCGAGGATGGCGCGCCGGGTGCGGTCGGCCGCCGACAGACTCCATTCTTCTTGTTGCACAAAGGAATCCAGATTGTCGATCGATCCGTACAACACCCGATGCCAGCCGCGCAGCCACACCCCCATCTGCTGGGCCCGACCGCCCGCCGCGGATCGTTGTTCGGCCGAGCCGTCCATGAGATCCCACAGAACCTGGTCGAGGGCTTCGGACCGAGCAACACTGGCCGCCCGCTGCTGCAGAAGGAACAGCGAACACGCGAGCGCGGCATGTGCGCAGGCCACCTGGGACAGATCGCCACCGAGATCGAGTCCCTGTGCGCATACCGCACCGAATTGGTCGGCACCCAGTTTGATCGGGTGAACCCAGACGGGAGCGCCACCCGCGGTGGTCAGTGTCGCCGAACGATTGAGGGAATCGCGCTGCGCCAGAAACGCCGACACTATCGCCGACGAGTCGCAGTCGCGGGGATGGATCGCGTCGATCTCGCCGTCGGCGGTGACTACGGCGACCGTGCAGCCGAGCTGTTCGGCAAGGGTTCGCGCGACGCGATTGAAGACCGGGCCGTTCTCTAAGACGATGTCGATGAGCGACTTCTGCAGTTGCGCGGTCTCGTCGAGTAACCGGACCTGAGCTTCCAGTCGCGCGTGCGTGACCTCCAGGTCGGCGAGAGCGGACCGCTGGGAGTCGTAGAGCCGAGCGTTGTCGATTGCGATGGTGGCGAGGTCGGCCAGAGCCTCGAGTCGCCGCACGTCGCGCTGTGTGAAACTCGAGTACCGACGCCGCCAGACCTCCAGTACGCCGACGAGGTCGTCGCCCAGAATGAGGGGAACGGCCAACGCCGAGCGGGTCTCTTCCTGTTCGGCCAGCGACATGAAGTCGTTGCTGATGCGATGGTCTTGCAGGTAACTGTCGACTTTGGCGGGTTGAAGCGTCTCGAAGACCATTCCGGCGACGCCCTGCCCACGTCGCATCCGGAGCCGGGCGGTGTCGACCACCCGGTGGCCGGTGCACGACTTCATCCGTAGCTCGTCGCCCTCGCGGAGAAACACGCCGCAGATGTCCGATTCACTCATCCGCAGGGTTTCTGCGGTGATCGTCAGCAGCACCTGGTCGAGATCGCTCACGCTCAACACGTGTTTCGCCAGCCCGCCGACGACGACCGTCTCGTAGTGGTAGTCGCTGACTTCGGTGCGGGCGGCGGCCAGCGAGCGGATGAACGTCAGCCACACACATACCCGGCTGAAGAGTTCGACGTCGGCGCCGGTGTCCGAGTCCGGCAGGATGATCGCGTAGTCGCCGGCGAACGCGGCGTGCGAAACCAGTGCGCCGCCGCCGCATTCGAGTGCGGCCAGGGACGCTTGGTCGAGTTCGGGCTCGGCGGCTGCGTCGGTGCCGATCCAGGTCAGATCCTCGCGGCGGAGAAGACCGACGTCGCCGACATCGTCGAGTGCTTGTCGCACGGCTGCCTCCGCCTCGGCGGGATCGTCGACGATCGTCGCGAGGAGACGTTCCAGTTCTGCGGTGACCTCGGTTCTCCTCATGCTCTCTCCAATGGCGAAATGACTTAGCGAGGTGCGGAGCGGGCGATCCCCAACGGGGTGATCAGGTTAGCGAACGGATAGGTCAGCACCGGGCGCTTCAGATAGCGTTCGATCGCGCTGTCCGCGCCGGGGAACATCAGTGCGCCGCCGGCGAGATGGATCGCGAGATCTTCGGCTCCGACCGTCAATTCGGCGATGTTCTGCGCGACTCGCTCGAATCCCGGCCGCAGAATCGGCAGGAACGCCGCGTCGGTGGTCTCCCTTTTCCGCCGCTCTGCCTCGGCGATGTCGACCCCCAGCGCCCCGGACAGAATCAAGTCGAGATGATGTCCGCCGCCCGGCCGGTCGTCGAGGAAGACCAGTTCACCATCACGAAAGACGCCGACGCCGGTCGACCCGCCGCCGACGTCCACCACCACTCCGTCGCGGACGCGCAGGGCGTTGTTCGCCGCGCTCACCTCGTCGATCAAGACGACTTCGTCGAAGCCGGCGGATTCCAGGACGAATCGACACGCCCGACTTTCCGCCTCTCCGACGCACGGCGGGAATGCGGTGGCGGCGTCGATCAGTTCGATTTCCAGTTCAGCCTCGGCGCGGTGCTTGAGTTCCCGGGTGGCCTTCGCCGCCGCCGCGAAGTCGACGACGACGCCGTCCCGGATAGCCGCGGTCCGAGTGAAGTCGACCCAGACGGGGTTGTCGGCGTCGTCGACGACGGTGATCACGCAGGTCGCGGTACCCAGGTCGATCCCGGTCCGCACCGGTGCGGGTGACGGATCCGATACGCGTTCCCCGATCAATCGTCCCGCAGCTTCGAGAGTGTCGGAGATCGTCTTCTGCGAAGTGAGCATGGTCTCTCATTCATCAGGAGTGCGAGTGATACATCCTGACCGTACGGGATAGTCGGATGGGGGAACTTATCTTCTGGAGATAGGTCGACGGCAGCGACTTTATCCCGCGGGGAGACCGATGAGCTGCGTGTCCAGCGCCGGGGAACTACTCGGCGTACACATCCCCGTGCTGGGCCCGCATCACCTTCTTGTCAAGCTTCCCGACGCTGGTGCGCGGCAATGCGTCGAGGTAGAGGATCGTGTCGGGCAGTTGCCATTTCGCGAATTTGCCGTCGAGCAACTCGTGAATTTCGGCCAGCGGGATCTCGGCCCCGTCCTTGGTCACGACGAGCGCTACCGGCCGTTCCTGCCACTTCGGGTGCGGCACTCCGATTACGGCTGCTTCCAACACATTCGGATGTCCGACGATCGCGTTCTCCATGTCGATGGAGCTGATCCATTCGCCGCCGCTCTTGATGACGTCCTTGATGCGATCGGTGAGCTTCAGGTAGCCGTACTCGTCGATGCTCCCGACATCGCCGCTGCGCCAATATCCTTCGAAGAATCGGTCGGCGTTGTCGTCGAGGTGATAGTAACTCTCGATGATCCACGGCCCGCGCAGTAACACCTCGCCCGCGGCGACGCCGTCGTGTGGCAGGTCGACGCCGGTCGGGTCGACGATGCGGATGTCGACGCCCGACGCCGGAAGTCCTTGGTAGCGTTTGTGATTCCACTGTCTGTCGTTCGGCCATGCCCGCAGCGCGGCTTTGATGCCGCGGTTGGAGGTCACCACCGGCGTCGTCTCCGTCGCGCCGTACCCGTGCACGACGTCGGCGCCGGTCAAGTCGAACAGCCCATTCATCATCGACAACGGCGGCTCCGACGCCCCGCACAGCAACTTCAGTCTGCTGAAGTCCGGTCTGTCGGAAAGGGTTTCGAGGTAGCGGAGCATCGGCTCGAAGATCGCCGGTGCGCCGTTGGCGACGGTGACGCCCTCGGCGATCATCTCTTCGACCAGAACCGAGGTGTCCTCGGCCGCGTACCGTCCGGGCAGGATGAACCGCGCAGCGGCAAACGCCCCGGATTGCGGTAGGCCCCAACAGTTTCCATGGAACATGGGAGTGATCAGCATGATGGTGTCGTCGGCGGTCAGGCTCAGCCCCTGGGCCTGCGCCATCGCGTGCAGGTAGATGCCACGGTGCGAGTAGTAGATGCCTTTGGGTTGTCCGGTGGTGCCGGTGGTGTAACAGGCGCTGTACGCCGACGTTTCGTCGATCATCGGAAAGTCGATCTCGTCCGACGCCGCGTCGAGGAGATCCTCGAAGGACAGCGCGTTCGGAAGGGCGGTCGAGACCTCCGACATCGGTCGGTCGGTCATCACCACCCAGTTCTGCACACCTACTCCTTGTGCGACAAGGGCTTCCGCGACCGGTAGTAGCGTCTCGTCGACGAAGACGCACTTCGCGTCACTGTGATTCGCGACGAATGCCAGATCCTCACCCGCCAGCCGCAGGTTCATCTGCAGCAGCACCGACCCGAGTGCGGGTATCGCCCAGTACAACTCGAAGTGACGTTTGCTGTTCCAGTCGATCACTCCGACGACGTCGGCGGGTCCGATTCCCAAGCCGCGCAACACGTTCGCGATGGCGCGTACCCGCCGATAACAGTCGGCGTAGGTGTAGCGGTCCCAGCCGCCGTCGGCGGTGCGGTACACGATCTCCTGCTCGGGATAGGTCCGCGCGGCATGCCTGATCAGGGTCGTCGTATTCAACTGGTAGTGGTCGCCGTGCGTCGACGGCAGCCCCTTGACGATGTCGTACATGATCGACCCTTCAGTCGCGATGGTGGTTGAGTTCAGTCAACCCCGTCGAGCCGCGACCGTGGGCGGGAATTGCGGGGGAAGCCGGAGCATTCGGCCCCGCGGGCCGCGGCCGGCCGCGACAATGGGATGCCCGGAGGTGCACAATGTCCGACGACAACGACATCCGCGCATTAGCGTCGGATCTGGCAGGCGGCGAGTTGGTCGCCGTGCGATACAGCCTGCTCGCCGACGACGATTGGGACCACGGGGCGATTCACACGGCGCCGATGGGGGTCGAACTCGTCACGAGAGACGGTGCCTACCAGGTGAGTTGGCAACAGTACGAGTGGGACTTCGGAATTACTCTGCGACGGGATGAGCCGACCGTCCTCGGCGTACGACCGCTCGCCGACGTCAGCTCGCACCCGTGGTGGCGGCAACGCCTCGGGCGACCGCTCGGCGTCGACCTCCATTGGTACGGTGGCGATTCCACGCCGCGCCCCGACGCGTTGATACTGAAGGTCGCCGGACTCGACGACCTGTGGTTGGCCGCCGCCGACCGCAGCGACGACGGCCATTCGTCGGGGGAGGCGATCATGGGCCTCGACGGCGTCGTTGCCACGACCGAACCGCTAGTGGTGCTGCACGGGCTGGAACTGTAGGCGGCGCCGAAATCGCGGCAGGGAACCCGGCTCGACGCAGCCGACCACCCGCTCCCCGAGCGCCGAACCAACATCCCCCAACTTTCACTCAGTGAAAACCAACCCTTCCGCCTGTGACCCATACCTCGTAGATTCATCGGCACAGTCACACCTCACATGAACGGCGGAACACCCATGACAGCATTGGCGAGCACGACGGCCACGCAAGTGGTGATCGTCGGCGGCGGGCCGGCGGGGTTGATGCTCTCGCATCTGCTGCACAACGCGGGCATCGACTCGGTGGTCATCGACAACCGGACCGTCGAACAGATCGAAACTACCCACCGCGCAGGCATTCTCGAACGCGACAGCGTCCGACTCCTCGTCGATTCCGGGGTCAGCGACCGGGTGCTCACCGACGGTCACGAACACGCGGGTATCGCGCTGCGGTTCGGCGGCCTCAGTCACCGCATCGACTTCCAGAAACTCGTCGGGGCGTCGTGCTGGCTCTACCCGCAGACCGCGGTCTTCGTCGATCTGCACGCGGCCCGCGTACGCGACGGCGGCGACCTCCGCTACGGCATCACCGATACCGAAGTCGCCGACGTCGTCGACGCACCGACCGTCGACTACACCGATGCCGATGGTTCGCGCCACCGCATCACCGCACGCATCGTCGTCGGGGCCGACGGCTCGCGCAGCGTCTGTCGCCCGCTGATCGACCAAGCGACGCAATACTTTCGGGAATATCCGTTCGCCTGGTTCGGTGTGATGGTGCAGGCCCCGCCGAGCGCCCCGGAGTTGATCTACGCACGCGCACCCGAGGGTTTCGCGCTGATCAGTCAGCGCACCGACACCGTGCAGCGGATGTACTTCCAATGCGATCCGCGCGAGGACCCGAGCACCTGGTCCGACGACCGCATCTGGGCGCAACTGCACGGCCGACTCGCCGGCCACGACGGCTTCGAACTCAAGGAGGGGCCGGTCCTCGAACGGACCGTGCTGCCGTTCCGCAGCTTCGTCCAGTCACCGATGCGGCACGGCAATCTGCTGCTCGCCGGCGACGCCGCGCACACCGTACCGCCAACGGGCGCAAAGGGACTCAATCTCGCGCTGGCTGACGTCCGGGTTCTCGCCGAGGTACTCGACCGGACGATCAACAAGTCCGACGACGCCGCCCTCGACACCTACACCGAGCGCGCGCTGTCGAGGGTGTGGAAGGCCCAGCACTTCTCGTACTGGATGACCACCATGCTCCATCATGTTGACGGCACAACGGATTTCGACGATCTGCGCCAACTCGGCGAACTCAATGCCTTGGTCTCCTCGGAGGCCGGTTCCACCTATCTCGCAGAAGGGTACACAGGATGGCCACAACACTGACGTCGGACGGCGCACAGGGGACGCAGGCTCAGATCAGCGAGGAGATCGCTGCGATCAGCGCCGACTACGCGGCCTCGCTGGCGGCCGGACGGCCCGCCGAGACGCGCACCCGCGTCGACTTCGCGCCCTACCGCTCCAGCCTGCTCCGCCACCCCACGAAAGATCTGCAACACGCGGATCCCGAAGGTGTGGAACTCTTTTCGCCGGCCTTCGGCCACCGCGACGTCGACCCGCTGGAAGCCGACCTCACCATCGCGCACGGCGGAGAACCGATCGGAGAGCGACTGGTGGTCAGCGGCCGAGTGCTCGACGGCGAAGGCCGCCCGGTCCGCGGGCAACTCGTCGAAGTGTGGCAGGCCAATGCCGCGGGGCGCTACATCCACAAACGTGACCAGCACCCGGCCCCCATCGATCCCAATTTCACCGGCGTCGGACGGTGCCTCACCGACGATGACGGCTGGTACAAGTTCACGACGATCAAGCCGGGCCCGTACCCGTGGAAGAACCACCACAACGCTTGGCGCCCAGCGCATATCCACTTCTCCGTCTTCGGTACCGCGTTCACTCAGCGGCTCGTGACCCAGATGTACTTCCCCGGCGACCCGCTGTTCGCGCTCGACCCGATCTATCAGGCGATCGTCGACCAGGACGCTCGCGACCGACTCGTCGCCACCTACGACCACGACCTCACCGCGCACGAGTGGTCCACCGGTTACCGTTGGGACATCGTCCTCACCGGCAGCCGCCAGACCCCGATGGAAGGCGAGTAATGACACTGCCACCCACCCCTGGCCAGACAGTCGGGCCGTTCTTTCACTACGCGCTGCCCTACGACGGCGACTCCGATCTGGTTCCATCGGGACATTCTGGGCGAATCCGGTTGCACGGCACCGTTTTCGACGGCGAAGGCACCCCCGTCCCGGACGCCCTGATCGAGATCTGGCAGGCCGACGAACAGGGCAACCGCATCGCCGAGACCGGCTCGTTGCACCGCGACGGATTCACCTTCACCGGCTTCGGTCGCGCACAGACCGACCGCACCGGGCGCTACACGTTCTCGACGCTGACCCCCGGAGCCGTCGACGACGCCCGACCGTTCTTCGCTGTCTGCGTGTTCGCCCGCGGCTTGCTCGATCGACTCCTCACACGTGCGTATCTGCCCGGCGACTTCGCCGACGACGCGCTGCTGACATCGGTCGATGCCGAACGTCGTTCGTCGTTGATCGCAGTGGCCGACGACGCCGGATTCCGCTTCGACATTCGGCTACAGGGTGAGAACGAGACGGTCTTCCTCGACCACGGCCCGGCATGACCGACTTCCTCTGGCCGGGCGCGGACGCCGCCGCGGAAGCGTTCTCCGACAACGCCTTTCTTGCCGCGATGATCGCGGTGGAGGCGGCGTGGTCGGCGGGGCTCGCGACGGCGGGGATCATCCCGGCCGACGCGGTACTCGACGTCGACGAACTGCGTGCGCTGCTCGATGATGCCGATCGCGACCACATCGCCGGGCAGGCGGCCGTCGGAGGAAACCCCGTGATTCCGCTGGTCACACTGCTCCGATCCCGACTGGCCGGCAACGCCGCCACTTGGTTGCACCGCGGGCTCACCAGCCAAGACGTCGTAGACACAGCCGTAATGCTCTGTGCGGCACAGTGTCTCGCCGGGATTCGACGCCGGCTCGCCGCGCAGAGCGATACTCTCGCCGACCTCAGCGACCGATACCGGCATGCGCCGATGGCGGCCCGCACCATCACCCAGTTCGCGGTACCGATGACATTCGGTCTGAAGGCCGCCAACTGGCTCAGTGGGGTGGTGGATGCCGCGGAACAAGTTGGGGCGCTGCACTTTCCGGCACAGTTCGGCGGAGCGGGCGGAACGATGGCTGCGGCGGTCGAACTGGCGTCCGGCGTCGAGCATCCCATCGATGCCGCGGTACAGGCGATTTCGCAGGCGGCTGCAGCCCTGAACCTCGATGACGTGCCACCGTGGCACTCTCGGCGCACACCCGTCACACGCATCGCCGATGCCGCGGTCACCTGCACCGACGCCTGGGGGCACATCGCCAACGATGTGCTGACCTTGTCGCGACCCGAGATCGCGGAGCTGTCGGAGGGACAGGGAGGTGGATCTTCGACGATGCCGCACAAGGCCAATCCCATTGGCTCCGTGCAGATTCGACGTGCCGCACTGACCGCACCGAACCTGGCGGCCAGCCTGCATCTGGCGGCGGCCGACGCCGCGGAGGAACGATCGTCGGGGGCATGGCACACCGAGTGGGATACGCTGCGAATCCTGTTGCAGCGCACCGCTGTCGCCGCGGCGCAGACCGACGCATTGCTCAGTGGGCTGCGAGTGCACACCGATCAGATGCGCGCGAACGTCGACAGTGCGGCACAAGCCCTGGCGTCCGAGCAGAATTCGATGGCGGCGCTCGCCGGGCGAGCCCCGGCGTCGAACTACCTCGGACTGACCGAGAAATTCATTCGAACGCAGATCGATCGCAGCAGAGGAGAACGCCGATGACCCGATACGACGACGGGATGAAGGTACGGCGGGAGGTGCTCGGCGACACCCACGTCGACGCCGCGACCGCCGCCATCACCGACCTCACCGAGGACTTCCAGCAGCTCATCACCGAATATGCGTGGGGGAGCATCTGGACTCGGCCGGGACTCGACCGCAAGAGCCGCTCCATGATCACGTTGACCGCGCTGATCGCACGGGGACATCACGAGGAACTCGCGATGCACCTTCGCGCGGCGCTGCGCAACGGGCTGACCACCGATGAGATCAAAGAGGTCATTCTGCAGTCGGCGATCTACTGCGGCGTACCAGACGCGAACACGGCGTTCCGGATCGCACGCGGAGTGTTCGCGGAGTAGACAATGAGTGGCCGAGTGTCATGACCGCGCCGGCGACGTACGAGACCCCACTGACGAGAGGCTGAAACACGTTGGCGGGCAACACGAATTCTCCGCGCCAGTCGGTTGCGGCGCGCACCCTCGCCGTGATCGGAGCGTTCGACGACACTCATCGGTTCCTCACGCTCACCGAGATCGCCGAGCGTGCCGGACTGCCGGTTCCCACTGCTCATCGCCTCGTCCGAGAGATAGTGGCCTGGCACGGCCTGGTGCGCAGGCCCGACGGCGCGTATGTGATCGGGCGTCGACTCTGGGACGTGGGGTTACTCGCCCCGATCCAAACGGGTCTGCGCGAAGCGGCGTCGCCGTTCATGCAAGATCTCTACGCGGCAACGCTCGCCACGGTGCACATCGCGGTGCGCGAAGATACCCAGGTGCTGTACCTGGAACGGATGTCGGGGCGGGCGTCGGTGCCGGTCGTCAGTCGCGTCGGCAGCCGACTTCCGTTGTACTGCACGGGAGTTGGCAAGGTACTCCTGGCCCACGCACCCGACGACGTCGTACGCCGGGTGCTCACCGATCTGCGGCCGCAGACTCCGCACACCATCGTCGCGCCGGGCACCCTGACTCGGCAGCTCAGTCAGATCCGCCAGCACGGCTATGCGACTACCACCGAAGAGATGACCCTCGGCGCGTGCTCGATCGCGGTGCCCGTCCGGGTCGGCGACGACGTCGTCGCGGCACTGGGCATCGTCGTGCCGACCTTGGGTCGTAACCGTGCGACGCTGGTGGCTGCGGCCCAGGTCGCTGCCGCCGGCGTCGGCCGGACGCTGAGCCAGGGACGGGTCGGGTAGGGCGTGTTGCGCAGGTCACGCTCGAAAGTGGTTCTATGTGAATAGATCAGTGTCCGCGAATATGAGGAGAACCGACATGGCCAAGACGCGACTCACCTGCCCCTGCGGCGAACAACTCCGCGGGGAAACCGAAGACGAGCTGGTGGAGAACGTGAACAAGCACCTCAAAGAGAACCACCCCGGGCACGACTACTCCCGCGACGAGATCTTGTTCATGGCCTACTGAGTCGAACGACCGCCGGTCCGGCGCCTGCCGCCGAGCCTTCGCTCGGGTGTTGCGGTGCGTGACCAGCCTCCCCGCTCGGGTGTTGCGGTGCGTGACCAGCCTTCCCCCTCGCTCGTCGAGTGCTGCGGTGCCCGCTCAGCCTCCCCGTTCGGGCGTTGCGGTGCGTGACCAGAGTCCCCGCTCGGTCGAGTGCTGTGGTGCGTGACCAGAGTCCCCGCTCGGTCGAGTGCTGTGGTGCGTGACCAGCCTTCCCCCTCGCTCGTCGAGTGCCGAAGCGAGGGACGAGCTTCGGTGTATCGAGACGTCTGCCGGCCGAAGTCGTCGACGTGAGCACGGCACGCCAAAGCCCGAAGAGGACACAGATTCAACTGGATTGGATTGAGTTGGGTTCTTCGTCTCGCTAGCCCCTCGATACACCGAAGCTCGCGAGCTCGCTTCGGCACTCGGGGAGCGGGGTTGGGGGTTGGCGCTCCGGGCAGCGGGGTTGGCGCGCCGGGGACCGCGATCGGCATTCGCGGAGCAGCATCGGCGCTCGGGGACCGCGATCGGTATTCGCGGAGCAGCATCGTCGCTCCGGGAGCCGAACGGCGTTGCGGGTAATAGGCCGCCCGCACCGACCCCGACTCAGTGTGCGGTCGAGAATCCCGAGCGCCGCTGGTAGGTCTCGAGAGCCAGGGCAACCAACTGGTCGATGAGGTCCGGGTAGCTCAGGCCCGACGCCCCCCACATCTTCGGGTACATCGACGCCGGGGTGAACCCTGGGATCGTGTTGATCTCGTTGAGGAGCCAGCCGCGGGCGGGCTCGCCGTCGAGGCGGGACTCCTCGAAGAAGAAGTCGACGCGGGCCAGGCCGCTGCAGCGCATCGCGGTGTAGGCGCGGACGGCCAACTCGCGGACGGCGTCGGTGTCGGCGGCCGACAAGTCCGCGGGAATGACCAATTGCGCTGCGCCGGTGACGTATTTGTCCTCGTAGTCGTAGAACTCGCTACCGGGGCGGATCTCACCGGGCAACGACACCTCGGGCAATGCGTTGCCGAGCACCGCGACCTCGATCTCGCGGGCCGTGACCGACTCCTCGATGACGAGCACATCGTCGTAGCGCAGCGCCAGATTGATCGCGTCGTCGAGCTCTTTTATGTTGTGCGCCTTGGTGATTCCGACCGACGATCCCATGTTCGCCGGCTTCACGAAGACGGGCAGACCCAGCTGTGCCTCGACCTTGCCGACGATCTCGCGCGAATCGTCGACGCCGTCGCGGAACTCGATCCAGCGGCACTGCGGAATGCCGCGGTACGCGGCGACATCCTTGGCCATCGCCTTGTCCATGCATACCGCCGAACCGAGCACACCGGACCCGACGTAGGGGAGCTTGAGCAGTTCGAGCATGCCCTGGACGGTGCCGTCCTCGCCGTGCGGTCCGTGCAGCAGCGGCAGCACGACGGTCTGCTTCGACGAATCGCCGCGCAGAATCACGATCGGATCCACCTCGGTGCCCTCGGGAAGCAGCGCATTGGGCAGCTCGACGTCGTCGGCGAGTGCCGCGATCGCCTTGTCCTGCCGGAACCACCCGCCGTCACGGGTGATGCCGACCGGCACGATGTCGTATTTGGAGCGATCGGCGGCGGCGACAACATGGGCGGCGGTCACGCACGACACGTCATGTTCAGCAGAGACACCACCGAAGAGGACGACCAGGCGCAGGAGAGGACCGGCGCCGGGAGCGGAGCGGGCGGGCCGCGTGTCATCGGTCATGGATGTCTACGATACGGCGTCGGGGCAACGGCGACACGGCGCGGGTTCGTCGTCGCGTAGCGTTGAACCGTGCATTTCACGGCGAGCGACATTGCAGCGGCAACCGGCGGCGAACTCATCGGACCGAATACCACGGTCACCTCGGCGGCTATCGACTCCCGGGTACTGACGCCCGGACAACTGTTCGTGCCGATCGTCGCCGAGCGCGACGGCCACGACTTCATCGCCACCGCCGTCGCCGCGGGTGCAACCGCCTATCTGACCAGCAACGACGCCGAGCCGACACCGGGTGTCGCAGCGATCAGGGTGGCCGATACCGCCGTCGCATTGGCTGATCTGGGGCGCGCGGCCCGGCGTCGAATCCCGGGCCGGGTCGTCGGAGTCACCGGATCCGTCGGCAAGACGTCGACCAAAGACCTGCTTGCGGGAGTGCTGGCGTCGACCTTCCACACCGCGGCCAGTGAGAAGTCGTTCAACAACGAGCTGGGTTTGCCGATGACGTTGTTCGGCGCGCCCGATGACACCGAAGCGGTCGTCCTCGAAATGGGCGCCCGCGGCATCGGACACATCGCGACGCTGTGCGGCATCGCCTCGCCGACCGTCGGCGTGCTGACTCGCGTCGAGGGGGTGCACCTCGAACTCTTCGGCAGTCTTGAGGCGGTCGCGCAGACGAAAGGCGAGCTCATCGAGTCGCTTCCCGACGACGGCGTCGCGGTACTCAACGCCGACGACCCGAGGGTTCTCGCGATGCGGGCCCGCACCTCGGCGCGCGTGCTCACGTACTCGGCGTCGACGTCGGAGGCCGACGTCTACGCCTCCGACGTCGTGCTCGACGACCAGCTGCGCGCATCGTTCACCCTGCACACGCCCTGGGGGTCGGCACCGGTCGCGTTGGGCGCACGCGGTGAACACCAGGTTCCCAATGCCCTCGCCGCGGCTGCCGCCGGTGGCGGGCTCGGCGTCTCCGTCGACGGGATCGTCGCCGGTCTCGCCGACGCGGCGCTGTCGGGATTGCGGATGGAATTGGTGACACTGGACTCCGGGCTCACCGTCATCAACGACGCCTACAACGCCAACCCGACGTCGATGGCCGCCGCACTGCGGTCGCTGGCGACGCTGGAGGCCGAACGTCGCGTCGCGGTACTGGGCACGATGGCCGAGCTCGGCCCCGACGCCCCCGCCGCACATCGCGAAATAGCTTCCCTGGCAACGGGATTGGGCATTACCGTGATCGCCGTCGCCGAGCCGGACTACGGCGACGGGGTGACCCACGTCCCCGACGTCGCTGCCGCGGCGAACGAACTGTCGGGGCTGGGGGCAGCAGATGCGGTGCTGGTCAAGGGATCTCGCGTGGCCGCGCTGGAGCGAGTGGTGGCGTTGGTGTCCGGGTGACCGTCGCCTCAGTCCCGCGTCAGTAGCGGCTCCAGCTTCTGCGTCTTCTCCACCGTCCATCCCGGCGGTTGCAGAATGCTCGCCCACGCGTACGGCACCGCGCTCAGGTAGTGGTGGCCGTGGCCGTCGGGCACATTGACCGACACCGCCATGTCCGCGGACAACTGCAGGAATGAGACGATCGGGATCCACGTCGTCGCGCCGAGGACGTCGGAGCCGCGGGGTTCGGTGAGCCAGTCGGGTTCGCTGAAGGCGAGGTCGGGGTTCCACCAGGTGATCGGATCGGAGGCGTGCTGCAGGTAGACGATCCGATTGCCGGGCCAGTCGGGCGTCGGGCGAGTCAGGTCGTTCTGGTCGGCGATGAAGCGAACTTGTTTGCCATTGTGGAAGATCGGCTTCACCTCGGGGCTGCCGGCGTCGCGGTTGTCGGTGGTGTCGAGCCACAGTTGATTGTTGAACGTCGGGCCGCTGAACAGTGCGCCGTCGGTGCGGGCGGCGATCGTCGGAATGGAGCCGAACGACGCCTCGCCGGAGAACGAGCCCAGACTCTCGCCGAAGACGACGAGCTTGGGCCGCTGCGCCTCCGGGATGGCGCGGACCTTCTCGCTGACCGCCTCGAAGATCGCGATGCCCGCCTGCCGCGCGCGCTCCTTGTCGACGATGAAGGACAGCCAACTCGGCAGATACGAGTACTGGATGGACACGGTCGCGACGTTGCCGTTGTACATGTACTCCAGCGAGTCGACCATCGATTTGTTGATCCACCCGCTGCCGGTGGTGCCGCCGACGGCGATCACCTTGCGGCTGAACGCATTTGTCCGCTCGAGCTCCTTGACGGCGAGGTCGGCCGCGGCGTTGACGTTCGGCGCGGAGTCCAGACCGGCGTAGGCGCGGATCGGCTCCACGGCGGGAGTGCCGTTGAACGCCGAGAGTTGTTGAACCGTTGGGCCTCTGGAGACGAAGACGCGGCCTTCCCGACCGAGGGAGTTCCAGGTGACCAGCGAGCCCGGGCCGCCCGACCGCAACGTGGAGGTCGGCGGTGCACTGTCGGCTTTCGTCTCGTTGTTGGCGGCGGAGAAGGTCGAGTTGAGGGCCCGCATCGCGTAGTTGGCGAACACGCCGTTCACGATGAAGATGGTCAGTACGACGACGATCGCGGCGCCGACGACCGCCGAAACACGCGGGGGCGCAAAGGCGTTGAGCTTGCGGACCAGCCACTTGAGTCCAGCGCCCCAGGCCTGCCCGATGCTCATGAGGATGGCGAAGACGATCAGCGCGACGATGACGACGAGCGGGTAGGCCGTCCACGTCAGGTGCTCGACGCCCATCAGGTCGCGCAGCTCATCCTGCCAATGGGCGAACCAGTACATCATGAAAGCGGTGCCGGCCAGGCCGACGAACCCCAGCCCCGACCACCACTTCCATGTCGGCACCGGCCACCGTTCAGTGCGCGACACCATGAAACGCGCGAGCCACGTCAGGAATGTGCCGACGCCATAGCCGATGGCCGCTGAGCCGCCGCTGACCGCACCTTGGAAGAACCAACCACGCGGAAGCAGCGAGGGCGTCGCCGACGCCCACAGAAACAGCAGCGCGACGACGCATCCGCTGTACGAGTATTGGCGAATATGGTTGTACCACCATACTTTTAGTCGCGTGCCGCGTGAAGGACCGTCTTCCCGCTCGTCGACGACGGTGTCGGTGGATTCCTCGGAGGTCGACGACATCGGTGCACCCCTATCTCGCGGGGCGAACCAGTTACCCCGTCGCGCAACGGTATCAAGCCGCTCGACGTCGGGCGGGCGGCTGATTGCAATCGGCCCCCGTGGTCGACGCCGGGGGAACATGTCCCTCGCCGGCGGTGGCGTGGCCGAATGCAATCGGCCTGTCACTTCGACGACGGCCGGTTCAGAACTGCGATCGCTCCCAGCACGATGGCACTGCCCGCCAGCTGGGATGCGGTCGGTCGTTCGCCGAGCAGGACAGCGGAGAACGCGAGAGCGAAGATCGGCAGGGTCAGCAACAGGGTGCTGCCGGTACTCGCGGACAGCCGCGGCAGCGCCGACCCGACGAGGAGCCAGGCGATGACATGGCCCGTGACGGCCGCGACGAATAGCCAGGCGACCGGCGCCCAACCGGGCCACAGCGTCAGATGTCCCGTTGCGGCACAACCGATCAGCGCGACGAGGGCCGCCGCGATCATGTTGTCGGTGAGGTTTGCGAGGCGGTGCGCGGGTTCGTGGCTCGTACGGCGCAGCAGCAGAAGGTAGCCCGCATAGGCGATGCCGGCAGCGGCGCCGGTGATGGTTCCGAAGACGGCCGACGAACTCGGCTGCTGCCCGACGATCCCGCCGGCCAGCGCGACGCCACCGAGCAATACCGGTGCCACGAACCAGAAGGAACGTCGGATCCGCTCGCCCAACAGGACCGCGCTCAACAGGGGAACGACGATCACCTGCACATTCACGACGACCGTCGCGATTCCAGCACCGACCGCGAGGATCGACTGGCTCCACAGGACCATGTCGAGGCCGAGGAAGACGCCCGCGGCGAGCGAGGTGATTCGCATCGACATGCCGCGCTTCGGCGCGGGGTGGCCGGCCGCGACGGCTCGGCGTCGGGCAACGAAGCGGATGGCGACGAGCAGAAGCACCGCCAGACTGGCGCGCCACAGCGACGACGTCCCCGCGTCGAGACCGGACAGCGCGATCAGCGGGCCGGTCAATCCGAGCGCGGCGGCGCCGAGAACTGCGGCGAGTCGGGCGTCGAGCTGGTCGAACGACCACCGCGAACGCGTGGACGCGGCGTCGGAGCTGGTGTCGGTTGCAACTGCGGTCATGTGTATCAGGATGCGGACCCAACTCTGTCTAGACAATCGATATATTCTGCACCTGAACAGGTAGAATTCTTAAACGATTGAGAGTCGGATGGACTGGACGAGCGTTCAACTGCGCGCCCTCGTCGCGGTACAGCAAACCGGATCCGTTCGCGCCGCCGCCGACGAACTCGGTTACACCCCCGGCGCGGTGTCGCAGCAGATCTCCGCACTCGAGCGAGAGGCTGGGACAGCCCTGACCGAACGCATCGGCCGAGGGCTGCGACTCACTCCGATCGGCGTCGAACTCGCCGCACACGCGCGTCGCATCCTCGACGTCGATGCGCAGATCGTCGCGGCATTGGAGGCCTCGGCCGACGCCGTGCAGGGCGAGTTGTATGTCGGGGCCTTCGCGTCGGCCGCCGTCGACATGTGGCCGGCGCTGCTGCGAACTCTACGGTCGACATATCCCGAACTGAGCGTGGTCACGCGCGAACTCGACGTCGACGACCTGCACGCCAGCGTGGCGTCGGGAGCGATCGACGTCGCCGTCGGCCTCGACTACCCTGACAATCCGATCCCCCGCGACCCGCACCTGAGATCGCTGACCCTGCGCCGCGAACGCTTTGAAATCGCTGCCCCCGCAACGACATTCAACCAGTCGACGATCCGGCTCGCGGATCTCGCCGACCGTGACTGGATCCTCGCGCCGGAGGCGAGTCAGTACGGCCGTGCGGTGCGTGCTGTGTGCAGGCGGTACGGCGTCGAGCCGCGGGTGCGCCACGAGGTCACCGACACCGCGGTCTCGATGGCGATGGTCGAGGCTGGGCTGGGCATCGCACCGGCGACCGAGTCGATGCTGCGCCTTCGGCCCGCGCGGGTGGATCGGCTCACGCTCGCTGAAGAGTTCGTCCGCGACATCGTCGCGGTAGTCCGGACCGTGGCCGCTGACCGACCGGCGATCAAGGCATTCCTCGACGCGCTCACGGCGTCGATCGATGACCGCCCGATCGACGACCGCCCGCCTGCCGAAAGCCCACTCGCCGACAACTCGATCGGTTGAGTCGACGTTTCACGGCGCTGACTGTGCCCAGATCGCCCGCGACCTCGCCAGCGGATCGGATGCCATATCAGTCGAATCCGCTCACACGCGAACGGCTTCACTTCCGCCGACGACACTCAATCAACTCAGCTCCAATTCGGTTCGGTGACTCCGTGTGCTCGTGCGTCGGCTGCGACGACGTCGAGCAGCCACTGTGCGAGGCCGGGAGCCCGATCGTCGTAATAGCGGGTGAAGCGCTCGTCCGAGACGTACATCTGAGCAAGACACCACTGCATCGCGTGCGAGCAGTCGTAGTGCTCGTTGATGCTCTGCCGATGAGCTTCGGCGATCTCGCCCGCCTCTGGCGAGCCCGGCCGCACACCGGACCGAAAGGCGTCGGCCATTCGCGTCAGCAGTGCATCGCCGTCGTTCTTGATCCGCTGCCAGTCGGCCTTGGTTCGGGTGGAACTACGTTCCCGACTCTGCTTCCACGCGTCGGTCTGGCCCCAGCGCTCGTGCGCTTCGGCCGCATACTCCTCACCGGGCCAGTCGGTGCCGAAGATCTCGGCCTGCTCGTCGCTGGTCAGGTTGATACCTGATTTCTTGCTGTTCATCATCTTCTCCACTGCAACGACCATGTGTTGCAAGTGACCGATCCTCTGCCGCAGCAGATCGTGCTGTTGTTGCAGATGAGTCAGCGCATCGGCCGACGGATCGTCGAGCAGGGTCGAGATCTGCTCGAGCGGAAAACCGAGTTCGCGGTAGGTCAGCGCCTGCAGGAGGCGTTCGACGTCGTCGTCGGCGTAGAGCCGGTAGCCCACCGAAGTGCGTCGTGACGGCACCACCAAACCGATCTCGTCATAGTGGTGCAGTGTGCGAACGCTGACTCCGGTCAGCTTGGCGACGTCGCCCACTGTTCGGGCGGAATCGGTCTTCGTCTCACTCACAGCAACCACCTTCGAGCCTCACGTCGCGTGAGGGTCAAGCGCTATTTGGCCACCAGCCCGAATGCGTCGTCGCCCTTGACGCATTTCGCCAGGACACCAGCGGTCTGGGTGGGGCCACACGTCCAGCCGGAGATCTGCTGTTCACTGCCGGACGCGATCTTCGGTCCGTACACGGTGGCGACGGTCTTGGCGACATCGCAGGTGACGCCGCCCTCGAGGATGACGATCGTCAGCGCGCCGTCGGGGCCCTTGGTGAGTCCGCACTGTTTTCCGGCGACCACCGACGTCTGCTTGCCGGCCGGGATCGACGACGGCGGCGCGGCCGGCTTGGGGCCGGCGACGGTGCTGGCGTCGGGATTCGTCGTCTCCGCGCTCGACGCTGCCGCCGCCGTCGAGCTGCTGGTCGCCTGTTCCTCACTGCCGCAGGCGGCGAAGGTCAGACAGACGGCACCGGCGACGACAGCCGAGGACAGATATTTCGCGATGCGTGACATGCGGTCAAGGATAACGAAACGTCGTGCGCGGTTTGGGAGTCGGACGATTCACCTGGGAAGATGCAGCGCGTGACATTCACCTACGGAACATCGCTGCCCGGCACACTGGGCCGTACCGGCGTCATCTCGACACCGCACGGCGACGTCGCCACCCCGGCCTTCGTTCCGGTGGGCACCAAAGCCACCGTGAAGACCGTGCTCCCCGAGGCGGTCGCCGGGTTGGGCGCGCAAGCCGTGCTGGCCAACGCCTACCACCTGTATCTGCAGCCCGGCCACGACATCGTCGACCAGGCGGGCGGGCTGGGCGCATTCATGAACTGGTCCGGGCCCACCTACACCGACAGCGGCGGTTTCCAGGTGATGTCCCTCGGAGCGGGGTTCAAGAAAGTCATCTCGATGGACGTGTCGGGGCACCAGGATGACGCCAAGATCGCCGAGGGGCGTGAGCGCCTGGCTCGCGTAGACGACGACGGGGTCACCTTCAAGTCCCACCTCGACGGGTCGCGGCACCGCTTCACCCCGGAACTGTCGATGCAGATTCAGCACGGTCTCGGCGCCGACATCATCTTCGGCTTCGACGAGCTGACCACGCTGATGAATACCCGCGCCTACCAAGAGAATTCGCTGGAGCGCACGCGACTGTGGGCGATTCGCTGTCTGGCCGAACACAATCGGCTCTCGGCGCAGCGCACTCACCGGCCTGCGCAGTCCCTGTGGGCGGTCATTCAGGGCGCGCAGTACGAGGATCTGCGCCGCAAGGCAGCGCGCGATCTGACTGAGATATCCGAGCGGGATCAGGCCGACGGCGGAAAGGGCTTCGGCGGCTTCGGAATTGGCGGCGCGCTGGAGAAACAGAACCTGGGGACCATCGTCGGATGGGTGAATTCCGAACTGCCGCAAGACAAACCGAAGCATCTGCTCGGCATCAGCGAGCCCGACGACATCTTCACCGCGATCGAGAACGGTGCCGACACCTTCGACTGTGTCTCACCGACGCGGGTCGCCCGCAACGGCGCGATCTATTCGCTCGACGGCCGCTACAACGTCACCAACGCACGGTTCCGCGATGACTTCGGATCCCTCGACCCGGAGATCGAGAACTACACCTCGCAGTACTCGCGAGCCTACCTTCATCACCTGTTCAAGGCGAAGGAGGGCCTCGCGGCGACACTGGCCACCCTGCACAACCTCGCGTTCGTCATCGACATGGTCGACGGTGCGCGTCGGGCCATCGAAAACGGCGACTACTTCGAGTACCGCGACCAATTCCTGGGGCGGTACTACCGGGGGAAGACGCCGTAATTCGGTACGTCAAAATGTGAGTTGACCAATCGTCCAAGCGCACGACGATTGAGTGATTTAATCCAACGATGTGTGCGGTCTACTGAGAGCTGGGATGCTGCTGATGACGAACCCGTACGACCCGCGCACGTGGTTGGGCTCTGCCGTCGACGTGACGCGCACCGTCCTTCGCGTGGCGCAGTGGGCGGAGGAACAGATCTTCGACCTCGCTCGCACCGGACTCGACGCCATCTCCCCCGTCGACGACGTCGACGACAGCCAGACCCTCGCACTGCCCGCGGCGTCGAACCGCTCGGACTCCGATCATCACCACGTGGCGAAGCCGGGCGAACGCCTCAACCAGAAGATGACCGTTCTGCTCGACCAAGCCCTCAACCAGGGCACCCAGGACAGCAAGCTCGCATTGTTCGATCGCCTCCTCGACCAACTCGTGGCCGACGAAGCGCGGATTCTCGGTGCACTGTCCGACGGCACGACGTCGCCGTTGATCAACGTCATCGGCCGCAACCCGTCACGGACACCGGTGCTGGAGAACGCCGCACTGATCGGTCGGACCGCCAATCTGGCGCTGCCGAACATGGTGCCGGCGTACGTGTCGCATCTGCTGGCGCTGGGGCTCGTCGAGGTGGGGCCGGAAGACTCCGACCTCAAGACCGAGTACGAGGTGCTCGCCGCCGAGACGATGGTGCTCAAAGCGATCAAGGATTCGTCGGTGGGACCGGTCGGCCCACGCGTGGATCGTCGGACGCTGCGATTGTCGCCGCTGGGAATGGAATTGTGGGAGACGGCGATGCAAGGTGAGGCCAGATGACGGTTTCGACGGTGGCTCTGCAGAGTTGGGGCGAGATCACCACCGACTTCGCCGACAACTGGTACATCTACCTGTCGATGCCGCTCATCGCGGCGTTCGTCGGTTGGAGCACCAAACTCGTCGCATTGGAGATGGTGTTCCGGCCACTGGAGTTCGTCGGCGTCGGGCCGATCGGATGGCAGGGTATCGTCCCCCGCCGCGCGGGCAAGGTCGGCTCGACGACCATCCAGCTGCTCACCTCCAATCTGCTGCGACCCGAGGAACTGTTGGAGAAGTTCGACGCCAAGGAGGCTGTCGACGAGCTGCGCGGTCCACTCACCACCGCCATCGACGACATCGCTCGAGACCTGGCCGAACAGATCCGCCCCGGCCTGTGGGACTCGTTGCCGTCGGCCGCGCGCAAGGCTATTCATGCCCGGATCCAGCAACAGGCGCCGGCCGTCGTCGACAATCTCCTGCAGGAGATGAAATCCGACATCGGGCGCTACATCGACCTGCAGTACTTGGCGGTCACCACGCTGGTCCGCAACAAAGAGAAGCTCAACAAGCTGATGCGCACCGTCGCGAGCGACGCGATGACGTTCATGCGTCGCAGCGGCATCTACTTCGGTTTCGGTATCGGCCTGGTCCAGATGGTCGCCTGGGGTCTGTTCAAGAACCCGTGGATCATGCCGATCTTCGGCTTCAGCGTCGGCTTCATCAGCGACTACATCGCGCTGAATATGCTGTTCCGCCCGGTCCATCCGACCAAATACCTGGGACTGATCACCTTCCAGGGACTCCTGCACGCGCAGCGCGAGAAGATCACCCGCGACTACGCCAAGATCCTCGCCGAAGATCTGTTTTCCCCGGAGAACCTCGTCGAGGCCATCCTCGAAGGTCCCGGCTCGGACAAACTGTTCGCCCTCATCAGCAAGGAGATGACGGCTGCCATCGATTCGCAGACCGCGTTGGCCACTCCGCTCGCCACGCTGACGGTCGGCACGAAACGCTACCGCGAACTCAAAGAGCATGTCGTCGCGATGGTTCTCGAACGAATTCCGCAGACCATGGCCGAGGTCAACGACTATGCGTTCAACGTGATCAACCTCGAAGACACCATCGTCGAGAAGATGGGGATGTTGACCAACGAGGAGTACGAATCGATCCTGCGTCCGGTGTTCAAGGACGACGAGCCGCTGCTCATCGCGATCGGCGCGATCCTCGGTGGTTTGGTCGGCGAACTGCAGGTACAGATAATCGAGGCATTCTCGCACCACACCTGAGGCGGCGTGCACGTTACCGCCGCTCCGCGAGTGCCGCCACCACCGCTCCCCGAGTGCCGAAGCGAGGAACGAGCTTCGGTGTAACGAGGGGTCTGGTGAGTCGAAGAACCCAACCGAACCCAATCCAAACGAGCGTTGCCGCCGCTCCCCGAGTGCGAGGTGCGAACGCCACCGCCGCTGCCCGAGTGCCACCGCCGCTCCCCGCGTGCCGAAGCGAGGAA
>NZ_JABBNB010000055.1 GCF_012933505.1 Gordonia asplenii
ATTTTGCCCTTGCTCACCAGCAGTTTTCCTGTTTTTCCGGCCTGCCGGGCTGGATGAGTAGTCGTTGTGATCGGGGACTGCTTGTTCAGCATCGGTGGGGTTTCGACTCGCTCCGCTCGCTCAACCGGCAGAGGAAGTGACGCTCACCTCGCCGGAGTCGGTCGCGGTCAACGCGACGTCACACAACTCTTAAGTGCGACACACTAGCGCGCCGCGAACCGTCCGGTGCACATCCCGGAGAAGGTCGCCAGGCTCCACTCCGCCGCCTGGATCCGGTACGTCGTGGTGCCCGCGCCGACGGGTAGGTCGATGAACGACGCCGTCGGCGCCGTCCCGGCGACCGGAAGCGACCGCAGCGAGTAACCCTTCTTGCCGGTCGTGATGTTGTGCCATTCGACGCGGACGTCGAACCGGCCACCGGTGCGGGGGATCAGCGCGCGGGGGAACGACTGCGCGACGTCGAGCGTCGAATGGCCCGCAAGCCCTTGGCGCGCAACGACATTCGCGGTATTGCCGGAGGTCCGGCAGATCGTGGAGGTGGGCGACGCGGCGGAAGCCGGGGCCGCGACGGTGAGCGCAGCAGAGGCTGCGACGCTGGCGGTGGCGAGGGTGAGAAGGGTGCTGCGCTTGCGCATGATGTGAACCTTCGTCAACTCGATGGGCAGATAAGTAGCAGAACTAACTACTCCTGGGTACATCATCGTCCCAATATTCAAGATCGGCAACTCTCAAGTTGTGATCGACAGATCTGGTTTGCTCGACGAGCGGCCATCGAGCGTGGCAGTGGTCAGTGTGATGAACCACTGTTCCCAGCGATCGCCGTCCCAACCGCGGTCTCCAACGAGGGTCAGCCACCATCGTCGGCTCGCAAGTATCCACATGGTGTCGATGGCGTCGTCGGATGGGCGCCGGCCGACGAGCATCGTCGACGCGTACTCCACCTCACGCCATCGCGCCGCTTCGCGCTGGGCGAGCCGATCCGCGGCGGCGGGATCGGTCACGGCGGCCTGGTCGAGGACGTGTTGGATCCGGGCTCCGCGTTCGTGGGCCGCGCGCAGCCACCGGGCCGCCGCCGCGATCCGATGCTCGAAGGTGCCGTCTGCCATGGCGCGGTAGTCGGTCTGGTCGCGGATTTCCTGGGCGGTATCGCCTTCGAGTGCGGCCACGATGCACGCGTCGAGCAACTCGAGTTTGCCGTTGAACTGCTGATAGACGGTCTGTCGGGTCAGGCCCGCGGCGTCGGCGATCGACGCCATCGTCGTGGTGGCCCAGCCGCCGTCGACGAATAGTGCGGTCGCAGTGGTGATCACGGTCTGCCTGTTCTGGGACGCCTGGCGTGCTCGCAGGTCAGAACGGTATTCCCGGGCCACGTCGCCAGCGTACCGAATTTCGGTTGACTATGTGTAATTTCAAATCTAGATTTGGCTGGACACGACGTAAGATGAATTGGGAGACGATGATGATCGCACTGTCCGCCGTTGAGACCATGCGGATTCCGACCGAACTGGGCGAGCTCGCGGTTCACGTGGTCGGAGATGGGAGGCGAGGTGATCAGCTCGGGGGCGGCCGACCTGCGGGTACTGCGAGTCGACCGGACACCGTCGGGTGGCACAGCATGTTCGTCGACTCACGCAGTTGGAGTCGACTGATCGCCTTGCTGCCCGACCGCCGGTTCTACCTGATCGACGCTCCGTCCTGCGGTGCCAGTGAACGACTCTCCGGTGCGGTCGACATCTCGGCGTGTACGCGCGCGGCCGCCGAAGTGGTCGGTGCGCTGGGGCTGTCGGAGGTGGATTGGATCGGCAACGCGTGGGGTGGCCACGTCGGAATCGAACTCGCGGCGACCCGCCCTGACCTGGTGCGATCGTTGATCGCGATCAGTGCCCCGACGTTTCCGATACCCATGTCGCTGCGTGCGCAGGTGCACCTGCTCCTGCCGATCTATCGCGTCTTCGGTGCGCGCGGGCCGGTGCGTTCGACGATCATGCAGACTCTGCTCACCGATGAGACTCGACGATCCGACGCCGAGGTCGTCGAACTGCTCGACGCCTGCCTGGCGGAATCGGGCGTCGACGCCGTCGACGCCATCGCGACCTGCATCCTCAATCGAACGGATCTGCTCTGGGCGGCCCGTCGGGTCACGTGTCCGACGCTGTTCGTCACGACCGACGATCGAGGCGAGTGGACGTCGGAGCAGGCCCGGGGCGTCGTCGATCAGATGGCGAATGCGTCGCTGACCGAGATCGTCGGGGCGCGGGTGATTCCCGCGTTGGAACAGCCCGCGCCGCTGGCCGAGGCGGTGACGACGTTCTGGGAGCGTCTGGTGGTGTCGGGGTAGTCGTGATGCGCGCCGGCGCTCCTTCGAGACCACCCTCTACTCCACCGCGTTCAGCGCTGCCGCCTCCACGCCCAGCATCGTTCGCAACAGCGAGATCGCCGGGTTGCTGCCGCTCGACACCCGCGCGGCGGTGAACACCGTTCGGCGTGGATCTTCGGCGAGGTCGACCAGCCGAAGGTCGGGTCGCTTGCCGACATGGACCAGGCCGGGTAGCAGGCCCACCGCGTTACCCGATTCGATGAGTCGCACGTGGGCTTGCATGTCGGCCGTCTCGAACCGTACGTCGGGCTCGAATCCCGCTGTCCGGCAACGTTGTTCGGCCCAATGTCGGGACGCGGCCCGGCGCGGCTCCATCACCCACGGCAAGGCCGCCGCATCGGCGAGAGTGGCGACGTCGTCGAACATCGGGTCGCCGGTGTGCCGGGGGAGGCCGAGCTGGATGCGATCCTGGGTCAGCGGCTCGCGGTCGAGGCCGCTGAACTGTACCGTCGCGTGCCCCGGGTACTGCTCGGCGATCACCAGGTCGAAGCCGCGCGCCCACGTCTCGAAATGCGCGGTTTCCGGTTCGTGCTGCACGACGTCGATGCGCAGGCTGGGGTGTTCGGCGCGCAGCCGCCCCAGTACCTGGGGCAGTAGTGCCAGCATCGCGGTCTGGAATGCGGCCACCCGCACGGTTCCACTGACCACTCCGTGACTCAACCGCATCTGCGATTCGATGCGTTCGATGTGGTTGAGCAGATCGTCGGCCTCGTCGGCGAGGAACTGGGCCGTCGCGGTCAGCTCCAGGTTGCGGCCGCTGCGCCGGAACAGCGGCACCCCGACTTCCTTCTCCAGCGTCGAGAGCTGCTGCGACACCGCCGACGGACTGTAGTTCAGGGCTTCGGCGACGGCCACGACGGTACCTCGCGAGGCCAGCTCACGCAGTAGTCGTAAGCGTTTGACATCCAGCATGCCCACACCTCAGATCATTCGGTTTCCCTTAACTCTAATCCACAGATAATTCCGCTTTACTTCAATGGCGCGCCGGACGAGCATTGACGTCAACAACGAACCGACCGAAAGGCATGACGATGACGAACGCAATCCAGGTCCGCCCGCAAGATCTGGCCGACGACGCCATCGCGCTGGTCCACCGGTGGCTCACCGAGGCCGACGGATACCCCACCGACGCCTCTGCCGCTCGTCTCACCGGTGTCCTCAGCGACCCCAACGGCCTCGACTTCACCGTCGGCTTCGTCGACGGCGTCGTGCGCCCCGAAGACATCCGCGCCGCAGCGAAGAAGCTGCGCGGTCTGGCGCCACTGACTCCCAAGTTCCTGCCCGCAC
Source organism: Gordonia asplenii (assembly GCF_012933505.1). Classification (GTDB taxonomy): domain Bacteria; phylum Actinomycetota; class Actinomycetes; order Mycobacteriales; family Mycobacteriaceae; genus Gordonia; species Gordonia asplenii. Next base: position 3,665 of record NZ_JABBNB010000055.1, read on the forward strand.
CGATGCGCGGTGCCGTCGCGCTCGGTGGCGCGATGAGTAAGCCGCTGCCCGGCATCGTCGTGCCGACGGCGCGAAAAGTGTTGCGCGAGATGGTGAGTCACCTCATCATCGACGCCACCGATGCCAAGCTCGGCCCGGCCATCGCGAAGATCCGCCGCGACGACATCCGGCTGAACATCAACTTGCTCGGTGAGGCCATCCTCGGCGAACACGAGGCACAGCGTCGACTCGCCGGCACCCACAAGCTGCTCGCCCGCCCCGACGTCGACTACGTCTCGATCAAGGTGTCGTCCACCGTCGCACCGCACAACCACTGGGCGTTCGACGAGGCCGTCGCCGACGTCGTCGAGCAGCTGGTCCCGCTCTTCGAACGCGCCGCGGCCGCGAGCCCCAAGAAGTTCATCAACCTCGACATGGAGGAGTACAAGGACCTCGACCTCACCATCGCCGTCTTCAAGCGTCTGCTCGAGCGTCCCCAGTTCACCGACCTGTCGGCGGGCATCGTCCTGCAGGCGTACCTGCCCGACGCGCTCGGCGCGATGATGTCGCTGCAGGAGTGGGCCGCCGCCCGCGTCGACGCCGGCGGCGCGCCGATCAAGGTGCGCGTGGTCAAAGGCGCCAACCTCCCGATGGAGCACGTCGACGCCGCGGTCCACGGCTGGCCGGTCGCCACCTGGGGCACCAAGCAGGATTCCGACACCAGCTACAAGGCTGTCCTCGACTATGCCCTGCAGCCCGAGCGCGTCAAGAACCTCCGGGTCGGCGTCGCCGGTCACAACCTGTTCGACGCCGCACTCGCCTGGCTGCTCGCCAAGGCACGCGGTGCGCAGGACGGACTCGAGATCGAGATGCTCCTGGGCATGGCGACCGCACAGGCCGAAGCGGTCAAGCGTGAGGTCGGGTCGTTGCTGCTCTACACCCCGGTGGTGCACCCGCAGGAATTCGACGTCGCCATCAGCTACCTGATCCGCCGCCTCGAAGAGGGAGCGAGCCAGGAGAACTTCATGTCGGCGGTCTTCGAACTGAGCGACAACCAGAGCCTGTTCGACCGCGAGAAGACCCGCTTCCTGAAGTCGCTCGACGCATTGTCGGCGATCACCGCCGACGGCGACGTCGACAACTACCGCGTCCCCGCGCCCAACCGGGTGCAGAACCGCGCCCGCTACGACGTCGACGGTGCGCAGGCGCGCGTCGAGGCCAAGGTGGCCGCCGGTGCCCGCGGTGAATTCGACAACACCCCCGACACCGACCCCGACCTGCCCGGAAACCGCGCGTGGGGCCGGGAGATCGCCGAGCGGATGGTCGAGTCGAAACTCGGCGTCGACCTGGTGTCGTCGTCGGAGCTCACCGACGCCGAGTCGATTGCGAAGGTCGTCGAGACCGGAGTGGCCGCAGCCGAGGGCTGGCAGGCGCTGGGCGCCGACGAGCGGGCGCGCATCCTCTATCGGGCTGGCGAGCTGCTCGAAGCGCGACGTGCCGACCTGCTCGAAGTGATGGGTTCCGAATGCGGCAAGACCCTCGACCAGGGCGACCCGGAAGTGTCGGAGGCCATCGACTTCGCCAACTACTACGCCATGCTCGGCCAGCAGTTGGAGCAGGTCGACGGTGCACGGCCGGCGCATCGAAAGCTCATCGCGGTGATCCCGCCGTGGAACTTTCCGGTCGCGATCCCCGCGGGCGGCGTGCTGTCCGGCCTGGCCGCCGGTGCCGCCGTGGTCATCAAGCCGGCCGCGACGTCGGCGCGCTCGGCCGCGGTGATGGTCGAAGCACTGTGGGACGCGGGTGTGCCGCGCGACGTACTGCAGTTCGTGCACATCGCCTCGCGTGAGCTGGGCTCGAAGCTCGTCGCCGACCCACGCGTCGACCGGCTCATCCTGACCGGCGCCTACGAAACCGCGGTGACCTTCCGCGGACTGCGCCCCGACCTGCCGATCCTCGCCGAGACCAGCGGTAAGAACGCGATCATCGTGACCCCGTCCGCCGACCTCGACCTCGCCGCCAAGGACGTCGCGACGTCGGCGTTCGGGCACGCCGGGCAGAAGTGCTCGGCGGCGTCGCTGGTCATCCTGGTCGGATCGGTCGCGACGTCGAAGCGCTTCCGCGGACAGTTGCTCGACGCCGTGAAGTCGATCAAGGTCGGCACCCCGGAACACCTCGAAACCCAGATGGGCACCGTCATCACCGCACCGTCGGGCAAACTGCTGCGCGGCCTGACCACCCTCGGCGCCGGCGAGCAGTGGCTGATCAAACCGGAACCGATTGTCGTCGACAGCCCGCTGGCACTCGACGCCGAGGGCGGCAACCGCCTCTGGAGCCCCGGCGTGCGTGACAACGTCAAGCGAGGATCCGAGTACCACAAGACCGAGTACTTCGGTCCGATCCTCGGCATCATGACCGCCGAGACGCTTGACGAGGCCATCGACATGGTCAACGAGATCGACTACGGCCTGACCAGCGGGCTGCACTCGCTCGACCGCGACGAACTGGCCCTGTGGCTGCGTCGGATCGAGGCGGGCAACCTGTACGTCAACCGCGGGATCACCGGGGCGATCGTGCGGCGGCAGTCCTTCGGCGGATGGAAGAAGTCGGCCATCGGTGCGGGCACCAAGGCCGGTGGCCCGAGCTACCTGCACGGATTGGTCGACTGGGTGGACGCCCCGGTCACCGGCGCCGGCAAGGCACCGCGGTCGGCCGCGGCGCCGCTGGTCGCCGCTGCTCGTGAGGCGGGCGTCGCCGACGCCGATCTCGCCTGGCTCTGCGCGGCGTTCGGCTCCGACGCCGACGCCTGGGACTCCGAATTCGGCATCGCCCGCGACGCGTCGCAGGTCGGCGTCGAGCGCAACCTGCTGCGCTATTCGCCGGTGCCGGTGACGATTCGAATCGCCGCCGACGCCCCGCTGGTGCGCGCGATCCGCGTGATCGGTGCGGGTCTCGCTGCGGGCAGTCGCCCGACGGTGAGCTCGCCGGTCGCGTTGCCGCAGCCGCTGGTCGAGCGTCTGCAGGCGGCCGGTGTGCAGGTGCTGTTCCAGGACGACGCGGCCTGGACCGCGCACCTGGCCGCGCTCGCTGCGAAGAACGGCCCCGATGCCGGTGCCCGAGTACGGATCGTCGCAGGCGAGTCGCGGGCCGACGAGGTCGCCGCGGTGTTCGCCGCAACCGGCGGCAAGCCCGACGTCGCCGTCTACGGCGGCGAGGTGGTCGGCGCCGGCCGCGTCGAGATGCTGCCCCACCTGCACGAGCAGGCCGTCTCCATCACGGCACACCGCTTCGGCAACCCGAACCACCTGTCGGACGGGTTGATCTAGGGGCGATAGAAGTTCGCCTTCCAGGCGGGGAGCGCGCCGGTCTCCCCGTCGGGCGGGTGCCCACCCCCCGCTGGGCGGGTGCCCACCCCCGCGCTCATCGAGTGCCAGACGAGGAGCTTGCGACGAGTCTGGTGTATCGAGATGTGGCGAGACGAACTCGGAACGTAAGCACGTCTCCACAGCGCAATACGTATGCGCACAACAGGTTTGGGCCGTGAGTGCGCTTCTCGAGCGCTGCCCGGCTCGTGGTGGGAATCCGACGCGCACGGGACATGCGATCGCAGTCTCGCGTGCGTGGGTGTCGACTCGGCTTCGCCTAGCACAACCGGCGGACGGCTTTCGCCTCGCTCAGCTCGCGGTTTGTCAGTGGTCGACGTGTGAGCCGTTGATTACTTACAGATATTCGCACGTCCTACTGTTCACCCGCTGTTCGGGCTGACGTTGGGTCTACGGGCAGTCGGGGCAAACCTGGCGCACCCATACTGCTCTCATGCGTGTAGCCATCGTGTCGGAAAGTTTTCTGCCGCAGGTCAACGGCGTGGTCAACTCGGTCCTGCGGGTCGTCGAGCACCTCGAACGCACTGGTCATGAGGCGGTGATCATCGCCCCGGATTCGCCGCGCGGACAGCCTGCCGCACCGCACGTCGTCGGGACCACGCCGGTTCACCTGGTTCCGTCGGTGATGTTCCCCGGCGTCGCATCCCTGCCCTGCCCCGTCCCGACGCCGCTCCTCTACCGGGCTCTGCGTGATTTTCAGCCCGACGTCGTGCACCTCGCATCGCCGTTCGTCGTCGGGATGGCCGGGGCGTATGCGGCGCGTCGGCTGAAGCTGCCGACGGTCGCGGTCTTTCAGACCGACATCGCCGGGTTCGCGGCGAGCTATGGTGCGGGCGTCGCGACCAGGGCCGCGTGGGCGTACACCCGACGAATCCATACCATGTGCGACCGCACGCTCGCGCCATCGTCGGACAGCATCAAAGCTCTTGCCGCACATGGTATCCCGCGTGTGCATCGGTGGGCCCGGGGCGTCGACGTCGAGCGTTTCAGTCCCGCGAAGTCCGACGCCGGGCTCGTCGGGCGGTGGCGCGGTTCCGACTCGAAGTTGGTCGTGGGGTTCGTCGGGCGGTTGGCGCCGGAGAAGCATGTCGAGCGACTCGCGTCGCTGGCGCATGACCCGCGGGTGCAGTTGGTGATCGTCGGAGACGGGCCGGAGCGGTCGCGGTTGTCGACCCTGTTGCCGAACGCGGTGTTCACCGGCGAACTGCGCGGCGAGGAACTGGCACGGGCGTACGCGAGTCTCGACGTGTTCGTCCATGCGGGCGAGCATGAGACGTTCTGCCAGGCGATTCAGGAAGCGATGGCGTCGGCGCTGCCCGTGATCGGGCCCGACGCCGGAGGGCCTCGCGACCTGGTGGCGCACTGCCGGACCGGGTACCTGTTGCCGCCGAACGAGTTCGCCGACCGGCTGCCCGGCGCCGTCGAATCGCTGCGCAACGACGCCATCCGTGCGGAGTTCGGCGCGGCGGCACTCGCGTCGGTCCGAACCAGGACGTGGCCGGCGATCTGCGACGAGCTGCTCGGGCATTACCGCGAAGTGACCGGTCGGGGGCACGTGACCGCGCTGGCAGGGTGACGACAGTGGCGGATCACGGCGATGCGCGACGCGCGGTGCGGTCCGGGTAGGTTAGCTGTCATGGCTCCTGGACTCTCTCGCCCCGATCGCGCCGGGCTCGACAAGCAGCCCTCCGACGTCGCCGCGATGTTCGACGGCGTCGCCAAGCGCTACGACATCACCAACACGGTGCTGTCTTTCGGACAGGACCGCCGCTGGCGCAAGTTGACCCGCGAGGCGCTGGCGCTGTCGCCGGGGGACGTCGTGCTGGACTTGGCGGCGGGTACCGCGGTGTCGACGGTCGAGCTGGAACGATCCGGGGCGTCGTGCATTGCCGCCGACTTCTCCCTCGGCATGCTCAAGGCGGGCGCACACCGCGACGTGCCGAAGGTCGCGGCCGACGCGTTGGCGCTGCCGTTCGCCGACGCCGTGTTCGACGCAGCCACCATTTCGTTCGGGCTGCGCAATGTGAACGATGTGGCCAAGGCGTTGTCGGAGCTCAAGCGCGTACTGAAGCCCGGCGGACGCTTGGTGATCTGCGAATTCTCGACGCCGACCTTCGCCCCGTTCCGGGTGACGTACATGGAGTACCTGATGAAGGCGCTGCCGACCGTCGCACGCCGAGTGTCGAGCAACCCGGCCGCGTACGTGTACCTGGCCGAGTCGATCCGCGAGTGGCCCGACCAGCAAGAACTGGCGGCCATGATCTCCGCCGCGGGCTTCCGGGGCGTCAACTGGCACAACCTGACCGGAGGCATCGCGGCGCTGCACAGCGCGCGGGCGTAGGAGGCCGTCTCACTGGTTGAGACGGGCTCGACGCAGCACACCCCTCCGCTGGTTGAGCCGGGCTCGCCGACGGCCCACCCCTCCGCTGGTTGAGCCGGGCTCGACGCGCGCAGCGCGCCGCGCCCGTGTCGAAACCCGGTGAGGCGAGTTGCCAACTGTCACACTGTGTTTGAGTGCGCCGGCATCGTCGTCTTGCGGGGTTTCGACACGGGCCTGCGCTAGCGCTTCGGCCCGGCTCAACCGGCAGGGGGCACCGACCCGCCTAACGGGCAGGGGGCGCCGACGCCGGCCGCCGCCCGTCACACAAACGGCGGGCGGGTGTCCACTTTCACCGACGCTCGCCCCGCCACCCGCCATGCGCGCGCGACCAGGTCGGAGTCCTCCGGCGTGATCAGGTTGCCCATCACCCGCACGACCATCGACATCAGCGCGTTCGACCGGATTCCCGGGCGACCCAGGATCGGGACGGTCTTCGGCATCGTCAACAGTCCGGCCAGGCGCCGCGCCGCGGAGAACGCCAGACCGTAGTGCTCGGTCAACAACGCGGGCCAGCGCGTCGAATAGTCCCCGACACCGAGCAGTTCGACGGCCAGCCGCGCCGTCTCCAGCGCGTAGTCGATGCCCTCGCCGTTGAGCGGGTTGACGCAGGCCGCGGCGTCGCCGATGAGCATCCAGTTGCGTCCCGCCACGCCGCTCACCGCACCGCCCATCGGCAACAGCGCCGACGTAACCTGTTGCGGCGCACCGGAAAGCGACCATTCCGCACGCACGACGTCGGCATAGTGATCGACGACGGGCCGTAACGCCATGTGCGCGGGCCGTTTCGACGTCGCCAACGCGCCCACCCCGACGTTCACCAGCCCCTCGCCGGTGCCCAGTGCCCCGCTCGACCCCAACGGAAAGACCCACCCGTAGCCGGGCAGCAGCTCACCGTCGGACGACCGCAGCTCCAGGTGCGATCCCATCCAATTGGCATCTGCCCGTTCAGATTTCACATACGACCGCGCCGCCACCCCGTAGGCGGTGTCCCGATGCCATTGCCGTCCGAGCACCTTCCCCAGCGGCGACCGCACACCGTCGGCGACGATGAGGTCGGTCAGCGCAATCGTTCGGCGCGAACCGCCGGAGTCGACGACGACCCCGCTCACGCGGTCGCCGTCGCGCTCGACGTCGACGGCCTTGGCACCCGACAGCATCGACGCACCGGCGTCGACGGCGTGGCGGCGCACGGCGTCGTCGAACTCGATCCGCGAGACGGCACTGCCGTGCGGCCCGAACGTCCCCGACGGCCACCGGACCTGCTGACGTGCGCCCCAGCCGTTGAGTTCCAGACCGTCGATGCGTGGCCGCCCGGTCAGGTAGTCGCCCATCCCGAGGGTGCGCAGCTCAGCGACCGCGCGGGGCGTGAGGCCGTCTCCGCAGGTCTTGTCGCGGGGAAACTCGGCCATGTCGATCAGCAGCACGTCGCGCCCCGCGAGCGCCGCGTACCGGGCTGCAGCGGCTCCACCCGGTCCGGCGCCGACCACCACGACGTCGGCGGTACTGGGAAGGGGCGCGGGAGAGTCGGACGTCACCCGACAAGTATGTCCGCCCGCCAGACAGCGATGTCTACCCGGTAGACGCGCTCGACGCCCGATGCTCGACGGCGACGCGAGGCCCGTGCCGACGATGTGAGGCATGCCACATCCGCCTGCGTCAGACCAGACGCGCATCAACCCGCCGCAACCCCAACGACTACGCTCATTGCCGAGAGTGTGACCATCCATTCGACGTGAGGCGGCAAACGCGTGAAGTCCACATTCGCCGGGCTGAATCTTGAATCCGACGAGTTCTCGGCTTCGTTGACCGATTCACTCGCCCAAGTCGAAGACCTGCTGCTGAGCGAGCTGTCGTCGAGCGACGACGGCGTCCTCACCGAAGCCGCGACGCATCTGGCCAAGGCCGGCGGCAAACGATTCCGGCCGATGTTCGCGATCCTCGCGTCGAAGTTCGGTCCGCGCCCCGACGCCCCCGAAGTGATCACGTCGGCCACCGTGGTCGAAATGATTCATCTGGCGACCCTCTACCACGACGATGTGATGGACGAGGCCCCCATGCGTCGCGGCGCGCAGAGCGCCAACGCCCGCTGGACCAACAGCATCGCGATCCTTTCCGGCGACTTCCTGTTCGCTCGGGCATCACGCCTGGTCTCCACGCTGGGCCCGGAATCGGTGCTGATCATCGCCGACACCTTCGCCGAGCTGGTCACCGGCCAGATGCGCGAGACCGTGGGCGCTCGCCCCGGCGTCGATCCCGTCGAGCACTACCTCAAAGTCGTATGGGAGAAGACCGGCTCTCTGATCGCCGCCGCTGGAAAATTCGGAGCGCGGGCCGCGGGCGCGACGCCCGACGACGTCGCTCGGCTCTCCAAACTCGGCGACGTCATCGGCACCGCGTTCCAGGTGTCCGACGACATCATCGACATCTCCTCGGCCACCGACGACTCCGGCAAGACCCCCGGCACCGACCTTCGCGAGGGCGTGCACACCCTCCCCGTGCTTTACGCGCTCACCGGCGACGACGCGACGTCGGCCCGACTGCGCGACCTCCTCGTCGACCCGACGTCGGGGGCGGCACGACCGCTCACCGACGACGCCGAGGTCCTCGAGGCGCTCGACCTGCTCAACGGTTCCGAGGGCATGGTCCGGGCTCGGGCCAAACTGCAGTCGTTCGCCGACGAGGCGACCGCCGTCCTGGCCGAGTTGCCCGGTGGTCCGGCGCACGACGCCTTCTCATCGCTGGTGTCGTACACCACCGAGCGACACGGGTAATCTTCGCCACGTCGGGAACTCCGCGGCCCGCGGCCGTCGTTTGACAGAATGATGTTCGACGACGAACACCGCGTAGTTGCGTTGACGGGAGTAGAGACATGCACTTCAACGGGTTGAAGACTGCGTTCCTGTTGGGGTTGATGTCGGCGGTGATCGTCGCGATCGGTGCGGCGTTCCGCAGCCCGGTGATCCTGTGGGGTTCGGTGATCGTCGCGATCGGCATGAACGCCTACGTCTACTTCAACAGCGCCAAGATGTCGCTGCGGGCGATGCACGCGCAGCCGGTCACCGAGGTGCAGGCACCCGTGCTCTACCGCATCGTGCGTGAGCTCGCGACTGCTGCCCGCCAGCCGATGCCCGCGCTGTACATCAGCCCGACCGAATCGCCGAATGCCTTTGCGACAGGACGCAATCCGAAGAATGCAGCGGTTTGCTGCACCGCTGGAATCCTGCGTCTGCTCGACGAGCGGGAGTTGCGTGCGGTGCTCGGCCACGAGCTGTCGCATGTCTACAACCGCGACATCCTCATCTCGTCGGTGGCCGGTGCGATGGCGTCGATCATCACGGGCCTGGCGAATTTCGCGATGTTCTTCGGCGGCAGCCGCGACGGTGAGGGCCCGGGGTTGCTCGGCGTCCTGGTGATCAGCCTCGTCGGACCGTTCGCCGCGACGCTGATCAAGATGGCCGTGTCCCGCTCGCGGGAGTACCAGGCCGACCAGTCCGGCGCCGAACTCACCGGCGACCCGCTGGGCCTTGCGTCGGCGCTGGCGAAGATCTCCGGCGGCGTCGATCAGGCCCCGCTACCGCCGCAGCCGCAGATCGAGGCGCAGGCTCATTTGATGATCGAAAGCCCGTTCCGCAGCGGCGGTGTGGCCAAACTGTTTTCGACGCACCCGCCGACCGCGGATCGCATCGCGCGCCTGCAGGAGATGGCGCGCGACGGACACCAGCGCTGATTTCGTGTTGAGATCAGAGGGCAGTTCACGCGGCCAGCCACTCGTGAACCTCGTTGTACAGCAACCGAACTCGGTCCGGCTGGTCGTCTCCGTACAACCCGTCGTCGACCGGATACCCCCGCGTGGTGAGCAGGTACGACAGAAAGCGGTATGACGCACGGTGTTTCGCGAGTTGCGTGTGATCGAGTGGGGGAACCTGCCCCGGCACCACCGCAATCATGGTGTCGCGCTCGTAGACGGGATCGAGCCCGACGATGAGCCACTCACCGGCCCGCTTCGCGCAGCGGTACAGCAGGCGGGTGTAGGACGTCACGTCCACCTCGACGCCGCCGAACTCGTCGCGAAGCTCGATGGCCGCACCGGCTTCGACGACGGCTCGTGCGCCGCGGACGTCGACGACCGGTGGCGACATCCGATGCGTCGACCGCTGCCCGCGGTCGGCCATTTCCCTTGAGGCACTGACGAAGTCGGCGCCGCTGCCCGTAAACCAGCTCAGTCGGATCGCGGCGTCGGGTGCGAGGCACCGGGCCATCACGTCCCATCGATTGCGATCACGCGACTGGCGTTCCAGCAGAATCAGCTGCGTCAGTGCGACGGTGTCGTCGGTGTGATCGGTCATCGGGTCCTCGGTTGTGCGGCGACTCGGTCCACGATGGCATCCAATTCGGATCTGTCCCAATAGTGTCCGGCGCGGAGCACGCCGGTGATCTGATGCAACGCGTGGTGATCGTCGAGTGGGTTGTGTTGTAGGAGAACAAGATCTGCGGTTCCCCCGGCTTCGATGCGGCCGCGGGCAGGTACGCCGAGAAACTCTGCGGGCGCCGATGTCGCCATCTCGAGGATCCTGGCCGCCTCCACACCGGCCGACGCCAGTAGATCGAACTCCTGATGCAGCGCGAAGCCGGGGACGACCCACCCCGCGCCGTTGGCGTCGGTGCCGGCCATCATCGGCACTCCGGCGTCGGCGAACACCTTGGTCATCCGCAACTGGGCCGCCCAATGCGCCTGCAGTACCTCTCGCGTCTGCGACGGGAGTTTGTCGAAGCGTCGTAACGACTTTCGCCACCTGACGATCTCGTCGGGGGCGATATAGCGCAGATTGGGATCGGTGCTGTGTTCGGGCGCGCCCGGGAATTGCTGCGTGTGCAGTCGAATCAGCGTCGGGCACTGCCACGTTCGATGCTTGACGAACAATTCGGCGAGTTCGTGTGCCTTCCCGTCGTCGTAGGTCGCGTCCGCGTCGCGCAATTGCGCGGCAGCCGACTTCGACGTCAACGTCGCCGGGTTCACGACCAACCGTGAAATCAGTGCCGTCGCAACACGTTCCACACCGGGGATGCGCCGGCTCGGCATTCGGATCACTCGTTGCGGCTCGGCGCGCAATCGGTCCTCGTCGTTCGACGCCGCCGTGTACACCGTCGCGCCGGGACCCAGATGCTCGATGCACGCCATCCCGCGTCGCGCCGCCTCGCGGGGGTCGACGTCAGCGGGCAGGTGTCCGGCGAGGGGCAGACCGAGTCGCTGAGCCTCGGCGAGTGCGGCGAAGAATCCGTCGCGAGAAGCCATACCCGCCTTGATGAAATCGGCTCCTTGAGTGCGTTGAGCACGTACCTCCCTGGTTGCGACGTCTGCCGAGTTGGCGTTGAGCGGGGTCAGCAGCGCCCCCGACGTCGCGAGCAGATCCGGAGCGCCCAGCGCAGCGGGCAACTCGCCGCGAGCCCGCTGCTCGAGCAGCGCCGGGCTGCCCGACATCTGGCGGAACCCGACGATGCCGTTGGCGAGCATCAGTGCGTACGACGCCGCGGCGTCGTCTGGCGTGTTGAGGACGTGCACGTGCGCGTCGATGAACCCGGGTACGGCGAACCGGCCGGCGGCGTCGACGACGGTGTCGCCGCGTACCCGGGAGGTCTGCTCGATCGCGGTGATTCGGTCGCCGTCGAGATGAATGTCCCGATGCGGCAAGTGCTCCCGGTTGACGACGTCGACGACGGTGACGTCGGCGATCACCGTGGTGGTTCGGCCAGGTGGACGCACGTAGTCGGCGATCATCGGTCCACCGGTCGCGAGTGTTCGAACAATCGCGCGGCATTCGCGGCGACGAGGGGCCGCCAGGGTTGTTCGGCGATCGGCCACCCGGCGTCGAGCATCTTCAACAGACCGGTGACGGCAGGTTCCGGAGTGAAGCAGAAGTCACTGCCGTACAGGAGCCTCGACGTGCCGAATCGGCTGACCAGTGCGGGCACCTGGTCGGGCAATGGTGCACCCGCGAGATCGAACCACAGTGTGTCCCAGTCGAGTTCGCCCGACGACGGCAGCAGGCCCGCGCCGGCGAACAGTTCGACGCGACTCATCAGTGCGGGCAGGACGCCGCCGCAATGCCCGACGATGAATCTGATCCTGGGGAAGCGTTGTGGCACACCGGCTCGTACGAGATCGATGACGCTGCGTGCGGTGTCGAACAGGAACTCCACAAACGGGGCCGGGGCACCCAGCACGGTCGGATCGAAGCCCGGCGGTGACGTCGGATGAACGAATACCACCGCCTGTTCGGCGTCGAGTACCGTCCAGAGCGGATCGAGCGCGGTGGCGCCGAGGTACATGCCATGCGCGTTGGTCTCGATACCGAGGCCGACGCGGCCGGGAAGCGTTGCCGTGCGGCTGCTTTCGGCGATGGATGCGTCGACGTCGGGCAGGGGTAGTGCCGCGAAGAAGTCGAAGTCGGTCGGGTGTTCGGCGTGAAGCTCGGACATGTAGTCGTTGACCTGGACCGCCAACTCGGCGGCAGCGGTGTCGTCGCCGAAATGTACTCCGGGCGACGAGATAGAGACCACAGACCGCGCAATGCCGTTGCGGCGCATCATCTCGAGGTGCTCGGCCGCGGTCCACTGCGGCCAGCCCGGCATCGCGTCGGGTGTTCGGTGACCCGCCGATCGAGCGGCGTCGACGTAGAAGTCGGGCGAGACGTGGCTGTGCACGTCGACGAGTTGACCTTCACCGCACATGGCTGCCTCCGAACAGGACTCGAGTGAAACGGGCAAGGGCCGCAGGGGCAATCACAGTATCCGCCATGCGCGTGTGCTTGCGGCACGTTCGGTCGGGTGCGGTGGTCACCTGGTCTCCTCCTATGCCACGCTGTGGACGCCGGACATCAACGCACCGAGATCCTCGGGCGCCAGGAACGACGGCGGGGGCGGCGGACCCCAGCTGAACAGACTCTTCGGGCCCTCGAAGACCTCCGGAGTCCAGAGCTGATCGTCGACGATGGAGTCCATGTCGGAGTAGTACTCGCTGAAGTTGCCCGCCGGATCACGCAGGTACCAAAAGAAGTTCGAGCCGGCGTGATGGCGTCCGAGTCCCCAGACGTGGCGGGACGGGTCGGCTTGGAGCATAGCCGCGGCGCCGCGGCCGATGTCGTCGACGTCGTCGAGTTGCCAGGACGTGTGATGCAGAAAGCTGACCGGTGCCCGCTGGACAAGAACGTTGTGATGATCCGACGAGCAGCGCATGAACGCCGCGTGACCCTTGACCTCGTCGCTGACCTTGAAACCCAGGCCGTCGGTGAAGAATCGTTGGGTCACAACGTGATCGGTACTCCCGATGACGGCGTGCCCGAGTTTGCGCGGTTCGATGCGGTCGGTGCGCAGGATGCCGGGAGCGCGAACGCCTTCGCGTTCGATCCGGCCCGGACCGTTGTACGGCGTCGCCGGGGTGACCGGCTGCACGATCCGAGGCTGGACCTCGACGACGGCGCGAATGCCGGTAGCCAGCTCGTACGCGGCGATCGCGTCGGGTGTGCGTTCGTAAGCGATGCCGAGGCGATCGAGATTGCCTGCGATGCGGGCGAGGTCGTCGCGGTCGTCGGCGCCGACCGTGAGGGCGACGAGGCGGCGCGTGGGGGCGTCGACGATCCGCAACTGGCGGCCGCCGTCACGGGTGGAGAACCAGCCGTCGGAGTGCGGAGTGAGGCCGAAATCGGTGTAGTACGAGCAGGTTTCGGCGACATTGGGTACGCCCATGGTGACCGAGGCGAGGCGGTGTAGAGACATGAAGGTGAGCTTTCTGGTGAGGGGTCGGCTACTGCGCGGACGCGAAGCTCTGGTGAAGCTCGCCGATTCCGGTGATCCAGGAATCCAGTCGTTGGCCGGGTGCGACGAACCGTTGCGGTGTGCGGCCCGCACCGATACCGGCTGGTGTGCCGGTGAAGATCACATCGCCGGGGTACAGGGTCACGTTGTGCGACAGCGTCGAAACCAGTTCGGCGACACCGAAGATCAGGTCGCGGGTGCGGCCCTTCTGCATCTGTTCACCGTCGAGGGAGCAGCCGAGTTCGAGGTCGTCGCGGTCGGCGACTTCGTCGGGTGTCACCAGCCACGGACCCTGCGGAGAGAAGCCCGGGAACGACTTTCCGAGGCCGAATTGCGGTGCGGGGCCGCGTAGTTGGGAGACTCGCTCGGACAGGTCCTGCCCGACGGTGAGACCGGCGATGTGATCCCAGGCCTGTGCGACGTCGAGATCGGTTGCCTCCCTGCCGATCACGGCGACGAGTTCGACCTCCCAGTCGACCTTGCCGCCGTCGGGGATGATGACCGTGGTGTCGGGGCCGCTGAAACTGGAGACGTACTTGGTGAAGATCGGCGGCAGGTGGGTCGGCGATTCGAAGCCGGATTCGGCGGCGTGCTCGTCGTAGTTGAGGCCGACGGCGAAGACCTGCCGCGGCGTCGGTGACGGCGCACCGAGCTGTGCGCGGTCGATCGGAAAGCTTTGCGCGGCAGTGAGATCGAGCGTAGATGCCCAGGCGGCGACGTCGGGCCAGTTGCCGTAGACGTCGGTGAGCGACGGGCCGAATCGGGAGACCCCGGCGATATCGATGCCGCGCTCGGCGTCGGGTTCGCCGACGACGAGGGTGGCGCGGTTGTTGTAGTTGGCGATGCGCATCTCAGTATGTCCCTTCGTGGTTGGCGGTTTCAGACCATCGGGGTGATCGGTGTGTCGACGCCCAGCAGTGCTTTGCCATACACTTCGTAGCCGACGGCGGGCGAGACGATCGCGTGCCGCGCGGCGGTCGCGGAGTCCCGCCAAATCCGTTGCAGGGGATTGACTTCGGCGAACGATCCGGCGCCGTGCGCGTACAGCAGGATGTCGATGGCGCGGGTGATGAGCTCGGCGACGTAGCCGGTGTCGGAGCGGATGCGCGAGCGGGTCAGTACGTCGGGGTAGTCGCCGCGGGCAGCGGCGTCGTCGATGTCCGCGGCGGCCCGGTAGGCGTGCAGGTGGGCGGTGTCGATGAGGCGTGCGGCCTCGGCGATCTGTAGCTGAATGGCCGTCGACTCGGCCTGCGAAGTGAAGAACGTGTAGGAGATCGGCTTGTTGGCGGCCTTGGAGACGACGAGATCCAGTGCGGCGCGGCCCATTCCGAGCTGTGGTCCGACGAGGACCAGGGCGAGGACCGGGATCAGGGCGCTGCGGTAGAGAGTCTCGTCGGTGTGTTCGGTCGGGTAGTCGCCGTTGATGGCGGCGGGAACCCGGACCACACGATGTTCCGGGACGAAGACATCGTCGGCGGACAGGCAGTTGCTGCCCGAGGAGCGCATGCCGGCGACGAACCAGGTTTCCTCGAACTCCATGTCGGAGCGGGGAATCAGCGCGGCGCCCTGATCGACGACATTGCCGTCCGCGTCGGTGATCGGGATACCCATGACGGCCCAGGTGGCATGCCACGATCCCGAGTTGTAGTACCACTTGCCGGTGACACGCCAGCCGCCGTCGACGCGGCGGGTGGTGGCGGTGGGGGCGAGCACGCCGGAGACCATGGCGTCGGGGTCGGCGCCGAAGACCTCCTCCTGGGCCTGCTCGGGCATGATTCCGACGAGCCAATTGCAGACGTTGACCAGCGTCACCACCCATGAGGTGCCGCCGTCGGCGGCGGCGACCGCAGCGGAGACGTCGAGCATGGTGCGCATCGAGGTCTCATATCCGCCGTAGCGCTTGGGAACTGAGATCTTGAACAGCCCGGCGTCGCGCATGGCGTCGATGCTCTCTTGAACCACGCGCCGATCCTGCTCACCGGTCGCGGCATTGCGGGCGATGAGTGGTTGCAATTCGATTGCGCGCGCGACGATCTCAGCGTCGGTGAGGGTCTGTGGGGCAGTGGTGGCGGTCATTTCGGTTCTCCTTGTGTCGGGTGTGGTGGTGTGATGGTTGAGGTCGGAATCAGCTGGCGCAGGCGCTGATGTAGTCGATGATGGCGGGGCGGGTGCGGGTGGCGAAGTTGCTGTGCGTGCCGAAGGTGCGGTGTGCGTAGACAAGTGGTGCGCGCGGCGTCGACGCGGCGGTGGTGACTGCGCCGATGAGCAACAGATGATCGCCGGCCTCCACCGTCTGGGCGAGTTCGCAAGCGGCCCAGCCGGCGACGTCGTCGAGTCGGGGGAGGGCGTTCGACGCCGACCACGGTGCGCTGCCGAACCGGTCGGCGTCACGTGTCGCGAAGGTGGTGGCGACGTCGGACTGCATCGAGTTGAGGACGTTGACGCCGAACCTGCCGGTCGCCAGGATGCGCTCCAGTAGCGCGGAGCGGTAGTCGAGGGCGATCGACAGCAGCGCTGGTCGTAGTGAGAGGGACGCGAGCGAGCTGACGGTCGCGCCGTGCGGGCCGTCGTCGTCGGCGGTGGTGATGACCGCGACGGGTGCGCAAACACCGGCCATCAGGTCGCGGAACTGTTGGTCGAGCATCGTCGACACCTCCTAATTAATCATGATTAATTGCTTGCATCACAGTGTGGGGGTGATGGGCGTCACGTGTCAAGAGGATTCGCCATATTCATCATGATTAATTTGGAGTCGGGATTTCGGTAGCCGGAGTGTTGTCTGGTTCGGGCCCTGGACGTCGCTGACGGTCGGGTGATCCTGGATTCGCCGACGGCGCCCCGTCCGCTGGTTGAGCCGGACGAGAGCGCTAGCTAGCGCAGTCCTGTGTCGAAACCTTGGTGACACAACGACTTTCGGTGAGCTGAACCGTCGAATACAGTGCTGGTGTACTGCCGGAGAAGGTTGCTAAGGCTGGTACTCAGTGCCGGAGGTCCCGCGAAACCTGGTGTCATCACAGTGGTTTCGACTCGGCTTCGCCTCGCTCAACCAGCGGGACGGGATTCGGGTTGGGTTGTTTGGCTCGG
>NZ_JABBNB010000056.1 GCF_012933505.1 Gordonia asplenii
CGCCCTCACGCAGCTACCGCAGGTACACCGATACCGGGTCGGCAAATCGGTGCTGGTGCGTACCGACTCGGCCGGTGGCACCCACGAGTTCCTCGACTACCTCACCCGACGCCGCCTGGCCTACTCAGTCGGATTCGGCCTGACCGAGACTACCGCGGCCGCAATCGACCGGATCCTTCCCGAAACCTGGACCCCGGCCTATGACGCCGACGGCGTGCAACGCGACGGCGCATGGGTAGCCGAGCTGACCGGCCTGATCGATCTGACCAACTGGCCGAAAGGGATGCGGGTGATCGTCCGCAAAGAACGGCCCCATCCCGGGGCCCAGCTACGGTTCACCGACCGGGACGGGCTGCGGCTGACCGCGTTTGCCACCAACACCGTGCGTGGTCAACTCGCCACACTTGAGTTGCGGCACCGGCGTCGGGCCCGTTGTGAAGACCGCATCCGCACCGCCAAAGACTGCGGCCTGACGAACCTGCCGCTGCACGGGTTCGATCAGAACCGCATCTGGTGTGCGGTCGTGATGCTGGCCTGCGAGTTGATCGCCTGGACCCAGATGCTCGCCTTCACCGACCATCCCGCCCGCCGGTGGGAACCCAAACGCCTGCGCCACCGCATATTCGCGATCGCCGGCAAGATCAGCCGCCACGCCCGCCGAACCCGCCTGAAACTGGCCGCCAACGCACCCCACACCGAGCTCCTGCTCGACGGAATAGCCAGGCTCACAGCACTTCCCGCGCCAGCCTAAGACCAGGCCGACCTCACCTCCGATCCAGAAGGGACACTCGCATCTCGGGGCCGTGAACCCCGACGCCCACCGACGCCTCGGGCAACACCTCACGGCCCACGCCCGGAATCCGGTCCTCAGACCACCCACCCGGGTCACTCACCGAGGGACTGCCACCTCACGAAAGATCGAGGTTAATGCCATATGAATCTGCCCCCTTTCTGCGACGTTTGGGTGCGCGTCTGCTGGACTTGGTATTCTGCTACGCTCTCGCTTTCATCCTTGCAGTTCCAGTCGCCTTGATATTGTTTCTTCCAATTATTGTGTTTATGGATGAGGTTCCCGATATCATGCCGAGTATCGGTGCGATCATCTGCCTTTTCCTTGCCTACGTTGGCACGGAAGGTTTCCTCTTAGTGCGGCGGGAAGGGCAGACGCTCGGCAAAGGCCTCCTGGGCCTTCGGGTCATCCCCGTAGGAAACTCTCGACTTTCGCTTCTTTCTGCACTCGTCAGGCTCGCCGTAATCTTGTCTCCGTTTGTATTCATGTCGCTGGCTGGTTCCTTCAAGGATAACGCCGTGCTCGATCTTATAGCTTCAATTGGTGCTATTTCCTTGTTCGTGAGTCTAGTACTTACCGTAATTCCGCCTGCCGGAAGTCGGCGCACGTTGCTGACTTTGCCGCCAGTACGAGGGTCGTGCGCGCTGTGAAGAGAAAGATTGACATCAAACACGATCTGAAGCTGGTGCTGCCCGGTAGGGTCGACATGACAAAGCATGTGTGATCGGGTGCGACTGGCTAGATGATTGATTCCGGGCAGGTGCCCGGGGGAATCGTTGCACTGCTGTCGGATCAGTGTGGTGACGTCAGCGGACTGTCTGGGAGACAAGGGCACAATGCCCTCAGCGGGACAACTTTCTGCAGATTCTCCTAACGCGCCTGAGTGCGGATCCCCACAGCGCCATCCATCACCGTCGAATCCAATCATCTAGTCCTCGGTCGGATTCGCTACGGTTGTGTGCCACCGATAATTCCGGCGTCGTCGGCCCCGCCTGAGTGAAAGATGTCCAGTAGATCAACCGTAGTCTGGGCAGCATGACGGATGGCCGATTGCGGTTCGCTCGCTTTGTCAGATTCACCGGAATGATGGGGAATTCTCATGGCCATTCACAGCTGGTCTAGTTGATCGGCGGAGCCGATATTTTCGATCTGCGCTAATGGTCTTGTTCGGGTGTTTGGCGTACTTTATGATAGTTAAGGATGCCTAACCTTGACTGGTCGACAAAGGTATAGCTAGCCTTTTCTCGATCTCGTGTTGCGGGGTCGGAGGGAGTGGCTTTTCATGGTGAGAATCGTCGAGTTCAACAGTGTCGAGTGGTGGCGGCGTCGTGCGTTGACGGTCGGTGTATCGATGCTGGTCGCAGGTGTGGCGATGGCGGGTGTTGCCGGGTGTGCGGGTAAGCAAGACGACACTCCGGCGGGGCTGGATACGGCCGCAGCGCAGTCGTTGAACAAGGCTCAATTCTCGGATGCCGATGTGCAGGCCAAGACCCGGTTAGAGCCGCAGCCCGGGTCGTTCCTGTACGGAAAGAACACGGTGACGACTTTCGCGTCGACGACCCCCGCAAATGGCGACGTGAATCCCTATGCGATTTGGCCGGTTAGCCAGGATATAGGCAGCCTGCGCAGCGGTGATGTGCTCGTCAGCAATTTCAACAATAAATCGAACAATCAGGGCACCGGCACCACCATTGTGAACGTGCACCCGGACAAGTCCGTTTCGGTGTTCGCCAGCATTCCGGCGAACCTTTCCGACTGCCCGGGCGGGGTGGGATTGACCACCGCGATGGTGGTGCTCAAGGAGGGCTGGCTGCTCGTCGGTAGCCTGCCCAGCACCGACGGCAAGATCGATACCGCGGGCAACGGTTGCCTGATCACCGTCGATCCGACCGGTAGGGTCGCGGGCACGTTGACCGGCGACTACCTGACTGGCCCGTGGGACGCGGTGGTCGACGACCGGGGCGACACCGCGACGCTGTTCGTCACCAACACTTTCGCGGGAGTCAAGGCGGCCGGCGGCAATCAGGTCACCAAGGGCGACGTGGTGCGGCTAACCCTGCATCAGACCCCAACCAGCGCTCCGCAGGTCACCGCGCACACGGTGGTCGCGGACGGCCTACCGGAGCGGCAGGACGCCTCGGCGTTCATCAAGGGGCCGACCGGACTGGCTCTCGATTCCGCGGGCACCCTCTACGTCGGTGACAACCTAGGCAACCGGGTGGCGGTCGTCGACCGGGCCTTGACCCGCACCGATTCGGCCGGCGCCGGGACCACCCTCAGCTCCGGTGGGCAGCTGGCGAATCCGCTGGGCATGGCGTTGGCGCCGAACGGCAACATCCTGGTCGCCAACGCCACCAACGGCAAGATCGTGGAGATCACCCCCGCCGGGAAGCAGATCGGTGAGTTCTTCGCCAACGAGGACGTGGGCCAGGACCCGCCCGGCAACGGCGACCTGTTCGGTATCGCCGTTAACCAGACCAAAGACGGGATCCTGCTGGTCAACGACGACACCAACACCCTGTCTCTGCTGCACTGATGGCGGACTCGCGCAGCGCGAAAGACCCCGACGGTAATCACTCCACCGAGTCCGCGCGTATTCACTCCACCGAGCCCGCGGGTGCCGACATCGTCGCCGGCCCCGGTCCCGCGGACCGTGGGATCTCCCGCCGCAGCCTTCTCCGGCGCGGGTTGTTCCTCGGGGGTGCGGCGGCCGTCGGGGCGGGTGTGGCCGCGACCGTCGACCGCACCGTGGCGAAGGCCTCCGATGTGGCCGATGACACCGTCGACTTCCACGGGGTCAACCAGGCGGGCGTGGTCACCGATACCCAACAGCACACCGTGTTGGCGGCGTTCGATGTCACCAATGACCGCCGCGACCACGTCGTCGAAGTCCTGCGCCGGTGGACCGCGCTGGCCGCGCCGCTGACCCGCGGAGAATCGGTCACGGTGCCGATCTACACCCCCGCGGACGCCACCAGCGCGTACGCCGACACGACCCAGATCTCCACCACCTCGGACTCACTGGAGGCCTGGCAGGCCGGGGCGAACCGGCTCACGGTCACCGTCGGCTTCGGTAGGAGCCTGTTCCAGCGCGACGGCAAAGACCGCTTCGGGTTGGCCGGTCGGATGCCGACGCAGCTGGTGGAGCTCCCGCACTTCCCCGGTGACCAGCTGATCCCGGACCAGAGCGACGGTGACCTGTTCCTGCAGGCCTGCGGGGACGACCAACAGTCCGTGTTCCACGCGGTGCGGGCGATCGCGCGGGTCGCACCGGACATCGCCGCCCTGCGGTGGACGCAGTTCGGCTACTCGCCGAGCAACCGCGCCGGGACCCCGCGCAACCTGATGGGCTTCAAGGACGGCACCGTCAACTCCAATGCGCACCCACCGTCGGATCTCGATGCCACCCTGTGGGCCGGATCGGACAGTCCCGGCTGGATGGCGGGCGGCACCTACCTGGTGTATCGCCGCATCCGGATGGCGCTGGAGCACTGGGATCGGCTCAGGGTCGAGGACCAGGAACAGGTGGTCGGCCGCCACAAAGTCAACGGTGCCCCGTTGGGCGGAGCGCACGAGATGGACGCGCTCGATCTGAACGCAAAGGGCGCCGATGGCGGGTCGGCGGTGATCCCGGCCACCGCGCACGTGCGGCTGGCCGCCCCGGAGAGCAACGACGGCGCGGTGATCGTGCGGCGAGCGTTCGCATACAGCAATGGCACCACCCCGTTCACCGAACGCTGGCCGCCGTGGCGGCAGGCCCTCGAGTACGACGCCGGGCTGCTGTTCCTCGGCTACCAGCGCGATCCCCGGACCGCTTTCATCCCGATCAACACCCGGCTCGCGGTCAACGACGCGCTGAACCAGTTCACCACCCACACCGCCAGCGGTGTGTTCGCGATCCCACCCGGGGCGGTGGCCCCGGGGCACTGGATCGGGGAGACCCTTTTCGACTGATCCGCGGTCGACGATCCGCGGTCGTCGACCGCCGACGACCGAACTGCACACGACCGAAGCCGCACACGACCGAACCGCACACGACCGAACCGCACGACTGCGAAGGACACACCATGAACTCAACTCGAATCGGCTCGTGGAGCGGGGCGGCTGTCGTCGCGCTCGCGGTGCTGGCGTCCACCGCGGCGTGCGGGTCGCAGAACTCGTCCGGCGGTGCCGGGGAGCTGACCCTGTACAGCGCCCAACACCAGCAGACCACCTCGGCGCTGGTGGCCGCGTTCACTGCGCAGACCGGAATCAAGGTCAAAGTGGAGAACGACGACGAGGACAAGCTGACGGCCAAGATCCAGCAGGAGGGCGGCAAGTCCCCGGCGGACGTCTTCTACACCGAGAACTCGCCGTGGCTGGCGCAACTCGACGCCAAGGGCCTGCTCGCACCGGTCGACGGCGCGACCCTCGACGCAGTGCCCAAGCAGGACAGCGCTGCATCGGGGAAATGGGTCGGGGTCTCGGCCCGGATCACCGGCATCACCTACAACACCTCGAAGCTGACCGCCGCCCAATTGCCGAAATCGATCATGAACCTCGCCGACCCGCAGTGGAAGGACAAGATCGAGATCGCGCCGGGCGAGACCGACTTCTGGCCGGTGGTCAGCTCGGTGCTGCACACCTACGGCCGGGACCGCACCGTCGCCTGGCTGCAGGGCCTGAAGAACAACGCCGGAAGCAACGACAACGTGCAGTCCAACGAGACCCTGGCCGCCGACATCAGCCAAGGCAACACCGATCTCGGGGTGCTCAACCACTACTACTTCTACCGGCTCCGGACCGAAGTCGGAGACAACAAGCTGACCTCGGCCTTCGCCTTCTTCGCCCCGCACGACGCCGGCTACGTGCAGAACATCTCCGGCGCCGGGGTGCTGGCGTCGAGCACGCACAAGGACGCCGCGCAGAAGTTCCTGGCGTTCCTCACCAGCACGGCTGGGCAGACGGTGCTCGCCACCAGCGACAGCTTCGAGTACCCGCTGCGTGCCGGGGTTGCGGCGAATCCGCAGCTGCCGCCGCTGGCCGGCCTGGCTCCGACCGCGTTCTCGGTGGCCGGCCTGGGCACCGGTGCCGATGCGCAGCCGCTGCTGCAGCAGGTGCAATTGCTCTGAGTACGGTGCAGCCGCTCGAGACCGCGTCCGCCGCGCCGCGTCGTCGGCGCGGGCCCCGGCCGCACGGTCTGCAGGTCGCGGCGGGGGTCGTGGTGTTGGTGCTGCTGTCCCCGCTGGTGGTGGTGGCCCTCGACGCCGGCCACGCCGGGTGGTCGTCAGTGTCCGGGTTGCTGCTGCGACGGCGGTCGCTGGACCTGATCGGCAACACGGTCGAACTCGCGGGCACCGTCGCCGTGGCGGCCGCGGTGCTCGGTGCAGGGGCCGCGGTGCTACTCGAACGCGGCGGTCTGCCCTGGCGCCGACTATGGTCGGTGCTCTTAGTGCTGCCGATGGCCATGCCCGACTTCGTGGTCGGCTTCGCCTGGCACTCGGTGTGGCCGCGGCTCTCTCCGCTGCTCGCGGCGACCGCGATCATGACACTGTCGACCTATCCGCTGGTCTACCTCCCCGTCTCGGCGGTGCTCCGCCGCTCCAACCGGACCGGGGAGGAGATCGCCCGCGGACTCGGCTACAGCCCGGTCGCGGTCCTGGTCAAGGTCACCTTGCCATCGATCCGGGTCGCCATGGCCGGTGGAACCCTGCTCGCGGTGCTCACGGTGATCTCCGAGTACGGCGCCTTCGAGGCGGTGCGTTTCCACACCCTCACCACCGAGATCTTCACCGAGTTCCAGTTCGACTCGAACGCCGCGGCAGCGCTGTCCATTCCGCTGCTGGTGCTGGGCCTGGCCTGCATTGGACTCGACGCCGCGGTGCCGCGGCGTGCGGCGCCGCCCGCGACCGCCGTCGCCGACCGTCCCCGACGGTGGCGGTGGTGGACCGCGGTACCGGTCGCCGGGCTGGCCGCGGTGGTGGCCGCGGGTGTGCTCTTCCCGATCGGGGTGCTGATCTACTGGATGCGGGTCGCCCGGCGCACCACATTGCCGGCGGTGACCGGGCTGTCCGACGCCACCGCCTCCACCTTCGGCTACTGCACGGCGGGGGCGCTCGCGGTGGTCGTGCTGGCGTTGCCGGTGGCGGTGCTGTCGGTGCGGCACCCCTCGCGGTGGTCGCGGTCGGTGTCTGCGGGCGCCTACCTCGCGCACGCCATCCCAGGGGTGATCGTCGCGCTGAGCTTGGTGTACCTGGCGGTCAATTGGATGTATCCGCTGTACGAGACACCGGTCCTCGTGGTCTGCGCGTATGTGGTGCTGTTCTTCCCGCTCGGGCTGGTCTGCGTGCGCGCGACGGTAGCCCAGGTCCCGATGGCACTGATCGAGGTGTCGCACACCCTCGGGCGGGGGCCGATCTACACCTTCCTCCGAGTGACGCTGCCGCTGGTCGCACCCGGGCTGATCGCCGGCTTCTGCCTGGTGTTCGTCACTGCCACCACCGAGCTCACCGCAACCCTGCTCCTGGCCCCACCCGATGTGAAGACCCTGGCCACCCAATTCTGGGCATTCCAATCGGAGAGCGCGTACAGTGCGGCATCCCCGTACGCCCTGGTCATCATCGCGGTCGCGGTGATTCCCGGCGCGGTGCTGGGACTGTGGTTCGACCGCAGCGAAAGGAGCAACCGGTGATCGAGGTGTCCCGCGGCGGAAAGACTTTCGGCTCCACCCCGGTTCTGATCGACGTGGACCTGCACGTCGAGCCCGGCGCGATCGCCGTGGTACTCGGCCGGTCGGGGAGCGGCAAGACGACCCTGCTGCGGGCGATCGCCGGTTTCGAGCGACTCGACACCGGCCGGATCGTCCTCGCCGGCACCGTCGTCGACGACGACGAACGGCACCTCGACGCGCGCCACCGTCGGGTCGGGTACGTGCCCCAGGACGGCGCCCTGTTCCCACACCTACCGGTCGAGGCGAACATCGCGTTCGGGCTGCGCCCCGGACGCCAACGACGGGCCCGGGTGGCACAACTGCTCGAGCTCACCGGCCTCGACGATCTCGGCCGCCGATACCCGCATGAACTGTCTGGCGGCCAACGGCAGCGGGTGGCGCTGGCCCGGGCGCTGGCACCGGAGCCGGCCGTGATCCTGCTTGACGAGCCCTTCTCCTCCCTCGACGCGGAGCTACGGGCCGAGCTGCGAGCGGACGTGGCGCAGCTTCTACGGGATGCCGGAACCACCGCTGTCGTCGTCACCCACGACCGTGACGAGGCCATGGCGATCGCGGACACCGTCACCGTGCTCGCGAACGGCCGCATGGTGGCCGCGGGCACCCCCCGCGAGCTGTACGAGAATCCGCCCGACCCGATCGCGGCGCGGTTCCTCGGTGTGGCCAACCTCCTCCCCGCACACCGGCTCAACGGATCGATGCGTTCGGTACTCGGGCCGTGCGGCGACGGCGCTCGAACCCCCATCCGCGGGGTGCACCTGCTGCGCCCGGAACAGCTCTCAATCTGCACCGACCGACAGCCCGACGCGGTGCCGGGGACCGTCGAATCGGTGGTGTTCGGCGGCGCAACATCGACGGTGACCGTCGGCCTCGACACCGCACCCGAGCAGACTGTCACCGTCGTCGCACCCGAGACCGGCGTCGCACACCTGCTCCCCGGCAGCCGGATCTGGGTTCGGGCCACCGCACCCGGAGTCCTACTGCCGAGCCGATGATTCACCGCGAGCCCGCCCAGTCGGTCACCACTGGTCGAAGGTGACGTTCACCGTCGGGTAGCCGGTCCGCACCGTGGTGTTCATGCGGTACTGGGGACCCGTCACCCCAGAGGCCCCACCGGCCACAACGAATCGTTGTAACCGGAGCCGCGCTGCACACGCTTGACGACGACAGGCGTTACCAAGAAACTTTCTCCCAACCTGTCCGATCGCCGACTTTCCGTTCGTTGCTTTGATGAGGCCACCTCATCGGAGGAGGCACCGACGGCAGGGAGCCACGATGAAACTCATCACGATGACCCAGATGACCCTCGACGGTGTGATGCAGGGCAACGGTCCGGGGACGGCGGAAGAACGCAAGGCGGGCTTCGAGCGCGGCGGGTGGGCGTTCGGCAGGTCCGACGACGACACGCGAGACTTCATCTTCGACGCCTACGAACGCGCCGACGCGTTTCTCTTCGGCCGACGCACCTACGACCTCTTCCACGACTCGTGGGGAACGATCGACGAGATGCGTGCACATCGGGTCGGCGTCGCGTTGAGTAACGCACCGAAGTACGTCGCGTCGCGCACACTCACCGATCCGCGGTGGGAGCGCACCACCGTCCTCGACGACGACCTCGCCGCGTCGATCACCGCTTTGAAAGCCCGGCCCGGCGGTGAACTGCAGGTTCACGGCAGCGGCGAGTTGATCCGCTGGTTGCTGGCACACCAGCTCGTCGACGAGATGACAATGATCGTGATCCCGGTGATCCTCGGGCAGGGCGCGCGGCTGTTCCCGCACGACGGACCCGACGTCGCGCTCGACGTCGTCGAATCGCGTCTCGATTCACGCGGCGTCGCAATCACGACGTACCGGCCCACCGGGCGTCCCGAATACGTCCGGGCCTGACCCCTAACCTCTTGATCCGTAGTCAAGTGGTCCCACCGAAGAAAGGAAAACAAACCATGCAATACCTGATCTCCGTGCTCGACGACCGCGACAACCCCGGCAGCGATGACCGGCAGCCCGCGATCAGCGTCTTCAACGAACGTCTCATCGCCGACGGCCACTTCGTATTCGCCGGCGGGCTCGCCGACACCGACACGGCCACCGTCGTCGACAACCGCGGCGGCGAGACGCTGCTCACCGACGGACCGTACGTCGAGTCGAAGGAGTATCTGATCGGCGTGTGGGTCTGGGAGGCTCCCGACCTCGACGTCGCGCTGAAACTTGCTGCGGAGGCGTCGAACGTCTGCGACCGCAAGATCGAGGTTCGGCCGTTCCTGTGAACGACGTCGCGCACGCGCTCAGCCGTGTTCACACCGAGGAGTGGACCCGCATCGTCGCGGCGCTGACCAGCAGATTCGGTGATCTCGACATCGCCGAAGAGGCGGCATCGGAAGCGTTTGCCGTCGCCGTCGAACGGTGGCCCGACGACGGTGTCCCACCGAAGCCGGGCGCCTGGCTCACCACCACCGCCACCCGCAAGGCCATCGACCGCATCCGGCGCGAAACCACCCGCGACGATCGGCACAAGGAGGCGCAGATGCTGCTCGACGCACCGTCGGAGCCGCTCGGCATCGTCGACGACGACCGGCTCCGACTGATCTTCACCTGCTGCCACCCCGCGCTGGCCATGCCGGCTCGGGTGGCGCTGACACTGCGCATGGTCGGCGGACTGACCGTGCCGGAGATCGCCCGGGCCTTTCTCGTCGAGGACGCCACGATGACCCGGCGGATCACCCGCGCGAAGGCGAAGATCAAAGCAGCGCGCATCCCGTATCGCGTACCGTCCGCGCAGGACCTTCCGCCCCGCATCAACGGCGTCCTCGCGGTGCTCTACCTCGTCTTCAACGAGGGATACCTGGCCAGCGGACCCGGCGTCGACGCTGTTCGACATGACCTGACCGCCGAAGCGATCCGACTCACGCGGATGGTTCACCACCTACTGCCCGACGACGGTGAAGCGACCGGGCTACTGGCATTGATGCTGCTCAGCGATGCCCGCCGGGCGGCGCGAGTGTCTTCCGATGGTGATCTGATCCCGCTGCCCGATCAGGACCGCGACCTGTGGGATCGCGCGGCCATCGCCGAGGGACACCGACTCGTCCGGGAACGACTCCTCGCGGTCGCCACCGGTGCGACGCCCGGCCGGTATCAGATCCATGCGGCGATCAACGCCGTCCATACGTCCGCCGGGAACGCGGCGGACACCGACTGGTCGCAGATCGTCGCCCTCTACGACCAGCTCGTCCGGGTCGATCCGTCACCCATCACCGTGCTCAACCGGGCGATCGCCGTCGCCGAACTCGACGGCCCCGACGTCGGACTCGCTCTGGTGGACCCGCTGGCGGACTCGCTCGCCGACTACCACCTGTTCCATGCCACCCGTGCCGACCTGCTCCGACGTCTGGGTCGACGCGAGGAGTCGCGTACGGCCTACGACCGGGCCGTCGAACTCACCGACAACGCCGCGGAGCGGACGTACCTGCGGCGTCGTCGGGAGACGGTCTAGTGGTGTGTCGCGCCTAATGGTATTGATATCGCGCGCACCCCGCTTCGCCGCATCCTGCTGGTTGAGTGAGGCGAAGCCGAGTCGAAACCACTGTGACGCTGCGGGTTTCGTCATTGCCCGGCCGGTGCGGTGTCGACTCGCTCCGCTCGCTCAACCTGGATCCACCGATGGCAGGCCCTCCGCTGGTTGAGCCGCGAGGAGCGCTAGCGACGAGCGTGTCGAAACCTCTGTACCACAATGCATTTGATGGTAGGGCACGTGTCGGACTGTGATGGAATCGAATATCGAGGCGTGTGCACCCGTAGGGTGCGCGTCACTTGCCGGGTGTCATCGCCGGAATTGGCGCGGACCGTCGAAAGTCGTTGTGTCACCATGGTTTCGACACGGACTCGGCTAGCGCCTCGTCCGGCTCAACCAGCAGAGGGGCGCTTCGGCCGGTGGGTTTCGACTCGCTCCGCTCGCTCAACCTGGTTTCACCGGTCCGGGCACTACATCTGCTGGTTGAGCCGCGAGGAGCGCAAGCGCGCCGTACTGAGCGAGGCGCTAGCCGAGTCGAAGTGACGAGCGTGTCGAAACCACCGTGAGACAACGGAATTCGGTGAGTCGAGGCAGGCCAGGGCAGCAACATCAGCGCAACCGTCGAATGCACCTGCTGGGTGCCTGGCTCGAGATAATCACCATGATCACAGCGTGAGATGAACGGTCGCACGAAATCTGTTGTGTCACCGTGGTTTCGACACGGACTCGGCTAGCGCCTCGCCCGGCTCAACCAGCAGAGGGGCGCTTCGGCCGGTGAATCCAGGCTCAACCGGCAGAGGAAGGCAACGTCCTACAACTCTTCAAGCGCGACCCTCCACTAGGACGTGTCCTACGCGAATGCGCCCTTCCCGGTGATCTCCCGACCGACGAGCAGCGACTGGATCTCCGCGGTGCCCTCGTAGGTGACGAGGGCCTCCATGTCGCACATGTGCCGCATGACATGGAAGTCGAGGGTGATGCCGTTGCCGCCGAGCACGTCACGGGCCATCCGGCAGACATGGCGTGCCTTGACGCTGCAGAAGTATTTCGCGAGCGCGGCCATCGTATCGGTCACTTCGCCCTGGTCGAGGAGCTGTCCCAGTCGGATGCAGTACAGCTGCATCGCGGTCACGTCGCCGAGCATCTCGACCAGCTGCGACTGGATCACCTGCTTGGTGGCGATCGGCTTGCCGAACTGGCTACGACGCTGGGAGTAGGTCAGCGCGATCTCGTAGGCGGCCACTGCGTGGCCGGTCGATGCCCACGCAACCATGTTGCGAGTACCCATCAACACCTTGGCGACGTCGGGGAATCCGTTGCAGTTCACCAGGCGGCGGTCGTCGGGGATCCGCACGTCGTCGAGCACGATGTCGGCGTTCTGCACCATCCGCAGCGACACCTTGCCGCCGATCTTGGTGGCGCTGTAACCGGGGTCGTCCTTCTCGACGACGAACGCCTTGACCTGCTGGTCGGCGGTGTCGCGGGCGAAGACGACGATGACGTCGCACCACACGGCGTTGCCAGGCCACCGCTTACGTCCGTTGATCACCCAGTGGTCGCCGTCGCGGGTCGCGGTGGCTTCCAGCGCGACCGAGTCCGATCCGTGGTCGGGTTCGGTCAGTGCGAATGCCCCGATCTTCTGCAGTTCGGCCATGTCGGGCAGCCACCGCTGCCGCTGTTCCTCCGAACCCAAGATGTAGATCGACTGCATCGCCAGCCCGACGTGCACCCCCATGA
Organism: Gordonia asplenii; assembly: GCF_012933505.1. Lineage (GTDB taxonomy): Bacteria > Actinomycetota > Actinomycetes > Mycobacteriales > Mycobacteriaceae > Gordonia > Gordonia asplenii. Next base: position 12,745 of record NZ_JABBNB010000056.1, read on the forward strand.
AGGTGCCGATGCTTCCGTCGATCCGGTTGAGTTCGTAGGACACGAGTCCCTGCCCCACCGCGCTCATCGGCGTGATGCCGTAACCCTGCATCGTGTCGCCGACGATCCGCAGCTCACGCAGCTTGGGGATCGCCTCGAACGGGAATTCGCCGCGTTCCCAGTAGTCGTTGACGATCGGTAGCAACTCGCTCTCGCCGAAATCGCGGACCTTGACCAGCAGCCCGATCTCGTCGTCGGACAGCATGCCCTTCATGTTCAGGTAGTCGGTGCTGCGGGAGCGGCCGATGCCCTCCGCGAGGTCGGTGGTGAGTTGATCGGTCATCGTTCGTCCTTCCTACGACGCTGACGGTGTGCTCGGGGTCGACGCGGCCATCGCCTCGCTCCGGCTTTCGAAGAGGTGCGGTGAGAGCCCGCGGTCGGCGAGGTGATCGGCGAGTTTCAGGCGCAGGAACGCCGACGTCGTGTACCGGGTCACCGATTCGTAATGCCTGCTGAGTCCCCGTACCGACGCCGCGAACGAATCGACGAGATCCGGCGCGATGATGAAGTTGTCGTAGTTGATCACCATGTTCACCGTGTGACCCACCTCAGTGACTCGACGGTCGATCTCGGCGACGGCCAGCGCGAGCTCGGCCTCGGTGCGCACGACGACGCCTTCGAGGTTGAGGAAGAACAGGTTTCGCGTCTCGTCGTAGGAGAACCGGGCGTCGAGCGGAATCGTCAGCAGGTCGTCGCGCAGTCCGAGCGGTTCGTCGCGGAAGATCCGCGGATCCATCGTCGCGGGGGTGCCGTCGATGATCGGCTCGAAACCGAGCAGATCCAGCACGTCGGTCTGCAGGTCGATGCCGGGCGCGATTTCGGTCAACTGCATGCCCTGCTCGGTCAATACGAACACGCACCGTTCGGTGATGTACATGACCGGCTGACCGCTGCGTCGGGCGTACTCGCCGGAGAAGGTCCGTTGATCCACTGCCGCAACGAATTTCGGCGCTGCCGGACCGTCGGATGTGCGGATCTGACCGTCGACGACGGCGCTGCGCGACGGCGCCAGGAACGTGCCGAGGAAGTACACCGCCTTCGAATTCTGGCTGATGTTGATGAACCCGCCCGCGCCCGCCAGGCGCGGGCCGAAGCGGCTCACGTTGACGTTGCCCGCGCCGTCGGCCTGGGCCATCCCGAGGAATGCGGCGTCCAGGCCGCCGCCGTCGTAGAAGTCGAACTGCGACGGCTGGGCCAGGATGGCGTCGGCGTTGATCGCCGAACCGAAGTCGAGTCCGCCGGTCGGCATGCCGCCGATCACTCCCGGCTCGGCGGTCAGCGTGAGGTATTCCAGAATGCCCTCCTCGGCCGCGACGGCGGCTACCCCCTCGGGGACGCCGATGCCGAGATTGACCACCGAATTGGGGTGCAACTCCAGCGCGGCTCGGCGTGCGATGACCTTGCGGGGGTTGAGTTCCATCGGCTCCACCCAGTTCATCGGCTGCCTGATCTCGCCGCTCATCGCCGGGTTGTACTGCGACGCCCACGTCTGCGTATGCCGCGCGCCCGACGACACCAGCACGACGCAGTCGACGAGCACGCCGGGGATCTTGACGTCCCTGGGGTGCAGCGATCCGCGCTCGGCGATCCGCTCGACCTGCACGATCACCAGACCACCGCGATTGTGCACGGCGATGGCAACCTCCAGCGCCTCGAGCGTCAACGCCTCCTTTTCCATGGTGACGTTGCCTGCCGGATCTGCGGTCGTCCCGCGCAGAAATGCGACGTCGAGCCGCTCGAATGCCTTGTAGAACAGGTATTCGCGGTCGTCGATCTCCATCAGAGTCACGCGGTCGTCGGTGGTGCGGTCGTTCACCTTGCCGCCACCGTGGCGCGGGTCGGCGAACGTACCGAGCCCGACGTGCGTGAGCAGCCCCGGCTTTCCGGCGCCGGTGTCCCGGATGAGCTGCGCGATCACGCCCTGCGGCAGGTTGTACGCCTCGATCGCCCCGGAGATCGCGAGCTTCTGCAGCGCGGGCGCCATCCCGTAGTGCCCACCCATCGACCGGGCCAGCATCCCGTCGTGGCACAGATGTACCAGTCCTCGGTCGCCGCCGTCGCCCTGCGCGACGGTGAAGACCAGCGACAGACCACCGGGCGCGCCGGAATGCAGAAAGCGTTCCTCCAACGCCAGTACCAGTTCCTCGGCGAAGCCCTGACCGGCGAATCCTTCGACGACGAGGAAGTCGCCGTCGCGGATCAGCCGGACCGCTTCGGCGGCGGTGACCACCTTGTCGCGGATCGGGGTGGTGGCGGTCGGCATCAGGACCGGGTCGATGGCCATGGCGCGGAGCCTTTCGTGGAATCGCAGGGTCGTGTCATCGGGTCATCACGTAGGTTCCGGGCGCGGTATCGATGGGCGGGTAGTCCACCGAACCAAGCGACGTCGGTGCGGGCTTTTCGTCGCCGGAGCGGTCCCCCAGCCACGACGCATAGTCGGGCCACCACGAGCCTTTGGTGACCGGCGTCGTCGTGCGCCACTGATCGGCCGGCAGCGAATTGTCGTCGGAGACCTGGTAGCGCGACTTCGGGTTTCCCGGCGGATTGACCAGCGCCGCGATGTGCCCGTTGGTCGACAACACGAATCGCACTGCGCCGCCCAGCAATTGGCTGCTGCGATAGCAGTTCTCCCACGGGCAGATGTGGTCGGCCGAGCCGGCCACCACGTATGAGTCGACGGTGATGTCACCGAGAGCAACCGGTGTCCCGAGCACTGTGATGGCCCCGGGCTGCGACATCTTGTTCCCCAGCGCCGACTCGACGAAGTCGCGGTGCAGCGCCGCCGACATCCGGGTGGTGTCGGCGTTCCAGAACAGAATGTCGAACTTTGGCGGCGACTGTCCGCGCAGATAATTGTTCACCCAGTAGTTCCAGATCAGGTCGTTGGGCCGCAGCCAGGCGAAGACCTCCGCAAGGTCCCTGCCGTCGAGGTAGCCCTGCTTCTTCGACTTCGCGATGGCCGCACGCGCGGTGGTGTCGTCCATGACCGCGGTCGCGACGCCCGCGTGCACCTGATCGATCATGGTGACCAGAAGGCTCAGGCTCGCGAGCCGCGAGAGCTGCCCGGTTCCGGCTCGCTGCGCCGCGGTCAGGCAGGCGAGCAATCCGCCCGAACACGCCGCGACGACGTGCACCTGTCCGGATTCGGCGATCCGCTCGGTCACGTTGAACGCGTCCAGGATCGCCTCGGCGTAGGCATCGAATCCCCAACTCGCTTGCTGCGCACCGGGATTGCGCCACGAAATGACGAATGCCTGCTGTCCCTGCTGCACCAGATACTCGACGACGCTGCGGCCGGGCGCGAGGTCGAGCACGTAGAACTTGTTGATCGTCGGCGGAATGATCAGCAGTGGGACCGACCGCACGTTCTCGGTCTGCGGCTTGTACTGGATGAGTTCGAGTACCTCGGAGCGATAGACCACCGAACCCGGCGTGACCGCCAGATCCTTGCCGACCCGGTAAGCGTCCGGATCGACCATCGACGGCACCCGCGGCTTCGACGACATGTCCTTCAACAGATTGCGCGGCCCGCTGATCAGGTTTCCGCCCGCGGTGTCGATCAGCGCTTTCCACGCCACCGGATTGGTCAGCGGATTGTTCGTCGGCGACACCGCGTCGATCAGATTCGACACCGCGAAATCCATGCGCTCGGAGTCGCGCCAGGACAGATCGGCGTCGTGCACGGTCGCTTCGGCGGCGGTGCCCGCCGCGAGGTAGGCCTGCATCAGGCGGCGTAGCAGCGGGTTCGACGACCATGCCGGATCGGTGAAGCGGCGGTCGCCGCGCGGCGGTTCGACGGTCGACGACCCGCTCACCACCCGGCGCAACTCGCCGACCAGGTCACGGGCGTGACCGAGCGCCGACGTCGGGTTCGCGGCGAGCCATCGGGCGAATGCCGCTCCGGAGCTCGTCGGGAACAGTCGGCGCAGGGGACCGTTGGCGGCCTGCGCCAGCAGTTCGTCGAGCGGCGTCGCAAAGTGTTCGGGTTCGTCGGCCATATCGCACCTCGCAGTGTGAGCTAGAGCACATCAGGGCGTGTTCCACTCTGGTCTAGCCGACGTCGAGCAGCAATGTGCTGGGCCACAGACATCGCGTCGGAGCGCTGTCGGCGCCGACATCGTCGCGCGATCGACGTCGGCGCCACCCCGCGGTGACATAGCGTCGCTGCGTGGGCTTCACTCCTTCCTCATCGGTCGCGACCGTCGCACAGACACTGCTGTCCCAGGTCGACGACGTGGCCGACGAAATGCTGCGGCGGATCGTCGACAAGATCGACGTCTACGCCGATCAAACGTTCGTCGACGAGGCCGACCATCGGCGCTCACTCGTCGAGAACATCGTCCACATCCTGACGCGGGTGTCCGGCGAATCGTCGGATCGTTTGCAGGTCGCCGAGGATCTGGGGCGGCGCCGCGCCGAGCAGGGGGCGCCGCTGCCAGAGATACTGCGGGCCTACCGGATCGGTTTCACACTGCTGTGGGAACGACTGTTGGAGGCGGCTCGCGCGGCCGGTCCGCAGGCTGTGGACGCGCTGCTCGACTCGGCGACCGACATCTGGATCCTCGCCGACGATTACTCCAGCACGGTCACCGAGTCGTATCGGGCGGCGATGAGCGAGAAGCTTCTCGCCGCCGACCGACGACGGTCCGGGATCTTGTCAGCGTTGCTCGACGGCGTGCCCGACGACGCCAGCGCCTGGGAGATCGCGAAACTCCTCGAGCTGCCGTATGAGGGCGAGTTCCTTGTTCTGGTCGCCGAGACGACCGAACTCGACGTCGACCCGCTGCCCGGACTTCCCGGTCGCCTCGGCGCGCTGTCGATCGGCTCGGCCTGGCGGTCGCGGCCGGACAGCGAGATCGGCGTGGTGTCGCTGCCGCGCAACGTCGACGCCGGGCGGGTGATGTCGCTGGTCGAGGGGGTGGCGAGCGCCCGAGTCGGGTTCAGTCCGAAGTTCTTCCGCCTCGACGGCACCGCACGCGCCCTGCGGTTGGCGCAGGTCGCGCTGGACTCGCTGCCCGCCGGACGTCGGGGAGCGCGGCAACTCGCCGACGAACCGCAGACCGACCTGCTGGTCCGCGATCTCGACACGACCCGCAGATTCGTGCGTCGAGTGCTGGGTGACCTGCTGCGCCTGCCCGACGACGAACGGACCACCCTGCTCAACACCGCCGAAGTGTGGGTGTCGGTGCAGGGCTCGGCGGCCGCGGCGAGCCGCCGGCTGTACTGCCACGAGAACACCGTGCGTCACCGTTTGCACCGCCTCGAGGACTACATGGAAGCCTCGCTCGACGATCCGCGCGCCGTCGGCGATCTCACTACCGCACTACAGGCGATCCGAACCTTCCCTCAGCTGGGTGAGCGGGTCGACGGCTGAGCGGCGGCTCCGCAGCGGTTCTCCTCGTCACCGGTTGGTTTGCCCGATTCGCACCGCGGGTACGTTCGACACCATGCCACGTTCCCTCCCTACCCCGCTGCGGACCCTCAACGACGGCCTCACTGACCTCGACCGCCGACTGTTCGACGCGGTCGCCGAGTCGCCGAGCCCGCTGCTCGACCTCACCATGCGCCCGCTGTCGTCGGCCGCCGACCACTCCAAGTTGTGGGTGTTGATCGCCGCGGGATTGGAGTCGTCGGGAAGTCTGTCGATGCGGCGTGGAGCGATTCGCGGACTGGCGACTCTCGCGGTCACCAGTCTGGTGGTCAACCAGGGGTTCAAGAGAGTCTATCCGCGTAACCGGCCGCTGTCCGACGGCGTGCCGCTGTCTCGACTGCGACGCCAGCCGACGTCCAATTCGTTCCCCTCCGGCCATTCCGCCAGCGCGGCGGCGTTCGCCATCGGCGTCGGTTTGGAGAACCGCAACGCGGGCTACTTGCTCGCGGGGCTGGCGGGGGCGGTCGGGCTCTCCCGCGTCGCGACCGGGGCGCATTTCCCGGGTGACGTACTCGCGGGATTCGCGGTCGGCGCCGGAGTCGCGATCGCGGGTGCGCGGATGATTCCGCCGGTCGACGACAGCCGGATCCTCATCCCCGGGCCGACCACCGAACAACTGGATCCCAACCCCGACGGTGCCGGACTCGTCGTCGTGCTCAACCCGGCGTCGGGCGACGGAACCGGAGCCCGCGTCGCCGACGAGCTGCGGGCGAGTCTTCCCGCAGCTGAGATCGTCGAGCTCGACGCCGACGACGATATCGATTCGATCGCCGCCGACGCTGCCGCCCGGGCGGATTTTCTCGGCGTCGCCGGTGGTGACGGTACGGTCGCCACCGTCGCACGGTACGCGATCGGGGCCGACAAGCCGCTGGCTGTCTTCCCCGGCGGGACGTTCAACCACTTCGCGCGGGATATCGGCGCGGCGACCGTCGCCGCCACGGTGAAATCGATCCAGGACGGTCGGGTTGCCCGCGTCGACGCGGTGTGGCTCAACGACGACAAGCTGCTCCTCAACACGGCGAGTATCGGCGCGTACCCGGAGTTCGTGCGCGCCCGGACGCGTTACCAGCGTCGGCGTATCGAACGCCCCACCGCGACCATGCACGCGATACTCAAAGTGTTGCGAAACTCGGCGCCGGTGAACGTACGCATCGAAGGCCGCCCGACCACGGTCTCCTTCTTCTTCCTGGGCAACTCGGTCTACGGGGCGCCGAGCTTTCTTCCCGGCCGACGTTCACGGCTCGACGACGGTGTACTCGACGTCCGCTACCTCGAGGACGGGCATCGCAACGCGACGACGCGGCTGCTGTCGTCGTGGATCAGCGGGCGGATCCGCAACTCCAAGGTGTACCGGGAATTGCAGGCTCCCGTCGTGACCATCGAATCCGACGAGCCGTTCCGCGTCGCACACGACGGTGAGGCCGGAGAGTTGTACACGCGCGCTCGGTTCCGCGTCGCCTATCGGGAACTGAGGGTGTTCGGGAAGTCGATGCTTTGATCTCGCAGCCAGCGACGTTGACTTGAAAGAGTCGCGGTCTGCTGGGTGAGGGAGTCGACAGGGTCGTCATCTGCTGGTTGAGCCGCGAGGAGCACGGCGCTCGCCCGGCTAATGGATCCACCGGC
>NZ_JABBNB010000057.1 GCF_012933505.1 Gordonia asplenii
CACCACCACAGCGCCCGCAGCCGCATAACCTCAATCACCAGCCACAAGCTGAAAGAGCCACCACCACAACACAATCCACAACCACACATCGAACCGCCACCACCATCGGCGCGCAGCACGCGCCGATGGCGGCAGGCGTGAACCTTCACCGGCCCTCACACCTCGCACCGGCGATCCCCCTGCCATTGATCTGCCCCGAGCCGGCCGCCGGTGTCAAGACCGGACCCCTGCGAGCAAGCGCACACGCCGGTGTGCGGTCGGTGGGTATGTTTGCCGACCACTCCGATGTCTACCTCACCGCACAACCAAACCCCACACTTGACAAACAACATAGAAGCGTCGAAACCACGGTGACACAACAGGTTTCGTGCGACCGCTCATCTCACGCTGTGATCGTGGTGATCATCTCCAGCCAGGCACCCAACAGGTGCATTCGACGATTGCGCTGATGCTTCAGTCCTAGTCAGCCACGACTCACCGAAATCTGTTGTCTCACCACGGTTTCGACGCGCTCGTCGCTAACGCTCCTCACGGCTCAACCAGCGGAGGAGCCTGCCGACGGTGAATCCCGGCTTAACCTCGGCTCAACCTAGGGCTCAAGCAGCGGAGCGGGGGCCATCGGTGGATCCAGGTAGAAGCCGCGGTTCGCCGACGGCGACGCTCCGGAAGGCGGATGCCGCGCACCCGATGGTGTCCGCCAGCCGCGCACGGACAATTGGTCGACCGTTCAACTGACGACTGTTCTCACAGGTCAGAGGGCATATTAGTGTTCACAGTGGCGCCGGCCGGCGTCGCGAACGCGAATACGGGAACTTATGCACCCGTACGATGCTGACTTGAGGAGGCGGTCATGCCGCAACCGTTGGTACTCGGTCCCCGACGGCGTCGAACGGCGCAGCAGCGACATACCGTTGCGGCACGCCGTCATTGGCCACCGCGTCCGCGCTGGTGGTTCTCGGACTTGTTCTGAGTCCCTTGCCTTCTGATTCCTCGGGTGGATTCACCTCGCCGAAGGTGACGTCTCGCCGGGCTGTGGAACAGCCGGCGCGCACCGACTCAATGGCGTGATCCGGGCGGTGAAACCGACATTGGCGGTCAACGCGCGATCTGAGCGTTCGTAGTCGTCGGAGTCGACCGTCCAGTCCACCGACCGCGCGAGATGGTGGATCACCGTCGACGACTCCATGTAGGCGAAGTGCATGCCGATGCACTTGTGGACGCCGCCGCCGAACGGCATCCACGCCAGTCGATGCCGCTGCGCGTCGCAGTCGATGAACCGAGTGGGGTCGAAGGTGTCGGGGGCGGGCCACACGTCGGGCAGTCGATGGTTGCTCCCGATCAACGCCACGACGAACGTTCCCGCCGGAATGTGATAACCCGCCAGCGAGGTGTCTTTCGTCGCGGCGCGGGGGATGATCGGCACCGGCGGCCGCAATCGGATGGCCTCCTTGAAAACTGCTTCCATCGTCGGTTGTGCCGTCAGCTCGCTCAACGACGGGTACGCCGACGCGGTGCGGGCTTCGTCGCGGATCCGGTCGCGCCAGAGCCGATCACGACCCAGCTGATAAGTCATGGCGCTCATCGCGATGGTGGCGGTGTCGTGTGCGGCGAAGAGCATGAATCGCATCTGATCGACCACTTCCGAATCGGTCAGGCGCGTCCCGTCGGGTCCTTCGGCTTGACACAGGGCCGACATCAGATCGGGACCGGGCGATCGGCGGCGTTGCGGCACAAGGCTTTCGAAGAACGAGTCGACGGAGAGCTTGGCCCGGTGCGCCCGACCCCAGACGGTCCCGGGGATCCGCAATCGAACCATCGCGCCGCCGGCCCGGATCAGATCGTCGAATTCCCGACTCATCCGTTCGGTCTCGCTGGAGGTGAGCTGCTCGCCGACGAAGACGTCCAGCGCAATTCGTAACGCGAGCGCCTTGAGTTGAGCGCGCATGTCGACCTCACCCGCGGGCAGGTGATCGACCCAGTCTTCGACCAACGGGTGCAGCCGCCGGCAATACCCGGCGAGCCGATCGCGGGTGAAGGCGGCGTGCATGATTCGTCGGGCATGGTGGTGCTCTTTCGCGTCCATCAGCAACAGCCCACGTTCGAAGAGACTGCCGAGCGCAAAACTGTAGACCGGGTGGTTGGCGAACGCGCGATCGGCATCGGCGAGCAGTTCGGCAGCGGCCTCGGGCCCCTGCGCGACGACGATCGGTCGGCCGAGTGCAGTGGTGAACGCGATGTCTCCGACGTCGCGGCGAAGCGACTGCGCGACCGATGCGGGGTCGTCGAGGAGTTGCAGAGTCGACCGCAGCGGGAGCGTCCGTGGGCCGGTGACCGGGCGTAGGCTCGATGTCGGGTTGGGCCGACTGAGGTTTCGGTAACGCATGGGCGTCCTTTCGAAGGGTGTGCCGTCCGACGACGGTGGTCGATGTGGAAAGTCGATGAGGAAGAGGACAGGCGTGCGTGTTCTTGTGGTGGACGACGACCCGGGAGTCGCCGAGACGATCCGGCGGGTACTCAGTAGCGACGGCTGGAACGTCGTGACCGAATTCGACGGTGTCGAGGGGCTTCGGCGGGCAACCGATGAGGATTTCGACGTCGTGGTGCTCGACATCATGCTGCCCGGACTCAACGGCTACCAGGTGGTGCGGGAACTGCGTCGCCGGAAAGTGTGGGTTCCGGTGGTCATGCTCTCGGCCAAGGACGGCGAGTACGACCAGGCCGAGGCACTGGACTTCGGAGCCGACGACTATGTGCTCAAACCGTTTTCGGCGGTGGTGCTCAAGGCGCACCTGCGCGCGGTGATGCGGCGGGGCCGTCGCGAGCGGCCGGCCGTCATGTCCGCGGGTAACCTGACCGTCGATCCGGCCGAACGTCGGGTGGCGCGGGGCGACGAAGTGATCTCACTGACGCCGCGGGAGTACTCGATCCTTGAGTTCCTGATGCGGAACAAAGGTGAGTTGATCCCTAAACACGTTATCCTCCAATCGATTTGGGATGAGAATTACGAGGGTGACGAGAACATCGTCGAGGTGTATATCCGTTACCTGCGCAAGCGCATCGACGCTCCTTTCGGGATGTCATCGATCGAGACCGTTCGCGGCGGTGGTTACCGCCTCCGCGACGACTGAGGATTCGCCGGGGGTCATCGGCAGTGTGAATTCCATGCTGGCTCCGCCGAATCGACTCTCGATGAGGCGCACGTGCCCGTGGTGGGCGCGAGCGATCTCGCTCACGATGGCCAGTCCGAGTCCCGCGCCCGAGGCGGTCCGACGATCGGTGTCCAGGCGGGCGAATCGTTCGAAGATGCGCTGCGACTGCTCGGCGCCGATGCCGGGTCCGTCGTCGCTGACCACGACGACGGCGACGTCGTGCTCGGCGCGCATGGTCAACCACACCGTGGACGTCGCGTGGCGCACGGCGTTGTCGGTGAGGTTGCGCAACGCCCGCGCGATCATGTCCGGATCGCCCTGTACGCGCAGTGGAACGACTTGTGTGCGGACCCGTGCGGTGCCGAGCGCGCGGACCCGCGCGGACTCGGCGAATACCAGGTCGTCGAGGTCAATGGGCTTGTGGCATAGGCGCAGACCGTCTTCGTCGGCGCGCGCGAGGAGCAGCAGGTCGTCGACCATGCGTTGCATCCGGGACGCCTCGGGGAGGAGGAATGTCCGGACCGTCGCGATGTCGACGGCGGAATCGGTGTCGTCGGCGAGATCCAGCAGCCCAACCAGCGTCGTGAGCGGACTGCGCAACTCATGTGACGCGTCACCGACGAACCGCATCTGAGCCTCGCGGCTGCTCTCCAATCGTTCCAGCATGTCGTTCATCGTGGTTGCGAGAGTGTGGATTTCGTCCTTGGCATCGGGAACTGGGACGCGCTGCTCGAGGGCGGATGCTGTGATCTCCCTGGCCTGGCGGCTGATACGGGACACCGGCCGCAGCGAACGGCCGACCAGCAGGTAGACGGCCCAGGCCGCGAACGCGATGATGATCGGCAGCTCGATCGCCAGGATGACCGCGGTGGTCAGTTCGCTGTGCCGGATGCCGCCGGCGCGGACCGCGGCGATCACGGTGTAGTAGTGCTCGTCGTGCTCGGCTCCGAGCGTTGCCGCGCAATACTTTTCGGGTCGGCCGGCGAAGGTGGCGTCGTCGGTGTAGCGGTAGTCGCCCGGAGGCGTGGCTCCATCGACCATCGGCGTCGATGGCGCGCCCGCCGTCGCGGCGACCACGGCGCCCCGCTGATCGATGACCTGAACCACGTCGACGTCACCGCCCGGATCCAGATCGCCGACGCCGAGCCCGGCCAGTCCGTCCTGGGTGATCGTGTGCGCGATCTGCTCGGTTCGGGCCGACGCCGCGCGATACATCAGGTCGTTGTTGGCCTTGTGCAACATCATCAGCATCACCACGCCGCCGAGTACGAACGCAAGCGCCGCGGCGAGGGTGGCGATCAGGGTTGACCGCGCCCGCACGCCTAATCGGCGTCGACGACTCTGCTTTCGCGTCATGGTGCCACCATCGGTTGGAACTGAAGGAATTTCATCGTATGACTGGACCGATAGATGGGCCAGGGGTGCGATTTCAGCCAGTTTTCAGCGGGCGTGGCGCAGCGTTGCCGACATGCCCTCCACCCAGACTCTCGCCCACCGAATCCTGCGGCAGTGCCGCGATCGTGGAATGCGGACGGCCTTCGGCGTCCACGGTGCGAACGTCGAAGACCTGTACGCGGCGGCCGCCGACGTCGGGACGTTCACCGTCGTCGCCAAGCATGAGTTCGCTGCGGGCGCGATGGCCGATGGGCTGGCGCGGGTGACCGGCGCGCCGTCGTTGGTGATGACGACGTCAGGTGGAGCGGCCGTGAATGTGCTTGCGGCACTGGCGGAATCCTACGACAGCCGGGTTCCGGTGCTCGCACTGATCGGCAGCCCGCCGCGTGCGGTCACCGGGCGCGGCGGATTTCAGGACATGCTCTCACCGCCCGACACGATCGATCTGATGCGAGCGCTGTCCGGACTGACCGGTTACTGCACGGTCCTCGACCGCCCCGACGCCGGGGAACTGGCGATCAAGAACGCCTTCGCCACCCTCGATCACGGACTTCCGGCCGCGATCGTCGTGCCGAAAGATGTTCAGGCACAGGAGGTTCCCGAGTCGTTCGGACCAGTGCCGCGACCGACGTCGGCTCCGGTGGTCGCGGCGACGCCCGAGCTGGACCGACTCGCCGATCAGCTTGCGGCAGAGCGCATTCGGGGCGGCCGGATCTGTATCTGGCTGGGCGGGGAGGCGTCGCGTCGCCGGGTCGGACCGATCGTCGAGCGGATCGCGAACCGGTTGGGTGCCGTCGTCGTCACCTCTCCGGAGGGAATCGACACGATCGAGGCCGCACACAGTGCCGGCGTCACCGGGGTGATGGGCCACCCCGGTGCACAGCGGGCGATCACCGCGGCCGACACGTGCCTGGCCATCGGGTGCCGGATGACCCTCACCGATCGCGCCGGACTCGACGACGCTCTCGCCGCGTCGGAGGTGGTCTACCTCGGCTCGCAGTCGCCGCGCTACCCCCAGTGCGCCGAGGTGATCGTCGACGATCTGCCGGCGGCACTCGCGGTGATCGATGACCGCTTGCGAGCGCACCGTCTCGCCGTAGAAGTTCGGTCCACGCCTGACCGTGACTACCTCGTGCCGCCGCCCGTCGACGGCTCCGACATGCTGACGCTGCGGCAGATCGTCGAAACTATCGACGCTGAATTGCCCGATACCGCAAAGGTATTCGTCGATGCCGGCAATGCCGGGGCGGCCGCGCTGCACTATCTTCGCCCGACGTCGGGGCAGCGGGTCACCGTGGCGCTCGGCATGGGCGGGATGGGATACGCCATCGCGGCCGGCATCGGCGTCGCGATTGCCGACGGGACGTCTCAGCCGGGTACGCGCACGGTCGTGATCGCCGGCGACGGCGCGTTCTTCATGCACGGCATGGAGATTCACACTGCGGTGCAGTACGACGCGGCGGTGACGCTGATCGTGCTCAACAACAACGCGCACGGCATGTGTGTGACCCGGGAGGGGCTGTACTTCCCGGCGCACCCCAGTGTGAATCGCTTCAGACCGACCGACATCGCCGCGGGCCTCGCCGCGATGTTCGGCGACCTCCCGGTATTCCATCCGACGACGGCCGAGGAGCTATCCGACGCCGCGGCAACGGCTTTCGCCGATCGAGGACCCAAGTGTGTTGTCGTGGACTGCCATTGCGACGAGATTCCGCCCTTCGCCCCGTTCATCTGAGAAAGGACAATCATGACCATAGCTCTACCCGCCCTCAACGACCTCGGGGCGCGCGCCCGCGACCTGCCCGGGCTGACCCGCATCGAAACCCATCCGCGCGACGTCGCGACGCCGATCATCGTCGACATGTTGCGGTCGGTATACCCGCACGATCAGGTGTTCGGCGACTTCTGCCCAGTCCAGGGCTATGTCGATGCGCCACCGCGCGACCTCTACAACTGGTTGTCGAACACCCGCTCGCTGGAGGAGTGGACGTACAGTCTGCGCGGCTTCCGCGAGACTGACGAGCCAGGATTGTGGATCGCACAGGATCGCTTGGGCGACTCGACCGACATCTACACCCGAACCATCGTCAACCCGCACGCGATGACCGTCGACTATCACTGTGCCTGGGACCAGGGTCGGCATCTGTGGATGATCTACCTGATGCGCGTCGTCGACGCCCAGGTGGTGCTCGACAAGCCGGGATCGGTGGTGTTGTGGAACAACTGCCGACATCCCTTCTACGACGAGAACCCGTACCCGGATACCGCGCCGCCGGAGCGTCCGGTGTGGGTGGGCGACTTCTGGGAGATGTTCTCCGCCGGACACCGACTCGAACTCGCCAACCTCACCGCGATCGCCGAGTACCGGCACGCGAACGGACTGCCCCTCACTCCCGATTGGATGCGATCATGACTACCTACCTCTACGACGTTGCGCGTTACCTTCCCGAAAAGCGAGTTCCGGCGAGTTATTTCGCGCAGTTCGCGGACAACGACAAGCTGGCGGGCAATGTCATGTTCGCCGCGCCAGAGTTCCGGCATCACGCTGCGGACGACGAGACGTCGGCGGACATGATGGTCTCGGCCGCGCGCGTGTTGACCGCCCGCCACGGTGAGGACTATTTGGACGACGTCAGCGTGGTCCTCACGCACAGCCAGCTCCCCGAGGTGCCGGTCCACGGTTGCGGCGGCGAACTCGCGCACCGGTTGGGGCTACGCCCGACGACGGTGCTCGACGTCCACAACGGGGGATGCGCGGCCGTCGCCCACATGCTCGACCTGGCCGGTGCGCTGCTGCGTGGGGCGGGCGGCGGCCGGGCGTTGCTGGCGCTCGCGCAGAACAGCGCGTCGCAGATCTTCACCCAGGAACAGGTCCGGGGCAGCGCGCAGGCCCCTATCCCGGGCGACGGAGCAGCCGTCGCAATAATCGGTCTCGACGACGTGTCGGCGTCGCCGATCCTCAACGTCGTATGTCATTCGTTCGGGCAGTTCGCGGGTGACATGGTGGCTGTCGCGAAGCCGAGTCGCAAGTACTGGGAGGCCGGTCCCGGGCAACTGCACATCGGTTTCACCGAGGCGCGGATCGCGAAGGTGCTCGCTCGCGGCAATCGGATGGTCCCCGAGGTCGCCATGGAGGTCGCCGATTCAGTTGGCATCGCGCCGACGGAGATCGACTGGCTGATCACCAACCAGCCCAACCGCATCTTCTTGCGCAATTGGCGTGAGGCGCTGGAACTTCCGCCGCAGCGGCATCCGGACACCTTCGACGAGTGCGGAAACCTCTTCGCCGTCGCCATTCCGCTCACCCTCGACACCGCCGTCGACGACGGCCGGATCGTCCCGGGCGACACCGTCATGATGTCCGCGTTCGCACACGCGGGTGACTTCGCCGGTGCCGCCATGATTCGGTGGGGTGGGCGGCGATGACAACGGGGCTGCGTGCGATCGGTCAGCGCGAGCCGGCTCACTTGAACCTGGATCTCAATGAGCTTGCCTACCAACCGCTTCCGGCGATCTCGGCGGTGCTGCGCGCACAGGCGGCGCAGGCGCATCGTTATCCGGAGTTCCGGCCCGACCAGACTCGGGCGGTGATCGCCGAACATCACGGTGTGGCGCGCTCGCAGGTCACCGTCGGTGCCGGCGCGACCGGCGTCGCGCTCGCCGCGCTGCAGTCGTGCCGACGCGACGCCGGTCGGATCGCGCATCCGTCGATGGTCACCGCGTTGCCGACGTTCGACGGCTACCCGATCCTCGCCCGGATGGTCGGGCTCCGGCTCGACGGTGTGCGTCTGACTCCGAACGGTTCGGTCGACCTGACAGCGTTGTTCGACGCCGTCGGCCCGAGTACGGTCGCAGTCGTCGTCTGCTCGCCGCACAACCCGACCGGCGCGGTGGTCGACGAGACGTTGCTGCATGAGTTCATCGAGGCGTTGCCGGACCGAGTGACGGTCGTGCTCGACGAGGCATATGTCGAGTTCTCGCAGCGGCCGCCGGACCTGTACCGGCTCATCGGTCGCCACGAGCGGGTGTTGGTACTGCGCACCTTCTCGAAGGCGTACGGACTGGCCGGCCTGCGGGTGGGGTACGGGCTCGGCGCCCCCGACCTCGTGGCCCGCGTCGCCGACTTCGAGGTTCCGTTCGCCGTCGGCTCCGCTGCGTCGGCCGCGGTCCCGGTCGCGTTGTCGTCGCAACTCGATCTGCGCCACCGCGTCGCGGCGATGCGTGCTGAGCGAGATCGGCTGGCCGCCCGACTGGCTTCGATCGGCGTGGCCACGCTGCCGAGTGAGGGAAACTTCCTCTTCCTGCCCGGAGCGGCGGGCACCGACATCGGTCGTGTTCTGGCCGGTTGCGGGGTCGTCGTCAAACAATGCGGCACGCACGGCGTGCGGATCACCGTCGGCGACCGAGCGTCGACCGACTACGTAGTGGATGCACTGCGAGTCGCCGCTCTCACGGCGTGACGTTCCGGCTGTGCGACTGCCGGGGGACATCCCCGCTTCCTGAGTGCCGAGGTGACTTTCCCGATCCCCGAGCCGAGGTGACTTTCTCGCTCCCCGAGTGCCGAAGCGAGGAACGAGCTTCGGTGTAACGAGGGGTTGGTGAGACGAAGAACTCAATGCAGCGAGGTCTTTCGCGCATCGCGACACTCGGTGCTTCGGGTTTCCTTTCGGTGCGCGAAATCTGTTGCGTCACTGTGGTTTCGACACGCTCGTCGCTAGCGCTCCTCGCGGCTCAACCAGCAGATGGAGTGCCCCGACCGGTGAAACCAGGCTCAACCCGCGGATACGAGCTAGCCCGCAGACCAGCTGATCCGTTCGGGCTTCACTCGGGCGCACAGCGGTTGGCCCGCGGCGTCGGTGAGGCCCAGTGTCGCGGTGAGCCGGTGAGTGTTCAACGCCTCGGCGAATACGGCGGGCGGGATGTCGCACAGCATGACCTTGGCGCGGCGAAACCCGTCGAACGAGCCGTCGGCTTCGACGCTGCCCCAGTTCAGATAGATGAAGCGGCCGCCGGGCGGGCCCTGGATGTGGGGGCCGAGGA
This sequence comes from Gordonia asplenii, assembly GCF_012933505.1. GTDB lineage: Bacteria > Actinomycetota > Actinomycetes > Mycobacteriales > Mycobacteriaceae > Gordonia > Gordonia asplenii. Next base: position 9,585 of record NZ_JABBNB010000057.1, read on the forward strand.
GGTCGGCGATGTCGGTGCCGGTGACCTTGCAGTCGAGAGTCCAGGTGGTCGATGCCGCGTCGGCCGGTTGCAGGCCCAGGAGCTCGTCGGGGTGGCCGCGGCGTTGTACGCCGACGTGGATGTTGGTGTAGCCCGGAAAGTTGCGGCTGGCCGGGCAGTCTCGGCCGGGCAGGTCAGTACCGATGATCGTGATCTGCACGGCGGCCTCCGGGGACGGTTAGCGATCTGTTGCCCACGTTAGTCTCGTTGGTTGTGGCTATCCGCGTAACGTATGAACACCATCCCGATCTGGGTTGCGAAGCTCTCGTCTTCCTCGACGAAGAATCCGACGGCTGCTTCCAGATCCAGCGTGATCTGCCCGGCGGTGCCCGCCCCGACGAATATTGCGTGACCACCGGCGCCAGCGCGCCGATCTACGGCGGGATCACTCAGTGGCGCCGGGTCGGCGACCGCTTCGAATTCGCGCTGACCAGGCGGGCGGCGGCGTTGTTCGACGACGATGTGCTGTCGTTCGAGGTGATCGCGGGTGACGGCTCGACTGTCGACGACCTCGCCGCGCATGTCGATCGGCTCATCCGGTAGCACCACCACTATCCTGAACCTTGTGAATCAACCATTTGATCCTTCGGCCCTGTTCGGCGGCGGTGCCGGCGGAGACAACCCGATGGCAGGACTGCTCGCGCAGGCACAACAGATGCAGGCGCAGCTGCTGGCCGCGCAGAACGAGATCACCGCTGCCGAGGTGTCGGGCACCGCGGGCAACGGACTGGTCACCGTGACCGGGACGGGCGCCGGTGACATCACCGCGATCAGCATCGATCCCAAGGTCGTCGACCCCGACGACGTCGAGACGCTGCAGGACCTGGTGCTGGGCGCCCTCGCCGATCTCGCGAACAAGCGTGAAGAATTAGCGCAGGACAAGATGGGTCCGCTCGCCGGCGGCCTGGGCGGACTCGGCGGCGGTCTGCCGGGACTCGGATAACGACCATGTACGAGGGACCGATTCAAGACTTGATCGATGAGCTGGCCAAGCAGCCGGGTCTCGGTCCCAAGGGTGCCCAGCGGATCGCGTTCTCGCTGCTCGCCGGAGACAACTCGCAGATCGATCGGCTGGTCGCCGCGTTGGGACAGGTCCGCGACAACGTCACATTCTGCGCCGAATGCGGCAATGTGTCGGCCGACCGGCTGTGCCGGATCTGCTCCGACGCCCGGCGGGACGCGACGAAGATCTGCGTCGTCGAAGAACCCAAAGACGTACACGCGATTGAGCGGACCAAGGAGTTCAACGGGCGCTACCACGTCCTCGGTGGCGCGCTCGACCCGCTCTCCGGCATCGGACCCGACCAACTTCGAATTCGAGAACTGTTGCGCCGCTTGGCGAATCAGCCCGACGGTGTCGACGTCACGGAGGTGATCGTGGCGACCGATCCGAACACCGAAGGGGAAGCGACCGCCACATATTTGCTGCGCATGCTCAAAGACTTTCCCGGACTGTCGGTGACGCGACTGGCATCGGGACTGCCGATGGGCGGTGATCTGGAGTTCGCCGACGAGCTGACGCTCGGCCGGGCGTTGTCTGGACGGCGCGTGCTGGCGTAGTCGTGGAGATACGGCGTCTGCTCAGAGTCGGGGTGGTGACGCTCGCGGCCGTGTCGGCGATCGGGCCGGTGCTACGGCCGGCGACCGCGCAAGCCCAGCCGATAGTGTGGGGCCCTTGTCCGGCAATCCATTCCGCGACCGGCGCGGTATGTGCAACCGTGCGGGTGCCGCGCGACTACGCCGATCCTAACGGCCCGACGATTCCGATCACCGTCAGCAAGATGTCGGCCCGCGACCCCGCGCATCGTCGGGGAGCGCTCTTCGGCAATCCGGGCGGACCGGGACTCGATGCCGTCGGAATGTTCACCATGCGTCTGCCGAAGGCGATCCGCGATGAGTGGGACCTCATCGCCGTTCAGCCGCGCGGGCTGATCTCATCGACGCCGCTGAAGTGCGCGTCGATCGGCGACGCGGGGCTGAGCAGCATCGTCGATTACGGTGCGCGTTTCCGCGCGGGTTGCGAACGATTCGCGCCGGGCTACCCGACGACGATCACCACCGAGAACACCGCGCGCGACACCGACCGCGTGCGCTCGGCACTGGGCTACTCGACGGTGAGCTTGTACGGCGCGTCCTACGGTGCCTTCTTGATGGCGACGTACGCATCACTGTTCCCGGGCCGGGTGGATCGGCTGATTCTCGACTCCGCCGTCGATCCGAATCTGATCTGGAACGGGGCGCTGCAGGTGCAGGCGCCGCACTACCGCGAGCGTTTCGCCGACATGATGTCGTGGATCGCCGCGAACGACCACCGCTATCACCTCGGTACCACCGCCTTGCAGGTCTATCGCCGCTGGAGTGCCCGCGTCACCGCCGAAGCGGGTGTTCCGCCGTCGGTGGGACCTCCGCCGGCCGCAGTCGGCGATGTGCCACCCGGACTGAAAATTGTTGCGCAGCAATACCTTTCCGGGGTCGATCGCCTCGGTCCCGCTCGGGTGAAGTTCGAGAACTTCGTGTGGTCGCTGGCGACCGGGCGCTCGCAGGACCAATCGGCGCTGTTGTTGCTGACTCGCTTGGCGGTGCCGTCACGCAACATCTGGCCGACGGTCGCCGCGCGTACCGCGGGGACGTTGGTCGGGCCGCGGAGTCTGCCGCCGTCGGTGGCCGCGCGCCTGGCGAACGCGACCGACCTCCAGTCGATCCTCATGTGCAACGAGAATCGCGTGCCCGCTCAACCACTCGATCTGCCGGCGATCATCTATACGACGCTGGTGTCCCGAGACGTGTTCGACGGCCCGGGACTGGCTTTCAGCTCAGGTGTGGCCTGTGCCGGAGCAGCGCCCGTGGTCCGCCCCGTGACGATACGCAACGTTGGATTGCGTTCGGCGCCAATGCAATTGCAGAGTCTTGGCGACCCGCAGACGCCGTACCCCCAGAGTTTGGTGATGGCGCGCGTGATGCGTAGTCAACTGGTGACCGTCGGCGGCGGGGATCATGTTCAGCTGGGCCGGCTGAACCCGACCGTGGACGCGGCCGTCGTCGCCTACCTGCGCTCCGGGCGGGTGCCGACAGCGACCGCCCCCGAGGCGCCGATCGTCCTGAATTTGGATGGGTCACAGTGGAATTCGTATGTCGGGCGGGGGCAATGACGAGGGCGACGCCTCCGCAGGTACACCGCGTGGTCGCCGATCTGCTCGAGTCGGTCACCGTTACCGGGATCATCGCGATCGACGGGCCGTCGGGCAGTGGCAAGTCGACCTTCGCCGACGCCCTGGTCGCCGGTCTCGAGGAGCGCGGTGTCCGGTCGATCCTGATCCGCACCGACGACTTCGCCACCTGGACCGACCCGGTCGCTTGGTGGCCGGAGCTGGAACACGATGTGCTGCATCCTTTTTCACGTGGCCGCGACATCGAGTATCGCCCCCGCCAGTGGCACGACGGCGTCGCCGAACCAGGGCAGCTCGTGTGGATCCGTTGGCAACCCCTGTTGATCGTCGAAGGCGTTTCGTCGGCCCGGCGTCAGATGGCCGACCGGCTGGCTACGGCGTTGTGGCTCGACGGCCCGTCGCGCGTCGACCGCTTGGAGCGGTCGGTGGCGCGCGATGGGGAGTCCGATCGCTCGAATCTCGCCCGCTGGCAGGCATTCGAGGACGGCTGGTTCGCGGTCGACGGGACCCGGGCGCGTTGCCGAGTGGTGGCCTGACACCGCCGACGGACCGACCTGGTGGTGTGTCGCGGCTAATGGTATTGATAGTCTGCGCGCATCCTGCTGGTTGAGCGAGGCGAAGCCGAGTCGAAACCATTGTGGCGCTGCGGGTTTCGTTATTGCCCGGCCGGCGGGGTTTCGACTCGCTCCGCTCGCTCAACCTGGATCCACCGACGACGGGCCCTATCCGCTGGTTGAGCCTGGTTTCACCGGTCCGGGCACTGCATCTGCTGGTTGAGCCGCGAGGAGCGCTAGCGACGAGCGTGTCGAAACCTCTGTACCACAATGCATTTGATGGTGGCGCACTTGTCGAACTGTGATGGTATCGAATATCGAGGCTTGCCGGGTGTCATCGCCGGAATTGGCGCGGACCGTCGAAAGTCGTTGTGGCTGAGAGGTTTCGACACGAACTCGGCTAGCGCTACTTCGACTCGGCTAGCGCCTCGCTCAGCACGGCGCTCGTCCGGCTCAACCAGCAGAGGGACGCTTCGGCCGGTGAAACCAGGCTCAACCGGCAGAGGAACGCAACGGTCATACAACTCTTAAAGGCGACACTCCACTGGAATCACCGACGACCGGCCGCCAACCGCTCTTTGCGCAACCGGTCGACCTCCGGAAGGTCGAGTGGCGCGAGCTCGTCGACGCCCAGCGCCCGGGTGAGCAGGTAGTCGGCGAGCTCGGGATTGCGGGCCAGCGCCGGACCGTGCATGTAGGTGCCGATCACTGAACCCTGCACCGCCCCTTCGGTTCCGTCGCCGACACCGTTGCCGACACCGTGGCGCACTCTGCCGAAGGGCTTCGCGGCCGGCCCCAAAGTCGTTCCACCGCGGTGGTTTTCGAAACCCGACAGGGGCGCGGTCAGCCCGTCGAGCGTGGGAGCGGTCACCAATTCGCCGATGCTGCGCGAATCCTGCGGCGAGGTGGTGACGTCGAGCATCGAGATGCCCTCGACGCGTTCGCCCGCCGACGTCTCATACCAGTGGCCGAGAACCTGAATTGCCGCGCAGATCGCGAGGACCGGGCGTCCCGCCTCGGCTGCACGCTGCAGTCCCGGATACCGGGTGAGATGGCGAGTGGCCAGGCGCTGTGCGAAGTCTTCTGCGCCACCCAGCGTGTAGACATCGAGTGTCTCCGGCACGGCGTCGTCGAGGGTGATGTTGACGATCTCGGCGTCGATGCCGCGCATCCGGGCGCGCTGGCGCAGGATCAACGCGTTGCCGCCGTCGCCGTAGGTGCCCATGACGTCGGGCAGAACCAGTCCGATCCGCAGCGTCGACTCGGTGGACTTCTGATCGCTCATCCCTGTGCCCCTTGCTCTTTCGCGGCCCGCTCCAATGCGATACCGAGATCGCGGAAGGCGGTGTAGTTGGCCAGTACCTCCACCCGGCCGGGTGGGCAGGATGCGATGGCGGTCAACGGGTCGGCGATCGTGGTGTGTTCGGCGCCCGCGTAGAGCAGCCGGACTCCGAGGTCCGCGGCGCGTTCGCCGGACGCGACGACCTGCATGGTCTCGAAGGCTTCGAAACGTACATCCCACAGCCAGGACAGATCTTCGCCGTCGGGAACCTGTCCGTTCACCGCGATGACCAGGCCGTCGGCATCCTGATCGATCATCGACAGCGCCTCCTGCCAGCCGGCCGGATTCTTCGCGAGCAGGGTGCGCACCGTGTGCGCACCGACGGTCGTGACGCCGTATCGACCGGCGACCTCGCCGACCGTGCCGACCGCCGCGACGGCTTTCGCCGGATCGGCGCCCATGGAAACCGCCGCGGCAACTGCTTGGGTAGCATTGCCGCGGTTCGCGCGGCCCGGCACCGACAGCGTCAGCGGCGCGCTGAAACCGTTCGGGCCGTAGATGTTTGCGTCGTCGAACCACCAATCGGGCGATGGCCGCCGGAACTTCTCTTCGCCCGTCGAACGCCAGTCGACGCCGGAGTCGGCGGTCGAGCGGATGATCGGCTCGCCGGTGCGGGGACAGCTGACCGAATCGCCGACCCAGCTCGCGCCCGCGGCCACCCACACCACCCGCGGGGCGTCGAACGCCGCCGAGGTGACGAGCACGTCGTCGCAGTTGGCGACGACGATCGCGTCGGGATGGCGAGCGATGCCCTCGCGGAGTCGGCGTTCGATCATGTTGATCTCGCCGACCCGGTCGAGCTGGTCGCGGGACAGGTTGAGCAGCACCAGCACTTCGGGGTCCACGGCGTCGGAGACGTGCGGGACGTGCAGTTCGTCGACCTCGAGTGCTGCGAGGGGCGCGGACTGGTCGAGGGTGAGGGTGGCGATGATGCCGGCGTCCATGTTGGCGCCGTCGGCCTGAGTGATCACCTGGCCGAGTTCGCCGAGCGCGGCGGCGGTCATCCGCGTCGTAGTCGACTTGCCGTTGGTTCCGGTGATGATCGCGGTGCGCTTGCCTGCGGCGAGTCTCGACATGATCGACGGGTCGATCTTGGCGGCGACCAGTCCGCCGATCATCGAGCCTTTGCCGCGGCCCGCCGTCCGGGACGCCCATCGTGCCGCCGCTGCGGCGACAAGGGCGAGGCGAGTGCGCGCGGGCAGTCTCGAGGAGCGTGAAGAAGCGTCGGGCATGGTGTCGAGTTTTCCACACCGAGCGACCGGGTTGCCGAGTACGGGGCGTGACCTGCGCCGCACCCGTTAGGTTTGGGGTATGGCGCAGGTGCGGGTACAGACGTCCGAGGAGATCTTCGACTTCATCGTGGTGGGGTCGGGCGCCGGCGGCGGACCGCTTGCCGCGAATCTGGCGCTCGCCGGATTCTCCGTACTCCTGCTCGAAGCGGGCGACGAGCATTCCTGCCTGTACTACTCGATCCCGATCATGCAGGCCTATGCCAGCGAGGATGCGGCGATGCGCTGGGACTTCTTTGTCCGGCATTACGACGACGCTGCGTCTGCACACGCCGATCCGAAGTACGTGCCGGACCGCGGCGGAGTCTGGTATCCACGTGGCTCGACGTTGGGCGGCAGCACTGCCATCTCGGCGATGGTGACCATCTATCCGCACCCCGGCGACTGGAATCGGCTTGCCGAGCTCACCGGCGACGACTCTTGGAATGCGGAATCGATGCGCGGGCTCGTCACCCGACTCGAAGCGTGGCGCGGCGTCGACGCCGCACCGCTGCCCGACGACGACGAAGCCGCGCGCGACGAGAAGGCGAGGCACGGTCTGCACGGGTGGCTGGGCACGACGCGCGCCGATCCGAAAGTCGGCGGCCGAGACGAGCGGTTCCTTGACGTGATCGGGGCGATGGAACAAACCGCCCGCGATCGATTCGGCATCGACGAGCAGATCTCGCTACCGCGTGATCCCAACGCGGCAGACACTCCGGTCGGTTTTGCGGGGATGACGTTCATTCCGGTGGCCGTCGCCGACGGTCAGCGGGTGGGCAGCCGTGAACGGATTCAATCCGTGCGCAGTCAGGTGCCCGACCTTCTGTCGGTGCGCACCGACGCGTTGGTCACTCGCGTGGTGTTCGACGGTGAGCGGGCGATCGGCGTCGAATACCTGTCTGGGGCTCGGCTGTACGCGGCGGCGCCCCAGGACGCCGGCCCGTCGTCGGCGCCGGTGGTGGTTCGGGCTCGACGCGAGGTGATCCTCGCGGGCGGAACGTTCAACACACCGCAGCTGCTGAAGCTGTCGGGCATCGGGCCGGCCGACGAGTTGACGGCACTCGGCATCGACGTCGTCGTCGACGCACCCGGCGTCGGGCGCAACCTCCATGATCGTTACGAGGTTGCGGTCGTCACCGAACTCGACGCCGACTATCCGATCTTCGACGGTGCGGCACTGGATATTCCAGCCGATCCCGCCGACGGCGATGCGCTGTACTCCGAGTGGCGCGACGCCCACGACGGTCCGTACACGACGAATGGAACGTTGGCCGCGATCGTCGCGAAGTCGACTGCGGCGCAGGATGATTCGGATCTCATCGTCTTCAGTCTGCCCATCGACTTCCGCGGCTACTATCCGGGATACGCCAAAGACGCTGTGGCGCATCGCAATCGGCTGTCGATCTTGATTCTGAAGGCGCACACCGACAATCGCGCCGGCACCGTGACGCTGAGCTCCGCGGATCCGCGCGACGTTCCCGAGATCGCCTTCCGATACTTCGACGAGGGTGATGCATTCGAAGCCGACCTCGACGGCGTGGTGGACGGCATCGAGATCGCGCGGGACATCGTCGGGCACCTGCGGTTGGCGAAACCCGTCGCCGAACTCCTTCCTGGACAAGGGGTTTCCGATCGTCGCGGACTGCGGGACTTCGTTCGTTCCCGCGCGTGGGGCCATCATGCGTGTGGCACGGCCAAGATCGGACGCGACGACGATCCGTACGCCGTGCTCGACGGAGACTTCCGGGTCCGCGGCGTGACGGGACTGCGCGTCGTCGACGCGTCGGTCTTTCCGGACATCCCGGGCTTCTTCATCGCGTCGGCGGTGTACCTGATCAGCGAAAAGGCGAGCGACGTGATCATCGCCGAGCATCGACGATAGGGACCGGCCTGGCCGATGCGACGACCTCGCTCCCTGCATAATTCTCGCTGCCCGCATGGTTCT
>NZ_JABBNB010000058.1 GCF_012933505.1 Gordonia asplenii
AGCCCTCCCGCTCATCGAGTGCCGAAGCGAGGAACGAGCTTCGGTGTATCGAGATGCCGCAACCCGAACTCCCCAACGCAACCAACAGGTTTCGGGCAAGTCTGATTCTCGTGTCACCAGACCCCTCGTTACACCGAAGCTCGTACCTCGCTTCGGCACTCGGGGATCGGAGATCGCCCTAAGCTCGTCCGCTACGGCCCGTACCCTCGTACCTCGCTTCGGCACTCGGGGATCGGAGATCGCCTTAAGCTCGTCCGCTACGGCCCGTACCCTCGTACCTCGCTTCGGCACTCGGGGATCGGAGAAGCTCGGCGCGACTCGGCGCGACGCCTCGCCGCCACACTCAACCAAACACTTCACTCCCCCAGCCGCGGCGGGCCCGACCTGTACGTCACCGGAGTCTTCGACAGCGCAATGGGATTGGCGACCTGGCGCGCCGACGACCCCGGCACCTCGACCGTCGGCGACAACCCCAACTGCTCGCCCAGCTCGAATGCCTCGGCGACGGTGTTGATCGGCCCGACTGGCACGCCGACCTCGTTGAGCACCGCGAACCACTCGTCGGCCGAGCGCGTCACCAGTCGCCCGGTCAGCAGCGCGAACAACTCCTCGCGGTGTGCGACGCGAGAAGCGTTGTTGCAGAACCGATTGTCGTCGGACAACTCCGAAACACCCAGTGCCCCAACTAGTGCCGCGAACTGTTTGTCGTTCCCGACGGCGAGGATGATCGGCCGGTCGGCGGTGGAGAACACTTCGTACGGCGCGATGCTCGGATGCCGGTTGCCCATCGCCGACGGCACCACACCCGCGCCGAGGAAGCCCGACGCCTGGTTCACCAACGACGACAACGACGCCGACAACAGGTTCGTCTCCACCCGCTGCCCCTCGCCGGTCCGATCGCGGTGTCGTAACGCGGCCAGAATCCCGGTGAGCGCGTGCAACCCGGTCAGCACGTCGACGACGGCCACACCCATCTTGGTGGGCGTGGCGGCGTCGGGCCCGGTGACGCTCATCAGCCCGCCGACGGCCTGTACGAGCAGGTCGTACCCGGCAAGTGCAGCGCCCTCGCCCGATCCGAATCCGGTGATCGAGCAGTACACGACGTCGGGCCGGACCCGCTGCGCGTCGTCGTATCCGAGCCCGAGTTTCTCCATCGTCCCGGTCCGGAAGTTCTCGACGACGACGTCGGCGGAGGCGATGATCTCCAACGCCCGCGCCCGCCCGGCGGCCGAGCCCAGATCGATGACCACCGACTCCTTATTGCGGTTCACGGCGTTGAAATAGGTCGCCTGACCGTCAGCGTCGAGCGGCGGGCCCCAGGCGCGCGTGTCGTCGCCGGTGCCGGGCCGCTCGATCTTGATGACCCGAGCTCCCAGGTCACCGAGCATCATCGTCGCGTAGGGTCCGGCCAGTACCCGACTGAAGTCGGCGATCACCAACCCGTCCAGCGATCCGATACTCACAGTGCGCCGCCGCGCAGGTAGGTGGTGCAAGCGTGCGTGAAGAACTCGCGCGACGCCTCCCCCTGTTCGCTCGGCCCGTATCCGCTGCGCTTGGCACCGCCGAACGGAACGTGCGGGTCCGCGCCCGCGGATTCGGAGTTGATGTGCACGATTCCGGTCTCCAATTCGGCCGACGCCCGCATCGCCGTCTCCAGATCACGAGTGAACACCGCAACCGACAATCCGTACTCGCCGTCGTTGGCGAGCGCGAACGCCTCGCCGACGTCGGCTGCCCGACGCACCGCGAGCACGGGACCGAACAGTTCGTCGCGCCAGATGTCGTCGTCGCCGTCGATCTCCAGCACCGTCGGGGCGAAGAAATGCCCCGACGCCACGTCGCCGACGGAGCCCTGCGCCACCATCCGCGCTCCGGCGGCGATCGCCTTCGACGTCGAATCAGTCACATAGGCAAGTGATTTCGCGTCGATGAGCGGCCCCATTTCGACGCTGCTCGACGACGGGTCGCCGACCACCAACGCCTCGACACGCTTGGCGAGCCGTTGCGTGAAGTCGTCAGCGATCGACTCGGCGAGCACCAGCCGCGACGTCGCCGTGCACTTCTGCCCGGTCGAGCGGAAAGCGCCTGCCATCACCTGGTCGACGGCGAGGTCGAGGTCGGCGTCGGCGAGTACCACGGCCGCGTTCTTGCCACCCATCTCGGCCTGCACCGGTATTCCGCGTGCGGCGGCCGACGCCGCGATCGCACGTCCGACACGGGTGGAGCCGGTGAAGGTGATCGCGTCGATCCGCGGGTCGTCGACCAGCCCGCCGCCTACGGCGCTGTCGGCGACGAGGAGGTTCAGCACGCCGGCGGGCAGACCGGCGTCGTGCAGCGCGGACGCTAGCCGCATCGCCAGCAGCGGCACGGCCGCGGCGGGCTTCCACACGACGGTGTTGCCGTAGATCAAGGCGGGCGCGATCTTCCACGCGGGGATGGCGATCGGGAAGTTGAACGGCGTGATGGCCGCGACCACGCCAACGGGCTTGCGGGTCACCAGAATCTGCTCCCCGCGGCGCGGCGAGTGATAGACGGTTCCGGCATCGCGGTCGGCGGCACCGGCGCAGTAGCGCAGGATCTGCGCGGCCCGACGCACCTCACCGATACCTTCGACGAGTGTCTTGCCTTCTTCGACGGTCAACTCGGCGCCCCAGGATTGCGCGTGGTCATCGACGATCGACGCTGCGGCGGACAGGATCGCCGCCCGCTCGTGCATCGGCGTCGACGCCCATCCGCGTGCGGCGCGGTGCGCGGATTCGGTTGCGGCGGTGAGCTGTTCGGGCCCGGCGAGCGGTCCGGCCGCGACCAGCACGGTGGTGTCGGCGGGGCTGTGGACCGCGTGCGCCCGTCCGGATCCGGCCACCCATTCGCCGTTGATCAACTGTTTGAGCTCAACAGTCACGTCATTCTCCTGATTCTCAGTGGGATATATGTCGGGCCAGCGCCCCTCCGCTGGTTGAGCGAGCGCAGCGAGTCGAAACCCACTCCAAGACGAATTACCAACTGTCGCAAAATGTTTGGATGGTTGACATCGCCGTCATGCGGGGTTTCGACACGGGCCTACGCTAGCGCTCCGGCCCGGCTCAACCAGCGCGACTCGATCCAACGCTCCGGCCCGGCTCAACCAGCGCAACTCGCTCGCGCTCCGGCCCGGCTCAACCGGCGCACTCAGCGCAGTCGGCACTAGCGGAACGCTTGAATTCCGGTGAGTGCCTTGCCGATGGAGAGCATGTGCATTTCGCTCGTGCCCTCGTAGGTCAACACCGATTCCAGGTTGTTGGCATGTCGCAGCGGAGAGTACTCCAGGGTGATTCCGCTGGCTCCCAGGATGGTGCGGGCGGTCCGGGCGATCTGCAGTGATTCGCGGACGTTCAGCTTGCCCAGGCTGATTTGATCGGGGGTGATCCGGCCGGCGTCTTTGAGCCGTCCGAGTTGCAGCGCGAGCAGCACTCCCTTGCCGAGTTCGAGCGTCATGTCGGCGATCTTCTCTTGTGTCAGTTGGTATCCGGCGAGCGGCCGGTCGAAGACCTCCCGGGTCGCGGCATAGGCGATAGCCGCCTCGAGGCTGTCCCGGGCGGCACCGAGCGCGCCGAAGACGATACCGAAGCGCGCCTCGTTCAGGCACGACAGCGGGCCGCGCAGCGACGTCGCGCCGGGCAGGCGGGCGGAGTCGGGCAGACGCACGTCGTCGAGGATCAGCTCGGAGGTCACCGATGCCCGCAACGACAGTTTGCGGTCGATGTCACGAGTGGTGAATCCCGGTGTGCCCCTGGGCACCAGGAAGCCACGGACGCCTTCGTCGGTCTGCGCCCAGACGGTCGCGACGTCGGCGAGACCGCCGTTGGTGATCCACATCTTGGTTCCGTTGAGGACCCAGTCGTCGCCGGAGCGTCGCGCGCGAGTCCGCATTCCCGCGGGATTGGAGCCGAAGTCGGGTTCGGTGAGGCCGAAGCAGCCGATCGCTTCTCCCGCAGCGAGTTTCGGCAGCCATTCCTGCTTCTGTTCTTCCGAGCCCCACTTGTAGATGGAGTACATCGACAGCGATCCCTGCACCGACACGAAGCTGCGGAAGCCGCTGTCGCCGGCCTCGAGCTCCAGGCACGCCAGGCCATAGCTGACGGCGTTGGTGCCCGCGCAGCCGTAGCCCTCCAAGTGCATGCCCAGCAGGCCGAGTTTGCCGAATTCCCTTGCCAATTCGCGCGGCATCGTCGACGATTCGAACCAGCCCTGAATGTTCGGGCGCAGCGTCGAATCGACGAAATCCCTTGTGGTTGCGGCGATATCGCGTTCGTCCTCCGATAGCAGGGTGTCGATGGCGAACAGGTCGAGCGGGGCGGGCGCGGTCACGGTGGTCATGTGGGAATGCTCCTGGAGGTGAAAGTGGTTGTGGGAAAAGGGTTTCAGAGCGCGGCGAAGGCGTCGCGCAAGATGCCGACACCCTCGTGGAGGAGGTGATCGGGCATCGACAGCGGCGGCAGGAAGCGCAGCACATTGCCGAAGGTACCAGCGGTCAGGACCAGCAGCCCCTGGGCATGCGCGCGCCGCACGACCTCGGCGACAGCCGCCGGGTTAGGCGTCGAATCGCCTGCGCCCGAGACGATCTCGACTGCAACCATCGCTCCGCGGCCGCGGATGTCGCCGATGATGCCCGACGAATTGTCGAAGGTTGCGAGCTCGCTGAGCAGCACGTCGCCGATATCCGACGCCCGCTGGAGCAGCCCTTCCTCCTCGATGGTCTCGAAGACGCCCAGCGCGGCGGCGCAGGCGATCGGGTTACCGCTGTACGTGCCGCCGATGCCGCCGGGATGCGCGGCGTCCATGACGTCGGCACGACCGGTGACCGCGGCCAGCGGCATGCCGCCGGCGAGGCCCTTCGCCGTGGTGATGAGGTCGGGGACGACGCCCTCGTGTTCGCTGGCGAACCACGCACCGGTCCGGGCGATGCCGGCCTGCACCTCGTCGGCGACGAAGAGGATGCCACGCTCGGCGCAGAAGTCGGCGACGCGCTTGAGGAAACCCGGGGCCGGGACGATGAATCCGCCTTCACCCTGGATCGGCTCGACCACGACCGCCGCGGTGTTCGACGCCCCGATCTGCGCGTCGACCAGCATCGCGAACTGAGCGAACGCCTCGTCGGCCGCGTTCTGCGGTCCGCTCGGCCAGCGGTACGGGTACGCCATCGGCGCGCGGTAGACCTCCGGCGAGAACGGCCCGAACCCCTGCTTGTACGGCTGATTCTTCGCGGTCATCGTCATGGTCAGCTGGCTGCGGCCGTGGAACGCGTGGTCGAAGACGACGATCGCCGAGCGTCCGGTGGCCACGCGCGCATACTTGACGGCGTTCTCCACGGCCCCGCTGCCGGTGTTGAACAGGGCGGTCCGCTTGGCGTGATCACCGGGCGTGAGCGCATTGAGTTTCTCGGCGACCTCGATGTATCCCTCGTACGGATTCGCCAGGAAGCAGGTGTGGGTGAAGCGCTGCATCTGCTCGGCCATCCGCTCGACGACGCGCGGTGCCGAGTTTCCGACTGTCGTCACGGCGATGCCGCTGCCGAAGTCGATCAGCGAATTGCCGTCGACGTCGACCATGACGCCGCCACCCACGGCATGGGCGTACACCGACGAAGCGCTGCCCAGCCCAGCCGGCAGCGCTTGCGCCCGACGCTGCGCGAGCGACTGCGAACGCGGCCCCGGGATGGCTGCGACGACGTTGCGGACCTGCGGCAACGTCGGGCCGCCGGTCGCGGGAAGGGAAGTTTCGACGGTGGTCATGCGGGCTCCTTCGATCTGCGAATACCGACAGGTTAGGCAGCACTCCACCGTCAACGGGATGTACGCGGCGTAGACCGTACAACACAGTGATATACGTCGCGGCCATTGCCGGATGCGGTTCGATCGGTCAAAGTATCGTGCGAGCCACGCCACATGTCCCCAACCATGTGGCGTGGCATTTGCCTACCCAGGGATACCTCCGCCAGCCGGCCGATTGCACTCTGCCGACTGACCCGCCGCGAGGGAACATCTCCCTCGCCGACACTGAGCGAGCAGATTGCAATCTGCCACAAGGGATTCGGCGACGCGGCGACAAAACCTCCACCGACGCAAGGAGGCCCCGGGCACGCACCCGGGGCCTTCTTCCGGTCAATCCTGACGGCCTCGGTCAATCTTTACGGGCCCGACGACGCGCTGCTACACCCGCGCGGTCACCTCATGGCTGATGTTGCCCGCGGTCGCCTTCGAGTACGGGCAGAACGCATGCGCCTGTGCCACAACGGCATCCGCGGTCTCCTGGTCGAATCCGGGCAGATAGGCGTCGATGGCCGCGGTGATTCCGAACCCGCCGTCGACGTCGTCCTTGCCGATGCCGACCTTGACGGTGATCGTCGCGTCGTCGGGGACCGGGGTGCCCGCGTTCTTCGACACCAGGCGCAGGGCACCCAGGAAGCACGCCGCGTAGCCGGCCGAGAAGAGCTCTTCGGGGTTGCTGCCGTCGCCACTGCCGCCGAGTTCCTTCGGCGGCTGCAGGTCGAGGTCGATCCGGCCGCTCTCCGACTGGACGTGGCCGTCTCGTCCACCGCCCGACGCCGTCGAGGACACGTGGTACACAGCGCTGACTGTCATTGCTTCACTCCGATTCGTAGCGATTGCGGTAAGTACGGGCGGTCACGGGTTACGCTCAGCCCACACCCAACCTAGTGTCTTGTGTCGGAAATTGTTGGCCGGTTGCCGTGAGTCAGCTGGACGGCTGGCAAGGCGGAGGAGGGAGCGATACCGGTAGGTATCGCGACCGACGACAACGCTGCCAGGCGTTCAGCTGGCCGCGGCATACCGCCCAATGAATTTCTGACACGGGACACCAGTTGTGGATGGACTCCGATGACGAGGATTCCGATGCGACGTTCAATCATTGCGGCAATCGTCGCCGCCTGCCTCGCGTTGTGCAGCGCGCTCACCTCCACCGCCATGGCGTCGCCGCCGGGCATCACACCGATCACCGCGTCGATGGCCGCATGCGGCGGACACACGACGACCCGGCACATTCAGTGTGGTGCGGCCTTCACCGACGCGTGGCTGCGGCACCGACACCACGCCGGACTGGTCGCCGCCACCGTCGTGACGGGTCCCGGCACGGTCGGTGTCTGGCACAGCGGCACCACCGGCGGGATCTGCGGCTACAGCACCGTCAAGCCGCTGCGGTTCGGCATGCACCACTGCGATGGCACGACGTTCGTGGTGCCATCGCTCGACGGCCCGGTTCTCGCCTCCGACGACACCGCCATCGTCGCGATGACGCACGAGTCGGCGCACGCCGTTCAGGAGCGTGCCGGCTTCGACCCGGTCGCGGTGACCCTCGCCCAGGACGCCGCCGGCATGTTTCCCCTCGAGCAGAGCGCCGACTGTTGGGCGGGAATGGCGGTGCGCTGGTTCATCACTCGCGGTATGCGCCCGCTGTCGACACTCGCGAACGCACGAAAACTGATGGCGCTCATCGGTTCTCGCGATTCCGGGCACGGCACGTCGATCCAGCGCGTCGCGGCGTTCGACGCCGGGTATCGCGACGGGGCGTCGAGCTGTGACCGGCTACTCGGCAGGCGAATCTTCGACTAGCGCCAAGGCCTGCTCACCCTGGCCGGCATCGACCAGATACCCCAGAAACAACGCCCGCAACGCATTTCGGGCGACGCCGGGTGCCACCGACCCCGGTACCGCGGCCTCATGCAACGAAAGCCCCTGGATCAGCGCCACGAACGCCTCGGCCCCGACCTCGGGGTCCGGCGAGCCGGCAGCCTTGAGACCGGCCGCGGCCGCCTCGCGCGCGGCCGACAGCGCCCCCGACACCGCATCCCGGAAGGGCTCGTTGCGCGCCGCATGTAGATACGCCTCGATGAGCGCCAACGTTTCCGGCATCCTCGGCGCCGCCACCGCGCTGAATACACTCAGCACCTCGTCGGGGGTGCTCTCGACCGCCGAAAGCCCTTCGGCGACAGTGATATTCGCCTGCGCATCCTCGGCAGCGAAGACTCGCAGCGCCTCCTCGGCGAGTTCGTCGATCGACGAGAAGAAGTAGCTGACGGTCGCCAACGGGACTCCCGCCCGCTCGGTGACCGCGCGGTGCGTCACCCCGGCGATCCCCGACTCAGCCGCCACTTCGACTGCGGCGAGCAGCAAGCTTCGACGCCGGGCCTGCGCATTCGGTCGGTGGCGGCGCTCAGTCACCCGCCCAGCATACCCACTCTGGAAAGTCTTCCAGAAAACTCTGGACGGAGTCTGGAAGTTCTTCTAGAGTTTGGACATGACGATCAACGCATTCACCGACGACGCCCTCGCCGACCACGACGCCGTCGCCCTCGCTCGACTCGTCCGCGACGGTGCGACCACACCCCGCGAACTGGCGCAAGCAGCGATTGCGCGCGCCAACGCCGTCGATCCGCAGCTCAATGCGATCGCCGCTCACGCTCCGACGGTCCGCTACTCCTCGGACACCTCTGCGGCACTCTTCGGCGTCCCGACCTACGTCAAAGACAACACCGACGTCGCCGGGCTGCCGACCAATCACGGATCGGAGGCGTTCACCGCGACGCCCGCGGCGAAGGACGGTGCGTACACCACGCAGTTCCTCTCGACCGGCGTGAGCGTGCTCGGCAAATCACGCATGCCCGACTTCGGATTCAACGCCTCCACCGAATTCATGACCGCCGCTCCCAGCCGCAATCCGTGGAATCCGGACTACTCGGTGGGCGCGTCGTCGGGCGGTGCGGCCGCACTCGTCGCCGCCGGTGTGGTGCCGATCGCACACGGCAACGACGGCGGCGGCTCCATCCGAATCCCCGCCGCGGCCGCTGGTCTCGTCGGCCTGAAGATGAGCCGCGACCGCCACCTCAACGGCGAGACCGCCAAGCTGCTGCCGGTGAACATGGTCTCCGAAGGCGTGCTCACGCGCACCGTCCGCGACACCGCCGCGTTTGTCGCCGCAGCGGAAAACCATTGGCGCAACAAGAAACTCGCCCCGATCGGCCAGGTGAATGGACCGGCGCAGCGCACCCTACGCGTCGGGCTGCTGTTCGACAGCGTCACCGGCGGCACGCTCGACGCCGACACCCGCGCCGCTGTCGAACACACCGCGCGACTCCTCGAGGCGGCCGGTCATATCGTCGAACCCGTCGGACTCCCCGTCGACGAACAGTTCGCCGACGACTTCGTGTTGTACTGGGCGTTGCTCGCCGACGTCGTCGTCAGCACCGGACGACTCATGCTCGATCGTTCCTACGACGCCACCAAGGCCGACGGTCTGCTCCTCGGCCTGCGTGCCCATCACCGCCGCAACCTGCACCGCACACCCGGAATGCTTCGACGCCTGCGAGCGGTGCCGAACCGGTACGCGGCGTCGTTTGCCCGCCACGACGTCTTGCTGTCCCCCGTCCTCGCGCACACCACGCCGACCCTCGGCTACATCTCCCCGACCGTCGAGTTCGGCGACCTCATCGAACGACTGCGCCACTACGTGTCCTACACACCGCTGAACAACATCGCCGGATCACCCGCGATCTCCCTGCCCCTCGGTCAGACCGATGCCGGGCTGCCGATCGGCGTGCAATTGTCGGCGGCCTACGGCGACGAGCGGACTCTCCTCGAACTCGCCTACCTGCTCGAAGCCACGTCACCGTTCCCGCGGATCGAGAACGTCACTGCGCGCCGGGCCGAAACATCTTCGACGGCTTCATCCGAGTCGATTCCGGCAACCATCGGTTGACGGGACGTCGCAGAGTGCAGAGGGCCGAAATCACCAGCAGGCCCGCCTGCACCCAGGCGACGACGACCATCACCGACGACACCTCGGGGTAACGCAACAGAAGGTCGATGCCGATCGGGACGCACAGCACGTTCACCACGATCGTCGCGACGAAGAAGTTGCGGACGTGCCGGCTGTGATGGTTCGCCGCGCCGACCAGCATCGGGTACTCGAGCGCGAGGAACACCACGATCATCACCAGCATGAACGGCGGGAAGAAGCTGGACAGAGAGTTCACCTGATCGGCCGGGCTCGCATTCTTGGGATCCTGCGCGATCCCTTCGACCAGTCGCTGACGCAGCAGGTCGGAGATCAATCCGAGGTTGATGAACCCATAGACAACGGTGATCAGGCCCATGGCCGCCGCGCCGTACCAGGCGATCCGGGCGTGCACCGCCAGCGCGACCGGCGCCGGACCGGGTTCGTCGGGTCGGCGCGGATACAGCGACGACAGGTCACGATCCTTCGATGTCCGGGCGATCTCGGCCATGTCTTCGGCGTCGAGTTCGGCCTGCGTCGGGATGCGATCGGGTTGGTCGGGATCAGGTGAGAGTGGCGAGCCCATGGGTTGATCCTAGGGCGTGATCTTGAGCATCCGTCCGACGGTTGCCTGCCACAGCGTGCCGCCCGACGCGATGGTGCCGGTGAGTTCCATCGGTTCGTCGAGGGGTGCGTCGCCGACCCTGAGCGTAGTCACGCGCGCACCCGTCGCGAAGTCGGTGGCGATGTAGTACACGGGGCCGAGTTGCTGAGGCCGTCCTCGTACGTAGGGCCCGTAGCCCAAGGCGTGGATCAGGCCGTCGGCGCGCGACAGTTTCGGCAGTGTCGCGATGCGATCGCCGTTCTCCCACACTCGACGGCAACCGTTCTCGGTGACGTCGATGCGCGTCGATCCGCCCTGGAACCCCGCATCGGCCGGGATGCTGCGCCCGGTGACCGCCATCGGCGGGTACTGGTAGCCGTATGTGGACCCGATCACCAGCGAGTCACCCCGCGCCATCGGCGAGTTCTCGGTGCCCTGCCCCGACGTCGCGAACGCGGGCATCCGGCACACCGACGAACCATCGTCGCTGCGGTAGACGAGAAGGTGGGGGCGTCGAGCCGCGTTGTCGACGATGGCCACCCAGCGATCACCGCCCGCACCGAAATACGTTGGCGTGGTACCGGATCCCCACGTCAGCTGTCCCGGTTTGCGGGCCGGACCGCGGTCGTATGCGCGACGCCACACCACGCGCGGCACACCGTCGGCGGCGGCCTTCATCTCGTACAGGGCGTGGGTGGTGAGGATCGACGCCCCGCTGGGTCGGATGGTCAACCCGTTGCCGAGGTCTTCACCCGCGGGGAGTTTCATCGCGCGGATGATGCGCTGCGGGCCCCGGTAGGTGACCGTCCCGACGGTGCCGTGCGTCGTCGCGAACCAGACTCGACCCTGCCAGTCGGGCGCCAGTCCGGTGACGGCATTGCCGGGCGAAAGATATTGGCGCACAACGGTTCTCTCGGCAACATACAGCTGCCATCCGACACCCGTGCGGCGATGGGCGACACGCAGAATCGCGCCGGACCCGTCAGCGACGACGACCCGGTCGCGATCGTCGAGGTAACCGTAGACGCCGCCGAGCAGTCCGCCCTTGGTCAGCGGCAGCCGGGCGGTCACCGACGCCGAGTTCGGATCGAACAGCGTCACCGTCGGGACCGCGACGCCCCCCGGACCGACGTAGTCGGTGCACAGCGACACCGGGAGTCCGTCGCGCCCGACGAACGTCGCCGCACAGGCTCCGCCCGGCACCGACGACGCTGCCAGGCGCGCGGTGCGCCCGGGTCCGCGATGGGGCGTCGAATCGGTGGAGAAGAGGTCACCGTGCATCAGCGACGTACCGTCGGGCCCGACGCCCGACGTCGGGCCGCGCGTCGCCGACGCCGGTCCCGCCGCGGCGACCAACGCCAGTCCACACACCAGCAAAGTCGGGAGTACACGATTGAGAACCGCACGGCCGCAGCGCATTCGACCATGCAAACACATCACAGTCGTGCGTCGGCACCACGGTGGTCGGTTCCCATTACCGAGATAGCCGTCGTATCAACAGATCAGCGTGACATCGACGTCGCACGACGAACCGCTGCGTCGGCACGCGGAACAGTGTTTTGATGGACACATCCAGCTCTGTCCGGCATCGACAGGAGGTCCATGTCCACCGATCAGGTCACCGACCCCGGCACCGGCGACGTGGGCGCCACCCACCGCCGCCGACCGCACCGCGCAGATCCGGGCCGCCGACGCGCCGCACTCACAGCGCCGCGAAGTGTTGGCCGGAATCCGGCAACCCGGCGAGGCAGCTGAGCGGCACATGTCTCCCATGGCGACAAATTTGAGATACTTGTCTCGCCTAGGGACTCGTGGTTTACTTCTGTCAATGGACGAACTCACCACAAGGCGGCATAAGCAATGAGCGTTCTCGATCAGGTCATCAACAAGGTTCCGATGCAGCGCCAGGTCCAAGGGATGCACATGTTCCAGAAGGCCAAGAGTTTTGTCGTCGGCGACAAGCAGCCGGTCTTCGTCGAGGAGAAGATTCCCGACGTCGACGAAGTGGCGCTGACCGAGATCGACATGAGCAATCCGTTCATGTGGCGACAGGGTCAGTGGCTGCCCTACTTCAAGCGCCTGCGTGACGAGGCACCGGTTCACTTCCGTGCTGACAGCGCCTTCGGGCCGTACTGGTCGGTGACCCGCTACGACGACATCATCGCCGTCGACAAGGACTTCGAGACGTTCTCCGCCGAACCGCAGATCGTCATCGGCACTCCGCCGGAGGGCCTGGACGTCGAGATGTTCATCGCCATGGACCCGCCCCGGCACGACCAGCAGCGCAACGCGGTTCAGGGGGTCGTCGCGCCGCAGAACCTCGACGAGCTGGAGGGACTGATCCGCTCGCGCGTGCAGGAGGTGCTCGACGACCTGCCGGTCAACGAACCGTTCGACTGGGTCGACAAAGTCAGCATCGAACTGACCGCTCGGATGCTCGCCACCCTGCTCGACTTTCCCTACGAGGAGCGTCGCAAACTCGTCCGCTGGACCGAGGTGACCGCAGCCGGTTCGGCCAGCACCGGCGGCCCGAGCGAGGTCGGCGAGATGTGGCAGGCCGCGGCCGACATGGCCAAGAGCTTCAGCGCATTGTGGCACGACAAGGCCGCGCGACTGGCCGCCGGCGAGAAGCCCGGCTACGACCTGATCACCCTCATGCAGATGTCTGAGGACACCAAAGACCTGATCCACCGGCCGATGGAGTTTCTCGGCAACCTCATCCTGCTGGTCGTCGGCGGCAACGACACGACGCGCAACTCGATGTCGGGTGGCGTTTACGCGCTCAACCAGTTCCCGGACGAGTTCGCGCGCCTCAAGGCGGACCACTCGCTCATCCCCAAACTCGTGCACGAGATCATCCGCTGGCAGACGCCACTGGCTTACATGCGTCGCGTCGCCGCCAAGGACACCGTCCTGAACGGCCAATTCATCCGCAAGGGCGACAAGGTCGTGATGTGGTACGCCTCGGCCAACCGGGACGAGGCGACCTTCGAGAATCCGGACGACTTCATCATCGGCCGGCCCAACGGTCGCAATCACCTCTCGTTCGGCATCGGTACCCATCGATGCATGGGCAGCCGACTGGCCGAGTTGCAGCTGCGGATCCTGTGGGAAGAGTTGCTGGCACGATTCGAGGACATCGCGGTCATCGCCGAGCCGGAGTTCGTGCAGTCGAACTTCGTCCGGGGCTACACCAAAATGATGGTCACGCTCACGCCGCTCGGCCAGCAGCCCACGGCCACCCGCATCCAGCCGGCGTCGGCGCGCGTCACCCAACCGGCGCCGAAGCGCTCGCACGACCGCCGGAGCAGCAAGACCACCGAAACCGAGGTGAACCTGTCGATCGCGGCGCGACGTGAAGTCGCCGACGGGGTCGTCGAATTCACCCTGACCGAGCCCTCGGGTGCCCCACTTCCGGCGTGGAACGCCGGCGCCCACATCGACCTGGTCCTCAACCCAACACTGACGCGTCAGTATTCCCTGTGCGGCAGCACGTCGGACGAATCGTCGTGGAAGGTGGGCGTGCTGCGCGACCCGGACAGCCGGGGCGGGTCGGCGTTCGTCCATGAGAACCTCTCCGAGGGCGCGACCGTCCGGGTGCGGGGTCCGCGAAATCATTTCCCGCTCGTCACCTCGCCGCGCTACCAATTTATCGCCGGCGGCATCGGCATCACACCGATCCTCCCGATGATCGAGGCCGCCGAGGTACGTGGCGCCCAGTGGAACCTGCTGTATCTCGGGCGGTCCCGGACGTCGATGGCGTTCCTCGACCGATTCGACGGCGACCCGCGCGTGCAGCTTGCGCCTCGCGATGAGGGCGACCGGTTCGACCTCACCGCGTTCCTGGCCACCCCGCAGCCGAACACGCTGGTCTATTGCTGTGGGCCCAATCCCCTACTCGATTCAGTCGAGGAGGCGTGCGCGTCCTGGCCGGACGGCAGTCTGCACATCGAACGCTTCACCGCCAAGGTGATCGAGGCATCCGACGACGCGCTCGACTCCTTCGAGGTCGAGTGTTCCCGCTCGGGCGTCACGGTGACGGTGTCCGAGGGCACTTCGGTGTTCGACGCGGTCGAGGCCGCCGGCGTCGACGTGCTCGGGTCGTGCATGGAGGGAATTTGCGGCACCTGCGAGGCCGACGTGCTCGAGGGAACCCCCGACCACCGCGACTCGGTGTTGTCCCAGTCCGACCGCGAGCGCGGAGACACGATCATGACCTGCGTCTCTCGTTCCCTATCGAAGAAGTTGGTGCTGGACCTATGACCTTTCCACGCGAATGCTGGTACGTCGCCGCCCGCGCCGACGAGTTGGGCGACGGCCTGGCGGCCCGACGCATCCTGGGCACCTCGGTAGTCCTCTACCGGCTGGCCGACGGCTCGGTTGCCGCACTGGAGGACCGATGCGCACACCGGCCCTACCCGCTTTCCGCCGGCCACCGTGACGGCGACCGCATCGTGTGCGGCTACCACGGTTGCACCTACGACCCGGACGGCACCTGCGTACTGATTCCGTCCCAGGACAAACCACCACTCGGGGCCCGGGTGCGAGCCTTCCCGGTCCACCTCAGCGGGCCACTCGTGTGGGTGTGGATGGGCACACCCGGCGGCGCACGACTGCGTCCGCCGCCCGCGACGCCGGAGCTGACGCCGGGGCAGGGCTGGTCCTGCAACGGTGCGCGCCGTGATGTCGCGGCGAACTTCCTGCTCCTGCACGAGCACTACCTCGACCTGACCAACGTGTTCGAGATGCACGCCGACATGGTGCCGCCGGGCATCGAGGCACTGCCGCCGCTTGAAGAGGTCGAGGTCTCCGAGGTATCGGTGTCCTATGTGCGGACGTTGCCCAGCGCCCCTCTGGCCCCGTGGGAGGCCGCGGCCGCGGGACTGGACACCGACGAGGCGTTCAGCCGGCGGGAGACGGGAACGTTCGTGACGCCCGGCCTGCATCGCCAAACCTACTCGATCATCGGCGCCGACGGCCCCGTGTTCGAGCTGGTGCGGCTGCATGGCTTCACGCCGCAGACCGACCGGTCCACACGCGTGTTCCTGCAATTGGCGTGGCGTGGCAGCGCCGTCGCCACCGATACCGACCGGCGGTTAGCCGAGGTCTTCGGTGCGATGGCCGACCGCGACGCCGCAGCGCTCGAAGCAATGCAGCGCTGCCTCGACGAGGACGAGACCCCACGGCACTACGTCAACGTCAAGGCCGACCGCGCCGCACTCCGCGCTCGCCGAATCGTGCACTCGATGATCGAAGAGGAACGCGGTCGCTGAGACATTGGCCTGCCGGGCTGAGCGAGGAGAACCGTTGGGTGAGCCTGGCGAAGCCGAACCGCTGGTTGAAGCCTGGATCTACCGACGGGAGGCTCCCTCCGCTGGTTGAGCCGGTCCGAGGCGCTAGCCGAGGTCCGTGTCGAAACCACGGTGAGACAACGAATTTCGGTGAGTCGAGCCGCCGGTTCAGCGGAGCGAACCCAAACCGCTGGTTGAGCGAGGCGAAGCCGAGTCGAAACCACAGTGCCGCAACATGTTTCGCACAGTCTAGGCATGTTTGACGCGCTCCGCTCGCGCGGACGAGCCCTTGCGAAAACCTACCGATAATTGTGCCAGCAAGGGCATTC
>NZ_JABBNB010000059.1 GCF_012933505.1 Gordonia asplenii
AAATTGTGCGCTTTCCGCCCGCTGGTTGAGCGTGCGCAGCGAGTCGACATCCTTGGTGACGGTGTCACCGAAACCTGTTGTGTCACCAGGGTTTCGACACGGGCCTACGCTAGCGCTTCGGCCCGGCTCAACCAGCGGGTGGGGCGCTTCGGCCCGGCTCAACCAGCGGGTGGGGCGCTTCGGCCCGGCTCAACCAGCGGGTGGGGCGCTCCTCACGGCTCAACCAGCGGGTGGGGCGCTTCGCCCCGGCTCAACCAGCGTGTCGCTGGCTACGCCGTCAGCGCGATCGCTTCCAGCGGGTCGGAGTACAGCGCGTCGAGCGACACCGCTCCGGCCGCCTGCTGCTGCACGGTGACACCCGAATGTGAGACGCGCACATCGCGTTTCGCGGCGACGGTGGTCTCCCGAACGGCCTTGGCGACGGTCGGCAGCGTCGACGGTGCGTCGGTGAACGCCTGCCCGCCGAGAATGATGTGGTCCGGATTGAAGATGTCGGCGATCAACGCGACGGCCCGGCCGAGGACCAGCGCGCGCTCGTCGAGGATCTTGCGGGCCAGATCGTCGCCGTTGCGAGCGAGTTCGTGCACGGCGTCGATGCCGTCGACGGCGAGGCCGGCCTGCCGCGCGGCTTCGACGACACCGGTGTCGCTCGCCGTCGGCTCGAGCTGACCCGTGCGCCGC
Source organism: Gordonia asplenii (assembly GCF_012933505.1). Taxonomy (GTDB): domain Bacteria; phylum Actinomycetota; class Actinomycetes; order Mycobacteriales; family Mycobacteriaceae; genus Gordonia; species Gordonia asplenii. The sequence goes on from NZ_JABBNB010000059.1 coordinate 682, forward strand.
GGATCAAGCAGTTCCGTTGCGCCGGTGGGGAAATGGCCGATGACCGGCGGTCCCGACGACGGCGTGTGCACGGATCCGTCGACGCTGAACGCGACGCCGACCATTTCGCGCGCGTAGAAGTAGAGGAAACTCGACGAGTTGTTGTCGGGGTTCACCAGCAGTTCGGCGGCGGCCATCGCCTCGACGTGCGACGCCACCGACACCGGCAATCCGACGGTTTCGGCGATGATCCGGCCGACCGGCGCCTTCTCCCAACCCAGCCGGGGGTGATCGACGAATCCGCCGTCGCGGACGCGGCCGCCGATGGCGACGCCGGTCCACAGTGCGCGCTTGCCGGTCCAGCGCGAGGCGAAGCGCCGGGCCGAGACACCGATCGCGGCCAGCACCTCCTCCGGCGCTCCCTGCGGGGTCGGGATCTGGATGGCGCCGACGACACGATGCAGCAGATCGTGGGTGGTGATCGAGGTGACCTTGTAGCCGATGTGGATGCCGACGGTGAGGAAGTCGGCGATGTTGAGTTCGAACGGCAGCCGCGGGCGGCCGATCGCTCCGGCCGGCGCCAGGTCTGCGCGTTCGCGGATCAAACCGGCGCGCAGCAGTGCGCCCACCTGGCGGTTCACCGTCGAGATCGACAGATCGGTCTGCTCGGCGGCGGCATCGCGGAAGATCGGGCCGGACAGGCGCGCGGTACGCAGCACCACCGCGGCCGGCTTCGACGACAATTCCAGTTGCGGCGTGGCGATGTGAATTCTCGATTTTCCTTGCTGGCTGCCCAGTCGGGCAGTGCCGAGGCCGCTCACGAGTCGGGGTTCGGAGGCGAGGGGCCGTGAACCGTATGCGAGCGGACGGGACGCCCGGGCGCTGCGCGGCGGCTGCGGGCGGGTGACGACGGAACCCGACGAAATGCGGTGGTCAAGAGTGGCGGTCATGATGTTGTCCTCAAAGTGTGAAATGCCCTCTCACCGTCGGCGGGTCGAGAAGAGAAGTCGACTCCGAATAGAGACCGCGGCAGTGGGGTAAAACGAGAACGCCCGAGATACGGGCAGGTCAGGGTCGTTTCAGCGCATTCGACAACAACACAGAACGCGAGCCAGCGGCAGACGGCATCCCAATGCGGTGGTCATGTAGGTGACCTCCGGGATGTAGCGCTCGTGGCTCGGCATAGTCGCAAAGTTAGCAGCGCGCTAACGGCACGCGCAACACCGGGCGACAGTGGCGCCGCCCACACGCACGCCCCGCCGCCCCGTGCACGGGCGTCGAAATCAGTCGACTTTCCCCACGTCACACGCGTACATGGGCGAATATAGGACGCAGCAAGACTTCTGCCCACCTTTCGTTCACAACGATTTCAACTGCGGGATTCATACGCCCATGGCGTTGACTCGTTGCAGACCCGTCTCCACGTGAAAGGACTTATCCGTGTCCGCGCATTTCCACTGGTTCCTGCCCACCTATGGCGACTCTCGCAACCTCATCGCCGGTGGTCATGGCAGTTCGATGTCGGGTGATCGGCCCGCCGACCTGCGCTACCTGAACCAACTCGCCGGCGCGGCGGAGATCAACGGCTTCGAAGCGGTCCTCACCCCTACCGGACTGTGGTGTGAAGACGCCTGGCTGAGCACCGCGATGCTGGTCGAGACCACCGAGACACTGAAGTTCCTGGTCGCGCTGCGTCCCGGCCTGATGAGCCCGCTGCTGGCGGCGCAGATGGCCGGCACCTTCCAGTGGCAGTCGAAGGGCCGTCTGCTGCTCAACGTCGTCACCGGCGGCGAGTCGCATGAGCAGCGCGCCTTCGGCGACTTCCTCAGCAAGGACGCCCGGTACGAGCGGTGCGGTGAGTTCCTCGACATCTTGCGCCGACTCTGGGCCGACGACGGCCCGGTCGACTTCACCGGAAAGCACCTGCGCGTCGAGGGTGCCCAGGCCGCGCGGATCCCCGATCCGGTTCCGCCGATCTTCTTCGGTGGCAGCTCACCGGCCGCGGGCACGGTGGCGTCGCAATTCGCCGACACCTACCTCACCTGGGGCGAGCCGCCCACACAGGTCGCGCAGAAACTCGACTGGATTCGGGGCCTCGCCGCCGACGTCGGGCGCGAACTCGACTACGGCATCCGGCTGCACGTGATCGCACGCGAGACCTCGGAGCTGGCGTGGGCCGAGGCCGATCGGCTGATCAGCAACCTCGATCCGGCGGTGGTGGCGACCGCACAGGCCAACCTCGCACATTCCGAGTCGGAGGGGCAGCAACGCATGCGGGCACTCCACGAGGGCGGTGCCGCGTTCGGAAGCGACTCGGACGCACGGACGCTGGAGATCTATCCGAACCTGTGGTCGGGCGTCGGGCTGGTTCGCGGCGGTGCGGGTACCGCGCTCGTCGGCTCATACGAGGAGGTGGCCGAGCGCATCGCCGAGTATGCGGCTCTCGGCCTCGACCATTTCATTCTGTCCGGTTACCCGCATATCGAGGAGGCCTATCACTTCGGCGAGGGCGTGCGGCCCCGACTCGTCGCGCGAGGCCTGCTCGACGACGAATCCGCATCGGCCGAACCGGTACGCAACGCCTTCCTGCCCACCGTCGACACCATCGGCACGAAGGTCAGCGCGTCGTAGGAGTACCGGATAGAGTTTCGCGGATGACGGTGTCGAGGTTGCGGACGGTCGTCCGCGCGCTCGCGGCGACCGTTCTCGCCGTGAGTGCCCTCGCGGCGCCTGCGGCCCTCGGTCCGGCGCAGGCCGTGACCGGATGCCCCGGTGTGTCGGTCAGCCGGCTGCGGGCAGCGAGCACTCCCGTCATCGATTGGGCGGAGAACCTTACCTTCGACGCCGCGGGCAATCTGTGGGTAGCGCGCGGCCAGCGCGGCGTCGTCGAGCGGTATGCACCCGATGGTCGACGTACCGCGTCGATTCCAGTCGTCGAGCCCGGCGCCGTTCGCGTCGGCCCGGATGGTCTGCTCTATGTCGCATCGGGCGACGCCACCCACGACATGATCCCCGCAACACCGCTGACAGGTGCCATCGTGCGCCTGGATCCTCGTGCGGCACAACCGAATCCACGGGTCTTCGCCACCGGATTGGGGATGCCCAATGGCATGGCCTTCGGTCCGGACGATAATCTCTACGTCGCCGACGGCCGGCTCGGCCTGCTCCGCATCACCCGACGCGGGAGCATCGACGCCGCCTGGTCGGCCCGGGCACCTAAGAGCCAACTCCCGTCGGCCGTCGTCAACGGATTCGGACTCAACGGCATCGCGGCATCCGGGGAAAACCTTTACGTCACAATGACTTCCAGCACCACCGGCCGCGTGTTACGGGTGCCGGTCGACGATCCGGCGCAGGCGTCGGTCGCCGCCGACCTCACCGCGCCGCTGCCCGGGATTCTCGACGACCTGATCGCACCGCACCCCGACGTCCTGGCGGTCGCGTCGACCGTCGGCCAGGCAATCACGGTGAATCTGCGTACGCACTCGACGTGCGCACGCGGCGTCGGGCAACCGATCACGGCATTGGCAGCCGATCCACGACGCCCGGGGACCGTGGTGGCGGGTACCGAGTCGGGCGATCTCCTGCGCCTGACGTTCGCCGGGCACCCGGCGTCCTAGCAACGCAGATTGTCACCCCTACCGATTCGGCTGTACCGCCCGGCGTCGCATCCGCTGACGCGCGGTACGGGTCGCCGCGGTTACCGGCTCCGACGACGTGGCCGCCGCCAAACCGCTGACCGGCATTGCGCCGTAAAGGGATTCGGCGTGTCCGGCTGGGACGTCGTAGGTCTCATGCCAGATGCCGACGGCTTCCGGCGCGGCCTTCGCCCGGGCGTAGAAGGCCTTCCAGGCCGGCCAGTGCTCGTGATCGGCGTCGCGCGCGTAGCGGTAGATGTCCTCGGTGCTGCGCCAGTATTGGATGACCATCGCGCCGCGCGGCTGCAGCGCGAGTTGGTAGTGCAGCAACCCGCTGGCCGGGTCTTTGCCGAGTTCGGCGAGCATCCGCGGCATCGCGGTGAACACCGGCACCCACTGCTTGAACTTGAACGGCTTGTTGATGCGAAAACCGATGAGGAACAACGCAATCGACTCATCGGACTGGTGCGTAGTGGTCGGAACCTTTCCCATGACCGCCTCCAGGTCGGACTAATTGGGTAGTGACACTCTCCAATGATGGATAGCTGTAGTATCCAATGTCAAGCGATTGGAGAACTTCCGTGCAGATATCCGAACTCGCGTCGACGACCGGGCACACCGTCGCGACGGTCAAGTTCTACCTGCGCAGCGGTCTGCTGCCAGCCGGTGAACGCACCAGCGCCACCCGCGCGGTCTACGACGATTCGCATGTGCAGCGCCTGCGACTGATCCGCGCCCTGACCGACATCGGCGGACTGTCGCTCGCGCAGGTCCGCGCGGTCCTCGACACGCTCGACGACGACGCGCCGTCACCGTCGCACGTCCTGGGCGCGGCATATCTGGCTTTCGCCGACCGCGCGCCGACGCGCAGCGACGGCCGGGTCCGACGCATCCTCGTCGACCTCGGTTGGTCACCGCACGAGAAGGATCCGTATCTCGCACACATCGAAGAGATCGTGGCGACGCTCGACGACCTCGACGTCCCCATCTCCGACGACGCCCTGCGCGTCTACGCCGACGCCGCGATGCGGGTCGCGACGGTCGACATCGACCGCACCGACACCGACGACCTCAGCCGCGGCCTGACCGTCATGGCGACCGGCACGATCCTCTACGAGCCGATCCTCGCCGGGTTGCGACGCCTCGCCCACGCGCAGATCATCACCGCACGTTTCGACGCGGCCCCGGCCGGCTCGGGCGCCGACCATGACAAGATGGCTCGATGACCACTGCTGCCAACTACGCGACCGTCGGCGACCTGCAGATCTGCTACGACGAATTCGGCGATCCCGACGACCCCGCGGTACTGCTGATCATGGGCATCGGAGCACAGATGGTGTTCTGGCGCACCGAATTCTGCGAGCAGATCGCCGCCCGCGGGTACCACGTGATCCGCTTCGACAACCGCGACTGCGGACTGTCGAGCAAGCTCGACGGCGTCGCGCCAGGCGGCGGGTCGCTGCTGACCAACATGGCTCGGTTCTACGTCGGGCTTCCGGTCGCCGACACCGCCTACACCCTGGTGGACATGGCACACGACGCCGCGGGCGTCCTCGACCACCTCGGCATCGCGAAGGCACACATCGTCGGGGCGTCGATGGGCGGGATGATCGCCCAGGTGTTCGCCGCCGAACACGCCGACCGGACGCGGACATTGACAGTGATCATGTCGAGCAACAATCAGGGCTTCCTGCTGCCGCCCGGACCCAAGCAGCTTCGCGCGCTGCTGCAGCGACCACCGCGGGATGCGACGCGCGAGGAGATCATCGAGCACAGCATCAAGGTCGGGTCGATCATCGGCTCTCCGGTGTTTCAGCCGACACGTGAAGTGGCACTTGCCAATTCGACCGAGTACTACGACCGGTCCTACTACCCGGCCGGCTTCGCCCGGCAGTTCGCCGCGATCATGGGCACCGGACGGCTCGTACCGTTCGACGAGCGCATCACCGCGCCCACCGTCGTCGTGCACGGATCGTACGACAAGCTGATGCCGGCGTCGGGGTCGCGGGCGATCGTCCGGTCCATCAAGGGGTCTCGCCTGGAAGTCGTCGACGGGATGGCACACGATCTGCCACGACCGTTGTGGGACAAGATCATTGCGGTGCTGACCGCGAATTTCGCAGCGGCAGCCTGACCTCCGCAGGCGGCTTCCGTGCCTCACGGCTGTAGTCGGCCCGTCAAGGCTGCCCGGACTCCAGGACCGTGGTGCCGAACCACCGGCAGATCAATAGGGCTATCTCGACGTCGAGCCGGTCATCGCCGATCGGCCGGCCGCGTCGTTCAATGGCACGGTCCACGCGATACTTGACCGAGTTGAAGTGCAGATTGAGTGCCCGGGCCGCCCCTTTGTAGCTGGCTCCCGCACCGAGGAACACTCGCAGGGTCTCGCGCAGCCGGGCGTCGTTATCGGAGTCGACGGCGAGCCCGCCGAGCACTTCGCAGACCCATGTCTTCGCCTCAGGCAGTCGATCGGACAGCAACGCAGCCGCCGACAACCCCGGATCGCCCGCCGCGCTGACGGGCGATCCCGACGCGATCGCGACCGTGCGCGCGTTCTGTGCCTGCCGGTGGGAGCGGCGAAACCCGGCGACACCTGGCAGCGGCGTACCGATGGCGACGAACGGTGCGTCCACCGCGGCTGACGCGAACTCGCCGATGCGGCCGACGACACCGTCCGCGGTGGCCTCGGTCAGCGGAATCCACCCCCACCCGCTCACCCGGTCGGCCGCGATGAACATCGCGCTCCCCTGCGTCTCGAATGATGCGGTCAGCTCGCGGAAGAACCGCTCGAGTCGAATGAGATCATCGCCCCGGTCGCTGTCGGGAAACCACAGCACCAGAGCGAGATGCACTCTGCGCAGCGGATAGCGAATAGCGGTCTCGGCGGCGTCGAGATCGACGTCGGTGCCGCCGAGCAGTTCCTTGACGCGGACCGTGCGGACGCCGTTCTGGCTCTCCAGCCAGTGGTCACGTTCCTGCTCGTAGACGTCGACCACCTGCTGGCTGATCCAGTCGACATAGCCCGACGTCACGGTCATGGTCCGCTCGAACACGTCGAGCTCGATCGTCGGGGGCACGCCGAAGTCGCGGATCTCGGTGAGGATGATCTTGAGCAGTGCCCGCTGGCCGAGCCGATACGCACGCACCAGTGCGTTGACCGGGATTCCGCGCTGCGCCAACCGTCGCGCATATTCGAAGGCCGCGGTCGGCGGTTCGACGCGTTCGATCGGAATCTTGTAGGCGAGTGCCCCGAAGATCGTCTCGACGTTTCCCTCGACGCTCGCACCGAGCAGCGCGAACAATTGCGGATCGTCACGCAGCTCGTCGATTTCGTCGGCCAAGGTCCGCTGGATGGAACGCGACACTTCGGTCAGCCGCTCACCGAGAGCGCTCACGATCGCCGCAGCGGTATCGCTGACCTGGGAATCCTGGTCGCCATCACCCATCAGCATGGCTCAACAGTAGTGCGCCCCACACCCTTGTGTTCCCGACACAGGAATCCACCGCAGGTTCATCGCGGCGAGACGGTGTGATTCACAACACCCGAAAATACATTCGTCGGGTACCCCACGGAAGGGAGCATTCAATGGGATTCACCACACCAGATCTGCCCGACGTCGACCCCGACGAATTTCTCAAGAAACCGCTGATGGAGCGGATTCGGATACTCAATCTCGACTGGGTCGAGCAGGGCTTCGGCGCACCGCGGATGGTGCACTGCATCTACATCCTCAAACTCGTCGTCTTCTATGCGATCGCGGGCCTCTCGATCGCGTTGGCCACGTCTGGGCTGCCCGCCTTCTGGCACGTCGCGGACTGGTGGAATCAGCCGATCGTGTACCAGAAGGCCATCGTCTGGACCATCCTGCTCGAAGCGATGAACCTCGCCGGCTCGTGGGGCCCGCTGGCCGGCAAGTTCAAACCGATGACCGGGGGAATCCTGTTCTGGGCACGCCCCGGGACGATCCGGGAGCGGCCCTACAAATGGATCCCGCTGACCGCGGGCGATCGCCGGAACTGGCTCGACGTCGGCCTCTACGCGGCTCTGCTCGTAAGCCTGGTCGTCGCGCTGGTGATGCCCGGGGTGCATAGCGCGTCGCTCACCGAACGCCTACCCGACAACACGTCGGGCCTGATCAATCCGGTGCTGGCAGCCATTCCCATCGTCCTGCTGGTCCTGATCGGGCTGCGCGACAAGATCGTCTTCATGGCCTGCCGAAGCGAGCAGTACCTGCCCGCGCTGATCTTCTTCGCGGTGCTGCCCTTCACCGACATGATCATCGCGCTCAAGCTGCTGATCCTCATCGTCTGGGTCGGTGCCGGTGTCTCCAAGATGACCAAGCACTTCTCGTACGTGGTACCGCCGATGGTCAGCAACACGTTCTGGACCCCCAAGTGGCTTCGGCGCGCGCAGTACCGTGACTTCCCGAATGACCTGCGGCCCTCTCGGGTGGCCGGCTTCATGGCACACGTGCAGGGCACCTTCATCGAGGTCGCCGCGCCCCTGATCCTGTTCTTCTCGACCAACAAGTGGCTGACGCTGATCGCGGCGCTGTTCATGGTGGCCTTCCACGCGTTCATCATCTCCACCTTCCCGCTCGCGGTGCCGCTGGAATGGAACGTCCTGTTCATCTACGCCGTGGTGTTCCTATTCCTGGGTTTCCCCGCCTGGGACGGCTACTACATCACCGACATGTCGTCGCCGTGGCTGACGGTCGCCATCGTGATCGGCCTGCTGGTCTTCCCGGTGCTCGGCAACTTCCGGCCCGACAAGGTGTCGTTCCTCGCTTCGATGCGGCAGTACTCGGGCAACTGGGCCACGTCCCTGTGGGCATTCGCTCCCGGCGCCGAGGAGAAGCTCAATCGGGTCACTCGGTCGGCGGGTAATCAGCTCGATCAGCTGATCGCGTCCGGATACGAGCCGAACTGGGCCGAGATCACGCTGCAGCGCACCATCGGCTTCCGCAGTCTGCACACCCATGCGCGCGGCACAATCTCGGTGCTGCTGTCCCGGCTGCCCGACATCGACTCCCGCTCGGTCCGAGAAGGTGAGTTCCTGTGCAATTCGCTGATCGGGTTCAACTTCGGTGACGCCCACTGGCACGGTCCGGATCTGGTGGAAGCAGTGCAGGATGAAGCGAACTTCGCCCCCGGTGAGCTGGTGGTCGTCGTCGCCGAGTCGTCGTCGCTCGGCGGAAACGTGCAACGCTACCAACTGGTCGACGCTGCGCTGGGTGTCATCGAGACGGGTACGTTCCTCGTCTCCGACGAGGTCAACGAGCAGCCCTGGCTGCCGAACGGGCCGATTCCGCTGCAGGTCGACTGGGCCCGCAGCGCGGTATAGACGATGCCCACAGCCCTGATCGTCGGATCCGGACCCAACGGCTTGGCGGCCGGAATCGAACTCGCACGCAACGGCGTCGAGGTCACGGTCGCCGAAGCCGCCGACACAATCGGCGGCGGGATGAGGTCGGGCGAGTACACCCTGCCCGGCCTCATCCACGACCACTGCGCCGCAATCGTGCCCACCGCGGTGTCGTCACCGTTCATGCGCTCACTCGACCTGGCGGCACACGGAGTGCAGTGGGCCTGGCCGGAGATCGATCTGGCCCATCCGCTCGACGGCGGGCAGGCGGCGGTGCTGACCCGCTCACTCGCCGACACCGCCCGCGGGTTCGGCGTCGACGGCCCGCGGTGGCAGGCCCTGATGGAGCCACTCGTCGCCGACTACGACACCATCGCAGGCGATCTCCTCGGGCCGCTCGTCCGAATTCCCGACCACCCCGTCAAGATGGCCCGGTTCGGCGTCGCGGCGCTCGCGCCCGCGTCGACGTTCGCCCGGTTGTTCGCAACCCCGCAAGTCCGGGCGCTGTTCGCGGGCAACGCCGCTCATGCGTGGACACCGTTGACCCGTCCGCCGTCGAACGGCGTCGCGCTCATGTTCGCCGTCGTCGCACACCGTTACGGCTGGCCGGTAGTGGTCGGAGGAACGAGCAAGCTCGCCGACGGACTTGCAGGTCTGCTGCGGTCCCTCGGCGGCCGGATCGAGGTGGGTACCCCGATCGTCACCCACGACCAGACTCGGGATTTCGATCTGGTCATGTACGACACAGGTCCGCGCTCGGTCGTCGGGATTCTCGGCGACGAACTGCCACAACGGATCCGCCGCGCATATGAGCGCTACCGGTACGGCGCGGCCGCCTTCAAACTCGACATCGCGGTGCACGACGGAATCCCGTGGTCGAACGAGAATGTTCGCAAGGCGGGCACCGTCCACGTCTGCGGCGGCTACGCCGAGGTCGCGTACGCCGAGAAGGAAACCTTTCACGGTCTGATGCCGCAGCGGCCGTTCATGATCGTCGGCCAGCAGGCGGTGGCAGATCCGAGCCGGACCACCGGTGGGCTGGTGCCGATCTACGCATACGCGCATGTGCCGCGCGGTTACCCCGGCGACCCGTCGGCACTCATGCTCGACCAGATCGAACGTTTCGCCCCCGGATTCCGCGACCGTATCGAGGTGGTCCGCGCACACGGTCCCGCCGACCTGCTCAACGCCAACGCCAATTTCATCGACGGCGACATCAACGGCGGATCGATGGACTTCCGGCAGTTCGTCGGGCGTCCGCGCCTGGCCGTGAACCCGTACCGGACCGGAGTCGACGGGCACTATCTGTGCTCGTCGTCGACGCCGCCCGGCGGTGGTCTGCACGGCATGTGCGGATACCACGCGGCTCGATCCGCGCTCGACTACCTCGCCCGACAACACCGACACATCTAGGAGCACCCGATGGGCCGATCCACCCTGCGACTGTCCGACCGAACAGTGATCATGTCCGGCGGCAGCCGCGGCATCGGGCTCGCCATTGCCAAGCGAGCCGCTGCCGACGGCGCCAACATCACCCTGATCGCCAAGACCGACGCACCACACCCGAAACTCCCGGGAACCATTCACACGGCAGCCGCCGAGCTGGAGGCCGCGGGAGGCCGCGTGCTGAAATTCGTCGGCGACGTCCGCAACGACGCCGACATCGAATCGGCCGTCGCACAGACCATTCAGCGGTTCGGTGGGATCGATGTCGTCGTCAACAACGCCTCCGCCATCGACGTGTCCGGTACCGACGCGATCTCGATGAAGAAGTACGACCTGATGAACGACATCAACAGCCGCGGGAGCTTCCTGCTGGCCAAGACGTGCCTTCCGGCGCTGCGCGATTCGGCGCGGGCGGACCGTAACCCGCACGTGCTGACGCTGTCGCCGCCGCTGAACCTCAACCCCCGCTGGGCCGGGCAGATGCTGGCGTACACCATTGCGAAATACGGCATGTCCCTCACCACGCTCGGGCTCGCCGAGGAACTGAAGTCCGACGGTATCGCCGTCAATTCCCTCTGGCCGCACACCACGATCGCGACCGCGGCGGTCCGCAACGTGCTCGGCGGCGACGATATGGTGTCGTCGTCGCGGACACCGGACATCATGGCCGATGCCGCCTACCGGATCCTCACCTCCCCCGCAGCCACGACGAGCGGGAACTTCTTCCTCGACGACGAGGTACTGGCCGCAGACGGTGTCACCGACTTCGACCGCTACCGCGTGGTCGCCGGGCAGACCGCGTTGGAGATCGACCTGTTCGTGGACGGTTGAGTCGCACCAGCTGGTTACTGGCGAGGCGAAGCCGAGTCGAAACCCCGTGACGACGCCGCGTCAGTACTTGTAGAAGCCCTCGCCGGACTTCACACCGAGTTTGCCCGCCCCTACGTACTCCTGTAAGAGGTCACGCACCTGAGCGGGGAGATAGGGAAACTCCTGCGCGTAGTTGTTCTCGATGTCCAGCACGACGTCGAGCCCGACTCTGTCCATCAATTCGAACGGCCCCGCGGCCATCCCCCAATTGATCTTGAACATTCCGTCCACGTCTTCGGGGCGGGCAACACCCTCAGCAACGACGGATAGTGATTCTCGTTTGATCGCCGCCCATATCCGATTGAAGATGAATCCCGTGCATTCACGCTGCGCTTCAAACGGGAATACGCCGAATTCGGGCAGAATGGCGAGCAGACTATCGAGAAGTCCGCGGTCGGTGTGACCGTCGGACATCAGGTCGACCGCATTGTATTCGGGCGGCATCGAGAAATGCATATTGCACAGTCGACTCTTATCGCGGATGCTCGCCGCCATCATGCGCGACGGAAACGACGACGAATTGGTGGCGAAGATCGCTTCCGGGCCGGCCGATGCGTCGATTTGCTCCCATAGCGGCAGTTTGATTTCCAGGCGTTCCGGGACGGACTCGACGACGAGCCACGCATCGGCGAGCGCATCATCGAGCGAGGTCGTGGTCACCAGGTCACCAGGCTCGCCGAAACCCCTGCGCTGCACCATCGCCGGCAACGCACCCGCCACGTACTCGGCGGCCTCGGCGAGTTGCTCGGAGCGTCGGGCGTAGAGCTGCACGCGACCGCCGCGACTGGCGAACATCATCGCGATACGTCGCCCCAATGTCCCGGCGCCGATCACCGCCACCGGACGGTCCGCGATGTCGGAGAATGTGCGGGTATAGGACACCGTCATGGGGTCACCTCATTGTGCTTGCGAGACGTTCAGGTCGAGATTGCCGCGCTCGAGCATAAGACGCATCATCGTCGGTGAAACCGTCTTCGCAGCACAAAGCCGGCCGAGTCGTTTGTTCGGTCAGCACAGCGCCCGGCCGGAGATGTACTCGGGCGATCAATAGCCGCTTTTTCTGTTACCCGACGACGAAGACGCCACTCAAGCTCTCGACCACTATCTGAGGACGTCAGTGAATACACCACCAGGGGCCGCCATGACCAGCTTAAGCAGTATTCTCACCACTTCCCGGGAACGCGACCGAGATCGCATCGCATTACGGTGCGACGATCTGTCGGTCACCTTCGCCGAACTCGCTGGTTGAGCCGGGCCCTATCCGCTGGTTGAGCCTGGTTTCACCGATCCGGGCACTGCATCTGCTGGTTGAGCCGCGAGGAGCGCTAGCGACGAGCGTGTCGAAACCTCTGTACCACAATACATTTGATGGCAGCGCACTTGTCGAACTGTGATGGAATCGAACATCGAGGCGTGGGCACCCATAGGGTGCACACGCGACACTTACCGGGTGACATCGCCGGAATTGGCGCGGACCGTCGAAAGTCGTTGTGGCTCAGAGGTTTCGACACGGACTCGGCTAGCGCTACTTCGACTCGGCTAGCGCCTCGCTCAGCACGGCGCTCGTCCGGCTCAACCAGCAGAGGGACGCTTCTGTCGGTGAAACCAGGCTCAACCAGCGGAATGTGGGCTTGCTAACGCTCCGGCCCGGCTCAACCATCGGGGTGTGGGCTTGCGTGTGAGGCTCGCATCGCGGGACGAGGCGAGCGGCGAGCCCGTCTCCTTGGGTGGTCGAGTCGAAACCACGGCACCTCCCCCGCTGGTTGAGCCGGGCCCGACGAGCGCAGCGAGCGCCGTGCTGAGCGAGCGCAGCGAGTCGAAGTGACGCGCCCGCGTCGAAACCATGGTGAGACGAGTTATCAACTGCCGCTGTGTGTTTGGTGCGTTGGCAGCTCGGATTGCGTGGTTTCGACACGGGCCTTCGCTAACGCTCCGGCCCGGCTCAACCAGCGGAGTGCGGGCCTGCTAACGCTCCGGCCCG
>NZ_JABBNB010000006.1 GCF_012933505.1 Gordonia asplenii
CGCCGCTGAGTGACCGCGAGGAACGAGCGGTCGTATCGAAGTAGAGGGGCTGGTGACCCGAAAGGCCGACGGGGGAACGGATTTTCGGAGACGTTGAGCAGTTTCGTGTCGGACTCACCTGCTCGATGGGGAGTCGGATCTGTCGATTGTGTCTTGTCCCGTCGTGCGTTTCCCAGTCTCAGCAACCCACCGGTAACAACGGATCGTTGCGCTCAACGCGAAACAGGCGTCCCCGGCTTGGCCAGTGATCTCACCATCCCCTCGTTACACCGAAGCTCGCGAGCTCGCTTCGGCACTCGGGGAGCGGAGGGGCACCGAAGCCCGCGAGTTCGCTTCGGCACTCGGGGAGCGGAGGGGGCACCGAGGTTGGTGAGCTCGCTTCGGCACTCGGGGAGCGGAGGGCGCGGCACTCGGGAGCGGAGGAGCAGTTCCTGCTCGTGGCTCACCGACCCAGGATCTTCTCGCATCCCACGGACTGTTCGTTGAGGATTCGACGCTGGGTGGGGCGCGCCTCGTTGTAGCGCTGCACCCCGGCCTCGGAGAGGCCGGCGAACACCGAGCGGCGGTCGCCGGGGCACATGCTTCGTGTGAGAAGGCCGTCTGCCTCGAGACGGGCGACCACGCGCGACGTCGCGCTCTGACTGAGGTGGACGTGGTCGGCGAGTTCGCTCATCCGGGCGGAGTGTTCGTCGGTTCGGACGAGGAACTCGAGGACCTCGAACTCGCTCGACGTCAGTTGGTGATTCGCCTGCAACTCGCGGTCGAGGGTGCACTGGATCCGGTGATAGCGCACCGACAGATCTTGCCACGCCGCGGCCAACTCGTCGTCTTTGCACACCTGCGCCTTCGATCCCATGGCCGCATACTATCACATGCAAGAGCAATAGATTCAGGTGCATTAAATGTGGACACATTAGATGCAAGCACATATAGTTTCCGACGTGACTCAAACACAGGTTGTGTCCGAAACGGAAGTGTCCACCGTCGAGACGCCGCGGCGTCTCGACCAGAGAATGCACATCACCACGGGTTCTGGCTGGTCGCCGAAGGTGTGGTTGCTGCTGGTCGTGCTGGCCGGCGCTCTTTTCCTCGACGGTCTCGACGTCTCCATGGTGGGTGTCGCGCTGCCGTCGATCGGCGACGACCTCGGTATGTCGTCGTCGCAGTTGCAGTGGATCGTGAGCGGTTACGTGCTCGGCTACGGCGGTCTGCTCTTGTTGGGCGGTCGCACCAGCGATCTGTTCGGGCGGCGCCGGGTATTCCTGGTCGCACTGGGGGTCTTCGGTGTCGCGTCGGTGATCAGCGCCGTCGTCGACGTCAACGCGCTGATCATCGCGTTGCGCTTCATCAAGGGAATCGCGGCCGCGTTCACCGTACCCGCGGGCCTGTCGATCATCACCACGACGTTCGCGGAGGGGCCGGCTCGTAACAGGGCACTGAGCATCTACACGGTCTGCGGCGCGAGCGGATTCTCCCTCGGCCTCGTATTCGGTGGCCTCTTGACTGAATTGTCTTGGCGCGCAACACTCTTGTTCCCGGGCCCGCTGGCGCTGCTGCTGTTCGTCGTGGGTATGCGGGTCATCCCCGCCGTCGCGGCTCCGTCGTTCCGGTGGGCTCAGTTCGACGTGGTTGGTGCGTTGACGAGTACCGGATCACTGTTGCTGCTGGTGTTCGGAGTGGTGCGCGCGCCGGAGATCGGCTGGACCGCGCCGGTCACCCTGGTCACCCTCGTGGCGTCGGCGGCACTGATGGCCGGGTTCGTCGTTGCCGAGATGCGGCACCGACTTCCGCTGCTGCGCTTGGGAATCCTGCGATCGGTGTCGCTCGTCCAGGCGAATATCTCGGCGGCGCTCATGTTCGGCGGCTACGTCGCGTTCCAATTCGTCGTGACGCTCTACCTGCAGCAGTCGCTGGGATGGTCGCCGCTGTCGATGGCTTTGGGCTTCCTGCCCGCCGGGCTCATCGTCGCCCTCAGCGCCACGAAGATGGACAAGGTTCTCGACCGGGTGCCCACCCAATTGCTGTTGATCGTCGGGTTCACGGCGTTCCTGCTGGCCTACCTGTGGTTCGCGCGGGCAAGCGCCGGCACCGGTTACGCGAGCTTCCTGCTGCCGACGATCATCCTGCTGGGCATCGGTTTCGCCGTCACCTTCCCGTCGGTGATGTCGCAAGGCACCGCAGGCGTCGAGGACGACGAGCAGGGCCTGGCGTCGGGACTGGTCAACACCTTCGCTCAGGTGGGTGGCGCGATCATGATGGCCGTCGTGACGGCCATCCTCACCAGTTCGCATCAGCCGGTCGTGCCGGGCCAGCTGCTGCCCGGTATGCAGACGGCGATCTGGGTAGTCAGCGGACTGTCGATCGTCGGGCTGGCGGGCGCGGTGATCGTCGGTGCGCGACGCCGAAAGTCGTCGTAGACCGACGAACTCACTGATCCAGCGTCGCGCCGCCGTCGACTCGCAGGTCGTGCATGGTGATGTGCCGCGCGGCATCCGACGCCAGGAAGACGGCCGTCCCGGCGATGTCGTCGGCGGTGGCCAAGCGGCCCAACGGGATTCCCAGTCGGAACTGGTCCGGGGAACCCGCGATCACGGCGGCTGCGGCCTGGTCGATACTGGAAGAGTCGACGCTGGACTCGGCCGACCACATTCCGCGCAGCATCGGAGTGTCGGTCGAGCCCGGCGAGATCACGTTGCAGCGGATCGCGCGGGGCGCCAGTTCCAGCCCGACGCTGCGGACCAGCGCGGTGACGGCCGCCTTGCTCGCACCGTAGGCCCCGAGTCCGATCCGCGGGGTCGCGGCGGCGTTCGACGACACCACGGTGATGGAACCGGGGCCGCTCAGCACGCGGTCGGCAGCGCGCAAGATGGCCATCGTCGCCGTCAGATTGACCGCGAGCAGGCGGTCCCAGTCGTCGTCCCCGACGTCGCCGATGCGGCCGTCGAACAACACTCCGGCCGTATGCACGATCGCGGTCGGCGCACCGCCCAGCGCCCGCGTCGCCGCGTCGAGCAGACCGTCGACGGCCGGGCGATCGGTGAGATCGACGGTCAGTGCGGGACAGTCCAACTCGTGCCCGACGTCGGCGATCCCGGCGTCGACGTCGGAGACCACGACGCGTGCCCCGGCGTCGACGAAGGCCCGCGCGGTCGCGGAGCCGATTCCGCCTGCGGCACCGGTGATCAGCGCGCGGGTGCCGGCCAACGCCGTCACGGTCGCTCGCCCGCCAATTCGGCCCGGGCGTCGGCGGTGCTCAGGGCGATGCCGCAGGTGGTGTTGACGTAGTCGATTGCTCCGGTGTGAAAGCCGGCGTTGAAGTCGGCGACGGCGTCGGTGACGAGAAACGCCTGAATGTCGTTCATGAACGCGTCCGCGGCGGTCAACATGATGCCGATGTGCGCGTAGATTCCGGTGATCAGAATCTGATCGCGTCCCTCGTGGGCGAGCAACTGCCGCAGGTCGGTACGGGCGAATGCCGAGTACCGCCACTTCACGACCTGAATGTCGGCGGCGCGCGGAGCCAACGGCTCGATCACCGCGGCCTCGGCATCGGTGGCGATGCCGGTACCCCACCGGTCGGTGAGCAATCCGCGGCGCGCGGGATGCTGAGCCGGCGGTTGTGCGGTCAGAATCGTCGGGATGCCGAGAGTATCGCAGGTGTCGCGCAGCGCAACGATGTTGGCGGTCACCGTCGGCAACGGTTCGTCGGCCGGCGGGAAGGCGTCGACGAAATACCGCTGCATGTCGTGGATGATCAACGCGGTGCGGCCCGGATCGAGCTTCCAGTCCAGGCACGGCGACGTGGCCGGGCTCAGCTCGTTCAGTTGGTAGGACGCAATCGGGGGGATGGCCACTACTTCACCGCTCCGTCGATGTCGGCGAGGACGGCTTCGACGCCGAGCGGACCGGACCCGCTGGTCCACGGTGTGCCGTCGACGGCGACGACGTGGCCGGACTTCTGCGCGGTCAGCTCGGCGAAGCCGGGACGCGTCTGCGCGGCCGCCAGATCCTTGCGCGCCTGTTCGACGCTGCCGAGCACCCCGAAGAACAGGTAGTCGGCGTCGATCAGGTCGAGATTCTCCAGGCTCACCTTCTGCCCGGACCGGTTGGCCGAGTCCACCTTCTGCTGAGCCGGTGGACGTGACATGCCCACGCGCTTGAGAACCCACGACGACAACGAGTTGCCGCCCACGATGGTCGGGCCGTCGGCGGCCCACCGTACGACGCTCGCGGTGAGTGGCTTGGCGCCGGGTGCCGCGGCGACCCGCGCGGACACCTTCGTGATCGTCGAATCGATCTCGGCGACGACGGCCTGGTGCTTGTCGGCGCGACCCAGTACGTCACCCATCGCGGCGAAATACTTCTCCCACCCGTCGGCGTATTTCGCGACGAACACGGTCGGGGCGATCTTCGTCAGCTCGTCGATGCTGTTTCGGGCACCGGTGGTGTCGTCGACGATGATGAGGTCGGGCCGTAGCTTGAGGATCTGGCCCAGATTGGGCGCACGCGTGGACGCGACGATCGGAATGTCGGGGTGGGCACCCAGATAGGCCGGGATCCCGGTCTGCCCACGACCGCTCGTCGTCCCGACCGGTGTCACATCAAGGGCGAGCGCGCCGTCGAGGGCGCCTTCGGCGAGGGTGACCACGCGCTGCGGATTCTTCGGCACCTGCACGGCGCGTCCCGAGGCATCGACATAGCTGCGTGTGTCGGCGGTTGCGGTGGAATCGGACGAGCCCCCGCAGGCCGCGAGTGCCCCGACGACGGCCAGGACCCCGACGAGGGCTGCTATTCGGACAGTGAAGGTCATCAGTGGTGCTCGCTTTCCAGCGGTGATTCGAGTGAGGGTGCGCCTGGCGGGTCGGCGAGGTCGGCCAACAGCCGATGCGCCCACCAGGCGATGTCGTGTCCGCCGCCGACGGTGGTGAACCGCACGGTGTGCCCGGTGCGGGCGAGGTGATCGGCGAGTTCGGTGACCGGAGTCACCAGCATGCGTTCGTAGCGTCCGACGGCGATGCTCATCGACGCCCGCGTCTGCGCGGCGTCGATGAGTTCGGAGATCCACGGCCGGCCCTGCGGCATCGCCGTCGGCCGCGACGTCATGCCCGGACGCCACCAGACCGACGGCGAATACGCGAGAACCTCGTCGACGGCGTGGGGGAACCACGCCGCCGCGGCGAGGACGGTCAGGCCACCGAGACTCTGCCCCGCCCATCCGGCCGCGGCGTCGACGCCGAGCGTGCTACGTGCTTGTGGCACAACCGATTCGGCGATCGATCGAAGGAAGTCACGGTTCGGACCGAGTTGACGTAGGCGCGCTGCGGTGTCGCTCGGCGAGTCGACGCCGAGCAATGCGACCGGCCCCGACGTCGAGGTGCGGCCCAGCGCCGAGGCGAGACCGTGCGTGTCGAACCAGATGTCGGCGTCGAACACGACGACGATCCGCGGCGGCGCATCGCCGGACCCGATGAACGGAGTGAGCCGCCAGCGGACCGGACCGTCGGGGCCGTCGACCTTCCCCGTGTCGACGATCTCGAGCGACGTGTCGCCGGTCCACGCAGCCAGGTCGGGAGCATCGGCACCACGCAACACCGATCCGAAAGATCGTTGTGCGCCACCGTCGTTCGCCGGATCGACGACGGCCCGCCGAGCGACGTCACGCGTATACCGCAGCACCGAGTCGACGACGGCGGGGTCGTCGTCGGTGAACGGATAGAACCGGTAGGTGGCGATCGTGTCACGGTCGATGCGCAGCTCGGTGAACCATCGATCGGTACTGCCCGAGCGGGTCATCATGCCCGCCGCGGCTGCTGGGCCGTCGGTGAGGCGGTTGACCCAGGCGTAGACGCCGGTGGTCCCGGCCGGTGCGGAGAAGCTCAACAGCGCGCGTTGCCCGCCGGAGCCGGGGGCGTCGGTCACGATCGGCGGCTGCGGCAGCGGCGCAAGGTGCTGCGCCACCTGCGCCAACGATGCCGGCGACACCATGCCGGGATGCCGGACCGGCAGCTCGACGCGGTGCACGGCGCCCTGGACATGCGACTGCCACGCGTCGGCCGCCAGGAAGTCTTCGGCACTGAGCGTGGCTGCGAAATGCCATGCGTCACCGTCGAATACACCTGTCGTATGCGTTCGCATCAAGGTCGCGAAGGTAGCGACGACCTCGGTGATGCGACGGATCCGCTCGATGCCGAGGCTGCCGAAGGCGGCGTGGCCGTCGCGCAACGCGGCGAGCAGCTCGTCGTCGGTGGCCAGCGCTGATTCCGACTCCGTTCCGGCCATGATCAACAGGGCCCGACGCACCTCGGCGGCGTCGGGTGCGGGTCGGCCGGCCCAGCACTCGCTCGGGTAGGCGTCGAGAAGCACGATCGGAGCGACCGCGCGTCCGCGAGCCCGGGCCAGCACCGCGATCTCGTGCGCGATGACACCACCGACCGACCAGCCGAGAAGGCGCAGCGGTCCTTGTGGCGCTACGGATTCGATGGTCTCCAGATACGACGCGGCGACCGCGGCGAGCGAGACCGGCAGGTCGTCGCCCACACCCAAGCCGTCGGCCTGCAGCGCATACAGCCCGACCGTCGGGTCGAGAACGGGAAGCAGCCCCGCATAACACCAGCCCAGACCGCCCGCCGGATGAATCGCGAAGAGCGGTGCCTGCCCGGGCGCGCTCTCCCGGAAGGTGAGCAGCCGGCCGAACGGATCGACCTCGCGGTCGCCCGCGAGGTGGGCGGCCAGCGCGGCGACCGTCGGCGCGGCGAAGAGGTCGGCCACACCGATCCGCGTCCCGAGCACATCGCTGCAGCGTGCGGCGAGCGTCGACGCCGACAGTGACGTACCGCCGAGGTCGAAGAAACTGTCGGTGACCGAGATCTCCGCGGCCCCAACGGCTTCGGCGAACAAGGGCGCCAGAGTCAGCTCAACGGGTGTGCGCGGCGCCACGACGTCGTCGGCACCCAGCCGCGGCACGGGCAACCGCCGCCGGTCGAGCTTGCCGTTGCGGGTCATCGGGATGGCGTCGAGGACCTCGATGGCATCGGGAACCATGTACCCGGGCAACAGCCGGGCGAGCAGGCCACGCGCGGCGAACCGGTCGAAAGCGCCGCCGGCCACCACATATCCGACGATGACCGCCGCCGGGGGGACGACGCCGGTGATCTCGCGGGTCACGACCACCGACTGCTCGACGTCGGGCAGCGCGGCGAGCGCGGCCGCAACCTCGCCCAATTCGATGCGCCGACCGCGTACCTTCACCTGATCGTCGGTGCGGCCCAGGTAGACCAGGGCGCCGTCGGTGTCGCGGTACACCACGTCCCCGGTCGCGTACATCCGTTCCCCGGGCACGAACGGGTTGGCGACGAAACGGGTGGCGGTCAGTGCCGGTCGCCGCAGGTAACCGCGGGCGAGTTGGATGCCCGCCAGGTACAGCTCACCCACGGCGCCCGGGACCTGTGGGCGCAGCGCGGCGTCGAGCACATAGGTCGAAGTGTTGGCGATCGGCGAGCCGATCGGCACGACGTCGCCGGTCCAGTCGCCGGGCGGTGTCCAGTCGGTGACGTCGACGGCGGCTTCGGTGGGGCCGTAGAGATTGTGGAAAGTGGTGTGCCGCAGTACTTCCCGTGCCCGGACCAGCGTCTGTGGGCCGAGTGCCTCGCCGGAGCAGACGATCAGCCGCAGCGCCTCGAATCGGTGTTCGGACGACTGTGCCGCGCCCGTGAAGGCGGCGAGCGCGGACGGAACGAAGTGGCACACCGTGATTCGACGCCGCGCGAGTTCGGCTGCCAGAGCCGGACTGTCCCGCTCGACACCGGGACTCGCCAACACCAGCGTCGCCCCGGATATCAACGGCCAGAAGAACTCCCACACCGACACGTCGAAGGAGTACGGCGTCTTCTGCAGGACCCGATCGTTCGGGGTCAGACTGAACGCGTCGTCCATCCAGCGCAGCCGGTTGACGATGCTGCGATGCTCCACCGCCACGCCCTTGGGGCGACCGGTGGACCCGGAGGTGAAGATGACGTAGGCGGTGTCGCGGGGGAGTGCTGGTCGTGTGCCAGTGTCGTCGGCAGGCGACGTACTGTGGCGCATCGTGATTCGCAGAGCGAGACCCTCGTGAGTCCAGTCGGCGTCGTCGGGGGTGGCGGTGCTCAGCATGATGCAGGCGTCGGCGTCGTCGAGCATGCCGGTGATCCGGTCGGCGGGGAGTTCCGGATCGACGGGCAGATAGGCTGCGCCACACGCGGTTACCGCGAGGATACTGCACACCGTCTCCGCCGAACGCGCCATCGTCAATGCGACGACGGTACCCGGACCGGCACCGCGGCGTCGTAGCTGTGCGGCCAGATCGGCTGCGGTGGAATGCAATTCGCGATAGGTCAACAGGCGCTCGCCGCCGGAATTCCACACGAGCGCGGGTCGATCGGCGTGTTCGACCGCAGCGGCGTCGAGAAGCGTTGCGAGCGTGTGCGTTTGCGCCTCGACGGCCATCGCGGTGTCGACGGTGTCGTTGGCGACGTGGATCTCGGCGGTCTGCTCGGTGCCGGTCGCGATGGGCAGCGCGGCGAGTGGAGTGTCGGCGTCGGCCTGCGAGATCCGTTGCAGGAGAGCACACAATCGGGCGGCGTGCCCGGCGAGGTCGTCGGCGCTGTAGCGCGCCGGGTTGGCCTCGACTTCGAGCACGAAACCGCCGTCGGGCTGGGGTGACCCGGTGACGGTGAGATCGTCCACCGGACCCATCGCGATATTGGTGACGGTTCCGGTCGCGGTGCCGAAACCCAGGCGCGGGGTGAAGTACTTGAGGTTGGCCACCGGTCCGTAAAGCGGATGGCCGCTGCCGACCGCGGCGAGGTCGCGGCGGATCTGATCGGCCCGGTAGCGAGTGTGCGGTCGGACGGCGCGAATCTCGGCTCCGACGTCGGAGATCAACTCGCCGACGGTCATCCCCGGCGCGGTGTGCACCCGAAGCGGAAGGATGTTCACCTCTGGCTCGATCGTCGGTTTGGCGCCCATCCGGCGGTTCGCCCACGGCATGCCGAGGACCGTGTCGGATTCGCGAGTCACCGCGCCCACATACATCCCCAGCGTGCCCAGCAGCGCTTCGGTCCATCCGCGGTCGGTGGCCGAGGTGCGCGGTGGCAGCCGGTGGGTCACGCGCATCGCGCGTTCCGTGGCCGGTGCGGGATCTGTTCTGCTCGGCGACGGCGGCCGGGAACCGTCGAGGTATCCCGACCAGAAGTCGGTGCCGGTGTCGGCTCCGGGTGTGGGCGGGACGAACGGTGGTTGTGTCGGCGCCTCACCCGCGGCGTCAGCGGTGTAACACTCGGCGATCCACCGCAACAGCGCGGCGAACGAGTAGCCGTCGATGGCGATGTGGTGGATCCGGGTGATCCAGACGTGGTGATCGTCGCGCAGGCGCACGAGGTGCTGAGAGCTGAGCTGATCGCCGGAGATCGAGTCGGTGACCGGCGCCGTGGTCAGCGCGGCGTCGACGACGTCGGCGACGGATTCGTCGGTGTGCAGCACGACGGTGTGCGTGCGCGGATCGGCGAGGGCGCGTGGCCCGGCGTCGGTGCCGACGTAGCGACGGTTCAGCGCGGGGAGCTGCGCGAGGCATGCTCCGACGATTCGGCCGAACCGTTCCGCGCAGAATTCGCCATGAATGTCGATCTGTTCGGCACATTGATAAACCGGCGAAGCTCCGACCTGGGCCTGTGCGAACCAGACCGCGTTCTGTGCGGCGGTGAGTTCGTCATGCAAGGTGAGGGGCACTTTCGGTGAGGCAATACCAGATGAAGGATAGGTTACCCTATCCGTTACGATCGACCCCGTGGCCGGATACCCCAGTGATGTGGCAGACCAGTACCGGCGAGACGGGTACTGGATCGGACAGACGCACACGATGCTGCTCGAAGACGCAGCGCAACGGCGTGGTGCGGCCGAGGCGGTCCGCGATGCGCGACGCAGTCTGACCTACACCGAACTCCTCGATGGTTCACGCCGCGTGGCGGGAGCACTCGTCGAACGCTATGGCTTGCGGCCCGGCGATCGTGCCGTCGTGCAGTTCCCCAACGTCGTCGACTACGTCGAGGTGATCTTCGCGCTGTTCGACGCCGGTGTGCTGCCGGTGTTCGCGTTGGCCTCCCACGGAATCGCCGACATCACCGACCTGGTGGAGCGGAGCGACGCCGCGGCATTCCTGACCGTCGCCGACGACCGCGACCACGCCGGTGCGCTCGCGCAGACCCGGTCGACGACGTCGGACGGCCGTACCTTCCACTGCATCGTCGGCGACCCCGACGCCGCCGATCCGCTGGCCGCCCACCGCGTCGACGCGGCGTCGTCGACCGGCCGGTCCGGCGCACCGTCGGATATCGCGTTTCTGCAGCTGTCCGGTGGAACAACCGGTGCGCCGAAGTTGATCGGCCGCACCCACGACGACTACCTCTATTCCGTTCGCGCCAGTGCCGAGATCTGTGGACTCGACGCGACGTCGGTGTTCGGAGTGGTGCTGCCGGTCTCGCACAACTTCACGATGAGTTCACCGGGCATCCTCGGCGCGGTCCACGCGGGGGCGCGGATCGTGATGGTCGACGCGACCGATGCGCGCACCGTTCTCGACGCCGTTGCAACGCAACGCATTACGCACCTGTCGGCGGTACCGCCGCTGGTCGCGGCGTGGCTCGACTCGCCGGAGGCGGGTCGCCACGACGTGTCGTCGCTCACGGTGCTCGGCGTGGGCGGCGCGAAACTCGCACGCGCACAAGCGCAACGGGTGCCCGGGCTGTTCGGATCGGCCACCCTGCAACAGGTCTTCGGGATGGCCGAGGGATTGGTCAACTACACCAGGCTCGACGACGATCCCGAGACCATCGTCGGCACCCAGGGACGTCCGATCAGCCCAGCCGACGAGGTGCGCGTCGTCGACGCCGACGGTCAGCCGGTCGCCGACGGCGTGGAGGGAGCCCTGCAAACGCGCGGACCGTACACGATCCGCAACTATTGGGGCGGTGCGTCGCCGGAGTCCTTCACCGAGGACGGTTTCTACCGCACCGGTGACCGCGTGGTCCGCGACGAGCGCGGCTATGTCACGGTCGTCGGCCGCGACAAGGACCAGATCAATCGGGCCGGTGAGAAGATCGCCCCGGCCGAGATCGAAGGGGTCCTCGTCACCCACCCGGCCATTCGTGACGCGTCGGTCGTCGGCGTGCCCGATGATCGGCTCGGTGAACGGAGTGTCGCCTACATCATTCCTGCCGCTGCCGCGGTGGCCGGCGGCGATGTGCCCGATCCGATCGCGGTGCGCGGGTTTCTGCGTGAGTCGGGACTGGCCCGATTCAAGATCCCCGACGACGTGTTCATCGTCGACGACTTCCCGACGACGGCGGTCGGCAAGATCTCGAAGAACAGTCAGCGGGCGTCGGTGGCGACGCCGGCGCTCGACGATCCGCTCGCACCCGAGCGCATCCGTGGCGACCTCGCCCACAAACTCGGCATCGACGCCGAGGCGCTGACCGCGCAGACCATGCTCGCCGACAGCGGTATCGACTCGTTGCAGCTGATGGCGTTGCTCGACCACTGGCGAGCCGCCGGCGCGGGCGAACTCGACTTCCAGGCGATCGCCGAGTCGGCGACCATCGGCGACCTCATCGACGGCGTCCGGAGGGCCGGGCAACGGTGACGCTCACCGACCCAGCGTCGACGTCGGCGCCGACTCGATCGACGCGCGGCGGACTGCGGTTGACGCTGCTGTGGGTGCTCGCCGTCGTCGCACTGGCAGCGCTCGCGTGGTTCAGCCTGTTTGTCGGTTCGCGCGGCATCGGAGCAGCCCAGGTGTGGGATGCGTTGTGGCATAACAGTTCTGGTCTGGATGCTGAAGCCGTCACCGGCTATCGCGTTCCGCGCGCGATCATTTCGATTCTGGCCGGTTCCGCACTGGGCGTCGCCGGACTGTTGATCCAGCGGCTGATGAGCAATCCACTCGGCGACCCGCAGATTCTCGGCGTGAATGCCGGTGCGGCACTTGCCATCGCGGTCGCGGTGGGGCTGTTGGGACTGACCTCGGTGTGGTCGTATGTCTGGTTCGCCTTCCTCGGCGCGGTGATCGCGATGGCCGTCGTGTACGGACTCGGGTCGGCGGGGCGCGGACCGCTCACTCCGATCCGGGTGACGATGGCGGGCATCGCGGTGACCGCGGCACTCACCGGTGCGGTGCGTGGCATCGCATTGCTGAACCCCGCGGCGTTCGATCGGCTACGAGTCTGGGAGGTCGGCTCCGTCGTCGACCGCGACCTCGGCGTCGCACAGGTCGTCGGCCCGTTCATCCTCATCGGAGTGGTGCTGGCCTTCATCGTCGCACCGGCGGTCGACGTCGTGTCGATGGGCGACGAGATGGCCACCGTCCTGGGCGTGCGCGTCGAACGGATCCGCGTCGTGGCGCTGGTCGCGATCACCGTGCTGTGCGGAGCGGCCACCGCGGCCGCCGGACCGATCGGCTTCGTCGGGCTGATGGTGCCGCACGCCATCCGGCTGACCCTCGGGGCGTCGGGCCGCTGGGCCGTCGCCTTCGCCGCGGTGCTCGGCGGCCTGGTGGTGCTGGCCGCCGACGTCGTCGGGCGCGTGATCGTCCGGCCCGACGAAGTGCCGGTCGGAATCGTGACCGCCGTCATCGGTGGCCCGGTGCTGATCCTGCTGGTCCGGCGCTGGGAGGGCAGCCCGGCATGACCGTCGATTTCGGACGCCCGCAGATCGTGGTGCGCGCCGGCGGACTATCGGTGCGCGGTGATCGACGCAGTGTCGTCGTCGGCCTGACAGTGCTTGCCGCCTTGGTGATTTCGGTTGTCGTCGCACTGGGGTCGGGAACGTATCCGCTCGGGCCGGGACAGGTGCTCGGCGCGCTGTTCGTCGGCGACGATCCCGCTGCCCGGCTGGCCGTGTGGGACTGGCAGCTGCCGCGAGTGCTGGCCGCGGTAACGCTCGGCGCGGCGCTGGCGTCGTCGGGCTTGATCTTCCAGCTGCTGACCCGCAATCCGCTGGGCAGCCCCGATCTCATCGGGTTCGGCGTCGGTTCCTACACCGGCGCGTTGATCGCCGGGCTGGTGCTCGGCGGCAGTTTCGCCATGACGTCGATGGGTGCGCTCGCCGGTGGAATCCTGACCGCGGGCGCGGTCTATCTGCTGGCCTTTCGTACCGGCGTCGCGGGGTTTCGGCTGGTCATCACCGGTGTCGCGATCTCGTCGATGCTGGCCGCGGTCAACTACTGGCTGATTCTGCGCGCCGACCTCGATCAGGCGATGTCGGCGGCGCTGTGGGGCGCGGGCACGTTGGAGACCGCCACCTGGGCGATGGCCGGCCCGGCGTCGATCGTGGTGGTGATCCTGCTCACCGCGTTCGGACTGCTGAGCAGGCGTGCGCCCGTCGTCGAACTGGGGCCGGAGCTGGCGCGCACCCTCGGTGCACAGACGCGTCTGGCTGCGGTGGGGCTGCCGGTGCTCGGTGTCGCGCTGACCGCGGTCGCCACGACGGTCGCGGGACCGATCGCGTTCGTCGCGTTGTCGGCACCGCATATCGCGCGGCGCCTGTGCCGGTCGGGACACACGCCACCGATGGTGACCGGCCTGGTCGGGTCGCTGCTGCTGGTCGTCAGCGACGTCATCGCCGTTCGCCTGTTCGCGCCGACGACGCTGCCGGTCGGCGTCGTCACGGTATGTCTGGGCGGCGTATACCTCTGCTACCTGCTGTTTTCCGAAATGAGGCGTGCGAAGTGAGTGAACCGACACCGCATCCGACGGCCCGGCTCGCGGCGCGCGCGGTGACCCTGGGCTACGGCGAGCGCTCCATCGTCGAAGACCTGACCGTCGACATCCCCGACGACCGGTTCACCGTGATCATCGGACCGAACGCCTGCGGGAAGTCGACGCTGCTCAAATCGCTCGCACGGGTGCTTACCCCGACGTCGGGGCAGGTGGTGCTCGACGGGCGGGTGATCGACAGCTACCCGCCACGCGAGGTGGCCCGGATCCTCGGTCTGTTGCCGCAGTCGTCGGTGGCACCCGAGGACATCCGTGTCGCCGAACTCGTCGCACGGGGCCGGTTTCCCCATCAGAAGCTACTGCGGCAGTGGTCGCCCGACGACGAGCGGGCCGTCGTCGAGGCGCTGGCCGCGACCGGCACCACCGAACTGGCCGGCCAGCGGGTCGATCGACTGTCGGGCGGACAGCGTCAGCGCGTGTGGATCGCGTTGGTACTCGCCCAGCAGACGCCACTGGTGTTGCTCGACGAGCCGACCACATTCCTCGACATCGCCCACCAGCTGGAGGTGCTGGAATTGTGCCGCTCGCTCAATCGTGACCAGGGCCGCACCGTCGTCGCGGTGCTGCACGACCTCAACCAGGCCGCGCGCTACGGCGATCACATCGTCGCGATGCGCGACGGCCGGATCGTCGCACAGGGACCGCCCGCACAGGTGGTCACCGCCGACGTGGTCGAGGAGGTGTTCGGTCTGCGCTGCCGGGTCGTCGACGACCCGGAGTCGGGGACACCGCTGGTGATTCCGCGGGTCGGTGCCGCCGCGATCGTACGGGGGAAATGAAATGACATCGCTGCCCGACCTCGACCGGCTTCGCGCATTCCGACACGACGTGCACGCCCACCCGGAACTCGCCTTCGCCGAGCACCGAACGGCCGACGTCATCGCCGACTATCTGCGCGGACTCGGCGCCGAGGTGACCACCGGCGTCGGCGGGACCGGCGTCGTCGGGGTGATTCGCGGGACGTCGGCGGGCCCGACGATCGGTCTGCGCGCCGACATGGACGCGTTGCCCATCGTCGAGCGGCAGCCGCGTCCGTACGCGTCGACGTCGTCGGGGGTGATGCATGCCTGCGGCCACGACGGGCATTGCGCGATGCTGCTCGGTGCCGCGGAAATGCTCTGTGCTGCAACAGAATTCGCTGGAAATGTGGTTGTGGTGTTCCAGCCCGCGGAGGAGGGCGCGGCCGGTGCGGTGGCCATGCTCGACGACGGCCTGCTTGCGCGGTTCGGCATCGAGGAGATCTACGGGATCCACAACATCCCCGGCATCGATGCCGGTGACATCGCGGTCCGAGCGGGTACTCAGCTGGCGTCGTTCGACGATCTCGACATCACCATCACCGCACCCGGCGGCCATGCGATGGCGCCGCATCTGGCGGGCGATGTGATCGTGGCGGGGTCGGCGTTGGTGACCGCACTGCAGACTATCGTCGCCCGGCGGCTCGATCCGGCGGTGCGCGCCGTCGTATCGATCACACAGTTCGTGGCCGGTGACACCAACAATGTCTTGCCGCCGACCGCGCGGCTGCGGGGGACCGCGCGGTGTCTGTCCGCCGACGCCCGCGACGAGATCCAGCGGATGGTCACCGACATCTGCGCGTCGACGGCGACCGCGCACGGCGTCGACGTCGCTCTGACGTATGAGCGGCGTTACCCGTGCACGGTCAATGAACCGGGCTGTGCCGCGCGGGCCGCGGCGGTGGCCGCCGACGTCGTCGGGGCCGATCGGGTGGATGCGAACTGCGACGGCATTCTCGCCGCGGAAGACTTCGCGTTCTTTCTGCAGCAGATCCCCGGCGCATACGCCTTCATCGGCAACGGAGCGGGCGCGCCGGTGCACAATCCCGACTACGACTTCAACGACGACATCATCGGCGTCGGCGCGAAATTCCTTGCGGCCCTTGCTCTGCGGGCTATCGCCGATCGCGCGTGAGCGAAGTTGCGGCGAAAGCCGGTGAGCTGGTTCGGCGCTGAGGGCGATATGCCCTCAGCGCCGAATTGTCTACCGACTGCTGTTTGTCGAGGTGTCAGCCCTTGGGGGTGATGATGGTCAGGTTGCCACCCATGTGCTGCGTGCCGTAGACGATGCCGGTGCGGTCGTCGACGACGATGGTGTGCACCGGCGCTCCGGTCGGAATGACGCGCAGGATGGCGCCCGACGACGCGTCGAGGACGGTGACGGTGCGCTTTTGCAAGTTCGCGGTGTAGGCGAGGCGGCGCGTGGCGTCGAAGACGAGCTTGTTGGGCGTGGTGTTGGTCTCGATGGTCCGCTTGATCTGCAGGGTGTTGGAGTCGATGACCGAGATCTTGCCGGTGTCGTAGCTGTTGGCCCACACGTCGCCGGTGACCGGGTTGACCTTCACTCGCGAATTCGACGGCGTGGTGATCTTCTTGATGACGCGGTTGGTGCGGGTGTCGACGACGGCCACGAAGTTCTGCTTTTTGTCGATGTAGTCGGCGTTTCCGACGTACAGGCGGTGTCGCGAGTTGTCGACGTCGAGGAACGACGGATGGTAGATGCCGCCGATCTCACCGATGCTGCGTCCGGTCGAGGTGTTGAGGATGAGCACCTTGTCGGCGTTGTTGAGCGCGACGTAGGTGCGGCCGGTGGCGGTATTCGCCAACACACCCATCGGGTGTGTGCTCGGCAGGGACAGCAGGTTGGCGGGTGTCACCCGGCGGGCGCTCATGTTGAACGAGGTGACGCCGTTGGCGTGGGCGTTGGTGACGATGACGCGGCCCCGCTTGGGATCGATGGCGATGCCGTCGGGCGACTGTTCGACCGGAAGCAGCGGGACCGGGCCGAACAGCATCATGCCGAGTGGCTGATCGGACAGATCGATCGACCGGACCACCTTGCGCGACTTGGTGCTGAAGACCGTCACCTTGGGCTTGACCGGATACTTGCTGAAGCTGAAGTTCGATCCGCCGCTGGACATCGCCCGCGCGTTGTTGTCGGTGATGAACAGTTCATCGCGGCTCTGGTCGAGCGCCAGTTCGCCCGCGCTCGCGACGCCCGCCGACGCGGTGGAGACGCTGTACGACGACGGAGCCGCGGATGCGACGGGTGCGTTCAGTGCCAGTGGGAGAGCGATGAGGGCGCTCGCGGAGGTGAAGAGCGCAGCCAGGCGCGCACGGGATCGAGTCATGAAGGGTAGGCTACCTGAACTTCTTAGGTTGCACTCAGGCGGTGCGGTTAAGCGCGGCGTGCCATCTGTGTGGCAGCTGAGTTAGGCTCCCCTTTGTGCATCGACTATCGATCTTGACCGCAGCCCTTGTGATCGTGGCCACGTTCGCTTCTCCGGGCGTGGCGCCGGCCGAACCCGGCGGCTGGGACTTTCGGCTCGCCAGCATGCCGGCCGGCGTAACCAGTGGAGGACAGCTCGCCATCGACGAGCACCGTGGAAAACTCTTCGTCACCGACAACACGTTTCCCGCGACGACTACCAAAGAAGGTCTCACCGTCCAAAAGCCCAACATCGACGTCTCGGTGGTGAGCTTGGCCGCTCGTCGGCCGGTCGGCTCGATCGACCTGTCCGACCAACCGTGGGGACTGTTCAAGTACCAGTCGGTGAAGGTGCCGATGCCGCAGATCGCCGACGGCATCGCCGTCGACTCCGCGGCCGGCGCCCTGGTGACTACCAGTGCGCACGCCGACGGCGTCTCGATCGTGCGTGCCGACGCGCGCAAAGCGACCCCTGACGACCTCCTCGCATACCCCGGCGGGCACCCGATGGGCGTCGTCGCCGCGGGAGGCCGCGCGTGGGTCGCACTATTCTCCGCGAACAAGGTCGTTCTGCTCGACACTGCGACCAAACGGCAGATCGCGCAGAGTTCCGTCTTCAGTCCCACCCTGGTGTCGCTGGATTCGGCGCGGCACCGGCTCTACGTGGGCAACGACGACCACAAGAATCGCAGACGGAACTTCGTGGCGGTCATCGACACCCGGACCAACAAGGTCGTCAAGGAGGTTTCGACACCGTCCAATTCGCGGCCGACGGTCGATCCCGTGACCGGGCGGGTCTTCGCGGCGAGTTTTGACACCGGCGAGGTGTCGGTGATCGATCCGGACTCGCTGCGCGTGGTGAAGACCATCGCGACGAGGTCGACACCGAACCAGATCGCCGTCGACGGCAAACGCCGGCTCGGCTACCTGGCGAACCTGGACAACCGTTCGATCACCGTCATCGACCTGGACACCGCGTCGGTGCTCGCGGTGGTCAAGACCGCGGCCCGGGTGCACACTCTCGCCGTGGACCAGCGCACCGGCATCGTGTACGGATCTCAATACCGGGGCAGCGGGATCACCGTGCTAGTGCCCAGTCGTCGTTGACGACGGGCGGTTTCGGGCACCTGCCGCCGCTTGTCACACGTCGCCCTTGAGTGCTGGCACTCTCATGTATAGAGTGCTAGGTGGCGCTGTGAGAGATCCTCGTTCACCCGCGACGACGAGGCGATCACACCAGGGCCGCAAACTTCAATTTCCAACGAAAGAAGAGGACTCACATCGTGGCGAGCGTGAACATCAAGCCGCTTGAGGACAAGATCCTGGTCCAGGCCGTTGAGGCTGAGACCACCACCGCCTCGGGCCTGGTCATCCCCGATACGGCCAAGGAGAAGCCCCAGGAGGGCAAGGTCATCGCAGTCGGACCGGGCCGCTGGGACGAAGCCGGCGAGAAGCGTATTCCGCTTGATGTCGCTGAGGGCGACGTCGTGATCTACAGCAAGTACGGCGGCACCGAGATCAAGTACGGTGGCGAGGAATTCCTGATCCTGTCGGCACGCGACGTGCTCGCAGTGGTCAGCTAGCGCTACCCGCTGACAAACGCCTCCGCCCCGGACTTCGCAGTCCGGGGCGGAGGCGTTCTGCTATGGAGATCGAGCGTCGCGGGCGTCGACGTCGATGTTAAGTCAACTCGCCAATCGGCGTCGGCTCCGCTTGATGAGAGTCGCGCGTTCGGACTCCGACAGCCCGCCCCAGATGCCGTACGGCTCGGCCACCGCGAGGGCGTGCTCGCGGCAGGACGCGATCACCGGGCACTGATGGCACAGCTGTTTGGCTCGGCGCTCGCGTTGAGCGCGGGCCCGCCCGCGCTCGCCGTCGGGATGGAAGAACACCGACGACTCGACGCCGCGGCACATCCCCTGCATCTGCCAATCCCAGATATCGGCATTGGGACCCGGAAGCTCATGTGGCAACGGCATTATCTTCTCCTCTTCCATCCACGGTTGTTCGGCCCGAAGCTCTTTCGAACTGCAATGCACACATTAGGCAGCGGCCGGAAATAGAGTCAATTCGGCTATTTTGTATCGAAAATGTGTATTTGTTTCCCTCCTGTTAACGTATTTGCTCCGGATGTCAACCGGTGTGCGCACCGAGATCTCAACCCCTGTCGATAGCGGATCTGAGCAGCGTAGACATGCGCTGACCAGCGTCGACGACGGTGATTGTCGACGACATCCGGTGAGCTGTCGGTCGAGCCCTGCGCGTAGCTCGATTAACATCAGTGAAATAGTCGGGACATCTCCCGGTGACTAGTGTGGCGAATATGGCTCAGAAATCGGCAGGTTAAATTCATGCAAAATCGAAACCCTTCCAGTTCCCTGAACCAGTGGAGTATGGCGACCGAACTCGGTGCGCTCGGCTATGTCTGTGCTGGTGAGGCGGTATTACGGGGGACACGACTCGGTACCGGCGCGGTCGCGTCGTTGCAGGCGAGCACCCGCGCGTCGTGGATCCGGCAGAGCGGGCGACACGCGCAGGCCGCCGTGTTCGACGGCGCTGCGGCATCGTCGGCCTTCGTTCTCGTCGACGCCTACGACAGTCCGGCGGCACTCGGCGCCCTGGCCGACGCGCTGACGGGTCTCGCCGCAGACAACCTCGGTGTCGGACGGTTCGCGACGACCCGCCGGCTCCTCGACCGGGTGGAGCGCGAGGTGCTTCCCGCGATCGCCGCCCACTCCGAGTTCGTCTGGGGCGCGCGGCTGGAATTGCGCTGGCGATGGGTGTCCACCGAACTCGCCCTATATAGCGGAGACGCTGCCGGTGCCGCGGCGTCGAGTGCGGCGGCCGTCGAACTCGCCGCGACGGTGCCCTCGCCGCGGCATCGAATCAAAACCGACCTGATCGCCGCGGCCGCCGCCGCGGTCAACGACGATGGCGAATCGGCACGTGCGCTGGCGGCGTCGTGCGAGCGCAGATGCGCGGAGACCGACCTGCTGCCGTTGCGCTGGGCGGCATTGACCATGCTCGCCGGACTGGCCGATGCGGGATCGGTCGAACAGGAGACCCGCAGCGCACAGCGGGCCGCGGTCGCAGCCGAACTGCGACGTCGCGGCATGGTGCTCTGAGATGTGTCGGCTGTGGCACGAGTGACCTGCGTCTACGCCGGAACGGTCTCATTCGACTGAACGGCCGATTCTTCCACCGCGCCTCGACGCCGCTAGAGTAAGGAGGGGGTCAGACTGGAGTACGTGTCGACCTGCGCATAAGAGACAGACCGGAACTGACGATGTAACACAGGGGCTTTCACTGCCGATGAACTTAACGGGTGCTGAGTTGGACGCCGCCGTCCTTGCCGCAGGGCAAGGGGATCGGTCGGCGCTCGAATCGGTACTCCAAAGTGTGCAGGAACCGATACTTCGGTACTGCAGAGGACGCATTGGAGTGGGAGAACGACACCTGTTCTCCGCGGATGACATCGCGCAGGAGGCCTTGATGGCGGTGATGACTGCCCTGCCCCGTTACCGGGACCAGGGGAGACCGTTCATGGCTTTCGTGTATGGCATTGCATCGCACAAGGTCGCCGACGCCATGCGCGTCGTCGGCCGGACGAAGTCCGACCCGGTCGAGATCATCCCCGAGACACCGTCGGTGTCCGGTGGACCGGAACAGTTGGCGATCCAAGCCGACACCAGTGAGCGGATGAAGCAACTGCTGCAACTCCTGCCGGAGAAGCAGCGAGAAGTGCTCACCCTGCGAATTGTCGTCGGGATGTCAGCCGAGGAGACCGCACAGATGGTCGGCAGTACGCCGGGCGCCGTGCGAGTCGCCCAACACCGTGCCCTCACCAAGTTGAAGGATGAACTGAGTAGGTCCGGAGGAATCGATGAGCGACGAGCTTAGCCGCCGTCGGCTGGGGGCAGTGCCCGACCAGCCGTCGACCGATGCGGGTGAGTCTTCGGGCTGGAAGTACCACGGCGCGGACGAGTCGCCGTTGGACATGAACGCCGTACACGCCGACGAGGAGTTCCTCGAGGCGCTCACCCGCGATATGCCGGTGGCCACCAACAGCGACGCCGAATACCAATTGGCCACCCTGCTGGCCGGGTGGCGCTACGAGGTCCTCGCCGAGCCGGTGCCGGAGTTTCCGTCGGTCGACGACGTCGAGCGCGCGATCATCGCGTCTGCGCCTCGGCGGCCCGCTCGCAAGGCGATTCGGCACCTGCGCCTGGCATCGGGTGCGGCGGCCGTCGTCGTCGTGGCGGCGGCGGGACTCACCGTTCTGTCGCAGGGTGCGGCG
This sequence comes from Gordonia asplenii, assembly GCF_012933505.1. Taxonomy (GTDB): domain Bacteria; phylum Actinomycetota; class Actinomycetes; order Mycobacteriales; family Mycobacteriaceae; genus Gordonia; species Gordonia asplenii. The sequence goes on from NZ_JABBNB010000006.1 coordinate 21,325, forward strand.
CCCGGCGATCCGCTGTGGAACGTGAAGAAGGTCGTCTTCGCCGATCAGGCCAGCCAGACCCAAGCCGCGACCGACGCACAGCAGAACCTCGAGCAGGCCGAAGCCGCGATGGCCCGCGGCGACACCGCGCAGGCGCAGGCACTGGTCGACAAAGCGGCGCAGAACATGCAGCCGGTGCACGACGACAAGTTGCGCAAGGAGATGGACGACTGGATCGGACGCCTGCGTGCCAGCGCGCCGAAGACGTCGGTGTCCACGTCCAGCGCCGCGTCGAAGTCCAGCGCGGTGACGACCACCAAGCAGGCTCCTGTCCGCAGCAGCACGGACCCGGCCACCATCCCGCCGGATCTGCGTGACCAGCTGCGTACCAGGACGCAGACTCAGGCGCCGGAGACCACCGACGAGACGACGCTGCCGTCCACCGTGCCCGTGGTCCCGCCGAGCGATCAGACCGCGACCCCGACGACGCAGACCCCCAAACCGCGTCCGACGACCCAGCCCGGAGTTCCGCTGCCCCCGATCTCGATTCGGCCGAATTAGCGACCCGTCGCAGCGTCTACGAGTCAGCCGACTCATCCGACGAGGGCCCGCTCACTGTGCGGTGAGCGGGCCCTCGTCGTTTCGAGCGCGAGTGCGGTGGAGCTTGTCTAGACGCCTTTGGCGTCCGCATATCCCCGGCAGTAGTCCCACGTGACGTACGCCTCGGGACGCGGGTCGACGGCGGGTTCGTGCGGCCGCACCGTTCCGTCGACGAGCAGCTGAAGAAGGTTGGCGCGCAGCATGTCCCAGTCGTGGTAGTGGTCTTCGTGGCAGTCTTCGCAGACGACGACGAGTCCGCGGATACCCCGCTGGGCCAGCAGTGCTTCATAGACGGCGAGATCGGCGAGATCTTCTTCGACGGCGATCCGTTCATTGGCGTCGAGCGGTATTCCCGGTTCGACGGAGTCGAGCGCCATCGCCGGGTCGCTCGGGTCGTCGGCAAACGGATCCGGCGGAAGGCCGGGAGGGAAATGATCGCGCACATAACCACGGTAACCGATGAACGCCTGGATTCCTGCCTCCGCGAGTTCGCGGAGTGCGTAATTCTCTCCCCGTTAACACAGTCGGCGGCCGTTCGCAGTGCGTGATAGGCCACAGCCGGGAACATGCGCAACCGGCTATGTGTTGTTGATTGCACTGGTAGGTGGCATATCGGCGGCTGACCCGCGGCATCGCCGACCGGCCATGCGATTCTTCTCCGCCACCGGCAACTCGATAGGATGATCAGATGACGAACGTACGCACGGGTGGCGACGATCCCGGCAAGGTTGCGATGCTCGGCCTGACCTTCGACGACGTGCTGTTGCTGCCGTCGGCGTCGGATGTGATCCCAAGCGAGGTCGACACCTCGTCGAAGGTGACGCGCAACATCAGCCTGCGGGTGCCGCTGGTGTCGTCGGCGATGGACACCGTCACCGAGTCGCGGATGGCGATCGCGATGGCCCGCGCCGGTGGTATGGGGGTTCTGCACCGCAACCTGTCGATCGAAGATCAGGCCGGTCAGGTGGAGACGGTCAAGCGTTCGGAGGCCGGAATGGTCACCGATCCCGTCACCTGTTCGCCCTCGCACACCCTCGCCGAGGTCGACGCGATGTGCGCGCGCTACCGCATCTCCGGACTGCCCGTCGTCGACGACGCGAACTGCCTGGTCGGCATCATCACCAACCGCGACATGCGCTTCGAGGTCGACACCGATCGGCCCGTCTCCGATGTGATGACCAAGGCGCCGCTGATCACCGCTCAGGAAGGCGTCTCCGCGGAGGCCGCGCTCGGACTGTTGCGTCGCAACAAGATCGAGAAGCTCCCGATCGTCGACGGCAACGGCGCCCTCACCGGGCTGATCACCGTCAAGGACTTCGTCAAGACCGAACAGCACCCGCTGGCTACCAAGGACGCCGACGGCCGGCTGCTCGTCGGTGCCGCGGTCGGCACCGGCGGTGAACAGTGGAACCGTGCGATGGCCCTCGCCGACGCCGGAGCCGACGTCATCATCGTCGACACCGCGCACGCCCACAACCGCCTCGTGCTGGAGATGGTCGCGCGACTCAAGAAGGAGGTCGGCGACCGGATCGACATCGTCGGCGGCAACGTCGCCACCCGCGAAGCGGCGCAGGCCCTCATCGACGCCGGCGCCGACGCCGTGAAGGTCGGCGTGGGTCCCGGTTCGATCTGCACCACGCGCGTCGTCGCGGGCGTCGGTGCCCCACAGATCACCGCGATCCTCGAAGCGGTCGCGGTCTGCCAGAAGGCCGACGTTCCCGTCATCGCCGACGGTGGCCTGCAGTACTCGGGCGACATCGCCAAGGCGCTGGCCGCCGGCGCGTCGACCGCGATGCTCGGCTCGCTGCTCGCCGGCACCGCCGAGTCGCCGGGTGAGCTCATCTTCGTCAACGGCAAACAGTTCAAGAGCTACCGCGGCATGGGCTCGCTGGGCGCCATGCAGGGCCGTGGCCAGGCGAAGTCGTACTCGAAGGACCGCTACTTCCAGGATGACGTCCTCAAGGAGGAGAAGCTCGTCCCCGAAGGCATCGAAGGTCGGGTGCCGTTCCGCGGCCCGTTGTCACAGGTGGTTCACCAGCTCGTCGGCGGTCTGCGTGCCGCGATGGGATACACCGGTTCGTCGTCGATCGCCGACTTGCAGCAGGCGCGGTTCGTGCAGATCACCGCGGCCGGACTCAAGGAGTCACACCCGCACGACATCACCCTCACCGCGGAGGCGCCGAACTACTACACGCGCTAGCGGGTATCCTTCTCCGTTGGTGCACTGGCAGTTTCAACGAAAGGCGCAAAGGTGCGTGACCTCGTCGACATCGGTATGGGACGAACAGCCCGCCGTACCTTCGAACTGGACGACATCTCGATAGTTCCGTCCCGCCGGACGCGGTCCAGCAAGGATGTGTCGACGGCCTGGCAGATCGATGCCTACCGGTTCTCGTCGCCGATTCTGTCGCATCCCACCGATGCGTTGGTGTCCCCGGAGACCGCGATCGAGCTGGGTAGGCTCGGCGCGCTCGGGGTGCTCAACGGCGAAGGTCTGTGGGCTCGCCACAGCGACGTCGCGGACAAACTGGCCGCACTCGCCGACATCGCCGAGAACGATCCGGACCCGCGTGTCGCGGTGCGGTATCTCCAGCAGCTGCACGCCGCGCCGCTGAACCCCGAACTGCTCGGCGAGGCGGTGGCGCAGGTACGCGACGCCGGTGTCACGACGTCGGTGCGCGTCAGCCCGCAGAACGCGCAGCAACTCACTCCCGCGCTGCTGGCCGCCGGGGTCGAACTGCTCGTCGTGCACGGCACGATCATCTCCGCCGAACACGTCAGCGCCGACGACTCCGAGAGTCGCGCACCGCTGAACCTGAAGACTTTCATCGCCGACCTCGACGTCCCCGTCATCGCCGGCGGCGTCCACGATCACCGCACCGCGCTGCACCTCATGCGCACCGGCGCGGCCGGGGTGATCGTCGGATACGGTTCGGCCGCGGGCGCGACGTCGACGAATGAGGTCCTCGGTATCGGCGTCGCGATGGCGACCGCTATCGCCGACGCCGCGGCGGCCCGCCGGGAATACCTCGACGAGACCGGTGGCCGGTACGTGCACGTGATCGCCGACGGCGACATCCACACCTCCGGTGACCTCGCCAAGACGATCGCCTGCGGTGCCGACGCCGCGGTGCTCGGGACTCCGTTCGCAGCGGCGTGCAATGCGCCGGGACGTGGTTGGTACTGGTCGGCGGCGGCCGCACATCCGTCGACGCCGCGCGGAGCGCTGCTGGAGATCGAGGCCGGCGAGGACCGTCCGAGTCTCGACAAGATCCTCAACGGCCCGTCCGACGACCCTTACGGTGAATTGAACATCGTCGGCGCCCTGCGCCGGTCGATGGCCAAGGCCGGCTACTCCGACCTCAAGGAATTCCAGAAGGTCGGGCTGAACGTCCGGGCCTAGGCGACCTCGACAACATCCATTGTCGACTTAGGGTGACCTTCCTTACTTTCCTACTCGGCGGTAAGTACGATGTCCGCATGTCGAACAGCCACTATGACGTGCTTATCATCGGCTCGGGTTTCGGTGGCAGCGTCACCGCGCTGCGCCTCGTCGAGAAGGGGTACAGGGTCGGTGTGATCGAAGCGGGCCGCCGCTTCGAGGACGACCAATTCGCCAAGACCTCCTGGCGGGTCCGTAAGTTCGTGTGGGCGCCGAAGCTCGGACTGATGGGCATTCAGCGCATCCACCTGCTCAAAGACGTCATGATTCTGGCGGGTGCCGGGGTCGGCGGTGGCTCGTTGAACTACGCCAACACGCTGTACAAGCCGCCGACGCCGTTCTTCACCGACCCGCAGTGGAATCACATCACCGACTGGGAAGACGAGCTGTCTCCGTACTACGACCAGGCGCGGCGCATGCTCGGCGTGGTCACCAATCCGACCTTCACCGAATCCGATCGCGTGATGAAAGAGGTCGCTGACGAGATGGGCGCGGGCGACACCTTCGTGTCGACGCCGGTCGGTGTGTTCTTCGGCGAGAAGACCGGCGGGCAGGGCGCACCCGGCGAGACCGTCCCCGACCCGTACTTCGGCGGGGCCGGCCCCACGCGGACCGCCTGCACCGAGTGCGGTTCGTGCATGACCGGCTGCCGGGTCGGCGCCAAGAACACCCTGCTGAAGAACTATCTCGGCCTCGCCGAGTCGAAGGGGGCAACGGTCCACGCCCGCACGACGGTCACCGAGATTCGCCAATCATCAAGTGGCAGTTGGGAAGTGGAGACCGAAGGGTCGTCGGCCTGGGGCCCGCTCGGCAGGCGTTCGCAGACCTTCACCGCCGACCATGTCGTCATGGCGGCCGGTACGTTCAACACGCAGAAGCTGATGCACGCGGCCAAGGGGTCGACGCTGCCGAACATCTCCGACGCCATGGGCGTGCTGACGCGAACCAACTCGGAGTCGATCCTCGGTGCGATGGCGGCCAAGGCAGACCCCGCTCGCGACTTCTCCCACGGCGTCGCGATCACGTCGTCGTTCCATCCCGAAGCCAATACGCACATCGAGCCGGTCCGCTATGGCAAGGGGTCCAACGCGATGGCGTATCTGCAGACCGCGCTCACCGACGGCGGCTCGCGGTTCAATCGCCTCGGACAACTGCTCAAGCAGATCATCCGCAATCCATTCTTGCTGGTCCGGCTGATCCTGGTGCGCAAGTGGAGTGAACGCACGGTGATCGCGTTGGTGATGCAGTCCACCAACAACTCCCTCACCACGTTCGTCCGCAAGCGTGGCCCGTTCAAATACGTCACCTCCCGACAAGGCCACGGTGAACCCAACCCGACGTGGATTCCGGCGGGCAACGAGGCCACCCGGCGTATCGCCGACAAGCTCGACGGCGGGCTTGCCGGCGGCACCTGGGGCGACGTCTTCAACATTCCGCTGACCGCGCACTACCTGGGCGGATGCGTGATCTCCGACGACCCGGCGGCCGGCGTCATCGACCCGTACCACCGGGTGTGGAACTACCCGACGCTCTACGTCGTCGACGGCGCCTCGATCACGGCGAACCTGGGCGTGAACCCGTCGTTGTCGATCTGCGCGCAGGCCGAGCGTGCGGCGTCGATGTGGCCGAACAAGGGCGAACTCGACACCCGCCCCGCGCAGGGCGCCGGCTACCAGCGGATCACGCCGGTCGAGCCCAATTCGCCGGTCGTCCCGGCCGACGCACCCGGCGCGCTCATCCTGCCCATCCCGACCGTTCCGTCGAAGACCACCGTGCGTGAAGCGGCGTCGAATACCGAGATTCAGAGCAACGCGGGGTAGGTCGAGGTTGGTTTCGACGGTATTCGGCCGGCATGACGCTGTGGTCTACGGGGCGAGGTGTCCGATGGGGTTGGTCCGCTGAAAGGTGAAATAGGCAACCTCAGTAGACTTGACCGGGTGACCGACACTTCCGCTGACTTCGCCGGTGCCCCCCGTCCAGTCCTCGTCGTCGACTTCGGCGCGCAGTACGCGCAGCTCATCGCCCGACGGGTCCGCGAGGCTCGGATCTTCTCCGAGGTCATCGCACATGACGCCCCCATCGAGGAATTCCGCGCGAAGAATCCCGTCGCGCTGGTGCTCTCCGGCGGCCCAGCGTCGGTGTTCGCCGAGGACGCCGCGGTCTTCAACAGCGAACTCCTCGACCTCGACATCCCCGTCTTCGGCATCTGCTACGGATTCCAGGCGATGGCGCAGGCGCTGGGCGGGACCGTCGCCAATACCGGCGGCCGCGAGTTCGGTCGAACGATGTTGACGCCCAACGGTTCTGGCGTCCTGCACCAGGGCCTGCCGGACGCCCAGCCGGTGTGGATGAGCCACAACGACGCCGTGCAGTCCGCCCCCGACGGCTTCACCGTCACGGCGTCGACGCCGGGTGCGCCGGTGGCGTCGTTCGAGAACGTCGACCGGCGGATGGCCGGTGTGCAATACCACCCGGAGGTGCTGCACAGCCCACACGGTCAGGAAGTTCTGACTAGGTTCCTCTACGAGGTCGCCGGGCTGGAGCCCAGTTGGACCCCGGCGAACATCGCCGACGCCCTGATCGACGCCGTGTCGGATCAGATCGGTGACGGCCTGGCTATCTGTGGTCTGTCCGGCGGCGTCGACTCCGCGGTTGCCGCGGCGCTGGTGCAGCGTGCCATCGGTGACCGACTGACCTGTGTCTTCGTCGACCACGGCCTGCTGCGGGCGGGGGAGCGTGAGCAGGTGCAGCACGACTTCGTCGGATCGACGGGCGCGCGCCTGGTCACCGTCGACGCCGAGGAGAAGTTCCTCACTGAACTGTCCGGGGTGAGCGATCCCGAGGAGAAGCGCAAGATCATCGGCCGCGAATTCATCCGGTCGTTCGAGGGCGCGGTCAGCGACGTGCTGCTCGACGCCGGCGGCGAGGGCAAGAAGGTCGACTTCCTGGTCCAGGGCACCCTGTACCCCGACGTCGTCGAATCCGGCGGAGGGTCGGGGACGGCGAACATCAAGAGTCATCACAATGTCGGCGGCCTGCCCGACGACCTGGAGTTCAGTCTTGTCGAGCCGCTGCGGCTGCTGTTCAAGGATGAGGTGCGCGCCGTCGGGCGTGAGCTCGGCCTGCCGGAGGAAATCGTTGGGCGCCAACCGTTCCCGGGTCCGGGGCTGGCGATCCGCATCGTCGGCGAGGTGACCGCGGACCGGCTCGCACTGCTGCGCAAGGCCGATTTGATCGCCCGCGAGGAACTCACCGCGGCGGGCCTCGACGGCCAGATCTGGCAGTGCCCGGTGGTGTTGCTCGCCGACGTGCGCAGTGTCGGAGTGCAGGGCGACGGCCGCACCTACGGCCACCCGATCGTGCTGCGGCCGGTGTCGTCGGAGGATGCGATGACCGCCGACTGGACCCGCGTGCCCTACGAGACGCTGGAACGGATCTCCACGCGGATCACCAATGAGGTTCCTGACGTGAACCGCGTAGTCCTAGACGTGACGAGCAAGCCGCCGGGAACTATTGAGTGGGAGTGAGTCGGGGTCCGACTTTTGTGCCGTTCGTGCGGCGACACGCCGCTGACGTTTCGCAGAAACGTCGCAAAGGTTCGCTCGCCATGGGGACTTCTCCCCTCATTCACCCAGCCGATCGCGGCCGTTCGATGTCGTACCCAGGGTCCACACTTAGCTCATCACACCGATTCTCGGCGATGAACGAAAGGTGGCCCGTCATGACCGAACAGCACTTCTGCTCAGCCCGGTGCCGCTGGCGTGCACGCCTGCATGGAACCGCCGCGCGGTCATCTCGGTGCTGCGGCGACCGAATCGCTCCGTGGCGGCAGGGCGCGGCGTCGCACTGCCCGCGCAAGGCGGAGCCGCTGTCGACGGTTGAGCAGCTGTTCGCCGGGCTGGGATGACCGTGGTCGGGTTTCGAGTTTGACTTGCGGCCCCTCGATACACCGAAGCTCGCGAGCTCGCTTCGGCACTCGGGGAGCGGGGACCGCGACCTACCCCGACTTCGCCCCCAGCACGACCATCCCGATTCCGACGACCACGGCCACGCCGACCAACACCCACAGCCGGCTCACGCCGTCGGGCAGCGCCCCTCCGCCGGCCAGCCCCCACGCCGACACCAGCAGGGCGATCACTCCGATGATGACCAGCACGGGCGCACGGCGCGCCTTCTCAGTCTCATTCACGGCTCATCCTCACTTGTCCCACGTTCGTGTGTGCGGTCACCGTAAGGACCGGCGAGCCCGACGGTCCGCTGTGTCCGCCCGGACACTGCACGCTCCCGACGTCGGCGGTGCACCGTGAGTCGACGGCCATCGACGACGGCACCCGAATCACCACTTCACCCACGCCGTTGCGGACCTCCACTGTGCGGGCCGCCGTCAGCTTCACCGACCGCAGGTCGAGCGTCTGCGAGCCCATGCCGAGCGTGTAGAGCGCCTGCAGATCCGACTCCGACGTCGGCGTCCACACACGGTCGCCGACGCCGCCCGACGGCAGCGAGAAGTTCGACGCCGAACTGAGCGCGATCACGGCGGCGATCGAGATCATCGCCAGCGGAACCAGGCCGGGTGCGTGCTTGCCGGTGGTCTTCCTCAACCCGCCGGCAACCAGCCCGACGCCCAGCACCGCCAACCCCAACGCGACGATCCGCGCCGGAGTGAACCAGCCGACGCCGGCGAGCGCCGCCGCACTTGCACTCGTCGCAACCAGTACCGCGATCCCGACCGTCACCAGCGTCATCGGCGACCGACTCTTGTCGCGGAGGGCAACCTCGGCGCGCGGCTTCGGCTCGGGCAGATCCCACGCGAACTTCGCGGTGCCCAGCGGATCCCAGGCCGGCGGGAGCGGCTCGGGTGCGAGCGGCGGGAGATCCGTCGTCGACGCCGCGGCCGGGACTCCCGACTTCGTCATGTCGACGCCGGACTTGCCGACGTCGACCGCTGCGCCGCCGGTCGAATGTGTGGAAGCACCAGCGGGACTGGCGGATTCGGACCCGGGAGTGGCGACGGGACGCTCCGGTGAATACGGCATCGCCGAGCCCGGCACGACAGGAGTCGGCGATGCCATCGCCTGAGCCAGAACCTGTCGATATGTGTCGACGCTGGTTCCCGGCGGCGGAATCGGGGTGCGCCGATGCAACAGCCACCAGCCGATGGCCAGCAACGCGACGCCGACGAGTCCGCTCGAACTCCACGTCGAATCCGGCCCCATCGAACTCACCACGATGACTGCCAGGATGATCAGCCCGATCACATGGGGACGTCGAAGACCATGTCGCGCCAGGCCGTCCAGCGCGGGCAGACCGAGGTCGGCGTGACTGCGTCGCCACTGGTCGTAGCTGAGATGCGGATGGGTCGCATACCACTGCGCGACCGCGATCTGCGCCGCCGAACTCGACAGTCGGCGCTCTGTCGGCAGCACGAGGATCGCCGCGATGTAGACGAGGATGCCGCTGCCGCCGAACATCGCAGCGACCACGAATGCAACCTTTACCAGCGTCGGATCGACGCGATACCGGTTGCCGATGCCCACACACACGCCAGAGATGGTGCGACCGGTCTGTGGGCGGATGGGCCGCGTCGTCCACATACCTTCTAGGAGCTTGGTATCCATGACAGCAATCCTGCTGCGACGATCCACCTGGACCAATCGGGTATCACCCTGACTTTCCCTGAGATCAGACCACGCCGACAGGTGTCTTCCCCGATGGGCTCGGGGGCCGATACGTGCCAGTATCGATAGTGTGAGTCGATCCGTGCCCATGCTGCCCGTACAGCCGCCACCGCCCAAGGTGCATCGGCGCGACGGTGGCCGCGTGGTCGCGGGAGTGGCGGGCGGCATCGCCGACTACTTCGACGTCGACGCGTTTCGAGTGCGGGTCGTCTTTGTGGTCCTCGCCGCCCTGGCAGGCGCGGGCGTCATCGCATACGCCGCGCTATGGTTCTTCTGCCCGCAGGGCGACGATACGACGCCGCCGTCGCACCGCGAACGCCAACAGGCCTACGGACTGGCGGTTCTGGGATTGGTCGCGGCCTTCCTGGTGGGCTTCGTCGCGTCGGGAACGCCTGCGGCACAACTTGTTCCACTGGTGGTCGTCGCCATCGGCGCCAGCTTGGTATGGCGCGAGTTCGACAAATCCCGGTCGACGCCGCGCAGCCCGCTGCTCACCTGGACGCGACTGATCGGTGGCGCGGTACTGGTCATCGGCGGGCTGGCCGTCGTCGTGTGGGCGGGTGACACCTCGTTCGGCGGACTCAACACGACGCTGGTCGCGGTCCTCGCCACGCTGATCGGCGTCGTGCTGCTCACGGTTCCGCTGTGGATGCGGCTGTGGCGCGCGCTCAACGAGGAACGCGCCGCGGCCATTCGCATCGCCGAGCGTGAGGAGATCGCCTCGCACCTGCATGATTCGGTGCTGCAGACCCTGGCCCTCATCCAGAAGCGCTCCGACCGTCCCGACGAGGTCGCCCGCCTCGCCCGACGCCAGGAACGCGAGCTGCGCGGCTGGTTGTTCGGCGACACCCGCGGCCGTGGCGATTCGCTGTCCGGTGCGCTGAAATCCGTTGCCGCAGAGGTCGAGGACACCTACGACGTCGACGTCGAAGTGGTCAGCGTCGGCGATCTCGACCCCTCCGGCGACCGACGCTGGGACGCGCTCGTCGCCGCCAGTCGGGAGGCTTTGGTCAACGCGGCCAAGCATTCCGGGCAACGCAAGGTCGACATGTACTGCGAGATCGAAGACCACCAGGTGGAAGTCTTTGTGCGCGACCGGGGTTCGGGTTTCGACGTCGACGCGGTCGCCGACGACCGCCAGGGCATCGCCGGATCGATCCGCGGCCGCATCGACCGTGCGGGCGGTACCGTGAGCATCACGTCGTCGCCCGACCGCGGTACCAACGTCGGACTGCGGATGCCCCGCTGCGCCGACGGCGATCGGGCGGAGAAGAACGGTGGCCGCCACGGCACTGAGAAGAATCCTGACAAGAGCCCCGACCAACTGAAATCGACTGAGCGAGGATGACTTTCACGTGACACAGGAATCGCACACGCCGGGCGACAACGGATACCGGGTGTTCCTCGTCGACGACCACGGCGTGTTCCGCTCCGGCGTCCGCGCCGAATTGTCCGGTGAGCCAGGGCTTCTCGTCGTCGGCGAGGCCGGGACCGTCGCGCAGTCGGTGGCGGGCATCCTCGCCACTCGCCCCGACGTCGTGCTGCTCGACGTCCACATGCCCGACGGCGGGGGAGTGTCGGTGCTGCGCGGCGTCACCGACCGGCTCGGCAGCGACGCGCCGGTGTTCCTCGCGTTGTCCGTCTCCGATGCCGCCGAAGACGTCATTGCGACCATCCGCGCCGGTGCGCGCGGGTACGTCACCAAAACCATCGACGGACGTGGGCTCGCCGACGCCGTGCGCCGCGTCGCCGAGGGTGACGCCGTGTTCAGTCCGCGCCTGGCGGGCTTCGTGCTCGACTCCTTCACCGGTAAGTCCGCCGTCGGTGAGCCGCCGCTGGACCCGGAACTGGACTCACTGACTCGCCGCGAACTGGAGGTCCTGCGGCTGTTGGCGCGTGGCTACACCTACCGGGAGATTGCCGAAGAGCTGTTCATCTCGATCAAAACCGTTGAGACACATGCCTCTAACGTGTTGCGTAAGACGCAGCAGTCCAACCGGAACGCACTGACGAGGTGGGCCGCGACGCGGCATATCGGGTAGGGGGCCTGCCTGGCTTAACCCAACACGAATCGCTCAACCCGAACGGATAATCCGTTCGGGTTGAGCGATTCATGTTGGGTTGATCGACAGAGCCCGTCCTACCGCACCAGCACCACGACGAGTACGGCGATCGCCGCCAGCACCGCGAAGAACAGCAGCACCGTGAGGGCCAGTGCAGTCGGCGACGTCTGCTTCGACGGCGACGGCTGGTGATACGCGGTCGGCGGCGTGTACGGGTACGGCGGCCTCGACTGTTGACCGTAGGTCTGGCCCGGCAGCGATTGCCCCGGCAGCGATTGACCGCCTACTGACGGACCGCCGACCGATTGTCCGCCCATCGATTGTCCGCCCATCGATTGTCCGCCGACCGACGAGCCGTACGACTGCCCGCCGTAGGACTTCCCCGAATACGACTGCGAACCGGCGGAATACGGCTGGGGCGTGACCGTGGGTGCGTAGCTGGGGTTCGACGGCAGCGGAGGTGTGGGCGGCATCGTGCGGTTCGACGGCCCTCGCACCGGGGGATAGTTTCCGGTCGAACCGGAGCGCGCCGGCGGGTAGTTGCCCGTGGTCCCCGACCTCGGCGGTGGGGGAGTTCGCAACGCCCACAACGGAACTCCGCCGTCGGCCTTCGACAGCGGGCGCGTCAGGATCTGCTCGGTGGTGGCGTGGGTGCCGGCGGCGACGGCGGCCAACTCGTCGCGTGCCTGCGCCATCGTCGGGCGGTTCGCCGGACTGGGTTCGAGGAGGTGCAGCAGCACTTTCTCGAGTGCGCCCGCCTTGCTCATCGGGTTGATCTGCGCCCGAGCAACCTTGTGCAGCAACACCAATGCGTTGTCGTCGACGCCGAACGGCGGCTGGCCTTCGACCATCGTGTACACCGTCGCGCCTAGCGAGTACACGTCCGACGCCTCGGTGGGGTCGGCGCCGCGAGCCACCTCGGGGGCGAAGTAGGCTGGGGTGCCGGTGATCATTCCGGTCTGGGTGAGATTGACGTCGTCTTTGGCGCGGGAGATGCCGAAGTCGGTGATCTTCACCAAACCGGCACTGCGTGGGGAGCTGGAGATCAGGATGTTGCCGGGTTTGATGTCGCGGTGCACGATGCCCGACTCGTGGGCGTCGGCCATGGCGTCGGCGACCTGCGCGCCGATCTGTGCGGCCTGCACCACGTCGAGCGTCCCGACGGTGTGCAGGATCTGGGCGACGCTGCGCGAGGGCAGATACTCCATGACCAGCCAGGGGGCGCCGCCGTCGAGCGCGACGTCGTGCATGGCGATCGCATTGCGGTGAGCCAGTTTCGCCGCGATCCGTCCCTCCCGCATCGCTCGCTGGCGCATGTTCTCGGCGGTTTCGTCGCTCATTCCCTCGGTCGAGATGACCTGTTTGACGGCGACTTCACGATCGAGGAGCTGATCTTTGGCCAGCCACACCGTGCCCATGCCGCCGCCGCCGATGCGTGATCGGAGGCGATAACGCCCGGCGACCAGGTAGTCCGGGCCTGGTGCGGGGCGATGGGCGGTTGGCGGCATACGCCTGATGATAGCGGGTGAGCGTGGCTAGTTATTGACAAGCGTGTCGAACGTGTGTTCGCATACATGGGTGCGATGGTCCGAACAAATGGTCGAAGCATCCGATGGTGCTCTACCGGGATTGGATCGAGCGGGGCTGGTGCGCTCGGTGCAGACGCCGGAATTCGAGGGTGTCACCTTCCACGAGGTGCTGTGTAAAAGCATCCTGAACAAGGTGCCGGAGAACTCGACGCTGCCATTCCGATTCACCGTCAATACTTTTCGCGGCTGCACCCATGCCTGCCGGTACTGCTTCGCGCGGCCGACACACGAGTATCTGGAGCTCGACGCCGGCGCCGACTTCGACTCGCAAGTCGTGGTGAAGCTCAATGCGGCGGCCGTGTTGCGCAAAGAGCTTCGACGCCGCTCCTGGCATCGCGACGTCGTCGCGCTGGGTACCAACACCGACCCGTATCAGCGGGCCGAAGGACGCTACCGGCTGATGCCCGGCGTCATCGGGGCGTTGACGCAGGCGTACACACCGATGTCGATCCTGACCAAGGGAACGCTGTTGCGCCGCGATCTTCCGCTGCTTCGCCAGGCGGCAGGTGAAGTGCCCGTTGATATTTCGATCTCTCTCGCGTTCACCGCCGCCGACGAGGCGTCGCGCGCGCTACAGAAGCGAATCGAGCCGGGCACCCCGAGCGCCGCCGCACGGCTCGACTTGATCCGCGCCGTCGCCGACGCCGGGTTCGCCCCGCACATCATGGTCGCGCCGGTGATTCCGTACCTGACCGACGGTGTCGCCGTGCTGGATTCGCTGCTCGGCGAGCTCGCCGACGCCGGAGCCGCCGGCGTCACCGCCTTCCCGATGCATCTGCGCGGCGCCACCAAGGACTGGTTCCTGTCCTGGGTCGCCGAAGAGCATCCCGCCCTGCTCAAGCGTTACCGCAGCCTCTACGGCCGCGGCGCGTATGTCAACGCCGAGTACTCGCGATGGCTGCGCGAACGGATGGGCCCGTTGGTCGCCAAGCACGGACTGGCCGGGGCTGCCCGCGAGCGGGAAGCCCCGGCGCGTCCGGTAGTCGCTGAGCCGGAGCTGGCCGGCGCGTTGACGTTGTTCTGAGTATTGCAGCACCTGGTGGATTGTCGCGGCTGAACCTGGATCCACCGATGGCGGGCCCTCTCCGTTGGTTGACACGGCCTCGGCTAGCACCTCGTCCGGCTCCCGTTCCCGCGGACGTAACGACCGCAGCGGGAAGAGGTTACGATCGTCCGGCGCCTCACCCCAGATCCAGCAACTCCTCGTAGAATCCGCCGAAACTGCCCGTCGGATCCACCAGGTGCACCTCCAAGATCCAGTGGCAGATCCGTCCGTTGGTGTCGGTGCGGCGCATCGGCAGCGTCGAGCCCGGGGCCACGTAGCCGTCGATCTCCTGGCCCTTGATCTTCTCGTGCGGGAATTCGCCGACCAGGTGACCGGCGATCACTCCACCGAATGTCCAGCCGGCGTCGGTGCTGAGTTCGACGACGTGGTTGAAGAGCTGTTCGCCGGTGATGTCGGGGTGAGTGCGGAAGTAGTCGCGCCCGGCGTCGAAGATGCGGGGGAGATCGGTGCGGATGGCGTGTTTGACGGGGTCGTCGCCGAGGACGTAGGTCCGGCCGAAGTCGGCCTCCCACTCCTCGAAGATCGGGCCGAAGTCGAGGAAGAGGATGTCGTCGTCGGCGATGACGCGGTCCGGCGGATTGTCGCGCGCGGTCTCCAAAGTGTTCTCTCCTGCCCGCACGATGCGTTTGTGCCAGTGGCGGGTGACGCCGAACATCTCGTTGGCGAGGTCGCGGATCTCGTCGGACAGGGCGCGCTCGCCGACGTCGGCGCGAATCATGTTGCGCGCGAGCACTGCGTCGAAGAGCTGTTCGGCTTTTGCCTGTGCATCGAGCAGGTTGGCGATGCGTTCGGATTCGGGGAGCGATGTGGGCATACGTGCATCGTCGCATGCCGGGGTGACAACCGTCAGGGGTGTGCCGTCTTGCCTCGTCGTGTTCGGATCGTCGCCTTCGCACCTCCCTGAGCAGGTCTGTTGACGTTGTCATACCCCGGTTCTAGGCTTGCCTGTATCGAACAAAAGTTCGAAGTTTGGTAGCGGGCAACTTCCCGGCCCGCTGAGATTTCAGGGTGTTCGACGCCCGAGGGAGGATACGCCGTGGGTGACCGGGCTGGTGTTGATCTGAATGCCCTGCGTAAGCAGATGGCGGCGTTGTCGGGGCGGGCCGGGCAGCGGGATGCGGGTAGTGCGGACGAGCGTCCGGTTGAGTTGCTGACTGTACCGCAGGTGTTGGCAGAATTGTTGCCGCACAATGGAATTGCGCGCGGGACGGTGATGTCGGCCGACGGTGCGCGGTCGATGATCGTGGCCGTGATCGCGGCGGTCAGCGGGGCGGGTGGACAGGTTGCGGTGGTGGGTATGCCGCAGTTGAGCATGTTGTCGGCGGAGGAGATGGGAGCGGACCTGTCTCGTATCGCGGTGATCGACGACCCCGGACCGGATCCGGTGGAGATCGGCGGCATCCTGCTCGACGGTATGGATCTGGTGGTACTCGGCCTCGGTGGAGCGTCGGTACCGCCGTCTCGGGCGAAAGTGCTGGCCGGGCGAGCGCGTAAACAGTCGTCGGTGTTGTTGGTGACCGACGGACGGTGGCCGGGTGCGCAGTTGCGGTTGAGCACCCGGGTGACGTCGTATCGGCGCAGCCCGGCGCCGGGAGCGCAGCGAGCGGGCCGTATGGATCTGGCGCCGGGAGCGCAGCGAGCGGGCCGTATGGATCCGGCGCCGGGAGCGCAGCGAGCGGGCCGTATGGATCTGGCGCACCCCCGCATCGGTGGCTGCGGTTACGGCAGAATCCTCGGCTGGCGGTTGCAGGTATCGGTCGAAGGGCGCGGTCAGCAGCCGGTGACCACTGAAATCGATTGCGGCCCAGGCGAGGTCGGCGTTCAGTTGATCTCGGTCACGGCGACCCCGACGCCGACTCCGCTCGCGGTGGCGAATTGATGGGCGGCGCGACGTCGGCGCAGGTCGCCGTGCGCTCGACCGCGGTCGAGCGTCGAATCTTGGCGCTGTGGGCACCTGACTGGCCCGCCGCGGCGGCTGCGGCCGAACGGGATCTGGCCCCGCACGAGCCGATCGCGGTGCTGCACGCCAATCGGGTGGTCGCCTGCTCGGCGTCGGCTCGGCGCGCCGGCGTCCGACGCGGCATGCGCAAACGGCAGGCGCAGGCCAATTGTCCGCACCTCGTCGTCGCCGCCGACGACGCCAACCGCGACGGCCGGGTCTTCGAGCCGGTGGTCGCGGCGATGGTCGAGCTCGTCCCGAACGTCGAAGTGCTGCGGCCCGGCCTGTGCGTGCTGCCCATCTCCGCCGGAGTGCGGTATTTCGGCTCGGTGGAAGTACTCGCCGAAGCGCTCGTCGACGCCGTGTCGGCGCTGGGCGTGGAGTCCTCGGTCGGCGTGGCCGACGAGATGTTCACCGCGGTACTCGCCGCCCGGCGGGGAATCTTCGTCGAGGCAGGCGGAGACGCCGCCTACCTCGTCGACCGGCCCGTCGGCGACCTGATGATCGAGTCGAGTCTGTGCGACGACCGCCGCGTCGAGCTCGTCGAATTGCTCTGGCACCTCGGCATCCGCACCGTCGGCGCGTTTGCGGCGTTGACCCCCACCGACGTCGCCACCAGATTCGACGACGACGCCGTGCTCGCGCATCGACAGGCGCGGGCGCTCCCGTCGCGCCCGCCGTCGGGGCAGGCCCCCGCGCCCGACCTCGCCGTCGAGTACACCTGCGACCCGCCGATCGAACGCATCGACGCCGCGGCATTTCTCGGTAGGCGACTGGCCGATGAGTTGCATCACCGGCTGTCGTCGGCCGCGGTGGCCTGCACCCGACTCGCCGTACGCGCGATTACCGAACTCGGGCAAGAACATTCGCGTATCTGGCGGTGTGCTCAGCCACTGACCCCCGATGCCACCGCCGACCGCATCCGGTGGCAGTTGGAAGGCTGGCTGACGGCGAAGGAGAAGCCGGATTCGCCGATCGTCACCATCGTCCTCGAGCCGATCGAGGTGGTGGCGGCCGGTGCGCTGCAGTACGAGCTGACCGGTGGACGCGAGGTGGCCGAGCGCGCCCGGCGCGCCCTGGTCCGGGTGCAGGGTCTGCTCGGCGGCGATTCGGTGCGGCTGCCGATCCGCAGTGGCGGACGCGGCGTCGTCGAGCAGGTCACGATGGTCGCGCTCGGCGATGAACTGCGGCCCGCCGCGGACCCGGCCGCTCCGTGGCCCGGCCGGGTCGGTGAACCGGCGCCCGCGGTGACGCTCACCGACACTCTGGTGCACCTCGTCGACGCCGAGGGCGACCCGGTGACCGTCACCCCGCGCGGTGCATTCAACGCCGAGCCCGTGCTGCTGCGCGTGGGCAACCGCGGTCACTCGGTCAGCTGGTGGGCCGGTCCGTGGCCGTCGGGCCTCGACGCCGACGACGCCGTACAGGCGAGAGCCCAAGTGCTGCTGGATGATTCGCGGGCGTTACTGCTGCTGTTCCGAACCGGGCAGTGGTGGGTGGAAGGCGTCTATGAGTAGCTACCGTCCCTCGGCCGCGGCCGACTCGCCGACCAGCAGGTACTCCTGGTGCAGTATCCGATTGGTCAGCCGGGGCAGCACATGCTGGCCCAGATCGGCCAGATTGCCCACCGCTGAATTGACCCGGCGAGGCCGCTTGAGGATGCCGTGCAGCACCCGGCTCGCGGCCTTGTCGGCACTCCATACCCCGGGCGCGGCTCGGTACGCCTCGGTCGGCGCGATCATCTTCGTCCGGGTCAGCGGCAACCGCACATTGGTGAAAGTGACATGGCTGGACAGGGTTTCGGCGGCGGTCGCATCGCTGAACGCCTCCAGCGCCGCCTTCGACGCCGCATACGCCCCGAACCGCGGGCCATGAGTCTGCACCGCCATCGAGGTGACGTTCACCACATGCCCGACGTTGCGTTCGACCATATGCGGCAACAGCGCGAGCGTCAGATTCACCGCGCCGAAGTAGTTGACCGCCATGGTGCGTTGGTAGTCGTGCGGCCGGTCGACGGAGTGGATGGTGGACCGGCGGATCGAGCGGCCCGCGTTGTTGACCAGCACGTCGACGTGATCATGTTCGGCGAGAACGGTTTTCACGAGTGCGGCCACGTCGTGCTCATCGGTGATGTCGCATCGGTAGGAGGTGACGCGACCCGGCGGAACTCCAGGTTTCGTTGCGGCGCAGGAGAGTTCGGTGGTCGCCGCGCGCAGGTCGTCCTCGTTGCGGGCGACGATGATGACATCGGCGCCGCGCTCCGCGCACATCCGCGCCGTCGCCTTCCCGATTCCCGACGACCCGCCGGTGATCAGAATGTTCTTGCCGACCAACGGCCCTCGCGGGTCACGGCGTCGATGCCGCGCCGGATCGAGATGCTGTGCCCAGTAAGTGAACAGGCGCGGCCCGTACTCGGCGAGGTCCGGCAGTTCGACGCCGAGCCCGCGCAGTGCCCCGACGCTGGCGTCGGCCGTGAAATCGACGCGAAAGGCCATGGTGTCCAACACGATCGGCGGAATGCCCTGTTGCTTGGCGATCAGATCGCGTCCGACGCCCATCGGCCCGACCCGTGACATCGCCAGTGCGGCGTCGGCGACCGACGACGGAAGAACGTTCCGACCGCGCGGGCCGTCGAAGGCCGGTGCGATGGCGTTGTACATACCGGTGATGGAGCGGCGAGTCGGGTCACTGAGATGGAAGGTCAGGCCGGATTCTCCGGCGCGGTAATCAACCAGCGCCACAATCGAATTCACCACGTAGTCGACTGGGACGACATTGGTGCGTCCCAAGTCCGGCAGCGGCAGCGGCAGCCGCGACGGGGCATGGCCGAGCAGGCGTAGTTGACCGAAGAAATAGTACGGGCCGTCGATCTTGTCCATCTCGCCGGTACGTGAATCGCCGACGACCACCGACGGCCGATACACCCGCCACGACAGTCCGGACTGGTCGCGGATCGACTTCTCGGATTCGAACTTCGTGCGGTGATACGGCGAGGGGAACCCCTGGCCCTTGTCGAAGTCGTCTTCGGTGAAGACGCCGGCGTAATCCCCGGCTACCGCGATCGACGAGATGTGGTGCAGCATCGCGCCGCGGGCGAGCGCGAAGTCGATGACCCGCCGGGTGCCGTCGACGTTGGCGCGTTGCTGAGTGTCGGCGTCGACGGCCATGTCGTAGACGGCGGCGAGGTGGATGACGTGGTCGATCCGTGTGTCGAAGTCGTCGAGGCCGAGTCGTACGGCAGTGAGGTCGCCGACGACGGGTACAACTCGCTCGGCGTCGAACAGTTCGCTGAATCGACTCGCCGACGCCGCGCGCACCAATGCGAAGATCTGAACGTCGGGTTGGGTTTCGAGGATGCGGCCGATCACGCGGCGTCCGATGAAGCCGCTGCCGCCGGTAATGAAATAGCTGGTCATGAGGGATCACTCCAGGTGTCATGGGCAAGGTCCGCAATTCGCGAACATCTGTTACTCAGAGTGACACTTACATTGGCGGATGGCAATGACGATGCCTATCGTGACCCGATCGCCACCGTCGCCCCGAGTTCCTCGTCCTCGGCGATCCTCGGACGGAATCCCGTCGATGCGAGGATCGCCGAGGCCGTCTCGGCCTGTCGTTCGCTCACTTCGAAGAGGACATGTCCGTCGGGGTGCAGCCAACCGCGCGCGGCGTCGACGACTCGTGCCGCGATGCGCAGACCGTCGGGGCCGCCGTCGAGGGTGCCGATCGGTTCGTAGTCGCGGGCCTCGGCCGGCAACAGACCGATCTCTCCGCACGGAACGTACGGCACATTCGCGACCACCACGTTGACCTGACCGCGCAACATCGCGGGCAGCGGTGCGAAGAGATCACCGACGTACACCGACGCCGCGGCGCGCGCCAGATTGCGGCGGGCGCATGCGGTGGCGCGGGGATCGATGTCGACGGCGTACACGTGGGCGGTGGGGCGCGCCTTCGCGATCGCGGCGCCGATGGCTCCCGAACCACAGCACATGTCGATGACGACGGCGGCGTCCGGTGTCACGGCGATCGCCTGGTCGGCGAGAAACTCGGTCCGCCGCCGCGGGATGAACACCCCGGGCCCCACCGCGATCCGCATGCCGTGGAACTCGGCCCAGCCGACGACGTACTCCAACGGCTCACCCGCACAACGACGTTCGATCAGTGTCGTCAATTCACGGTCGGAGAGGGCGGCGTCGCGCAGGATTGCCGCCTCTTCTTCGGCGAAGACGCATCCGGCCGACCGGAGCTCCTCAGCCACGTCGACCAGGGATTGCACAACGCAACGGTACGCCGTGGGCAACCTCCTTAGCGACGCTTTACTTCGAGCTGTCGACGAGCGGGAGTACGCCCGATCCCGGCCCCGACTGCCGCTCGGACAAGCTGCGAACATCTCGAACTCGAACTGTGCCCGCAGTGCTCGGGTCTACTGTCCGAAGACCACGCGAATGCAGTGGCGAGGTTCGCCGCTCGACTGCCCATGCCCGTTGCCGGAGGACGCTCATGTACCTGACCCAACCACTGCATCGCAATGCCCAACAGCGTCCCGACTCGGCGTCGACGATCTGCGGCGGACGAACCCGCACACACGCACAAACTTTCGACCGTGTCGCGCGGCTCGGCGGCGCGTTGCGTTCGCACGGCGTCGAATCCGGTGCGTGCGTTGCGATTCTGGCGCTCAACGCGGACTACTATTTCGAGGCGCTGCTCGCCACCGCCTGGGCCGACGCCGTGACCGTGCCGGTCAACACCCGCTGGAGCGTGAAGGAGATCGCCTATTCGTTGGTCGACGCCGGTGTGCGGGTGATGTTCGTCGACGATGCGTTCGCCGGTCTGGTCGATGAGCTCCGAGCCCATTGCCCCGATCTGGGACCGGTTATCGCCTGGGGCAAGCAGCCGCCCGCCGCTGCCCTCGACTTCGAAACCGTTGTCGCACAAGGAGAACCGATTGCCGATGCGCACCGCCGCGGCGATGACCTGGCGGGGATCTTCTACACCGGCGGAACCACGGGCTTCCCGAAGGGTGTGATGCTCAGTCATCGCAATCTGATGACGTCGGCTCTCGGGTGCGCCGCGAGCGGCGCGTGGACCCCTGAGGGGAGAGTGCTGCATGTGGCGCCGATGTTCCACCTCGCCGATCTCGCCTCGTTGATCGGACAGATGCTGCTCGGCGGAACGCATGTGATGCTTCCGGTGTTCGACCCCGTCGAGGTACTGCGGACCATCTCCGACGACGGCATCACCGATGCGTTGCTGGTGCCCACCATGATTCAATTCCTCGTCGATCACCCGCGCGTCGCGGACTTCGACATGTCCGGATTCGCCCAGATCCTGTACGGGGCATCTCCGATCTCGGAGGCACTTCTCGACCGGACGCGCCGAGCCTTCCCGTCGGCGCGGCTCGCGCAGGCCTACGGCATGACGGAACTGTCGCCGGTGGCGACCATGTTGCTCGACGCCGATCACGACGACCCGGTGCGTCGACGCTCCGCGGGGCGTGCGACGCCGCATTCGCTGGTGAAGGTCGTCGACCCCGACGACGTCGAGGTACCGCGGGGAACGGTCGGGGAGATCGTGGTCAGCGGTGATCACGTGATGCTCGGCTATTGGAACAAGCCTGCCGAAACGTCGGCGGCCGTCCGCGACGGCTGGATGCATACCGGCGACGGTGGATTCATGGACGACGACGGGTTCGTGTTCGTCGTCGATCGGATCAAGGACATGATCATCACCGGCGGCGAGAACGTCTACTCGGTCGAGGTGGAGAACGCCGTCGCCAAGCACCCCGCGGTGACCCAGGTCGCGGTGATCGGCGTGCCCGACGATCGGTGGGGCGAGCGGGTGCACGCGGTGGTCAGTTTGGCGCCTGGAGCCACGCTCACTCTCGACGAGCTGATCGAACACACCAAGAACGAGATCGCCGGATACAAGGTGCCGCGCGGGCTGTCGGTGGTCGAGACCTTCCCGATGTCGGGTGCCGGAAAGATCCTGAAGCGCGAGTTGAGGCAGATGTACGGGTAGATTCCAGCCGCTGGTTGAGCCACACTAACCTTTCATACGAACAAATGTTCGATACACTTGCGCGGTGGGCTGGAACAATGGTCCTCCGACCTGGTCGGAGATGGAGCGGGTGCTCTCCGGTCGGCCCAATCGATCGGGCCGACCGGGTGAGACCTTCGCTCCGCCGTACCCGCAGGGCCCTCGCGACGGGGGCTTTTCGAACGACGGTGTCCCCGACGGCGGCGACGGTCCGGCCTGGTCGCGCAAACGCGACGCCTATCACGCCGACGAGTCGATCAAGCCCGTCCGCTCGGCGGTGCCGTACGCGGAGCTGCACGCGCACAGCGCCTACAGCTTTCTCGACGGGGCGTCGATGCCGGAGGCGATGGTCGAGGAGGCTCAGCGGCTCGATCTCAAAGCCCTCGCGCTCACCGACCATGACGGTTTCTACGGCATCGTGCGCTTCGCCGAGGCAGCCCGCGAATTCGGCATGCCGACGGTGTTCGGCGCGGAACTCTCCCTCGAACGCGACGCCGTGCGCACCGGCGTCAACGACCCGTCCGGCGAGCACCTACTCGTCCTCGCGCGCGGAGCGGAAGGCTATCGGCGACTCTCCCGCACCATCTCCGACGCGCACATGTCCGGTGGGGAGAAGGGGATCCTGCGCTACGACGTCGACGCACTGTCCGACGCCGCGGCGGGCCAATGGCTGATCCTCACCGGCTGCCGCAAAGGGGCGGTGCGTCGGGCGTTGGATCGCGGCGGTCTACCCGCGGCACGAAAAGCGTTGGGGGAGTTGGTCGACCGCTTCGGTGTCGACAACGTCGTCGTCGAATTGACCTCGTATGGACAGTCCGACGACGACGAGCGCAATGCGCTGCTCGCCGACCTCGCCGCGACGTCGAAGCTGACGACGGTCGCCACCACCGGCGCCCATTTCTCCGGACCCCATCGACGCCGACTCGCGATGGCGATGGCCGCGGTGCGTGCCCGCACCGACCTCGACACGATCGCCGGATGGCTGCCCGCCGTCGGCGGAGCGCACCTGCGCAGCGGCGACGAGATGGCCCGGCTGCTCGCGGCGCACCCGGAGGCGATCGCCAACGCCGTCGACCTCGCCGACGACTGTGCCTTCGAATTGGGATTGATCGCACCGCAGCTACCGCCGTTCGACGTACCCGCCGGGCATACCGAAGCGACGTGGCTGCGCGAGCTGACGAGGGCGGGTGCTCACGAGCGGTACGGCCCGCCGGCGTCGAATCCCAAGGCGTACCAGCAGATCGAGCACGAACTCGCGATCATCGAGTCCCTGAACTTCCCCGGCTACTTCCTCGTCGTCCACGACATCGTCAGCTTCTGCCGCCGTAACGACATCCTGTGTCAGGGGCGGGGGAGCGCGGCCAATTCGGCGGTGTGCTTCGCGCTCAGGATCAGTTCGGTCGACCCGATTGTCAACCATCTGCTGTTCGAGCGGTTCCTGTCGCCGGAGCGCGACGGGCCACCCGACATCGATGTCGACATCGAGTCCGACCGTCGCGAGGAAGCCATCCAGTTCGTCTACGAGAAGTACGGGCGCAAGTACAGCGCACAGGTGGCCAATGTCATCACCTATCGCCGCCGTTCCGGTATCCGCGACATGGCCCGCGCGCTGGGCTATGCCGCCGGCCAGCAGGACGCGTGGAGCAAAACACCCGAGCAGGCGCCCGACGACGTCAAACGACTCGCCGGTGAAATCGCCGGATTGCCAAGACATCTGGGCATCCATTCCGGCGGCATGGTGATCTGTGACCGACCCATCGCCGACGTCTGCCCGACAGAGTGGGCACGCATGCCCAACCGTAGTGTGCTGCAGTGGGACAAAGACGACTGTGCCGCAATCGGTTTGGTGAAATTCGATCTGCTCGGTCTCGGTATGCTCTCGGCCCTGCACTACGCCATCGACCTTCTCGCCGAACACAAGGGGATCGAGGTGGACCTGGCGAAGATCGACCTCACCGAGCAAGCTGTCTACGACATGCTGTGCAAGGCCGATTCGGTCGGGGTGTTCCAGGTGGAGTCGCGCGCACAGATGGCGACGCTGCCGCGGCTGAAACCGCGCGTATTCTACGATCTCGTCGTCGAAGTGGCGTTGATCCGTCCCGGCCCGATTCAGGGCGGATCGGTGCACCCCTACATCCGGCGCCGCAACGGTGACGAAGAGGCGAAATGCGACCACCCGTCGATGGAGAATGCGCTGGGTCGGACCCTGGGAATCCCACTGTTTCAGGAACAGCTGATGCAACTGGCCGTCGACGTGGCCGGATTCGATCCCGCCGAAGCCGATCAGTTGCGCCGGGCGATGGGCTCCAAGCGTTCGCCGGAGAAGATGGAGCGGCTGCGGGAGCGTTTCTACGAGGGGATGCGCGAGTTGCACGGCATCACCGGAGAGATGGCGGACCGGATCTTCGAGAAGTTGGCCGCGTTCGCCAATTTCGGCTTCCCGGAAAGCCATTCGCAGAGTTTCGCATCGCTGGTGTTCTACTCGTCGTGGTTCAAGCTGCATCATCCCGCGGCGTTCTGCGCGGCACTGCTGCGGGCGCAGCCGATGGGGTTCTACTCGCCGCAGTCGCTGGTGGCCGATGCCCGGCGGCACGGGGTGAGCGTGCATCGGCCGGATATCAATGCATCGTTGTCGTGGGCGAGTCTGGAAGCCGACGGCACCCAGGTGCGGCTCGGGCTGGCCGCGGTGCGCGGCATCGGCGACGAGGTGGCGCAACAGATCGTCGACGAGCGTATCGCGTGCGGTGAATATTCCAGTGCCGCAGACCTTTCCCGACGAATCGGACTGACCAAGCGGCAGTTGGAGGCGTTGGCGACGGCGGGGGCGTTCGCGCGGTTCGGCGGTTCACGGCGTCAAGCGTTGTGGGCGGCGGGTGCGGCGGCGGCCGATCGGCCCGATCAGTTGCCGCTGGCCGCGGCTACCGAAGCCATGCCGCCGACGCTGCCCGGCATGTCCGACATCGAACTGGCCGGCGCCGATGCTTGGGCGACCGGGGTGACACCGTCGAACTACCCGACGCAGTTCCTGCGGCCGCGGCTCGACGCTCTCGGGGTGATCCCGGCGGATCAGCTGTTGTCGGTGCCCGACGGCGCGCGGATCATCGTCGGCGGCGCGGTGACTCACCGGCAGCGGCCGGCCACCGCGTCGGGGGTGACGTTCATCAACCTCGAAGACGAGACCGGCATGGTGAACGTGGTGTGCTCGGTGGGGCTGTGGTCCCGCTATTCCGAGCTCGCGCACACCGCGTCGGCGTTGCTGGTGCGCGGCAAGGTGCAGAATGCTCAGGGAGCGGTGACCGTGGTGGCCGACCGTCTGCAGCGACTGGACCTGCGGGTGGGATCGCGATCACGGGATTGGCATTGAGAGGCAGGCGGGATCATGGATGAGCGGCACCTTCGGATCGAGGACGCCGAGTGAGCGACCCGACGGTGATCGCGGTGACGGTCAAACCCAACAGTCGTAAGGGGCCGTTGGTGGCGACCGCCGACGACGGGACGCTGATCGTCTACGTACGCGAGCCGGCGACCGAGGGCAAGGCGAACAAGGCCGTCGCGCTGGTCCTCGCGAAACACCTCGGCGTATCGAAGAGCTCGGTGGCGCTGGTGGCCGGGGCGACGTCGAGGATCAAGCGTTTTCGGGTGGGATGAGTGCCGGGGCGGTGACTGCGAGTCGAACGCACGCCGGGTTAGGGTGGACACGCGCGACGGGTGGGACGAGAGCGGGGGATCGCGAGATCCTCGGTCTCAGGGGCTACCCCTGGGTTCATGCACAGCGTGACATCACGTCCCGCGCAGCCGAGCACACTGCGTGTGCAACCCTGCGCGGCGGACGACAGGTTTCGGTCGTCCCAACCGTCGCGCGCCACCGCGTGAAGGAGGGAACCGATGGTCGGCAAACAGACGGCGGCACAGCCGGATCGGTTCTCGCGCAACGATATCCACCGAATGAGCGCGGTCATACGACGCCTGCTGGGACCGCCGCTCGACGACGGGTACGCCGAACGGGTATGGACACGGCGTGAACTCAACGGTGCGCTGGTCACGGCGGTCGATCCCGTCGACGCCGAAGAGGTGGCCCGCGAATTGCTGATGCGGTACCCGACGCCGCCGCCATTGCCGGGCATCGCCGACGCCGTGCGCCGGGTCGTCGCGGTTCTCACCGCACCGGTGATTCGAGAACCCGTGGGACCACCCAGGTTCGGCCTCCCCGAGATCGGCGACGTCGGCGCGTTGGCGTCGTGGTTGAACGTCAGCGTCGACGAGCTGGACTGGTTCGCCGATCACGGGCTGTGGTTGCAGCGGGCGACGCCGCGCCTTCGGCACTACCGGGTGACTAGAATTCCCAAGCGGCATAGTGGGTTTCGAGTCATCGAAGCTCCCAAAGAGCGGCTGGCGACGCTCCAGCGTCGAATCCTCGACGCGATCCTGGCCGACGTGCCCGCGCACCCGGCGGCACACGGCTTTGTCCGCGGCCGGTCGCCGTACTCATTCGCGGCGCCGCATTCGTTGCATGACACCGTGATTCGCGTCGACCTCAAACACTGCTTCGAGCACATCACCGCGGCGCAGGTGCGGGCGGTGTTCACCGCCGTCGGATACCGGTCGGCGACAGCGCGCTGTCTGGCGGAGATATGCACCACGGCAACGGCATTCGACGACCTTCCCGGCGACGACCCGTTTCACGCCGGGCTGCTTCGGGGGCGCCACGTTCCGCAAGGTGCTCCGACCTCGCCCGCACTGGTCAATCTCGCCCTGCGCCGCTTGGACTTTCGCATAGCCGGTTACGCGGCGAAGAACGGGCTGGCCTACACCCGATACGGGGACGACCTCGCATTGTCGGGCGACGAGATGAACGTCGGACAGCTGCTGTGGGTGGTGCGCAACGTGATCGTCGACGAGGGCTTCACGCTGCACCCGGAAAAGGTCAGAGTGATGGGCGACCATCAGCGTCAGCAGTTGGCTGGGCTCGTGGTCAACGTCGGGCCGCGGTCGCGCCGCTCCGATTTCGACGAGCTCAAAGCACTGCTGCACAATGCGACTTGCACGGGGGCGCGGGCGCAGAACCGAGGCGCTCACGCGGACTTCCGAGCGCATGTCTACGGCCGGATCGGTTGGGTGGCGACGGGATCGGCCGCGCGACGCCGAAAGCTGTTGGCGCTGGCCGCCGAGGTCGACTGGGACGGCTGAACCGTGCCACGGGCATCGGCGGCGTCGACCTCACACCGCGCCGTCGAACTCGTTCTGCCGCCACGCCTCGTAGATCGCGATGCTCGCCGAGTTGGCCAGATTGTGCGAGCGGCGGTCGGGGAGCATCGGGATGCGGATCTGTGCGGTGACGTGCTCATCGGCGAGTACGTCGTCGGGCAACCCGGTGGGCTCGGGCCCGAACAGCAGGACATCGCCCGGGTGATACGACACGTCGGTGTGAAAGCGCGTGGCATGCGAAGAGAATGCGTAAACACGTTGCGGCGCAAGCTTCTCCCACGCCGACTCGAGGTTCGGGTGGATGGTGACGGTCGCCATCTCGTGGTAGTCCAGACCGGCGCGCTTGACCTGGGTGTCGTTGATCTGGAACCCGAGCGGCTCGATCAGGTGCAGCTCGCATCCGGTGTTCGCGGCCAGCCGGATCGCATTGCCGGTATTAGGAGGAATGCACGGTTGGTAGAACATGATGCGGAACACGAGAGGCAAGTGTAGCGCTGCGTCGACCCGCCGGATTCTCTGCCGCACGTGACCTAATGGAACAATGAAGCCGTGACGGCGATACGACTTGACGGCAAAGCAACCCGCGACGACATCTTCACCGACCTCTCCGCGCGCGTGGCGAAACTGCGCGCCAACGGTATCGTGCCGGGACTGGGCACCATCCTCGTCGGCGACGACCCGGGATCGCAGTCCTACGTCAAGGGCAAGCACGCCGACTGCGCCAAGATCGGCGTCGAATCCATCCGCAAGGATCTGCCCGCCGACATCACCCAAGAGCAGCTCGACGCCACGATCGACGAGCTCAACGACGATCCGGCGTGCACGGGATACATCGTGCAGCTGCCCCTGCCGAAACACCTCGACGAGAACGCCGCGCTCGAGCGCATCGCCCCGGAGAAAGACGCCGACGGACTGCACCCGATCAACCTGGGCCGCCTGGTCCTCGGTAAGGAGTCGACGCTGCCGTGCACGCCGCGCGGTGTGATTCATCTGCTGCGGCGTTACGACATCCCGATCGACGGCGCGCGCGTCACCGTCGTCGGGCGTGGTGTCACGATCGGCCGGCCGATCGGGCTGCTGCTGACGCGTCGTAGCGAGAATGCCACGGTGACGTTGTGCCACACCGGAACTCGTGACCTGGCCGCAGAGGTGCGGCGCGCCGACATCGTCGTAGCCGCGGCCGGCGTCGGCCACCTGATCACCGCGGACATGGTCAAGCCGGGGGCCGCGGTCATCGACGTCGGCGTCAGCCGCAACGAATCCGGTCTCGTCGGCGACGTCGCGCCTGACGTCTGGGAGGTCGCCGGACACGTATCGCCCAATCCGGGCGGGGTGGGGCCGCTTACCCGCGCGTTCCTGCTAGTCAACGTCGTCGAACGCGCCGAGGCGCAGCTCGCCGCCCGCTAGCGCGCACTCATGTCTCGGCAGCCCGAACTGGAAGAGCGTACCGACGCCATCCGCCGCGCTCGTAGAGTGCGGCGGATCATGGTGCAGATCCCGTACTTCATCGTCGTCGGGATCATTGCGGTGGCCGCCGTGCTGGTGCTTTTCGGCTTCTGGCGCAAGGGCACCCTTGTTTTCAGCGGGGCGCTGCTGGTCGGTGCGGTGTTCCGGGCGATCCTTCCGGTGACCCGGGTCGGGTTGCTGCAGGTGCGCGGGCGCTTGTTCGACGTCTTCGCGATGACGACGATGGGGCTGCTCATGCTATGGCTCGCGTCGTCCATCGCGGCACTCGGCACCGACTGAACCTGTCGGTCGAACGACCGAACTTCCCCAGCGGTGGCGTGGTCACCGCAAGCCAAGGTAACGTTTTGGTATACAGTGGTGGGAATAGTTCTTAGCCGAGCAAAGCGATGGGGCAGCCGATCAGTTCTCCGGAATTGCTAACAACAGAGGTCACCGATGTCAGCGCGACGTTGGGGGTATCCGCGGGTCGTGGCATGATTCACGTCGCGCGGCTCGGCATCGACTCCGCGGGCCGCAGCACCGTTGAAAGCCGCGTCCTCGACGTCGAACCCGCAGACGGATTGAATCAGGCCAGTCGGGTCAATTCCGCGATCGACGTGATGCGTACCGCGACCGCCGACACCGCGGCGTCGTCGATCTGTGTGGCCGTCCGCTCCGACGACGAATACACCGAGCTGCACCGCGGCACGGGCAGCCGTCGCCGCGTACGCGTCGTCGATGAGAACGCCGCCACCGTTCGGTACCTGTCGGACGCCGGACTGCTCTCGTCGTACGACTCTGTCCTCGTGGTCGACTGCGGCGATTCCGGTATGACCCTGTTCACCACGACGTCGGGCGAGGACGTCACCGACGTCGTGCGGGTTCCCGACCTGTCCGGGCAAGAACTCGACCGACGCCTCGCCACGGCGATCGGGCCCGCGCACGGATGGTCCAAGCGACCCACCGACGAGCAGGTCGCGGCGTGCCGCACCGCCAAAGAAGAGCTGTTCAGCGTCGAGGCGCGGCCGGCGTCGGGACAGGTGCAAGTCACCGACGCCGACGTCGAGCTAGCCGCGGAGCCGCTCATCGATGCTGCGGCGCAACAAGTTTCGAAATATGTCCGACGCCGGGACGCGCGGCCGCAGGTGGTCGTGGTGGTCGGTGGACTCGCCAATATTGCGCACATCGTGGACGGAATAGGTCGGGCGGCGGACGTCGCGGCGATGGCTGCGCCGATGCCCGAACTCGCCGGCGCGCTGGGCGCCGCACTGATCGCCCGCGAAACCGATTCCGGCATAACGAGATTGGTGACCATCGGAGGTCGGCGTAACCGCGATTGGCTGTCCACCGCGCCGTTGGTGGTCGCCGGTGCGGCGATCGGCGTGATCGCGATGTCGGTGTACGCCAGCGGGGCACTGACGAATCATGAAAGTCCGTTCATTCCAGCGACTCCCAGTTCGCCGAATATCTCTGACGCGTCGATTCTGACTACCCGGACGCCCGTCGACAATGACTACGGCGAGGCGACGCTCACTCCCGAGACCACGGAAACCGGCACCGGCCCGGGCGGCTGGGCGACGACGCGCCTCGACCCGACGACTCCCGCGCGTACCCGCACCCTGGTCCCGACGACGCTGCCGCCCACCACGTCGACCACACCCACGAAGTCGCCGGATGCGTCGAGTAGCGACAGTTCCACTCCGTCGTCGGCGCCGCGGATTCCGTTCGTCCCGTCGGGAATTCCATTGCCGCCCAATTTGATTCCATCCGGACTGATCCCGTCGCCGTCGCCCGCGCCGCAGCCGCAGAATGCGCCGGCCGGCGAGCAGACGACTCCGGCGCCGAAACAGACGCCCCGATCGGTGGCGCCCGCCGCGCGATCGGGCACCCGGCACGCGCCGCCGCACAGCACACCGGAACCACCCGAGGTGCCGCAGCGATAGAGCGGGGGGTGGCTTGGGTTCTCCGTGTCGCCGCCCCCTCGTTACACCGAAGCTCGTGCCTCGCTTCGGCACTCGGGGAGCGGGCCCACCCACTCCGCTGGTTGAGCCGGGCCGGAGCGTTAGCGAAGGGCCGTGTCGAAACCACGCGAGCCGACGCTGTCAGCGCACGACACACCTTGCGGCAGTGGGGAACTCGGCCCCCACCCGCTCCTAGCGTCGCGCCAATTCGATTGTGCGGGTGAGTAACTCGGCGACGGCGTCGAACTCGGTGAGGAAACCGTCGTGACCGTCGGGGGAGTCGATGACGTGTAGGCCGCCGACGCAGTTGCCGAGTTTGTCGGCGAGTTCGCGTTGCAGCCGGATGGGGTAGAGACGGTCGGATTCGATGCCACCGACGACAACCGGGACCGTGCAATTGCGCAGTGCGGCATCGATACCACCGTTGTTGCGCCCGACGTCGTGGTGATTGAGGACGGTCGACAGCACCACGTAGCTGCCCGGGTCGAAGCGGGCGATCAGTTTGTCGGCCTGGTGCTCGAGGTAGCTCTGGATGGCGTACCGGCCACCCTCAAGGGGCTGCTCGGCGCGCTGCGCAAGGTTGGCGAACCGTTCGTCGAGTTCGGCTTCACCGCGATAGGTGAGATGCGCGATGCGCCGGGCGATGCCCATGCCGGTGGCCGGGCCGGCGCCGGTGCCGTAGTAGTCGCCGCCCTGCCAGTCGGGGTCGGCGGTGATCGCCGCGATCTGTGTCGTCTGGGTGCCGATCTGGTCCGCGGTGGCGCGAGCGCCTACCGCGAGAACAAGTGCGGCACGCACCCGATCGGGATAGGACACCGCCCACTCCAGCGCCCGCGCGCCACCCATCGAACCGCCGAGAACTGCTGCGGCGGAACGGATTCCGAGGGCATCGAGCAACGTCACCTCGGCGCGCACCTGATCTGCGACGGTGAGCTGCGGAAAGCGTGACCCGTACGGGCGACCGTCGGGGTGCGTGCTGCCCGGGCCGGTGGATCCGTCGCAGCCGCCCAGCACGTTGATGGCGATGACGCACCATTCGTCGGTGTCGACGGCGCACCCCGGACCGATCAGGCCGTCCCACCAGCCGGCCATCGGGAAGATGTCGTTGGCCGGACCGGTGACATGCGAGTTGCCGGTCAACGCGTGCAGCGCGAGCACGACGTTGTCGCGTGCCGGCGACAACGTGCCCCAGCGTTGAAACGCCAGGGTCACGTCGTCGATCGTCGACCCGCTGTCCAGCGGTATCGACCCCACTTCGACGCTGTGCAGAACTGCATCGGCAGACGTTGCCCAGCTGTCGAATGTGTTGTCGCCCAACGGGGCGGCGGGAAGGTCGATACTCACGGACACCTATGGTCTTTCTCTGTTGGTCGAGCGGGTTGAAACGCGGCTACTTGGCCGCGGCGAACCCCTGCTCGAGGTCGGCGAGGATGTCGTCGATGCCCTCGATGCCGACTGCCAGCCGCACCAGGCCCGGTGTGACGCCCGCGGCCAGCTGCTCTTCGGGGGTGAGCTGGCTGTGGGTGGTCGACGCCGGGTGGATGACCAGCGAGCGCACGTCGCCGATGTTGGCGACGTGGCTGTGCAGCGTCAACGCATCGACGAACTTCTTACCGGCGTCGACGCCGCCGGCCAGCTCGAAGCTGATGACGGCACCGGTGCCCTTGGGCGCCAGCTGAGAGCCGAGAGCGTAGTACTTCGACGACTCGAGGCCGGCGTAGTTGACCTTCTCCACCTGCGGGTGGCTTTCCAGGAAGGCCGCGACCTTCTTGGTGTTCGCCACGTGCCGCTCGACGCGCAGGCTCAACGTCTCCAGGCCCTGGGCGAGCAGGAAGGCGTTGAACGGGGCGATCGCCGCACCGGTGTCGCGGAGCAGCTGCACGCGCGCCTTGAGTGCATAGGCGGGCGCGCCGAGGTCGGCGAAGACGACGCCGTGGTAGCTCGGATCCGGAGTGGTGAAACCGGGGAACAGGTCCTCGCCGTCACGCTGGACACGCCAGTCGAAGGTGCCGCCGTCGACGATGACGCCGCCGATCGCGGTGCCGTGGCCACCGATGTACTTGGTGGCCGAGTGCACGACGATGTCGGCGCCGTGGGCCAGCGGGTTGAGCAGGTACGGGGTGGCGACGGTGTTGTCGATGATCAGCGGAACACCGTTGCGGTGCGCGACCTCGGCGACAGCCGGGATGTCGAGAACCTCGATGTTCGGGTTGGAGATCGACTCGCCGTAGAACGCGCGCGTGTTGGGGCGAACGGCGGCCTGCCACGACTCGGGATCGTCCGGGTTCTCCACGAACGACACCTCGATGCCGAACTTCGGCAGGGTGTAGTGGAAGAGGTTGTAGGTGCCGCCGTAGAGCCGCGGGCTGGAGACGACGTGCCCGCCGGTCTCGACGATGTTCTGGATCGCGTACGTCTCGGCGGCCTGACCGGACGCGACGAGGAGCGCTGCGACACCGCCTTCGAGTGCGGCGACTCGCTGCTCGACGGCATCCTGCGTCGGGTTCATGATGCGGGTGTAGATGTTGCCCGGCTCGGCCAGCCCGAACAGGTTGGCCGCATGCTGGGTGTCGTTGAAGACGTACGACGTGGTCTGGTAGATCGGCAGTGCGCGAGCATTGGTGGCGGCATCGGCCGACTGTCCGACGTGGATCTGCTTCGTTTCGAAGCTCCAGTTGGCGGTCGGATCCACTACGGCGTCGGTGGTGTCAGACATTTCGGTGAAGTCTCTTTCTCGGTCGGTGGGGGTTACCCCTGTTGGGTCCGACCTTCGGACCCGCGCTTGCCATGCGCCGCGCATCGTATCGATGCCGGACACACAACCGGGTCATCACCCGGAGCACCCCACCGCGGAAGGAGGGTTGCTGATCAGCCAGCCGGGGCTTGGTGCTGATGCTCATGACCTGGCGTCAAGGGTATAACACTGATTTCGGTTGAGATGAACCCTCTCGATCACCGCGAGGAAAAGTCGTGTCGCGCTCATATGGCTGCTGAAGTCGGAGTCCGGCGGTGTGAGCGGCGTCGACGTCGGCGAGTATCGTGATCGGCAAAGCTTGCTCGGTCGGGAGGAATGTTGAACGTCGAAGGCTGTTGGTCAACGGTCATCTGCAATGCCGCTGAGCGTGCCGCCGTCGGATATCAGGGGCCCGAGTGGACCCTGCAGTGTCGACTCTCCTCAGGTCATGACGGCCATCACGCCACCGACGGGGACCGGGGTGCCGCGCACATCCGACGCCGCTGGCTGGAGTGGACGGACTTCAGCGAATACCCGCACTCCCTGCTCGAACGAGACCCGTGCGCGGTCGTCGGTCGCGCCGGGGAACCGTGCCAGTTCTACCAGGGCCACGGTGGATTGCACTTCTATGCGCCGGTCGCATCTCCGCCGTCGCCGTCTATCCCGCCGGTGCGTGAGCCGGCTGCGACGGCACTCATGTCGACGCCTGCACCGCGGGGATCCGGCCCGTCGATGCCGTCCGCGCCCAGCCCGGTACCGGTTCCGCCGACTCTCGCACCGCAGGCGACCGGCATGCATGCGACGGGCCTGCATTCGGCGACGTCGCATTCGGGCAAGTACCCGCTCGGCACCCACGCCTCGCGGGCGATGCCGCGCCGGACGCCGACCGACCAAGCGGCTCCCGGTCCGGCGCCTGGGCGCCCAGCAGAGTACCGGGGCGGGCATCGCAGCGCCGACGAGCCGAGCGCCGACGCCGAGCTCGCCGACAAGCGAAACAGTAACGGACACAAGCGCATCGACACGATCGAGCGCATCGACGCTACGATCCGCGAGAGCATGGAATTGCTTGAGTCCGAGCAGCGTAGTGTCGCCACACCGACCATCGCCGAAGACATCAGCGCTTCCGAGGCCGCGATGATCAGTGACGCACTGCTCGGCGTCGCGACCGCTTTCGAGCGGCTCGCACAGGCGTACCAGGCTATCGGGCGGTAGTCGCCACGCCTGCGCCCGGTTGAGCGAGGGGGCGGCGCGGCAGCTTGGCGCGCAGTGCAACGAGGTCCCGCGCGTGCGCGTCGAGCGCGATGTCCTCGTCGGAGACCGGGATCCAGCGTCGGACAGCGGTCGCGTCACCGTCGGCGTCGATCGCTGCGACGATGGTGAGGGAATGAGCGCAGTCGCGCATCACACCGGTATGCGGGTCGCCGGCCCGTACGTGCACGGAGATATGCATCGTCTGCTTGCCGGTGTGGATCAGCCGCGCGTCGAGTTCCACGACGTCGCCGATGTGGATGGGCGCGTAGAAGCGGATGCCGCCGACGTACGCGGAGACACATCGACCGCCGCACCAGCGGGCGGCGCTGAGGTAGGCGGACTCGTCCATCCATTCCATGACGCGGCCGCCGTGGGCGTTGCCGCCCCAGTTCACGTCGGTCGGTGCGGCGAGAAACCGGGTCTGGGAGCGCGGCGCGGTCCCGGCGTCGGAGTAGGTCACCGTCGACATCGCGGCTTCGATGCGCTTGCGGACGGGGATGCGTGAGGTGGCGTAAGCCTGCGCGGCCCGCTCGGCGTCGGTCTCCGGAATCCATTGCGGCACCGGGCGGGGCCGCTTGTCGTCGCCCATCGCGACGAAGATGACCAGGCACTCGCTCGCCACGGTGAACAGTCCGGTGAACGGGTGCGCCGAGCGGACCGTGCACGCGATATGCATGCTCGACGTCCCGGTGTGCACGAGCGACGCGGTGACTTCGACGATGTCGCCGGGCTCGATGCCGCGGGTGAACGTGATGTTTCCGAAGTAGGCGGTCACCGAGTATCCGCCCGACCATGCGGCGGCGCAGGCGTAGGCGGCCTTGTCGATCCAGGACAGCAGGCGACCACCGCGAACCGCGCCGCCGAGAGTCGTGGCGTCGGTGGGTGCGGCGAGGAACCGCAGCGTGATTTCGCGTTGTGGGGTGACAGACATGGATTTCTCCTGACGTACGCAGTGACTCAGCGATCATCGATCGGCCGGGAATCTCTCGGCCGGCCGGCACGTCGTTGTGAGAATGTCGCCACACAACGGTTACACACGTCGGGTGTTACTCGGAAGTCAGTCGATTCCGGAGAGATCGGCGACCGACCAACGCACCTCGGTGATCGCCGGCGCGACGATCACATCGGCGATCGCGGCTTCGATCTCCCGGTCGTCACGTTCGTCGGTGAGCGCGGTGACGGTGATCCGGACACCCTCGTCGTCGGGGAGATCGCGTGCGGCGATGGATTGCACGGTGAGATCGGGTCGGGACAGGGCGTCGAAGACCAGACGTCGTATGTCGGCTTCGGCGTCGGTCGGGCACCGGACCTCGAAGATGTACTCGGCGGGCGAGTCCTCCCGACTCTCCCGATGTTGACGATCTAGTAGCCGACCCATCGGGCGCAGGATCATGTTGGCGGCGATGATCGTCCCCGCGCCCGCCAGCGACACCCACAGCATTCCGCCGCCGGCGAGCGCACCCACCGCGGCCGACGCCCACAGGGTCGCCGCGGTGTTGAGGCCCGACACGGTGGAGCCCTGCTTCATGATCACCCCGGCGCCCAGGAAACCGATGCCCGAAACAATCTGGGCCGCAACCCTTGTCGGGTCGCCGTGGCCGGCGAACGAGTAGGCGCCCAGCACCACGAACAGCGCTGAGCCGAGGCTGACCAGTGCGTTGGTGCGCAGCCCCGCGGAACGCGACCGCCATTGCCGTTCGAATCCGATCGCCGCGCCGAACAACAACCCGGCACCGATCCGTATCGCGACCTCCCACGGTGTCATCGGTATCTCCTTCAGATCCACGTCCGGTAGCGGCGGATGAACCGACGCTTGGCGTATACGACCACGGCACAGTAGACGGCGAGGGTCGCCGCCAGCCACGGGAAATACGACCACGGCAGCGGCACCAGGCCGAGCCCCTGCCCCCACCCCGAAAACGGCAGGACCAGGCCGAACAGGCACACCAGTGCCGTCGCGATCAGCACCGGTCGACTCGCCCGGGACAGCCGTGGCGACGACGTCGCGCTACGCAGCAGATGAACGATGAGTGTCTGGGAGATGATCGACTCGACGAACCAGCCGGACTGAAACAGCGCGGCATGCCCGGGTGTGTCGGCGCCGAATACGAACCACATCAGCGCGAAGGTCGACAGATCGAAGATCGACGACACGGGGCCGATCCGAATCATGAACGGCGCCAACGACTTCGAGTCCCAGCGCCGCGGTCCTCGGACGTCGTCGGCGTCCACCGAATCCCAGGGCAGGGTCAGCATGGACAGGTCGTAGGCCAAGTTCTGCACGAGCACCACCAGCGGAATCATCGGCAGGAAGGGCAGCAGTGCACTCGCGGCGAGCACGGAGAACACGTTGCCGAAGTTCGACGACGCGGTCATCTTGATGTACTTCATCGCGTTGACCAGGGTGCGGCGTCCTTCGACGACCCCGTGCCGCAGCACCGTCAGGTCCTTTTCGAGAAGGATGATGTCCGCCGCTTCCTTGGCGATGTCGACCGCGGTGTCCACGGAGATCCCGACGTCGGCGGTCCGCAGTGCCGCCGCGTCGTTGATGCCGTCCCCGAGAAATCCGACGGTGGTGCCGCCGGATCGCATGGCCTCGACGATCCGGGCCTTCTGGGTCGGCGATACCTTCGCGAAAAGTGTTGTCGCGACGGCCAATTCGTGCAGTTGCGGCAGTGTCAACTCGTCGGTGGCGGCACCCAGCACCGGATTGCCCGGGTCGAGTCCCACGGCCCGACAGACCGACGAGGCGACCAGCGGGGTGTCTCCGGTGATGACCTTGACCTCGACACCGGCATCTGCGAGCTCGTAGATCGCCTGTGCCGCAGTGGCTTTGGGTGGATCGAGAAAAGTCAGCAGGCCGTGCAGGGTCAGTCCGGTCTCGTCGGCGGGGGAGTACCTGTCCCGATGCTCGACGCGTGCGCTGGCGACGGCCAGCACGCGCAGTCCCCGGCGGTTGTGCTCATCGACGATGTACTGCAGCCGGCGTCGCAGCGCATCGTCGATCAGGTGCGCCACGCCGCGGAACTCGGCGTAGCGGCAGACCGCGAGCATCTCGTCCCACGCGCCCTTGGTGACGATGAGCCGATCGGGCTCACCGTCGTCGACGACGACCGACAGCCGCCGCCGGTCGAAGTCGAACGGGATCTCGTCGACCAGTCGATTGGTGGCGATGATCTCGGCGATCGTGTCGGGTCCCGCGGCGTCCAGGATCGCGGCGTCGAGGAGGTTGCGCAGCCCGGTCTGGAATGCGGCGTTGAGCGTGGCACGACGCATGGTGAGCGTGCTGTCGTTTCCGCTCAGGCCGACGGCGGCGTCGAGGGTCATGTGATCTTCGGTCAGGGTGCCGGTCTTATCGGTTGCCAGTACGCTCATCGCGCCCAGGTTGGCGATCGAGGCGATCTTCTTCACCACCACCTTCCGCTGCGCCATCGCACGCGCGCCCTTGGTCATCGTCGCCGTCACGATGAGCGGCAACATCTCGGGTGTCAGACCGACCGCGGTGGTGACCGCGAACAGAAATGCGCTGGTCCAGTCTTTGGTGAGGCCGTTGATGACGAACACGAGTGGCACCATCAGCGCCATGAAGGTGACCAGGGTGTAGCTGACCCGCCTGATCCCGGCATCGAACGCCGTCGCGCCCGAGTCGGTCTGCAGCGACGACGACAGCGTGCCGAAGTAGCTGTCGTCGCCGGTGCCGACGACGACGGCGGTGGCTGAACCGGACACCACCGACGTGCCCAGAAAGCCGACGTTGGTGGCTGCGAGCAGGTCGGTACCGGCAGGCTCGTCGAGGGCGTCTGTGGTCTTCTCGGCCGGCTCGGACTCGCCGGTCAGCATCGACTGGTTGACCTGCACGCTGTTCACCGACAGGAACCGGATATCGGCGGGGATCATGTCGCCGGCGGCCAGCGTGACCAGGTCGCCCGGCACGACGTCGGCGATCGGTACCTCGCCGCTGATCCGAACCGGTCGGCGGTAACCGTTGAGCTGCGTGCGGGTCACCGTCGTCGTGGTGGCGACCATCGTGGCGAGCCGTTCGGCCACCCGGGACGTCCGCCGCTCCTGCCAGAAGCGAAGTCCCACGCTGATCGCCACCATGACGGCGATGGTCGCGACGCCGGTGTAGTCGGGATCGGCGGGCATGATCACGTCGGTGAAGGTCATCACCACGGCGAGGCCGCACAGGATTAGGATGAAGGGATTGGCGCAGGTGCGGGCGAGGTGCGACAGTGCGGGCTCGGGGCGTTGATGGTGAACGACGTTGGGGCCGTGGAGGTTTCGAAGTTCGATGACCTGTTGGCTGGACAGTCCGCGCGTGGCGTCGGAGTGCAGCGCGGCGACCACGTCGTCGGCGCTGCGGGTCACCGCGTCGTGCAGTGGGAGACGGCGCTCGCCGGTGGCGGCGTCCGCCGACTGCCGGGGCTGTTGCGGGAGAGTGGTTGGGGCAGAACGAAAAGTACGCATGAGTGTGTCACCTGACTGGTGGGAAGGTACTGCGGGCACGACGAATTGACCCGCGTGGGCGGGGTTCGTCGGAGAGACTTCTCAGCGCGACGCGAAGTCGCGCGAGGCGGCACGGGCCGCCGCGGCTAATCGACTAGCGGGATCGTCCATGCCTCACCTCCTCGCGACAGGCCCATTCGATGGGCACGCCAAAAACGTTGCGGCACAGGTGATTCGAGTCGATCTGACCGGAGTCGCCTCCACGTTGAGCTTTGGCACTGCACGACGTAATCCGCACCGCGGTGCGGCAGCCACTTTGGGTCAACCCTTAATCCGGGAGGACCTGTCCTAACCTTGGGCGTCTCTCGACGTCGTGAGATCAGTGGCCTGTATTCGTGCAGGAGCCTCGCCTAACGAAGCGCTGCATAGACGACGATAGCCGCACCCGGCGCAAATGCCAAGTGCGGCTATCGGATTGACGGAGGGAGAAATGATGCCGTGTTGCGACTCGGCTTCGCCTCGCTCAACCGGCGGGGCGGGCCATCGGTGAATCCGGCTCGGGAACTAGATCGTCGGCGGCGTCGCGACCGTCTTGGACAGGTACAGCTGCTCGCCGATCCGGTCCATCAGCTCGAGCTGTGTTTCGAGATAGTCGATGTGGTGCTCTTCGTCTTCGAGAATCTTCTCGAGGAGTTTCGCGGAGGTGATGTCGCCCTTGTCGCGGCACATCTTCACGCCGGGCCGCAGCCGCTCGACGACCTCGACCTCGATCTTCAGGTCGGACTCGAACTGTTCGCGCAACGTCTGTCCGATACGCAGCGGCAGCAGCTTCTGGTAGTTGGGAAGGCCTTCGAGAAACAGGATGCGGTCGGTGAGGATCTCCGCGTGGGTCATCTCCTCGATGGATTCCTCGCGTGTCTTGCCCGCGATCTCGGTCAGGCCCCAGTTGGCCTGCATCTTGGCGTGAAGAAAGTATTGGTTGATAGCCGTCAGCTCGCTGGTGAGCTGCTCGTTCAGTAGAGCAATGACCTCGTCGTCGCCGCGCATGATCTCTCCGTTCGGTATCAGTGCCATGGTGGTTTCTCCTCGCGGTGAGCGAGGTGCACGATATTGAACGTAACACGCAAAAACCCCGCGCGTCGGGCGAATCAATCCGACGTGCGGTGCGACATACAGTGAGGTCAGGCTGCCTTTACCGCCCTCCTGAGGCCACAGATTCCTGCGCGAGCGCAGACCATTTCATCGAGTCTGTCCAGGCAGGTGCCGCATCCTTCGCCCGCGCCGCAACGATCCCCGATGGCGTCGACGCTGTCGGCGCCATCGTCGAGGTAACTGTTGACTTCTTCCTCGGTCACACCGCGGCAAATGCATACGAACATGTTGGCAACTTCCTCCGAGCAGATTAGGTAAGGATTACATAGCGAAGGGTGTCCTGACAAGGGTTGCCTTACCTTTTGTACGTTTCGGACTTCGGCGCTGTGAACGACCTCACCCACCGAACCGGGAAGAACGCCGCCGTGCGGCCGGTTGGGTAATGGGTGCCCGCATCCATATCCATTGACGCTTCCACCGACCCCACATCGATCAGCCCAGTCAACAGCGCAGCAGCCACGACGATCACCGATCAAGCTCGACGATCCGCCATGATCGCGATGGCCATGGGCGGTTTCGCGATCGGAACCACCGAATTCGTGGCGATGGGGCTACTGCCCGACATCGCCGAATCGCTGCACATCACCGAACCGACGGCCGGTCACGTCATCTCCGCTTACGCACTCGGCGTCGTCGTCGGTGCGCCGCTGATCGCGGCACTGACCGCCCGCATGTCGCGCCGCACCCTCTTGGTGGGACTGATGGTCGCGTTCGTCGTAGGCAACGCGGCGTCGGTCATCGCGCCGAGCTACGTCACGCTGATGCTGGCGCGGTTCGCCGCCGGACTGCCGCACGGTGCCTACTTCGGCGTCGCGGCCCTGGTCGCCGCGCACATCGCCAAGCCCGGCAACCGGGCGAAAGCCGTCGGGCAGGTGATGCTCGGACTGTCGATCGCGAACGTGGCCGGGGTGCCCGTCGCGGCATGGCTCGGTGCACGATTCGGTTGGCGGATCGCATTGGTGCTGGTCGTCGTGATCGGCATCGCCACCGTCGCCGCGCTGATCCGCAGCCTGCCGTCGTTGCGCGACATGACCGTGACCAACCCGATGACCGAACTCGGCGCCCTGCGTCGTGGTCAGGTATGGCTGACGCTGCTGATCGGCACGGTCGGCTTCGGCGGGATGTTCGCCTTCTACACCTACCTCAACACGACACTGACCACGCTCGCCGGACTGTCGGCCGGCTGGGTTCCGTTGGCGCTGGCGCTGTTCGGGCTGGGCATGGTCGCCGGCAACATCGTCGGCGGCATCGCCGCGGACCGCAGCGTCGGCTGGAGTGTGTTCGCAGCGCTGGCGTCGGTAGCGGTCGCGCTGGCACTGTTCTCCGTCGTCGTGCAGATCGCGTGGCTGGCACTGGTGGTGACCTTCCTCGTCGGCGCTGCGGGGTCGTCGCTGGTGCCCGGCCTGCAGACTCGGCTGATGGACGTCGCACAGGACGCGCAGACGCTCGCTGCCGCGCTCAACCACTCCGCCCTCAACATCGCCAACGCGCTCGGCGCCTGGCTCGGCGGGGCGGTGATCGCCGCCGGACTGAGCTACCGCGCGCCGTCGCAGGCGGGGGTGCTGCTCGCTCTCGCGGGTCTCGTCGTGCTCGGCATCGCCGTTGTCACGAGTCGGCGGAGCGGACGACCCGTCGCGGCGTGAGTTGTCACACCCCTTGGGTAGCGTGGTGGCGTGCCAATCATCACCACGGTCAACGTCAACGGAATCCGCGCGGCGGTCAAGCATCGTAACGATCGCAATCACGGTCTGCTCCCTTGGTTGGCCGCATCTGACTCCGATGTCGTTGCGCTGCAAGAGGTTCGGGCCACCGAAGCCGAGGCGCGCGACGCGTTGGCGCCGGCCCTCGACGACGGCTGGCACCTGGTGATGGACTCCTCGTCGGTGAAGGGACACGCCGGCGTCGCACTGCTCAGCCGCGTCGAACCGAGCGTCGTTCGGGAGGGCATCGGTAGCGCGGAATTCGACGCCGCCGGCCGCTACATCGAGGCGGACTACCTGCTGCCGGGCTCGTCGGAGCCGATCACCGCGGGCAGCCTGTACCTGCCGAAGGGGGCGGTCGATCCCGCGCTGACGCCGAAGGCGACCGAGAAGGACGCGGAGAAATTCGAGGAGAAGAAGCGGTTCCTCGCCGAGTTCGCCGATTTCCTCGGGCGTCACGCGGCGTCGGGACACGACGTCGTGGTCGGCGGCGACTGGAATATCGCGGCCGCCGAGAACGACATCAAAGCGTGGAAGACCAACAAGAAGAGTCCCGGCTTTCTGCCGCATGAGCGGGACTGGCTGGCCGGACTGTTCGCCAACGGCTGGCACGATGTGCTGCGCGAGCTCGTCGGCGACGAGCCCGGCCCGTACTCGTGGTGGTCGTGGCGCGGCAAGGCCTTCGACAACGACTCCGGGTGGCGCATCGACTTCCACCTCGCTACCGATTCGCTGGCGCGGCGTGCCGTCAAGTCGTATGTCCACCGGCCCGACGCCTACGACCTGCGCTGGTCCGACCACGCGCCGGTGACCACCGTCTTCGGCTGAATGGGTGCCCGGAGGAGGCCGATCCGCTCGAATCGCCGGCTTCGGCATCTGAAAGACTGGGCTCATGACACGCGTGCTCTCGGGCATTCAGCCCACCAGCGACTCCTTTCACCTCGGTAATTACCTGGGTGCGGTGCGTCAGTGGGTCGCGTTGCAAGACGAGTTCGACGAGGCGTTCTACTTCATCCCCGACATGCACGCCATCACGATGCCGCACGAACCGAAGTTGCTGCGCGAGCGAACGCGCCGCAGTGTCGCGCAGTTGCTCGCGGTG
The DNA here is from genome assembly GCF_012933505.1 of Gordonia asplenii. GTDB lineage: Bacteria > Actinomycetota > Actinomycetes > Mycobacteriales > Mycobacteriaceae > Gordonia > Gordonia asplenii. The sequence goes on from NZ_JABBNB010000006.1 coordinate 64,717, forward strand.
GGCATCGACCCCGAACGGTCCACGATCTACGTGCAGTCCCACGTGCCGGAGATCGCCCAGCTGACCTGGGTGCTGTCATGCATCACCGGTTTCGGCGAGGCCAGCCGGATGACGCAGTTCAAGGACAAGTCCGCCAAGCAGGGCACCGACGCGGCCGGCGTCGGACTGTTCACCTACCCGATCCTGATGGCCGCCGACATCCTCGCCTTCCAGGTCGACGCGGTGCCGGTCGGTGAGGATCAGCGTCAGCACCTCGAGTTGACGCGAAACTTGGCTCAGCGCTTCAACTCTCGCTTCGGCAAGACACTGCGGGTGCCCGAGGCCTACATCCCCGCCGACGTCGCCAAGATCTACGACTTGCAGAACCCGACTGCGAAGATGAGCAAATCCGCCGACTCCGACTCGGGACTGATCAGCCTGCTCGACGACCCCAAGCGTTCGGCGAAGAAGATCCGCTCCGCGGTCACCGACAACGACCGCGTCATCGCCTTCGACCGCGAGAACAAGCCCGGCGTGTCCAATCTGCTGACGATTCAGTCGGCGCTGAACGGAACGTCGATCGACGACCTCGTCGCCGGCTACGAGGGCAAGGGCTACGGAGACCTCAAGGTCGACACCGCCAACGTGCTCGCCGAGTTCGTCGCACCGTTGAAGGGGAAGTTCGACGAGGTGCTCGCCGACCCGGACTACATCGACCGGATTCTCGCCGACGGTGCGCAGCGTGCGCGTGAAGTGTCGGCGAAAACACTTGCCGGAGTCTATGAGAAGGTCGGTTTCCTCGCACCGAAAGGCTAGTCATGCCAGACCGCGTCAAGCAGTGGGTCATGCATCTCGTCGAGGTGTGCAAAGCTCTCTTGGCGCGGGTGCGCGCCCGGTTCGGGCTGATCGACCACGGGATGAAAACGCAGGAGCGCTATACCGTCGAGCAGGGCAATGTGTTCGCCGCCAGCCTCACCTACCGCACCGTGCTGGCGTTGGTGCCGGTGATCATGGTCGCCTTCGCCATCGGCGGTTATGTGCTGGCCTCGCGGCCCGACGTGATCGCGTCGATGCAGCAGTCGATCGTCAACTCGGTGCCGGGTGACCTCGGCACGCAGCTCAACAAGATCATGACGTCGGCCATCGAGTCGCGCGCGACAGTCGGTGTGATCGGCCTGCTCGCGGCGGCGTTCACCGGCATCGGCTGGATGACGGCGCTACGCGGCGCGCTGACCCAGATGTGGGGTGGGCAGCCCGAACGCAACGCGGTGCTGTCGAAGGTCTTCGACCTCGGCATGTTCCTGCTGCTCGGGCTGGCGTTTCTGGTGACCGTCGCCATCTCGGCGCTCGGCGACGGCCGACTGCTGCGGCCCATCCTGTCGTGGGTGGGATTGTCCGGCGAGGGCTGGGTGCCCTACGTCGTCAAGATCATCGCGTATGTGGTGTCGATCAGTGCGAGCACCGTGTTGTTCACCGTCGTCTTGTCGAAGATTCCGCTGGTGGACTTGCCTTTTCGACGGGCACTGATCCCCGGACTGGTGGTCGCCGTGGTTTTCGAGGTGGTCAAGGCTGGCGCGGGCATCTACTTCTCATCGGTCACCAGCAGCCCGGCGGGCGTCGCGTTCGGCCCGATCCTCGGCCTCATGGTGATCTCCTACCTGGCCGCGCGAATCCTGTTGTACGCGAGCGCGTGGTGCGCGACGGCCGCCGCGAACGAGGAGTTGCAGATCCCCGACCAGGCCGATGCGACGCCGCCGCCGGTGCGATTGTCACCGGTCTACGACGTGCACCCGATGCCGGATCCGAAGACCGTGCTGGCTGGCGTGGGAGTGGGTGCGATCGTCGGGTACCTGTGGCGGGCGCGACGTCGGGATGAGCGGCTCGGTCCCTGACTTCTGCGCTTACCCGACCGTCTGAGGGCACCATCCCCCCGGACCGACCTGTGTTGTCAGAACACGGGGTCATCGAGGCGCGATCCGTGTCCGTCGTCGATGGCGATCGACGCGGGTGATGGCGCGGATCTCGGCAAGAACTTCAGGCCAGTGGTTGAGCACGTCGACGAAGTCGATGCGGATGACAAGCCACCCGCCGATCTGTGACCAGCGGTCGCGCCGATAGTCGTTGCGCCGCTGGCGAGGCGAACTGTGATAGCCCTCGGAGTCACATTCGATGATGAGACGGCCGATCACCAGATCGACCCGCCCGACCTTCGGAATGTAAACCTGGCAGTGCACTCGAAAGCCCAACGACTGCAACCGAAGTCGTGCGAAGGTCTCGGTACCCGACTCGGCGCGGCCATTGGTTCGATCGAGCGCGCGTCGCACCTCGGACGGCACGTGGGGCCAGGCGGCGAGCAGTTCGTCGACGGTGACGAGGCGTCGATTCAGGGCGCTGTCGACCGCAGCGATCCACTCCTCGGTGGACATGCAGTGGTACGCACAGGCGAACGCGGCGGGCAGGGCATCGACCGGCTGATCTGTCGGCGGGACGGGACCGAACGGGTGACAGCGTCTGACGCCCGCGGTTTCGCCGTGGCGACTCAGCCGCACGTGCAGCCCCGGGCAGCAGTTCTTGGCGACCCAGATGCCGTACATGCGTAGAGCAGATACGCAGCTGAGTACGCCACCCGCGCGCACCGCGGCGACGACGGTCGGGTCGGCGCCTGCCGCGGCGTACCACCCGGGGCGCAGTGGGTTCAGGTCGCCGCGCTGCGTCGCCTTGCGGATATCCCAGTCGGTAGATCCGCGAGCTTTGAGCTGTTTGGTTCGATAGACGTGCCAATCCATACGAACTTGGACGCGCCGACGAGGGCTTATGGTTCCATCGATTTCCGGTGTGTGCGGGCGCGACGATTTCTGTATGCGCAGGGCTTTCCGAGGGCGTCATTCCCTCGGACGAGCCGGTGTAATCAGAACCCAGGGTTCACCCTAACGGCGGTTGATTCGCAACCCGGCCGCGGCGAGCAGCAGCGCGACCAGGGCCACCAGTAAGCCGATCAGCAGTCGCTTGGCCCAGCTGGTCTCCTCGCTCGGTGAGGCAGCACGCTGGACGGTGTCGACGTGTGGCGCCGCGGTCGTCGCACTCGTCGTGGGCACCGTGGTCGTCGCGCTCGTCGTGGTTGTGCTGCCGCTCGCCTCCACCAACTGCCCGACGGCGTGCTCGGCGGGCGCCGACTGACCGTACTCGAACATCAGCTTCGCCTGATCCCAGTAGTCGCTGGAAGTGCGGGTGTTGAGCCCGTACATCATCACGATGAGCACCCTGCGCCCGTTGCGGTCGGCGGCGCCGACGAACGTCTTACGGGCGTCGTCGGTGAACCCGGTCTTGCCGCCCAGCATGCCGGGGTAGTCGTCGAGCAACAACGCATCCTGCGACTGCATGAGGTAGCCCGGATGGTCTTTGTCGTCGGGGATCGCCGGGTTGCGCGGATAGCCGGGGAACTGGAACGTCTTCGTCGAGATGATCTGACGGAAGGTGTCGATCTGCATCGCGGCACGGAAGATCAGCGCTTCGTCGTAGGGCGACGTCGACATTCCCGGAGCGTCCAGGCCCGACGGCGACGCTGCACGGGTATCGAACGCCTGCAACGACTTCGCCGCGTCGTTCATCTTCGTCAGGGCCTCGGTGGTGCCGCCCAGCTCGCGCGCGAGCGCGCTGGCACAGTCGTTGCCCGACACCATCAGCAGTCCGGTAAGCAGTTCGCGAATCGTGTAGCGGCCGCCGGGACCGGTGCCGCAGGAGTCGCCTTCGGTGCTGTAGTCCTCGGCGGTCACCGAGACGGTCTTGTCGAGATCGAGTTCACGCAGCGACACCAGCGCCAGCAACACCTTGATCGTCGACGCCGGGCGGTACCGTCCGTGCGGGTCTTTCGCGGCGAGTACCTTGCCCGTGTCGAGGTCGGCGATCAGCCAGCCGGCCGGAGCCATCGTCGCCAGCGCGGGTGCCGCCGACGCCGTGACGATCCCGCAGCGTGCCAGTTCTTCGCCGCCGACGGTAGGGGAGTGGACCGGCAGAGCTGCCGGCACGGTGTCACCCGGTTGGGGCACCTCGGACGTGTCGACGGCGGGCGGCGTGTTGACTTTGTGCGGGCAGTGGTCGGTCGGGTAGGGCTCGGCGTGAGCGGGCACCGGCGCCCATCCCACCACCCCGCAGAGTGCGGCGACGGCGACCACGATCGCGATCCTCATTCGCAGCGTCGTCGTCGACCGGTGGCGGGGTTGCGCTGTGACGTGGCTCATCGCCGGATAGTCTAATCAGTACACGTCGGGAACCTTCACCTCGGTGGATGCGTCGAGTGTCTGGCCCTTGAAGAACGAACTGTTGTGCGCGCAGCAGGCGAGCATCAGCGGAATGCCCAACACCAACATGCCGACGCCGAGGATGAAGACGCCGCCGACGCCGTGAAACGACGTCGAGCCGTAGTCGGGTTTGATCATGTCGACGGCGCTCTTGACGAACGCCCAGGTCATCGCGATACCGCCGAGCAGTGGAAACAGGCCGCGGAAGAAGAAGTTGCGCGCCGAGGTGAACAACGATCGGCGGAAGTACCAGACGCACGAATACGCGGTGACTCCGTAGTAGAACGCGACCGCGAGGCCGAGCGACGCGATCGAGTCGGCGAGGGTGTTCTGGCTCGCGACCGACAGCACCAGGTAGAAGACGAGCGCCGACGCACCCATCACGGCGGTGCCGAAAGCGGGTGTCATGTAGCGGGGGTGGACGGCGGCGAACCGGTCCGGGATGGCCTTGTACACAGCCATCGACAGGGTGCCGCGCGCGGTCGGCAGGATCGTCGACTGCGTCGAGGAGATCGCCGACACGCTCACGGTGAGCAGAAGTGCGCCCGCCATGAATCCGCCGGCCACGGGCTCGCCGAGGATGGTCAGCACGTCATCGACGTTATCGGGGTTGTTCAGTCCGATGCCGGTGGTGCCGAACCCGGCGAACGACTGTACCGCGTAGGCCACCAGGACGTAGGTCGCGACCAGGATGAGGCAGGTCAGGACGGCCGCCTGCCCGGGTGTCTTGGTGGGATCCTTCGTCTCCTCACTGATGGCCAGACACGCGTCCCAACCCCAGTAGATGAAGATGCACAGAATCACTCCGGCCGCGATCTGCGACTGGCTCAGGCCGCTGGGCCACAACCACGACAGCTGGGGCGAGACCGCTTGTGCGCCCGCGGTTCCCGCGCCGACCTTCACCAGTGCGAAGATCGACGCGGCGATCAGGACGGTGAACTGGATGAACATCAGCACCGACTGCAGCCGTTCGCTCAGCACGATCCCGCGGATCGCGGTCCACGTCATCGCGATGATGAACAGGCAGCCCAGGCCGACCTTGGCCCACAGATTCTCGGCGACGGAATCGAGTCCGAGGAACTTGAGCAGGTACACCGCGGCGATCTCGGCGACGTTGGCCAGCACGATGATCGCCGAGACGGCCAGCCCCCATCCACCGATCCAGCCGATCCACGGACCGAAAGCCTTTGTGCCCCATGTGAATGTCGTGCCGCAGTCCGGGGTGTCCTCGGCGAGTTCCTTGTAGGCGAAGGCGACGAGCAGCATCGGGATGAAGGCCAGGACGAAGATCGCGGGCGAGCGTTCGTGGACCGCGGCGACGACGAAACCGAGGGTGGCCGCGAGACTATAGGCAGGCGCGACGGCACCCAATCCGATGATCACGTTGCCCAGGAGTCCGATCGACCCGACGGCGAGTCCCTTGTCCCCCGGATTGGTCGGCGGCGTCGCCGTGGATGAGGATTCGGTCATTCCCACGCTCCTTGGATCGTCACAGGTGCGTTGATCCTATGGAACCGAACGTCGATCGGCGCGGCAATGACCGATTTTGGTTGCCGTCACCGGTGCGGTGCGGCGGCGTCAGCGGCCTCGACACAGCGGGCGATCGCGTGCGCATGGCTGACCCGTTCGCGCGCGACGACTCGTCCGTTCACCGTGATCCGGCAGCCCGCCAGTCCGCCCGCGGACTGCAGATACACCGCGAGATCGACCAGCGCGGCGCGAGCCGTGTAGGTCAGTGTCTGCGACCATTCGCCCGACGCCGCGTCGAACGTCACGAGTCGCGGATTACGTTGTGTGCGGGGGTGATTCGCGGAGTCGGTCCAGCCGGCCGCAAGGTTGTGCTCGGCGTCGGAGACGAGGGTGATCGCAATGCGGTCACCGCTGGCGGGCGGTGTCGGGGCGGCGTGCGCCGACGGGACGAGCCCGGCCGTGAGGAGCGCGAGGCTGGTGATCATGGTGGCGAGAAACGTTTTCATGCGTTCTTGGACGCAGCGCAGCCGCGTTTGGTTCCATCGAAAATGCGCGACGTCCCGCCCGGCGTTGCCGGACGGGGCGTCGAACATGCGAATTCCCTAGCGCGAGAACATCAGTGCGCGCTTGACCTCTTGGATCGCCTGTGTCACCTGGATGCCGCGTGGGCAGGCGTCGGTGCAGTTGAAGGTGGTGCGGCAGCGCCACACGCCGTCGGAGTCGTTGAGGATGTCCAGGCGCTCCACAGCACCCTCGTCGCGGCTGTCGAAGATGAAGCGGTGCGCATTGACGATGGCGGCGGGGCCGAAGTAGCTGCCCTCGTTCCAGAACACCGGGCAACTCGTGGTGCAGCAGGCACACAGGATGCACTTGGTGGTGTCGTCGAAGCGGGCGCGGTCCTTCTGCGACTGGATGCGTTCCTTGGTCGGCTCGTTTCCGGTGGTGATCAAGAACGGCTTGATCGCGCGATACGCGTCGAAGAACGGTTCCATGTCCACCACGAGGTCCTTCTCCACGGGCAGGCCGCGGATGGGTTCGATGGTGATGGTGACGTCTTTGCTCTTGTCCTTGGGCAGCAGATCCTTCATCAGCAGCTTGCAGGCCAGCCGGTTGACGCCGTTGATGCGCATCGCATCCGAACCGCAGACGCCGTGCGCACAGCTGCGGCGGAAGGTCAGGGTGCCGTCCAGGTAACCCTTCACGTACAGCAGCAGGTTGAGCAGCCGGTCGGTGGGCAGCGCCGGCACGCGGAAGCTCTCGAAGCCCGCGGCGTCGGGCGCTTCCGGGTTGAAGCGGTAGATCTTCAGCGTCACCATGGTCGCCTCGTCGGGGACCGGAGGCAACGGCGGTTCCGCGGAGGCCGCGTTCTTCTCGACGGTGACGGTCATCAGTACTTACGCTCCATCGGCTCGTAGCGGGTCTGGACCACGGGCTTGTAGTCCAGCTCGATCTCGGCCAGCAGACCATCGCCGCGCTTGTAGGCCATGGTGTGCTGCATGTAGTTCTCGTCGTCGCGCTTGGGGTAGTCCTCGCGGGCGTGGCCGCCGCGGGACTCCTTGCGGTTGAGGGCGCCGACGACGGTCACCTCGGCCATCTCCAGCAGGAAGCCCAGCTCGATCGCTTCGAGGAGGTCGGAGTTGAAGCGCTTGCCCTTGTCGTGGACGCGGATGTGCGCGTAGCGCTCCTTGAGCGCCCGGACCTCGTTGAGCGCGGTGGTCAGCGTGTCTTCGGTACGGAACACCGACGCGTTGTCGTCCATGACGCGTTGCAGCGTGGTGCGGATGTCGGCGACGCGCTCGTTGCCGTGCTCCGAGAGCACCGATTCGAGCCATTCGTCGACCATCGTGGTCGGGTTCTCCGGCATCGGGGTGAAGCCGACGCTGTTGGCGTACGCGGCGGCGGCGATGCCGGCGCGGCGTCCGAAGACGTTGATGTCGAGCAGCGAGTTGGTGCCGAGGCGGTTGGCGCCGTGCACCGACACGCAGGCGCACTCACCTGCGGCGTAGAGGCCGTGCACGATGGTGTCGTTGTCGGCGAGCACCTGGCCTTCGATGGTGGTCGGGATACCGCCCATGACGTAGTGGCAAGTGGGGTAGACCGGTACGTACTCGGTGACCGGGTCGACGCCGAGGTAGGTGCGGGCGAACTCGGTGATGTCGGGGAGCTTCTCGTTGAGGACGTCCTCACCGAGGTGGGTCACGTCGATGTAGACGTAGTCCTTGTTCGGTCCGGCGCCGCGGCCTTCGAGAACTTCGAGGACCATCGAGCGGGCGACGATGTCGCGGGGTGCGAGGTCCTTGATGGTGGGGGCGTAGCGCTCCATGAAGCGCTCGCCGTCGACATTGCGCAGGATGCCGCCCTCGCCGCGGACCGCCTCGGAGATGAGGATGCCCAGACCGGCCAGGCCGGTCGGATGGAACTGGTGAAACTCCATGTCCTCCAAGGGAAGTCCCTTGCGGAAGATGATGCCCATGCCGTCACCGGTGAGGGTGTGGGCGTTCGACGTCGTCTTGTACATGCGGCCCGAACCGCCCGTGGCGAACACGATCGACTTGGCGTGGAAGACGTGGATCTCGCCGGTGGCGAGCTCGTAGGCGATGACGCCGGTGGCGACCTTCTCGCCGTCGGCGTTCTCGGTGAGCGCGATGTCGAGGGCGTAGAACTCGTTGTAGAACTCGACGTCGTGCTTGACGCAGTTCTGATACAGGGTCTGCAGGATCATGTGGCCGGTGCGGTCGGCGGCGTAGCACGCGCGTCGGACCGGTGCCTTGCCGTGGTCACGGGTGTGACCGCCGAAGCGGCGCTGGTCGATCTTGCCCTCGGGCGTGCGGTTGAACGGCAGACCCATCTTCTCCAGGTCGAGCACCGCGTCGATGGCTTCCTTGGCCATGATCTCGACGGCGTCCTGGTCGGCGAGGTAGTCGCCGCCCTTGACGGTGTCGAAGGTGTGCCATTCCCAGTTGTCCTCTTCGACGTTGGCTAGGGCGGCGCACATGCCGCCCTGCGCCGCGCCGGTGTGGCTGCGGGTCGGGTAGAGCTTGGTCAGCACCGCGGTGCGGGCGCGCGGGGCCGACTCGATGGCTGCGCGCATTCCGGCGCCGCCGGCACCGACGATGACGACGTCGTAACGATGTTCCTGCATGGTTTCCCTGTGTCTCCTAAGCCGGCCGTGGCTTGAGTTCTAGTTGTTGACGCTGCTGGTGTCGAAGGTGAGGAGCGCGTAGGTGCCCAGCACCAGCACGAGGATCATCGACACGGCGAGCAGGACGTTGAGCCAGAAGCGGGTCGAATCCTTGCGCGAGTAGTCGGCGATCACGGTGCGTACGCCGTTGCCGCCGTGCAGCTGCGCGAGCCACAGCATGGTGAGGTCCCAGATCTGCCAGAAGGGTTCTTTCCAGCGGGCCGCGACGAAGGAGGCGTCGATGCGGTGAACACCGTTGTCCCAGGCCAGCATGATGAACATGTGGCCGATGGTGAGGATGATCAGCGCCAGGCCGGAGAAGCGCATGAACAGCCACGCGTTCTTCTCGAAGTTGCCGCGCTTGGGCTTGCGGGGCGAGCGCGGATTGTCCAGGCTGGCCGGACGGTCGTATTCCTTGATCACGATCGGGGCCTCGGAGGAGCCCGGTGTGGCTTGCGATGCAGTCATTGGCTTGCCCTCCTACAGCGAGTTGATCAGGATCTGCAGCAGCCGGACGGCAGCCGCACCGAAGACGACGATGAACACGCCCAGCACGCCCCACAGCATCTGCCGTTGGTAGCGCGGGCCCTTCGACCAGAAGTCGACGAGGATGATCCGCAGTCCGTTGAATGCGTGGTAGAGCACGCAGAAGACCAGCGCGATCTCCATCAGACCGATGATCGGGGTCTTGTAGGTCTCGATGATCTCGGAGTACTTGTTGGGATCGACCCGGATGACGGCGGTGTCGAGCACGTGCACAAAGAGGAAGAAGAAGATCGTCACACCGGTGATGCGGTGGAGGACCCAGGACCACATGCCTGGATCGCCTCGGTATAGCGAAATCTTTCGCACCGGCGCTGGTGCTACTTCGGTGGGTGTGCTCATGGCGAAAAATGGCCTCCGCGTTTCTCGGGCTGGACCGCTCAACTTGTGGTCAAGCGACCGAGTGGGCTTGTGCGCGCTCGATCACTCCGACCCATAGCAACAGACTTTAAACCTAAGCTGAGTGCCATTGTTAACTGGCTTGAGACAGCTGCGGAGCAAAAGCGACAAACTAAGGATTGCCTTACCAATGGTTTGTTGCTATAAGCGGCGACGCGCGGTGTTCGATGTGATCGTCGGAAAGGGGTGTCGTGATATCGGCGACGGAATGGAAACTGTTGCACGACAAGGCAGTTGAGGCAATGCGCAACGCTTATGCGCCCTATTCGGACTTCCCGGTCGGGGCGGCGGCCGTAGTCGACGATGGACGTTTCGTCCGCGGATGCAATGTGGAAAATGTCTCATACGGACTCGGTGTCTGCGCTGAAGTGACACTCGCCGGAAATCTCGCGGTCACCGGCGGCGGACGGCTCGTCGCGGTGTCGGTTTGCGACTCTCGCGGCGAACCGCTCACCCCCTGCGGACGGTGCAGACAAATACTGCTCGAGCACGGCGGCGTCGAGCTTCTCGTTGCGACGGCGAACGGTCCGGTACGACTCGGCGACTTGCTACCCGACGCCTTCGGGCCCGACGATCTGGAACGTGGTCGCCGATGAGCGCGCTCGACGCCGTCTCGATCATCGTCGCCAAACGCGACGGCGCCGAACTGTCCGATGCGCAGATCGACCACATCGTCGCCGGATACACGTCGGGAGCCGTCGCCGAGGAACAGATGTCGGCGTTGTTGATGGCCATCGTCTGGCGCGGGATGTCCCGCCGCGAGATCGTCCGCTGGACCGACGCGATGATCGCGACCGGCACTCGCCTGGACTTCACCGGACTGCGCCGCGGTGACGCTGCGCTGCGCACCGTCGACAAACACTCGACGGGCGGCGTCGGTGACAAGATCACGCTGCCGCTCGGACCGCTCGTCGCGTCGTACGGGGTCGCGGTGCCGCAGTTGTCCGGCCGCGGTCTCGGCCACACCGGCGGAACCCTGGACAAACTCGAAGCGATCAGCGGGTGGCGGGCGGATCTGACGGTGGCGCAGATGACGCGCCAGCTCGCCGACGTCGGGGCGGTGGTGTGCGCCGCGGGCGCCGACCTGGCCCCCGCCGACCGCAAGATCTACGCGCTGCGCGATGTCACCGGGACAGTCGAATCGATTCCTCTGCTTGCCAGTTCCATCATGAGTAAGAAGATCGCCGAGGGCACCGCCGCGCTCGTCCTCGACGTCAAGACCGGGTCGGGAGCGTTCCTCAAGACCTTCGACGAATCGGCCGAGTTGGCGCGCACCATGGTCGAGCTCGGCACCGACGCCGGGGTCGCCACGACGGCGCTGATCACCGACATGAACACCCCGTTGGGGCGAACGGCGGGCAATGCCCTCGAGGTCGCCGAGACACTCGAGGTGCTCGACGGCGGCGGACCCGCCGACGTCGTCGACCTCACGCTGACGCTGGCGCACGAAATGCTGTGCCTCGCAGGCCTGCCCGACGTCGACCCGGCGTCGAATCTGCGTAACGGTCGGGCGATGGACTCCTGGCGGTCGATGGTCGCCGCGCAGGGCGGCGACCCCGCTGCGCCGCTCCCCACAGCGCGGCACACCGACGTGGTGGTCGCCGAGTCGACCGGAATTCTGACCGGGCTCGACGCCATGGCGGTCGGTCGGGCCGCGTGGTTGCTCGGCGCCGGGCGCACGACGCCGGGCGCGCCCGTGCAAGCTGAAGCCGGGGTGATCTGGCACGCGGGTCTGGGCGAGAGTGTGCGCGCGGGTCGGCCGCTGTTCACGCTGCATACCCAGACACCGGACCGATTCGACTCTGCGCGAGTGGCTTTGGCAGATGCGGTGGAGGTCGGCGAGCCGCGGCAGGTGACGGCCGCGGGCACGGTGCTCGCGCGCGTCGACTCGACCTAGCCCGACGCCCGGGGCGTGAAATAGTTCACCTTCGCGTCACGTGAGTGGGTGCGCGCGATCGTCCGGTCTGCCACCGTAGAGACCATGACCGTAGAGAACATGACTGTGCAGTCGCCGCTGGAATCGTCGAGTCTTCTCCTGGCACCGAAAGTCGTTCTGCACGACCACCTCGACGGCGGCCTGCGACCGCAGACCGTCATCGACCTGGCCGCCGACGTCGGCTATGCGAATCTGCCCTCGACCGACGTCGACGAACTCGGACGATGGTTCGCCGAGGCGGCCAACAGCGGATCACTGGAGACATACCTGGAGACCTTCGCGCATACCGTCGCGGTGATGCAGACGGTATCGGCGCTGCGTCGCGTCGCGCGCGAGTGCGTCGAGGACCTCGCCGCCGACGGAGTGGTGTATGCGGAGATCCGCTACGCGCCCGAATTGCATCTGGAACGCGGGTTGACGCTCGACGAAGTGGTGGAAGCGGTCCTCGCCGGATTCGCCGACGGCGAGGCCGATGCCGCGCACCGTGGACGGCCCATCGTCGTGCGCGCTCTGGTGACGGCGATGCGGCATGCCGCCCGATCACGGGAGATAGCCGAACTCGCGGTGCGCTACCGGCGGCAGGGCGTCGTCGGGTTCGACATCGCCGGTGCCGAAGCGGGATACCCGCCGTCACGGCACCTCGACGCCTTCGACTACATGCGAGCGAACAACGCGCGCTTCACAATTCATGCCGGTGAGGCCTTCGGGCTGCCGTCGATCCACGAGGCGATCAGCTTCTGCGGCGCCGACCGGTTAGGCCACGGCGTGCGCGTCATCGACGACATCACCCTGCCACCCGGCGCCCGACCCGACGATCTCTCGTTCGACGGTGCCGTGCTCGGTGACGTCGCAAACTACGTGCGGGACAAGCGGATTCCGCTCGAACTGTGCCCGAGTTCCAACGTGCAGACCGGCGCCGTCGCCGACCTGGCGTCGCATCCGTTCAACATCCTGGCCCGACTGCGCTTCCGCGTCACCGTCAACACCGACAACCGACTGATGTCCGACACCACGATGAGCACCGAGATGCAGCGCCTCGCAACGCAATTCGGGTACGGCTGGACCGATTTGCAGCGGTTCACGGTGAACGCGATGAAGTCGGCGTTCCTGCCCTTCGACGAGCGGCTGACCATCATCGACGACGTGATCAAGCCCGGCTACGCCGTGTTGCTGGGGTAGCTGCCCCTGGGCAGCGCCCCTCAGCCCTTCGTCGACAGCCGGTCCTCGAAGTCGTGCACGAGGGCACGGAACTGTTCGGCCTCGTTGTCGAACGGACCCGACGGCGCTAGTCGCTTGGGATCGGGATTGATCGCGTAGTCGATGAACCAGCCGAGCGGGCTGGTCGACGCAAAGGCCTCACCCACGGCGTCATCGCCGGCGTAATCGGCTGCGTCGGTGAGCAACTCGACAGCCAGCTCCAACTGATTGCCGTCGATGCGGCGCGGTCCGTCGAGGATGTCCTCGGCCAGGCCGGGCAGCACGTAGATGTTGTCGTCGGTGACGTCGAACTCCAGCGAGCCGTCGGTCGCGGCGACCTTGACGTCGTCGAAGGTCGAGACCCGCGCGAGGTCGTGCGAATCGGCGTTGGCGAGGAACCGCGACAGCCCACGCTCGGCGGCGAACACGTAGATGACGCCCTTGCTCCCGAGGAAGACCGGCTCGTCGCCGAGATAGCAGCGCAGCGAGAGGTATTCGCCGTCGCCGGTCACGATGCGAATCGGATCGATGCCGACGTTGGCCCAGAAATCGTCCTCGTCGATCTCGTCTTCGTCGTCCTCTTCGTCCTCCTCGTCGGTGTCGTCGGTGTCGTCCTCATCGGACTCGCCGTCGATGTCGTCGTCGGAGGGTTCGTCGTCTTCGGCGGGCACCGCGGCTTCGAGCTCTGCCTCGGCGACGGCCACGATGTCGGCTGGGACGGCGGGCGTCGAGGTGACCTCGTCGAGTGCGTCGATCACGTCATCCCAGTGCTTGGCGATGAGGCGGCCGATGCGGACCCAGAGGTCGAGGCCTTCGCGGCCGTCGAAGTTGCGGGTGCCGGTGGTCACGGCGCCCAGGATGGGATTGCCGTTGAAGAACTTCGTGATTACGGTCAGCTCGCACACTTCGCCCAGGATGCGCACGATCTCCAGCGCGTCCTCGAGCTCGGCGATGACCGACGGCTCGGGATCCTCGGCGGCGAGCTCGGGGACGCCGATGAGGTCGTAGGTGTGACGGTCGTCGGGAACCAACTCGTCGGCCTGCAATTCGACGACGGTCGGCCACGCCGGATGTTCGACGAGGTCGTTGTCGTCGTTGGAGCGAATGAACGCGACTAGCTCCGCGACGCCTGGGAAGACATAGAGGTCTTCGTCGAGGCCGAGGAACGCCTCCCACTCGTCGTCGCCCTCCCGCCAGCGTGGTGCCCACAGGGTGAACGAGTTGCCGTCGGTCAGTCCGAGTTCGATCGGGACGATGTCACCTGCCATGGGCACAAAGCCTAGTCAGCATTGCTGAGTGCCGCCGCATGACCCCTGCGTAGCGTTGCCGGTCCGGGGCGGCGGCCGTTGATTCGCGCTGCGCACGTGAGCCCGCGCGGGGATGTTCTCGACCCATCCGAATGATCCTCACCTCCGAAGTACCTAAGGTGAGGACTTGTGCCAGTGACGGAGCCACAGTGACGATCGAGGACGCGGGTGCGCTCCTGGGCGCCGTCGCCGACGGCGATCGGGCCGCGTTCGAGAGACTGTTCGACGACCTCGGGCCGCAGACCTACGGGCTGGCCGCTCGCGTCGTGGCGTCCGCGGCCCGCGCGGAGGAAGTGGTGCAGGAGACCTGGCTGCAGGTTTGGCGGACAGCGGATCGCTTCGACCCCGCCCGCGGCAGTGCGGCGTCGTGGATCCTGACCATGACCCGACGCCGGGCGATCGACGCGGTCCGGCATGATCAGGCGGCCGCCGCGCGGGACGTCAACTATCACGCGGCGCGGGCGCCCGATTTCGACCGGGTCAGCGAGGCGGTGGTCGACGCCGACGAATCGCGGCGCGTGCGAGGTTGCCTCGAGGGACTCTCACATGTGCAACGGGAGGCGATCGACCTCGCCTACTACGGCGGGCTGACTTATGCGGAGGTGGCTCGGTCACTGAGCGTCAATCCGGCAACGGTGAAGACCCGAATCCGCGACGGACTGCGACGCCTGGGCGCGTGTCTGGGAGGTGAATGAGAATGAGCGAGCGCCATGACGCGTTCGACGGCGTACCGGAGCTTTACGTGGTCGGTGGGCTACCCGATGCCGAGGTGCGGGCATTCGAACGGCACCTGTCGACCTGTGAATCGTGCTCCGCCGACGTGAGCCGACTGCGGGAAACCGTTGCGGCGCTGTCTGTTCCGAATTCGACGTTGCCAGCTGGGTTGCGGGACAAGGTGTTCGCATCGGTCGACGCCGAAATCGCGGGTACCGCGCAGGCGCCCGCCGCCGACGCCGCGGCGTCGAACCTCCCGGCGTCGAACGTTGTGGAGCTGCCGGATCGACGTCGACGTCCACCGGCCTGGTTGGCCGCGGCGTGTGCGGTCGTTCTGGGAATCGGTGCGGCGGTGCTGATCTGGCGTGCGGTGGCACCGTCGCCGCCGCCTGCGCCCGTCGCCGCGTCGCAGGTCGTGGCGTCGGTGATGGCCGCGCCGGACATGACGAAGTCAACGGGCACCCGCGACGGCGCGACGGTCGCGGCGATGTACGCGCCGTCGCAGCGGGCGACCGTGGTGGCGACCCTCGGGCTGCCCGCGGTTCCCGCCAACATGATGTATCAGGTCTGGATCACGGTGGGCGGCGAGACGAAGAGCGCGGGCATGGTGCCGGGCGGCCGACCGGACAAGACGATGGTGGTGATGACCGGCATGGGCCGACCGAGCGCGATCGGAGTGTCGATGGAGCCCGCGGCGGGGTCGTCGGCACCGACGTCGCCGATGCTCGTGGAGTTCCCCGTGCGCTGAGACAGCCGACCAATCCATGCCGCGCGCGGTAGCGAATGTCTGGTGAGGGCGCCGAACCGATTGGTCGGCGCGAGACATCGAAAGGCGTTGCAGATGGTCACTTTGGCCTTGTTGGGGCTGCTCAGCGGACTCATCACCGGTGTGTCTCCATGCGTGCTGCCGATGATTCCGATCGTCTTCGTCGCGGGTGGGACGGGCGACGCCGCGCCGACGTCGCAGCGCGCGACCTGGTTGCGTCCCGTATTGATCATCGTCGGGATCGTCATCAGTTTCGGCGGCATCGCGTTGCTCGGCACGCTGACCCTGTCGCTGCTCGGTCTGCCGACGGGCCTGCTGCGGTGGACGGGAATCGTACTGCTGGCCTTGATCGGGGTGAGTCTGATCGTGCCCCAGGTGGCGCATGTGCTGGAGAAGCCGTTCTCCCGATTGCCGTCGTGGACTCCGGGCCGCAGCGATTCGACGTTCGGGCCGCTACTGCTCGGCCTGGGGCTCGGGACGCTCTACGTGCCGTGCGCGGGACCGGTGCTGGCGGCGATCTCCGTCGCCGGGGCGACCGCCGACATCGGTTGGCAGACAGTGGTATTGACCATCTCGTTCGCCACCGGCGCAGCCATCCCGCTGGTCTTCTTCGCGCTCGCGGGGGCGTCGATGACGGCTCGACTCACCGCATATCGCAAGCGGCAGAGAGCATTTCGGGTCGCTGGTGGAGTGGTGCTGATCGTGATGGCGGTGGCGATCGCCGCGAATCTGCCTGCTGTGGTGCAGCGACTGGTGCCGAGCTACACCAACGGCGTCGAGCAGGCCATCGCCCGGCAGGACGCGGTGACCGGTGCGTTGCGCGCGGGTGGTGCGGGCGGCAGCCTCGACAAGTGTGTCGCCCATCCGGGAACGGTGGCCGATTGCGGTGCGGCACCGGAGTTTTCGGGCACCGGTCAGTGGTTCAACACCGCAGGCGGTGCGCCGCTGACGATGAACGGGCTGCGCGGCAAGGTGGTACTGATCGACTTCTGGACCTACTCATGCATCAACTGCCAGCGCGACGCGCCGTACGTGAAGAAGTGGTACGACGCCTACCATGCGGCCGGGTTGGTGGTGATCGGGGTGCACACACCCGAGTTCGCGTTCGAGCACGACGCGGGCAATGTCGCCAGCGCGGTCCGGGACGAGGGGATCCGGTATCCGGTGGTGCAGGACAACGACTTCGCGGTGTGGAATGCCTACCACAACCTGTACTGGCCGGCGAAGTACCTGATCGACGCGCGCGGCATGGTGCGGGCGACCGCGTTCGGCGAGGGTGACTACGCGAATACCGAGGCGAACCTGCGCTCCCTGCTGCGCGCCGCCGACCCGACGGTGTCGCTGCCCACGGCGGTGACCGGGGGAGTCGACGAGGTGACGTCGGGTCCGACGTCACCGGAGATGTATCTCGGCGCGGCCCGCGGCGCGACGTCGTATCAGGGCGGCGACGAACTGGCGGTCGGTACCGGGAAGGCGTTCACCCTCGACGCTGCGCAGCCGCAGGACAGTTTCAGTCTCGGTGGACGATTCGACGTCGCCGACGAATCGGTGACCGCCGGCGACGGGGCCCGGATCCGGGTGAATACGCGCGGGGCGAAGGTGTACTCGGTGCTCTCGGGCACCGGGGTGCTGCAGGTGCATACGCCCGGCATGCCGGACAAGACGATTCAGGTGTCCGGTACGCCGCGGCTATACCCGCTGGTCGACGGGTCGTCGGCGCAACGGGTCCTCGACATCGACGTGAGCAAAGGTATTTCGGTGTACACCTTCACCTTCGGGTGACGTGGGCGATCCTCACCTGATCGGACGCTCGGCGGCGGCGGTCGTGCCGCCGTCGCCTTCGGGGCCGACGCCGCGTCGGTGCGGCGTCGTCGACGCGTCGACCGTCCGATCTCCGCCGCGCCGTTTGGCGGTGTACATCGCGGTGTCGGCGTCGGTGCTCAGCCGGCGCAGGACGTCGAGCGGGTCTTCGGCTGCGACCTCGATGAAGGGCACCGCCGCGATGCCGACGCTCACCGTGATGGATACCGGCGATTGATCGTCGCGCACGGCGACGCGGATGCGGTCGGCGGTATGCCAGCGCCCCGGCGCAGCAGTGTGTGGGAGACGGAGCAGCGCGTTGAATTCGTCACCTCCGGTGCGTGCCACGTGTGCGGTCGGTCCGACGACGTCGATGATCTGGTCGGCGGTGCGCCGCAGCACGACGTCGCCGATGCGGTGGCCGTAGGTGTCGTTGATGGGTTTGAAGCCGTCGAGGTCGGCGCAGATGACCATCAGCCAGTCGGTCGACGCGGCGCCGTCGAACAGGTGTTGCCAGCGCGGCGCGAGTCCTCGCCGGTTCAGCAGATCGGTGAGCGGATCGAGTTCGGCGTCGATCGCGCGGATGCGGTAGATGTCGAAGACGATGTGCGACGCCAGCGGCAGCCCGGCCACCAGAAGCATGAGCCCGACCGCGACGTCGACCACCGTCGTCGGGGGAACCGGCATGTCCCTGAGGAGGTCCGCGGACATGACGACGATCGCCGCCACCGCGCCTGCACAATGCAGGGTCAGAGCTCGGGGTCCGTGGCGAAACCCGATCAGGAACCCGATGGGGCCGTACATGAACAGAACCAACAGCCCGATGAGGCCGTTGCTCATCTGCAGGGCAGCGACCAGAAGCGCGGTGTCGAGGACGGCGAGTCCGGCCAGCGACACGCGCTCGGTCGGCAGCCACCCGCAGAACGAGGCGATCGCCGACGCCGCGAGAATGCAGCTGGTGACCGTGATGATGCCCCGCCCGGCGTCGGAGGCCGGCCCGTCACGTGTGAACAGCGCCGCAGCCCACATCGCCGAATAGATCGACAGCAAGATGCCGAACACGACGGTGTAGAGCCGCTTGCTCGCGTGTTCGCCGAGGACGTAGTCGAGACGATGCAGATGGGAGTCCGACCGCCACCACGATGCCAGTATCTTGCGCAACGTGCCTCTACCGCGGACCGAACTGTCGATCGCCGGCATCGCCGAGGCCGGGCACGATGTAGTTCGCGTCGTCGAGGCGTTCATCGATCGTGGTGATCACCAACCGCACCGGAAGGCCCGAGTTCTCCAACGCGGCGACGCCGGGCGGCGCGCCGACGACGCATACCGCGGTGATGTCGGTGGCGCCGCGGTCGGCGAGAAGGTTGAGCGTGTACAACATGGATCCGCCGGTCGCGAGCATTGGGTCGAGGACGAATACCGGTTGATCCGATAGATCCGCGGGCAGCGAGGCCAGGTACGGAACCGGCTGGGCGGTGGCTTCGTCGCGGGCGATGCCCACGAACCCGACCTGCGCCTCGGGAACCATCGCGTGCGCCTGATCCACCATCCCGAGCCCCGCGCGCAGCACCGGAACCAACAGCGGTGGCCGATGCAGGCGAACGCCGGTGTGCGCGGCCAACGGCGTCTCGATGGCGTGGTCGTCGGTGGGCCATCCGCGCAACGCCTCATAGATGAGCATTTGGGTCAGATCGTCGAGCGCACCGCGGAAGGCGGCATTGTCGGTGCGTTTGTCGCGCATGGTCGTCAACCTCGCGAGGGCCAGCGGATGGTCGACGGTCGTGATCTGCATGCGTCAAGTATGTCGCTGTCCCGCGCGGACGACGCGCCGAGTCCCGCGATTTGCGACCCGCGAAAACTCGATGGAACCGAATGTGGCGCCGGTGCGTCCAATTCCCATGGCACTTCACACCGATTCCACCGCACTCACCCAGTTCGCTCGCGGACAGCAACTCGCCGCGGCCCGAGTCTCCGGCGCCGCCGGTTCCGCCCGCTCCGACGTCGCCTCGCTGGCATCGACTTTCGGCCTGATCGGCGCGGACTTCCTCGCCGCGCTCGCCTACGTCGTCGACAATCAGGCGCAGCGTTTCGACGCCGCCGCGTCCCGCCACCAATCGTTGTCGACCACCACGTCCGACGCCGACCGGCGCTACACGTCGACCGATGACACCGCCAAGCGCTCGTTGGAGGTACAGGTCTGATGCTCACCGCAGATGTTCTGATCATGCCGCTGAAGATCCTCGCCACGGCGCTGGGTACCGGGGTGCTGCCCGCGGATAGTCCGGTTACCCGGCTCACCGCGAGCGCCGCCGTCGTCGACGATGCCCGCGCGCAATCGGCGAGTGCCGCCAAAACTGTTGCGACCCAATGGAAAGGGCGCGGAGGCGAGGCGGTTCAAGCATCGGCGACGGCGGCGCATCGCAAATCGAGTGTTCTAACCGGCGACGCCACTACGATTGCCGCCACCGTCGAGTCGGCGTCGGGCAAGGTGAAGTCGGCCGCCGATGACGTCAACGCGTTGATCGATTCGTTCGGGCGATCCGCCGCGGCGCTGGGACCGTCGCTGTTCACCGTGGCCGGATTGGCGACGCTGATGCCGGTCGCCGCCGACCACATAAGTCGGGGTCTGGCCGTGGTCACTCGTGCCCAGGGCGCGTTGCGCACCGACACCGCGACCCTGCTCAAGTCGGTGCGCCACGACGCCCCGGCGTCGACGACGCTCGACAAGACGGCGTCGGTCACCGCGACGCTCGACAAGGCGAACGTCGACGGCAAGGGGGTGGCGGTCACCCTCCCCGATGGTTCCACCGCCTATGCGCCGAATGAGCGGGCCGCCAAAGCGGTTCGCGCGGCGTTGAGTCAGCGCGGTGTGCCGTACGTCTGGGGCGGCACGACGCCCGCCGGATTCGATTGCAGCGGGTTCACCCAGTGGGCGTACAAACAGGCGGGACTCGACCTTCCGCGCCTGGCACAAGACCAGGACACGGCGGGCGTGCAGGTGTCGCAGGCGCAATTGATGCCGGGCGATCTCGCCGTGTGGGACGGGCATGTGGCGATGTATATCGGGAACAATCAGATGGTGGAGGCAGGAGACCCGGTGCAAGTATCACCGGTCCGCACCACGAATCTGGATCAAGGTTTCCAGGGCTTCTATCGGCCGCGATGAGGCGAGTTGGCATGGACGGCGAAGCGGTGGGGCCTATGATGTGGACATGCAATGCCGTGGACGTCGCCGCCGTTGGGGACGGTCTCGTGGGTGAGGCGATCGAGTCGCCGCGATCCCGATTGTCGTATACCGCGATCGGCGAATACGCGCAGCGGATCGCCGACGAACACGATGTGTGCGATCCCGATACCGGGTACGTAGACGTGCATTCACTGCTCACCAAGCTCGGCGGGCAGATCGAGATCGACAACGGCGAGGAGTCGCTGACCATCAACGGGATAGGCGACTTCATCGTTCACATTCCGGCACATACCACCCGACGCCGTGACCGGTTCACCATCGCCCATGAACTCGGCCACTATTTTCTCCACTTCCGCGCTCCCGACGAATACCTCGCCGGCGATCGATTGCTGCGGGCGACACGAATGGGACGCAATGTGGGGGAGACGCAGGCGAATGTGTTCGCGTCGAATCTGCTGATGCCGGCGCGAGCATTCACCGACGCATTGTCGCAGACGGGTTCGATCCGCGATGTCGCGCGGATCTTCGACGTATCCGTACCCGCCGCCAGAGTTCGGGCCGACTATCTCGGTTTGAGCAGCGAGTAGCGGCGGCGTGATCGAGACGAACCGGGACGGATCGGTTCTATTCCTCTCTTGTGATCTGCAGAATTCGACGCAGTTCAAGCAGTCCTCGGCAGCTGCCGCACATCAGGAGTGGGTTCCGACGTTTCTGGCATTCTATAACGAGTTTCCCGCAGCACTCGGCGAGATAATCGCCGATCGATTTCCCTATCTGACCGGGCAGCTCACGTTGTGGAAAGCCGTCGGCGACGAGTTGATCTTCACCTGCCGGCTCATCGCCGAGTCCCAGTGCTGCGACGCGATCGATGCGTGGGTGGCGGCCATGGACAGGTTCGAATCGAATGTGCTGCAAAAGACGCCGATGACATTGAAGGGCGGCGCATTCCTCGCGACGGTGCCGTTCCCGGACCGACAGGTGGCGATCCCGCGTCGGGACGTCGAGACCGGATCGGAGCTCGACGCCGAGAAACTCAATGAGAGCATCCTCGCCCGCGACGTCGATCCGGCTGACTATCTGCTGGACTATGTCGGGCCCAGTATCGACACCGGATTCCGGATTCTCAAGTTCGCGGCCCATCGATACTTCGTGATGACAGTCGACGTCGCACATCTGGTGTTCGCGCATTCGGTCGCGTCGGATATTCCGCGCGACGCGTATTTCCTGGGAACGCATCGATTGAAGGGGGTTTGGGAAGGGCGTCCCTATCCGGTATTCGCGCTTGCGCGCGAACTGGGTGACATACCCAGCCAGGCTCTGGCCTTGGCGTTGGGTGCCTCGGACCTGGTCGACGACGAGTATCCGTCCTGCCCTGCGACCAATGCGGTGGACGCGCTGGTCGCCTACCGTCATTCGCCGAGCTGGCCCGGCGTCGTTCACCTCGATGCCGCCCGGGACGACGAGTTCGCCGCCGATCCCCGCGTGGTGGCACAGCGCATACACCTCAACAGGCTGCAGGACGATTCCGAGAAGCCGCTGGTCACCGGCGACGCCGGCGAAGGCGACATCGATCGGCTGCCGCTGACGTGAGGAACCGTCGGTCACTCACCCCGACGTCGCCGACCATCGCCGGTCGATGCGCCGCACGACGACGTCGTGGTCGAAGCATTTGCTGATCGTGTCGGTGGTCAGCGCGTCGTCGACGGGACCCGACGCGACGGTCTCGCCGTCGGCGAGCAACAGGGCGTGGGTCGTCGACGCGGGCAGATCCTCGAGGTGATGGGTGACCAGGACGGTCGCGAGTTCGTCTTGTTGGCGTCGCAGCAGGTCGATGCTCGCCAGCAGTCGTTCGCGGGCGGCGAGGTCGAGGCCGGTGGCCGGTTCGTCGAGCAGCAGCAGTTTGGGTTGCGGCAATAGGGCTCGGGCGATGAGAGTCCGTCCGCGTTCACCCTGACTCATGAACGGCCACAACGCTTCTCGTCGTGCCGACATTCCCAGCAGGTCGAGCAATTCATCGGCGCGGGCATGTTCGGCGGGGGAGTATTCGTGCCGGCGATCCAGCTCGGGCGTGTTGGTCAGACCGGTCAGCACGACGTCGTGCGCCGAGATCGGGACGTCGATGCGCCACCGCGGATCGACGTGGCCGATGTGCGTGCGCAACTCTCGCATGTCGACGCGGCCGAGTCGATTGCCCAGCACCTCGACGTATCCGTGCGTCGGATGCGACCGTGCGCCGAGGATCGCCATCAACGTCGACTTGCCCGCACCGTTGGGGCCGAGCAGTGCCCAATGCTCTCCAGCCTGTACCGACATGCTGACGCCGCGCAGCAGGAAACGTTTGGATCGCACGACGTCGACGTCGACGGCATTGAGGAGAAGGGCCACCCAACGAGGCTATCGGCTGCCGTCCCAACTGTTTCCCAGGGTGTCGTCACGCGTACCGGCGCGTGCGCCCGCCAGAGCGTAGGCGACCGTCGCGGCGATGAAGTCGTCGTCGATCGGTCGATTGCCCAATAGTGCGCGCATGTACGCGGGCGCGGAAATGGCTTCGATGAGCTGGTAGGCGTCGGTGTCGGCAGGCAGTTCGTGCCGGCCGATCGCACGTTCGACGATGCTGGTGGCCGTCGCGAACCGATGGTCGAAGAATGCGGAGCGCGCGGCCCTGATCGAACCAGTGGAATCGTCGTCGAGCGCGGCCGCACTGCGTACGACGCGTAACACCCGAGGTCGGTTGAGCAGTGCGACGATCTGCGTCAACAGGGCGTGCAGGTCTCCTTCGATCGATCCGGTGTCGGGGATGGGGTTGTCGACCGCGGCGAGCCGGAGAAGGGCGGCCGCGGTCAGATGATCGACCGTCGGCCATCGGCGATAGATCGTCGTCTCGGCTACGCCCGCCGCTTGCGCGACAGCGCGCATGGTCAACCCGGAATAGCCGACGTCGAGCAGTAGTTCCAGGGCGGCCGCCTCGACGGCGTCCTGGACTCGCGCGGAGCGCCCGCCTGTTCGGCGGGCGGGAGTGGTGGCGTCGGGCACTGTCTCATCCTGTCTGATCGGCGGTCTTGGCGTGAACACCGAGGGTATTGACGGCGGGCGGATAGCTCGCCTATCGTTCTTTAACGATAGACCACCTAGCGTTAAGGACTAGAGAATGGTGACGGAACAGCTTGCGATCACTGCGAAGTTCGGCGGCCGGAGCCACGGGCGGACTGAGATTCTGGCGTGGGAGGACAAGCGAATCGACGCCGCGGCCAAGAAGCTCGGCGTAGCTCCGCCGCCCGCCGCGCCGATCGTCGAGCGCCGGGAGAACTGGCTCGACGTCAAGCGCGCGCTCGGCGACGACGAGATGCTGCGGCGGTTGGCGCGCGACGCCAAGATCGCCGACGTCATGGGTGCGCTGCAGGCGAAGGTCAGTGGTCGTCGACGCACGAGCGTGACCGAATTGTTCGTGCCCGGCGGTTCCGCCAAGCGGTTCACCGAGTGGTTCAACGAGATCACGTTCTCCTCGAACCAGCGGGAGATGGAGCGCGCCTGCCCGGATCACTTCGTCCTGCGCATCGTCGACGGAAAGCAGCAGGTGCTGGAGACGAACGGCGGAAGTCCGCTGACCGCGCTGTTCGACATCGACTACGACGACATCGCGAGTATTACCACCGAGGTCGATCCGACATTCGCCTTCCGGCTCGACGGCGTCGCGCGATCGTCGAACGGTACCGCGATCGGCGGAGTGCGCCATCAGTTTCGGGACACGCCCGACGGGGTCCACGCTCGCCTCGCCGTCGAGTTCCCGCTGCCGATGTTCGGGTCGATCGTGCGTGGACACGAATGGCATCTGGCGTGTGAATTCTCGAACTGGATGGAAGCCGCGATTGCGGCTGACGCGGTCTGATCACGCGCGCCGGAATCGGAGATCGGCCGGCGGTGTGGGTGCGATCGGATGACTGCTCAGAATGCGTAGGAACCGAAGCGGCCCCAGGCCACCACGACCGCGAGGATCAGCAGCACGACGTTGACCGGGATGTTGGTGAATTCGCTGCGGCGCGCGTGGACGACGATCGCGCCGACCATCACCAGGGCCACGCAAACGGCGGCGACGGGTACGAGAATCGGTGCGATGTTCGTCACGGCGGGCAGGAATAGGCCGATCGCACCCAAAACCTCAAGTGCGCCGATGGTTTTGACGGCGTTGGGGCTGAAGTCCTCCACCCAGCGCAGGCCCGCCGCCGCGAGCTTCTCCTTCGATTGCGACACCTTCATCAGGCCGGCGAGTCCCATTGCGACGGCGAGGACGATGGCGATGATCCACAATGCGACGTTCATTGCTGCAACTCCTGACTTGAATGATCAACTGACCTGAGCATCTCATCGCTCACTTGAACAGTCAAGTCAGCGGTGGAATGCTGTGGTGATGGATACCGAGGGTGAGCCGAACTGGCTGTCGAAGACCGAGGAGCAGACCTGGCTGGCGCTCACGAGCGTCATGATGCGACTGCCCGCGGCGCTCGACGCTCAGCTGCGCCGCGACGCCGGAATCGGGCACTTCGACTACGTGGTGATGTCGGCGCTGTCGATGTCCGAGGGTCGGACGATGCGCCTGTCCGACCTCGGCGGATTGGTCGACGCGTCACTGTCCCGGTTGTCGCACACGTTCAACCGGTTGGAGCGCAGCGGCTGGGTACGGCGTCGTCCCGACCCCGACAACGGGCGCTATACCCTCGCCGAACTGACCGACGAGGGCTGGGGCAAGGTCGTGGCGACGGCTCCCGACCACGTCGCCGAGGTGCGACGCCTTGTGATCGATCCGCTCACCGGTGAGCAGAACGGTCAGTTGCGGGCCATCTGCGCAAGCATCGTCGAGGCGATCGGGGGAGTGGAATGTCCGGGTGCGGCGGCTCCGCCAGCAGAAGGGGCCCGGCCCTAGTCAGACCAGAAGGACTGCATGTCCTCGACCTTCACCACGCTCCCGCCGTACTCGATGGTGAGCGTCGACGGGCTGACGATGTAGGTGTAGCCCTTGTTGGTCACGGTGAAGGTGCTGCCGGTGCGAACGGGGTTCTGGATCTCGATGGTGCCTTCGGGGGCCATGCCCTTGTAGTAGAGCCCGCCGGCATCGCCGACCTGGCAGATGACGATCCGTGAGCGGTCGGTGATCCCGATCGCCACCGCCGGGTCGTTCGACGCATTGCAGCGCGGGCCGTCGGTGAATCCCTGCCAGTCGGTGCCCGAGACCGTCGGGGAGTCGTGGGCGGTGGTCGTGGTGGTGACGGGCGTCGTGGGGGTAGGCGCCGACACGGGCAGTTGGGGAGTCGCGGTGGGTTGCTGCGTGATGGTGATCGTCGTGTTGCTGGTGGTGATCACCGTCGTCGACGGTGTCGGCGGCACCGACGTCGCTTGATTCGACGACGTCGACCGGGGGATCAACAGGACCGCGGCGAGTACTCCGGCGACGACCAGCAACACACCCGCGGCGGCCGCCGCCAGCACGATCGGCGACGACCACGGCGAGCGCGGCGGCTCCGGCGGGTAGCCACCCGACTGCTGGTACGGATCGGTTGGGTAGGTCACGCCTGCCCTCCTTCAGTGTGCGAAATACCTCGTCAGCGGATCAAGTCGGCCAATGCGGCGTCGGCGAGTCGGGCCGCGCGTTGCTTGTGCTCCTCAAGCGTTTGAGTATGACCGTATCGCCCGAGGCCGACAATCGTCTCGACGTAGTACTTGATCTTCGGTTCGGTTCCCGAGGGCCGGACCATGACGCGTAGTCGGGCGCCGTCGTCGGACGTGCCGGTGAGCGCGATCGCATCGGTGCGCAGCCCGTCGCCGCGCGAAGCGAAGTCCTCGATGTCAACGTCGATTCCCGCGATCGACGACGGCGGATCGCGGCGCAGACTCGTCATCACCGCGTCGAACTCCGCGGGAGTCGTCAGCCGCCGCGAGGTGGCCGCGGTGTGGTGTACGCCGTGTGCGCGGTACAGGTCGTCGAGCAGTCCGACGATGGTCTCGCCGTCGGACTTGCACTGTCGGGCAATCGAACTCATGACCACCGCGGCACTGATCCCGTCCTTGTCGCGGACTGCCGCCGGATCGACGCAGTGGCCGATCGCTTCCTCGTAGGCGTAGCGCAGCGGCGCGTCCGGGCAGTCGTCGTCGGCACGCGACAGCCACTTGAAGCCGGTCAGCGTCCGCACCGACGTCGCCCCCGCCGACTCGGCTGTCGCGGCGGCCAGCATTCCCGAAACTATGCTGCTGGCAACGGTTTTCGGTCCGGCGGGCGCGTGTCGAAGGAGGTATGCGCACAGCAGCCCGCCGGTCTCGTCGCCGGTGAGCATCCGCCATCCGCTCGCGGTGGGGATGCCGACGGCCATTCGGTCGGCGTCGGGGTCGAGAGCGATCGCGACGTCGGAGCCGGTGCGGATTGCCGTTTCGAGCAGGAGATCCGTCGCGCCGGGCTCCTCGGGGTTGGGGAAGCCGACGGTCGGGAAGTCGGGGTCGGGCTCGAATTGCGTTGCGACGACGCGCACATCGTCGAATCCGGCTCGACACAGCGCGTCCACCGCGAGTGTTCCACCGACGCCGTGCATCGCGGTCAGTGCGATTCTCAACGGCGTGGCCGGGCTCCCGGTCGGCAGTTCGGCGATTCGCGCGAGGTAGTCGTCCCGGACCGCTGCGGCGCGTGCGTCGACCGAGACGGTAACGCGCCCAATATCTTTCGTCGGGCCGACGTCGCGCATGAGCGCTTCGATCTCGGCGTCGTCGGGACTGACGATCTGTCTGCCGCCGCGGCCGTAGAGTTTGTACCCGTTGTCGGCGGCGGGGTTGTGCGACGCGGTGATCTGTATGCCTGCGACGGCGTCGAGCCGACGGGTCGCGAAGGCGACCAAGGGCGTGGGTGCCACGCCGGGGAGCGCGACGACGTCGAAGCCCAGTGCGGCGAGAACTTCGGTCGTCGCGGTGAAGAAGGCGGCCGATCCGTGGCGCGCGTCGCGGCCGACGACGACTGTGCCACCGATGTTTTCGTGTGCCGTCAGCCAGGCGCCCACCGCTGCGGTGGCCCGGGTGACGGTGGCGACGTTCATACCGTTCGGCCCCGCACGAACTACACCGCGCAGCCCGGCGGTGCCGAAATGCAGTGTGTCGCTGAATCGTTCGGCGAGGTCGTCGCAGCGACTCGGGTCGTCGAGCAGTGCGCCCAGTTGCGCGCGGGACACCGGGTCGGGGTCGTCGTCGATCCAGGCGCGCGCGGCCTCAGAGAGCGGCGATGACGTCATGGAGCAGTTCCCCGATCCGTGCGGCCGAATCCTGTCCCGCCGCAAGGACTTCCGCATGGTTCAGTGATTCACCGGTGATTCCGGCCGCGGGGTTGGTCACCAGAGAGACGCCGAGAACGTCGAGTCCGGCGGCGCGTGCGGCGATGGTCTCGTGCACCGTCGACATTCCGACGAGGTCGGCGCCGAGTGTGGCCAGCATCTTGATCTCGGCGGGCGTTTCATAGTGCGGCCCAGGCAAACCCGCGTACACGCCGTCGGCCAGCGTCGCATCGACACCGCGGGCGACGTCGCGAAGACGGGGCGCGTACGCGTCGACGAGGTCGACGAACTGCGCTCCGATCAGCGGTGACCGGCCGGTGAGGTTGAGGTGATCGCTGATGAGGACGGTCTGCCCGACTCGATAGCCGGGGTTGATGCCCCCCGCGGCGTTGGTCAGGATGACGGTGTGCACGCCCGCGGCGGCGACGGCGCGGATCGGATGGACCACTCGCGAAAGATGGTGTCCCTCATAGGCATGAGTGCGGCCTACCAGCAGGAGCACCCGCCGCTGTCCCACCCGAACCGACACCGCGGTGCCGCTGTGACCGGCGGCCGCAGGAGCGGTGAAGCCGGGCAGCTCCGACATCGCGATCGTCGCGACCGGCTCGCCGAAGGCGCTCACGGCTTCACCCCAGCCGGAACCGAGGACCACGGCGACGTCGTGGGCGGGGGTGTCGGTCGCGGTGGCGAGGGCGGACGCTGCGGCGGCGGCAGCCGCATCGGCGTCGACGGTGGGATCCATGAGGCGAGTGTATGGCCAGATCAGGACTAGTGCCCCGTGTCGAACCTAGTCAGCAGTTCAGTACAGTTCGTCTATGCCATTCCTGCGCGAACGTGATGACGTCTTCGAGCTCTTCCTGGGTACCGAGGGCGTCGAGCTCGATGAGACCAATCCGGAGAACCGCTTTCACCCCGACTGGATCGCCACGGTGAGCGGACTGCTCGACGACGTCGCCGCGGCGTCGAACAAGAAGGCACTGGTCGTGACCGCGACCGGCAAGTTCTTCACCAATGGACTCGACACCGACTGGATCTTCGGCAACGCCGACAAGCTGCCGTCCTACCTGGACTCCGTGCACGCGCTGTACTCGAAGGTGTTGACGCTGCCGGTACCGACCGTGGCTGCGATCAACGGACACGCGTTCGGGGCGGGCGCGATGCTCGTGGAATGCGCCGATTACCGGATCATGAGGACCGAGCGCGGCTTCTGGTCGCTGCCCGAGGCCCAACTGAACATGCCGTTCACCCGCGGGATGGCGTCGCTGCTGCGCACCAAGCTGTCCGACGTGACGGCAACCGAGGCCATGCTGACGTCGCGTCGGTACGGCGCCGACGATGCGCTGGCCGCAGGCATCGTCGACGAGACCGTCGATGTCGCCGGACTGCTCGACCGCGCCCGCGCCGTGGCGAGCGAACGGCTGCCGTTGGCAAGCGCCAACCTGGGTGTCATCAAGGCGGGGCTGCGGCAGCCGCTGCTGGCCGATCTCGCGACGCTGACCCCCGCATCGTTGCTCTGAGGAAATATGACTGACGTGACGGCTCGCAGTGGCCAGGACATCATCGACGCCTGGCTGGCGGCGCATTCCAGCGATCTGATCGGCTGGCGGCGGGACTTCCATGAGCACCCCGAGCTGTCGCGGCAGGAAGTGGGGACCACCGACACGGTGATCGCCGCGCTGACCGCGCTCGGGTTGTCGCCGCAGCGGTTGCCGCTGGGCACCGGCGCCGTGTGCGACTTGGGCCCCGACGGACCCGGTCGCATCGCGCTGCGCGCCGACATGGACGCGCTGCCCATTCCCGAGCACACCGGGTTGCGGTTCCGATCGAGAGTCGACGGCGTGTCGCACGCCTGCGGACATGACGCGCACACCGCGATCCTGCTCGGCGTCGCACACGTGCTCGCCGAGGCCGGCGACCTGCCCGTCGGCGTGCGGCTGATCTTCCAGCCCGCGGAGGAAGTGATGCCTGGTGGAGCGCTCGACGCGATCGAAGCCGGCGTCATGGCAGGCGTCAGCCAGATCTTCGCGCTGCACTGCGATCCGCGCCTGCCCGTCGGATCAGTCGGGTTGCGCGTCGGCGCGTTGACGTCGGCCGCGGATCACGTCGACCTGACCTTGCATTCTCCCGGCGGTCATACGTCGCGGCCGCATCTGACCGGCGACCTCGTCTACGCGATGGGCACCGTCATCACCGGCTTGCCGGGCATCTTGACTCGGCGGGTGGACCCGCGGTCGGGGACCGTCATGGTGTGGGGTGCGGCCAATGCCGGTAACGCGGCCAATGCGATCCCGCAGGAGGGCAGGCTCAAGGGCACCGTCCGGACCGGCACCCACGAAGTGTGGACCGAACTGGAGCCGCTGGTCCGCAGCATCATCGGCGAGTTGCTCGGACCGTTGAAGGTCAGCTACGACCTGTCCTACTTCCGCGGTGTCCCGCCGGTCATCAACGACGCCGATGCCGTGGCGGACCTGACCCGCAGCGTCAGTGCGTGTGGGCCCGCCGCTGTCGCCGACACCCCGCAATCGCCTGGCGGAGAAGACTTTTCGTGGTATCTCGAGCAGGCCCCCGGCGCGATGGGGCGCCTGGGCGTGTGGGACGGGATCGGTCCGCAGGTGGATCTACATTCGCCGAATTTCGATATCGACGAGCGGGCTCTGGCGGTGGGTGTACGCACTCTCGCGGGTGTCGTTCTGGGCTACCGGTGACCTTTCCTACGGCCGTTCCACGTGTAGCCCGCGTTCGGTCGACCTAATGGATCGTCGGCGTGGTTTCGACACGCTCGACCAGCGCATGGGCCCACCGTCGGTGAATCCAGGCCCAAGCGGGCGGGCTTGGCGCACAACCAATCCAATCAGAGGCGACGCTTCACCTGTGGAGTGTCG
Organism: Gordonia asplenii; assembly: GCF_012933505.1. Taxonomy (GTDB): domain Bacteria; phylum Actinomycetota; class Actinomycetes; order Mycobacteriales; family Mycobacteriaceae; genus Gordonia; species Gordonia asplenii. Next base: position 95,677 of record NZ_JABBNB010000006.1, read on the forward strand.
CACTTGAAGAGTTGTGTGACCGTTGCGTTCCTCTGCCGGTTGAGCCTAGGTTGAGCCTGGATCCACCGGCCGAAGCGCCATTCTGCTGGTTGAGCCGGACGAGCGCCGTGCTGAGCGAGGCGCTAGCCGAGTCGAAGTAGCGCTAGCCGAGTCCGTGTCGAAACCTCTCAGCCACAACAACTTTCGACGGTCCGCGCCAATCGGCGATGTCACCCGGCAAGTGTCACGTGTGCACCCTTCGGGTGCACACGCCTCGATGTTCGATTCCATCCCAGTTCGACAGTGCGCTACCATCAAATGCATTGTGGTACAGGGGTTTCGACACGCTCGTCGCTAGCGCTCCTCGCGGCTCAACCAGCAGATGGAGTGCCCGGACCGGTGAAACCAGGTTGAGCGAGCGGAGCGAGTCGAAACCCCGCCTGCAGGGCAATGACGAACCCCGCAGCGTCAGCGTGGTTTCGACTCGGCTTCGCCTCGCTCAACCAGCAGGATGCGCGCAAGATATCGATACCATTAGCCGCGACACGCTACTAGTCCAGATCGTCGTGGCGGACCAGCTGGCGGGCCGCCTCGATGACCGAACCGGACAGCGACGGGTAGACCGACAGAGTCTGCGCGAGGTCGCTGACCGTCAGTTTGTTCTGGACCGCCAGCGCGATCGGCAGGATCAGCTCCGACGCCGTGGGCGCCACCACAACTCCACCGATCACCACACCTGTCGCGGGACGGCAGAAGATCTTCACGAAGCCGCGGCGCAGGCCGCTCATCTTGGCGCGGGGATTGGTCGACAGCGGCAGCATCACCGTGCGGGCCGGGTATTCGCCGGAGTCGATCGCCTTCTGCGAAACCCCGACGGTGGCGATTTCCGGGCGGGTAAAGATCGCTGACGCAACGGTTTTCAGCTTGATCGGCGTGACGCCTTCGCCGAGGGCGTGATACATCGCGATGCGCCCCTGCATCGCCGCGACCGACGCGAGCGGGAACAGGCCCGTGCAGTCGCCCGCCGCGTAGATACCCGGCACGGACGTACGCGACACGCGGTCGACGGTGATGTAGCCGCCCTTGTCGACGTCGACTCCCGACTTGTCCAAACCGAGCGACCCGGTGTTCGGCACCGATCCGACCGTCATCAGGACATGCGAGCCGGTCACCGTCCGCCCGTCGGCGAGGTGCACGGTTGCGCCGTCCCCGGTGCGCTCGACTCGATCGGCACGTGCGTGCTTCACCAGTTCGACGCCGCGCTCGGCGAGTGCTTCCTCGAGCACCAGTGCGGCGTCCTCGTCTTCGCCGGGCAGGACGCGATCACGGCTCGACACCATCGTCACCTTCACACCCAGTTCGGTGTACGCGTGGACGAACTCAGCGCCGGTGACGCCGGAACCGACGACGACGAGATGCTCGGGCAGGTCCTCGAGGTCGTAGAGCTGGCGCCAGGTGAGAATGCGTTCGCCGTCGGGCTCGGCATCGGGCAGGATACGTGGGCGCGCGCCGGTGCTCAGCAGGACGACGTCGGCTTCGAAGCGTTGCTCGTCGCCGTCGGTGGTCTTGGCGAGCACGGTGTGATGCGAGACACCGATCTGGGCGTCGGCGAGCTCGCCGACGCCGGAAACGAGTTTGATGCCCTCACTGACCAGGCGCGATCGGATGTCGGCGGACTGCGCGAACGCCAGGTCGCGGACGCGTTGATGGATCTGCGGCAGGCTGACCAGCGCATTGTCGGGGCGCAGGTTGATGCCCAGGTCGACGGCCTTGCGGACATCGGTGCGGATGCCGGTCGAGGCGATGAAGGTCTTCGACGGCACACAGTCGTAGAGCACGCACGCACCGCCGACGCCGTCCGCATCGATCAAGGTGATGTCCGCGCCGTACGCGGCTGCGGCCAGCGCGGCCTCGTAGCCCGCCGGTCCGCCACCAATGATCACGATCTTCGTCATCGTCTCTCGCTTCCTGCCCAGAAGGTGCCCAGCACAAGTATCGCCAGCGTGGATGCGCGCTGCCGGATATCAACCTAATCGCTCCGGAGCCACCCCACCACTTCCACAGTGCGGCGCCAGTGATCTAGGCTTTTCGCCGTGCCGATTTATGCCGCCTACGGGTCCAACATGCATCCCGAGCAGATGGCCGAACGTGCCCCGCACTCGCCGATGGCGGGTACCGGCTGGCTGCACGGTTGGCGTCTGACCTTCGCCGGCGGCGACATCGGGTGGGAGGGATCGCTCGCCACCGTCACCGAAGACCGCATCGACGACACCGCGAAAGTCTTCGTCGTGCTCTACGACGTCACCGTCGAAGACGAAGACAACCTCGACCGGTGGGAGGGCTCCGAACTCGGCATCCATCGCAAGGTCCGGGCACGCGTGCACACCGAGACCGGACCGGTCCTCGCCTGGCTGTACGTGATGGACGACTACGAAGGCGGCCTGCCGTCGGCCCGCTACCTCGGTGTGATGGCCGACGCAGCCGAAATCGCCGGTGCCCCAGCCGAATACGTGCAGGACCTCCGGCTGCGCGAGTCGCGCAACGTCGGGCCGGGACCGGGCCCGATCGAGTAGACGTCGACTCAAGGCGGCATCTTGTCGATCGTAGCCTTCGTGAAAGCTATTGCACGGGAACAGATTTCGTCGATTGAGGGAGTGGGCAGGGAATCGTATTGTGCGATCGTCGAAATGCCCGCCGAGCCTGATTGGACGTGTGTGGCGCACGCCGACGCGCTGATCTCGGAGACAAGTGTCTTGCGACCGTTGAAAAACATATCGCCACGCCATTTGAAAGCCTGTTGTTCTCGTCGATAGACTTCAAGGCTTGCGCTATTGCCGACAATCTGTGTCACTGCCCATGCTTTGTCATCACGATAGGTCCATACGCATCCCCGCGCGGTCTGATGGTCGACCGCGGCAGCATCGTGCACGCTCAGGATGTCGACGTCAGTGAGCCGTGCGATCGTAGAGTCCACCGCGGTACACGGCTCGTATGACGTGCCGTTGTTCGCGTCGTTCCATCTGTTGGGGAAAGTATTCGAAAATGGCAGCTTCGGTGTAGTGGTTGATAGCTGGCGATGATCCTGAGCGCCCTGCGGATTGGCCGTCCCGTCTACTTCGCAGGAGGCCAAGGCAATCATCGATACGCACAGTGCGAGTATTTCTATCAACGTTCGAGTGATTTGTCTCATGTGCAGTCACGTGCCAAGTGAGAAATGCGCTGAGCTGACGCGGTCAGTGGCTGATAGCGACGCTGCGGATATCTGGCACTGCGATGCGAGTGACTGAAGCGTTTTGACCTGCGAGCTGAGTTGCTCATTCCAATTGGCCGTGAACTCTTGGAGAGCCGAGTAGACCGCGGTCCCCTCTGGACATCCATCGCCAAAGTAATTCCGAGTGAGAACGGCAGTGACTTTCCGCCTGCAGACCATCAACTCCTCCGCGGCGGCGGTCGCTGCCTCTGCTCGTCGGAGCCACGCTTGTTCCTGCATCTGGACCACGCTCGTCCCGTGGACGGCGATGCCGTTGTCGTCGCCGCGCGCGGCGCCCGGCGTCGAAGCGTTCGGGGTCGACGTCTTGGGTTCCAGTGCGACGTAGTCGCCCGGGTTCGGTTGTGTCACGGAGCCCTCCCTTGCCTGTGACGTGCAATACAGCGATCCTATGTTGGACGCACGGGAGGGGCGTTCGGTTCCATCCGAATTGCCTCAAATCGAACACTGGCCAAATCGTGGCCGCGCGTCGTAGGATCGGCGAATGGCGCCAGGGGGAGGGCGAACGGACTGGGATTCCCACTCCATTGCCGACATTCTCGCGAAGATTCAGTCGATGGACTCGGTCCAGGCTGCGGCCGACGCTGCCGCACTGCAGGCGGCGGTCACGTCGGCGCAGGCTGCCGCTCGGCGGCTCGGTTCGGTGTTCGACGCGGGCGAGTGGCTGCTGAAGGGAAAGGCCGCGACCGCCGGGCTCACGTCGGCACAGGCGGCCGCGACGGCTATCTCGGCGAGTGCGACTCTGGCGTCGTCGGCGGTGTCGGCCCTGACAACCGCGGGAGGCGTCCTGCAGACGGCTCGTGCCAATCAATTCGCATTGGCCGGTCTGCAGGCCCAGATGGCCGTGGCGCCGGAGGATTCGGCGGCGATCAAATCGGCAGTCACCAACTTGATGAATTCGCATTACAGCGATCCGATGACGGGAACCGCGGTGCCGGCCGCAACGGGATCGGCGGGCAATTCACCGGGCTCGACGTCGAGCGCGAATACCGGTGGAGACACAGCCACGTCGAATTCGACTCAGACCCGGGGTTCGGGAACCCCGTCGAACACGACGAATAACGCGAATACCGCGGTCAAGAACACCGCGACCAAGGGCGATACGACTAAGAACAATCCCACGACGGTCGCAAACAAATCGCAAGCGACGAAGACCGCCGCAACGACGACGAATGGTGCGCAACAGAATTCGACGCAGAAGACGAACACCACCACGACCTCGGACAAGGGGGACAAGACGACTCCGACCCCGGCCCGCACCACTCCGTCGCGGGTCACGCCGGACAAGGCGCTCGACCTCGGGCGGGGGACCAACACACGATCTGGCCCGTCGCCGCACTCTCCCGGTGGTCGGGGCGTAGCACCGGGCGGCATGCAGCCGGTGTCGAGTCCGCTTCGGCGACTGGGCATTTCGACGATGAGCCCGCTGGGCACCCCAGCAACGGGTGCGGGATCGCAGGCGTCCCCGAGCCGTTCGTCGTCGTCGCCGTACGGCCCGCACGCCGGTCGCAGTCGTGAGGGCAAGGACGGTCGGCACCGGGTAGCGTCCTTCTTGAACACGACCGCCAACGGTGAGGAGGTGGTCGGATCGCTGCCGCTGGTCGGCCCACCGGTCATCGGAGACTGGGCCGGACCGCCGCCGGAGCCCGACGACGCCGCACCGCCACGCGACAAGAAGACCGGAAAGTGATCGCGCCCACCGCTTCTCGGAGGACGGTCGACGCCGGACCGCGGCGTCGAATCGACACCGTTCCCGGGTTGGCCGCCGTCGTCGACGCCGTGCCCGCTTGCGACGTCGCGCGGTGTCTGCTGCTGGTCGCCGTTGCAGTCGTCGACGTCGGCGGCGTCGGCGCGGAACCCGTTGTGGTCCAGTTGCTTTCCCAATGGCGTACCGCGGGCCAGGTGGAAGTGTCGACGCGGATGGAACTCACCGAACTGTGCCGTCAGGCTGAATCGATCGCGCTGGACCCACGCGTCGAGGCCACCATGCGCGACGCCGCATTTCGTCGAGCGAGAGCGTTGACCTGTCTGCATTTCGCAAGTGCCGCAACCGCTGTCGGCCTGCCCGTGGCGGCGCTGCGAGAAGCGTTGCGGGAGAGCAGTTATGAAGCCTCGTCGGCGATGAGAGGCCCGGCGGGCGTGATCGGCATCCTGCGCGACTACGCCGCCGGGTGAGGTCGGACGAAGGGACTCAGTTCAAATCGAAACTGTGCTCCACGGCGCGATTCCATTTGGCGTACAAGTCATCTCGCCTGTCTGCCGACATCTTCGGCAGCCAGGTCTTGTCCTGTGCCCAATTGTTGCGGATGTCGGACTCGCTCTTCCAGTAGCCAACCGCCAAACCGGCGGCGTAGGCCGCGCCGAGCGCGGTGGTCTCATTGACCACGGGGCGGACCACCGGCACGCCGAGGACGTCTGCCTGGAACTGCATCAGCAACTCATTGACCACCATGCCGCCGTCGACTTTCAACGTCGACAGGGTGACACCGGAGTCGGCCTGCATCGCTTCGATGACCTCGCGAGTCTGAAATGCACTGGCCTCCAAAGCAGCTCGCGCGAGATGTCCTTTGTTGACGTAGCGGGTCAGCCCGACGATGACGCCGCGCGCGTCGGGCCGCCACCGCGGCGCGAACAGTCCGGAGAAGGCGGGAACGAAGTAGGCGCCGCCGTTGTCGTCGACGGTGGCGGCCAGTGCCTCGATTTCGCTTGCGGCGGAGATGATTCCGAGGTTGTCGCGCAGCCATTGGATGAGTGACCCGGTCACCGCGATGGAGCCTTCCAACGCGTAGTGCGCGGCGTCGTCGCCGATCTTGTAGCAGACAGTGGTGAGCAGGCCGTGGTCGCTGAACACCGGGCTGGTGCCCGTGTTGAGCAGCAGGAAATTCCCGGTGCCATAGGTGTTCTTGGCTTCGCCGGGCGACAGGCACGCCTGACCGAAAGTCGCGGCCTGCTGGTCGCCCAGAATGCCGGACAGCGGCACACCGGCGGCCGGCCCCTGGTCGCGCAGCGGCCCGTAAACCTCTGAGCTGCTGCGGATTTCCGGCAGCAACGACATGGGGATGCCCATGTCCGCGCAGATCTCCGGATCCCAGTCGAGGGTGGTGAGATCCATCAGCATGGTGCGTGACGCATTGGTGACGTCGGTGATGTGCAGCCCGCCGTCGACGCCCCCGGTCATATTCCACGCGCACCATGAATCCATTGTGCCGAAACATAATTCGCCGGCTTCGGCACGCGTGCGCAGGCCGGCGACATTCTCCAGCAGCCAGGCGATCTTGGGCCCGGAAAAGTACGTCGACAGCGGCAGTCCGGTGCGCTGCCGGTAACGGTCGACCCCCTGCGACCCGGCGAGTCGTTCGCACAGATCGGCGGTGCGGGTGTCCTGCCAGACGATCGCGTTGTGGACCGGCTCGCCGGTGGCGCGATCCCAGATCACCGTCGTCTCACGCTGATTCGTGATACCGCAGGCGGCGAGGTCGGACCCCTTGAGATCGGCCGATGCCAGGGCCGACGCCGCGACCCTACGTGTGTTCACCCAGATCTCGGCGGCGTCGTGCTCCACCCAGCCGGGCCCCGGGAAGATCTGCTGATGTTCGACCTGCTCGGAGCTCACCACGCGCCCGCGATGGTCGAAGATCATCGCACGCGTCGACGTCGTGCCCTGGTCGATCGCTGCCACATACTTGCCGCCGGAATTCGCCACGCGCCCATCCTCGCACGCCATGTCGGCGTCCACGGTGACCCCGGCACAATTGCGCGCGGACGCCCCGGAGTCGGCGGCAATCCGGCAATGCTGACACTCTGGACCGGTGACCCGCAACCAACCGACATCGCTCGCCCGGCAACTGGCCACCGTCCTCACGTCGAAGCTGTCGTGGCTGGTGCTGGTCGGTGTGATTCTCGCATCGGGAGCCGTGATGGCACTGGCGCCGACGAACGAATCCGCGGGCAGTGCACCGGATTCGTTGCCTCCCGAGGCCCAATCGGCGCACGTGGACGAGTTGCTCGACGACTTCCCCTCGGCGGGAGTCGCTCCGGTCATCGCGGTGGTAACCCGCACCGACGGAGCGCAGCTGACCGGCGCCGACGTCGTCGCACTGACGGGAGTAGCTCAGCGCATGCGCGCGGTCGAGCGAGGTGTCGACGCCGGGCCCGCCGCCCCACCCGTCATCTCCGACGACAAGAAGGCCGGACTCGTGACTGTTCTCGTCAAGGGGGACGTGACAGGCTTCGAACTGCGTGACATGGTCGGCGCCCTACGCACCGTGGCGTCGGACGGCCTCCCGCCGGGCCTGACGTCGAATATCACCGGCGGACCCGCGTTCGGCGCCGACATCGCCGACTCCTTCTCCGGCGCGAACACTACGTTGTTGCTGGTCACGGCACTGGTGGTCGCAGTTCTGCTGATCATCACCTACCGTTCGCCGATCCTGTGGCTGGTGCCCCTGATCGTCGTCGCCATCGCCGATCGCCTCGCCACGGTCGTCGGCTCGGTTGTCGCGGGCTGGTTTGGATTGAGTTTCGATGGATCGACGTCGGGTATCACGAGCGTGCTCGTGTTCGGTGCGGGAACCAATTATGCATTGCTGCTGGTCTCACGCTATCGCGAGGAGCTTCGCGTACACGCCGATCATCGTGACGCGCTGCGAACGGCATGGTTGCGCGCGGCGCCGGCGATCCTGGCAAGCAACGCGACCGTGGTCGTTGCGCTGTTGTTGCTTCTGGTGACGCCGCTGCCCAGCATCCGGAGTCTGGGCGCGCTGGCGGCCTGCGGCATCGTCATCGCGGCGATCTTCGTGCTGATCGCGCTGCCTGGGGCCCTCGCACTGTGCGGCCGCGGATTGTTCTGGCCGGTCGTGCCGCACGACGGCGACGCGGACCCGACCGAATCGGGAGTATGGCATCGGGTCGCGACGACGGTGGCTGCCCGGCCGGTGACGATCGCGGCGATTGCGTTGCTGGCCATGTCGGTGTGCGCGGCAGGGCTCATCGGCGTGAAGGTCGGGCTCTCCCAGACCGAGCAGTTTCGGGTCAGCGCCGACTCCGTCGACGGCTACAACGTTGTGGCACAACACTTCTCCAAGGGACTGGCCGATCCCGTCACTGTCGTCGCCCGGACCCGCGGCGCCGACGCCGTAGCGAAGGCGGCATCACGGGTCGACGGTGTCCAGTCAGTACGAATCACCGAGACGGCACCCACCGGGTGGACACGTATCGCTGTCGTGATCGACGCGGACCCGGCGTCGGCGCGAGCCTTCGACACGATCGTCAGTTTGCGCACCGCGGTCTCGGCGGTACCCGGCGGCGACGCGCTGGTGGGCGGAAGCGACGCGAAGGAGTACGACACGAGGCAAGCCGCCCGGCGCAGCGCACTTGTCGTGATCCCGCTGATCCTGGCAGTCCTGATGCTCATCCTGATGGTGTTGCTGCGCGCGATTGTGCTTCCGCTGCTGCTGGTGGTCGTCACAGCTTTCAGCGCCCTCACCGCGCTCGGTGCCGGCACATTCCTCTCCGAGCACGTATTCGGATTCGGGGCACTCGACACGAATGTCATCCTCTTCGCCTTCCTGTTCCTCGTCGCTCTCGGCGTCGACTACACCTACTTCCTGGTGCTGCGCGCACGAGAGGAGGCAGTCAAACGTGGAACCCGCGACGGCATGATTCGCGCGGTGTCGGCAACCGGAGGAGTGATCACGAGTGCGGGTGTGGTCCTCGCTGCGGTGTTCGTGGTGCTCGGTGTTCTCCCACTCATCACTCTGACCCAACTCGGAATCATCGTGGGACTCGGAATCCTGATCGACACATTCGTCGTGCGCACCTGCGTCGTACCGTGTTTGATTCTGCTGGCCGGAACTGACCGGCGGGCGGGGTGAAGTGCTCGCCGGCCCGGTGACGCGCCGCCCGACTACCCGAGCCACGGCACCTACCTACCGGTAGCATTTACCCACATGGAGACTGACTTCAATCCTGACCGACCTGCGGATTTGGGTCCGGCGCAGCGTGGCGAGGCGTGGCGTCGACTTTCGAGCGAGCAGTTCGACATCCTCGTCGTCGGGGGCGGCATCGTCGGCGTGGGTGCGGCGCTCGACGCCGCCACGCGCGGCTTGCGGGTCGCGTTGGTCGAGGCACGCGACATCGCGTCGGGAACGTCGAGCCGGTCGTCGAAGATGTTCCACGGCGGTCTGCGCTATCTGGAGCAGCTCGAATTCGGACTGGTGCGCGAAGCCCTGCACGAGCGTGAGCTGTCACTGAGTCTGCTGGCGCCACACCTGGTCAAGCCGCTGCCCTTCCTCTACCCGTTGACGCAGCGCCTGTGGGAGCGTCCGTACGTGTCGGCCGGACTCTTCCTGTACGACCGGATGGGCGGCGCGAAATCCGTTCCCGGACAACGACATGTGAGCCGACTCGGCGCGCTGCGCGTGGCCCCGGCACTGAAGCGCAATTCGCTCGTCGGCGGAATCCGCTACTACGACACCGTCGTCGACGACGCGCGGCACAGCCTCACCGTCGCCCGCACCGCCGCGCAGTACGGGGCGGTGGTTCGGACGTCGACGCAGGTCGTCGGATTTCTGAAAGAAGCCGATCGGGTCCTGGGAGCCACCGTCCGCGACACCGAGACCGGCGAGACCGCCGAGATCCGCGCGCACTGCGTCATCAACGCTGCCGGGGTGTGGACCGATGAAGTTCAGGCACTGTCCAAGCAGCGCGGTCATTTTCGGGTGCGCGCCTCCAAGGGTGTGCACATCGTCGTGCCGCGTGACCGCATCGTCAGCGAGACGGCGATCATCTTGCGCACCACCAAGTCGGTGTTGTTCGTGATCCCGTGGGAGACGCACTGGATCATCGGTACGACCGATACCGACTGGAATCTCGACCTCGCACATCCCGCTGCGACACGCGCCGACATCGACTACATCCTCGACCGCGTCAACGAAGTGTTGGTGTCGCCGTTGACGCACGACGACATCGAAGGCGTATACGCCGGACTGCGCCCGCTGCTGGCCGGCGAGGACGACGAGACGTCGAGCCTGTCGCGTGAACATGCGGTGGCAGCCGTCGCGCCCGGGCTCATTTCGATCGCGGGCGGAAAGTACACCACCTATCGGGTGATGGCGGCTGACGCCGTCGACGCGTGCAACGACTACATTCCGACGCGCGTCGCGCCGTCGATCACCGAGCGGGTCCCGCTGCTCGGCGCCGACGGCTACTTCGCGTTGATCAATCAGTGCGAGCACCTCGGCCAGCGATTCGGGTTGCACCCCTACCGAATTCGACGTCTACTCAACCGGTACGGCTCGATGGTCGACGACGTGCTGTACTACGGCGACGACGATCCGTCGCTGCTCAAGCCGATTGCCGCTGCGCCGCAATACCTTCGGGTCGAGATCGTGTACGCGGCCCGCAATGAGGCAGCGCTTCATCTGGAGGATCTCCTCTCGCGCCGCACGCGCATCTCCATCGAGTACAGCCACCGCGGCGTCGACTGCGCGGCCGAAGTCGCCGAGCTGGTGGCTCCGATCCTCGGCTGGGATGAAGCGAAGACCGCCTTCGAAGTCGCCAATTACGTTGCGCGCGTTGAAGCGGAGATCGCCTCGCAGCGCCAGCCCGACGACGCGTCGGCCGACGCCCTGCGTGCGGCGGCACCGGAGTCCCGCCGCGAGATCCTGGAGCCGGTGCCGGTTCCCGAATGAACGGACTGACCGCCGACCCCGGCATGTGGGCGCTACTGCTCGGCGGTGCGCTGTGTGCCGGGTGGATCGACGCCGTGGTCGGCGGCGGTGGACTGGTCCTGATTCCGTTGCTGCTCATCGTCTTTCCGGAGCTCGCACCGGCGAAAGCGTTGGCGTCGAACAAGTTGGCCGCCATCTGGGGCACCGCGACTGCCGCGGTATTGTTCGTGCGCCGCAACGGAATAAGTCCGCGGCTGGCAGCGACCGGTTTCGGTATGGGAGCGCTCGGGGCGTCGATCGGCGCCTCTCTCGCGTCGGCCATCAGCGCCGACGTCATGCGTCCCGTCGTCATCGTGCTGATGATCGCGGTCGGTGTATTCATTTGCGCCAAACCGGCTTTCGGCCGCACGATCGACGCTCCGGCGGTGCGGCCCGATCGTCGGCAGCTGATGATCGCGCTCGGATTGGTCTGCGTCATCGGCTTTTACGACGGCATCTTCGGTCCGGGGACGGGAATGTTCTTGATTCTGTCGTTGTCGGGTGTGCTGGCCACCGACTTCTTGTCGAGCGCGACGGTGGCCAAGGTCGTCAACACGGCTACCAACCTGGGTGCGTTGACGGTGTTCGCGCTGCAGGGGAATGTGTTGTGGCTCTTGGGGCTGACGCTCGCGGTGGCGAACGTCGTCGGGTCGGTGATCGGATCGAAGATGACACTCAAGGCCGGCAGCGGATTCGTGAGGTACGCGCTGCTCGCCGTCGTCGTGGTGATGAGTGTGAAATTGTTGATCGATCAGTTCGGGTGAGGTCTTTCGACTCCACAAAGTGCGCGAACGACACCCTCAGCGTCGGGTCAGCTTCCTCCCAGACTCGGTGCCTACGCTCGTCCGAGTGACCGTGACCAACGCAATGCCGCAAAATCGCACGTTGACCCGTGCCGTGCTGGTCACGGTCACCTTTGTGACGGTAGCCGCCGGTGTGTTCGTCGCCGCAGTGTGGACGTCGCCGGGGCAGACCGTCGACCAGCTGTTCTACAACGTCAGCCGTGACCTGGCACCGATCGGCGACATCCCCGAGTTCGCCAGCTACAACGTGCTCGCGAGCCCGTTGGTGTGGGCGGCGGTGGCGCTCGGCGTCGTAGCGCTGGTCGGCTGCCGCCGGTTCGTCGGGACCTGGTCGCTGCGACATGCGGCGATCTCGGCGGGATCGCTGCTCGTCTTCATGCCGGTCATGGCGTACGGCGCGGGCTTCTTGCGCGACCACGTCCTCCCGCGGCCCCAGCTGCACGAGTGGATCACGCAGACGTCGAACTCCGCGCCCAGCGGTCACGCGGCGGCTGCTGCCGCGTTCGTCGTGGTTCTGGTACGGGCCGCGCATCCGATTCTCCGGCTGCCGATCGCAGTGGTCGGTGGAACGTGGGCGGCCATCGCTGACTTTGGCCTCGTCGCCGACGGATGGCATCGGCCGAGCGACGTGATCATCTCGACGCTGCTCGTCGTCGGGATCGGTGCGCTGCTGCCCGATCCGTGGCGCGGTCACGAGTCGCGTTCGCCGGTATGGGTCGCGTGGGCGGCGGGAGTGTTGATCATCGCGAGCGCGACGGCATTTGCGATGTCCTACTACTCGGCGCCCGCGCAGCTGATCACGGCCGTCGTGATCGCGACGGTGATCGCCGCCGCGCTCATGATCGCGGACCTGGTGACGCGGGGTGGCCGATTGGAATCGGCCCGCTGAGTGGCGGCGAGGGGCGGGCTCCCTCGGTGGCGGTGGTGGGGCTGAATGGAATCGGTCCGCTGAGTGGCGGCGAAGGGCGGGCTCCCTCGGCGGCGGTGGTGGGGCTGAATCCAGTCAGCTCATGCTTGCGCCGCTCCTACACCTTGCCGAAGACCATTGATTCGGTGACGTCGTCGAGGCGATGGGCTATCGCGTCGCGGTAGTAGTTGTGGCGGACCTGCCAATTCCCTCGGGTCCCGGCCTTCGGCAGCGCATCGGGTGCCCGTAATACGTAGCCCGCCTTGAGATCCCACAGTGGACGCGTCGGCATCGATGCTTCCGCGAGCCGCGGATAGGCATGCGTGTAGCCCTCGGTTCGCATGTGCCGCAACAATTTTGCGACGGCGCGGGCCGTCATGTCGGCGCGCAGCGTCCACGATGCGTTGGTGTAGCCGACCGACCACGCCAAATTGGGGACTTCTTCGAGAAGATGGCTCTTGAACAGGAATCGATCGTTCGGCTTGACCTCCGCGCCGTCGACATAAACCCGGATCCCGCCGAACGCCTGCAGCGCGAGTCCGGTCGCGGTGACGATGATGTCGGCGTCGAGATGACGGCCCGACGCGAGGGTGAGTCCGTCGGCGTCGAATCGCTCGATGTGGTCGGTCACCATTTCGACTGTGCCCGAGGAGATTTCGGCGAAGAGGTCGCCGTCGGGCACCATGCACATTCGTTGTTCCCACGGGTCGTACGTCGGCGTGAAGTGCGGGTCGACCGGGTAGCCGTCGGGCAGCTCGCGCCGGACTCCCGCGGTCAACACGCGACGTCCAAACTTCGGGAACCGGTGTACGGTGTGCACCAGCGCCGCGGTCTGCGCGGCGAACCGAGCCCGGATGACGGCGTGGGCTACGTTGGCGGGCAACAGCTTTCGGATGATCGGGTTGATCTTCTGCCGCTGTGACATCGACGCGATGTACGACGGCGAGCGCTGCACCATCGTCACATGATCCGCCTGCCGTGCCAGGGCCGGAATCATGCTGACCGCCGTGGCGCCGCTTCCGATGACGACGATGCGTTTGCCCGCGAAATCCAGGTCCTCGGGCCAATGCTGCGGATGAACGATGACGCCGGCGAACTCGTCGACGCCGGCGAACTGCGGCGTGTACGGCTCGTCGTAGTTGTAGTACCCGGTGGCCAGGTATACGAATCGGCTCTGCCGACGGCGCGGGGTCCCGTCGACGAGAGACGATACCGTCCAGATGTCCGACGACGAGTCCCACTCGATCGACTGCACATGTTCGTCGAACCTGATGTGGTCGGCGATACCTTCCTGAATCGCGGTGTCCTCGACATAGCGTCGAATGTCGGGGCCCTGTGCCAGCGCCTCGGGACGACGCCATGGCTCGAACGGAAAACTGAGCGTGAAGATGTCACTGTCCGAGCGAATCCCGGGATAGCGGAACAGATCCCACGTGCCGCCGACGCGGGCGCGGCGTTCCAGAACGCGGTAGCGCAGGTTCGGATCGTCCTCGCGCAGACGGTAGGCGGCGTCGATGCCGGAGATGCCTGCGCCGATGATCACGACGTCGAGCAGATCGGCGTCCGCCGAGTCCGAGCGCTTCTCGCTCACCGTCGATGACCTCCTCGGATCGTCCGGGCCCGTTGGTTTCACCGTAGAGTCGCCGGCGTCGCCGCATGCGTGAACGCCGAGAGTCGTAGGGAGGGTACGGCTTTCGCCCCTCGTCGGCAGCGCGGACCGGTGGGGGTCGGGTTGGGCTCGTTGTGTCGCCAGGCCCCTCGTTACACCGAAGCTCGTGCCTCGCTTCGGCACTCGGGGAGCGGGGGGAGGTCGTGCCTCGCTTCGGCACTCGGGGAGCGGGGTGAAGGTCGTGCCTCGCTTCGGCACTCGGGGAGCGGGAGACGGGCACTCGGGGAGCGAGGACGGGCACACGGGGAGCGGGGTAGCTACCTTTGGCAGGACGGGCAGAAGTACACGACTCGTTCGGCGAGTTCGCCGCCCATGCTGTCGCGGACGATGGGCGTCGCACAGCGACGGCACGGTTGGGCCCGGCGGCCGTACACCCACAACTGCTGGCCACGGCGCATGTTTCCGGTGGTCACCCGCTCGAATCGATCGCGATTGGCGTAGAGCAGGCTGTGGCACAGGTCGATCATCGGAGCCAGATCGACGTCGGCGACCGGCGTCATCGGCAGGACACCACGCAGGAAGCACACCTCACTGCGATACACGTTTCCGACTCCGGCCATCAGCCGTTGATCGAGCAGGGCGACGCCGATGGCCGTTGCCGGTTCAGCTGCGATCCGCGAAACCGCCTGCGCCGCATCCCAATCCGATCCCAAGAGGTCGGGGCCGAGGTAGTCGAGCCGAGCGTCGGCGTCGGCGAGCAGCTCCAACACCGGCAGATCGAAACCGACGCACTGATGGTTGTCGGTCGTCAGCACGACTCGCGCCTTGAATCCGGGTCTGCGCCACCGCGCGCCGGGCGCGTAGATGTCCCACGCACCGTCCATCCCGAGGTGCGAATGGATCGACACCGTGCCCGCGGAACTCGCGACATCGATCAGCAGATGCTTGCCGCGTGACCGTACACCACTGACCGGTTGGCCGGACAGATCCGCGGTCGCCACCGTGGGCACGCGAAAGTCGGTGCGGAGCAGCGTCTTTCCGGCCAGGGCGGTGCGCAGCCGGCCGGCGACGCGGTAGACGGAATCACCTTCGGGCACCGGTGTACCTCAATCGAAGTCCTTTGGGAGTGGTCGCGAACCCGGCATCGACGAACAGTGTTGACAGCGGCGTCGCCAGTGCGGGGCGGCCGTCGATGTGCTCGACGTTGAGTCGCTCGACCCGCCCGGTCCCGACGACGCCGACCAGTATCCCGGCCGCAGCCGCCAGCGCGTGCTCGTCGTCGGTGAAACTCAGCACCGTCTTGCCGCCCCGCTCGACGAACAGTGCGAGCCGCCCGTCGACGAGGACCACCAACGCACCGGCCTTGCGACCCGGCCGATGCCCGGTGGCGTCGTCGGATCGGGACGGCCAATCCAACGCTGCGCCATAGGGATTCGCCGGGTCCGTCGACGCCAGCACGACCGCGGTGTTGCGTTTGGCGCGGGGAACCTCGGCGTGCTCGCGCAGAGCGTCGACCGTTGTCGGAGCGGCGAACTGCGCACCGCCCAAGCCGTCGACGAAATAGCCTCGACGCACCTTGCCGCTGTCCTCGAAAATGTTGAGTGCCTTGTAGATTCGCGCGAAACCGCCGCTGATGTCGGCGCCCGTCACCGCGCCCTTGGTGACCACGCCGTGGCGCTCGAGCAACTGTTCGCACAGCAGTTGCGTCGCGACGGTGTGCTCGACGTCGTCGCGACGCAACAGTGACCACCGTCCACCCATCGTCGGCGGCGTCGAAATCGCACTCGATGCGCCCGCGAGATAGCTCGACGACAGGCGCGCCGCTCGCAAGCGTGGTGGACGGCGGGAACGGTGACTCGGAGTGGCCGCGCTACCGGGCGTCTTGACCGGCCGCGCCCGCAGCCGCTCGCGGACCGGCGCGAACGAGTCGTTGGTGATCTGTCCGGACCAGACCAGCGACCACACCGCCTCTTCGGCTTCACCGACGGTTCCGGCGTCGGCCGCCAGATCCGGAAACCGTACCGCACCGGCCGAAGTCAGAGTGTTGAGGACTTGTGCGACCGCGGGCCCCAGGTCGATCTCGTCGGCGGGCGCGAGGGTCACCGGAACGATGTCGGCCGGGTGGAAGGCGACCATTCCGTCGGCGCCGCCGATCGCGCCGTGCCCGCTCCACACCACCTCGCCGGCGCTTAGCAGTTCGTCGAGCATCGACGGCAGGTAGTTGCCGATCCGAGCGGGAAGAACCAGCGATTCCCACGCCGACGCCGGCAACGCCACCCCGGCGAGCTGATCGATCACCGCGGCTACTCCGTCGACGCCGCGCAACGGCGTTGTGACGTGCTGCCAGTCCAGACCGAATCGGGCGAGTGTGTCCTGACTTACCGGCGCCACCTCCGCCCGGCTCGCGGCGAGTGACCCGCGCCGGATCTGCCCCAGAACGTCGGCGTGACACCACTGTGGCGCAGGCAGATCCGCGACGAACTCGCCCTCGACGACTCTGCGCTGTCCAGCCAGTCTGGTGAGGGTGTCGATCACGACGGCGACGCCCGTCCCGAGCGCCGACGCCGCCGCGTCGGCTGTGAACGGGCCGTGCGTGCGGGCATATCGGCCGACGAGGTCGCCCAGCGGGTCGGCGACCGCCTCGGTGTACGCCGCCGGAATGCCGAGTGGCGTAGGTATTCCGAGGCCGTCGCGGAGTCGCGCGGCGTCGTCGACGGCTGCCCACACCGTGCGACCCGCATGGTTGACGACGATGAGTTGGCCGTCGGTGTGCAACTGGGCGAGGACCCGCTCGGCGGCTTGCGCAATCGACTCGCTCCCCGGTCGCTCTGCGTCGCTCAGCTCGCCTCGGTACCGTTGCGCCACCTCCTCGGTTGTCAGCGGGCCGAGCCAACGCAGCAGGTCGACGACGTCCTCGGCGTCGCGGGCCTGCCGTTCGACGGTCAACCGCTGCAGCCGGGCCTCGACATCTGCGATGACCGCCGGGTCCAGCAGCTCCCGAAGGTCCAAGCGCCCCAGCAACTGCGCGAGCAACGCGGTGTCGAGGGAGAGCGCCGCCGCCCGACGTTCAGCCAGCGGGGCGTCATCGGCGTACATGAACGCACCGACGTATCCGAACAGCATGGCAGCGGCAAACGGTGAGGCACTGGGGGTTTCGACCTCGACGAGCCGCACCTGCCGCTTGCCGATGCGCCGCAGCAGGTCGGTGAGCGCCGGAAGGTCGTAGACGTCCTGGAGACACTCGCGAACGGTCTCCAAGATGATCGGGAAATCGGGGAACTTCGACGCCACCGCCAGCAGTTGCGCGCTGCGCTGGCGCTGCTGCCACAGCGGTGCGCGGCGAGAAGGATCGCGGCGGGGCAACAGCAACGCGCGCGACGCGCATTCCCGAAACCGGGAGGCGAACAATGACGAGTTGGCGAGCGCGTCGGTCACGATCTGTTCGATGTCGTCGGCGTCGATCACGAACACCGATGCGCCCGGCGGGTCGTCGTCGGTGTCGGGCAGGCGCACGATGATGCCGTCGTCGGAGGCGGTGGTGGCGCCGTCGAGGCCGAGTTCCCGCTGCAGGCGAAGGGAGATGGCGCTGGCCCACGGAGCGTGAACGCGGAGTCCGTAGGGGGAGTGCAGGATGACGCGCCAGTCGCCGAGCTCGTCGCGGAAGCGCTCCACGATGAGAGTGCGATCGGTCGGCACCTGCCCGGTGGCCTGCCCCTGTTCGCCGACCAGCGACGCGAGATTGTCCCGGGCGAATTCGGTGAGTCCCAACGTGATCGCCTGCTCGTCGAGTTTCGCCGGATCGGCGATGACGCCGGTGAACTTGCCGATCGCGGCGCCGAGTTCGGCCGGGCGCCCCACCGTGTCACCGATCCAGAACGGCAACCTCCCAGGCTGACCGGGGGCGGGCGAGACGAGGACGCGGTCGTGGGTGATGTCTTCGATCCGCCAACTCGACGCCCCGAGCGCGAAGACGTCGCCGACCCGCGACTCGTAGACCATCTCCTCGTCGAGCTCACCCACCCGCGCGGATTTCTCACCCGAGACCAGGAAGACGCCGAACAGCCCGCGATCGGGAATGGTGCCGCCGGAGGTGACGGCGAGTCGTTGGGCGCCGCGGCGACCGGTCAGCGTGTTCGACGTCCGGTCCCAGGTCACCCGCGGGCGTAGTTCGGCGAACTCGTCGGACGGGAAACGCCCGGAGATCAGATCTAGCGTCGCCTCGTAGACCGCCCGTCCGAGGTTGCGATAGGGCGCGCAGCGTCGGACGGTCGCGTACCAGTCGTCGACGTCGAGCTCGTCGAGCGATGCGGCCGCAATCGTCTGTTGGGCGAGGACGTCGAGCGGATTCTGCGGGACGGTCAGTTCTTCGATGAGACCGGCGCGCATCCGTTCGACGGCGACGGTCGCGTGAATCAAGTCGGTGCGATGCTTGGGATACAGTGTGCCGCGGCTGATTTCGCCGACTTGGTGACCGGCGCGTCCGATCCGCTGCAGTCCGCTCGCGACCGACGGCGGCGTCTCGACCTGGATGACGAGATCGACGGCGCCCATGTCGATGCCGAGTTCGAGCGAACTGGTGGCGACGACGCAGCGCAGGCGACCGGCCTTGAGGTCGTCTTCGATGAGAGCGCGTTGCTCCTTGCTGACCGACCCGTGGTGAGCGCGGGCCAGCACCGGGTCGGCACCGGCCGACGATCCGCTGCCCATGACGTAGGCGGGTGCACCCCCCGGGACGCGGTCGTTCGCGGGACGTGCGGTGCCCATACCGGTGACATCCGGCCCGCCCGCTTGGTTCCCGGCGCCGGTGACATGCGGCCCGCTCGATTCGCTCCCGGCGCCGGTCCGCTCGGCGTGAATCTCGTTGAGCCGGGCGGTGAGTCGCTCCGCGAGGCGTCGGGAATTGGCGAACACGATCGTCGAACGATTCGCCTCGATCTCGTCGACGATCGACTCCTCGACGTACGGCCACAGCGAGCCCGCGGTGGGAGACATCGCGTCGTCGAGATCGGTGGCGTCTTCGCGCGGGGGAATATTGGCCATGTCGGGGACGGGGACGTCGACGCGGAGGTCGAAAGTCTTCGTCGCGGGCGGCTTGACGACGGTGCAGGGCCGCGACCCGGACAGGAAGTCGGCGACCAGTTGCGGCGGACGAACCGTCGCGGACAAGCCGATGCGCTGCGCCGGGGCGTCGAGCAGGTCGTCGAGGCGTTCGAGCGAGAGCACCAGATGTGTGCCCCGCTTGGTTCCCGCGACGGCGTGCACCTCGTCGACGATGACGGTGTCGACCGAGGTCAGCGACTCCCGGGCCGACGACGTGAGCATCAGGAACAACGACTCTGGAGTGGTGATGAGGATGTCCGGCGGGGAGGTGATCAGTTTGCGGCGATCGGCCGAGGGCGTGTCACCGGAACGCAGCCCGACGGTGACGTCGGGCGGGGGGAGTTCCAGTTCGGCCGACGCCCGGGCGATCCCGGCGAGCGGCGCGCGCAGGTTGCGTTCGACGTCGACGGCAAGGGCCTTGAGCGGGGAGATGTAGAGGACTCGGGTCTTGCGCTTGCCGCGCGAATCGGTTTCGGGTGGTTCGGCGGAGAGTCGATCGAGCGCCCACAGAAACGCCGACAGCGTCTTGCCGGATCCGGTCGGCGCCACGACCAAGGTGTTGTCGCCGTCGGCGATGGCGTTCCAGGCGCCGGTCTGGGCCTTGGTGGGCGCGTCGAAGGCATCGCTGAACCACCGGCGGGTTGCCGGGGAGAATCGGGTCAGGACGGCGGGCGGCACATGACCATCTTGCCTCCCAGGTGTGACACGACGCCGTGAGCGGTGGGTATAGAGTCATGTTTTGCGCTGGTTGCCTGGAATACGGTGAAAGTCCGTAACGGTCGCGCCACTGTGAGCCTGCGGGCGAGTCAGGACGAGGCGGTCGGCGTAACTCGATCATGACCGGACGCGTATCCGGGAAAGGAACTCTCATGACTGCTTCGATGCAGACCGGCAGCAAAGCACCCGCCCTCGCGGTGCCAGATCTATCGGTGGCCAGCGCTGCGCTGGTGCTCACCTTGACCGTCGTGTTGGCGGGCCTGGCCTATTACTTCCTCGGCTACGACCAGGGTGCGGTGTCGGTGTTCGGCTCAGACACCCACATCCATGAGCTCGTCCACGATTCACGCCACTATCTCGGCTTCCCCTGCCACTGAGTCGAACCGGGAGCGAAACCATGGAGAAGAAGTTCATCGGCGCCGGTCTGCTGGCGGGACTCGTCGCCGGAATCGTGGCGTATGTCTTTGCCCGGATCTTCATTGAACCGCAGGTGACCAGGGCGATCGACTACGAGGGTGGACGATCGGATGCGGAGGCCACCTTGGCGGGCACGCACGAGCACGAACACGAACTGTTCACCCGCGGCATCCAGGAAAACATCGGGGCGGGCACCGGGACCCTGGTGTTCGCGGTGGCGATGGGAGCGTTTCTAGCGGTGGCGTTCACCTTGACGTGGGCGTATGTCGGACGGCGGTATCCAGCGACCGATCCCCGCGTGGCAGCTGCGGGTGTCACCCTCGTCGGTTTCATCGCGGTGGTCGGTGTGCCGTTCTTCGTCTATCCCCCCAACCCTCCGGCGGTCGGGGATTCGGAGACCATCGGCGAGCGATCCGGCGCCTACTTGACCATCACATTGGTCGCACTGGCTGCGGCCGTACTCGCGGCCGTCGCCGCGTATTGGCTTCGCCCGCGGATCGGCGGACTCCCCGCCGCGGTAGCCGCGGCTGTCGGGTACCTGGCGGTGATCACCGTCGTCGCATCGCTGCTGCCGGAGTTCCACGAGATCCCCGATCCCGTCACCAACGACGCGGGCCAGATCGTGTACCCGGGGTTTCCCGCTGAGGTGATCGGTCTGTTCCGGACGTACACGATCGCCAATCAGGTGATTCTGTGGACGGTTCTCGGGCTCGTGTTCGCGGTCCTGATCTGGCTGATGTCGCGCCGCTCGGAGGCGACCGATCGCGATCGAAGTGCGGCAGCCGTCAGCTGACGTCAGCCGAGTACACAATCGCCGCAGACTGCTGCCGTGTCACCGCTGACACGGTAGATGAGGCAGCAGCTGCGGCGACGGTATCCTGCTCCGGCTCGCCCGGATTCGACGCCGGGTCGGGCCAGAATCGAATCCGCGGCGCTGAACGCCGACCGTGCAACGTTCGGAGACGCGCGCGCAATCATCTGCGCTGCGCTGTTCGCCGCCGACGCGACGTTGCCTTCGAGGACTTTGCGGCTCACATCCAGTCGCGTGGCCACCGTTTCGGTGAGGTGTCCGATCAGCGAGTCGTGCCATTGATCGTCGCCGTGCTCGGCTATCGCGATCGACAGCGGGTAGGGCCCGCCCAGCCGATCCTGCCAATGCAGGTCTTCGGGCAGTAGCGACATCGCCGGGGCGCCGAACCCTTCGCGCGCCACCAACGGTGCGATGACGCGAGCGACCAATCCCAGGTGGGTCACCGACGCTGCGACCCGGAGTTCGACGCTCGGCGCGTCGTCGGGCAGCCCTGTCGCCAAGGCGCGCCGGACACGGTTCACGCGTGCAAACAGGACGTCGTCGTGCAGCAGTGTGCTCATCGGTTCCCACGACGCGCGGGGAGGCGACCCGAGCGTGTGGATTTCGACGGTGAAGAACGGACCTAGCGAGGTGATGCGGGCATCCTACCTGCTCGCCGAACTGGTCAGCGGGACCTCGTTGCTGGGTTGCCCGGATTCGGTCGCCTTACCACCGACCAGCCGTTCCATCAGCGCGCCGAAAATAACTGCGGTGATCAGCCAGATCAGAGCCTGATTGATCAGTGAGTACCAGCGGAATTTCCACAGCGCGTCGGCGTCGAACCCGGGATAGACGATCTGCCCGGGTGCAATCGTCTTGCCGTCGACCGTGAGCGGCGTCGAAAGGATGTTGGTGATGGGTTGCGGAGTCTCGGTCGCGGCACGCGCGAATCCGAACTCACCGGCGTGATCCACGTTCGCCGACAAGTCGCCCAGGGAGGGGAGGAGGCCGACGACGAGTCCGTACAGGACGAGGAAACCGAGGCAGCTGACGAGCACTGCACGGAAGCGACCGATGCGCGGTGTGAGCCGGTAGGCGGCGATCACCGTCAAGCCGAGCAGGATCAGCGATACCGCGACCATCGTCAGGTACAGCTCGCCGCGGGTATGGATCGTGAAGTCGTGGCCGATCGCCGGCGGGTTTGCCGGGTACTTCACGAATGGCAGCAGATAGACGCCGAGAAAACCGAAACCGCAGATCATCCACGCCAATGTCTGGGCTCGTATCGCGAAACGTCCCTGCAATGCCAGATAGGCCACGGCGACGAGCGCGCCCATCGCGATCGAGAAACCGATGATGCCGGTCGCAATTCCGAACGTCGACTGGATCGAACGACTGAAGATCTCCGGTCCGTCGGCCTCGAGTGGGCGTCCGGCAGCCTGGTTCAGCGCATTGAGGATGTCGCCGCGACCCGACTCGTAGTCGATCGCCTTGTCGATGACCGGTTCGGCGAAGATCTTCGCGAAGATGAATCCGATGATTCCCGCAATCAGGCCGGCGAAAGCTCCGCGGCCGATGACACGCAATTCCATGTTCTGTTGTCCCCGTGTGGTTTCAGTGACGTGGCTTCAGTGGCAAGGGAATCCGAGGAAGTGGCGGGAGTCGTGTACCCATTCGTGGACGACCATTGTCTTTCCGAAGACCGAGGACATTCCCTCATCGACGCCGATGAAGTAGTACGCGAGCAGAGCCAGCAACACGGTGATCGTCAGAATCGTGACTACACGGGCGGTGGAGAGGGCCTCGCCCGAGGCGGCAGCGTCGATCCTGGGTGCCGGCGAAACATGGCTGGTCATTTGAAACTCCTCCGTGGGGTTATGCGCCCCAAATAAGGTCGGCTACGTTGATGACGGCGACGTATCTGACTCATCCGATCCGTGAATCGGATACACAGTGGCGCAACCGTCCCGGAGTCGCACCGGGTTCCGTGGGCCGTCATATGTGAGTCAAGGTGACCACGGCTCTTCGAGCCGCGTCAAGATGATGTCTGCTTTGCGTCGAATGTCTACGAACATCGGGGATGATGGTCCGTCGTGCGGCTAAACCGCAGACCCGTCTGGACATCGAACATCCCCGCCTGACAGAGTTGGGACATGAACTGGAACGTGTTCCTCTCTTGGGGAACGCGCTGATTTCGAGGAGCCTGAATGTTCGAGTGGTCCGAAGAAGACTTGATGGTGCGCGACGCGCTGCGCGGGTTCATCGACAAAGAGGTGCGGCCGCATATCGACGAATTGGAGACCGGACAGCTCCCACCGTACGACATCACCCGAAAGATGCTGTCCACCTTCGGTATCGATGCGATGAACCGTGAGGCATTGGAGAAAGAACTCGAGGCGGAGGAGTCCGGGGAGGAGCGCCGGTCAAGCGGACCGGGCAGTCTCGGGGGCTCGATGTTCCTCATTTTGAACATGGAGATGGCCGGAGTGAGTCTCGGCATCATCGCGTCGATGGGCGTGTCGATGGGACTGACCGTGTCGACCATCAAGTCCCGCGGCACGCTGGCGCAGAAGAAGCGCTGGCTGCCCGAGCTGGTCACGATGGAGAAGGTCGGCGCGTGGGCGATCACCGAACCCGACAGCGGCTCCGACGCCCTCGGCGGCATGAAGACCACCGTGCGCCGCGACGGCGACGGCGGCTACATCCTCAAGGGGCAGAAGACGTTCATCACCAACGGGCCGTACGCGGACACGATGGTGGTGTTCGCCAAGCTCGACGAGGGCGACGACACCCCGATGCGTGACCGCAAGGTGCTGACCTTCGTGCTCGACGCCGGGATGGACGGCCTCACCCAGGGCAAGCCGTTCAAGAAGATGGGCATGATGAGCTCACCCACCGGTGAACTGTTCTTCGACGACGTCCGGGTCGGGGCGGATCGTCTGCTCGGCGAGACCGAGGACACCGGCAGCGACAAGCGCGGCGGCGACTCGGCCAAGCAGGGGTTCACCGCCGAGCGCATCGGCATCGCCGCACTGTCGCTGGGAATCATCAATGAGGCACAACGGCTTTCGATCGACTACGCCAAGACGCGCAAGCTGTGGGGCCAGGAGATCGGGCAATTCCAGCTCATCCAGCTCAAGCTGGCCGAGATGGAGGTCGCCCGTCTTAACGTGCAGAACATGCTGTTCGTCGCGATGGAGGCCGCGAAGGCGGGCAAGCCGCCCACGCTCGCGCAGGCGTCGGCGATGAAACTGTATTCCTCGCGGGCCGCAACCGAAGTCGCGATGGAAGCGGTGCAGCTGTTCGGCGGCAACGGTTACATGGCCGAATATCGGGTGGAGCAGCTCGCGCGTGACGCGAAGTCGTTGATGATCTACGCGGGCAGCAACGAGATTCAGGTGACGCACGTGGCCAAGGGGTTGTTGCGAGGATAGGTCACGGCGAGGTCGGGGTGGGTTCTTCGTCTCACCGACCCCTCGTTACACCGAAGCTCGTTCCTCGCTTCGGCACTCGGGGAGCGGGGTGGTGGCGAGTGCGCGGCGGGGGTGTCTCGTTTCGGGACTCGGGGACCGCGGTGGTGGCGAGAGCGCGGCCGCGGGTGTCTCGCTTCGGCACTGGGGAGCGGGGTGGTGGCGAGAGCGCGGCCGCGGGTGTCTCGCTTCGGCACTCGGGGAGCGGGGTGGTGGCGAGTGCGCGGCGGGGGTGTCTCGCTTCGGCACTCGGGGAGCGGGGTGGTGGCGAGTGCGCGGCGGGGCGCCCTACCCGGTGAACAGGTCGCCGTAGGTCTTGCGCAGCTCGGCCTTTTGCACCTTGCCCATCACGTTGCGCGGCAGGGCGTCGACGATCCGCACGGCTCGGGGTTGTTTGAAACGCGCGAGATCGGGGGCGACGAACGCGAGGATGTCGTCGGCGTCGGGTCGGGTGTTGGGCGCGGGCACGACGACGGCCACCACGGTCTCGCCGAAGTCCGGGTGCGGTACGCCGATCACCGCGGACTCGAGAACCATCGGGTGCGCGTCGATACGCTCCTCGATCTCCTTCGGATACACGTTGAAGCCGCCGGAGATCACCAGGTCCTTGTCGCGCCCGACGATGCAGAGGTAGCCGTCCTCGTCGAAGCGGCCCACGTCACCGGTGATGAAGTATCCGTCGGGCCGGAACTCGGCCGCGGTCTTCTCCGGCAGACGCCAGTAGCCGGCGAAGACGTTGGGTCCGCGGACCTCGATGCTGCCGACCTCGCCGTCGGGCAGGCGCTCGCCGGTCTGGCCGTCGACGATGCGGATCTCGGTGCCGGGCAACGCCTTGCCGACCGTGCCGGACTTGCGCGGACCGCCCGAGTAGGGGTTCGACGAGTTCATCCCGGTCTCGGTCATTCCGTAACGCTCCAGGATGGCGTGCCCGGTACGCTCGGCGAACGCCTCCTGGTCGCTGGCGAGCAGCGGCGCCGAACCGGATACGAACAATCGCATCGACGCCGTCGACTCACGGGTCAGTCGCTCGTCGCCCAGGAGTCGGGTGTAAAAGGTCGGCACGCCCATCAAGACGGTTGCGCGCGGGAGCAGACCGAGCACGGCGTCGAGGTCGAATTTCGGCAGGAAGAACGCCGACGCCCCCGTGGTGAGCGTCATGTTCATCGCCACGAACAAGCCGTGGACGTGGAAGATCGGCAGCGCGTGGATCAGCCGATCGTCGGCGGTGAACTCCCAGAACGCGACCAGGACGGCGCAGTTGGACGCGAGATTCCCGTGGGTCAGCACCGCGCCCTTGGAGCGGCCGGTGGTCCCCGACGTGTACAGGATGGCGGCCGGTTCCTCCGCGGTGGCCGGATAGACCTCGGAGTTGTGCTCGGAGCTGCTCAGGAGAGTGCCGTCGCCGTCGGTGCCGAGCGTCTCGACGACGAGAGCGTCGTCGGCGCGCGGGGCGTACTCGGCGAGTCGTTCCGGTGCGCACACCAGCACCCGCGGTTGCGCGTCGGTCAAGAAGTGGTCCATCTCCGCGCCGGTGTAGGCGGTGTTGAGCGGCAGGAACACGCCGCCGATCGCAAGCACGGCGAGATACAGCGCGATGGCTTCGGGTGATTTGCCGACCTGCATCGCCACTCGGTCGCCGGGCGCGACGCCGTCGGCGCGCAGACGAGCCGCGATCTGATGCACGGTCTGCGCGGTCTGGGCGTACGAGATCGTCCGGCCGTCGGGGAGCTCGAACAGCGTCGCGTCGGGGCGTTCGGCGACGCGGTCGGTGAAGGACTGGTAGATGCTGCGAAATGTCATGCGGTGGTTGCCTTTCGGGGACGTCGGTGGGTTCAGGCGGGTTGCGGCGCGGACATCGGTCCATCGACGGCGATGGTGCGGTGGCGCGCGAACTCCTCGTGCCGTCGCTCCAGCTGGTCGGGGCGGTAGTCGTAGTTGATCATCGCGCCGTACGACTCCCGCCACGCCGCGGACGACATATTGGCCGGCCAGTCCAGGCGCCAGGCGGCCGCGCCGTTGCTGAGATGGAACCGGGCGACCGAATCGAGGGGACGCCCGTCGGCCCGCCGTTCGACGGTGATGTAGCGCGTCAAAGCTCGCAGCAGCCCGGGCCGAAGTCGGGCGCGCTCGGCGGAGTTCAGCTCCGCTATGCCGCCGAACTGCTCCAATTCCGTTGTCAGGCAGCGAAGTTCAGCGTCATCCTGCGCGTCGAGCCAGCGACGGAACCCGGGGATCGGCGACAGCGTGACGAATCGTCGCAGATGGGGGAGTTGCCCGCGGACCTGCTCGATGACCTGCTTGATGAGCAAGCCGCCGAACGACACGCCGGCCAGCCCGTCGAGGGCGTTGCTGATCGAGTAGAGGGCCGCGGTGTCTGCGGTGTCGGGGTCGATCGGCGGGGCGTCGTCGAGCAGCGGTCCGATGGCGTCGGGAACGCCTACGACGAGCGCGACTTCGACGAAGACCAGCGGCACGTCGCCGGTCGCGGGGTGCAGGAACGCGTAGATGCGCCGGTCGGGCGGCTCGAGGCGCCGGGTGATCGCGCCGGCGTCCGCCATCGGGTGGACCTTCTCATACCGTCGGAGGTTGTCACGCAGTGCCGACGGAGAGTCGGCGACGACCTCCTCCAGCCGGAGGAAACCGCGGTTGAACCAGGAGGTCAGCAAGTGGTGGAAGTCGTGGTCGAGGGGACGCAACTCCGGATGGGCGGGCAGCTGTCGGCGTAGGTCCGACCGCATGTCGGTGAGGATCAGGGTCGCGCCGTCGGCGTGGTTGAGTCGGCGCAGGAGTTGTTGGCGCGCGGGTTCGACGACGTCGAACAGCCCAACCATCTCGGCGGTGCCGTTGGAGCCGCGTGCCAGGGCGTCCTCCCAGCGTCGAAACGACGTGCGCACGGCGTCGGCGTCGACGTCGTACCGTTCGGTGATGTGGGTGAAGAACGCGACTCGATCGGTGTCGTCGAGGGTCGCGTAGACGGCCAGGGCCCGCGTCGCGAGCGCTCGCATGGATGCGTCGCCGACGTCGCTCATCAGGGTCGCGCAGAGTGATTCCAACTCGTCGAGGCCGGTGGGCGTGGTGCTGTCAGCTGTGCGGTGCTGCATGTCGCAGTCCTTCCCGAGGCTCCGATGTATGCGTACGCCTCGCTGTTATATATAACAAGAACCATAGGGTATAAAACAAGAGAGTGCCAGAGGTTTCTGAACAGAAGCGTCGGCGACGACCTGAGGACGACCACGGAGGACGAGCATGAGGAGCATCTCGGAGTCGCAGCGGGTACGCGACGCGATCGAGAACGCCGTGGTCGAGGGCAGATACCGGCCGGGGCAGCGGCTCGATCCGGCCCGGTTGGAGAGCGAGTTCGGCTGCTCACGCACGCCCATCCGGGAGGCCATGCAGGCGCTCGAGCGGTCGGGGTTGGTGCGGATCCGCCCCAAACAGGGCACCTACGTCACCGAACTGGGAGTCACCGAACTGGCGGAGAGGTTCGAGGTGATGGCCGAACTCGAGGGGATGGCGGCCCGGCTGGCGGCCCGGCGCATCGAATCGGGGGCGTTGGCGGATCTCGAACGGGCGATGATCGAGTGCGAGACGTTCGCCCACGCCGGCGATGCCGACGGCTACTACTACGCCAACGCCCGATTTCACGACGTGATCAACGACGCGTGCGGCAACGACTTCCTGCGTCGTCAGAGTGTCGCGCTGACGCGAGTGCTGCAGCCCTATCGTCGGCTTCAATTGCGTGTTCCCGACCGGATGCGGCGATCGTTGTCCGAACATCGCGAGATCGCCGACGCCGTCGCGAGCGGGGACGCGCACGCCGCCGAAGAGGCCGCGCGTGCGCACGTCCTGGTCCAGGCCGAGGAATTCGGCCATCTGGTCGACACGTTGCGCCGACTGTCGGCGGAGTGATCGGCCGGGCGGCGATCAGGACTGCGCGAAGTCGCGCTTGCACAACTCGATGAATGCCGCGGCCCGGCCGGTCAGCCGAATACCCGAGAGATGGGCGATGACCAGTTCGAGCGCGGGCACGTCGTCGGTGAGTTCGAGGACGGCTACCTCGTGGCCGTCATACGTGAGGTTGTGCTCCGGCCGCTGATTGAGGATGGAGAATCCGAATCCGTGTGCCACGAGCGAGCGAACCGTCTCGTAACCGGTGCTGCGGAACCGAATCTGCGGGGTGAATCCGGCACGTCGGGGAAGTGACAGGAAGTACTCCCGACTGTGCGGAAGGTCGAGGAGCACCATCGGATCGTTGGCGAATTCGCTCAACGACGCCTCGCGGCGACCCTCCAACACGACCGGATGCGTCGGGGACACGATCACGTAGGGTTTGGCCAATCGCAGTGGTTGATAGGTGATGCCCTCATTGCGCTCGAAGCCGTACATCAGCGCCAATTCGCACTCGCCGTCGCGCAGCAGCCGCGTCAGACTCTCGTGTTCCCCTTCGACGACGTTCATCCGCACCTGCGGGAACCGCTGCTCGTACTCGCCGAGCAACTTGGGCAGACCGAAGGGTGCGATCGTGGAGAAGCAGCCGATTGTGAGGTCGCCGATCAACGCATTGCCAAGGCGCGCAGCCGAATCCGCCAACTCGATCGAGTGCGCCAAGAAGCCGCGCAACTCCTGGAAGAAGTTGCGTCCGGCAGTCGTCAGGACCAGCCCGCGTGCATGCTGACGGATGAGGAGCTGGACGCCGAGTTCCTTCTCCAGCTGGGCGATCGCGGTCGACACCGCCGACTGCGAAACCATCAACGTCTTCGCCGCGGCGGTCATGCTGCCGAGCTCGGCCGCAGCGGCGAAATAGCGGAGCTGAACCAGCGTGAACGACGGATCCTTAGGGGCTGTCATCATCACTCTTTCCGATGGGATTCATCGATTAGATCACTAGGGCGCAGTCGTTGAGCCTCGGGCGGTGCGCGATCCGTACACATCATCGATGAAATTGATTCAATGCACAGATTATCTGCGCTGTACGCATTGTGGCGTCGATGTCAACGTATGACGTATGACACAGTTCGTCCAGCCCGTCGAGGTAGCCGCATGAGTACAGAATTCACCCAGCTGGCCCAAGAGCAGACCGGCCATCTGCGCAAGAGCCTCGGACGGTTCGACATCGTCTTTCTGATCGTCGCCGCCGTGGTGTCGGTCGAGGTGCTCGGTCAGGTCTCCGGCTACGGCGCGCAGACGTTCACCTGGGCGCTGATCCTCGCGGCGACCTTCCTGTTGCCCTACGGCCTGATCTTCGCCGAAGTCGGCGGCGCGTTCACCGGTGAGGGCGGCGTCTACGTCTGGGTGCGCACCGCCTTCGGTCGCAAGGCCGCGGCCCTGGCCTCACTGCTCACGTGGGTGACCCAACCGGTGTGGGTCGGCGGCTCGATGGCATTCATCGCCGCGGAGACCTGGGCCCACTACGTCTCCGGTATCACGCCGAACTCGATCACCGACTACGTCTTTAAGATCTGCTTCGTCTGGCTGACCGTGCTGGCGGCCATCATCAGCCTCAAGCGAGGCAAATGGATCCCGACGATGGGCGCGATCTGCAAGATCGTCTTCCTGCTGCTCTTCCTCGGCACCACCGTCGTCTATGCGGTACGCAACGGGGTGACCGGGTTGAGTCTGGGCGACTTCTCGCCGACCATCGCCGGTCTGCTGGGGGTCACGCCGCTGCTGCTGTTCTCCTACCTGGGATTCGAGTCGGGCAACAGCGCGGCGGGTGAGATGAAGAACCCCGCCCGCGACGTTCCGATCTCGATCGCCCGCGCCTGCGCCCTCGCGGTCGGCTGCTACCTGCTGCCGATTCTCGCGATTCTGCTG
Organism: Gordonia asplenii; assembly: GCF_012933505.1. Taxonomy (GTDB): domain Bacteria; phylum Actinomycetota; class Actinomycetes; order Mycobacteriales; family Mycobacteriaceae; genus Gordonia; species Gordonia asplenii. The sequence goes on from NZ_JABBNB010000006.1 coordinate 126,260, forward strand.
GTGGTGCCCGCGGACAAGATCACCGGCATCGGCGGCCTGATGGAAGCGGTGGCCACCGTGTTCAGCGTCTACGGCGCGGCGACGAATGTCATGCTGACCATCGCCGCCGTCATGTTCGCCGTCATCCTCGTCACTCAGGGGGCGGCATGGATGATCATCAGCGACCGCATGCAGGCGATGGCCGCGGCCGACGGTGCCTTCTTCGGCGGCTTCTTCGGATACTTCAGTCCGCGCCTGGGCACTCCGACGCGGGTGAACTTCGCCTCCGGCGTCATCGCCACGGTGTTCATGATCGCCGCGATGCAGCTCTCGGGCAGCAGCGGCGCGATCTTCGGCGTCGTGCTGAGCATCTCGATCTCGACCTACCTGCTCAGCTACCTCATCGTGCTGCCCGCCGTGGCACGCCTGCGTACGCACTTCCCCGACGTCGAGCGCCCGTTCCGGGTGCCGGTCGGCGATCGCGGCTTCGTCGCCCTGTGCATGCTCTGCCTGGTGTGGGTGGTGCTGGGTGCGTGGGTCGCGGTGTTCCCCGGAACGCTCGAGGCGCTGTTCGGCATCTCCTACGACTTCACCAAGACCTGGGGAGTGTCGCCGGCGACGTTCGAGATCTTCACCCTCGGGACGCTCGCCGTACTCGGCGCGATCGGCGCGGTCGGCTACGTCCGAGGCAAGCCGGTGCGCCGCGGTGTGTCGAATTTCGACGCGCCGCGCCCGGCGGAACTCGTGTCCGACGTCGAAGCCGGATGACGCCGCGCTGCGACGCACTAGATCATCAATATCGATGCAGTGGATAAGAACTATGAGCTGTACAGATGCAGGTCGGAAATGAATCATAAGACCAGCGAATGTGAATCTTCGAAAGCAACGGAGGGTGGAATGTCCAACCAGATCGAGGTGCTCGTCGTCGGCGCCGGCCAGGCCGGAATAGCGATGAGTGAGCATCTCACGGCCCGTGGGGTGCCCCACCTGGTCGTCGAGCGTGATCGGGTCGCCGAACGCTGGCGCAGCTGGCGGTGGGACTCGCTGGCCGCCAACGGGCCGGCCTGGCACGACCGCTTCCCCGGTCTGGAATTCGACGTCGATCCCGATGCGTTCGCCTCCAAAGACCAGGTGGCCGACTACCTTTCCGCATACGCGGACAAGGTGGGCGCGCCGATCCGGACCGGTGTCGAAGTGACCTCCGTGCGGGCCAACACCGGGCGGTCGGGGTTCGCGGTGGAAACGTCGGACGGTCCGATCGACGCCCGATACGTCGTCGCCGCGACCGGAGCCTTCCAGCGCCCGATCATCCCATCGGTCGTCCCCGCCGACGCCGGGTTCGATCAGCTGCACTCCGTCTCGTACCGCAATCCCGAGCAGCTGGCCCCGGGCGCGGTACTCGTCGTCGGAGCCGGGTCGTCGGGCGTGCAGATCGCCGACGAACTCTCCGAATCCGGCCGCAAGGTCTATCTCGCGGTCGGGCCGCACGACCGGCCGCCGCGCAGTTACCGTGGCCGCGACTTCTGCTGGTGGCTCGGGGTATTGGGCAAGTGGGACGCGGTCGCACCGCCGGTGGGCGCCGAGCATGTGACGATCGCGGTCAGCGGAGCGCACGGCGGGCACACCGTCGATTTCCGTGCACTCGCCACCAGCGGGATCACATTGCTCGGCCGGGCCAACGCCTTCGTCGACGGCGCACTGCTCCTGGGCGACGACCTGCGGCACAACATCGCCGCCGGCGACGCCAACTATCTGTCCATGCTCGACGAGGCCGACGCCTACATCGAGCGCAACGGCCTCGACCTCCCCGAGGAACCGCAGGCGCGGGTCTTGGGCCCCGAGCCCGACTGCGTCAGCAACCCGATCCGGGAACTCGATCTCGCCGCAGCGGGCATCACCTCGATCATCTGGGCCACCGGCTTCGCCACCGACTACGACTGGCTGAAGGTCGACGCGTTCGACGACGCCGGGCGTCCGGCACACTCGCGTGGCGTGTCGACCGAACCGGGCGTGTACTTTCTGGGGCTGCCGTGGTTGTCGCGGCGGGGATCGAGCTTCATCTGGGGCGTATGGCACGACGCGAAGTACCTCGCCGACCAGATCTCCATCCAGCGCGGCTACCTCGCCTATGAGGGCGCCACGGAGGCCGCGTCCGTCTGACCGCTGACGCAGAGCGTCGATGCCCCCACCCCGAGCGGGTGGGGGCATCGTCGTCGGACGGGCATGGACACGCAAACCCGACACAAGGGCGACGACCCGAACGGAAATTCCGTTCGGGTCGTCGCTTTTGTGTCGGGTGAGCCGCAGAGCGTCAGGAGCGGGCGATCCAGGTCGTCTTGAAACCGGTGAACTTGTCGATGGCGTGCACCGAGAGGTCCGAACCGAATCCCGACGCGCCGAAGCCGCCGAACGGGGTACCCGGTGACAGGGCGTCGACCGTGTTGATCGAAACCGTGCCGGCGTGCAGTGCGTCCGACATCCGCAGTGCCCGATCGAGATTCGATGTCCACGCCGACGCGGCCAGGCCGTACGGGGTGTCGTTGGCGATCGCGACCGCCTCTTCCTCGGTGTCGAAGGCGATGACCGCCAGCAGTGGGCCGAAGACCTCGTCGGAGAGTACCGGCGACTGCGCCGCCAGATCGGTCACGACGGTCGGTTCCATGAAGAAGCCGGTGTCCCCGATCCGCTCGCCGCCGAGCGCGATGCGTCCGTCCGCGCGTGCGCGCCGAACGTAGTCGAGCACCAGGTCGAGTTGTTTGCGCGACACCATCGAACCGGCCGCCGACGTCGGGTCCAGCGGGTCGCCGGGCCGGTAGGCGGCGGCGTGGGCGATCAGGCGCGCGACGAATTCGTCGGCGATCTCGCGCTCGACCAGCAACCGGCTGTTCGCCGAGCACACCTCGCCCTGGTTGCCGAAGATCCCGAAGCACGCCATCCGGGCGGCCTGATCGAGGTCGGCGCAGTCGGCGAACACGATGTTGGGGCTCTTGCCCCCGCATTCCAGCCACACCTGTTTCATATTCGACTCGGCGCTGTAGGCAAGGAACTTCTTGCCCACTTCGGTCGATCCGGTGAAGGTGAGGCAGTCGACGTCGGGGTGCAGACCCAGTGCCCGGCCGGCGGTGGCCCCGAGTCCGGGAACGACATTGAACACCCCGGCCGGAATGCCTGCGGCGAGGGCCAGTTCGGCGAGCCGCAGCGCCGACAGCGGCGACTCCTCCGCGGGTTTGAGGACCACACTGTTACCCGCGGCCAACGCCGGAGCGACCTTCCACGACGCGATGTCCAGCGGGAAGTTCCACGGAACCACGGCTCCGACGACGCCCAGCGGCACCCGACGGACCATGGCGATGCTGCCGTCCGGGGTCGCGGGCAGTTCGCCGGGGAGCTTGTCGATCGCTTCGCCGTAGAAGCGGAACACCGCCGCCGCACCGGGTACCTCGACGTCGAGCGAGTCGCGGATCGGTTTGCCCATCTCGGTGGTGACCAGCAGGGCGAGTTCGTCGGTGTGCTCGAGCAGCAGGTCGGCCAGGCGGCACAGCGCCGCGCCACGCTGCGCGGCGGGCAATCCCGCCCAGGTGCGTTCGTCGTAGGCGCGCCGCGCCGCGGCGACGGCCGCATCGATGTCGGCGGCGTCGCCGGCGGCGACGTCGGTCAGCGTCGTACCGGTCGCGGGGTTGACCACGGCGAAGGTATCGCCGGACCGCGCGTCGGTCCACCCGCCGTCGATGAATACTTGTCGGGGATAGGTCAGTTCGGCAGCGCGCGCGTGCCAGTCGATTGTGCTGGGTGTCTCGGTGTCCATCACCCCATGGTGACTGCTCGCGACGCTCGGAGCGAGAGTAGCCGATGAAAACCATTGGTGATTTAATCGATGGCTTGCATCTGCTTGTCTTATGCAGGAGCCATAACGTATTTCGATGCAGTGGCGCGAATCTTTGTGATTTACCTTTCGTGCGAGCTGAGACACGATGGGCGAAGTCCTATCCGCGACCTCTCGAATCGAGTGCCTTTCATGAGCTCCCCGACCGCCCCGCAGGTGACCCACCGGCGCATCCGGACCTTCAACACGAAGGACACCTACCCCGAGCAGAACCTCGACAACGACCTCTGCCAGGCCGTCGTCGCGGGCGGCGTGGTGTACCTGCGCGGACAGATCGGGCAAGACCTCGACACGCGCGAATCGGTCGGTATCGGCGACGTCGCAGCCCAGACCGAGAAGGCGATGAGCAATATCGCCATGCTGCTCGACGAGTCGGGCAGTTCGCTGCGCGACGTCGTCAAGGTGACCGTGTACCTGACCGACATCCGCTACCGGGAGACGGTCTACCGGATCATGGGACGCTGGCTCAAAGGCGTGTTTCCGGTGTCGACGGGGCTGGTCGTCGAGGCGCTCGCCCGACCGGAATGGCTCGTCGAGATCGACGCGACCGCGGTCGTCAGTCAAGCGCAGGACGGTGGCCGGTGACCTTCTCCCTCGTCGCGCGTGAACCCTCGACCGGCTCCTTCGGCATCGTGATCTGTTCGTCGAGTCCGGCGGTGGCGTCGCGGTGCGCCCATACCCGCGCCGCCGTCGGCGTCGTCGCGTCGCAGAACGTCACCAATCCCGCTCTCGGGTCGCGAGTGCTGGAATCGCTCGCCGCGGGCAACGATGCGGCAGCCGCCGTCGACGCCGCACTCGCCCACGAACAGTTCCCCGACTATCGGCAGCTCACCGTCGTCGACAGCCGCGGCAACACCGCCGTGCATTCCGGCGCGCGCAGCCTCGGAGTGCACACCCACGCCGAAGGCGACCAGGCCGTCGCCGCGGGCAACCTGCTCGCCGACGAGGCGGTGATCGCGGCACTGCTGCGCGGTTACGCCGAGAGCGGGTCGGACAGTTTCGAGGGGCGTCTGCTCGACGGCTTCGGCGCGGCGGTGGCCGCGGGCGGCGAGGCCGGGCCGGTGCATTCGGCCGGGCTGAAGGTGGTCGACGACGTCGAGTGGCCGGTGACCGACCTGCGGGTCGACTTCGCCGACGATCCGCTCGCCGAGTTGACCGCGCTGTGGCAGATCTGGCAGCCGCAGAAGGCTGACTACCGGATCCGTGCCCTGGACCCGACGAGCGCGCCGTCGTACGGCGTACCGGGGGACAAATGACGACCGTCGACACCTGCATGGAAGCCGGCGTCGACGCCGTCCACCCACGTCTGATCGCCCTGTCGCGTGATCTCTACGATCATCCGGAGATCGCGTGGGAGGAGGTCCGCTCGGCTCCACGGGTAGCAAATGAACTGTCCGACAACGGATTCGACGTCGTCGAGGGCTACTGCGGCCTGCCGACGGCGTTCGCCGCGCGGATCGGGAGCGGCGATCTGCATCTCGCGGTGTGCGCGGAGTACGACGCGTTGCCCGGACTCGGGCACGCCTGCGGGCACAACCTGATCTCGGCCATCAGCGTCGGCGCGGCGTTGGCGTTGGCACCCGTCGTCGACGACCTCGGGCTGACGTTGACCGTGCTCGGCACCCCGGCCGAAGAGGGCGGGGGAGGCAAGATCGAGCTCCTCGAACGCGGTGGATTCGACGGGCAGCACGCCGCGGCGATGATCCATCCCGGACCGGCCGATGTGGCGCGCGCACACCCGTTTGCGGTGTCGCACAGTCACATCGAGTACACCGGACGGTCCGCGCACGCCGCGGCCTATCCCGAACGGGGCGTCAACGCCGCCGACGCCTTCACCATCGCCCAGGTCGCCATCGGTCTGCTGCGCCAACAGCTGCCCTCGACGGTGCGGGTGCACGGCATGATGACTCGCGGCGGTGAGGCACCCAACTCGATCGCCGAGCGAACCGCAGGGCGCTGGTATGTGCGCGCGGAGACGCTCGCCGAACTCGCCGAGGTGGAGCCCCGGGTGATGCGTTGCTTCGAGGCGGGGGCGCTCGCGTCCGGAGCTCGGCTCAGCGTGTCGCCGGAGTCCAAGCCCTACGCCGAATTCCGCACCGACGACGAATTGCTCGCCCGCTACGAGCGGCGCGCCGTCGCCGTGGGACGTCGATTCGGCTCGGGCCCCGACGCGATGATGGCGCGGGCCTCCACCGACATGGGCAACGTCTCCCAGGTACTGCCCGCCATCCACCCTTATATCGGCATCGATTCACTGCCGGCGGTCAATCACCAACCCGAGTTCGCCGCGGCCACCCTCACCGCCGCGGCCCAGACGGCGATCACGCAGGGCGCGCTCGCGTTGGCGGGCACGCTCGCCGACGCCGCCCGCGACCGACGAATCCGCAGCCGCCTGACCACCGACCGCTCGGCGGCCGGCGATCCACCACAGGAGTAGACGCGTGTCCGATCTCACCACGACCGACGTCCGCACCGAGCACGACCTGCTCGGCGACCACCCCGTGCCCGCCGACGCCTATTACGGCGTGCACACCGCACGCGCCGTGGAGAACTTTCCCATCACCGGTGTACCGATCGCCCGCTACGGTGACCTCATCGTCGCCCTTGCCGCGGTGAAACAGTCTGCGGCGCAAGCTAATCGGCGGCTCGGCCAGCTGGACCCGAACATCGCCGACGCCATCGTCGCGGCGTGTATCGAGATCCGCGAGGGCGCACTGCACGACCAGTTCGTCGTCGACCAGATACAGGGCGGGGCGGGCACGTCGACCAATATGAACGCCAACGAGGTCATCGCGAACCGGGCACTGGAGATTCTCGGCCACGAACGGGGTCACTATCAGGTCGTGCATCCGCTCGAGCACGTCAACCTGGGGCAGAGCACCAACGACGTGTATCCGACGGCGGTGAAGGTGGCCGTCGGCATCGCGACGCGCTCCCTCGAACAGGCGGTCCGCGACCTGTCGGAGCGCTTCGCGGTCAAGTCGGCGGAGTTCGCCGAGATGCTCAAACTCGGTCGTACACAATTGCAGGACGCGGTGCCGATGACGCTCGGCCAAGAGTTCGGGGCGTTCGCGGTGACCGTCGCCGAGGATGCCGACCGGATCGCCGAGGCGTCGTTGCTGGTGGCCGAGATCAACCTCGGCGGCACCGCCATCGGCACCGGGCTGAACGCGCATCCGCAGTACGCGGCCATGGCATGCGAGGAACTGCGCCGGCTGACCGGGCTGCCGCTGACCACCGCGCGCGACCTCGTCGAAGCGACGTCGGACGTCGGCGCCTTCGTCCAGCTCTCCGGAGTCACCAAACGCACCGCGGTGAAGCTGTCGAAGATCTGCAACGACCTGCGGTTGTTGTCGTCGGGCCCGCGCGCCGGCTTCGGTGAGATCAACCTGCCCGCCGTCCAGGCCGGGTCCAGCATCATGCCGGGCAAGGTGAATCCGGTGATACCCGAAATGGTCAACCAGGTCGCCTACGAGGTGATCGGCAACGACCTCACCATCACGATGGCGGCCGAGGCGGGACAGTTGCAGCTCAACGCTTTCGAGCCGATCATCACCCGGTCGCTGCTGTCGTCGCTCACTCACCTCACCGCAGCGGTGGAGGTCCTGGGTGAGCGCTGCGTCGACGGAATCACGGCCAACCCAGATCGCATGCGCGACGCCGTGCTCGGCTCGGCGAGCCTGGCCACCGCGCTGAGTCCGGTACTCGGCTACGAGGCCGCCACCGCACTCGTCGCCGAGGCGATCGCTACCGGAGCGTCGATCCCCGACGTCGTGCGGCGCTCGGCACTGCTCGACGACGAGGTGCTGGCGCGAGCACTGAGTGCTCACAACCTCTGTCGCCCCAACGAACCACGGCCGACGGCGAGCCACGGCCAAGCCGGCCCCGCACGACCGATCGACCCCACCGACTGACACCGCCGATCGACGGTATCGATCAACACGACCCGACGACGGCCGAGCACGGCCGTCGAGATCGAGGTGGGAGCCAGCCCCTCCCGCCGCCGACAACCCGCTCCGCCAACCATGGAGGCCCTCCCATGACATCCCCGTACGACATCCTGTTCGAGCCGGTCAAGATCGGACCGGTCACCACGAAGAACCGCTTCTACCAGGTGCCCCACTGCAACGGTATGGGCTATCGCGACCCGAGCGCGCAGGCGTCGATGCGCAAGATCAAGGCGGAGGGCGGCTGGTCGGTCGTCTGCACCGAGCAGGTGGAGATCCACGCGACCTCCGACATCGCGCCCTTCATCGAACTCCGGATCTGGGACGACCAGGATCTGCCCGCGCTGGCCCGCATCGCCGACGCCATTCACGAGGGCGGTGCGCTGGCCGGTATCGAGTTGGCGCACAACGGAATGAACGCTCCCAACCAGTTGTCGCGGGAGATCCCGATCGGCCCGTCCCACCTGCCGGTGGCACCCGACACGATCGCTCCGATTCAGGCCCGCGCGATGACCAAGAGCGACATCGCCGACCTGCGCCGCTGGCACCGCAACGCGGTCCGCCGGAGTCTGGAGGTCGGCTACGACGTCATCTACGTCTACGGCGCGCACGGCTACAGCACGCTGCATCACTTCCTCTCGCCGCGCTACAACAGCCGCACCGACGAATACGGCGGCTCGGTGATCAACCGGATGCGACTGCTGCGTGAGCTGCTCGAAGACACCGTGGAGGAAGTCGCCGGCCGGGCCGCGGTGGCCTGCCGCATCACCGTCGAAGAGGAGACGCACGACGGTATTCACCGCGAGGACATCGAGGCGGTGCTCGGCGAACTCGGGGAGCTCCCCGATCTGTGGGATTTCGCCATGGGCAGCTGGGAAGGCGATTCGATGACGTCGCGGTTCGCTCCGGAGGGGCGACAGGAGGAGTTCGTCGTCGGACTGAAGAAGCTGACCACCAAGCCGGTGGTCGGCGTCGGGCGGTTCACCTCACCCGACGCGATGGTGCGCCAGGTCAAGACCGGCATCCTCGACTTGATCGGCGCGGCTCGCCCGTCCATCGCAGATCCGTTCCTGCCGAACAAGATTCGCGACAACCGGCTCGAGCTGATCCGCGAATGCATCGGCTGCAACATCTGCGTGACGGGCGACCAGACGATGTCTCCCATCAGATGCACCCAGAACCCGAGCATGGGCGAGGAGTGGCGGCGCGGCTGGCATCCGGAGTTCAGCCGGCCCAAGGAATCCGACAGCCGCGTGCTCATCGTCGGCGCCGGGCCGTCGGGGCTGGAAGCCGCCCGAGCGCTGGGTGTCCGCGGCTACGACGTCGCGCTGATGGAAGGGTCACGTGAACTCGGCGGCCGGGTCACCCGCGAATCGCGGCTGCCGGGACTGTCGGCGTGGAATCGCGTCCGCGACTACCGCGAGAGCGCGCTGGCGCAATTGCCGAACGTAGAGATCTTCCGCGAGAGCCCGATGACCGCCGACGACATCGTCGAATTCGAGTTCCAACACGTACTGGTCGCCACCGGGGCCACCTGGCGCACCGACGGCGTCGGCCGCTGGCATACCCGGCCGCTACCGATCGCGCCGGGTGCGCAGGTGCTCGGTCCCGACGATCTGTTCGCCGACCGGCTGCCCGACGGCAAACGTGTCGTGGTCTACGACGACGACCACTACTACATGGGCGGCGTGGTCGCAGAACTGTTGCGCGCCAAGGGATACGACGTGTCCATCGTCACGCCGAGCCCACAGGTGTCGCCGTGGACGGTCAACACCTTCGAGGTGAACCGGATCCAGCGGCGCCTGATCCAAAGTGGCATCGAGCGGATCACCGATCACGCACTCAACGCGATCGGCGTCGGCGGAGTGACGATCGCCGACGTCTACACCGACTCGCCGCGCGAGGTCGAGTGCGACGCCGTGGTGCTGGTGACCGCGCGGCTGCCGAAGGAAGAGCTGTATCTGGATCTGGTGGCACGACGCGACGCCGGAGACCTGGCGAGCGTGCGCAGCGTCGGGGACTGCCTGGCTCCCGGCACGATCGCGGCTGCGGTGTGGTCGGGCCGGCGGGCGGCGGAGGAGTTCGACGCGCCTCAGCGGTCGAACGACGACGTTCCCTTCCGTCGGGAGGTCACCGAGCTGGCCCCGCTGTAGTCGGGGCCGTCGTCTGCTGGTTGTGGCTGGCCGAGGTCGTATCGGAACCGTTGTGCCACAGTATTTTTGGAGGTGGCGTGGCGTGGTTTCGACACGGGCCTTCGCTAGCGCTTCGGCCCGGCTCAACCGGCGGTGTGGGCCGGTTAACCAGCGGCGGGGAGGGCAGCGCGGCTCGACCAGGATGCACCGGCCGAAGCGCCACTCTGCTGGTTGAGCCGGACGAGGCGCTAGCCGAGTCCGTGTCGAAACCTCTCAGCCACAACGACTTTCGACGGTCCGCGCCAATATCGGCGATGACACCCGGCAAGTGAGGCGTGTGCACCCTTTGGGTGCACACGCCTCGATGTTCGATTCCATCACAGTTCGACAAGTGCGCCACCATCAAATGCATTGTGGTACAGGGGTTTCGACACGCTCGTCGCTAGCGCTCCTCGCGGCTCAACCAGCAGATGGAGTGCCCGAACCGGTGAAACCCGGCTCGACCAGCGGCGGGGGTGTGTTCCTACAGCAGCAGGCCGCTTCGTTTGAATGCGCGCAGCACCGTCGTCGAACGGATGCGGGTCACGTCCGTGCCCCAGTGCGAGTCGGTGAGCACGCTGCGTAACTGCCGATTGTCGACGCAGGCCAGGTAGGCGACCACGGCAGAGGACCCGAGCGTCAGCACCGCGTAGGCGACCTGCGGCAACGCCGCGATCGCGGCGCCGACCGTCGACGCCGCCGCCGGCGGGCAGTCGACCCAGATCATCGTCTCGACCGGAAGACCCAGCGCCTGCGGCGAGACCAATGCGCGGATACGCAGCACCCCCCGCTGCCGCAATGATTCGACGCGCCGACGCGCGGTCGGCTCGGAGATGCCCACCAGCGCTCCGAGGGCGTCGTAGGGACGTCGGCCGTCGGAGATGAGCGCGTCGGCGATCGCCGCGTTGACGTCGTCGAGCGGTTCGTGCGGCTCCTGCGACGACACCGGATCGGTGGGCACTTCCAGCCGCGCGATCTCGTCGGGGGTGAGAATCGCCGGTCGCCAGTCGTCGATGGTGCGGAAGTATCGCAGGATCGGCTCCAGCGTCACCTGTTCGACGCCGTCGATCGCGCCGAGTTCGGTCCACAGGTTCATGATCGTCGAACCTCGTTCGACTCTGGTCTCGGCGAGGACCAGCCCACCGTGCGCCAGCGTGTACACCATGTTGACGTCGCCGCGTCCGGCGACCGCCCGCGCCACGGCGTCGGCGGCCTTGGGCGCGCAGGTCAGCGTCGCCAGGTGCCAGTGCACGAGGTCCAACACGGCGGTCACCCGCACGGTCTGCGCGGCCAGCAGCGCGTTGGCGCGACGGCTCACCATGCGCACCGGTTCGTCGAGCACCTCGGCGATCTGGCGCCAACTGGCCCGCCCGTCTACCTGCAGTGCCGCCGCGATGCGGCGATCGAGCATGTCCATTTCGTCCACCGGCACGTCGCCATTATCGACTACAGGCGCCGAATCGATGAAACCGGCACCGGTTTGATCACTGAGAAGTATATCCGTCGATATCACGCGAGCTATTGACGATTTCCGTCATTCATGGTCTAGTGTGATCTGACTCAACAACGTGATCGACTGCGAGCGTCGTCACAGTCACTCAAGGGATGTCCATGGACACTGAACTCGTCTTCCGCAGCGCCCGCGAGCAGCTCGCGCTGCTGGAACGCAAAGAACTCTCCGCGCGCGAACTGCTCGACGCCCACGTCGCCCAGATCACGCGCCACAATCCGACCGTCAATGCGGTGGTCACCGTCGATCTCGACACAGCCGAGCGCGTCGCGACCGCGATCGACGATGAGCGCTGCGCGGGGCGGCCGCTGGGTCCGCTGGCCGGATTGCCGATCTCGATCAAAGACACGCATGCGACCGCCGGACTGCGAACCACCTGCGGCTCACCGCTTCTGGCCGACAATGTGCCCGACGCCGACGACGAGATCGTGCGTCGCATGCAGGTCGGCGGAGTGGTGCGGCTGGGCAAGACCAATGTGCCGGAGTTCGCGGCCGGGTCGCACACCTTCAACCCGGTGTTCGGCGTGACCCGCAACCCCTATGCGCCGACCCGCTCCGCCGGTGGCAGCAGCGGCGGCGCCGCAGCCGCGTTGGCGGCGGGCTTCCAGCCGATCGCCGACGGCAGCGACATGGGCGGCTCGTTGCGCAACCCGGCGTCGTTCTGCAACGTCGTCGGCTTGCGGCCGACCCCCGGCCTCGTGCCCGATCCCACCGGACTGCTGGGTTACCTGCCGATGGGCACCGCGGGCCCGATGGCCCGCACGGTCGGCGACGTCGGCCTGCTGCTGTCGGTGATCGCCGGGCGACATCGCGCCGACCCGTTGTCCTACGACTCCGACGCCGCCGCCTATGCGGCGCCTACGCCGGCATCACTCGCCGGGATGCGCGTCGCGTGGGCACCGACACTCGGCGACCGGGTGCCGGTCGAGGCCGACGTGCTCGACACGCTCGCCCCGAACGTCGCGGTGTTCGAGGACCTCGGCGCACACGTCGAACCTGCCTGCCCGGACCTCGACGGTGCGTTCGAGGCCTTCCGCACCCTGCGCGCCGTGGAGTTCGAGGCCGCCTTCGCGCAGATGTACGCGGCGACACCCGATGGATTCAAACCCGACCTCGTCTGGAACATCTCCGAGGGAGCCCGACTGAGCGGGCCGCAGGTCGGCCGCGCGCTGGCCGAACTGACTCGACTGCAGCGGGCCGCCGACAGGTTCTTCGACGACTACGACGTCCTGTTGGCGCCGGTCAGCCAGGTGACGCCGTTCGACGCCGAGCTGACCTGGCCGTCGATGGTCGCCGGCGTCGAGCAGCACGACTACCTCGGCTGGATGGAGTCGTGCTGTCTCATCACCGCCCTGGGCGTACCGGCGATGTCGGTGCCCGGCGGATTCACCACCGACGGCCTGCCCGTCGGCCTGCAAATCATCACCCGGGCACGGACCGAAGCCACCTTGCTCGCGGTCGCCGCAGCCTTCGAAGAAGCAACCGCGTTCGGTCTGCGAACACCTGATCTGGAAGGGATCAACCGATGAATGTCAACGCCCTCGACAACGGACTCGCCACTCCGTTGCGCCTCGCGATCGCCGCCGTGCCGATAGTCGGCTTTCTACTCACCCCACTGCTGTCCTACGTCGACGGCGATCACCTCTGGTTCGGGGTGCCGTCGGTGCTGATCTGGAGCGCGCTGTGCACCATCGGCACCGTCGTGGCGCTGCGTCTTGTCGAGGCGTCCTATCGGCGCAGCGGCGGCGCCGAAGCCGACGCCGCCGACCTGCACGAGGCGGAGGCGGCCGGAGTCTCCACCGCGACGCAAGGCGGAGGTCACTGATGCTCACCGTGCTCATCTTCGGCGGAATCTTCCTGATCGGCGCGCTCGGCATCGTCGGGCGCAAGGCCACCACCATGGGAGAGTGGACTGTCAGCGGCCGTAACCTCCCACGCTGGACCTCCTGGTTCCTGCAGGCCGGTGAATCGCTCACGACGTTCAGCTTCCTCGGCCTCGCGGGCATCGCCTTCACCGGTGGACTCAGCGCCACCTTCGCGATCGCCTACCTGTCGATCGCCGCGATCGGTCTCTACTTCGTCGGCCCGCGGATCTGGCGGCTCGGACGCAGTCGCGGCTACATCTCTCAGGCGGATTTCTTCACCGATCGGTTCAACAGCCCGATGCTGGGCAAACTCGCCGCAGTCGTCGGCGCACTGTTCTTGCTGCCCTACCTCCAGCTTCAACTCACCGGTCTCGGGTTGATCGTCGAACTGGCCACGGGCAGCAAGTCGGGCCGCGGTCTGTCGATGGTGGTGGCCAGCGTGCTGGTGATCGCTTTCGTGGCGTGGGCCGGTATTCGCGGCATCGCGCGGGTGGCGATGCTCAAGGATGCGCTGATGGTGATCGCGCTGGTGCTGGTGCTGGTGGCCGTCTTGATCTCGGTGGGCGGGGTGCCGCACATCTTCGGTGAGCTGGCCACGCACAGCCCGGATCTGCTGACCGTGAATGCGCCCGGCTATGGAACCACCTTCTTCCTGACGTCGGTGATCATCACCGGCATCGGCGCGGGTCTGAACACCTTCCCGCATCTGTGGCCGCCGCTGTTCGCGGCGAAGACGGGTGCGGTGCTGCGCGACAACTACACGTGGCTGGGCCTGTATCAATTCGCGCTGTTCGCTCCGATCATCGTCGGGTGCGGGGCGATTCTGATCCTTCCGTCGACCACCCGCGGTAACGCGGTTCTGCTCACGACGGCACATCAGACAATGCCGGATTCGCTGGTGGCGGTCATCGCTATCGCCGGCGCGGCCGCGGCCATGGTGCCCGCCGCCGCCATCGCGATGGGAATCTCGTCGCTGATCTCGCAGAATCTGATCGTCGTGACCGGCGAGCGTCGCAAGCTTCGGCTCAACACGGTCTTCGTGGCGGCCGCGGTGCTGCTGTCGCTGATCTTCGGGTTGACCAACTACGACATCGCCGGTCTGCTGCTGCTGACCTACGGCGGTCTCGCGCAGATGGCGCCGGGAATTCTGTTCGGGCTCGCGAACAAGGTGAAAGTCGGTGCGGTGCCGATCATTCTCGGCATGATCACCGGAGTTGTCGTCGTCGGCTGGCTCACCTTCGCTCACGTGGACATCGGCACCTGGGATTCCGGACTCATCGCGTTGGCTCCGAACCTCATCGTGTTCGCCATCGCCGAAATCATCCGGCGCAGCCGGACCCCGGCAGCCAGAGGCGAAGTGCCCGCGGCAGGTGGCGTCGCCGAAGGTTCCCTGGCCGTCGACACTCCCTAATGTCGGTGCGACGCCACGTCCTGCCCCGGCGACCGGTAAGGGCTGGCCTCCGCGACATTGTCGTCGACGACGACGGCGTGCCCCAGCTGCGGAAACGCGCGCTGCGGGCACGCCGGGCGGTCGCACACTTTGCAACCGGCGCCGATCGGCACGATGCGGCGTGGATCGGTCAGGTCCACGCCGGTCGAGTACACCAGCCGATCGGCGTAGGCGAGGTCGCAGCCGAGTCCGATGGCGAAGCTGCTGCGTTGACCGAGATATCCCCGCCGCGCTTCGTCGGTGGTGCGGGCGAGCCAGAAGTATGAGCGGCCGTCGGGCATCGACGACACCTGGGTGACGATGCGGCCCGGCGTGGCGAACGCATCGTGTACCACCCACAGGGGACAGCTTCCGCCGACCCGCGAGAAGTGAAATGCGGTGGCGGACTGGCGTTTGGAGATGTTTCCCGCTCGATCGGTGCGGACGAAGATGAACGGAACGCCACGCAGCCGGGAGCGCTGCAATGTCGACAGCCGGTGGCAGATCGTCTCGAATCCCACTTCGAACCGGAGGCTGAGCAGTTCGACGTCGTACCGGAGTTCCTCGGCCGCCGCATGAAATCGCTTGTACGGCAGGACCAGTGCGCCCGCGAAGTAGTTCGCCAATCCGATTCGTGCGACCGACGCCGATTGGTCGGTCAGGTCTGGGGCCGAGGCGACGATCGTGTCGAGCAACGAGTCCTGGGTCAGAAATGCGAGCTGGGTAGCGAGCTGAAATGCGCGTTGTCCCGGACCCAGACGCCGGGCGATGCGGATGACCCGATTGACCGGATCGAAGACCCGCTTGCGGTCGCCGTCGTCGACGACGACGCGAAATCCCAACTCGCGCTCCAAGATCACCGCCAGTTGCTCATCGAGGCCACCGATGTCCAATCCGTGGTGATCGAAGAATTCCTCCGCTGCGACGTCGAGCTCGTGAATGTAGTTCTTGCGGTCGTAGAAGAAGTCCCGTACTTCTTCGAACGGCATCGGCGTTCGCGGATAGTCGTCGGGCTGACCGGTGGCCCGTGCGTTTCGCGTCTCCAATTCTGTTGTCGCCGAGAGTAATCGGCGATGCATGGTCACCAACGCCCGGCCGACGTCCGGCATTCGCGCGACGAGTTCGTCGATCTGGCCCGGTTCGGCGTCGCCGAGGTCGGAGTGCGCGGCGAAGACTTCGGTCAGGTCGCCGATGAGCCGCGCGTCGGCGTCGGCGGCGAAATAGTCGCCCGCAAGGTCGAATTCGCGACTCAATGTGAGCAGCACCGCGACGGTCAAGGGCCGGTGATCGTTCTCCAGCTGGTTGACGTAGCTCGTCGAGAGGTCGAGCCGCCTGGCCAGCGCCGCCTGACTGATACCGCGCTCCTCGCGGAGGCGTCGAAGGCGAGCGCCGGCGAACATCTTGGCCATGACTACGCAGCTTACGCGTCCTCGTGTACACAACATTCGCAAAAATCGCGCGAAATGTTCGCGAAATTACGCTTGTGCAGGGTCTTTCGAGGAAGTAGCGGCTCTGCGTACGGTGCAAACATGATCAATCACACCGTACGAACCCGCCGCAGCGCCGACGACTTCCCCCAGTCCGAGCATCTTGCGTACAAGATCGCTCAGCTCGCCGTCGACCCCGTCGACGTGCCCGCGGACACCACCGAGATGATCATCAACCGCGTCATCGACAACGCTTCGGTGAGCGCCGCGTCGGTCATCCGGCGACCGGTGACCACCGCGCGTTCACAGGCCCTGGCGCATCCCGCCCAAACCGGGGCGAGCGAAGCGACGGGAGATCGTCGGGGTGCACAGGTCTTCGGCGTTCCCGGTAGTTTCTCGCCGGAGTGGGCGGCATGGGCCAACGGAGTCGCGGTCCGCGAGCTCGATTTCCACGACACCTTCCTCGCCGCCGAGTACTCGCATCCCGGCGACAACATCCCGCCCCTCGTCGCCGTCGCGCAGCACAAGGGTGTCAGCGGCAGGGATCTGATCCGCGGGCTCGCCACCGCCTATGAGGTCCAGATCGACCTCGTGCGTGGAATCTCCCTGCACAAGCACAAGATCGACCATGTCGCCCATCTCGGCCCGTCGGTCGCCGCCGGCCTCGGAACTATGCTCGGACTCGACGATCAGACCATCTACCAGGCCGTCGGGCAGGCATTGCATCTGACGACGTCCACCCGGCAGTCCCGCAAGGGGCAGATCTCCAGCTGGAAGGCGTTCGCCCCGGCGTATGCGGGCAAGGTCGCCATCGAGGCCGTCGATCGGGCGATGCGCGGTGAGGGCTCCCCGGCGCCGATCTGGGAGGGGGAGGACGGTGTCATCGCCTGGCTGCTCGACGGCCCCGACGGTGAATACACCGTGCCGCTGCCCGGGCTCGGCGAGCCCAAACGCGCGATCCTGGAGAGCTACACCAAAGAGCACTCGGCCGAGTACCAGAGCCAGGCTCCGATCGACCTCGCTCGGCGGATGCGTGCGCACATTCCCCACATCGACGACATCGAATCGATCGTGCTGCACACCTCGAATCACACCCACGTGGTGATCGGCACCGGCTCCAACGATCCCCAGAAGTTCGATCCGACGGCCAGCCGGGAGACCCTGGACCATTCGGTGATGTACATCTTCGCCGTCGCGCTGCAGGACGGGTCCTGGGACCACGTGAAATCGTATGCGCCGGAGCGTGCTTCCCGCCCGGACACCGTCGCGCTGTGGAACAAGATCTCCACCGTCGAGGATCCCGAGTGGACTCGCCGTTACCACTCGGAGGATCCGAACGAGAAGGCGTTCGGCGCGCGCGCCGTGATCACGATGAAAGACGGCAGCGAGATCGTCGACGAACTCGCCGTCGCCGACGCGCACCCCCTGGGGGCCCGGCCCTTTGCGCGCGATCAGTACGTCGCGAAGTTCACCGGGCTCGCCGACGGCGTGATCGGCACGGGTGAACAGCGACGTTTCCTCGACGTCGCGGCCGGACTCGCCGACATCCCCGCCGGAGAACTCGACGCGCTGAACATCGCCGTCGAGCAGTCGGTGCTCGACGCCGCGCCGGTTATCGGCGAGGGCATCTTCTGATGAGCGACACTGAGGATTTCGCCACCGACCTGTTCTCCTCCGCGGTCAGCGACGCCGACAAGCGGCGGGCGTTGCGGGCCGGCCTGGCGTCGGGCACCTTGCAGCGCTGGCCGGGAGCGTTCTCCCCGTTGGTCGCGAAACTGATCGCCGACCTCGGATTCGAGGGTGTGTACGTGTCCGGGGCCGTCCTCGCCGCCGACCTGGGACTGCCCGACATCGGATTGACCACACTGACCGAGGTCGCTTCGCGTGGCGGGCAAATCGCCCGGGCCGGCGCGCTACCCACCTTGATCGACGCCGACACCGGCTTCGGCGAGCCGATGAGTGCCGCGCGCACCGTCGCCGCACTCGAAGACGCCGGCCTGGCGGGCTGTCACCTGGAAGACCAGGTCAACCCGAAGCGTTGCGGTCACCTCGACGGCAAGGCGGTGGTCCCCGCGGCCGACATGATCAAACGTCTGAGGGCGGCCGTGGCGGCGCGGCGGGACGAGAACTTCGTCATCTGCGCCCGGACCGACGCCCGAGCCATCGAGGGGTTGGATGCGGCGATCGACCGAGCCAAAGCGTATGCGGACGCCGGAGCAGATCTGATCTTCACCGAGGCACTGACGGATCTGGCCGAATTCGAGAAGTTCCGCAGCGCCGTCGATGTGCCGTTGCTGGCGAATATGACCGAGTTCGGCAAGTCCGAACTGCTCACCGCCGCCCAGCTCTCCGACGTCGGCTACAACGCCGTGATCTATCCGGTGACCACTCTTCGCATCGCGATGGGGGCCGTCGAAGACGGATTGAGGCAGATCGCGTCAGCGGGCACGCAAGAAGAACTTCTCGATCGGATGCAGCATCGGTCACGGCTCTACGAATTGCTGCGCTACTCCGAATACAACCAGTTCGACACCGCCACATTCAATTTCACGATTCCGTCACACTCAACCGCAGGGAGCGCGGACCGATGACCACCGCCGAAACGAAACCAACCCCGACCATCTACAAGGGACTGGCCGGTGTCGTCGTCGACACCACGGCGATCTCGAAGGTGGTCCCGGAGACCAACTCGCTCACCTACCGCGGCTACGCGGTCCAAGACCTGGCCGCACATCGCAGCTTCGAGGAAGTGGCGTATCTCCTGTGGTACGGCGAGTTGCCTACCCCGGGGCAACTTCAGCTCTTCACCCAGCGGGAGCGGGCGAGTCGGCGCCTGGATCGCAACGGCGAATCGGTACTGGCCCGGATTCCCGACAACTGCCACCCGATGGACGTCGTACGGACCCTGATCAGCTACTTGGGAGCCGAGGACCCCGACGAGGACGTGCCTTCCGCGGAAGCCAACCTGGACAAAGCGCTTCGCATGTTCGCCGTCCTGCCGACGATCGTCGCCGCCGACATGCGCCGCCGGCGCGGCCTGGATCCGATCAAGCCGCATCACGGCCTCGGGTACGCGGAGAACTTCCTCAACATGTGTTTCGGCGAGATCCCGGATCCGGTGATCGTCAAGGCATTCGAGAAGTCGATGACCCTCTACGCCGAGCACAGTTTCAACGCCTCGACATTCGCCGCGCGCGTGGTCACGTCGACCCAGTCCGACATCTACAGCGCCGTCACTGCCGCGATCGGTGCCCTGAAGGGTTCGCTGCACGGGGGCGCCAACGAGGCTGTCATGCACGACATGATCGACATCGATCGTCCCGAGCGTGCTCGTGACTGGCTCGACGCCAAGCTGACCGCCAAGGACAAAGTGATGGGCTTCGGCCACCGCGTGTACAAGAACGGGGACTCCCGGGTGCCGACGATGTACGAGGCGCTCGTCGAGGTATCCGAACATTTCGGTGAACGCAAATGGCTCGGCATCTATCGCGAGTTGGAGGACGAGATGGTCAAGCGGACCGGGATCAAGCCGAATCTGGACTTTCCGACCGGTCCCGCATATCACCTGATGGGCTTCGACATCGGATCCTTCACACCGATCTTCGTCATGGCCCGGATCACCGGGTGGACCGCGCACATCATCGAGCAGACCGCGCACAACGCGCTGATCCGTCCGCTCTCGGCGTACGACGGTCAGCCGCAACGGGCATTGGGGGCATGACCATGCGGAAGGTGCTCGTCGCCAACCGATCCGAAATCGCGGTGCGCGCCTTCCGTGCGTGTTACGAGCTGGGCCTGTCGACGGTTGCGGTGTACCCGTACGAGGATCGCAATGCGTTGCATCGCAATTCGGCCGACGAGGCATATCAGATCGGCGAACCCGGACATCCGGTACGGGCGTATCTCGACATCCCGGCGATCATCGACGTGGCGCGCCGCGCCGGTGCGGACGCGATATATCCGGGCTACGGATTTCTTTCGGAGAACCCGGATCTGGCGCGGGCGTGCGCCGACGCCGGTCTGACGTTCGTCGGCCCGCCGGCGTCTGTACTGGAACTGACCGGCAACAAGTCGAGGGCCATCGCGGCGGCGAGCGCGGCCGGTGTCCCGGTGCTGGCCTCGACCGATCCCGGCACCGACATCGACGCATTGATCGCGGCCGCCGAGGGCATGCATTACCCGCTGTTCGTCAAAGCGGTCGCGGGCGGCGGCGGCCGCGGGATGCGGCTGGTCGACGACCCGGCGCAGTTGCGTGCCGCGTTGGAAGCCGCATCGCGCGAAGCGGCGTCGGCATTCGGCGACGGCACGGTATTCATCGAACAGGCGGTGACCTCGCCGAGGCACATCGAGGTGCAGATTCTCGCCGATCAGTCCGGCGACGTGGTGCACCTGTACGAGCGTGATTGCAGCGTGCAGCGCCGCCATCAGAAGGTCGTGGAGATCGCTCCGGCGCCGAATCTCGATCCGGCGCTGCGTGATTCGATGTGCGCCGACGCCGTCGCCTTCGCTCGGTCGATCGGCTACTGCGGTGCGGGTACCGTCGAGTTCCTCCTCGGTCCGGACGGGGCGAGCGGAGCGACGGGAGATGTCACCGGGGCGAGCGGAGCGACGGGAGATGTCACCGGGGCGAGCGGAGCGACGGGAGATGTCACCGGGGCGAGCGGAGCGACGGGAGATGTCACCGGGCGGTACGTGTTCATCGAGATGAATCCACGGATTCAGGTGGAGCACACGGTGACCGAGGAGGTCACCGACATCGATCTCGTCGCCGCTCAACTGCGGATCGCGGCCGGTGCCACGCTGGCCGAGCTCGGCATCAGCCAGGACTCGATCACGCTGCGGGGCAGCGCTGTTCAGTGCCGGGTCACCACCGAGGATCCCGCCGACGATTTCCGCCCGGACACCGGGCGCATCACCGCCTACCGTGCGCCGGGTGGCGCGGGTGTCCGCCTCGACGGCGGCACCAACCTCGGCGCCGAGGTGACCGGCTTCTTCGATTCGATGTTGGTGAAAGTCACCTGCCGCGGGCGTCACCATGGCGCGGCGTTCGCGCGTGCCCGACGAGCGTTGGCGGAGTTCAGGATTCGTGGTGTCGCCACCAATGTCGGCTTTCTGCAGGCGTTGCTGGCGCACCCGGAGTTCAACTCGGGTGGGGTCACGACGAGCTTCATCGCCGATCACCCCGAACTCCTCGATGCACACGTATCGTCGGACCGCGCCACCAGGATGCTCAACTACCTCGCCGACGTCACGGTGAACCGACCGCACGGCCTGCCCGATCGTGTGGTGCGTCCCCGGGAGAAGCTGACCGGACTGCAGTTGAGTGAACCGAGCCCGGGCAGCCGCGACGACCTGTTGCGACTGGGGCCCAAAGCGTTTGCGGCTCAACTGCGTTCGCAATCGGCGGTCGGCGTCACCGATACCACGTTTCGCGATGCTCACCAGTCGCTGTTGGCAACCCGAGTCCGCACCAGCGGTCTGACGGCCGTTGCTCCGTACGTGGCGTCGATGACCCCGCAGCTGTGGTCGGTCGAATGCTGGGGTGGTGCGACATTCGACGTGGCGCTGCGGTTCTGTCACGAGGATCCGTGGGAACGACTGGAGAAGCTGCGCGAGGCGATTCCGAATATCTGCCTGCAGATGTTGTTGCGCGGCAAGAACACTGTGGGATACACGCCGTATCCGACCGAGGTCACCGACGCGTTCATCGCCGAGGCGACCCGAACCGGCGTCGACGTGTTCCGCATCTTCGATGCGCTCAACAGCGTCGACGCCATGCGACCGGCGATCGACGCGGTGGTGGCACAGGGCAGTGCCGTCGCCGAGGTGGCGATGTCGTACACCGGTGACCTGTCGAATCCCGCCGAGGATTTGTACACGCTCGACTACTACCTGCGACTGGCCGAGCAGATCGTCGACGCGGGTGCGCACGTCCTCGCGATCAAGGACATGGCGGGGCTGTTGCGACCGGCGGCGGCGTCGACGCTCGTCACCGCGCTTCGGTCGAATTTCGACCTGCCGGTGCACCTGCACACCCACGACACCGCGGGCGGACAGGTCGCGACGTATTTGGCCGCCGTGCAGGCAGGTGTCGACGCCGTGGACGGCGCCAGTGCACCGCTGGCCGGATCGACCAGTCAGCCAGCGCTCTCCGCGATCGTCGCCGCGCTGGCCGGTACCGAGAAGGACACCGGGCTGGACCTCGATGCGGTGTGCGCTCTCGAGCCCTACTGGGAATTGTTGCGCAAGGTGTACGCACCGTTCGAGTCCGGTCACGGGTCTCCGACCGGTCGCGTCTACCGGCACGAGATTCCCGGTGGGCAGTTGTCCAACCTGTACCAGCAGGCCGCATCGCTGGGGCTGGCCGACCAGTTCGAGCGGGTCGAAGACGCGTACGCGGGCGCGGACCGAATCCTGGGCAGGTTGATCAAGGTCACGCCGTCGTCGAAGGTCGTCGGCGATCTGGCGCTGACGCTGGTCGCGAAAGGTGCCAGTGCGGATGAGTTCGCAGCCAACCCGTCGTCGTTCGACATTCCCGACTCGGTCATCGGCTTCTTCCGCGGCGAGCTCGGTGAGCCGGCAGGCGGATGGGTGGAGCCGCTGCGGACCGAGGTGCTGCGCGGCCGGGCGCCGGCGGTGCCGCCGACGGATCTGACCGCGGCCGATCGGGAGGCACTTGGGCAGTCCGGCGCTGGGCGACGGGATGCACTCAATCGGCTGCTGTTCCCCGGACCGACCGCCGAGCTGGCAGAACATCGCCGACTGTACGGTGACACGTCGGTGCTGTCGGCGAACCTGTTCCTCTACGGCTTGCGGTCCGGACGAGAAGAACGGGTCCCCCTGGAACCCGGCGTCGACCTGCTCATCGGTCTGGAAGCGATCAGCGATGCCGACGAACGCGGAATCCGCACCGTCATGTGCAAGCTCAACGGCCAGTTGCGTCCGGTCGCGGTGCGTGACAGGTCGTTCGACGTCACGGCAGAGAAGGTACGACGCGCCGACCCCGACGATCCGACTCATCTCGGCGCACCGTTCGGCGGCGTAGTGGTGCTCTCGGTTGAAGTCGGCGACGACGTCGCCGCGGGAGATCCGGTAGGCACCATCGAAGCGATGAAGATGGAGTCGACCATCACGGCGCCGCGTTCGGGTGTGATCGCGACGCTGCCCTTGGGAAAGTCGGCGCAAGTCGACGGCGGTGATCTGATCGTCGAGTTCGGCTAGCGACGACCCACCAGAGCGCCCCGGACGGAGATCTCGCCGTCCGGGGCGGTTCGCGCTGCGGTTATGCTCCGAACGCGACAGACTTGTCCCCGACGTCCGGCGATCACCACAGATCGATTGTCTCCAGGGAGTTCGATGACCACTGCGGCCACACCCGACCGATCACACCCGCTGCGGCAATTCCGGGCGAGCCTCTCGGGAGCAGACAAGATGTCACTCGCGGGAATGACCGGATTCATCGTCCTGCTCCACGTCGTCGGGTTCGGTGTGCTTCTCCTGGCTGTCGCGCCACAGCACTTTCACCTCGGCGGGGATCACCCGGTGTTCACCGTCAGCGTCGGATTGCTCGCCTACACCTTCGGGCTGCGTCACGCATTCGACGCCGACCACATCGCCGCCGTGGACAACACGACGCGCAAACTGATCGCCGACAACCTCGACAACCACATCGACCGCAAGCCGTTGTCGGTCGGATTCTGGTTCTCGCTCGGACATTCGACGATCGTGTTCGCCCTGTCGGTGCTACTCGCCTTCGGCGTTCGAGCGCTCGTCGGGCCCGTCGAGAACGATGATTCGGCCCTGCATACCGTCACCGGTCTCATCGGTCCGTCGGTGTCCGGAGTGTTTCTGTGGGTCATCGGAATCGTGAATCTGATCGCGCTGCTGGGCATCATCCGCGTCTTCCGTGAACTCCGCCGCGGCCGCTACGACGAACACGAACTCGAAAAGCAGCTCGACTCACGGGGATTCATGAACCGGTTCCTCGGTGGACTCACCAAGTCGGTGACCAAGCCGTGGCATATCTATCCCATCGGGGTGCTCTTCGGTCTCGGCTTCGACACCGCCACCGAGGTGGGGCTGCTGGTTCTGGCCGGGGGAGCCGCGGCATTCAACCTGCCCTTCTACGCGGTACTGGTGCTGCCGATCCTCTTCGCCGCCGGGATGTGCCTGATGGATACCACCGACGGTGTATTGATGAACTACGCGTACGGCTGGGCGTTCGTGACACCCGTCCGCAAGATCTTCTACAACATGACCATCACGTCGATCTCGGTGGCCGTCGCGCTCGTCATCGGCACCATCGAACTGATCGGAGTCCTCGCCGACCGGCTCGACATCACCTCGGGCCCGCTGGCAGCCGTCGCCGACACGAACCTCGACTACGCGGGTTACGTGATCGTGGGTCTGTTCGTCGTGGCATGGACTCTTGCCGTGGCGATCTGGCGATTCGGCAACATCGAACAGCGGTGGACTCCGCCCCGGTAACCCTTCGGTCACCGTCGAGCGGCGCCCGATCGGTTGAGCGAGGCACAGCCGAGTCGACGTCGGCCCGACGCCGCTGGTTGCGAGCGTGTGAGTCGATACCTGCCCGACCCCGCCCCGCTGGTTGCGAGCGTGTGAGTCGATACCCGGCCCGTCCGACCCCGCTGGTTGCGAGCGTGTGAGTCGATACCGGCCCGACCCCGCCCCGCTGGTTGAGCGAGGCGTAGCCGAGTCGAAACCACTGTGACCCAATCGATTTCGCACGATCCTCCCGCCGGAGTCCGGCGTGTCGTGATCATCTGCGTCGTGCACCCAGGCGGTGCACTCGACAGTTCTCATGTCATACTGCCGGACTCGCCGTCGACATACCGAAATCTGTTGTGGGACTGTGGTTTCGACTCGCTGCGCTCGCTCAACCAGCAGAGGGGAGCGCTGCGCTCGCTCGACCGGCAGAGGGGAGCGCTGCGCTCGCTTAACCTGGATCCACCGATGGAGAACTCATCTCGCTGGTTGAGCCGGACGAGCGCCGTGCTGAGCGAGGCGCTAGCCGAGTCGAAGTAGCGCTAGCCGAGTCCGTGTCGAAACCTCTCAGCCACAACGACTTTCGACGGTCCGCGCCAATGTCGCGATGTCACCCGGCAAGTGTCGCGTGTGCACCCTATGGGTGCACAGCCTCGATGTTCGATTCCATCGCAGTTCGACAAGTGCGCTGCCATCAAATGCATTGTGGTACAGGGGTTTCGACACGCTCGTCGCTAGCGCTCCTCGCGGCTCAACCAGCGGAGAGGGCCCACCATCGGCGGATCAAGGCTCAACCGGCAGAGCGACTCGCTGCGCTCGCTTAACCGGCAGAGCGACTCGCTGCGCTCGCTTAACCGGCAGAGCGACTCGCTGCGCTCGCTCAACCGGCAGCAGAGCAGCGCTCGCTCAGCCGAGCGATTCGCGCGCCGACCGCGCCGCGGCGACCAGATTGTTGAGCGATGCCACAGTCTCGGCGGTACCCCGGGTCTTCAGGCCGCAGTCCGGGTTGACCCAGAGACGTTGAGCCGGCACTGCCTTGAGAGCAGCACGCAGCGATTCGACGATCTCGTCCGTGGAGGGCACCCGCGGGGAGTGGATGTCGTAGACGCCTGGCCCCACACCGTTGGAGAAGCCGATCGCGTTGAGGTCGTCGAGCACCTCCATCGCCGATCGGGCCGCCTCGATGGACGTCACGTCGGCGTCGAGTTCGGCGATCGCACCGATGACCTCACCGAATTCCGAATAGCACAGGTGGGTGTGGACCTGCGTCCCGTCGTCGACCCCCGACGTCGACAGCCGGAACGCGTCGACCGCCCACTTCAAGTACGCGGCCTTGTCGGCGTCGCGCAACGGAAGCAGTTCACGCAGCGCGGGCTCGTCGACCTGGATGATGCCGATGCCGGCCTGCTCCAGGTCGACGGTCTCGTCACGGATCGCCAGCGCGATCTGGAAGGCCGAGGCCGAACGCGGCTGATCGTCGCGGACGAACGACCACGCCAGGATGGTCACTGGACCGGTCAGCATGCCTTTGACGGGCTTGTCGGTGAGCGATTGGGCGTAGGTGATCCAGTCGACGGTCATCGGCGCGGTGCGCACCACATCGCCGAACAGGATTGGCGGGCGCACGCAGCGCGAGCCGTACGACTGCACCCAGGCGTTCTGGGTGGAGAGGAATCCGTCGAGCTGTTCGGCGAAGTACTGCACCATGTCGTTGCGCTCGGGCTCACCGTGCACGAGCACATCGAGGCCGATCTTCTCTTGCAGTGCGATGACGTCGGCGATCTCCTGGCGCATCTGCGTGAGGTACTGCGCGTCATCGATCCGGCCGGCGCGCAGGTCGGCGCGGGCTTTGCGGATGTCGCCCGTCTGCGGGTACGACCCGATGGTCGTCGTCGGCAGTTCGGGCAGATCCAGGCGTGCCCGCTGCTCGGCTGCGCGCTGTGCCGCGTCGCCGCGCGTGATGTCCGCGGTCGTGATCGCGGTCAGCCGCTCGCGCACCGAGGTGTTGTTCAGCCGTGGATCGTCGGCGCGCGTCGCCAATGCCGCCGCCGACGCCTCGAACCGATCGGCGACGGCTTCGCGCCCGTCCCGCAGCGCCGCTGCGAGGGTGGCGACCTCGGTGAACTTCTCATCGGCGAAGGCGAGCCAGCCCCGCAGGTTGTCGTCGATGCCCTCTTCGGCAGTCAGCGCGTACGGTACGTGGAGAGTCGAGCAGGACGTCGACACGGCGAGCGAGCCGACGGATCCCAGCACGGTCCCCAGCGTGGCGAGCGCGGCGTCGAGATCGGTGCGCCACACGTTGCGGCCGTTCACGATTCCGGCGACCACGAGTTTGCGGGCCAGTGCGGGAACTGCGGCGACCGACTCGACCGAGCCACGGACCAGATCGACCGCAATACCCTCGACCGGGGTGCCGGCGAGTGCGGCCAGCGACGCTCCCGCGTCGCCGAAGTAGGTCGCCACCAAGATCTTCGGGCGCGCGGAAAGTTCACCGAGCCGCTGGTACACCGAGGCCGCGAGGCCGGGCAATCCCTCGGCGAAGTCGGTGACGAGCACGGGTTCGTCGATCTGCACCCAGTCGGCTCCGGCGTCGGCGAGCCGCGCGAGAAGTTCCTCGTACACGCCGACCAGCTCGTCGAGCTGCCCCAGCGGAGCAGCGCCGCCGTCGACCGCCTTCGCCAGTGCCAGGAAGGTGATCGGACCGATGACGACGGGACGTGCCGGCGCACCCTGCGCGACGGCCTCGGCCAATTCGGCGAGCACCTTCTCCGGGTGCAGGGCGAAGGTGGTCTCGGGACCGATCTCGGGGACCAGATAGTGGTAGTTGGTATCGAACCACTTGGTCATCTCCATCGGCGTCACGTCGGCGTTGCCGCGTGCGGCCGCGAAGTAGCGGTCGAGGTCGTCGGCGATGTCGTCGTAGCGCGGCGGGAGCGCGCCCAGCAGGACCGCGGTGTCGAGCATCTGGTCGTAGTAGGAGAAGGTGTTGACCGGGATGGAATCCAGTCCGGCGGCGATCAGATCGGCGGTGGTGTCGCGGCGGATGGTGGCGGCGACGTCGTGCAGTGCGGCGGCGTCGATGCGACCCGCCCAGTAGGACTCGGTGGCTCGCTTGAGCTCGCGGTTGCGGCCAATCCGGGCCGTGCCCAGGACGGTGGTGGTGAACGTCTGTGGATCAGACATGAGAGTTGTACTCCTGCAAGGTAATCGGACGGATCACCGCCCATCGCGGGAGAGTCGAGACGGCCCCGGTGTGGCACCGCATATGAGCACCACGAATATTGCCGATTCGACGTCGCCCGGTCCACGAGGCGGTGAGCCACCGGGCACGGCGTGCCCGGTACAACCGGCAGGTATTCGGACTCGTCGACGGGCACAAATGCGTGCGCCTACTGGCCGTCGCTTCCCAGGCCGTGGCCCAGTGCTCATGACGGCGGTCGTTTCGACATACCGCTGCGGGACAGTTCCGGATTCACACCGGATTCCCTCTTGTGCTGATGCGGTGCACCAGCGTCGATGTTCCCGGTGTCGGGGAGGGGCTCCTTATGCCCGATGCGGGAACAAACCGATTGCACAGGCGAGTCTATCGGTGCCGGTTGCTCGCGTCGATGTCGGGGCAGGGCGCAGGTAAACGCAAAACCGGTCCCCGCGGGCCGAGCAGATGCTGTGGGGGAGCAGCTGCGACGCCCAGGGGGACCGGTTTGCGCGTATCGGGCTGAAATCGTCTATCGAGCCGCGTTCGCCGCGGGCACC
Source organism: Gordonia asplenii (assembly GCF_012933505.1). GTDB lineage: Bacteria > Actinomycetota > Actinomycetes > Mycobacteriales > Mycobacteriaceae > Gordonia > Gordonia asplenii. Next base: position 154,729 of record NZ_JABBNB010000006.1, read on the forward strand.
GACGCTCGCTGGTAGCGCAGGAACCGGTCGTCGACTTCGCCCTTGCGCAGTTGCTTGACGTCGGCGGAGACGCTCATCGTCATCTGCCATGGGGCCATGGTGCCCTGTTTGGGCAGCGAGTCGAGGGACCGTTTCACATACCCCGCCCCGAAGTTGAGCAGGGGAAGTGTCTCCATCGACGGGTCCGGCACCGGCTGCACCGAGGTGTAGCCGCGCTCGTCCATGTGGGTCAGGATTCGGCAGAAGTATTCGCAGAGGAGACCGATCTTCAGCGTCCACGACGAGTTGGTGTAGCCGATGGCGAGCAGGAAGTTCGGCACTCCGGACAGCATCGCGCCGCGGTAGGCGACCGACTTCGACAGATCGACGGCCTCGCCGTCGGTGCTGATCGCCATGCCACCGAACAGCTGCAGGTTCAAACCGGTTGCGGTGATGATGATGTCGGCGTCGAGGACGGTGCCGTCGGTGAGCTCGACGCCGGTCTCGGTGAAGGTCTTGATATGCCCGGTGGCGATCGACGCCTGGCCGTGGCGCAGGGTACGGAACAGATCCCCGTCGGGGACCACGCACAGTCGCTGGTCCCACGGGTTGTCCGGCGGGTTGAAGTGGGTGTCGACGTCGAATGCGTCGGGCAGCAGCCGTGCGTTGGTGCTGCGGATGACCTTGCGTGCCTGATCCGGGAATCGCTGGCAGAGCTTGTAGAGGGCCTTCTGCTGCAGGATGTTCTTCTGCCGGGCCATCGCGAATCCGCGTTTGTCGCCGAAGGTGCGCTTGAGGGTGTTCGCGATGGCGTCCTCGCGGGGCAGCGGCAGGATGTAGGTGGGGGTGCGCTGCAACATCGTGACGTGCGCGGCGTCGGCCGCCATCGACGGGACCAGCGTGACGGCCGTTGCCCCACTGCCGATGACGACGACCTTCTTGCCCCGGTAGTCGAGATCTTCGGGCCAATGCTGCGGGTGAATGATCTGGCCGGTGAACCGCTCGCGGCCCTCGAAATGCGGGGTGAACCCCTCGTCGTAGTCGTAGTAGCCGGTGCCGGCGAAGATCCACCGCGTCTTGACGGTCTCGACGACGTCAGAGTCGTTGTGGCGCACCGTGATCGACCACAACTGCTCCGACGTCGACCAGTCCGCGGCGATCGCCCGGCGCTGGAATCGGATGTGGCCGGCGAGGTCGTCGTCGGCGACCGCCTCATTCAGATAGTCGAGGATGCGCGGAGCGTCGGCGATCGCCTGCTTGTCGCGCCAGGGCTTGAACTCGTAGCCGAAGGTGTGCAGGTCGGAGTCGGAGCGAATGCCGGGGTAGCGGAACAGGTCCCAGGTGCCGCCGATGGTCTCGCGCGACTCGAGGATGGTGAACGACTTCTCCGGATGCTCGGTGCGCAGGTAGTGGGCGGCGCCGATGCCGGAGATGCCGGCGCCGAGGATGACGACGTCGAAGACATCGGTGGTGGTGTCTGGCATGGCTGCTCCTGGTGCGTTGTCGTTGTTCTGACTTCAATGGTGCGTGTCGTCGCAGCAGTTGAGCAATGGCGATTTGAACCAGGATCGCTGGTCGTGAGGTTCATAATCGACCAATGGAATCCGAGTGGGAACTGCCCTCGCCAGCCGCGGTCGAGGTCATCCGATCAGCGTTGATTCGGGTGGCCGATCCACCCGAAGACTGGATCACCGAGTACAACGCTTCGGCGCTGCGCGGCGTCCGACTCGACGAGATCGCCGACGACGCAGTGCTCATCGAAGCGCTGCTGGCCGCCAACGAGGCCAATCTGGAGCATTGGGTCAGTCACAACTTCGCGGCGCCGGGAGCGCGGGTGCCGGTTCGCGTCGTCGACGACGGCGCCGCCATGGTGCGTGAAATGGTTCGCCGCGGCCTCGACGCCGGCATGCTCGACGCGTTTCGCACCGCCGAGGCGACGGCGTGGCGTCGATGGATGGAGATCTGCTTCACCGTGTGCGACGACGCCGAGCTGCTGCGCGAGGTGCTCGATCTGACGTCGAGGTCGATCACCACGTTCATCGACGACACGGTGCGAGCGATCGCCGACCAAATCGACGTCGCCCGAGCACAATTGGCCGGTGACACGCACGCGGAGCGCCGGGCGGCGGTGGCACTGATCCTGGAGGGCGCGCCGATCCAGCAGGCGCGCGCGGAGTCGCAGCTGCACTACCGATTGTCGGGTCCGCAGACCGCCGTCGTGCTCACCGGCGTCGGGGCGTCGATGAACAAGCTCGAGGCACTGTGCGATTCGCTGATGACGGCGAACGGAATCACCGCGCGGCTCACCGTCCTGGCCGGAGCCGATCGACTGTGGGTGTGGTTTCCGACGTCGACGTTCGACGCCGCGGGCATCTTCGCCGACGGCGTCCGGATCGCCGTCGGACAGTCCGGCCGGGGGCGAGAAGGGTTTCGGCGCAGCCACTTCCAGGCGCTCACCGCGGATCGGACGGCGGTGCGTCTGGGGTCGTCGAGGACGGTGGTGCGCTACGACGACCTCGCGCTGATCGGCGCGATGAGCGAGGACCGGGAGGTGGTCGACGGCTTCGTCGCGCAGACCCTCGGCGAGCTCGCCGCGGCGGATCCTGAACTGCGCGAATGCCTTCGGGTGTGGTTCGTCGAACGGTGCAACTCGACGACGACGGCGGCCCGGCTGTACACGCACCGCAACACCGTCGTACGACGAGTGGCGCGTGCGACGGAACTGCTGCCGGTTCCGTTGGAGCACAACGCGATTGCGGTTGCCGCGGCATTGGAGGCGATGTACTGGCGAGAATGAATCGTCCGTGCGGGCTATCGGGTCTCGGTGAGTCGTCGCGCGGCTTCCAATGCGGCTTGTCGGCGCTCGGCTGTGGGGCGGCCGCCACCCGCGAGGTAGGGATGACGCTCGGGGAGGGCGAGAACGCGGGCGATATTGGTGAGCATCGACAGCAGTTCCGCGGCGTCCCACGACGGGTCGACGTACCCGGCTGATTGAGCGGCACGTATCTTGCCGACCGCGTGCCGGGCGGCGACGATCCGAGGATCGCCCGGATCGAGTGATTCGGTGATCTCGAGTTGGGCCCACTGCTGAAGCCGCGCGTTCTCGGGATTGGCGACGTAGTCGTCGAACAGCCGTGCGACGTAGCCGAGGACGTCGTCTTCGGCCAACGCGGTCGTCTCAGCCGTCGTCGTCATCCATTTGCGCAGCACCTCGGCATAGAGATCCTCTTTGCTCTCGAAGTAGGAGTAGAGGCGATCCTTACTGGCCCGCGCGTTGGCGGCGATCCGATTGATGCGCGTACCCGCCAGGCCGTACTGGGCGAACTCGGTCTTGGCGGCGCTGAGAATTCTGGACATCGTCTCGACCCCGGCCTGCCGCATCGGCCCATCGTAGATCAGCCGACCTGGGTCGGGCGGCATGCTCACAGGTTCCTCGGGCCTCTTGCCGAACCATTTGGTTCGGAAGTATGCTCGTCCCAGTCCGAACCTCAGTGATGTACCTCACACTGGCGGCGCGACGTCGTGGTGCGTCGGTCGGCGACTGACGGACTGCTGTCAACGAGCACCGCTAGGGAGAAGTGATGTCTGAACGTGGAATACAACGCCTTGCCGGAGCGCTGATGGGGGTAGTCCTCGCATGCGGGTCCGCGGTGCTGGGCGCAGGTTCGGGAGGGGCCCAGCCAGTGCAAGGGCCCGAGCTCGATGTTCCGGCCGCAAGCCTGCGCGCCGCGTTGACCTGTCCGCCCGCGGCTCATCCGAGCCGCCAGACCGTTCTGCTCGTGCACGGTACTGCGGGTGACGGCCCGACCCATTACGGGCAGGGACTCGCGAAGACGCTCTCTCATGAGGGCTTCGATTGGTGCATGGTCAATATTCCCGACAGAGAAATGGGAGACATCCAGACGAACGCGGAGTACGTGGTCGCGGCGGTGCGCAGCATCTCGGCCCGCACGGGAAAGCAGGTGTCGGTCGTCGGTTACAGCCAAGGGGGCCCGCTCATTCGATGGGCCAACCGTTGGTGGCCCGACGTCCGGGCTCGCACCGATCGGCTGATCACGCTCGAAGGCGCCAACCAAGGGACCCTCGCCGGAAACTTCAATTGCGTACTCGGCAAATGTGCTCCCGCTCTGTGGCAATTCCAGCCCGGGTCGGCATTCATCAAAGCGCTCAATCGTGCGCCCGTGCCGACCGGGCCGGTCTACACCGCTATCGGCAGCACATCCGACGAGCTGATCAGGCCACTTCAGACGGGCGAGAATTACTTCATTCCCGGCAATACCGGCGGGAATATCTTGATCCAGGATGTATGCCCGGGCCGCATCGTCACGCACGGTATGGCTCCGTTCGACGCTGTGGCGGCGGCGATCGTCGTTCGTGCGCTTTCCGCGCCGGGGCATGTTCGACCCGCTGCCATCGACAAGCGGGTCTGCGGTGAACGCTTCGGCGTGGGGGTCGACCCACAAGCCGCGCCGGGCGCGATCGCTGAGCTGTACGCTTCTGGATTCACCACCACTTGGACGGCGCCGACGATGGTCGATCGCGAACCACCGCTGCGTCCGTACGCGCGGTCGTAAGGTGGTTAGCCGCTGGTTGACGAAGCGCCCACTCCGCTGGTTCAGCCGGGCCCGACGAGCGCAGCGACGGCCAGCCACTCCGCTGGTTGAGCCGGGCCCGACGAGCGCAGCTCGCCGCGCCCGTGTCGAAACCCTGGCGAGACGAGTTGCCCACTGTCGCTGGGTGTTTGGTGCGTTGGCGTCGTCGGCTTGCGGGGTTTCGACACGGGCCTTCGCTAGCGCTTCGGCCCGGCTCAACCAGCGGATTGGGTGGCGTTCACCCGGCTCAACCTGGTTCCACCGATGGCACCCGCTCCGCTGGTTGAGCCGGACGAGCGCCGTGCTGAGCGAGGCGCTAGCCGAGTCGAAGTAGCGCTAGCCGAGTCCGTGTCGAAACCTCTCAGCCACAACGACTTTCGATGATGCGCGCCAACATCGGCGATGACACCCGGCAAGTGACGCGTGTGCACCCTTTTGGTGCACACGCTTCAATGGTCGATACCATCACAGTTCGACACGTGCGCTAGCATCAAATGCATTGTGGTACAGGGGTTTCGACACGCTCGTCGCTAGCGCTCCTCGCGGCTCAACCAGCGGATTAGGTGGCGTTCGCCCGGCTCAACCCGCGGGGTGGGTGGCGTTCGCCAACGCTCGGCCCAGCGTCAGTGCCCTCACGCGGACGTGACTACGGTGTACTGGGTTCGCGTTTGATCAGGGTGCTGATGTCGTAGCCGGGCTCGTCGGACATCGGCCAGTAGTCGTAGCAGCCGAGACTTTCGTGAGCCATTCCCGAGGGCAATTCTTTGACGAACAGCTCTCGCCATGGCTGGATGAGCAGTGAGCGGGTGAGTCTGCGCTGGATACGGTTCTTGCTCATGAATACCGAGCGGGCCAATTCCCAGGCGCGGTCGAGCAATTGGTCTTGGGGGAGTACCTCTCCGACCAGGCCGAGGTCGAGCGCTTGACGAGCGCTCAGCCGTTGGCCGGTGAGGAGGAAGTAGCGTCCGCGGTTGGGGCCGAGGAGCTCACGGAAAAGCGTGTGCACACCGTCACCGGGCACTATTCCCAATCCGTCCCAATGTCCTTCGTAGAAATGCGTGTTCTCCGATGCCAGCACGATGTCGTTGAGCAGGCCGAGTTCGGCGTGCACGATAGACGGGCCATTGATGGCGGCGATGACCGGAATCTGCAGGTTCAGCAGTGCGAACGGCTCGCGGGTCTGGTCGCGGTAGAAGATGTCGTAGCCTTGATAGGCGCCGAACTTCCCGTTGAAGCCGTGTGTTTCCCAGCTCGGGCGATCGAATTCGGCCAGGAATGTGTCCCCGGTTCCGGTCAATATCATGCATTCGTTTTCCGGATCGTCATTGATTGCGGCCATCGCCGGAATGAGGCCGCGATGCACCTCGAGGTTCCAGCGCAGCGGTCCGTCGTCGGTGTGCAATCGTGCTTCGAGAATCCCGTCTTCCCGGCGAAACCGCAGGAAGGAGCCGAATTGCTCGGCGTAGTCAGCGAGATGGGTGCGATAGATTTCAGCCATGATTCATAGATCCTTTGTCTTGTAGCGGCGTCGGCGATGGTTGTGGGATGGATTGCGGCTCTGCGCATTAATCGAACAGCGAGTCTGCGTCGGGTCCGTGCCGATACGTCAGCCACGGCACCGCGGCGGTTGCGCCGATTCCCGCCTTGCTCCAGTCGGCGACGCCGTTCGGGAAGGTGCGCCGCATTCGTTCCCACTGTGCGTCGGTGAATTCGACGTCCCCGTAGTCGGCGCGATCCAGTGGTTTCAGTTGCGGTTTCGGTGTGCGATAGGCGCTGAGGTCGCCGCAGGCCGCGACCAGCGTCGCGTCGCCATATGACGGGAAACGCCGGTTGTAATCGTCCAGGTCGCCGGTCCGGTGCCCGTCGAGGCTCCAGATCCCGTCGACGACGTCGGCTGGTCTGTTGACCGCAATCTTCTCGGCGAGTGGCCGCGTGTCGGTATCGCCTTCGACGGCGGCGAGCCAGCGATCCATGGCCGAGAAGGCCGCGTCGGTGGGCGTGGAACCGGTTGCGAATCCGGGGACGATCCATGCGACGTGGTTGTCGGCATGTCCGTGCGCATCGGTCAGGCCCGCACGCGTGACCCATGTGTGAAACTGCGTGTGGCTGCGGATCGGGTCCTCGAACTCCGGGTTGCGCAGGTCGAGAATGGCGACGGTGTCCAGGTTGGTGAAGTCGTTCACCAGCCCGGTGCGGTGTAGACGGGCCATCGCTTGGGGGTCCGCCTCGGTGCGGGTCGCGGTGATCGCGTTGTCGATGTCGACGCCGCCGATGTGCTCGTTGAGATCGACGAACTGTTCAACCGTGATCGCGTTGTCGAGCATCGCCCGCAGGCCGTATTGCGTGCCGGTGTTGTCCCACGGGAGGTGTGCGAATCCTCGCCCGGCTTCGCGTTCGGATGCTGTCCACTGACTTTCCGGGCGTCGGCCGAGGTAGTTGACCTGATAGTCCTGCAGGGTCCCGCGGGCGCCGCCAGGATTGTCGATCGGGTGGTAGACGACCTCGTCCGGGAGGCCGGTTCCCCGCGTCGGAGTGTTTCCGCCGACCGCGTGCGTGTCGAAGACCGTGTTGAAGAAGTCGCGGACCTCCTCGGAGCGGTGGCCGTCGACGGCCAACCGCTGCGATGCGTCGCGCCACAACGTCGGTGAGACCTGGGTGAAATAGCGTTCGAGGAGTCGACATTCGTTGAGCAGACCGGGCAGATACCAGGTCGAATGCAGGCTGGACATCGGGATGATGCCCTGCAGGATCCCGGGGTACTGGTTGGCGATCATCTGCTGCATGATCGAACCGCCCGACGCGCCCGATGCGAACGTGTACCGGATGGTGCCGTAGTTCTTGATGATGTGCTCTTTGAGCATGACCAGCGACTCCGCGGCGCGGATCGGGTCGGAATTGGTCCGTGACTGCATGAGGGTGGTGCGAGCCACCATGAAGCCGCGCCGCAATCCGATGTCGTTGAACACGTTGATATTCGGCGCGGGCGCATTCGTGTCGTCGACCGACGTGTAGCGTGCCAGCTCATTGAACGAACTCTGCGACCACATCTGGTTCCAGCCGCCGTAGGCGTAGATCCAGAGTTTGTGATTCCACCCCGGTTGCGGGCTCACCGCCGACCACGGGCGGTCGGGGTCACAGAGGACCGCCAGCTCGAAGATTCCGCGGTTGGCGGCCCCGATCTCCCTGCGTACCACGTAGGGAACGGTGTGACCGGTGTCGGTGGTCGTCGTGGCGATCTCGTCCGGTCGCGGCGGATTCCCCAGGTCGTATGTCTCGAATGACTCCGTCCGGCTGCTCAGGTAGTGATAGTCGATGTGCGAGGGCGCGTTTCCGTACTCGTCGGTGGCAGGTCCCAGTCCGTTGGCCTCGGTGGTGACCGACCACGGCTGCAGGTGCGGCCCACTGAAGAGTGGCCCCTCGGTCGGGTAGTCGGTCACGACGAGCACGGCCTGCCCGCCGTCGGACTCGGCGACGAGCCGATTCTCGCCGACGACGAAGCCGCGCAGCACGCCTCGACGGGTACCGTCGGCTGCCGCGGGCGCGAGTTGTGCTGTCGCGTCGGCGCCGTTGAGAGTGAGCCGCAGATCGGTCGCCGGCTCGGTCGGTGACACCTCGATCAACGCGGTACCTCCAGTGACGAACCCGGCCTGTGCGGACAGCACGCGCAGCGTCACCGTCGCGCAGGCCGCTTCCAGTGGCGCCGGCATTCGTCGTGTGGTGAGCATCATGGGAGAGTCCTTTCGATCCGGCGGGAGACTTGGTCGCCCTTGTCTGAGACATACGATGCCCCGCGACGACCTGCCCAGCCATGTCCGGTCAGGACTAGATTTCGACCACGACTATGGCCTAGTGGGCCAACACTTCCGACGGAGCTGCGTCAGTCGTCGCTGAACGCCCAGGGAGAAATACCGAGATCGTCGAGCACGTCGCACACCGCGAACGCGAGCGAGAATTCGAATCGTGTTGCCGGATCGGCGAATTGGCGGTCGAGAACCTCGGCGGCCCGACCGAGACGGTATTTGACGGTGTTGAGATGGACATTGCTGCGCTCGGCGGTCAGCGGATGGTTTCCGCCGGCATCGAGAAATGCGCGCAGCGTCGCCAGGAGGTCGCTGTGTCGCCGACGGTCGTAATCGGCCAATGGACCGAGAGTGCGTCGCACCAGGTCGACCATCTGCGACGTGTCGGCGGCATCGAGCAGGATGCGTAGGGGACCCAACGCCGCCGCGTCCACGACGATCGCCGATTGATTGCCCTCGGCAGCCAACTTGACCGCTGCCATCGCCTCGGTCAGTGCGTGTCCGAGATCGGCGTGGGACTCACTCAGCCCGGCGACCAGCGCTATCTCCTTCGACCGAGCGCGGTCGACGAGTTGTTGAAGCCATCCACGAGGGTCACGATCGTGCGGCAGCGCGACAAGGATTCGCTCGCCGCGGGTGCCGACCAGTATCCCCGCAGCGGTGCCGGCCGCTCGAAACAGCGCCCACGCGGCGGCCGGGTCGGCACCGGGCCGTGCCTCGACGACCGCGACGACCGACCGCGCGGTGACGTCGAATCCGGCCTGCCGAGCCCGCCGCTGCACGCTCTCGGAATACCGGCCGCCGGCCCGGAGCAGTTCCTCGAGCAACTCGCCGCTGACCCGCCATTCGGCCTCCATCGCCGCACGCTGCTTGGTCAGTTCCAGAGCTATCGCAGCGGCCCCGATGGTGAGTGCCGCCATGTCGAAATCGGTGTGCGGCTCGGCTCGCGCCAAATACAGCCAGCCGACGCGCTCTCCGCCGACGCGGATGTCCGCGCGCGCACTCGTGTCCGGGGTGTCGGTGACGGCCGCACGCGGTGCCGACTCCGATGCCGAATACCGCCATACGCTTGCGGGCTCGTCACACCGTTCGACGATCACATCGCTGCCGAGCGCTCGCGCGAGGTCGGTGGCGATGGTGTGCTGATCTCCGCCCGCCAGCGATGATTCGGTCAACAGTGCACTGAGTTCGGAATGGCGTCGCAGAAGATCATTCTGTGCGCGCAGCGACTCATAGAGCCGGGAGTTGGCGATGGTGAGCGCGGCCTGGCTGCTCAATGCACCCAACAGATACTTCACATCCTGTGGCAGTGCCGTGTTCCGGCGGAAGCCGACCAACAGATTGCCGATCACATCGTCGTGGTGCACCAGCGCGGCTCCCACCAGCGATACGATGCCCTCGTCGCTCAACACATCCCGTGCATGTGCGGGAAGCCTTGGGTCCGTGTGGTTTTCGTCCGAAATGAGGACGACATCGCCAGCTGCCAGAGTCATCTGGTTGACTCCCTGACCGAGTTCGACGCGCAGCGCCAGCAGCCCCGGTGTGCGCGCGCCGCGGACCGCGACTGGCCGCGACACGTTGTGCTCGACGTCGGCGAGTGCGAGCCATGTCGCGTCGGCGCCCACGAGCTCGTGAGCCTGCTCGACGATGAACTCCAACACCCGCTCGGCGTCGACCTCAGCGGCATGCAGCTGTTTTGCCACGTCGACGAGGGCGCGCAGCGCCTTGACATGGTCCAACTCCGCCACCGCATGCCTGATCACGCTCGCCGCCGCGTCGGCGAGGGCCGCCGACGTCTGCCGGGTGTTGTCGGCGTCGGCGCAGTCCACGAGCACCGCCCCCACACGTTCCCCGTCGACGACGATCGGTGCTAGCCACCCGACGTCCATCCAGAGGCGACCCGCGGTCGACGCCGCCGCGGCGATCATCGCCTCGGCGGAAATCGCAACCCCTGCCGTGCCGAGCAGTTGCGGTCCGGCACTGCCGTCCACTGCGATCAGGCATCGCCGGACGGTGCCCAACCCACCGAAAGCCGACAGCAACCGGTGCAACTCGTCCTGTCCGGACGTTCCGACGATCACCGCTGCGCGGTTTCCGGTCGCGGTATCACGGTCCGACCGGCGGGGACTGGAGTCGGCCGCACGTTCAGTCCGCCGACGACCAGTATTCGCTCATCAGCTCGGTGGACCATGCGGGCTGCCGTGTCGTGCCTCGTGGCGCGAATTCACGCAGGTAGGGCTTGATGTCCAAGACCGGGGTTCCGTCGATCGCATCGAGTCCGGTCACGTCGACGGTGAGCCCGTCGACGCCGACGACCGCACAGACGGTGAGGCCCAGAAGATTGGGGCGATTCTTGCCCCGCTGGGCGAAGATGCCCGCTCGCGGCCACTCGGGATTGCCACGCGGGTGGCGTGCCCCGAACTCGATCTTCTCCGATGGAACCCGGTTGAAGTGGTAGATCACCTCGATGTGGCTGAAAGTATCCAGCTCGGCGAGAGCTCCGGGGGTGAACACGTCCGCGTCGAGGACGATCGAGGCCGTCTCGGAATCCCAATCGTCGTCGACGGCGTCGTGGCGGGAACTTCGCACGTAGCCGACCGGCCGGAGAGTGATGTCCACGGTCACAGTCTGCCACGCAGCCCCTCGCCGAGTGACTGGTCGCGTCCGCGTTTCGACGAACCGCGGCGACGGCATTGGGGGCGATGTACTGGCGAGAGTAGGGACTACCTCAAGGTTGTGCGGCGATGCTCCAGCAGTGCGGATAGTCGCTCGGTTGCGGCGTCGTCGAAACCAATCTCTCCGCATCGCCCGGGCCACGGCTCGAATGCTGCGACGAGGGTCGTCAGCATACGTTCGACGGCACGCGCGCGGAGACCGAGCCGTACGCCGGATTCGATGAAATGTGTTCGGGTCAACCGATTCGCGCGTCCGTAGAGGTTCATTGCCATGGGATCGCGCCACCCGGAATACGGTTGAGTAGTGAGCAGGTCGTAGGCGGGTGTGGGTTGCCAGAAATCGTCGGGTGCGAAGATCGAGAGATTCTTGCCGTGCAAGTCGCCGTTGCCGATGAGCCACGAGAAGGCAACCGTGGTGAGTAGGTCGAGCGTTGCCGCCGCGGCTGAACCGCCGCCGTCGGCACACGCCCGTGCGAGTCCGGTGATTGCCTGCTCGGTCTTGAGTCGGTACTTCGCAGCCGGATAGAGGCCGAGCACCTGGCAGGCGTCTTCTTGGGCGATGGGATGAGTGTCGCCCTTCCGGTTTGTCGTGCGGTCGAAGCGGGTTACGAGTAGCGCGGTTCGCCCTTCGGTGTCGTGGACGACCTCGGTGTCGGCGGTGCGTAGTCCGCATGCTCGTGCGGCGGTCATGAAGAAGTGCTCGTTCTCGGCGATGCGCGGAAATTGGGGCGGGCCCAGTTTGAGGATGGCGGCACCGGATTTGGAGCGGGCAGTGGACGTCAGACGGCTCGTGGACACCTTTGGTTGTACGCCGCTGAGTGCCACCGGATCGACGTCGAGAGATACGGCCAGCAGCTCCGAAAGGGAGTGGAAGTCAACCTCTTTCGATACATCGACCGCAGGTTCGACGACCTCGGGCGTGGATCCGGTCGGTACCACCGTCACGTTGCCGATTGTGTCGCTGCCCACGGCGATGAGCAGTGTGAGGTGATCGTCGATGGAGGTTTTCGTCGAGGCCACGACAGCGCCGAGTCGCACTCCTTCGGGCAGTAGTCCGGCGAAGAACGCGGGCACGGCTCCCGCCGTTGTGACCACGGGGGTGGCGTCGCCTCCGGCGGGCAATGACCACGACACCGAGTGGGTACGAACCGGGCCAGCCAGTTTGAGTTGCGTCGGGTCGTATCGGAAGGTGATTGTGTCGCGTTGCCCTCGCGTGAGGGTGGCGGCGTGCGTCCCGCTGATGAGTACATCCGCGGCGGGAACGTCTTTGAGGGCCGCGTAGTCGTCAATCGGCATGGACGGATGGGGTTTCGGCCGAGGTCACGTCGACACGCATACCGAGGATGTCGGCAATGGCGATCAGTGATTCCAAACGAATTCCGCCGAGGCCGTGCTCGAGAGATTGGATGCTCGATCGCGACACTCCGCTGAGGTCGGCGAGGACCTGTTGGGTGAGGCCCAATTTGACGCGACGCTCGACTAGGTGGCTGCTTATGCGTGATATTTCAGGCGTAGCGGAGACGTGAGTCGACGAAGTTCTCCGCGGCCGTGGCATGCTGCTCCTATGCTTTAAATTACAATCATAGTACCACGAAAAGTGTGCAAGGGGGCCGAATTTTCGGGCCTATGCCTGGTATTCCACGCATAGTGAGCTGGGCTGTCTTGTCGATCTTGTGGAAGGGACTCCGATTACGACGGTAAGGCGATCCCCAGCGCCCCTTCGACGAACCTCGTGACCGCTGGAACCGCGTCGTCGAGCGTCGACTCGCTGCCCGAGCGCGCCTGAGCGCGCAGAACCGCGGGCGTGGCGTCGACGACGATCAGCGACAGCATCTCGCCGGTGGTGGGTTCGCAGACGGCCCAGGTGAATCGAGTCTCGTCGGCCCAGCCGCGGGCAGCGGAGACGACGAATCCGGCCGGATCACCTATCCCGAGGTCGGTGAGCGCGGGGACGTCGGTGACGCGTTCGTCGTCACGCAATGCCCGCAGATACCACGCCCCGGCGTTGATCTCGACCGGTTCCATCGTCGTGCGGACTACTTGATCTCGAGCAGGACGGTGCCCTGGGTGACGGCGGCGCCGGCCTCGACTGCGAGTCCGGTGATCACACCCGCCTTGTGTGCGTTGACCGGGTTCTCCATCTTCATCGCTTCGAGCACGACCACCAGATCGCCTTCGGCGACTTCCTGTCCCTCCTCGACGGCGACCTTGACCACGGTGCCCTGCATGGGTGCGGCGACGCTGTCGCCGGAGGCCGCGGCGCCGCCGCCCTTCTTGCGGGTACGCGCCTTCGGCTTCTTGCGGACGACGCCGTTGCTCGACGCACCGCCGGAGCCCAGCGCGAGGTCACCGGGCAGCGACACCTCGACGCGTCGGCCCCCGACCTCGACGATCACCGTCTGGCGCGGTGCGTTGTCGTCTTCGTCGATCGCTTCGCCACCGGTGTAGGGCTGGATCGGGTTGTCCCAGTCGGTTTCGATCCACTTGGTGTAGACGTCGAACTTCTCACCGTCGCCGATGAACGCCGGGTTCTCCACGATGTGGCGGTGGAACGGGATGACCGTCGCCAGACCCTCGACCTCGAACTCGCGCAACGCACGCGACGCCCGCTGCAGAGCCTGGTCGCGGTTCTCACCGGTGACGATCAGCTTGGCCAGCATCGAGTCGAACTGGCCGCCGATGACGTCGCCCTGGCGGACGCCGGAGTCGACACGCACGCCCGGGCCCGACGGCTCGCGATACACCGACACCGGGCCGGGTGCGGGCAGGAAGCCGCGGCCGGCGTCCTCGCCGTTGATGCGGAACTCGAAGGCGTGGCCACGCGGAGTGGGGTCTTCGGTGATGGAGAGGGCGAGCCCTTCGGCGATGCGGAACTGCTGACGCACCAGGTCGATGCCCGCGGTCTCCTCGGTGACCGGGTGCTCCACCTGCAGCCGGGTGTTGACCTCCAGGAACGAGACGGTGTCGCCCTGCACGAGGTATTCGACGGTGCCCGCGCCGTAGTAGCCGGCCTCGCGGCAGATGGCCTTGGCCGAGCTGTGGATCCGCGCGCGCTGGTCATCGGTCAGGAACGGTGCCGGTGCCTCTTCGACGAGCTTCTGGAAGCGGCGCTGCAGCGAACAGTCGCGGGTACCGGCAACCACGACGTTGCCGTGCTGGTCGGCGATGACCTGCGCTTCGACGTGGCGTGCCTTGTCCAGGTACTGCTCGACGAAGCACTCGCCGCGACCGAAGGCCGCGATCGCCTCGCGGGTGGCGGACTCGAACAGCTCGGGGATCTCTTCGATGGTGTGGGCGACCTTCATGCCGCGACCGCCACCGCCGAATGCGGCCTTGATGGCGACCGGAACGCCGTACTCCTTGGCGAACTCGACGACCTCGGACGCATCGGCGACCGGGTCCTTGGTGCCCGCGGCCATCGGTGCGCTGGCGCGTTCGGCGATGTGACGGGCGGTCACCTTGTCACCGAGGTCGCGGATGGACTGCGGCGAGGGGCCGATCCAGATCAGCCCGGCGTCGATGACGGCCTGGGCGAAGTCGGCGTTCTCGGACAGGAAGCCGTAGCCGGGGTGAATGGCGTTGGCGCCCGACTTCGCCGCGGCGTCGAGGATCTTGTCGAAGACGAGGTACGACTCGGCGGAGGTCTGGCCTCCGAGTGCGAAGGCCTCGTCGGCCAGCTGCACGAACAGCGCATCGGCGTCGGGCTCGGCGTAGACCGCCACGCTGGCGATTCCGGCATCGCGCGCCGCGCGGATCACGCGCACCGCAATCTCGCCGCGGTTGGCGATGAGGACCTTCGTGATCGCTGCTTGTTCAGTGGGCACTTGATCTCCTGGACATGTAGTGACACTGCGCCGGGTGACGCACAACACCTGATACTAGCGGGGCGGCATCGACGCCTTCCGGCAACCCCCGAACGATTGCTCGGTCTGTCTTTTCGCGAATCATTTCGGCTGGTCGGTGCGGGTGGTCAGGTCGAATAGGTCGACGCGTCGCCGATCTCGGCGATCAGCCGGCCGAACTCGTCGAGGTAGCGCAGCACATCGTCGGTCATCGGCGAGTCGCCGGGATAACGGGCCGACAGCCGCAGCCCCGACGGTGTGCGGTTGACCCAGATGTAGAGCTCGTCGGGTGCGTAGGCGTGTGACCGCAGGACCGTCGCGCGCCCGGCGTCGGCCTCGCGGGCTCCCGGGGCGTAACGGGTGTCGAGAATCGACACGACGAACCGCGGTGCACCGGTGATGCCGAGCAGATCGGCGACCCGCAGGAACGGGAGCGACGCCGCCGGCTTGGTACGGCGCAATTCTTTGGCGGCCCGGGCGACGGCGTGGTCGAAGGTGGGGTCGTCGGAGGTGTCCAGCGAGAACGGCGCCAGGGCCACGAACCAGCCGAGCGAGCCGAGCCACCGTTCCTCGTGGCGCGTGTGCCGCGGCATGATGACCCGGAAGTCGTTGAGGCCCAACGCCCGACGATAGGCGACGGCGAGTGCGGCCATGATGCCGACCTGGAGGTTTCCACCGGCTTCGGCGACGACCGCGGTGAATCGGTTGGTCTGCTCGTCGTCGGCGACCTCGGCGGTCAGCGACGCCTGCGGTGTGGGTGCGGCGTCGGCGGAGGCCCGCCGAATGCCGAACGCGGGCAGTTCGGTGGCGCCCTGCAGGAACGCCGACCACACCGTCAGCGCGGGATGCGTGGCGTCGGCGGCGTCGGCGGTACGACGCTCCTGAGCGCTGAAGTCTACATAGCTGCCAACCGAAATGAGTTGTGGCGGTTCAGGATTGGGATTGACGGCGACGCGTGACATGGCCTTGTCGCGGTTGGCGCGATACAACTCGACCAATTCGTGTTGCGACATGATGAGCGAGTAGCCGTCGAGCAACGAGTGGTCGGCGGCGAACAACAGGGTGAACGTGCCCTCCCGGGCCACCGTCGCAAAGACGTACGCGGGCCATCGGGTGGGTGCCGTGGCGCGGTCGAACGAACCGGCGATCTGCTCGATCAGCAGGTCGGGTGAGGAATACCAGCCGATGCGGCCCATCTTCAACTTGACCGCACCGGGCGCGACGCTGACACGACGCAGTCCCTCCCCGGTGGATCCTTCGCCCCGGATCACCACGTGACTGCGCAGCACCTCGTGCCGGTCGATCCACTCGGTCAGCGCGGCGCGGATCGCGGGCACCGACATCGGCTCGTCGAACTCGATCGCCAAGCCCAACCACGATTCGCGGCCGCCTTCGGTGCCGGTCGCCCGATAGTGCGCGATCGCGCCGCGCAGGTGGGCCTCGTGATTATGCGAGGTCAGCCGCGAATCGCTGTGCCATTCGTCGCGCGGCGGAGTGATCGGGGTCCACTCGACCAGTGCACCGGGCGCGACGGTGTCTTCGAGGATCTGGATGAACCTCATCGGGCGCTGGGCCGGTGACGACGGACAACGGACACCTGCGCGCTCCGATCTGAGGGGGTCTGGACATGCGGGTGCGACGCCGAGGGCGCGGCGGACACTGTTCATCCAACCAGGTCGGACAATCCGGTGTGACCGTGACGTGCGTTATCGGCGTCGGACGGTGCGCCGCCGGGTGACGACGAGCAGGACCGCGGTGGTCGCCAGGACCGCGAGAACGATCCCGACGGCGGTCAGGAACGGCCCGGCCATCACGCCGAAGATCCGCACGTCTTCGTCGGCGTAGGTGACTTGGGCAACGGGGTCGTCCGTCGGGGCACGGGCGAATTCGAAGTCGGTCGTGATGGTGTCCGGACGCGCAACAGCGGTGGTGATCTTGGTCAGGTAGGCGTCGTCGATCCGGCCGGCGTAGACGGTGGTGACCGACTGCCCGGCAGCGTCGGCGTCGATGCGCTGCTGGCGATGCTCGGCGACGACGTAGGTGGTCACGTATTGCGGCGCGTCGGCCACCGCCGACATGCGCATCGGGTACACGAGGCTGCTGGAGTCGAAGGTCAGGCGGATCGGATCGAGGGGCCCGGACAGTGGCGTGGGCGACGCGAGTTTGAGCGCGACGAACGACCAGTGTTGCCCGACGTACGGGGCCAGCGCGCGGACGAGCTTGGGTTGGAGTCGGTATCCGTTGTCCGACAGCCACTTTCGGATGCCGTCGACGTCGCCGCCGGCGAGCACGGCGGCCTCGAGCGGGCCGAGGGTGACTCGTTGCACGACGGTCGGGGCGCCGGTCGACGCACCGCCGGGCGGTGCCGCGCCTGCCGTCACGCCATCGGTGTCCGACGACGGGATCCACCAATGCGTGCGGGTCTCGACGCGGGGCGCGCTGATCTCGTCGTAGCGGGTGAATGTGGCGGCGTCGCCGGCCGAGACGGTGGCCGGGGCGGGCGTGGGGACCAGCAGCGCGGCGTCGGGCGCCACCGACGTCATCGACAAGCGCATGTCGATGGTTTCGCGATCGCCGCGTTTCGACAGTATCGAAGTCTCGCTGTGCACCCGCGCGGTCGCGTCGTTGCTGGCGATCCCGCCGCATGCGCACGCCGACGCCGGGGAGGTGAGCAGCAGCGCCGGCAGGGCGAGGAGCAGCGCGACGGACAGTCGGAACAGGCGGCTGGTGACCATGGCGAACCTTCGTCGGCGGGTGCGGCTGCGGTGGATCAGTGGCCCTGCGCGGCCTGCCGCTTGATACGGGCCAGCATTCCGGCCATCCCGTTCAAGCGCAGCGGGGACACCACCGCGCCCAGACCGAGGTCGAAGTAGAAGTCGCTGGGCACCGCTGCGATCACCTCGGCGGACTGCCCGTCGAGACCCTGATGCAGAATCGCCGCGAAGCCGCGCGTCGTCGGCGATTCCTGCGGCGCGCTGAAATACACGCGCACCGCGTCGCGGTCGGCGGCGTCGACCGACAGGAATACCGGCGACTGGCATTCGGGTACCGGTTCCATCGACTCCTGGGTGAGGTGGTCGGGCAGCGGCGGGAGCTCCTCGGCGAATTCGAGGAGCAGCGTCACCTTGTCCGAATCACCAAGTGCGGCAAAGTCGTCGACGATTTCCGCGAGCTCGGGTGGCAACGACATCAGGCTTTGGCCGGGGCGTCGCCCGGCTCCTCGCCGACGGCGATCGGGACGCGCACGCGATTGCCCCACTCGGTCCACGAGCCGTCGTAGTTGCGGACCCGCTCGAAGCCGAGCAGATGCGTCAGCACGAACCAGGTGTGGCTGGAGCGCTCACCGATGCGGCAGTAGGCGATCGTGGGGGTCGCGGCGTCGAAGGCGCCGTAGATCTCGTCGAGTTCGGCGCGCGAACGGAACCGGCTGTCGGGGGCGGCCGCCTTGGCCCACGGGATGGACACCGCGGTCGGGATGTGGCCGCCGCGTAGGGCGCCTTCCTGCGGATAGTCGGGCATGTGGGTGCGCTCACCGGTGTACTCCTGCGGCGAGCGGACGTCGATCAGCGGCTGCGTGCCGAGCGAATCGAGGACCTGGTCGGCGTAGGCACGGATCAGCGCGTCATTGCGCTCGACGACGGGATAGTTCGACCGCGGGTATTCCGGAACGTCGAAGGACATGTCGCGGTCCTCGGCGACCCAGGCGTCGCGCCCGCCGTCGAGCAGGCGGACGTCGGGGTGGCCGAACAGGGTGAACACCCACAGCGCGTAGGCGGCCCACCAGTTGGACTTGTCGCCGTAGATGACGACCGTGTCGTCGCGGCTGATGCCCTTGGAGCTCATCAGCTCGGCGAACCGCGCGCCGTCGATGTAGTCGCGGGTGACCGGATCGTTGAGGTGCAGATGCCAGTCGACCTTCTGCGCGGTGGGGATGTGTCCGATGTCGTAGAGCAGCACGTCCTCGTCGGACTCGATGATCCTCAGGCCCGGGGTCCCGATGTGCGCCGACAGCCACTGCGAGGTGACCAGCCGTTCCGGGTGGGCGTAGTCGGCAAAACTCGGGTTGGGGTCGGTCTCGACGGGCACGGATGTCTCCCACATCTGCTCGGGTGAAGCTCTCGGGCTGTGAAACGTTCGGCTGGCCTGGAGCGGGTGCCCCCGGCGGAACCCCTTCAGCATACTCAGTGGGTGTGACGATTTCGGTCACGACCTATCCCGCCGCGAATTCCCGCATTCTGCGCACGAACCCATCGAAGTAAGTGGCCGTCGACGCCCGCGCCGCGGCGGTCGCCGGGATCTGGGCCGCGAGGTCGACGCCGGACTCGTAGCGGTTGATCCACATGTTCGCGTTGCGGGTGGGTCCCAGGCCGGCGAACGCCTCGGCGGCCCGCATCGCCGGGTCGTTTCGGTTGGGCATCTTGCGGAAGTCGATCGTCGAGACCATTTGCGGCGCACCGGCTTCGGGGTGGTAGCGGCCCTCTTCGGCGAGGATCGCCAGCGCGGCGTGCACCGGCAGCGTCGACAGTTCGCGCGCCTGGCGGACCGCGGCTGCCGCGGTGTGCACCAGCTCGTCGATCGGCCCGTGCGGGTCGTGAGTGAAGGCGACCGGCGCGAAATTGCACAGCCAGCCCTGCGTACGGGCCTGCGACGGGGTGCGGGTGGCCAGCACCGTCGCGGTGAAATAGGAAGTGCGGCCGGTCAATTCGTACTCGGTGGCCGCGAGGCTGGCATAGACGACCGCGGTGAAGCCGACCCCGAGGCAATCGGCCCGACGATCGACTGCGGCCGCCTGCTCCGCGGTGAGTACGTCACGATGTACCCGGGTGCCGGCGACAGGCTCGTCGTCGACCAGCCCGAGGTCGAGCGGGAACCGCGGTACTGTCCCGTCGGTGGACGCGAACAGTTTGCGCCACACGTCGATTCGCGGGTCGTCGGGCGACGCGATGGCCGCCCGGGCCTGCTCGCTCGCCACGAAGTCGAGGAAGCTGGCCGCCGGCGGCAGCGCCGGGCGGGTGGCGTCGAGACGACGACGGTAGAGCTGGACGATCTCATCGATGGCGAGCATCTGCGAATATCCGTCGCTGTGCGCGTGGTCGGAGCCGAAATAGAGGGCGAAGCCGTCGCCCCCGTCGGCGGCGCCGAACGTGAACCCCGGCATGCGGTCGTAACCGGTCGACGTCTCGATGTGCTCGACGATGTGGTCGACGAGCGCATGCCCGAGCCTGCTCGCGCCGACGTTGGCGGTGGCGAATTCGATTGCGGCGGGCGGCACGAGATAGCGGATCGGGCCGTCGTCGGTCATCTCGAAGAAACAGCGCAACTCGTCGTGGCGCCGGACGAAGTCGGTGAGCGCCTCGGCCATGGCTGAACGGTTCAGCCGCTGCGGAACCCAGGTCACGACGCCGGTGACCGCCGTATTGCGCGCCACGACTGCCGAGTCACGGTGCGCCGAAGCGTTTTCGGCAGCGGCCGCGACGATGTGGTCGACCTGCAGGAACGACGGCCCGATCGGGTGCCGGCTCGCCGTCGTGCGGACCCACTCGGGATTGTTCAGCCGCCATTCGACGAGTTCGCCACCGCGCGGAATGCCGCGGGTGAGCGGGTTCTCGACGGTGATAGCCGGGTTGGTCATCGAACGGCCTCCGTCGTCGGGCGGGGAGCGCTGGAATAGGCGGCGTCGCCGGTGGCGGCCACCTCACGCAGCACCCCGGTGAACGAAGTGATGAAGTCGCTCATCGGGTTTCCCGCCGCACCGCTGGGGAAACGCGCGGAGATGTTGGTGCCGCCCGGGACCCGGTTGATCCACAGGTAGACCTCGTCGGCCTGTGCGGTCGCGCTGCGCAGCACCCGTGCCTTACGTCGAGCCCAATGTTGAGCTCCCGCAGCTGTTCTCATGTCGATGTAGGACACGACGAACTGCGGCGCGACGTCGGTTGCGGGATCGTCGAGCACGTCGGCGACGGCCGAATACGGTGTGGGAGAGTCGTTCCGGCCACTGTCGACATTCGCTGCGACAGTGCCGATCGCCTCCAGGAACGTCTCGGCGGCGCCCGGTCGCAGGTGCACCGGCACGATGTCGACGAACCAGCCGGCCGACCCGAGCCATTCGACGCCGCTGCGGGTGTGCACCGGGTTGATCAGCCGCAGATGCGGGTCGCCGCAGTGGCGACGCGCGGCGATGGTGAGCGCGGTGTACACGCCGGCCTGCATGTTGGCTCCGGCCGCCTTGCACACCCGATGGAATCGCTCGGTCTGCTCGGCGTCGAGGATCCAGCTCGACAGGCTCGCCTGATGGCTGCTCGACGACGTGTCGTCGCCGAGCACGGGACCGGTCGCGCCGGATGACGGCATGGGGAAGGCCGGCATCCGATCAGGTTGTGCCGCTGCGGTTTCGGCGTGGGCGTCGAAGAACGCCGACCACGCGGCGACGGCGGGGTCGGCGGCGTCGGTGCGTTCGCAGCGTCGTCGCTCGGCCTCGCTGAAGTCGACATAGCTGCCGAATTCGGGCAGGTCGTCCGGCGTGCCGGTGAGCTCCGATTCGTACAGTGCGACGACCTCGTCGATCGCGAAGACCTGCGTGTAGGCGTCCATCACGGTGTGGTCGGCGGCGAAGACGAACAGAAAGCTGTCCGGGTCGTCAAGTGGTTCGACGGTGACGGCGATGCAGTGCGGCCAGCGCAGCGGCGACACCGTCGTGTCGAAGTGTTCGGTGATGTGCTCGTACACCGCGGTGCTCGACAGGTGCCGGCCGACGAGTCGATTGCTCGCGGTGACCCGCTCGGAAGCCACTGTGCGCCTGGTGAACTCACCGTCGGCGTCGGAACCGGGGGTCAACGTGCTGCGGAACACCTCGTGGCGCGCGTACCAGCGCTCCATAGTCCGGGCGAGCACGACGGCGTCGAGTGGATGCTCGATGTGGAATGCGGTGCCGATCCACTCGCTGTGCCAGTTGTCGCCCGCGGCTACCGCGCGGCGAGCGTGCGCGAGATGCGTGAGTGACAGCCGCCGCTCGTCGGCGGCCCAGGCGTCGTCGGGCGTGAGCACGGTCCATTCGGTGACCCGCCCACTGGGCAGTGGGTAGTCGCTGAGCTCGGTGTATTCCATGAGCGATCCTTTCGTGCGGAAGCGGGGGTCAGCGAGACAGTGCCCGGGAGATCACCGGCCAGCTGCTGTGGAGTTGATCCACCCAGTACGGCCAGGAGTGCGTGCCCGGACTGACGAACCGGAAGTCCGCCGGAATGTGTTGTGCGGCAAGGGCGGATTGCAGCCTGCGGGTGCAGGCCAGCGACCCGACTTCGATGGCGCCGCCGACGACGGTGCGGTCGGCGGGGTTGTCGTTGCCGGGGTAGCCGGGGGCGTCGTACCGACCCGGCAGACCGCTGCCCACCGAGATGTAGAGGTCGGTGCCGCGCAGTCCAGCGGCGTGGCGGATGACGTCGTGAGCGGCCCACCGCGGGTCGCCGATCGGGCCCCACATATTGGTGGCGTCGCCGCCGAACACCTTCACGATCGCCCGCGTGGACACCTGGCCGGTGAGGTCGGTGGCCGAATAGCATCCGCTGTAGGACGCCACCGCGCGATAGAAGCGCGGATGGCGGGCGGCGAGGACCAGAGCGGAGCCCGCACCCATGGACAGGCCCGCGATGGCGCGAGATCCGTTGCCGCCGAACCGCTCATCCAGCAGCGGGGGAAGTTCCTCGGTCAGGAAGGTCTCCCAGCGGTACCGGCCGAGAACGGGGTCGTCGGAGCGCCAGTCGGTGTAGAAGCTGCCGTTGCCGGCCAGCGGTAGCACCACGTTGACGTTCTTGCCGGCGAAGAATTTCACGATGTCGGTCTTGCGTAACCAGATGCTGTTGGTCGGGTCCTCCTCGCCGAGGCCGCTGAGCATGTACAGCGTCGGGCGCGGTGACGTCGTCGGGACGGTGGTGTGCGACGCCGGGGTGAGGATCTGCACCTTGACGGTCTTGTGCATGGCGGCCGAGTACACATACGCGGCCGACTGAGTGGGGCCCTCGGACACTATTCGTTCGATGTGTGCGACGGCGGGCGACGCCGTCGCCCCGGGTGCGGTGAGTCCGGCCAGCAGAGCACACGCGAGCGCGGCGATCCCGATGGTTCGCCGCAGCTGTGGTCGAGGCAGCATGGAAGTAGCCCTTTCAATGGGACTGAGGAATGGTCGATGCCGGATTCGGCGGGGGACTGGAGAAGTCGAGTCACCCGGTGCGGCTTTCGTGGCTCTCAGCGGAGTCGAAGCGGGGTGGTCGGCGGTGGGGCGCGACTCCTACCAGTGGGCGGGCTCGAGATCCCAGCGAGCGCACTCGGCGTCGAGCAGGGTGGCCAGATCTGCTCGCGTGGCGATCCGGGTGGGGTCGTAGGATCCCACGGCGAGCGTCGTGGTTGCCCCGGTGACGTTGAGCCAACAGGCGACGCCGCCACGCAGTTCGGCGAGCAATTGCCGACTCGCGTGTTGCGGAACGGACCGCAGCGCAACGTCTTTCACGTCTTCGCCGCCGAGGGTGGCGAACCGCGGATCGAGGTCGCCGACATTCGACGCCACCGCCAGCGGCGTCGCCGCGTCGCGGTGCAGGCGCAGCAGCACGGCGTCGGACAGGCTCTGCAGCAGTGGTTGCAGGCGTTGCAGCGGGTCCGGGTTGGCGGGTGCCCGCCGATACATCTGCTTGGCGAGCCGGCGGACGGTGGCGAGATCGCCGCGCCGGATCGCGTCGGTCGGCACGTCCAGCGGCAGGCCGGTGGTCGCGTTGGCCCGCACGTCGTCGTCGGAGCCGTCGGTGCGCGACATCGGCACGACGATGCGGACGGTGTCGTCGAAGGTGGCTCGCCCGGCCGCGACGACCAGGCCGGTGGTGAGTGCGATGAACAGCGAATTGGGTGTGCCACCGTGCGTGCGCGCGACGTCGTTCCAGTCGTCGGTCCGAAAACTCGCGATCACCAGCGGGGGAGCGGCCCGGCCGGCGCCGTCGGCCACCGGGCCGGGGCGGGGAATCGACGTCGAGGTGATGACCGGGCGCGACGCCGCCGCGCCGCTTTCCCGCCGCGTGGTGTCGCGGACGATGTCGATGAGACTTGTTGCGATGCAACCGATTTGCCCGAAAGCGTCGCGGACGTCGTCGACGCCGGACGGGACGTCCGCGGGCAGCGTCGGACCGTCGCGGCCAGGTCCGACGGCGCTGATGACGTTCGCGATACCGGCCCACGCGTCGCCGACCGCGTGACTCAGCGTCAGCACCGCCACCCCGCCGCCGCCGGCTAGAGGGACCGCGTCGAATCGCCACACCGGGCCGGTTTGCAGGTCGAACTGTGTTGCGGCGCAACGATTCAGCCAGGAGATGGTGTCGTCGTCGGCGATCGGCTCGGTGTCGTAGCCGACGATCCCGCCGGCCGGTCCGGCGTCGACCCAGGAGTCGCGCGCGAAGGGAATTCGGTTGCGCCGCACCACCCTGTTGAGTGGGGTGCGCGCGAGGCGCGCGCCGATCTCGGCGTGGCGGGCGGCGCCGAGGGGGCTGTTCAGACGCCAGACGACCTGATTGGCCAGCGGCACACCGAGGGCGCGATCCATTCGGATGAAGAGATCGTCGTCGCCGGTGACCCGGGCCGTGACGGTGGGCGCGTCACGGTCGGAAAGGAGTGTGGGAGGCGTCACGCGGCTCAGGCTACTAGTTGGTAACTTCGAGCGCCAGTTGGTCAAACGTTCAGGGACGCAAGGGATTTCAGTCATCGGATAAAGATTCCGATCGATCGATCCGAATTTCTTGATCGTGCGATCAGGTCCGCGCTCATTGATTTCGCCGCCCGTGTGTCGCGAAGATAATCAACTCATGAGGAATTCGAAGTTTTGTCCTCTGAACGGACTACGGCGGTAGTCAGAAAACGGTCTGGTCTCGCCCCAGTACGAAGCATCCCGACAAAGGCTACGCGGCGGCCGCCCGCCGGGTGAATCGATTCGTCGTCACTGGTGGGGCGGGTGGGGGTGTGTGGCTGCTGCATTCGCGGGTTGTCAGGTGAATGTTCGGCGTGGGTCCAGTCCCAACTCCCGCCGGGCATCGCCGACCGCTGAGCCTCGACAGTCCGCTAGTCGCGCCAGAGAGTCGTCACGTCGACGTCGAGCTCGCGAAGCAGCGCGGCGACGGTGGGCAGACTGATCCCCAGAACCGACGACGGGTCGCCCTCGATGCCGCGGATGAACCACCCGCCGAGGCCGTCGAGGGTGAAGGCGCCCGCGACCTCCAGCGGCTCGCCGGTGGCGACGTAGGCATCGATGCTCGCGTCGTCGACGTCGTCGAAGTGGATCACGGTCGAGTGGGCACGGTGGGCGCTGCCGACGACGTCGGGGCCGCGCATGAGGCTCACGCAATGGCCGGTGATCAACTCACCGCTGTGTCCGCGCATTCGACGCCACTGGGCGACGGCGACGTCGGGCAGATGGGGTTTGCCGGTGAGCGCGCCGTCGAAGAGCAGCATCGAATCACACGTCAGCACAATCGCTTGCGCATCGGGCGCGGGCTCCTCGGCGGCGAGTTCGGCGATGATGGCGTCGGCCTTCGCCTGTGCGAGGCGCACGACGATCTCGTCCGGGCGGGCGGTGACGAGGCGCTCGAACAGAGCGTCCTCGTCGACGTCGGAGACGACGACCCGTGGCGCCAGCCCGGCGTTGCGCAGGACCGTCAACCGCGCCGGCGACGCCGACCCAAGGATGACCTGGGGCACGGCGCCGTCGGAATCGGTGGCTGACATGGTCAGATCACCAGCGCTGATTGGAGAATCCGGTCGGAGAGGACCAGGTGGGACGCAGCCGGTCGAGCGGGTGGCCCCAATCGTCGCGGATCTGCGGTCCGGGCTCGGCTGAGCCGCCCGACGCCCCGGCGAATACGGTGACCAGCACCGCCAGATCCTCATCGGTCGGATTACCCGACACCACCCGCAACAAGGGCGCGGGTGCCTTCTCGGTGGCTGGAGTCGCGGCGTCGTCGGTCATAGCGGAATGTTCCCATGCTTCTTGGGGAGCACGTTGACGAATTTGCGTTCCAGCAGACGCAGCGCCGTCGCGATCTGTCCGCGGGTGTGGCTCGGCGGGATGACCGCGTCGACGTAGCCGCGCTCGGCGGCGACGTACGGGTTCACCAAGGTGTCCTCGTATTCCTGCTGCAGTTTCAGCCGCAGTGCGTCGACGTCCTCACCGTTGCGCTCGGCCTCCTTGATCTGGCCGCGGTAGACGAATCCGACGGCCCCCGACGCACCCATCACGGCGATCTGCGCGGTCGGCCACGCCAGGTTGACGTCGGCACCCATGTGCTTGGAACCCATGACGTCGTAGGCGCCGCCGTAGGCCTTGCGGGTGATGACGGTGACCTTGCCGACCGTCGCCTCGCCGTAGGCGTAGAGCAGCTTCGCGCCGCGGCGGATGATGCCGTTGTACTCCTGCTCGGTACCCGGCAGGAAGCCCGGGACGTCGACCAGGGTGACGATCGGGATGTTGAAGGCGTCGCAGGTGCGCACGAAGCGGGCGGCCTTCTCCGAGGCGTCGATGTCGAGGCAACCCGCGAACTGGGTGGGCTGATTGGCGACGATGCCGACGCTGCGGCCGTCGACGCGGCCGAAACCGACGATGATGTTGCGCGCGCGCTCGGCCTGAACCTCGAGGAATTCGTCGTCGTCGAGGATGCGGCGAATGACCTCGTGCATGTCGTAGGGCTGATTCGGCGAGTCCGGGATCAACGTGTCGAGTTCGAGGTCCTCGTCGTTGAGGGTCTCCTCGATCGAACCGGCGGCGGGTTGCGCGACCGGCAGGCGCGGCGGCTCGGCGCGGTTGTTGCTGGGCAGGTAACCGAGTAGTTCCTTGACGTAGTCGAGGGCGTCTTCCTCGTCGTGCGCGACGTAGTGCGCGACGCCGGAGCGCTCCATGTGGGTGTGCGCGCCACCGAGGTCTTCCATGGTGACGTCCTCGCCGGTGACGGTCTTGATGACGTCGGGGCCGGTGACGAACATCTGGCTGGTCTGATCGACCATCACCACGAAATCGGTGAGCGCGGGGGAGTAGACGTGGCCACCCGCGGCCGGGCCCATGATCAGCGAGATCTGCGGGATGACACCCGACGCGCGGACATTGCGGTGGAAGATCTCGCCGTACAGGCCGAGCGACACCACGCCCTCCTGGATGCGGGCACCCGCACCCTCGTTGATGCCGATCAGCGGACGACCGGTCTTGATGGCCAGATCCATGACCTTGACGATCTTCTCGCCGTACACCTCGCCGAGGCTGCCGCCGAAGACGGACACGTCCTGGCTGAACACACAGACCTCGCGGCCGTCGATGGTGCCGTAACCGGTGACCACACCGTCGCCGAGCGGCCGACGATCGGCCAACCCGAAGTTGGTGCTGCGATGCCGGGCGAGCGCGTCGAGCTCGACGAACGACCCCTCGTCGAGGAGGTGAGTGATGCGTTCGCGGGCGGTGAGTTTGCCCTTGGCGTGAATCTTCTCCACCGCCGCCTCACCCACCGGGTGGTGGGTTTCTTCGAGGCGGTTGCGCAGATCAGCGAGTTTGCCTGCTGTGGTGTGGATGTCCGGAGCACCGGCATCGTCGCGAGAAGCTGTGGTCATGAACACCGATGCTAGCGATCGCTCGGTATGGTTCGTCAACCGGCCCAATATGACGATCTCCTCACATTTTGCTGTGACGTGCGCTACCTCCGGGTTCGTCCGCGCCGTAGGCTTGCAGACCATGACCGACTCGAGCGCAGCGCATCTTCAGACTCAACTCACCGATCGGATGCGGGGGAGCCGCTGGAGCCGGATCGAAGTCGTCGAATCGATCGGCTCGACCAATGCCGACCTGGTCGCGCGCGCCTCTGGTGATCCTGCGGCGGTCGCCGGACACGTATTGATCGCGCTGGAACAGACCGCGGGCCGCGGCCGGCACACGCGGGCATGGGAGTCGCCGGCGGGCGCACAGCTCGCGATGTCGGTGGCCGTCGGTGTGCCACGCCCGACCGCCGCACTCGGCTGGTTGTCGTTGCTCGCGGGCATCGCGGTGAGCGCCGCCATCGAAGAAGTGTGCGAACCGTTGCGCCAGACCCCCGGTCAGGTGAATCTCAAGTGGCCCAACGACGTTCTCATCGACGACCGCAAGGTCGCGGGCATTCTCGCCGAGTTCGTCGCGGCTGGCGCGGGTGACGGGCAGGCCGCGGGTTCGGGCACGGCGGTCATCGGACTGGGCATCAACACCGCGATGACCGAAGAGCAGTTCCCGGTGCCGACGGCGACGTCGTTGTCGGTGGCGGCGGGACAGTCCGTCGATCATGCCGACCTCGCCGTGGCGGTGTTGACGAGCCTCGACGATCTGCTGACCCTGTGGCCCGACCGTCTGCCCGACATCGCGACCCGCTACCGCGCGCAGAGTGGAACCCTGGGCTCGCAGGTGAAGCTGATCCTGCCGGGTGACAAGGAGATCGTCGGCGTCGCCGAGGAGATCGACGCCGCCGGGCGGATCGTCGTGAACACCGGCAGCGAGAAGGTCGTCGCCGCTGCGGGCGACGTCACTCACCTGCGCTGACTGCCGCTGGAACTATTGCGGCGCTGGAGACTAGGCGCTGGCGACTAGGCGCTGGAGACTTTTAGGGCTGGAACGACTACGGCTGGAAGCTCTTGCGGCCGACGGTCGGGATGAGGGTGAGGATCGGCAGGCCGATCACCAGGTGAATGAGCGCCGTCGCGATGCTGACCTCCCAGCCCTGTGACAGCAACAGCGGAATGATGACCGCGGCGGCGATCAGCAGCCCGACGGTCCAGCCGAAGAACTGGTCGGGCGAGGGCGTGACTATCTGCAGGACGTACCACAATGCGGCGGCGGCGAGGGCGCACACGAATGCCGCCACCGCGAACCAGTATTCGTCCTGAGCCATCGGATTCCACACGCCCAGCTCGCCGGTCGCGTTGATCTTCTCCACCACGGTCCGCAGGATCCATGCGGCCAACCACGCCGCGAGCGCGGTGACCACACCCGTCATCACCACACCACCGATGAACAGGGTGGTGTTGATGCGCGGTGCCGCGGGTCTGTTCGACGGCGGGCGGGGTTGCTGGTAGGGCAGCGGGTAGCCGGGGTCAGCGGCGCTGTAGGCCTGCGACGGCGGGTAACTGTCGTAGCGCGCGGTCTGATCCTGACGGTACCGATCGTGACCGTACTGATCTCTTCCGTACTGGTCGCGACCGTAGGGGTCGTTCGGGTACTGGTTGCTCATCGCGGTGGGATCTCCTCGGCGTCGCCCATGATCGACCATCCACTCTACTCAGGCACTGCCCGACGACCACCTCCGCAGGTTTCGAGCTGATCGCGACGGCACCCTCGCTGGTTGAGCCGACCCCCCGCTGGTTGAGCCGACACCCCCGCTGGTTGAGCCGGGTTGAGCGATAGCGTAGGCCCGTGTCGAAACCACACCGACGCAACGAATTCGGCGAGTCCACGGTGACGTGTTGCGCGAACCCGGTGTCATTCGGTGATTTCGACTCGCTGCGCTCGCTCAATCCGCAGGGGGCGTGCTGCGCTCGCTCAATCCATGGACCGACAACCGGTCCCATGCATTGCCTATGCTGATCACATGGCCTATCCCCGCGAGAACCTCGCGCCCGACGAGCGGATCGTGCTGCATCGACACCCGCACTGGAAGAGTCTGCTCGGTCCCTTCCTGCTGTTCCTGCTCGTCACGCTGATCGCGGGAGTGCTCGCCGGCATGGTCGGCCAGACACAATTCCCCTCCGGGGTGAAATTCTGGCTGCTCGTGGTCATCGGAGTACTCTGGCTGCTCGTCTTTCTATGGTTCTTCGTTCGTCCGTTGACCCGTTGGAAGACAACGCATTTCGTGCTCACCGACCGTCGGGTCATCTATCGGTCGGGCGTCTTCACCCGGTCCGGCATCGACATCCCGATCCGTCGCATCAATACCGTCGAGTTCCGCCACGGAGTCATCGACCGCATTCTGCGGACCGGTACCTTGGTCATCGAATCCGCGTCCGACGACCCGCTGCTGTTCCACGCCATCCCGCAGGTCGAGCGGGTACACGCACTGCTCTATCACGAGGTGCTCGACGCACAGGACGACGAGGACTACCCGACCGGACGCGGGGACCGCAGAGAGGGGCATCGTCGATGACGGCCGTACTACTCGCCGAGGACGACTCGGCCATCGCCGAACCGCTCGCACGCGCGTTGACCCGCGAGGGATATGGCTGCGAAGTGGTCACCAACGGGGTCGACGCCCTGGCCGGAGCGCTCAACGGCGGATTCGAGCTGCTGGTCCTCGACCTCGGCCTGCCGCAGATGGACGGGCTCGAAGTCTGTCGACGAGTGCGTGTCGAACGCCCCGACCTCGCCGTCCTGATGCTCACCGCGCGGACCGACGAAGTGGACTTCGTCGTCGGCCTCGACGCCGGCGCCGACGACTACGTCGGCAAGCCCTTCCGCCTGGCCGAACTGCTCGCGCGGGTGCGGGCGCTGCTGCGTCGCCACCCCACCGCCGACGACGACGTGCTCGAAGGCGGCAACATCTCGCTCGACGCGCGGGCCCGCCGCGTCCTCGTCGACGGCAAGGATCTGGTCCTGGCCAACCGCGAATTCGACCTGCTGCGGTTCCTGATGGAACGGCCCGGCGAGGTGGTCAGCCGCGAGGACATCGTCCGCGAAGTGTGGGGCTCGGCCGATCTGCGCTCGTCGAAGACCCTGGACATGCACATCTCGTGGGTGCGGCGAAAGATCGGCGACGACTCCGGCGACCGGCCCCGGCATATCGTGACCGTGCGCGGCGTCGGCTTCCGCTTTGATCCGTAAGATCTCGTCGATGCGCCAGCGCATCCTGACGTCGATGATCGCTATGGTGGCCAGCGTCGGCGTGCTGCTGGGCATCCCGTTGATGGTGATCGCGTGGTGGTGGGTCTCCGATCACGCCCATCAAGACCTCGAAGGCCGGCTCAAGCGGGCGTCGGTGCTGCTGATCCAGCACGAGGACTCCGATCAGGAACATG
Source organism: Gordonia asplenii (assembly GCF_012933505.1). GTDB lineage: Bacteria > Actinomycetota > Actinomycetes > Mycobacteriales > Mycobacteriaceae > Gordonia > Gordonia asplenii. The sequence goes on from NZ_JABBNB010000006.1 coordinate 185,652, forward strand.
CGCACGATGCAAGCGAGCTGGCCCGGTCCGACCCGGCCTTCCGATTGCTCGTACCCGACGACGGGTACCTGGTCATGAGTCACCCCGCGGTCGGCAATGTCGCCGGGCGAGCGCCGGAAGTACTCGTCGGCAACCCGATTCCCGCTCCGACGTTCTCCGACAGCATCGACCTCGGCGACCTCGGTGTGCTGCGGATGTCGATTCCGCGCAACTCGGTGCGCGACGACCAGTGGGCGGCGATCGGAATCGTCGCGATGATGGTCGTCGCGTCGGTCGCGGTGACGACCGTGGTGGCCGCGATCACCGCGAGCCGCCTTGCCGACCCGGTCATCGACCTGGCCAATCGTGCGGGCGCGATGGCCAAGGGCGATTTCCGGTCCGAATGGCGAACCTACGGCATCGCCGAACTGGACCGGCTCTCGACGGCGCTGGGCGATGCCAACAGCGAGATCGCCGACCGGTGGGAGCGGGAGGGCGAGATCGTCGGCGAGGTGTCGCATCAGCTCCGCAGTCGGCTCACCGCCATCCAACTGCGCCTCGACGAGCTGTCGATGCACCCCGACCCCGACGTCGTCGTCGAAGCCGAAGCCGCGGCCGCGCAGGTGGACCGGCTGTCGAAGGATCTCGATGAAATGGTCGCGGCGTCGCGTGAGTCGCCGGATGCGCCCGCCATCCCGATCGATGTGAGCAGGCTCGTCGCGACGCTGCGCGAGGACTTCGAGCACGCCTACGACGCGCAGGACCGCCGGATCGTCGTGCGGGTTCCGGCCGATGCGACGGCGTGGAGTTCGCAGCCGTCGAGGCTGCGGGAGGCGATGTCGGTGCTGCTCGACAATGCGCTGCAACACGGTTCGGGGACGTGCACGATCAGCGCCGCCGGCTTGGTGTCGGCGTCGATGCTGCGGATCACCGTCGGCGACGAGGGACGCGGGGTGCCCGACGAACTGGTGACGCAGATCTTCCGTCGCGGGTTCACCGGCGGGCGGGGCAGCGGCGTCGGTTTGGCCCTGGCCCGTGCCCTCATCGAAGCCGACGGCGGGCGCCTGGACCTGGTGTCACGCCACCCGACGGTGTTCGCGATCGTCGTGCCCGCCGGACCGCCGGAGGGCGCCGAGATCAAGCGTGACCGAGCTCCTCATCGATGAGTTCGTCGAAGGTCGCGCGCAGGTCGGTCGACCCGGCGTCGCCGCCGCGCAGCTGCTCCTCGGGAAAGGCGAACTTGCGCAGCGCCCAGAAGCGGAAGGCCATCTGCAGCAGGTTGCCGATGATGTAATTCAGGCCGAAGTCGATGATCAGCAGTTCGATGCCGGCGATGTTCTGCCGCATCATGAACACGTTGTTGGCCAGCCACAGCGGCGCGGCCGACAGGAGCACGCCGATCCCGCTGATCGCGAAGAACAGCAATGCCTCGTGGTGTCGTTCCCGGCCGCCGCGGTTCTTGAACGACCACTCGCGGTTGAGGATGTAGCTGAGAATCGTCGCGATGACGCCCGAGATGATCTTCGCCATCACCGGCTTGCTCTCCAGGATGGAGAAGGTCAACGCGTAGTAGATCACCATGTCGACGATGAACGTGGTGCCGCCGACGAGCGCGAACTTGATGAGTTCGTGATGCCGCAGAACCTGACGACGAATCGGTTCGGGTAGGGCGGAGACAACGTCGTCGATCAAGGGCACAAGGGTCAAGTGTACGAAACTCGACCGCCGAGTAACTTAGTCGGGCGCGAATGTAAGCAAGGTCGCAGGTGAGGTGACTGGCGCTCAGCGGTGTCGGTAGGGCGTGACAGACTGGTCGCCGTGAGTGAGAACATGCCGACCGTGACGATGATCGGTGGTGGCCAGCTGGCGCGAATGACGCATCAGGCCGCCATCGCGCTGGGGCAGTGCCTGCGCGTCCTGGCCGCGTCTGACGCCGACCCGGCGGCCCAGGTCAGCGCCGACGTCGTGATCGGGTCGCACAACGATCTCGACGCCCTGCGTGAAGCGGCGGCCGGTGCGGTGGCGCTGACGTTCGACCACGAGGGCGTTCCGCTGGAGCACCTGCGCGCGCTGGAGGCCGACGGCGTCAATGTGGCGCCGCCGTCGAAGGCTCTCGAGTTCGCGCAGGACAAAATGGCGATGCGAGTCCGACTCTCCGAATTGGGACTGCCGGTGCCGGCCTTCGTCGACCTCGCCGGCGACCGTGCGGCCGCGCGGGACCGATTCATCACCTTCGGTGACGACAACGGATGGGCGGTCGTCCTCAAAGCGGTGCGCGGCGGCTACGACGGACGCGGCGTCTGGATCATCGACGACCGCGACGCCGGACTGGCGGCCTTCGACGCCGCGGCCGCCGACGCGTCGACGATCCTGATGGCAGAACAGAAGGTGCCGATGCGCCGTGAACTGTCGGCGATGATCGGCCGCTCGCCGTTCGGACAGGGCGCGGCGTGGCCCGTCGTCGAGACCGTGCAGCGGCACGGACAGTGTGCGGTCGTGCTCGCGCCTGCCCCGGACCTGCCCGCCGAGACCGCCGAGACCGCACAGCAGATGGCGTTGTCGCTGGCCGCCGAACTCGGCGTCGTCGGGGTGATGGCGATGGAGTTGTTCGAGACGTTCGACGGCGACCTGCTCGTCAACGAGTTGGCGATGCGCCCGCACAACAGCGGGCACTGGACCATGGACGGTGCGGTGACCTCCCAGTTCGAGCAGCACCTGCGGGCTGTCCTCGACTATCCGCTCGGCGACACCGCGGCGCGCTCCGAGGTGGTGGTGATGGCGAACATCCTCGGCGCGCAGCAGTCGCCTGCGATGTCGATGGACGAGCGGTTGCATCACCTGCTCGCCCGGATGCCCGACGCCAAGGTGCATCTGTACGGCAAGGGGGAGCGGCCGGAGCGCAAGATCGGGCACGTCAACGTCGTCGGGCGGCCCGGGGAGGATGTCGTCTCGGTGCGCGAGCGTGCCGAGCGTGCGGCCACCTGGATGTCGCAAGGCGTGTGGACCGACGGCTGGGACCCGCACGGTGACGATGTGGACACGGCCGGCAGCGGTCGACGATCGAGATGAGTGAGATGACACAGAACACTGGACCAGAACTCGAAACCGACGCTCCCGCAGGCGCATTGACCGCGGGCGACGCTGCGGCGTCGGCGGCGGTCGCGCTCCCGCGTGTCGGGCTGATCATGGGCAGTGACTCGGACTGGCCGACGATGCAGGCGGCCGCCGAGGCACTCGCCGAATTCGGAGTGCCCTTCGAGGTCGGTGTGGTCTCCGCGCACCGTACTCCGCAGCGGATGCTTGACTACGCGAAAGGTGCTGCGGCGCGCGGCATCTCGGTGATCATCGCGGGTGCCGGCGGTGCCGCGCACCTGCCCGGCATGGTGGCGTCGGCGACGCCGCTGCCGGTGATCGGTGTGCCGGTGCCGCTGAAGTTCCTCGACGGCATGGACTCACTGCTGTCGATCGTGCAGATGCCCGCCGGTGTGCCGGTGGCCACCGTGTCGATCGGCGGTGCTCGCAACGCCGGTCTGCTGGCGGTCCGCATCCTCGCCGCCGCCGATCCGAACCTGCAGGCACGGATGACCGACTTCCAGCGCGATCTGGAAACCATGGTTCTCGACAAGGACGAGTCGCTGCGCCGAAAGTTGTTGGAGGACTGAGGAATGAGCGGCGCCGACGTGGACCCCGATGCGCTGGCGGCGGCGTATGAGCTGATCGCCGGCGAGTTGTTCGACGACATCTCCGCGGTGCTGGGGCGTGTCGACGACGTCACGGTCAACGCGACGCCCGACGTCGACGGGGTCAATTCGGTGTTCGCACTGGTCACTCACATCGACGGCATGGTCGGCTACTGGCTGGGTTCATTGGTCGCCGGACACGACATTCCGCGCGACCGGGCCGCCGAGTTCGTCGCGACGGGTACGGTGGCGCAGGCGCGAGAGTTGGTGGCGCAGACACGAACTCGAGTCGCCGACTGGCTGCCGGTCGCACTGCACGAGGGAATTCGCAACCCGTCGGCCGTGGGGACGACGCGTCGGGACGCGGCGTCGTCGACGCCGGAATTCGTGCTGCTGCACGTGCTGCGGGAAATCGCGCAGCACGTCGGGCATCTGCAAGTCTGCGCGGACGTGGTGGCGCGATGACGCGGCGCCCGATTGCCGTTGCGGTGTTCGTCTGAGTGCAGGTGGGGCGAGTTCAGTTGTCCGGCAATAGTTTCCGGTCTCCGGTCGACGGCTGTCACAGATTGCTGCCGATCCCGCCTTCACCGCGTCCGCAGAATCTCCAGCTTCACTTCGCTCCGCAACACGAAACCCAATGCCTCATAGAGTTTTCGGGCCGGATTGCCCGCGGTGGTGTGCAGGAACGGCTGATCGCCGCCGGCGCGGATACCGGCGCCGACGGCACGGATCAGCGTCGACGCCAGGCCGCGGCCCCGCGCCGACGGCGCCGTGCACACCCCGCTGATCTCGGTCCAGCCGTCCGGGCGCATCCGTTCGCCCGCCATCGCGACAAGAGAGCCGTCGTCGTCGCGGACGCCGAGATAGGTACCCATCTCGATGGTGCGCGGCCGGAACGGGCCGGGTCTGGTGAGGGTGACCAGTGCGGTCATCTCGGGAACGTCGGCGGCGGTGAGTTCGATGACGTCACCGATGCCGTCGGAATCGGTCGTGTCGAGATTCTCGCCCGAATACTGCACCAGGTCAAAGGATTCCAGCAGTTCCCAGTCGGCCGGCAGCGGCTGTCGCCGGTCGCGCATCGACACTGTGCTGCCTGCCGAGAGCGCCGCGAGGTGGTGCCAATCGTCGTCGGCCAATTCGCGCGGATGCCCGTAAAAGACCGAGACGTCGGGGTGGTAGCGGGCGACGCGACCCTTCACCTGCGCGAGATCTGACTGGCGGCCGAACAGCGCGGTGGTGATCGGGTCGTCGAGCGGATGGGCGGATGTCACCGATCCAGTGTCGCGCAAGGCCGCGCGGCGGGTATGTCAGGGGGCGGGGTTATGTTCGGTGGGCAATGTCATCACGGATGAGGAGGACACACGTGAGCGGACATGGAGATGGGGTGGTCGAGCAGCTGTACGACCAGGCGAAGGCGGGCGAGTGGGACGCGGTGCTGATCCGGTTCGGCGCAGATCCGACGTCGGCCGCGCGGTGCAGCCGGTTCGTCAAGCCGACGTCGGGCTGGACGTTTCTGCACCAGGCCGCGTATGCCGGACACAGTCCGGCGGCGCGTGCGCTGATCGGGCTGGGCGCGGCCGTCGATGCGGCGGCGGCGTCGGGCGAGACGCCCAACGGTGTCGCCCGACGCCGCGGACACGTCGGTGTCATGCGCTTGATCGACGACGCCGCAGCCCGTGGAGCGGGGCTGTGGGCGCCCTCACCGGACCAGACGCTGATGCCCGCGAGCAGCGCCTGGCAACAAGCTCAGCGACGGCGGGCGCTGCTGACCCGCCGCGTTGCGTACGGCGGGGGAGCAGTTGAGATACCAGCCGGCGCAACGTATTTCGTCGACGACTACGAGCGCACACTGATCGGATGGCACGGCACCTACGATCCGCCGAGCGGAATGGACGGCGAATCGCTGGTGGCGTTGCGAGAGTAGCGCCGCTACCCGGCAGGTTGGACCGCCAACTTCGTCGCGAAGAAGTCGAGGACCTCCAGCAAGGTGTCATGCGTCGGCTGCCCGGGCTCGTCGATGAGATGCTCGGTGAGCACCGAGTGCGGCGGCAGCAGAGCCTCGGGATTGGCAGCGGTGTCAGGCAGTTCGACGCCGATGAACGCATCACCGAGTTGCTCGCGCAGGTAGTCGAACCGCCCCGCCGGGGAGAGTTTGTCACCCTGGAACCGCAGGCCCATCACCTGCAACCCCGCGGCGCACCGGGTCTTGACCGTCTCGAGGTCCCGCGGGCTGATGTCGATGCAGTGGGCGTCGCCGATCGGACGGAACGGAAGGGAGGGCTGCGAGAGGACCGGTGCGAGCATGCGGTCGTCGACCGACATCGCCAACGCGAAGCCGCCGGTGAAGCACATGCCCACCGCGCCGACGCCGGGACCGCCGAAGCGTTCGTGGGAGTCGGCGGCGAGAGCGCGCAGCCAGGTCACCACCGGCGACGACTTCCCGGTCGCCAACTTGGTGAATTCCCTGCTGACACAGAGCCTCCCGACGAACTTCGTCATCGCCGTGGCGACGCCGGGGATCTCATCGCGACGAGTGACCACCGGATCCAGTCCGTCTTCGCCGAACAGCGAGGGCATCACCACGGTCATACCGCGGTCGGCGACGCGTCGGGCGAAGTCGGCGACCCGCGGTGTGATGCCGGGGACCTCGGCCATCACGATGACGGCCGGGCCGGTGCCCTTGGTGTACGTGCGATGAGTGACGTTGTCGTGGGTGAAACTGCCGCGGGTGAAGTCGTCGAGCGGATCGATCGTGGCGCTCACGCCGGGATCAGCGTTCCGTTGAGTACCGACTCGAACGCCTTCGCGGGCAGGCGGGCACCCTTGACGATGTCCGGCGAATCGGACGGAATGACCCGTGGCCCAACGACTTTGAAGCGCTTCGAATTGCGGATCAACTCGAAGTTGCCTGCCTCCTGGACATTGCGTACCCAGTCGGTCTTGCGGCCGTAGGTGAGGACGATCGACAGTCGGTCACCGTTGACCCAGGCGAGCACCGGCGTCGAATACTTGGTCCCGGAGCGGCGGCCGACGTGCTCGACGACAGCCCACGGCGCGAGGCGCGGTGCCCAGATTCCCTGGATCGGGTTGGTGACATGTTTGTTGAAACGTGCAACGGCCATCGGAATCTTCATGGCCCAACGATAGGCGATCGGGCTGGATCGGGGGATCCGTCTACGGGCGGAAATGGGCACGCGGTGCCGGGCATCGGTGATACTGAGTGTCATGGTGAGCCCTTCCGAGTCGACGGCCGACGATCCCGCCGAGTTTCGCCTGCGAGTGGTCGCGGAGTCGATCCGAATGTTCGCCGAGAACAGTTACGAGTCGACGACCGTCGACCAGATCGCGGCCGCCGCAGGCATTTCCCGCCGCACCTTCTTTCGTCAGTTCGGGTCCAAAGAGGATGTGATCTTCGCAGATCACGAAGCCCTTTTCGAGCGAGTGGCGCAGCATCTGGCCGATGTCGGAGGGGACCCGTGGGCGGCGCCGTGTTCGGGCGCGGAGATCGTTTTCACCCACTTCCTGGCGACACGTGAGCTGGCGGTTCGCCGATTCCGGGTCGTGCAGGAAGTGCCCGCGCTGCGTGACCGCGAGTTGGTCACCACCTACCGCTATCAGCGAATGTTCGAGGAGAACCTGCGCTCGCGGCTTCCCGAGGAATCGGCGGCTCACCTCGCCGGATACGCGGCGGCGGTGACCGGTGCGCATAACTACCTGCTGCGGGCGATGATCCGCGGCGAAGCGTTCGCGACCCTCGATCGACTGCGTGCCGAGCTGCGTCGTATTCGCCTGGCACTCGGTGCCGCGGACGTCGGCGTCGAGCAGGCGATCACCGTCGTCACGTACCCGGCGAACGCCGATCCCGACCAGGTCGCCCGCCGAGTCCGCGAACAGCTGCGTACCGACGGCCGTGGTCGGGGACAATAAACTTCGCCCAGATGGTTGACGTGGCACGCAGTGCCGTGATCAACTGGAATCCCACCAACAACTTGGCACGCAGTGCCGTGAGGAGCCGGTCATGGGTTTCGGTAACCCCGACTTCGACATTTTCCAGCTGCCCGAGGAGCACGTCGCACTGCGTGAGGCGATCCGCGACCTCTCCGAGAAGCAGATCGAGCCGTATGCCGCCGCCGTCGACGAAGAGGCGCGCTTCCCGCAGGAGGCGCTCGATGCACTCGTCGCGTCGGGCTTCAACGCCATTCACGTTCCCGAGCAGTTCGACGGTCAGGGCGCCGACTCGGTCGCCGCGTGCATCGTGATCGAAGAGGTCGCCCGCGTCTGCGCGTCGTCGTCGCTCATCCCCGCGGTCAACAAACTCGGCACCATGGGCCTGATCCTCAACGGCTCCGACGAGCTCAAGGCGCAGGTGCTTCCGTCAATCGCGGCAGGCGAGGCGATGGCCTCCTACGCTCTGTCCGAGCGCGAAGCGGGCTCCGACGCCGCATCGATGAAGACCCGCGCCCGCCGCGACGGCAGCAATTGGGTGCTCAACGGCTCCAAATGTTGGATCACCAATGGCGGCAAGTCGACGTGGTACACCGTCATGGCCGTGACCGATGCGGCCAAGGGTGCCAACGGCATCTCCGCGTTCATGGTGCATAAGGACGACCCGGGCTTCACGGTCGGGCCGCTGGAGAAGAAACTCGGCATCAAGGGCTCGCCGACCGCGGAACTGTACTTCGAAGAGTGCACCATCCCCGAAGACCGGATCATCGGCGACGAGGGCACCGGCTTCAAGACCGCGCTGCAGACCCTCGATCACACCCGTCCGACCATCGGCGCGCAGGCCGTCGGCATCGCGCAGGGAGCGCTGGACAAGGCGATCGAGTACGTCAAGGATCGCAAGCAGTTCGGCAAGTCGATCAGCTCGTTCCAGGGCGTCGAATTCATGATCGCCGACATGGCGATGAAGGTCGAAGCAGCCCGCCTGATGGTCTACACCTCGGCCGCTCGCGCCGAGCGTGGCGAGAAGAACCTCGGGTTCATCAGCTCGGCGTCGAAGTGCTTCGCCTCCGACGTCGCCATGGAGGTCACCACCGACGCCGTGCAGCTCTTCGGTGGGGCCGGCTACACGCGCGACTTCCCCGTCGAGCGCATGATGCGCGACGCCAAGATCACCCAGATCTACGAGGGCACCAACCAGATCCAGCGCGTGGTGATGAGCCGCGCACTGCTGCGCTGACCTCGCCGCATATCCGACACAAATGCTCAGGTCCGACACTGTTTCAGTGTCGGACCTGAGCGTTCTTGTCGGATATGCAATTCGAGGGATCCAAACGCGCTGCCGCTGCGTCTAAGTGTCATGGAGTTTCCCATCGACGCCGACGGTTACATCCGTTGCGAGCGCGCCATCAGTCTCGGATACGACCGCCACAGCCTGAGCAGAGCTGCCCGGGCCGGCGAACTAGTGCCCGTCGCCCCGGGAATCTATGCGGTACCGGCGGATCGGACACCCGAGGCGTTGCACCGAACTCGTGTTCTCGCGGCTCAGTCGGCGCCCGATGCGGCCGTCTCGCACGGATCCGCGGCGGTGATGAGGGGTCTGTCGATGCTGAGTCCGGACCTGTCCGCGCTCGATCTGACGTCGGCGACGTCGGGCCGCGGCTATCGGCGCCGACACCGCCACATCCACCCGGGACCGCTGGAACCGTCCGACGTCGAAGAAGTCGACGGCATCTGGCTGACCACTCTCGAGCGGACTGCGTTCGACGTCGCGCGCACCAGTCCACATGGCTTCGCCGGCGCTCTCGCGGTGTTCGACGCGGCATTGCGGATGGGGGCCGACCCCGCTGTGATGAGCGGTTACGGGCGAGAGCCGCGCACCGGCGTCGGAGTCGCTCGCCGGGCGCTGGCGTTCGCCGATCCCAGGTCGGAGAATCCTGGCGAATCGTGGAGTCGCGCGCAGATGATCGCCGCCGGAATCACGCCGCCGACGCTGCAGCGCGAGATCTTCGACCGGCGAGGGAACTTCGTCGCGCGAACCGACTTCGACTGGGTCGACGAGAACGGCGTCGTCACGCTGGTCGGCGAATTCGACGGACTCGGCAAGTACCTCAAATATCTGCGACCGGGGGAATCGCCCGAGCAGGTGATCAAGCGGGAGAAAACGCGGGAAGGCCGGTTGCAGGACCTCGGCATCGTGATCACGAGGTGGTTGTTCACCGACCTGGTGGCGCAACGGATGGCGCCACGGCTGATCGCCCAACTGCGCACCTTGCGGTTGCCGACGCCGACACCCATCCGCGCGGTGGCGAACCCCGCGCTGGGCCGCCCCGCATGAACACATCCGACACAACGGCTCAGGTCCGACACGATTGCAGTGTCGGACCTGAGCCGTCGTATCGGATCTGCGGTTCGCCGCCCTACCTCATCCTCGACGTCGCGCGCTCCGCGGCCAGTTTGGCCTCGACCTTGGCGGGATCGGGGTCGGCGACCGTCACCAGTGACGCTCCGACGACGAGCGGCGCGAGCAGCTGCCCGACGATCCCGTCGGCGTCGTGCCAGGGCAGCGTCGTCAGGACGCGCAAACCCGCCGTGATCCCGGCGTCGACGGCGCCGGCACGCGCCGCGTCGAGGACTTCGGTGACCGACCGGCCGTCCAACGCCGATCCGGCGGCGATGCCCGCGGCGGAGTACTGATCACCGTGTACGCGCACCGCGCTGCCGAAGTCGGCGACGCCGATCGGCAGATCCTTGAGCGGCAGCGCGAACGGATCCAGCGATGCGACGACGACCTCGTCGGCGTCGTAGCGGTCGACGTCGTCGAGGGTGACGAATGCGACCGACACGTGCCCGACGTCGGAGCTGCCGGTGTGCACATGCGCGCCGGCCCACCACGCGCCGAGCAGAATCGCCGCGGTCTGCCAGTGTTCGGGCAGGTCGACGACGACGTCGTCGCCCGCGAGTACTCCCACCTCGTCGCGCAGGAAGTTGGCGGTCTTGGCCGCCCAGTTGCCCAGCGTCGCGGCCGACAGCTCGGTGCGTTCGCCGGTGCCGTCGTGATAGTAGGTCAGCATCGGCTGGGAGTAGTCGGCGACTGCGTCGAGCAGTGCTGCGGTAATCGTCATCAGTTCACACACACCGGTCCATCGGTGCCCGCGGAAATCGCCGAGGGCGCTTTGGGTTTCGCCGTCGCCGCGGCCTTGCTGGCATCCGACGACGGACCGGTGTCGGAGATCGAACCGGGCCCCTCGAAGGTGTTGGTCAGCACCACCCGCAGGGTGTCGGCCGGCAGCGCCGGGTCTTCGCGGATCGTCGAGATGCCCAGGTCGCGGGCCAAGGCCGACGAGGCGTCGCCCTTGCTGTGCGTGTAGATCACGCTGTCGCGGTCGTTCGCCGTCGACGTCGAAACCTTGCCGTTCTGAAACCCCTTGGCGGACAAGATGTTTGCGACGTTCGCACCGAGTCCGTCGATGGTGCCGGCGTTGACGACGTCCACCTTGTAGTCGCCGCGGTCGAATCCGCCGGACTTCGACGGTCCGCTGAGCAGGCTCTGGGTGAATTTCTTGACCGCCGCCGGATCGACCTGCACGACACTCTGGGTGCCGTCCTCGCTCCAGCCCTGCTCGGAGACCACCGGGATGGTGGAGAATTTCACATTGCCGCCGGAGAGATCCTTGAGCTGCCCGGCGAAGTTGAGCACGTCCCAGTTGTCGTCGATGACGACCGACCGCGAGATGGCCTGTTGCAGTTTCGACAACTGGCCCGTGTCGGTCAGCGTGTGCGTCGAGAGGATCTTCTGCGCGAGCGAGGCCATGAAGACCTGCTGGCGGGTGATGCGGTCGAGGTCGCCGCGCGGAAGGTCGTGGCGTTGCCGCACGAACGCCAATGCCTTTCCGCCGCTGAGGGTTTGGCGTCCGGCGCGGAACCGCGCGCCCGAAAGAGGTTCGTTGACAGCGGATTTCAGACATACGTCGACGCCGCCGACCGCGTCGGTCAGCAGCGCGAAGCCGAGCAGTCCCACCTCGGCGTAGTGATCCACCTGCACGCCGGTGAGGTCGGCGACGGTCTGCACGAGCGCCTTGCGCCCGGCCTGGGTGCCGTCGGTCTCGGCTTTCGCCGGGTCGGTTCCCGCCTCCACCTCGGTGCGTCGGACATGCTCGCGGGTCGCGCCGTAGGCGGCGTTGATCTTGCTCATGCCGATCCCGGGAACGTTGACGTAGGCGTCGCGGGGAATGGAGATGGCGGTCGCCGACGCCCCGTTGTTGGGGATGCGGATGAGCACGATCGTGTCGGTGCTCGACGACACGTCATTGCCGGTGCGCAGCCATTTCAACTCCTGATCCGACAGCGGATTGCCTTTGGCGTCCGTACGCGAATCCATGCCGACGAGCAGGATGTCCACCGCGCCGTCGCCGCCGGAACCCAGGTCGAGGCCGCCGAGCTGGGTGATGCCGCCCTCGATCCCGCGGACGCTGTTCCAGGTGTAACCGCACGCGATCAGCACGACGGCCGAGAGCAGGGCGACGACGATCCGGCCGGCCCAGCGCCCGCGGTCGGGGATCGCGGTCAGCAACCGCGCCGCGCCGGGCGGCGGCGGGTCCGCGGGAGCGGGTTTGGGGGCGCGCTTGACGTCGGCCTTCGGAGCGGAAGGCCGACGCTTGCCCGGCGGCGGTTGCCTGCGTTCGGACGTCTCCCGAGGTGGTGCGGGCGCATCCGGGCGCCGGGTGCGTCGTTCGGTGCCGGTCTGCGTCGCTCCGGGCGCAGCAGTGCCGCGTCGGGCAGCCGACCGTTGCGGGTCGCGGGTGTGGATCTCGCCGGAGGACCGGCGGACCTCGCCGTCGTTGGGGATGCGCTGCGGCCGCGGCCGATCACCGTCGGGCCGTGGACGTCGAGGCGTTCGCTCGGCGTCGATGGGGCGTCGAGCCTGACCGTCGCGGGTGGGCTGCCTGCGGGGGGCGCCCTCGCGGGTCTCGGGCGGTCGACGGACGGGCGGGCGTTGCGTCGGCGGTTGCGCGGCACGCTGGTCGGGGGTACGAGGGGAACGAGAATCCACCGGTCCGGTTGCTCCCTGTCGTTGTTCGGGCAGCGGACTGCACGCTGCGGCTGAGACTATTGCTGTTACAAAAGTTTCTGGTGTTACTCCCAAGGCTACTGGTGCGTCCACCAAAGTCGGGGAGCGCAACGCCGAAGCGACGCCCGGCAGAGCACTCTGAAACGTCCATATGCTCAGATGATCCATATGAATGCAGGTGTGGTCTTTCTCACCGGAGCGGGTGGCCAACTCGGCCGAGCCCTGCTCGCAACCGTTCCCGACGGCATCACCGTGCGACCGCTGACGTCGCACGACCTCGACATCGCCGACGACGCCGCGGTGCAACGACGTCTGGCCGCGCTGACACCCGACGACATCGTGATCAACTGCGCCGCCTACACCGACGTCGACGGCGCCGAGACCGACCGCGAAGGCGCATGGGCGGGCAACGTCCACGGTCCGGCCAACCTCGCGGGTGCGTGCGCGGCGTCGGGGGCGTGGCTCATCCACATCTCCACCGACTACGTGTTCGACGGCCCCGCCGCGGGTGCCGGCGCGCCGACGACGCGCACCGAGCCGTACGAACCGGACGACGCCGCGACGTCGAACCCGCCGACCGTCTACGGCGAGACCAAACTCGCCGGGGAACGGTCGGCGCAGAAGGCGAATCCGCAGGTCACCATCGTACGGACGGCATGGGTATATACCGGCGGCGAGCACAGCCGCGACTTCGTCGGGACCATGCGCCGACTGTCCGCGCAACGCGACACGCTGTCCGTGGTCGACGACCAGACCGGTTCACCGACGTACGCCTACGACCTCGCCCGCGGCCTCTGGGAGCTTGCGACGCTGCCGGCCCGCGACGACGTCGTCGGGCACGTGCTGCATGCGACCAACTCGGGGCAGGCGACGTGGTGGGAACTGACCCGCGCGATCTTCACCGACCTCGGGCTCGATCCGCGGCGGGTGCAGCCGTGCACCACCGACGAATTCCCCCGGCCGGCGCCACGTCCGGCGTACTCGGTGCTCTCCGGGGCCGCCTGGCGGCAGGCTGGGCTCACGCCGTTGCGCGACTGGCGGCTCGCGCTCGACGACGCGCTCGCCACACAGTGACGCCGCGTGCGGGATTTTCCGGGTTACCGCCGAGTTAGCTACCCTTTGCGGGTGACTGATCAGCTGGCCGTGGTGACGGTGACATATTCGTCGGGCGACTATCTGACGACCTTTCTCGACACCCTCGCCACCGCGACCACGCACTCGCACCGCGTCGTCATCGCCGACAACGGCTCCGACGACGGCGCACCCGAACGCGCCGAACGGGAACGCGACAACGTGACGCTGGTGCGGACCGGCGGCAACATCGGCTACGGCGGAGCGATGAACCGCGGCGTCGCCGAGGTGGACCCGGGAGTGGAGTTCGTCGTCATCGCCAACCCCGACGTCGCCTGGGAACCCGGTTCACTCGACGAACTGCTCGACGCCGCGCACCGCTGGCCGCGGGCGGGGTCACTCGGCCCGCTCATCCGCGAACCCGACGGCACGGTCTACCCGTCCGCGCGGCGCGTCCCCGACCTGATCTCCGGCACCGGCCACGCCCTGCTGGGCGCGGTGTGGAAGTCGAACCCGTGGACCACGGCCTACCGGGAAGAATCGTCGGCGCCGGTCGAACGGCCCGTCGGGTGGCTGTCCGGATCGTGTCTTCTGTTGCGGCGCAACGCATTCGACGCCGTCGACGGCTTCGACTCGCGGTACTTCATGTACATGGAGGACGTCGATCTCGGCGACCGTCTCGGCAAGGCGGGATGGCTCAACATCTTCGTCCCGACGTCGCATATCGTCCACACCAAGGGCCACGCCGCCGGGCGGAATCCGGAGAAGATGCTGCCCGCGCACCACGAGAGCGCTTACCGTTTCCAAGCGGATCGCAACCCGGGCCCCTGGCGGGCACCACTGCGGCTGGCGTTGCGCGCCGGACTCGCCGCGCGCTCCAAAGTGGCCGTAGCCGCGGCCCGGCGCGCCCTCGACAAGGCCGACGCGGCACCCGCGAACCACGATCAGGAAGGAACGTCGAATGTCGACTGAACCCAACGCACCCGAGCGGCCCGAGGTTCAAGCCGTCATCCTCGTCGGCGGACAGGGCACGCGGCTGCGGCCGCTGACGCTGTCGGCGCCCAAGCCGATGCTGCCCACCGCGGGTCTGCCTTTCCTGACACACCTGCTCTCGCGCATCCACGCCGCCGGCATCGACGACGTCGTGCTCGGCACCTCCTTCAAAGCCGAAGTCTTCAGCGAGTACTACGGCGACGGCTCCAAACTCGGCATGAACCTGCGCTATGTCACCGAAACCGAGCCACTCGGCACCGGCGGCGGCATCCGCAACGTGCTGCCCGAACTCACCGCCGACACCGTCTTGGTCTTCAACGGCGACGTCCTCGGCGGTACCAACGTCCGCGACGTCCTCGACACCCACGCGACGTCGGGCGCCGACGTCACGCTGCACCTGGTGCGCGTCGGCGACCCGCGCGCCTTCGGATGCGTCCCCACCGACGACACCGGCCGAGTCACCGCCTTCCTGGAAAAGACCCAGGACCCGCCGACCGATCAGATCAACGCGGGCACCTATGTCTTCCGCCGCTCGGTGATCGAGGAAATCCCGTCCGGGCGACCGGTATCGGTCGAACGCGAAGTGTTCCCCGGACTGCTCGCCCAAGGCCGCCACGTCCAAGGCCACGTCGACCACGCCTACTGGCGTGACATGGGCACCCCCGAAGACTTCGTCCGCGGCTCGGCCGACCTGGTCCGCGGCATCGCGCCCTCGCCGGCACTGGGCGACCGGCACAGCGAATTCCTCGTCCACGAAGGAGCGGGCGTCGCCCCCGGAGCCGTTCTCATCGGCGGCACCGTCGTCGGCCGCGGAGCCGAAATCGGGCCCGGCGCGCGTCTGGACGGCGCGGTCATCTTCGACGGCGCCATCGTCGAGGCAGGTGCCGTCGTGGAGCGCAGCATCATCGGCTACGGGGCCCGCCTCGGTCCGCGCGCCCTGGTGCGGGACACCGTCATCGGCGACGGAGCCGACATCGGCGCCCGCTGCGAACTCCTCCGCGGCGCTCGCGTCTGGCCGGGAGTGCAGATACCCGACAACGGAGTGCGGTTCAGCACCGACGTCTAGGGTCGGGGGTGCGGCGGCGGCCCTGAGAACTGTCGCTGCATGACTCACCGGGGGGAATCTGCCCTCGGTGGGCTGTGTGTTTGCAGGTCTCAGGGGCCCTATGTCTCGCGCGACTTGGCTGCCGCCAGCACGCCGCTGCCCAAGGGAATCAGCACCGGCAACAGCCTGTCGTCGTCGGCGATGATGAGCGCCGCTTCGCGCGCCGCGACGGTCACCGGATCGTTGGACTCCGGGTCCCCGACGGTGCCGTCCGCGGTGGCGTTGTGCACGACGACGATGCCGCCCGGCCGCAAGATGCGGATGGCCTCGGTGACGAAGCGTGGATGGTTGATCACCGGGCCGTCGATGAAGACCAGGTCATACGAGTCGTCGGCCAGCCGGGGCAGCACGTCGCGTGGGGTTCCGTTGATCAGCCGGGTGCGGCCCGGCGCGACGTCGGCGCCGCCGAACGACTCGCGAGCCGCTCGGTGGTACTCGCTCTCCGGGTCGATCGTGGTGAGTACGCCGCTCTCCGACATCCCGTTGAGCAGCCACAATCCGCTCACGCCTGCGCCGGTGCCCACTTCGACGACGGCTCGCGCGTCGGTGGCCCGCGCGAGCAACGACAGCAATGCGCCGACCGACGGGGCGATCGCGGGCGCACCGAGTTCTTCGGCGCGTTCCCGGGCGGCGAGCAGGGCGTCGTCTTCGACGATCGCGGATTCGGCATAGGCGAGAACGGCAGCCGCCGTCGGCTGCGTCCGCGCGCGAGAGTCGGTCACAGCGTCGAGCTTAGGCGATGTGCCCGCGCAGACATCCTCATGCAACGCTCAGGTTGTTCATACTGCTGCCACAAGCCGATGGGAGAAGGTCTATACCAACGACGGAATACCGCCGCGTACGGTGACGTTCACCATAGTGCAGAGGGCGCAAACTGCGTCCCGGGAAGGGACTGGCCACACACGATGACTGCTCCTGCAGGATCTTCAGCAGCACATGACGAGCTCGACGGATCGACGATCGTGGGCGGGACCGCTGGTTTCGACGCCACAGGTGATTCGACGCTGATGCCGTCGTGGGACGAACTCGTCCGTGAGCATGCCGATCGTGTCTACCGCCTCGCTTACCGGCTGTCGGGCAATCAGCACGACGCCGAGGATCTCACTCAGGAAACGTTCATCCGGGTGTTCCGTTCCCTTCAGAATTACAAGCCGGGCACCTTCGAAGGCTGGCTGCACCGCATCACCACGAACCTGTTCCTCGACATGGTCCGCCGCCGCAACAAGATTCGGATGGAAGCACTGCCCGAGGAGTACGACCGCGTCCCCGCGAACACTCCCGACCCGCAGCAGGTCTTCGCCGATGCCAACCTCGACCCGGTCCTGCAGAGCGCCCTCGATCAGTTGGCCCCGGAATTCCGCGCCGCCGTCGTCCTGTGTGACATCGAAGGCCTTTCCTACGAGGAGATCGCGACGACTCTCGGTGTGAAACTCGGCACCGTTCGCAGCCGCATCCACCGCGGTCGCCAGACCATCCGGGACTTCCTGATCGCCCAGGGACTGACTGATTCCCGAGCTGTGCTCAATTAGCTCGCTGTCGGGTGGCGCTGAAGTCGAGCGCGATCACGTCAGTCGCGCAACCACCTGATGTGGCGAGCCCGCGAGCACAGGAACTTCAGCGACCGGCCGTTCGTTGGTAGCCTCGGATAGTCTTGAAAGGTGGTCGGGCGCAGTCGGCGTTCGGCCCCACGAACGAAAGGGGTCGCGAGGTGTCCGACCGCACTGCAGGCGCTCCGTTCGCGGGTGATGCGAATGATCTGCGCGGGCGTCGGCGATCGCCGTGGAACCCCGCGACATGGACCCCGGCGACCACGTCGTTCGCTGCCAATCCCCGCTACCGCGCTCCGGGTACGCCGGGTGGCCGCAGGTTCGCCGCCACCGAACATCTCGCGCCCGAGGCGGTCGCCGCCTACGTCGACGGCGAACTGACGGTCAATGCGCACCTCCGCGCGGCCGGCCACCTGGAACTGTGCGCTGAATGCCGCGGTGCGGTCGATGCGCAGTCGTCGGCGCGGACTATGCTGCGATCGTCGTCGGGTCCGTTGTCGGTGCCGCCGTCGCTGCTCGGGCAACTCGCCGCAATTCCGACCCAGGAGATCGACATGACCAACCGCGGTCCACTGCACCCCAGGCGGGGCCGATAGCGTTGACCGGGGTGACATCGCCGACCGAAGCCAGTGTGTTCGGTCGTCCTGAGGGGGTGAGCGGATCATTCGACGAGTCGAAGACGCCGTTTCCCGGTAAACCCCAGCCGACGATCGCCGCGCCGGACCCAGTCCTCGCCGAGGCTTTCGGACGTCCGGCCGACAGCGACGAAACGCTGCAGCGTGATCCCGACGCGCGCTACGGCGTCGACGACGAACCCGACGCCGATCCCGACCCCTGGCGTGATCCGGACAGCCCCGCGTCGTTGACGGCGCCCGCGCTCAACTCCGCCAGGCGCGCCGAGCCGACCGTTCCCGGGCCCAAACTGGGCGTCAAGGATGTGCTGTTCGGCCGGGGGATCGCCTGGTCTGCGCTGGTGACTCTCGCGGTGCTGGCACTCGCGATCGGCCTGCTCGGCGGCCTGATGGGCCGCTGGACGGCAGAGGTCGTCGCACCGCTGAACTCCGACACCGTCGAATTGGCCACCGGAGACGCCAACGATCAGCGTCCGGCGGGCGCGATCACCAAGGTGGCCGACGCGGTCGGCAAGTCGGTCGTATCGATCGATGTGCGATCCGGCTCCACCGGAGGCACCGGATCGGGATTCGTCATCGCCAAAGAGGGCTACATCCTCACCAATAATCACGTGATCTCGATGGCGGCTAACGACCCCGGCAACAGCCGCATCGAAGTGGTGTTCTTCGATCGGACCCGGGTGCCCGCGCGGATCGTCGGGCGTGACCCGAAGAACGATGTCGCGGTCGTCAAAGTCGATGATGTGAACAATCTCACCGTCGCGAAGATCGGCAATTCCGACGATCTGCAGATCGGCCAAGAAGTGATCGCCTTCGGTTCGCCGTTGGGCCTGGAACGCACCGTGACCAGCGGAATCGTGTCCGCGCTGCACCGGCCGGTCGCGCTGCGGCCCGACGAAACGTCCGACACCGACGCCGTCCTCGACGCCATTCAGACCGACGCCGCGATCAACCCCGGCAACTCCGGTGGCCCGCTCGTCGACGACGCCGGGGCAGTCATCGGCATCAACACGGCCGGGCGCACCGCGGGTGGCGGATCGATCGGACTCGGCTTCGCCATTCCGATCGACCAGGCGATTCCCATCGCACAAATACTGATAGCGCACGGCAAGGTGCAGCATGCGCAGGTCGGCATCAACGCACGCGACGTCCGAAACACCAAGGTGCTCGGCGCGCAGGTCGTCAACGTGGTGCAGGGCGGACCGGCCGACGCCGCGGGCGTCCGCGAAGGCGACGTCATCACGTCGTTCAACGGGAAGCAGATCGAGGGAGCAGACGAGCTGACCGTCGCGGTGCGCACGTCGCAGATCGGAAAGTCTGTCCCGTTCGTCTATTGGCGCGGTGGCCGCACGTTCAACGGCTCCATGACTCCGGCCTCCGACTAGGACACGGGATATGTTCGGCAATATCGGTTGGGGCGAGATCATGGTCATTCTCGCCGCAGGACTGATCATTCTGGGGCCCGAGCGGCTGCCGGACGCGGTGTCCTGGACGTTGAAGTCGGTCCGGCAGGTGCGCGACTACGCCTCCGGCGCGACGAGCCAGCTCAAGGATGAGCTCGGGCCCGAGTTCGAGGAACTGCGCAAGCCGCTCGCCGATATCAACGAGTTACGGGGCATGACGCCGACCGGCTTCGTCACCAGGCATCTGCTCGACGGCGACGCGTCGTTCCTGTCGCCCAAGACCTATTTCGACGATGATCCCGCCCCGCAGCGACCCGCGCCGAGCAGGCCGCCGATACCCGCTGCGCCCGACGCCCCGGCGGTGGACATGGCCAAGAAGGACCCACCTCAGCCGCGCAGGCACGACATCGCCGACTGGGACGCGACATAGATCCGGGCGCGTACGCCCCGGACCTCAGCGTCGTGTCGTATCGATGCCCAGACTCATCCCGGCCAGTCCGCGCTTGCGGACGGCCAGCTTGTCGGCGATCGCACGCAACGCCGAGCCGGCGGGGGACTCCGGAGCTGACAGCACCACCGGGTTGCCCGCGTCACCGCCTTCGCGAAGGGCGGTTTCCAGCGGAATCTGGCCCAGCAGTTCGACATTCGCGCCGACGGCGCGGGTGAGCCGCTCGGCGACCTGCTCGCCGCCGCCCGACCCGAAGGGCTCCATGCGGGTGCCGTCGGGCAGCTCGAGCCAGGACATGTTCTCGATGACGCCGAGCACCTTCTGCCGCGTCTGCAGGGCGATGGCGCCGGCCCGCTCGGCGACCTCGGCGGCGGCCTGCTGCGGAGTGGTGATGACGACGATCTCGGCGCCCGGGATCAGCTGCGCGATGGAGATGGCGACGTCGCCGGTGCCCGGCGGGAGGTCGAGCAGCAGGATGTCCAGGTCGCCCCAGTAGACGTCGGCGAGGAACTGCTGCAGCGCGCGGTGCAGCATCGGGCCGCGCCAGGTGACCGGGGTGTTGCCGTCGGTGAACTGGCCGATCGAGATGAACTTAACCTCGTGGCTGATCGGCGGCATGATCATCCGTTCGACCTGGGTCGGCTTGGCGTCGCTACCGAGCATCCGTGGTACCGAATGGCCATAGATATCGGCGTCGAGTACTCCGACGGACAGTCCGCGTGCGGCCAGCGCAGTCGCCAAATTGACTGTGACACTTGACTTTCCGACGCCACCCTTGCCCGACGCCACGGCGTAGACGCGCGTCAGCGAGCCTGGCTGCGCGAACGGGATGACCGGCTCGTCCTTGTCCCCGCGCAGGTGCTTGCGCAACTCGGTGCGCTGTTCGTCGTCCATCACGTCGAGTTGCACGTCGACGGCCCCGACACCGGGGACGTCGGATACCGCGGTCTGCACGCGCCCGGAGATCTCGTTGCGCATCGGGCAGCCCGACGTCGTCAACAGGACCACGACGTCGACGCTGGCGTCGTCGTTGACGGTGATCGACCTGACCATTCCGAGGTCGGTGATCGGTTTGCCGATCTCGGGATCGTTGACCTTGGACAGAGCAGCGCGCACCGACGATTCGGTGGGGACGGCGACGGTAGACATCGCCTCTCACATTACCGGCGAACCGAAATCAACGGGCCTGCGGTACCGGTACGGGTGACTTGGGAGCCGTCGGCTTCGGTGCGGGCTTGGGGCTGGGCTTCGGCTGAGGTGCGGGCACCGGGAAGCCCGGCAGGCACACGATGAAGCAATTCTGTCGGGGTTGCGTGGTCGGCTTTGTCGTCGGGGTGGTCGGCGTACCCGACGTCGACGGCGTGGTCTTCGCGGTCGTGGTGGTCGACGCCGCGCGCCGCGGATCCTTCGGTGGGTTGGTCGGCATCACGCCGGTGGCATAGGCGGCCGCCCAGCCGAGCACGTTCGTCACGTACTCCATCGAATGGTTGTACCGCAGGACCGCGGTCACCTCGTTGTTTCCGGCCATGATGTCGGCCATGCCCGAGCAGAGGTAGCGTCCCGCCGAGTAGGTGGCGTCGAAGATGTTGTTCGGGTCGGCCTTGCCGTCGCCGTTGGCGTCGGATCCCCACTTGGCCCAGGTGCTGGGGATGAACTGCATCGGCCCCATTGCCCGCACGGCCTGTCCGGAATGGTCGAGGATCACTTCGTTGCCCGCCAGGGTGCCGTCGAGCGCCGGACCGTTGATCGGCGTCAGCGTGTTGCCATACGAGTCGACGTTGCCGTTGCCCGCATGGTTCGACTCGATCCGACCGATGCCCGCCAACAGGAACCAGGGCAGTTTGCAGATCGGTTCTTCGTCGGCGAGGCGGCTCGCCGCGAGCTTGTAGGCCTGCAGCACGACGCCGGGAATCCCGAGCGGTCCGGACGGCAGATCGGCGGCGAGCCGGAACTGCGGTGCGATCAACGACGCCGGGAGGGGCGCGGGCGGAGCGAAGTTGTTCATCGCTTGAACGCTGCCCGACGCCGGAACAACTCCGACGACGGCGGGGGCCGCGACGGGAGCGCCGGTCAAGACGGGTGCGGCGTCGTCGGAATGCGCGCTCGACGTCGCCGCGCCCATCACGATCGCGGCGATCAAGGCGCCGCCGACTCCCGTGGCCACGGCTCGCCGAGCCGACGACGAAGGACTCGGCCCGTCGGCTCGTTGCCAGAATCGCAGCCTGCTCATGCTCGATCCCCGCGCGCGCTGGTCGGTGGCACCGCCCGTTCCCCTTCAGTCAGACTGCACGAATGTGTCCCACCATACAGTCGGCGACCGAGTGCAGTATCGCGAACCCGGGAATTGTTATCAGTGCGAGCTAGTTGAGATGCGCACCGCCCGTCAATCAGCTACTCCGGGTCGGTGGACTGGTCACCTGCCGACCGGTTCGCGAGACGCTCGACCAGATCGTCGAGTAGGTCGTCGAGCTCTTTGCGCAGGTAGTCGCGGGTGACCGTGTCGCCGACCGCCAGCCGGACGGCCGCCAGCTCGCGGGCGAGGAATTCGGTGTCCGACTTGGTTTGCGCCGCTCGCGTCCGGTCCTCCTCCAGGGCGATCTTGTCGCGATTCTCCTGCCGGTTCTGTGCCAACAGGATCAGCGGTGCCGCGTACGCCGCCTGTGTCGAGAACGCCAGGTTGAGCAGGATGAACGGGTAGGGATCGAATCGGAGACTGACTGCGACGAGGTTGATGAAGATCCAGACGATCACGAACACCGTCTGATACGCGAGGTACTGACCGGTGCCCAGGAATCGGGCGATTCGCTCGGCGTACACGCCGATGATGTCTGCGTCGACATGGAAGATCGGGCCGCGGCGCGACGTCGGGGTATCGAGTCGGCGGCCGGAGGTTTCAGAACTCATGCGCCCGGCTCCAGTCGGTTCGAGTCGGCGTCGTCGTCGGGTTCGTTCTCTCGCCAGTCGCGCGGCAGGAGTTCGTCGAGGAGGTCGTCGACGCTGACGGCGCCGAGCAGGTGCCCGTCGTCGTCGACGACGGGTCCGCAGACCAGGTTGTAGGTGGCGAAGTAGCGGGTCACGGTTTCCATCGAGTCTTGGGGGCGCAGCGATGTGAGGTCGGTGTCGAGGATGCCGCCGACGATATTCGCCGGCGGCTCTCGTAACAGGGCCTGCAGATGCACGCAGCCGAGATACTTTCCGGTGGGAGTCTGCGTCGGCGGGCGGACCACGAAGACCAGACTGGCCGCGGCCGGGGTGACGTCGGGGTTGCGTGCTCGCGCCAGCGCCTCGGCGACGGTCGTCGCAGCCGTGACGATCAGGGGTTCGGGCGTCATCAGACCGCCCGCGGTGTCGGGGGAGTGCACTAGCAGTCGTCGGACCGGCTCGGACTCCTGCGGGTCCATCCGCGTCAGCAGGGCCTCGGCTTCGGTGATCGTCATCTCGCCGAGGAGGTCGGCGGCGTCGTCGGGGTCCATCGCCTCGAGCACGTCGACGGCCCGGTTGCGGTCCATATGCGCGATCATCGCGGTCTGATCGTCGGGCGGGAGTTCGGCCAGCACGTCGGCGAGGCGCTCGTCGTCGAGTGCGGCGGCGATCTCGTCACGCCGCTTGTCGGGCAGCTCGCGCAGTGCGTGTGCGACGTCGGCCGGGCGCATGCCCTCGAACTGCAGCAGCACCTGGGCCACGCCCTGTCCGGGCAGGTTCAGTGATGTGTGGGTGATGCCCTGCACGTGCGACCACTCGACGATGTGCGTCTCGCCACGCCGGCCGAGCCGCATCCGTCCACCGCGCACCGCGACCCTGGTGACCAGCCAGTCGCGGGTGCGGGTCTGCTCGATGCCGAGATCGACGACGGTGAGATCGGTGTCGTGCAGGTCGGTGAGGTCGGGGTCGTCGGTGCGGACCCGGGTCTCCAGAATCTGCCCGACGGCCAGGGCCTCGCCGGGCCGCAGCGAAAGCCGTCGCAAGCTGATGGTGCCGGTGGTGAGGGTCACGGCCTGCGGATCGATAGTGGTGACGCGCAGCATCGGCACGAATATTCGTCTGCGCGTGGTCAATTCGACGGCGAGTCCGAGTACTCGCGCGGGCTGCCCGTTGAGCCGGATCGAGACGATTGCGTCGCGCACGCGCCCGATTGCTTCGCCGTCGGGGCCAAGGACTGCGAGGCCGACTAGTCTGGCCACGAAGAGCTTGTTTACCGATGCCATGTGGCTAAGCGTAATGCCCGTGCGGGCATCCGCATCGCATCGGCCGTATTGCGAAACAGGAGAGAGGTCGACGCGATGAGCAATCCCATGCGGCCGGGACGTGAGACCCCGGGGCTGCCCACGCCGCCGCAGGGCTGGCCGATCGGCTCCTACCGCACCTACGCCGAAGCTCAGCGAGCGGTCGACTACCTGTCCGACGAGCACTTTCCGGTGCAGGAGGTGACGATCGTCGGGGTCGATCTGATGCAAGTGGAGCGGGTCATCGGTCGATTGACGTGGCGCAAGGTGGTCGGCGGCGGACTCGTGTCCGGCGCATGGCTCGGCCTGTTCTTCGGCTTGTTGGTGAGTTTCGTTGTGACTCAACCGATTCTGCCGATCGTGCTCGGTGTGATCGGCGGCATGGTGTTCGGTGTCATCTCGACGTCGATCCCGTATGCGGCCACCCGGGGAACCCGCGACTTCGCCTCGACGATGCAGTTGGTGGCCGGGCGCTACGACGTGCTGTGCGAGCCGCGCGACGCCGAACGTGCGCGTGACATGCTCGCCAAACTCAACATCTAGGTCTCGTCGGAGAATCCGAAAACAAAAACGGCACGCTTATACCGATTGTGTTGCATGTCACGAACGGCTACCGATACTGTAAGCCGTCATTTCTACTCGTGATTCTCTACGCGTGAGGAGGCCACGTGCAACGCAGGTTGCTCAAAAGAATGGTCATCGCGGCGGCGGCGTTGACGGTCGCGGTTCCGACCGTCGCGGCCTGCGGGTCCGGCTATGAGGCCGGGGTCATCAACATCTATCCGCCCGCCGACGGCGCGTCGGAGATCGCGAAGGTCGCCGAAAAGTGTTCGGCCGACTCCGGCGGGGCATATCGGATCGTGAGCACCCCGCTGCCGAAGTCCGCCGACGACCAACGGCTTCAGTTGGCCCGACGGCTCGCGGGCAACGACCACGGCTTGGATCTGATGGGCATGGACGTCGTGTGGACCGCCGAGTTCGCCGATGCCGGATGGTTGCAGCCGGTACCCGACGATCTGGCGAAAACCATTTCGGCGCAAACACTTTCCGGCCCGTTGGAGACCGCGCGCTGGAAGACGCCCAGCGACACCGGCAAGCGCCTATACGCGATTCCCACGTGGACCAACACGCAGTTCGTCTGGTACCGACCCGACATCTTGAAGCAGTACCTGCATCGCACCACGGCTCCCACGACGTGGGATCAGATGCTCGCCGACAACAAGGTCATCACCGACGCGGGCGGGCCCAGCTACATCATGGTGCAGGGCAAGCAGTACGAGGGCCTGATGGTCTGGTTCACCGCCGTGCTCGCCAGCGCGGGCGGTGCGATCCTGGACCCGAACGATCCCACCAAGGTCACCCTCGCCGACACCCCCGAACATCGCGCCGCGACGGTGAAGGCGCTGCAGATCCTCAAGGCGGTCGCCACCGCGCCCGGCCACGACCCGTCGCTGACCAACTCCGACGAGGGCGCCGGACGTCTGGGAATGGAGACCGGCAAGGCGTCGTTCGAGATCAACTGGCCGTTCGTCTTCGCGTCGATGCGCTCCAATGCCGCAGCCGGTGACGTGCCCTTCTTCACCGACGGCGGCAAGCTGATTCCGGCGCTGGCGCCCTACGCGTCACTGCTCACCAACACCGACAATCCGCCGACCGACGCCCAACTCGTCAAGCCCAACAAGGTGATTCGCACCAAGTTCAACTGGGGCCTGTATCCGGGCGTCAGTGCTGATCAGACGATGCGCCCGCCGCTGGGCGGCATCAACATCGCCGTCGCGAGCACCTCGCGTCAACCCGAGCTGGCCTTCCGTGCCGCGCAGTGTCTGACCGACGCACAGGCGCAGAAACAGTACGCGGTGTCGGGCGGCACGCCGCCGACGATCTCGTCGATCTACGACGAACCCGATTTCAAGGCCGCATACCCGATGGGCGACGACATCCGCACTCAACTCGAAGTACCCGGCCCGCCGGTTCGTCCGGAATCGCCTGTATACCAATCGATTTCGACGCTGGTGACGGCGAAGCTGTCGCCGGTGGGGCAGTGGGATCCCGAAGCGATGGTCGACCCGTTGGTCGAGCAGGTGCGCAAGGCGATCGACGGGAAAGGACTGGTGCCATGACCGATCGCAGCAACGATTCGGGTGACGACGTCACTCGTACCGGACGCCATGCCATGCCGGACTTCCCGGACAACGATTCCCGAGCTCAGCCGAATGTGCGCCGGTCGGCGCCGCCCCCGGCGCAGGCGCCCGGGACGGAGTCGTGGGGGCAACCCACGAGACCCGCTGCGCCGCAGCCGGTGTCGCCGTCGCCGGCGGGGCAGCCGGCGATGGTCGGTGCCACCGCAGGCCCTGGTATCCCCGGGGCGTCGAATGTCCCGGCGTCGAATGTTCCTGCGGCGAGTGTCCCGGCCGCGTCGGTCCGCGGAGCGGGTAGACCGGCGAAGGCGTCGGGCGGGCGTTCCGGTGAACGGCGCCTCGCGTTTTGGATGGTCGCCCCCGCGGCGCTGCTGATGGCGCTGGTGACCGGCTACCCGATCGTCTACGCGTTCTGGCTGTCGCTGAACAAGGCCAGTCTGTCGGCTCCGGGGAAGAGTTCGTTCGTCTGGTTCGCCAATTACGCGACGGTGCTCAGCGACTCCTATTGGTGGAATGCGTTGGGCGTCACCGTGTTCATCACCGTCATCTCGGTGGCGATCGAGCTGGTCTTGGGCATGGCGATCGCCCTGGTGATGCACCGCACGATCTTCGGCAAGGGCGCCATCCGCACCCTGGTGTTGATTCCGTACGGCATCGTCACCGTCGCCGCGGCGTTCTCCTGGTACTACGCGTGGACCCCCGACACCGGATATCTCGCGAACCTGCTGCCCGACGGCTCCGCGCCGCTGACCGACCAGTGGCAGTCGCTCGCGGTGATCATTCTCGCCGAGGTGTGGAAGACGACGCCGTTCATGGCGCTGCTGTTGCTGGCCGGTCTCGCGCTGGTGCCCGACGACCTGCTCAAGGCCGCCGAGGTCGACGGCGCAGGTGCGTGGACTCGGTTGTGGCGCATCATCATTCCGCTGATGAAGCCGGCCATCCTGGTCGCCCTGCTGTTCCGTACACTCGACGCGTTCCGGATCTTCGACAACATCTACGTCCTGACGCACGGCTCGAACAACACCGCGTCGGTGTCGATTCTCGGTTACGACAACCTGTTCAAAGCATTCAACCTCGGCATCGGGTCGGCGATCAGCGTGCTGATCTTCATCTGTGTGGCGATCATCGCGGCGGTGTTCGTCATCGGATTCGGCACTGCCGCACCGGGTTCCGACGCAGAGGGGAAGTGACGCATGGCAACCGCAATGGCAACCTCAGTGAACAAGAAGGTCGGCTGGACCGTCGCGAACCTGCTCGTCGTGCTCTACGCCGTGATCCCACTGCTGTGGATCGTCAGTCTGTCGTTCAAGTCGTCGGGCACCGTCAAGGACGGCAACTTCATCCCGCGCGAGTGGACCTGGGAGAACTACAAGGGCATCTTCTCGACCAGCGCCTTCACCAGTGCGCTGATCAACTCGATCGGCATCGGCCTGATCACCACGCTGATCGCGGTGGTGATCGGCACCATGGCGGCCTATGCCGTTGCGCGACTTGACTTCCCGGGCAAGAAGCTGCTGATCGGCGCGGCCTTGCTGATCGCCATGTTCCCGCAGATCTCGCTGGTCACACCGCTGTTCAACATCGAACGCAGCGTCGGGCTGTTCGACACCTGGCTGGGCCTGATCATTCCCTACATCACCTTCGCGTTGCCGCTGGCGATCTACACCCTCTCCGCGTTCTTTCGGGAGATCCCGTGGGAACTGGAGAAGGCCGCCAAGATGGACGGTGCCACACCGTGGCAGGCGTTTCGGCGGGTGATCGCTCCGCTGGCCGCACCCGGCGTGGTGACCGCCGCGATCCTGGTGTTCATCTTCGCGTGGAACGACCTGCTGCTCGCACTGTCGCTGACCTCGACCGAACGCGCGATCACCGCGCCGGTCGCGATCGCGAACTTCACCGGCAGTTCGCAATTCGAGGAGCCCACCGGTTCCATCGCCGCGGCCGCCGTAGTCATCACCATTCCGATCATCATCTTCGTGCTGATCTTCCAACGTCGAATCGTCGCCGGTCTGACCTCCGGCGCGGTGAAGGGGTAATCCATGGCCGACATCGTCTTGGACAACGTCACCAAGCAGTATGCCGACGGTTCGGTGGCCGTCGCGGGCGTGAACCTCGCCATCGCCGACGGCGAATTCGTCATCCTCGTCGGGCCGTCGGGCTGTGGGAAGTCGACGACGCTGAACATGATCGCCGGGCTGGAAGACATCAGCAGCGGCGAACTGCGCATCGGTGGCGAACGCGTCAACGAGCGGGCTCCCCGTGACCGCGACATCGCGATGGTCTTCCAGTCCTACGCGCTCTACCCGCATATGACGGTGCGCCAGAACATCGCCTTTCCGCTGACGCTGGCGAAACTGTCGAAGGCGGAGATCGCGCAGAAGGTCGACGAGGCCGCACGGATTCTCGATCTGGGTCCCTACCTCGATCGCAAGCCGTCGAATCTGTCCGGCGGGCAGCGTCAGCGCGTCGCGATGGGACGTGCGATCGTCCGCTCGCCCAAGGCTTTTCTCATGGACGAGCCGTTGTCGAATCTCGACGCCAAGCTGCGCGTGCAGATGCGAACCGAGATCGCCCGGCTGCAGAGTCGACTGCGTACGACGACGGTGTACGTCACCCACGACCAGACTGAGGCGATGACGCTCGGCGATCGGGTGGTCGTTCTGCGCGGTGGACACGTGCAGCAGATCGGCACGCCCGCCGAACTGTACAACGATCCGTCGAACCTGTTCGTGGCGGGCTTCATCGGGTCGCCGGCGATGAACTTCCTGCCGGGTCGGCTCGCCGCCAACGGCGTCGACACGCCTATCGGCACCATCCCGGTGCCCGACTATCAGGGCATCGTCAAGCGTGCGGGCGACGCCCACAGCAACGGTGAGGTCATCATCGGCATCCGGCCCGAGCATTTGTCGGACGCCTCGATGATCGATCCGCTGCAGCGCGGTCGGGGCACGACCTTCCAGGTCAATGTCGACGTCCTCGAGTCGCTCGGCTCGGACAAGTACGCGTATTTCAGCGTGTCGTCGCCGGCTGCCGAAAGTGCCACTCTCGCAGAGCTTTCCGCGGAGACCGGCGTCGAACTCGGTGGCGGCGCGATGGTTGCGCGGCTGCATGCGGAATCGCCGGTCGTGAAGGGTTCGCGCGCCGAGCTGTTCTACGAGCCGACGAAGGTCGCCGTCTTCGATCAGGCGAGCGGTCAGAACTTGCACCGGGCGTAGGTCCGACACCATCCGCCGATTTCGGGGCGTGGTCTGGGCAACGTAGGGTCGAGCACGTGTCTGAATCCGTAGCCGCGCTCGTCACCGACCACCTGCGCGCCCTCAGCGACACCGAGCCGCAGCGTGCGTCGGTGACGTTCTTGGGCGTCGAGCCGATCGATGTGCTGCGCCTGGTCGTCGACGCCGACGGTGTTCGGCAACTGCTGTACGCGACGGTCGGGTGTTCACGGCATCCGATGGGCGACCCGACGGACCTGCACGCCGACCCGGTCCGCGGCCCGCGCGCCGAGATCGTGGTGCGGATGGCCCCGACGTCGCCGTTGCCGGGATTGCACAAACGACTCGCGACGATAGCGGCAGCGCCCGCCGTCGAGGGATTGATCCTGTCGGTCGACGCCCTGGTGGACCTCGGTGAGCCGCTGTGGGACGGATCGTCGTGCACCGCACTGCTTTTGGGCGACGACCCGATTTCCGATCTCGCTCTTCCCGACCCGATGGACCCGGTGGTCTTCCTGCGGGCGACGCCGATCACCGCCAACGAGGCGGCCTGGGTACGGCTCAAAGGGGCTGCGGCACTGCGGGAGGCGTGGACCGAGGCGGGCATCGACGTCGCCGATCCGACTCGGTCGGGAGCGCGGCTGTAGATCCGGTGTGTTCCCACGAGCCGAGAATGAGATATTCCGACGTGATCGTCGATTCGCGGATAAGTGATATCAGTCGGAATAGGACAAGCAGATGACTCCCTTTACATCGGGATTTCGGCGACGTCGACATTCATATCTACTGCCGCAGTATCCGCATTGATCAGAATTCGGTTAATGTATCCGCGACGCGGGTGACAGCTTCGGCGAGCCGTCGATAATAGGTGGTGCGGCCCACGTGCAGCTGCCGGATCGCCGACGCGTGCGTAGCGCCGGCGGTCAGATAGCCGGCGGTGAGGACGGCGTGCAGTTCGACATCGCTCGACTCGTCGACGAATGCGCGCGTCATCGCGTCCCGCAGCCGGCGTTGAACGACGGTCGCGCGCGAGACCACCGTCCCGTCGATGGGCGACAGGGGACTGCGCGCCAGTTCGTAGGGTTTGTGGAAACTGCGAAACGCGGCCTGTACGACATCGATCATGCTGGTCGACGCCCCGGTGCGCGAGTCGCGTGGCCGGCCGGCCGCATCGATTCAGGGTGGTTCGGGTGGCACCCGGCTCACAGGCCAGACGAAGCTGTGCCTCGGTGAAGGAGAGCCGGTCGGCGTGCATCCCTTCGTAACCGAGCGCGCCCATCGCCGCCGGAATCCCGTCGAGCCACGGGTATGCCACGGCCACGCAGCGCGCCGCATCGTGTGACCACCCGCGATCGAACGCGACGCCGCGCCTGCGAACCAGCGCGACCTCCGCGAGGACTCCGTCGTGATCGGGAGTGCGGCCGGTCAGCGCGGTAACCGGCCTGCGATCGATGATCGCCGGCACATCGTCGTCGGGGAGCTGCGCCAACTGGACCACGCCCCAGGCGGTGGCCCACACCGGTGCCTCGGTGACGCCGAAGAAGAAGTCCGGCAGGCCGTCTGGACCACTCGACACCGCGAGCAGGTATTGGGTGTCGCCGGCCAGCGCAGACACCAGCACGGTCAGGCCGGTCAAACCGCTCACCGCGTGCGCGAGGTCGCTGGTCCGGTCGAGCGCGTGGCGATGCACCGGGTCGGCGCCGAGGAGGACCGCGCGCGTGCCCAACGCGACCTTGCCGTCGACCCTCGCCAGCCACCCGCGTGCGCACAGTGAGCTGACGGTACGGGAGACGGCCGCCTTGTCCTGCCCGGAGCGGCGCGCCAGTTCGGTGATGGTGAGACGTTCGCTGCGCACCTCATCCATCAGCTCGAGTGCACGCAGGGCAGCGCTGGACATGAGAAAA
The DNA here is from genome assembly GCF_012933505.1 of Gordonia asplenii. Lineage (GTDB taxonomy): Bacteria > Actinomycetota > Actinomycetes > Mycobacteriales > Mycobacteriaceae > Gordonia > Gordonia asplenii. The sequence continues at coordinate 217,000 of NZ_JABBNB010000006.1, forward strand.
GAGTAGGTCCCCGTTGCCTCCCGATCATCGCAAAAGGGACGAATCGACAACGGTATTCATTCGGTGAGTAGAGGGTCGGTCGGATTCCCGCAGGCACGGCACCCGGTCGGGGCGCGTCGAACAAGGCACGCGTGTGGTACTTCGAACGGATTGTCCGAGGCTATTCGACCGGTGACACTCAGACCACAGCAAAATGAGAAGGAGAGAACAATGATCAAAAGAATTATCGTCGCGGTGCTCGCATTCGGCGCATTGCTCGGAATAGCCGGAGTGAGTGCGACAACCGCGCAGGCGCGTCCGCATCAATACAGCGGAACCGCCTACATCACGGTGTGGGAGAACGGATACGGCCAGCACCAACAGCCGGTGGTGCAGATCACCGATCGAAACAGCGGGTACTACTCCACCGCGTGGTTCACCTATCGGGAATATCGGAACGGCCGCGTCGGCTATCATTTCCAGGCTCGACGTCTGCCGATCAATACCGGGTTGACCGTGACGGCCTATCAGGGTGGGCGTTACCTCGCGAGTCGCTGGCTGTACCTGTCGTGGCAACACCAGACGGGGTACGTCGACCTGTACCCGCAGTATCGACGGTGAGGCCTGCGCCGTAGGCGATCACCGTCCCGCCGAAGCGTCCGCGATCAGCTCGTCGGCTGGTCGCGGACGCTGCCGTGTTCGCCGGCGAATACGTACACCCACCCCACTCCACCCGAGCGCAGCGGCACCTCGATGCGTGTGTAGTCGTCCACTTCATACTCGTCGGCGGCGACGAGGTCGGTGTCGTCGATGGTGAACGTGGTGCCCTCGATGACGTCGGAAGAGTTGCCGCGCACGAGGATCGGGTGCCGCTCGCTGCCGCTGCGCTCGATGACCAGCGGATCGGTGATCGTCAGCAGCTCGCTGCGGAACCCGACGATCGCATCGGGCCGCCCGGTGAGACGACGGCCGAACGTGGCCGCCTGGACGTCGGGGAGTTGCAGGGTGCCGTAGGAGAACAGGTGATGCATCGGCATCAAGCTACAGCCAGTTGTGTTTGCGGAAATTGCGGCCCAATACGATTGTGAGCAACACCATCGCCACCAGCACCACGTAATAGCCGGGGCGCCAGTGCAATTCGGGCATGTTGTCGAAGTTCATGCCGTAGATGCCGGCGATCATGGTCGGTCCGGCAGCCATCGCCACCCACGCCGAGATCCGGCGCATATCCGTATTCTGTTGCAGCGCAACCTTTGCCGCGGCGGCGTCGAGCAAGGACGACAGCACGTCGTCGTATTCGACGACCCGGTCGATGACGGTGGTGAGGTGATCGGCGACGTCGCGCAGATACCGCCGCACCTCCTTCGGTATCTGATTGGATCCGGTCAGCTGGCTCAGCGGGCCGATCAGCGGGGCCACCGCCCGGCGCATCTCGAGGACCTCGCGTTTGAGCAGATAGACCGGGTCGATGTCGAGTCCGCCCTGACTGAAGACGGACTGCTCGATCGCGTCGACGTCGGCCTCCATCTTCTCGGTGACCGCGAGGTAGCTGTCGACCACTCGGTCGGCGATGGAGTACATCGCCATCGTCGGCCCGAGCATGAGTTGCTCGGGCCTAGCTTCGAGTCGGTGGCGTACCCCGGAGAGGTGCGTGTGGTCACCGTGGCGGACGGTGATGACGAAGTCCTTGCCGACGAAGATCATGATCTCGCCGGTCTCGACCACCTCGCTGGTGGCCTGGATGGACTCGTGCTCCACATACTTGACGGTGCGCAGCACCAGAAACTGTACCTCGTCGTACACTTCGAGCTTCGGACGCTGATGGGCGTGCACGGCGTCTTCGACCGCCAACTCGTGAAGGCCGAAAGCCTCTGCGACGCCTTGCATTTGACCGTCGTCGGGGGCGTGCAGGCCGAGCCAGACGAATCCGTTGCCACTCTCCCGCACGCGGCGCAGCGCCTCGGTGTAAGCATAATTGCCGGGTTGGCGTTCGCCGTCGACGTAGATGGCGCAGTCGACGATGGCGCGGGAGACCGGTACGGGGATGCGCGGAAGTGGCGGCTTGTCACGGCGCGGGGGCTGACCCCAGCCGGCTCCTCGGATACTCGGTATCGACGGCACAGATGCTGATAGTACCCGTCACGACGGGTACCGTGTTGGCGTGTTCACGTTCCGACGATCCAGCCCCCGCAACCTTCTGAACTGGCCGATCGTGCTGGTAGCCGCGTTTGTCGGAGCGGTCGGACTTGCCGGATGCTCGGTTCCGACGACGCCGGACACCGCGTCGCGGACCCTCGTCGTCGGTGCTCCGGCAGACCCCGCGCTGCAGATGGCGGCGCGAATCTACCGCGCGGTGCTCGTCGCCACCGGGTGGTCGGTGGCGCCCGATGTGGTCGTCGGCGACGACGCCGGGCAACTGACCGCGATGAGCGCGGTGCGGCGCGATCTGTTTCCCGCCTTCTCCGGACGGTTGCTGGCGTCGTTGGTGCCGGCGAATTCGCGCATCGTCGATGCGGCGGCGGGGTCCGGCGCCGATTTCGACCCAACCTATGTCGCGCTGAACAAGGCGTTGCCACAAGGAGTTTCGCTCGCCGACCCGACCACGGTCACGCTCGCCGGGCTGTCCGGCGCGGCGTCGGGCGGCCCGGCGTCGACTCAACCGAGCGGCCCGTCCCAGCAACTCGTGCCGGTGTATCGCAGTGCGGCGTTGCGCCGCGACCAGCTCAAGACGATCAACAAGGTCGCCGGCGAATTGACCGCCGACGACCTGGTGACGCTCGTCGCTCAAGCCCGCACGGGTGACCCCGCCGCCATCGCGGCGCGCTGGGTGCTCACCCACGGGCTCAATCGTTGATCAGTTCGTGAGGCGGCGGGTCCCGAATCCGGTGATGCGCGCGAGGATGCCCTGATAGCCGGACGCGACCACGCGGACCCACAGGTCCAGGAACTTGGCGTCGTTGCCGACGAGCACACGCGCACGGTTGCGTTCGACGCCACGGATGATGATGTCGGCCGCCTTCTCCGACGGCATGCGCAGCAGGTATTTCTCGAACGCCGCGGTCAGTTTGTCGTGGTTGGGGTCGTTTCCGGAGCTGGTCGCGTTGCGGGCGATCGCGGTCTTGATGCCGCCGGGGTGCACACAGGTGACCTTGACCGGGTGCTTGGCGACGATCATCTCCTGGTTGAGCGACTCGGTGAAGCCGCGGACCGCGAACTTCGCCGAGTTGTAGGCCGACTGACCCGGCTCGGACAGCAGGCCGAACAGCGACGAGGTGTTGACGATGTGGCCGTCGCCCGAGGCGATGATGTAGGGCAGGAATGCCTTGGTGCCGTTGACGACGCCCCAGAAGTCGACGTCCATCACCCGCTCGATGTCCTTGAACTCCATCTTCTCCACCTCGCCGTTGTGGGCGATGCCCGCGTTGTTGAAGATGACGTTGACGGTGCCGAAGTGCTTGGCGACGGTGTCGGCGTATTCCAGGACGGCCTCGCGCTCGGCGACGTTGAGCAGCTGGCTGTGCACCTCGGCGCCGGCCTCGGTGACCAGCTTCTCGGTGGCGGCCAGACCGGACGGGTCGACGTCGGAGATGGCGATCTTCGCGCCCCGCTTGGCGAGTTTGACGGCGAGGTCGCGGCCCATGCCCGAGCCGGCGCCGGTGATGACGACTACTTTTCCGCGGAAGTCTTTCATGCGATCAATCCTTAAGTGACAGTGGGTGTTTCGTCGTTAGACGGTGGTTTCGACGGCAGCGTCGGCGATGACCGACGGACGCGGGGTGCCGCGCACGACGTCGTAGGCGTCGAGATCGAAGGTACGGGTGATGCGGCGGAAGTCGAAGGTGAAGCCCGGCCACAGCGTGGTGATGTTGCCGTGCGAGTCCTTGTACCAAGACGCGCAGCCGCCGTTGGTCCACACGCTGCGGCGCAGCTTGTGCTGGATGCCCTCGTTGTAGGCCCGTTGGTTGTCGGCTTTCACGTCGACTCGGGTGATCGATCCGGCGCGGACCGCCTTGAGGTAGCTCACCAGGTAGTTCAGTTGCGACTCGATCATGTACACCATCGAGGTATGGCCCAGGCCGGTCGACGGACCGACCATCAGCATCATGTTGGGGAAGCCGTTGACGAACGAGCCCTTGTATCCCTGCATGCCTGCCTCGTCCCATACGGCGGCCAGCGAGCGGCCCGCGGCGCCGACGATACGCTCGAAGACGGGGGAGTCGGTGACGTGGAAGCCGGTGGCGACGACGATCACATCGACGTCGCGCAGGGTGCCGTCGGCGGTCCGGATGCCGGTCGGGGTGATGGCCGCGATCGGATCGGTGACGAGTTCGACGTTGTCGCGGGCCAGGGTGGGATACCAGTCGTTGGACTTGAGGATGCGTTTGCAGCCGACCGCGAACTTCGGTGTGGCCTGCTCGCGCAGTGCGGGATCCTTGATGCCGCGAGCGATGTTGGCCTTGGCCAGCGCCTGGACCGGCTTGAGGGCGCCCGGCGCGTAGGTCATGCCGAATGCGACGAATTCGCTTGCGGTGTAGATGGTTCCGCGAGCAGCCGCCTGATAACCGGGAATGTTCTTGAACGCCCAGTTCTCGACCGACAGGTAGGCCCGCTCGTTGCGCGGGACGATCCACGGCGCGGTGCGCTGGTAGACGTCGAGCTGTGCGGCGACCTTGCCCAATTGCGGGACGATCTGGATGGCCGACGCCCCGGTGCCGATCACGGCGATGCGCTTGCCCGTGTAGTCGTAGTCGTTGTCCCAGCGGGCCGAATGGACGATCTTGCCCTCGAAGTCGTTGAAACCCTTGATGTCCGGGAGGTTGGGCTCACACAGCGGGCCGACGGCGCCGACTAGGATGGCCGCGCGGATCTGGTCTTTGACGCCGTTGGACTCGGTGTCGATGACCCATTGCGCCGTGTCCTCGTCCCACGCCGCGTTGGTCACCTCGGTGTGAAAGCGCGCCTTGTCGCGGACGCCGTAGGTGTCGGCCACGCCGTTGATGTAGCGGTGAATCTCGGGCTGATGCGAGTAGGACCGCGACCACGTCGGGTTGAGCGCGAACGAGTAGGAGTAGAGGTGCGAGGGAACGTCGCACGCTGCGCCCGGGTAGGTGTTGTCGCGCCAGGTACCGCCGAAGTCGGCGCCGCGGTCGATCAGGACGAAGTCGGAGATACCTTCTTGCTTGAGCTTGATGGCTGCGCCCAAGCCGGAGAACCCTGCGCCGATGATGGCGACTTGTACATCACTCGTTGTCATGGTTCTCACCATAGAGCGCTATTGAATTCTCGTCAATAGGTTGTTGAACATGAGTCAATAGCGCGTTAGGATCGACGTGTGACCACGTCAGCGCGTATTTCCACCAAACGAACCCGGATGAGTCCCGCGGCCCGCCGCGAACAGTTCATCGACCTCGGTATGGAGATGCTGCGCGACCACTCGCTGGAGGAGGTCACCACCGAAGCCATCGCCGACGCGGCAGGAGTGTCGCGCGCGCTGCTGTTTCACTACTTCGAGTCCAAGCAGGACTTCCACGTCGCGCTGGCCAAGGCGCAGGCACAGGTCATGCTGGAACGGACGCTGCCCGATATGTCGGTGGGGGACCCGCTGGAGATCCTGCGGGCGTCGATGTCGGAGTTCGTGGATTTCGTCTACGGCAATGCCGGAGCGTACCGGGCCATCCTGCGCGGCTCGACCAGCGCCGACCCGGAATTCCAGGCGGTCTTCGCCCAGACCCGTGCGACGATGGCGCAGCGCATCTTCGACCACGGTGAAGTGCTCGGAATCAGCGTGACCCCGCTGGTTCGCATGTCCGTGCACGGTTGGCTGTCGTTCGTCGAGGAGGTGACGCTGGCGTGGCTGGCCGACGCCGGCGGCGTCGACCGCGAGCAGTTGCTCGGGTTGATCACCGGGTCACTGCCGATGCTCGCGGGTGTCGCGGTATCGGTGTCGGGCGGACAGTGAGGGGTACCGCCGCAGCTCGCTGACGCAGTGTGTGGGCCGCTCAGCTGAGCACTTCGTCGACGGCCCGCTGCGCGGCGTCGAGCGCACCCTCCATATACGCGCTCCAGTGCGTCGCGGTTTCCGTTGCGGCCCAATGGATCCGCCCGATCGGCGGCGTCAGCGCGGCGCCGAAATGCGTCCACACCATCGGTCCCATGTTGGCGTTGTAGCAGCCGCGTGTCCACGGGCGTTGCGCCCATTCGCCGTCCACGTAGGAGATGAAATCGGCTGCGCGGGAACCGAAGTGGCGCACCAGTAGATCGGTGATCGCGGCCTTGCGATCGGCCGTCGGCCAGCGACCGTAGGTGCGCGCGTGTTCACCTTCGAGGAACACCAGCAATTGGCCGTAGGAAGCGTCGTCGGGGCTGGTGTCGTTGGACATCCGGCCCGGCCCGACGTCGGAGATCAGTTGTCCGGCAAGGCCGTCGGCGCGCCAGAACGGTTCGTCGTAGGTGAAGAAGACCTTCATCGCCGATGCCTGCGGCATCCGTTGCGTGAGCTGATCGCGTACGCCGGGCAGCGGCGGGTCGTACATGATGCGTCCGGCGAGGGTCGGTGCGATCGCCACGATGACGTGCCGGGCGTGCACCGCCCGGCCGCCGCGGCAATGCACGGTCACGGCGTCGGCGTTCTGCTCGATCAACGTGACCGGCGAATCGAGGACGATGTGTCCGTCGAGTCGGGCCGCGAGGCGGTCGGGGATCTGGCTGGATCCACCGACGAACCGGGTGGTCTGTGCGCCACCCTCGGACTCGGCGAACAGCTCGGCCCCGACGCCGCAGGTCCGCAGGTTGTACAGCATGTCGAGCAGGGACACCTCGGCCATCGGCACCGCCAAGATCCCGACCGTGCAGATTTCCAGGACCCGCTCGGCGACGGGCGCCAGGCGCTGGTCGGTGAGCCACTGGGCCGCGGTGATCGCATCCCACTCGTGCGCGCGCGGAGCGTCCCACGGGGCGTCGAGCGGCACCTGGGCGGACATGTCGTCGAGGAGCCGCAGCGCGCGGTCGACGCCGGTTAGCTCTGCTGCGAAGCGCTCGTGAAAAGCAGTCTCGCGCAGCACCCCCGAACCGGCGATCTCGTATGTCGCCTCGCCGTCGTCGAACTGGCGGAAGGTATCGACCCCGAGTTCGGTGGCGAGCGCGAACATCCGATGGTGAGTGTCGCCGATCCACTGCGCGCCGAGTTCCACCGGCACGCCGTCGACGTGTTCGGTGAGGATGCGGCCGCCGACGCGGTCGTTCGCTTCGATGACCAGCGGATTCATGCCTGCCCGCAGCAGTTGGTGCGCGGCGAAGAGGCCGGACAGTCCGGCACCGACGATGGCGACGTCGACGTCGTGGTGGTTCGATTCGGACACCGCGTCAGGGTACCAACGCGGCGTCGGGTCATTCGGTCGAATGCCAGACCGTTCACATCGCTAACGGACTGCCCAGGCGTCCCGAACTCACCGTCGAAGGCAGAACAATCGAACTGAGCGGAGACGACGCATGAAACGACTGGTGGCCGGACTTTCGGTGGCGGCAAGCATGGCACTTTCCATCACCGCGTGCTCACCCGACGGGCCCGGATCGACGGCGACGTCGGAGCCGACGGCGACCGTCGACCGACAATCCAGCGTTGAGGCGCAGAACGGGGCGTCGGTGTCACCGGTCTCGACCGGAACCGCGAAGACTCCGGCGACCGCCGGGCACGGCAAATGCCTTGATCCGGCGTCGCCGCTGGTCACCGCGGCGGTAGGCAACGTCGACTCGTATTACGGACGCGTCTTCCAGGTGTACCGGTCGAGCGACGAGCGGCTCGGCTCCTGCCCGAACCTGATGTGGGTCGAAGCGCACATCCGCGGAGCGACGGGGAGTTCCCCCGAGCAGGTGCTGTTCTTCGACGCCGACGGCTTCGTGCGGACCGACACCGATCGAAACACCGCGTTCACCCGCGTCTCGGCCTGGTCCGGAGACTCGGTGTCGGTGACCTACCGCTGGCTCAACGACGGCGACGTCACGGCCAAGCCCACCGGTGGGCCGGTGGTGGTGACCTACACGCTGAGCAACGGCAAGGTGACCGCCGATCGCGCGGTGCCCGTACAGGCCTACGGCGATCGCAGCGGACCGGCGACCGCGACGAGCTCGACCCCGGCACCCTCGGCGTCGCATTGCGACACCGCGACGGCGTCGACCCTGCACGACGCCGCCGATATGCAGTATCACGGTTCGTTGGTTCAACCGTTCTCGATGGTGAACATCATCTGCGACGGACAGTGGGCCATCGCCCGGACGCAATCGAGCGCGGCGCAACCGGTGCGAGTCCTGTTCCGCTACACCGGCGGCGGGTGGAGTGCCATCGCGATGGGCACCGGATTCAGCTGCACCGACAACGGCGTGCCGACGGCGACGGCGGCGACATTGGGCTGTGGGTAGTCACCTCGTCGTCAGACCCCGCGGAAAAGATCATCCCCAGCACCGTTCGGGTGCTGGGGATGGATCGGCTGTTCAGATGTTTCGACGACTACGCCTCGAGCGCTCCGTCGATGATCTCCTGCTGCTCGACGGCGTGCACCTTCGACGAGCCCGACGACGGCGCGCTCATCGCGCGACGCGAGATCCGGCGCAGGCCGCGCAGGATGTCCGGGAGCACCTCGGGCAGCCACAGGCCCAGGAACGGCCACGGTCCCTGGTTGGCCGGCTCTTCCTGCACCCACACGTAGTCGGAGGCAGAGCCGTACTGCTCCAACGTCTTGCGCAGTCGACGATGCGGCACCGGGTAGAGCTGCTCGACGCGGACGATCGCGACGTCGTCGCGGTTCTCCTTGTCCCGGCGGGCCGCCAGCTCGTAGTAGAGCTTGCCGCTGACCAGCAGAACTCGCTGCACCTTCGAGCGATCGCCGCCGTCGACGAACTTGGGGTCGTCGAGGACCGAGAGGAACTTCGAATCGGTGAAGTCGGAGACCGGGGAGACGGCCGCCTTGTTGCGCAGCATCGACTTCGGCGTGAAGACGACCAACGGCCGCTCGATGCCGTCGAGTGCGTGACGGCGCAGCAGGTGGAAGTAGCTCGCCGGCGTCGACGGCAGCGCCACCGTCATCGACCCTTCCGCGCACAGCTGCAGGAAGCGCTCGATACGGCCCGACGTATGGTCGGGTCCCTGGCCCTCGTGGCCGTGCGGCAGCAGCAGCACGACGCCCGAGGTCTGGCCCCACTTGGCCTCGCCGGAGGAGATGAACTCGTCGATCACCGACTGTGCGCCGTTGACGAAGTCACCGAACTGGCCTTCCCACAGGACGAGTGCCTCGGGGTTGCCCACCGAGTAGCCGTACTCGAAGCCGAGGACCGCGTACTCCGACAGCGGTGAGTCGTAGACGAGGTACTCTCCCTGCTCGATGCCCGCGGTCTGCGGCAGGTTGTTGAGCGGGGTGAACTCGGTTCCGTTCGCGCGGTCGATGAGCACCGACAGGCGCTGCGTGAAGGTGCCGCGTCGCGAGTCCTGACCGGACAGGCGGACCAGCCGGCCTTCTTCGACGAGCGATCCGAACGCGAGCAGCTCGGCGAACGACCAGTCGATACCGCCTTCACGGGACATCTTCTGCCGACGCTCCAGGACCGGCTTGACGCGCGGGTGGACGGTGAACCCGTCGGGAACGTTGACGAATGCATCGCCGATGCCGGCGAGTACCTCGGCGCTCACTGCGGTGACCAGCTTCGACGGCAGAGTCTGGTCGGCTTCGACCGACGGGCTGGGCTCGGCGGTGTACTTCTCGAGTTCCTTGACCTCGTTGAAGACCCGTTCGAGCTGCCCCTGGTAGTCGCGCAGGGCGTCTTCGGCTTCCTTGGTCGAGATGTCGCCACGACCGATCAGAGCTTCGGTGTAGCTCTTGCGCACGCCGCGCATGGTGTCGATGACGTCGTACATTGCCGGCTGGGTCATCGACGGGTCGTCGCCCTCGTTGTGGCCGCGGCGTCGGAAACAGACGAGGTCGATGACGACGTCGTTGTTGAACTTCTCGCGGTAGTCGACGGCGAGCTTGGCGGCCCAGACGCACGCTTCCGGGTCGTCGCCGTTGACGTGCAGGATCGGCGCGCCGATCATCTTGGCGACGTCGGTGCAGTACTCGGTGGAACGCGAATGCTCGGGTGCGGTGGTGAAGCCGACCTGGTTGTTCACCACGATGTGGATGGTGCCACCGGTGCGGTAGCCGGGCAGCTGTGCGAGGTTCAGCGTCTCCGCGACGACGCCCTGGCCGGCGAAGGCCGCGTCGCCGTGCAGCATGAGCGGCAGGATCGGGAACGGCTTCTCATCGGTGGCCAACGCGTCCTGCTTGGAGCGCACCAGGCCTTCGAGGACCGGGTCGACGGCTTCGAGGTGGCTGGGGTTGGCGGTCAGCGAGACGGTGATCTCGTTGTCGCCGAACATCTGGTAGTACTTGCCCTCGGCGCCGAGGTGGTACTTGACGTCGCCCGAACCGTGCGCCTGCGACGGGTTCAGGTTGCCCTCGAATTCGGTGAAGATCTTCGAGTACGGCTTGCCGACGATGTTGGCCAGCACGTTGAGGCGGCCACGGTGCGGCATGCCGATGATGACCTCGGTGAGAGCGTGTTCGGCGCTCTGGTCGATCACACCGTCCATCATCGGGATGACGGACTCGGCGCCTTCCAGCGAAAAACGCTTCTGCCCGACGTATTTCGTCGCGAGGAAGGTTTCGAAGGCCTCGGCGGCGTTCAGCTTGGACAGAATGTACTTCTGCTCGCCGACCGGCGGCTTGACATGCTTGATCTCCACCCGCTCCTGCACCCAGCGCTGCTGCGCGGGGTCGAGGATGTGGGTGTACTCGATGCCGACGTGACGGCAGTAGGCGTCGCGCAGGATCGACAGGACGTCGCGCAGCTTCATGCGCTCCTGGCCGTGGAAGCCGCCGACGCGGAAGCTGCGGTCGAGATCCCACAGTGTGAGCCCGTAGGTATTGATGTTGAGGTCCGGGTGCGCGGCGCGCGCGTCGGAGTCCATCATCAGCGGGTCGATGTCGGCCATGAGGTGGCCGCGGTTGCGGTACGCGGCGATCAGTTCGAGCACGCGGGTGCTCTTGTCGACCAGGCCGGCCGGGATGTCGCGGCGCCAGCGGATCGGCTCGTAGGGGATGTGGAAGGCGATGAAGATCGAGTCGTAGAACCGGTCGTCGATCAGCAGGTTGTGGATGGTCCGCAGGAAGTCGCCCGACTCGGCGCCCTGGATGATCCGGTGATCGTAGGTCGAGGTCAGGGTCATCAGCTTGCCGACGCCCAGCTCGGCGATCTGCTCGTCGCTCGCGCCCTGGAACTCGGCGGGGTACTCCATCGCGCCCGCGCCGATGATCGCGCCCTGCCCCTTCATCAGGCGGGGCACCGAGTGCACGGTGCCGATGGTGCCCGGGTTGGTCAGCGAGATGGTCACGCCGGCGAAGTCCTCGGCGGTCAGTTTGCCGTCGCGCGCGCGGCGCACGATGTCCTCGTAGGCGGTGTGGAACTCCGCGAACGACATCGTCTCGCAGTTCTTGATCGCCGCGACGACCAGCGAGCGGCTACCGTCCTTGCCCGCGAGGTCGATGGCCAGACCGAGGTTGGTGTGCGCCGGGGTGACGACGTTGGGCTTGCCGTCGACCTCGGCGAAGTGGCGGTTCATGTTCGGGAACGCCTTGACCGCCTGGACGATCGCGTAGCCGAGGATGTGGGTGAAGGAGATCTTGCCGCCGCGGGTGCGGGCGAGGTGGTTGTTGATGACGATGCGGTTGTCGATCATCGCCTTGGCGGGGATCGCGCGCACGCTGGTGGCCGTCGGAACCGTCAGCGATGCCGACATGTTCTTCGCCACGGCGGCCGACGCTCCGCGCAGCACCTTGGTCTCTTCGGTGCCCGACGTCGGGGCCTGTGCCTTCACGGGAGCGGGCGCGGGCGCCCGGACGGCCTCGGTCATGCTGCGACCGGAGGCGGCCTTGGTGGCCTGGCCCTCGCGGACCGGGGTGGCCTTGCGGGCAGGGGCGGTGGCGCGGGCGGGCTCGGTGTCGAGGGTCACCGGAGTGTTGGGCTTGGGCGCCGGGGCGGTGGCGGGCGCAGCCGGGGCAGCGGCGGGAGTTGCGGGTGCGGGTGTGGGAGTCGCGGGTGCGGGAGTTGCGGCCGGGGCCGGAGCGGGTGCTGCTGCGGCGGCAGGTGCGGTGCCGTTGGTCCCGTTCGGGCTGTATTCCTTCAGAATCTCGTGCCAGCTCGGGTCAACCGAGTTGGGATCCTTCACATACTGCTGGTACATCTCCTCGACCAGCCAAGTGTTCTGTCCGAAGTCTGATGTCGAGCTGCTCACAGCGGTATTTCGCCTCAATTCCCTCAAGCGTGTCGGGTACGCGGTGGTTTCCATGGCGAAGCTCGTGGCTCCGTTGCAGGTGAACCACCATAGGATGCTACGCGTATGACTGCCGGTTGTGCCCAGTGGCTGGTATCACAAGTTGCCGATAGTGTTGCGTGTCACCTTCATGCTCGTGCGGCCACCGGGCAGGTGTCGGCGTCGGGTGTCGAACCGTCCCGCCAGAACTGTTGGTAGCGACCGTTTTCGGCGAGCAATTCCTCGTGGGTGCCCAGTTCGACGATCCGTCCGCCGTCGACGACGGCGATCCGATCCGCACGCGCCGCGGTGGCCAGCCGGTGTGCCACGATCACCGACGTCCGGCTGCGCGTGAGCCGTTCACCGGCGGCCAGCACGCGCGCCTCGGTCGCCTGGTCGAGGGTCGCGGTCGCCTCGTCGAGCAGGATCAGATCGGGTTGCACCAATTCGGCCCGAGCCAGCGCGATGAGCTGGCGCTGCCCCGACGACAGGCCGCGTCCGCGCTCACCCACCCGGTGCGTCATCGCGCCGTCGAGTCCCGCGATCATGTCCAGTGCCCCGACGCCCCGCGCGGCGTCGACGATGTCGGCGTGCGACGCGTCCGGCCTCCCGTAGGCGATGTTGTCGGCGACGGTTCCGGTGAACAGGTGCGGCTCTTGCGGTACGACGGCGAGCCGACGTCGATACCCGCGCAGCGTGAAGTCCCTGATGTCGGTGCCGTCCATGCGCACCGACCCCGACGTCGTGTCGTAGAACCGGGCCAGCAACTTCACGATCGTCGACTTGCCCGCCCCCGTCTGTCCGACGAGTGCCAGCGACGTCCCCGGCGCGATGTCGAGGTCGACGTCGGACAGGGCGTTCGACGCCGCACCGTCGTAGCGGAACGTCACCGCATGCAGCGACGCGTCCCCGGTGAAGCCGTCGGCCGGTGGCTCCGCCGTCCCCGACGACGACAGCGAACTCGGCGTACGCAGCAGATCGCCGATGCGCCGGAGCCCGACCGCGGCCTGCTGATAACCGTCGAATACCTGCGTCAGCTGCTGGATCGGGCCGAACAGCATCGACAGATAGAGCAGGAACGCGATCAGTGATCCCGCCGAACCGCCGTGGATGACCTGCGACGAACCGATGCCGATCGCGGCGGCCGCGGCGAGATTCGACAGCAGGATGATGAAGGGGAAGTACAACGACACCGCCCGCTGCGACACCATCCGCGCCCGGTACCAGTCCTGTGCCCGTACCGCGAACCGGGCCGCGGCGTCGGCGCCGTGCCGGTATCCGCGGGTCGTCTTGATACCCGAGATGTTCTCCTGGAAGTCGGCGTTGACGACGCTGACCAACTCGCGCGCCTTGGTGTAGGACGCCGAGGACACCCGACGGAACCAGATGGTGGAGGCCACCAGGATCGGCAGCACCGGCACCAGGATCGTCGCGCCGAGCGCAGGGTCGGTGAGAACCAGCGCCACGCTGACGCCGACCAGCGTCAGCACGGCCACCGCCGCCGACGTCAGGCCGGTCTGCAGGAATGTCGAGAGCGCATCGATGTCGGTCGTCATCCGCGTCATGATGCGACCGGAGAGTTCGCGTTCGTAGTAGTCCAGGCCTAGCCGCTGCAGGTGCGCGTAACTGCGCACCCGCAACGCGAACAGCACTCGTTCCCCGGCGCGCGTGCTCACTCGAATCAGCGCGCCGCCGACGAACCAGTCGGCGATCACCAGTGCGACCCCGATGCCGACCACGGTGGCCAACTGAGCCAGTCGTCCCGCGACGGCCGAGTCGATCGTCGCGCGCGCCAGCGTCGGAAACGCAAGGCTCGCCAGGGTGTCGAGGGTTACCAGGACGAACGACGCCGCGATGAGCCACCGGATGGGCCGCAGGGTCTGGCGCAACGAGAAGTGCGGATCGTCGGCGCGGGCCTGTCCGAGGTCGACGCCGGGTGTCTCCGACGCGGGCGCCAGCGTCTCCAAGGTCGCCGCGACCGCGGCCGGAACGGTGCCCGATCCCAATCCGGCATGCTCGGACTCGACGTCGGATTGCGTTGCGGCGGGCCATAACTGATCGTCTGCGGGGTCATCGTCGACGACGGTGGCGTCGCCGCGCGACTCCGACATCAGGGCACGGAACTGCGCGCTGCGGGCCGTCAGTTCGTCGACGGTCCCGACGTCGGCGATGGCGCCGTCGGCCAGGACGGCCACCCGGTCGGCGAGTGTGAGCGTGGACCGCCGGTGTGCGAGCACCAGCATCGTGCGCTTCTCCGCGCGCAGCCGCGCGAGGATCCGCGCCTCGGTGGTCGCGTCCACCGCCGACGTCGCGTCGTCGAGTACGAGCACCGCAGGATCGGCGAACAGCGCCCGCGCCAACGCGATTCGCTGTCGCTGTCCACCCGACAGCGTCAGGCCGCGCTCGCCGACGACGGAATCGAAACCGTCGGGCAGACCCGCGACGAACTCGGTGACCTCGGCCCGGTCGGCGGCGTCGACGATCAGCTCTCGGCGTCGCTGCGACGTGGTCGGCGACAGGCCGATGTTGGCGGCCACCGAGTCCGAATAGAGAAACGGATCGTCGGAGACGGTGGCCACCAGCCGGTGCAGGTCGTCGGAGCTCAGGTCGTCGATGTCGACGCTGCGCACACCGTCGGAGAGGGTGATCGTCCCCGACGTCGGGCGGTAGTGGCGTTCGAGGAGATTCGCGAGGGTGGTCTTGCCCGACCCCGGACCGCCTACCACCGCAACGCATTCGCCGGGGGCGATCGCCAGATCGACCGAGCGCAGGACCGGCGCGGAACCCTCAGCCGAACCGAATCGGTATGTCACCGACTGAAATTCGACGCCGATCCCGCGCTCGCGGTCCGGCGCGGTGGCCGGCGACTGCGGCTCGACGTCGATCGCGCTGTCCACGACGTCGAACACGCGGGCCGCCGCGGCACCCGCCAGCTGGGCGTTGAGCACGAAGTTGGTGAGCAGTCGGGCGGTGGCGGTCATGGTGCCGACGTAGGCGGTGAATGCGAGGAAGGTTCCGACAGTGATGGTGTCGCGGTAGGCGAGCCAGCCGCCCACGGCGAGCACCGCCACCAGCCCGAGCTGTGGCACCTGCGCCATCGTCGGCGCGAACCGGGCATTGTTGTCGCCGACCCGGATTCGCTTGGCGTACAAGGCGGAACTCAGGTCGACGAGCTCGTCGACGGCACGATCCTCCTGGCCGAAGCCCTTCACCACCCGGACGCCGGTGACGGTCTCCTCGACGTGACTCGCGACCTCGCCCGCCGCCTGTTGCGCCGACCAGGTGGCCGCATACAGCCGACGTCGGCTGCGGAAGGCGACTACGCCCACCGCCGGCACGATCAGCAGCGCCACCACCGTGAGCAGCGGCGACAGGTAGGCCATGATGACGATCGTGATCATCACCTGCACCACCGCGCCGAGACTGAGCGGTCCCATCGCGAGCAGGCCCTGAACCTGTTGGAGGTCGGATATGCTCCGCGAGACCACCTGACCGGTGCGAATCCGGTCCTGCGCCGCCCCGGGCAGATGCAGCACCGTGTCGAGAAGCGTGCGGCGCAACGAATTCTGCACTCGCAACGCCAGTGCGCCGGCGGAGAGTCGTCGGCCGAGCTGCCCGCAATAGACCACCAGCGCCAACGCCACGAGCACCACCACGATGGTGGTCACCGACATCTGCTCCGGCCGCGCGCCAGTCGCCTGATCCACCGCGGCTCGGCTGACCAGCGGCACCACCACGTCGGCGCACACGCCGGCGAGGGTCGCGGCGACGGTCAGGACCGCCATCGGGCGGTGGCGGCCGATCTGCCCGAGGAGTCGGGAGACGGGCCCGCTCACCGATTGCCGTGCGGCAACTGTCCCGTGGGTCCGGGCGCGAGCTCACCGTCGATCACCCAGAACGGCGGCGGTGGGCCGAAAGCCTGCCGGGCGTTGTTGATGACCCGCTTACCCATCGCGCGGTTGCCGACGGCGCCGATCGTGGCGCCGATGCCGGCCGGCATCAGTTTGCCGATGATCAGGGGAGCCTTCTTCACGGCGTATTTGTTGATGATCTTCTTGGTCAGCGTCTTGTTCAGAGCGGCGAGGTTGGGGCCGGGGATCGCCCCGCCCGCGAGTCGACGTAAAGCACCGCCGTTGGATCCGACCACCTTGCCGAGCGCGACCACGCCTTCCTCACCGAGCGCCACCGACAGCACCAGCGCTTTGCGGCGCTCCTGTTCGTGCGGCTCGATGCCGTGCACCTCGGCGATCGCGAGCGCGAGCAGCGCCGACGCCTCGATGAACAGCGCGGTCTCGCCGGTGATGGCGCCGATCGCGGTGAAGGTGCCGATGCCGGGTACCGCGGCCGCCGCACCGACCGCTCCACCGGAGCCGGTCACCGCCGTCAGATAACGCTTCTCCAGCTTCTCGATGATCTGCGCGGGAGTCGCCTCCGGATTCGACTTACGCAGGCTCGCAACATACTTGGCGACCGCGGGCGCCTGGAGCCGTTGGGCCTTGTCGAGGATAGAGCCGGCCGCGGTGACCGCCACCTGCGGCGGCATCGGCTGCTCGTTGGCCGCGGGGACCGGCTGCGGTTGCACTGACTTAGCCATGTGTGGGCACCCAATTCTGCTCGGGGACGATGTCATTGCCGGTGGGCGGCGGTGGCGGTGTGCCATCGCCGAAGGGGCGGCCGCCGAGTTCCTCGCGGCCGTGCGGGGTCAGCCACCCGGTGAGATCCGGGCCGTCGGGCACGATGCCGGACGGGTTCACATCGCGATGAACCATGTAGTAGTGCTGTTTGATCTGGGTGAAGTCGGTGGTGTCGCCGAATCCGGGAGTCTGGAACAGGTCGCGCGCGTAGGCCCACAGGACCGGCATCTCGGTGAGCTTGGACCGGTTGCACTTGAAGTGTCCGTGATACACCGGGTCGAACCGGGCCAGCGTGGTGAACAACCGGACGTCGGCTTCGGTGATGGTGTCGCCGACGAGGTAGCGCTGAGTCGAGAGTCGTTGGGAGAGCTCGTCGAGTTTGGCGAACAGTCGCGCATAGGCGGCGTCGTAGGACGCTTGGTCACCGGCGAAGCCACACCGATAGACGCCGTTGTTCACCTCGGTGTAGACGCCGCGGTTGACCTGATCGATCTCCGCGCGCAGCCGCTGCGGGTAGAGGTCGGGTGCGCCGTCGCGGTGATAGTCGGTCCACTCCACCTCGAAGTCGATCGTGATCTGCGGGAAATCGTTGGTCACCACCTCGCCGGTGGTCTCGTCGACGACGGCCGGAACCGTGATGCCTTTGGGATAGCCGGGGAAGCGTTTCTCGTAGGCGTCCTTCAGCCGGGGGATGCCCAGCACCGGATCCACGCCGCCCGGGTCGAGGTCGAAAGTCCACGAGTCGGCGTCGTGGGTGGGGCCGCACAGGCCCAGTGAGATGGCGTCCTGCAGGCCGAGGAGTCGCCGGACGATCAGCGTGCGGTTGGCCCACGGGCACGCGCGTGCCGCGACGAGCCGATAGCGCCCCGGCTCGACCGGGTAGCCGTCGCGGCCGTCCCGGGTGATTCGGCTCTCGATGTAGGCGGTGTCGCGGACGAACTCGGTGCCGGGCGCCACGTAGGCGGCCTGCGGCGTCGAGGTCTGGTTGCTGCTCACGCTGCCCACAGTAGCCACAAACACCGACAGTTTCCGACGTGGACGGAATTGCGGTTGGCATCACTTGCTCCACGCTGTATATTCCAACTGGAATAATTCATCTGAACCGATTGGAGAGTGAGCGCCGATGTCGCCCGCCGATCACAAACCACTGCCTCCGCTCGCCGTCTTGGTGCTGGGCTTGGTGATCGAACGGCCGATGCATCCCTATGACATGGTTCAAACCGCCGTCGCCCGCCGTGAGGATCGGCTGGCTCCCATCCGCGCCGGATCGCTCTACCACGCCGTTGCGCGGCTGGAAGCTCAGGGGCACATACAGATTCACGACGTCGTGCGGGACGGCAACCGCCCCGAACGCACCGTCTACGCCATCACCGAACAGGGGCGCACCGCCTATCGGGCCGCCGTCACCGGGATGCTCGGCACGGCCCCGGCCGAGTACCCGCAACTGTTCATGGCGCTCGCGCTCGCGCACGACCTTCCGCGTGAACGGGCCGCCGAGCTGCTCACCGCGCGCATCGAGTCGATGAAGGCCGAACAGCGCGATCTGCAGGGTGCGCACGATCACGCGCGCGCCAAGGGGGTGCCGGAGATGTTCTTTCTCGACGGCGGGTGCCGCCTCGCGACGTTGGCCACCCAGATCGACTGGCTCACCGACCTCGTACACCGGCTGCACACCGGGCAGATCGGCTGGCTCGACGATCCCGGTTTCGAAACGCAGTGGCGCATGTCCAAAGAGGAGGGCTTCCAGTACTGCGCCCCGCGATCGGAGATCCCACAATCCGACGTTCCACAATCCGACGACGATCCGTCGTCGACCGCATACCTGACAACTGAGGACATACAATGACAAATCCAACTCAGGGGACAAAACCGAGTCCCCCGACGCCGGGCGCGGTCACCGACCGCCCCTGGGCGGCGCTGCTCGCGCTGTGTGTCGGCTTCTTCATGATTCTGGTCGACATGTCCATCGTCGCCGTGGCGCAGCCACAGATCGCCGAAGGCCTGCACACCGACATCAACGGTGTCGTGTGGGTGTCGAGCGCCTACCTGTTGACCTATGCCGTGCCGCTGCTCATCACCGGACGTCTGGGCGACAAGTTCGGGCCCAAGGTCGTCTATCAGATCGGCCTGGTCGTCTTCACCGCCGCGAGTCTGTGGTGCGGCCTGGCCGGATCCATCGGCATGCTCATCGCGGCACGCTGCCTGCAGGGCATCGGCGCGGCGCTGATCACCCCGCAGACCATGGCGCTGATCACCCGCATCTTCCCGCCCGAGCGCCGCGGCGCCGCGATGGGCGTGTGGGGTTCGGTGGCCGGTGTCGCCACCCTCGTCGGTCCGCTGCTCGGCGGCGTGTTGACCGACAACTTCGGCTGGGAGTGGATCTTCTTCGTCAACATCCCGGTCGGCATCATCGGCGTGGGACTGGCGGCCTGGCTGGTGCCGACCGTCGACACCCACAACCACCAATTCGACTGGATCGGTGTCACGCTCTCGGCGATCGGTCTGTCCGCGCTGGTCTTCGGCATCCAGGAAGGTGAGAAGCACCACTGGAACGCGTGGATCTGGACGCTGATCATCGGCGGTGCCGTGGTGATGGTGTTGTTCGTGGTGTGGCAGGGAAAGATGAAGGGCGAGCCACTGGTGCCGCTGTCGCTGTTCAAGGATCGCAACTTCACGGTGTCCAACGCGGGGATCACGTCGATGGGCTTCGCGATCTCCGGCCTGATGATCCCGACGATGTTCTTCCTACAGCTCGTCGGCGGCATGTCGCCGACGCAGTCCGCCCTGATGATGGTGCCGATGGCGTTGATCAGCGGATTCCTGGCACCCGTGGTCGGGCGACTGCTCGACAAGGTGCATCCGCGCAGCATCATCGCCGGCGCATTGCTGCTCGAAGGTGTGTCTGTCGCACTGGCGGGTTACATCATGAAGCCCGACACCCCGGTGTGGCTGCTGTTGGTGCCGATGTGCGTGATGGGCTTCGCGCAGGCCGGTATCTGGGCGCCGCTCGCGGCGACCGCGACGCGCAACCTGCCCTGGCAGCAGGCGGGTGCAGGCGCCGGCGTGTACAACACCACCCGAATGATCGGATCGGTGATCGGCGCAGCCGCGGTCGGCGTTCTGATGCAGGCACTGCTGACGTCGAAACTCGGTGCGGGAGCGGGCGAGAAGGCAGGCGGCGCGGTCGCGGCGCTGCCCGAATTCATCAAGCCGGGCTTCTCCGAGGCGATGGGCCATTCGCTGTACCTGCCCGCGGCGGTCCTGATCGTCGGCGGCGTCGTGGCGCTGTTCTTCGAGCGGCCCCGCACCCACGCGGGTCCGGCCGCCGCGGCCGCGCGCGCGTCGAACGAGGGTGACACGGTCTCCACGCATTGAGTCGTGCGCGTCAGCGGGCGGGACGGTCGACGAGACCGTCCCGCCCGTCGTGCGTCCCGCAGCTTGTCAGTGGATGTCCGTAAGATTCGCCTCGACGAGAATTCCACGGGAGGTGAACTATGGCGGAGCCCGCCATGCAGTGGTCGCTGTTCGACGACCTGGATCAGCCGTCGCTGTTCGACGCCCCGCGGGTCGCCGGAGTCGAAGACTCCGCGCCGACGCCCACCGGCGACGATGCAGCGGGGCAGGCGCAGCCGGAACGTCGGATCACGTTCCTGCACACCGCCGACTGGCAGCTGGGGATGACGCGAAAGTACCTGTCCGCCGACGCGCAACACGCCTACACCGCGGCGCGGCTCGACGCGGTGACGCGCATCGGTGCCGTCGCGGCGTCGACGGGAGCGCGGTTCGTCGTCGTCTGCGGTGACGTCTTCGAAGACCACCGCGTCTCGGCGCGCCTGATCACCCAGACGCTCGACCGACTCGGCGAGTTCACCGTCCCGGTGTATCTACTGCCCGGCAACCACGACCCGTTCGACGCCGCCGGCGTGTATCGCTCGGAGATCTTCCGGACCCGATGCCCCGCGAATGTCACGGTGCTGTCCACGCCGGGTGTGGTGGGTGTCTGCGACGACGCCGAACTCGTCGTCGCCCCCTGGTCGCACAAGGCGCCGCTCGCCGATCTCGTCGGCGCACAGGTCGATTCGCTCCAGCCCACCGACCGCCTGCGGGTCGTCGTCGGGCACGGCGCCACCGATGCGCTGAGCCCGGGATCGGATCCGTCGCTGGTCGCGGTGGGTGCGCTCGAGGAAGCGTTGTCGACGTCGCTGATCGACTACGTTGCCCTCGGTGATCGACACTCGGTCACACCGGTGGGCGGTTCGGGCCGGATCTGGTACTCCGGCGCCCAGGAGGTCACCAACTTCGACAATGTGGAGACCGAACCCGGCAGCGTGCTGGAGGTCACCCTGACGCGTGGTGCCGACGGTCGCACCGTCGACGTCACGCCGCACCGGGTGGGCCAATGGGCGTTCACCTCGATCCGACACGACATCACCTCCGCGGCCGACGTCGCCGACTTCGCCCGGCGGCTCTCCGCGATTCCCGACAAGTCGCGCGTGGTGCTGCAGGTCGCGCTGGTCGGGACCGTCTCCGTCGTCGAACACGTTGAGCTGCAACGCATCCTGGACGGCGCCGCAGACAGTTTCGCCGCTGTCCGACGCTGGGACGCCCACGACGACCTGGTCGTCGTCGCCGATGCTGACTCCGTCGCCGACTTCGCGTTGCGCGGATACGCCGCACAGGCCGCCGACGAGCTCGTGGAGCGGGCGTCCGCGGAGGACGGTACGGCCACCGCGGCACGGGGTGCGCTCGCACTGCTCGCGCGATTGGCCGCACGGACCGGGGGAGAGTCGCGGTGAAACTCCATCGACTGCGGCTCAAGAACTTTCGCGGCATCGCCGAACGTGAAGTGGAGTTCGCCGACGCCGGTGTGACAGTCGTCGCGGGGCGCAACGAGGCGGGCAAGTCGTCGATGGTGGAGGCGCTCGACACGCTGCTCGAGGTGCGCGCATCGTCCAAATCGGCTGCGGTGAAGGCACTGTCGCCGTCGGGGCAAGACGTCGGCACCGAGGTGGAGGCCGAGATCTCCTCCGGCGGATGGCATTTCACCTACTTCAAGCGGTTCAACCGTTCGGTGGCGACGGAGTTGACCGTGCACGCGCCCGAGCCCGAGCAGCACACCGGACGTGACGCCGAGGCGCGCGCGGCCGAACTGCTTTCCGGCACAATGGATCTGGCGTTGTTCCGGGCGGTTAGGCTGATGCAGTCCGACGATCCGGAACTCGTCGCGGCGACGGGCAGTGCGGCGCTGACCAAAGCCTTGGACCGCGCCGTCGGCGCGGCGGAAGTCGCCGACGGCGACGCCGAGGAACTCCTCGCCGCGGTGACCGCCGAGTACTGCCGGTATTTCACCGAGAAGGCCGGTCGCCCCACCGGTGAGTTGGCGGCCGCGCAGCAGCGCGTCGCCGCCGCGCACGAGGATTACGCGGCGCGGGCACGCGGGATCGAGGCGGTCGCCCGCGATGCCGAGGCACTCGAGGCCGCGCTGTCGCGGAAGGTCGAACTCGCGCGCACCGCGGAGCTGCGCCGCGTCGACGCCGCGCGCGTCGACGACCGACTCGCGGCGGCCGAGGCGGCGCTTGTGGCATACGAATCCGCACAGAAGTCACTGCAATTGGCCGCTGCGACAGCCGCCCTCGCCGAACGAGACGTCGACGACCGGGTGAGTCGACGATCCCGCCTGACGTCGCTGCGCCAGCGCGAGTCAGACGCCGTCCACCGGCGGGACACCTCGACGACCAACGCCGACGCCGCGGCATCTGCGGCCGTCGCCGCCGAGGTAGAACTGGCGGCGGCCCGAGCCGAAGCCGACGCCCAACTCGCCGCCGCCACCCAGAGTCGCCAGCGGCAGCTCGACGAGGCGCGCAAAGCGTTGGCAGACAACAACGTCGACTCCGCGGTGCTGGCCGGTGCACGAAAGCTCGCGCGTGACCTCGCCACCGATACCGCGCGGTGGGAGGCGGCCGCCGCGTCGTTTTCCGTTGAGGCACTGGGTGATCGAGTCGTCACGGTCGACGGCCGGCCGGTGACCGACGCGCAGTTCCGTACCGGCGCAGGCGAATCCGTCGTCGAGGTGGACGGGGTGGCCCGGGTGACGATCACCGCCGGTGCCGACACCGAGGAACTGGCCCGCACCGTCGAGTCACTGTCGGCGCAAGCCGCGGACGTCTGCGCCACCCACCGGCTGGCGACCCTCGACGACGCCCAGGCACGTGCCGACGAGCGCGCCGAGCTGACTCGACGCATCGCCCGGCTGACTGGAGAACTGGAGGCGCCGGGACCGGTCGAGGGCGCGGCTGCCGTCGCCGCGGCGGAGCGCCGAGTGGCCGCCCAGCGTTCCGCGGAACGTGAGAATCGCGCGGCGGCGCAGACCTCGGCCGCCGAACTGCACCGGATCAACGTCGACGTCGACGAGTTGTGCGGCCAGATCGCTTCTGCTGACACGGAATTGACCGATGAACAGGCTCACCTGACCCAAGAGGAGGCCAGGCGCGCCAAGGCTGTCGCGCAGCGAGCCGTGGCCGCGGCGAGGGCCGAGTTGGAAGTCCTCGCCGTGGCGGACCTCGAGCGTCAGCGCGCGACGCTGCGCGACGAATTGGCGAAGCTGGACCGGCAGATCGCGGCGACCGAACGCGAGATCGTCACCACGTCGACGCGAATCGAAGTGTGCCGCACCGACAATCGCCTCGATGAGCTGAACGACGCCGCCGCCGAACTCGCCGACGCCGAGCACGCGCTGTCGCGAGTCACCGAACGTGCCGCGGCCGCGCAACTGCTCTTCGTCACGCTACGTGCGAAAAGGCAAGAGTCCCATGCCCGTTACGCCGATCCGTTCCGTACGAGGCTTGAAGAGCTCAGCGCGCCGCTGTTCGGTGCCGGAGTGCGGTTCGCCGTCGACGACGACCTCACCATCACCTCCCGCACCGTCGACGGCGTGACCGTGCCCTACGAGTCGCTCTCCGGCGGCGCCCGCGAACAGCTCGGGCTGGTCGCCCGACTCGCCTGCGCGATGCTCGTCGACGAGGCCGACGGCGTCCCGGTGATCATCGACGACGCGCTCGGCAACAGCGATACCGCCCGCACCGAGACGATGGCAGACGTTCTCACGCAGGCGGGCAAGCACTCTCAGGTGATCGTGCTGACCTGCGTCCCCGAGCGCTACGCGCACGTCGACGCGGCGTCGAAGGTCGCTGTCTGACACCGCGACCCGCCCACTGACCACCCGTTTTGGGTACTCGGGCCGCGGTGCGCTAGGCTGTGTTTCGCCCGAGCGCCCTCGTAGCTCAGGGGATAGAGCGTCCGCCTCCGGAGCGGAAGGTCGTAGGTTCGAATCCTACCGAGGGCACAGTTTGTGAAGTCGATTGTTCTTTGGTCGGGGGTATGTGCGCCCCATTGAGTCGCTCCCCGAAGTCTTCGCACAACCTCGCGGGGTCCACCAGGCCGGATCGGACCAACTCGACGACGTAGTCGTTGTCATTTACCCGCCCTGCGCATCATTGCGCAGTGATCATCGGTACCTAGGACATGCTCGGCGATGCGCTCTATGTCACGTTGTCTCACTAGCTCTTCCCAGAGGGCTAGCCGGCGCATGTAGAGGTCACCTGACGCGTGCCCGCGCTTGCGGTCGATGCGGGCCTGCAGGTCATTCCGAGCGGTATTCAACAGATCAGGATGGACGCGTAGCATCGACACGACTTCTTCGTGAGCCGCCAACTGGCGGGCGTGCTTACTGCCGTACATTGCTTGCGCATCTCCTCGGGGGCTGTCTCGTCGAATTGCGGCTCTTCAGAATTCGTATGTTGGTACCAACGCGCCACGCCTCCGCATTGACGCAGGTGAGGAGTGCGTTTGAAAGAGTTTCATGCGTGCGAGCAGTGACATCCCCGTAGCCACGTCGATCCCTGATCCGGAGATATCGCGCTCGCCGCATTCCACCCGATTACACTGACGCCGTGCTCATCGCCGGACTCGTCTTCGCTGGCCTCGCGGCCCTCATTCACGTCTACATCTTCTACTTGGAGTCGATCATATGGACGTCGGCGTCGGCGCGTGCCGTCTTCGGCACCACTGAGCAGGAGGCCCAGACCACCAAGGCGCTGGCGTTCAACCAGGGTTTCTACAACCTGTTCCTGGCCATTCTCATCGGGATCGGCATCGTGGCCGTCGCCGTCGGTCAGCAGGCGGTGGGTGCGACGCTGGTGCTGTCCGGGGCGGGCAGCATGGTCGCCGCCGGGCTGGTCCTGCTCATTTCCGACCCGTCCAAGGCGTCGGCAGCGCTCAAGCAGCTCGTGCCGCCCGCCATCGGCTGCGTGTTGGTGGTGCTGGCGCTCGTGTTGTAGTCACATCCGACAGTAAGGCTCAGGTCCGACGCCTGTGGAGGGTCGGACCTGAGCCGTCGTGTCGGATATGCGACTTCAGTTCATCGGCAGCTCGGGTGCCCCGTACGTCGCCAGCATCGCCTGCAGGGTCTTGATCTCGTTGCCCTGAGTGCGCTCCATCGTCGACGCCAGATCCCGTACGTAGTCTTGCGAGACGTTCTTCGGGTCGGCGGCATAGGCCATCATGTGCGCTCCACCCTGATGGTGGCGCAGCATCAACTGCAGGAAATAGACGTCGCTGTCGCGGCCCTTGAGAGAGCGCAGCTTAGCCATCTCGGCCTCAGTCGCCATACCCGGCATTGGCGGCTCGTCGGCCGAGGTGTCGGCCGCCTCGGTCGACGGTGCGGACGTCGACGGTGCCGGAGTCGTCGCCGGCGTCGACGGCATCGGCATCGGCATCGACCCATGGTCGTGTCCGCCCACCATCGTGCTCGACGGCGCCGCGCTCGACGGAGCCATACTCATCCCGGGCATCGCCGACATGTCCATCGACGCCATGTCGTGACCCATCCAGGCCATCGGCTCACCCGGATTGATGATCGGGTAGCCCCACCGGGTCAGCCACGACTGCATCTGCCCGATCTCGTTGGACTGCGTCGTCACGATGTCGTAGGCGAGCGACTTCACCTGCGGATCGACGCCGTTGTTCATCGCCAGTGCGGCCATCTGAACGCCCTGCTCGTGGTGGCGAGTCATGTCCTGGGCGAATCCGACGGCAGCCGAATTCGCTGCCGGGACATCGTCGTCGGGGACGTTCGACGACAACCAGGTGCCGAGCCCGACGCCGAGCCCCAATCCGATCAGCAGCAGCGCCACCGCGCCGAGGACCAGCGTCACCACGCCCCGTCGGCCGTTCGACTCGGTTGCGGCCGACGTGGTTTCGGCGGTGGATGGCTCGGTGTCGGTCGGTTCCGGCGTCGTCGTGTCGTCGCTCATCACTTACCTGCGTTCGGTCGGCTGCCGTCCATCCGCACGGCATTGGGCCCGGGGGCACCCTGGTCGGCGGCCGGCGGATTCGACGGATCGAAGCCCGGGATGGTGCCACAGGTGGCGCCGGTCTCCGGGTATGCGGTCTCTTGCGGATGATCCTTGTAGACGCCGGGCGTCGCGTTGCGCCGCAGCGCGGTGATGAATTGATCGATCCGCGGATCGGTGGGGGAGTCCAGCTTCAGCTGATGTCCCCAGCTCTGCAGGGAGATCGGGGTGCTCAGGCCCGGGTAGGGCGACATGAAGATGTACTGCTGTCCGGTCACCTTGCCCTTGAGCTTGTTGAGGTCGTCCGCGGACAGTTTGTCCGGGTTGTAGGTGATCCAGATGGCACCGTGCTCCAGTGCATGGACGGCGTTCTCGCTGCGCAACTGCACCGGGTACACGATGCCCATGCAGTTGGCCCAGATGGCGTCGTGGGGTCCGCCGAACGGCGGCGACTGGTTGTAGGCGACTCGCTCGTCGGGATTCACGTGCACGCCCGACGGGTAGTACAGCTTGGTGACGCCGGGGATCGTCGTCGACGGATCGGGGTTGGCCACCGACGGCACGTAGCCCTCGACGGTCTGCGGCGCGTTCTGCGCGGCGTCGCGCTTGTCCATGATCTTCGGAACGATCCAAAAACCCAGTCCCACAAGCAAAGCGACGACGGCGACGATCGCGGCGATGATCGTCCAATCGATGTTCTTCGCACCCGTCGCCGGAACTCCGCCGGTCTTGCGGGACGATTTCGGCACACTCGGGCCGGATTTTGCTGCCATGAGCCGACAGCTTACCGGCGACGACGCCGCCCGCGGCGACGCAGGCGAAGCGGAGGCGATTGTCGGTATCGCCTGGGCGGCCAATAGTATGGTGACCTGTGACTCCCGCCGACCTCGCCGCGCTCCTTCGCGGCGTGACCCAGACTGTCCTCACCGAGCACGGACTCGACGTGTCCGCGCTGCCCGACGCCATCACGGTGGAGCGTCCGCGCAATCCCGACCACGGCGACTACGCAACCAATGTCGCACTGCAGCTGGGCAAGAAAGTCGGCGTCAACCCGCGCGAACTGGCCGGCTGGCTGGCGACCGCGTACGCCGCCGCCGACGGAATCGACTCCGCGCAAATAGCGGGTCCCGGATTCGTGAACCTGCGCCTGGCGGCGGCCGCGCAGAACAGCGTCGTGGCGACGGTGCTGGCCCAGGGCTCCGACTACGGTCACGGCGACGAGCTGGGCGGCCGCAAGATCAACCTGGAATTCGTCTCGGCCAACCCCACCGGACCGATCCATCTCGGCGGAACCCGTTGGGCCGCAGTCGGAGACGCGCTGGGCCGGGTGCTCGGCGCACGTGGCGCGGCGGTCACCCGCGAGTACTACTTCAACGATCACGGCGCACAGATCGACCGCTTCGCCCGGTCCCTGGACGCCGCCGCGCGCAATGAGCCGACCCCCGAGGACGGTTACGCGGGCGAATACATCAACGACATCGCCGACCAGGTGGTGGCGCAGGTGCCCGACGTTCTCGCCCTGCCCGACGCCGAGCGACTGGAAGCCTTCCGCGCCAACGGCGTCGCCCTGATGTTCGACCACATCAAGGAGAGCCTGCACGAGTTCGGCACCGACTTCGACGTGTTCACCCACGAGAACAAGATGTTCGAATCGGGGCTGGTCGACGAGTGCATCGCCGAACTCAAGGCCAACGGCAACCTGTACGAAGCCGACGGCGCGTGGTGGCTGCGGTCGAAGAACTACGGCGACGACAAAGACCGCGTGGTCATCAAGTCCGACGGTGACGCGGCCTACATCGCGGGTGACATCGCCTACTACAAGGACAAGCGCAACCGCGGCTTCGATCTGTGCATCTACATGCTGGGCGCCGACCATCACGGATACGTGGTGCGGCTCAAGGCGGCCGCGCAGGCGCTCGGCGACGACGCCTCGACCGTCGAGGTGCTGATCGGGCAGATGGTCAACCTCGTCCGCGACGGCAAACCCGTACGGATGAGCAAGCGTGCCGGTACCGTGATCACCCTCGACGACCTGGTCGACGCGGTCGGCGTCGACGGCGCGCGCTATTCGCTGATCCGCTCGTCGGTCGACGTCAACATCGACATCGACCTCGACCTACTGACCAAGCAGTCCAACGAGAACCCCGTCTACTACGTGCAATACGCGCACGCGAGGCTGTCGGCGCTGGCCCGCAGTGCCGCCGAGCTGGGGCTCGAACCCGACGTCGAACAGGTCGCGCTGCTGACCGAACCCGCCGAAGGCGAGCTGATCCGGACCCTCGGCGACTTCGACGAACTGGTGGCCACCGCAGCGGAACTGCGTGAGCCGCACCGGATCTGCCGCTACCTGGAAACCCTGGCCGGGTCCTATCACCGCTTCTACACGCAGTGTCGGGTGTTGCCGCAGGGTGACGAACCCGCGGGAGATCTGCACCGGGCACGGCTGGCACTGTGCGCGGCCACCCGAGTCGTGCTGGCGAACGGTCTGTCGCTGGTCGGCGTGAGCGCACCGGAGCGCATGTGAGCGAGAACCCTGGGCAAACGGAGCGACCGGAAATGGAAACGGAGCGGCGGGACATGACAGAACACAGTGCCGCGGCGGACATCGCGCGTATTCCGGACAACGTATATCCGCGCGGCGCGACCCGCGACGACGACGGCGTGCTGACGATCGGCGGCGTCCGCGTCACCGACCTCGCCGCGCAGTACGGCACACCGCTGTTCGTCTACGACGAGGACGACTTCCGATCGCGCTGTGCCGACATGCAGGCCGCGTTCGGTCCCTACGGACGCGTGCACTACGCGTCGAAGGCGTTCCTATCGGCGGAGATCGCCCGGTGGGTCGCCGCCGAGGGGCTCTCGCTGGACGTCTGCTCGGCGGGCGAACTCGCCGTCGCGGTGCACGCCGGCTTCCCGGCGGAGCGAATCGCGTTGCACGGCAACAACAAATCGGTCAGCGAGCTCGCCGCGGCGCTCGACGCGGGTATCGGGCACATCGTCGTCGACTCGATCTATGAGATCGATCGCCTCGATGAGCTGGCCGGTGAGCGCGGCGTGGTCGCCGACGTTCTGGTCCGTGTGACCCCCGGCGTCGAGGCACATACCCACGAGTTCATCTCCACGGCACACGACGATCAGAAATTCGGCTTCGCGATCACCGAGGCGGCCGGAGCCCGTGATCGGTCGCACTA
This sequence comes from Gordonia asplenii, assembly GCF_012933505.1. Taxonomy (GTDB): domain Bacteria; phylum Actinomycetota; class Actinomycetes; order Mycobacteriales; family Mycobacteriaceae; genus Gordonia; species Gordonia asplenii. The sequence continues at coordinate 246,491 of NZ_JABBNB010000006.1, forward strand.
TGCGACGGCCATGGACGCGGTGCGCCGGGTGTTCGCCGCCGACAACCTGCGACTGGTCGGACTGCACAGCCACATCGGCTCGCAGATCTTCGACCTCGACGGCTTCGAGGTCGCCGCGCACCGGGTGATCGGGCTGCTCGGCGACATCGTCGACGAGTTCGGGGTCGAGAAGACGGCGCAGCTCGAGGTCGTGGATCTCGGTGGGGGACTGGGGATTTCGTACCTGCCCGACGACGATCCGCTGCCCACCGCCGAAGTAGCCGAGCGGCTGGCCGAAATCGTCGCGAACGAGTCCGCGGCACTGGGACTTCCGACTCCGTTGCTCGCCGTGGAACCGGGCCGGGCGATCGCCGGACCCGGCGGCGTGACGCTCTACGAGGTGGGAACGCTCAAAGACGTTGCGCTCGACGGCGGTTCGACGCGCCGGTACGTCTCCGTCGACGGCGGTATGAGCGACAACATCCGCGCGGTGCTCTACGACGCCGAGTACGACGTCCGGCTCGCCTCACGCGTCTCCGACGCCGACGGTGTCCTCAGCCGTGTCGTCGGAAAGCATTGCGAGAGCGGCGACATCGTCGTTCGCGACTGCTGGCTGCACGACGACTTGACGCCCGGCGATCTGCTGGTCGTCGGCGCGACGGGAGCGTATTGCTACTCGATGTCGTCGCGGTACAACCTCGCGCAACGGCCCGCGGTGGTCGCGGTGCGTGCCGGGCAGTCGCGACTTCTGTTGCGCCGGGAGCGAATTGAAGATTATTTGAGTTTGGAAGCAGGCGTGGAGGCCACCAGTGAGTAGTGCAAGTAAGCCGATCGGCGTCGCCGTCCTCGGCATGGGCAATGTGGGCACCGAGGTAGTTCGCATCTTGACCGAGAGCACCGGCGACCTGCAGGCCCGCGTCGGTGCTCCGTTGGAGTTGCGCGGTGTCGCGGTCCGCGACATCAACACCGCACGCCCGAGCATTCCGGCCGAGTTGCTCACCGATGACCCCGCGGCGCTGGTGGCCCGCGACGACGTCGACATCGTCATCGAACTGATCGGCGGCATCGAGCCGCCGCGCACCCATATCCGCACGGCCCTGCAGAGCGGTAAGTCCGTGGTCACCGCCAACAAGGCGTTGCTTGCCGATTACACCGGCGAACTGGCGGCCGCTGCCGCCGAGGCGCGCGTCGACCTTTACTTCGAGGCGGCCGTCGCCGGCGCGATCCCGGTGATCCGGCCCCTGATGCAGAGCCTGGCCGGTGATACGGTGCAGCGGGTGGCCGGAATCGTCAACGGCACAACGAATTTCATCCTCTCGGCGATGGCGGAGACCGGCGCCGACTACGCCGAGACGCTCGCCGAGGCCGGGCGACTGGGTTACGCCGAAGCCGACCCCACCGCTGACGTCGAGGGCTACGACGCCGCCGCCAAGGCTGCCATTCTGGCCTCGATCGCCTTCCACAGTCGGGTGACCGCCGCGGACGTCTACCGCGAGGGCATCTCGTCGATCACGCCCGCGGACCTGGCCAGCGCCGCTCAGCTCGACTGCACCATCAAGTTGCTGTCGATCTGCGAACGTGTCGTCGACGCCGATGGGGCACAACGTATTTCGGCGCGGGTGTATCCGGCGCTGATTCCGCTGAGCCATCCGCTGGCAACCGTCAACGGGGTGTTCAACGCCGTCGTCGTGGAGGCGGAGAACGCGGGTCGCCTGATGTTCTACGGTCAGGGCGCCGGTGGCGTGCCGACGGCGTCGGCGGTGATGGGCGACGTCGTGATGGCCGCGCGCAACCGCGTCTACTCGGGCCGCGGCCCGCTGGAGTCGACCTATGCGTCGCTGCCGATCGCTCCGATCGGTTCGGTCCCGACGCGCTACTACGTCGCGATGGAGGTCGCCGACCGGCCGGGGGTGCTCGCCCAGGTCGCAGGCGAGTTCGCCAGCCGTGACATCGGGATCGCCGTGGTCCGTCAGGAAGGCGCGCAGGACAGGGCGCGTCTGGTGGTGGTGACTCATCGCGCACCCGACGGCGCATTGTCGGAAACCGTTGCGGCACTGGAAAAGATGGATGCAGTCACGAAGATCTCGAGCGTGCTGCGACTGGAGGGAACCGATGACTGACTACACTCCCGTGCACACCGCGTGGCCCGGACTGATCGAGGCCTACCGGGACCGACTCCCGGTCGCCGACGACTGGCAGGTCGTCACGCTGCTCGAAGGCGGTACGCCGCTGATCCGAGCCAACCACCTGTCGTCGCTCACCGACTGCGACGTGTACCTGAAGGTCGAGGGTCTCAACCCGACCGGCTCGTTCAAGGACCGCGGCATGACGATGGCGGTCAGCAATGCGGTGAACAACGGCAAGAAGGCCGTGCTGTGCGCCTCGACCGGCAACACCTCGGCGTCGGCGGCGGCGTATGCCACGCGTGCGGGGATCACCTGCGCGGTGTTGATCCCCGAGGGCAAGATCGCGATGGGCAAGCTCGCGCAGGCGGTCATGCACGGCGCCAAGATCATCCAGGTGCGCGGCAACTTCGACGACTGCCTGGAACTCGCCCGCAAGGTGACGTCGGAGTATCCGGAGATCGAGTTGGTCAACTCGGTCAACCCGGCACGCATCGAAGGTCAGAAGACCGCGGCGTTCGAGATCGTCGACGTGCTGGGAAAGGCACCTGACGTCCACGCGCTGCCGGTCGGCAACGCGGGCAACATCACCGCGTACTGGAAGGGCTACAGCGAGTACTTCGCCGACGGCATCACCACCAGTCGTCCGCGCATGCTCGGTGTGCAGGCGGCAGGCGCCGCTCCGCTGGTCAACGGCGCGCCGGTCGCCAACCCGGAGACCATCGCCACCGCGATCCGCATCGGTTCGCCCGCCAGCTGGAATCAGGCGGTCGCGGCGAAGGAGGAGTCGGGCGGGCAGTTCCGCGCGGCCACCGACGACGAACTGCTCTCCGCCTACCGGCTGATCGCGGGCCGCGACGGCGTCTTCGTCGAGCCGGCGTCGGCTGCCAGCGTCGCGGGTCTGCTCGCGGCACGTGCCGATGGGTGGATCGAGGCCGGATCGACCGTCGTCTGCACGGTCACCGGCAATGGGCTGAAGGATCCCGACACCGCGTTGTCTGGAATTCCCGTGGTCGAGGCGATCGACGTCGACCCGGTCGCAGTCGCCGATGCGCTCGGCGTCGCGCGGTAGGGGCCGACAGGTGGCATTGCGAACCGCTGTTCCCGTGTTGCCCGACGGTGTGTCGGTGACGGTCCGCGTCCCGGCGTCGAGCGCCAATCTCGGGCCGGGCTTCGATTGCCTCGGTCTCGCGCTCGGCGTCTACGACGACGTGACGGTCACGACCGGCGGCGACGGCGTTCAGGTCACCGCGACCGGTGAGGGCAGCGCGGGCGTCCCGCGCGATGAGACGCATCTGGTGGCGCGGGCGATCCTGCGCGGTCTGGCCGTCGCGGGAGTGCGAGTCAACGGGCTCTTCGTCGCGTGCACGAACTCGATTCCGCACTCTCGCGGGTTGGGATCGTCGGCGGCGGCGGCGGTCTCGGGGCTTGCGGCCGCATCCGAGCTGATCGCGAAATCCGGTGTGGGACATCCATTTTCCGACGAGGTGCTGGTCGAGCAGGCCAGTGAGTTCGAGGGGCACCCGGATAACGCCGCGGCCAGCGTCCTCGGCGGTGCGGTGGTCACCTGGATCACCCCGGGCGGTACGCCGGTGTATCGGTCCAGTCGCATCGAGGTACACCCCGACATCGCCGCGACGGTGTTCATTCCGTCGTTCGAGTCGTCGACGTCGGAGACGCGTGGGCTATTGCCGGAGATGGTTCCGCGCAGTGATGCGGTCTTCAATCTGAGCCGGTCGGCGTTGAGTGTCGTTGCGTTGACGTCGGATCCGCGTCTGCTGCTCGAAGCCAGCGACGATCGGCTGCATCAGGGGTATCGCAGCGCGGCGATGCCGCCGTCGGCGGATTTGGTTGGCAAACTGCGTGGGGCGGGGCAGGCCGCGACGATTTCCGGCGCGGGCCCGACGGTGCTGGTCCTCGGCACCGACGAAGTGCCCGCTGAGCTGCTGTCGTATGCCGGGGACCGGGGATTCACGGTCCGGAACGCATCGATCGCCGACGGGGTCAGTCGGCTGGCGTGACACGTCGAGTCGGGGATTTTCACGGATAGGTTGCCGATACAAGCGCGGCGGCGTTATGATGGCAACGTCTAGCCAAGCAGACCATGATCTGCCGTGCTTGTCATCAGCCCATCCCACCTCGCGTTCTGTGAGGTCAGGATCTGTGTTCTAAGCATCTCGCGCTGGACTCGAAGACTCTTCCCATCCGTTCGACGGATGGAAGCTCCTTCTGATCGCAGGGGGAGCGCCAAACCCCGCGGAACTACCTGTCGGGGAACGAAAGGAAATCCGTGACCGATACGGACCTCATCACACCGGACGCGGCACCGGAAGCCGCGGCTCCCGCGGCTGAGGCGCCCCGACGCGCGTCGGTGCGCATCGGGTTGTCCGGGATGGTTCTCTCCGAACTGCGCGTTCTGGCCGGTGAGCTGGGCATCAAGGGCACCTCGGGGATGCGCAAGGGCGATTTGATCGCCGCGATTCGCGAGCGGCAGGCCGCCGGTGCCGGTGCACCGCCGCCGTCCGCAGCCAAGACGGCCACCAAGGCCGCACCCAAGACTCGTGCCCGCAAGACCGAGACGGCCGAGAAGCCCGCGCAGGCTTCGGCCGAGGCGGCCCCGGCCACCGAAGCGCCCGCCGCGCAGCAGGCTCCGGCGCCTGTCGTCGAGCCGACCGCCGAGAAGGCCGCGGCCCAGTCTGCCGCCGAGACCACTTCCGCCGATACCGCTGCCGGTGACAAAACCGCTGGTGACAAGCCCGCGAAGACCGGGGGCGACAAGGTCGACGCCGACAACTCGGCGGGTGACAAGGCAGCGGGTGACAAGACGCCGGACGATAAGGCAGCGGGTGACCGTGCCGACGCCGAGCAGACCGGTGCCGAGCGCAACCGCAATCGCAATCGCAACAACCGCGGCGAGAACGGCAACCGTGAGAGCGGCAACCGCGGCGAGAATGGCAACCGCGGCGAAAACGGCAATCGCGAGAACAGCAATCGTGAGAACAACCGCGACGGCGGTCAGAATCAGAACGGCGGTCAGGGAAACCAGAACCGCAACAACAACAACAACGACGAGGACGGCGACGGCCGCAATCGCCGAGGTCGCCGCTTCCGTGAGCGTCGCCGCGGGCGTGACCGCGAAGGTCAGGGTGGCGGCGGCGAGCCGCAGCTGAACGACGACGACGTCATCGCACCGGTTGCCGGCATCCTCGACGTTCTGGACAATTACGCATTCGTCCGCACGTCGGGATACCTGTCGGGCCCCAACGACGTCTACGTGTCGATGAACATGGTCCGCAAGAACGGACTGCGCCGGGGCGATGCGATCACCGGTGCGGTCAAGGTTCCCCGCGAGGGCGACCAGAGCAACCAGCGTCAGAAGTTCAACCCGCTGGTGCGGCTGGACACCGTCAACGGCGGTGAGGTGGAGGCGGCGCGTAAGCGTCCCGAGTTCAACAAGCTCACTCCGCTCTACCCGAACCAGCGCCTGCGGCTGGAGACCACGCCCGAGCGGCTGACCACGCGCGTCATCGACCTGATCATGCCGATCGGCAAGGGACAGCGCGCGCTGATCGTGTCGCCGCCGAAGGCCGGTAAGACCACGATCATGCAGGACATCGCAAACGCGATCACCACGAACAATCCCGAGTGCCATCTCATGGTCGTGCTGGTCGACGAACGTCCCGAAGAAGTCACCGACATGCAGCGGTCGGTACGCGGCGAGGTCATCGCCTCCACCTTCGACCGTCCGCCGTCAGACCACACCGCCGTCGCGGAGCTGGCCATCGAGCGGGCCAAACGCCTGGTCGAAACCGGCAAAGACGTCGTCGTGCTGCTCGATTCGATCACCCGCCTGGGACGCGCGTACAACAACTCGTCGCCCGCGTCGGGCCGCATCCTGTCCGGTGGTGTCGATTCGACGGCGCTGTATCCGCCGAAGCGCTTCCTCGGCGCCGCCCGCAACATCGAGAACGGCGGTTCGCTGACGATCATCGCCACCGCGATGGTGGAGACCGGATCGACCGGCGACACGGTCATCTTCGAGGAGTTCAAGGGCACCGGCAACGCCGAGCTCAAACTCGATCGCAAGATCGCCGAGCGGCGCGTCTTCCCGGCCGTCGACGTCAACCCGTCGAGCACCCGCAAGGACGAATTGCTCCTCGCCCCAGAGGAATTCGCGATCGTCCACAAGCTGCGCCGCATCCTGTCGGGACTCGACAGCCACCAGGCCATCGATCTGCTGATGAGCCAGCTGCGTAAGACCAAGAGCAATGTCGAGTTCCTGATGCAGGTGCAGAAGAACGCACCCGGCGTCGTGAACGACGAC
>NZ_JABBNB010000060.1 GCF_012933505.1 Gordonia asplenii
CGTCAAACCTGAAACGCTGACCTCAACACCCATGAGAACTCCCGTCGTTGCAATACTTGGTGGTTGGGTTCGAAATCCATAGGTGCGCAATCTAATTCAGAGTGGACCGATCCCATGATCGTCTAAGCGAGGCAGCGGCGAGGACGACTGCCCGCGACGCCGTCGCACCCGAGTGCCCCTAAATCGGTGTGAGCGCCGAGATCTTCCAGTCGGCTCCGACCCTGACCAGGTCGATGCGGATCCGACTCCCGTCCAGACGCTGACCGGTCTGGTCGTTGCTGGTCGTCGTCTGATCCACGAACAGCAGCACTGACACCGCATCTCTAGTCGACGAGATCACGCCGCCGTCGACTACCTGCGCCCTCGTCACGACCTGCTTCTTCTTGGCCTCGGGCTGGATCACCGCGAGTCCGAGCTGCCGGTAGTCGTTCTGGAACCCGCCGGTCAGGATCGACTGTGCCGCAGCAGGAAAGGTGATGTCGACTGTCTTGTAGTCGTAGCTCAACAGGGTCGGCACATCCTTCTTGGCGGCCGCGAGCGCACCGCCTCCGGCCGCCTCGTCAGCAGCCCCGTGCGATGCCGCGATCCACAGATAGACGAGCCCGCCGACCAGCGCCAGACCGACGACCCCGAGTACTCCGAGCGCTCGTCCCCAGGCTCGATCCGACGCCGTGGCCGGCCAGCGGAGCCCGGCGCGGATGCGGGCGCGCTGCACTGCCATCCTGCTGGTCGGTACCGCGGTGTCGTCGGATTCCGTTGTCTCCGACGATGACTCGGCAGCCGACCCCGCTGTCTCGGAGCCCACTTCCGCGGATTCCAGTGTCGGCGAATCAGTTTCGTCGACGATCTGCTCGTCGCCCATCGACTCGCCCCTCTTCGTGATGTCCATTGTCTGCGTCATGCCACAAACTCCACGTTCGATACCAACCATTTGTCGTCAGCGCGGTCGAGTTGCACTCGCATGCGATACACGCGGGGCTGACCTTCGGGTGCTTCGGTGTTCTTGACGACCGACGTCACCGCGGCGAGCACTTTCGCGTGCGAGTCGTCGACGCTGATGATCGCGGCTTCCTTGACCGACCCGGTCGACTGGACTTTGCCCTGTCCGAGTACCTGTCCCATCGACGACGACACCTGGGAGAACTGGTCGGCGAACTGGCCGGCCGACATCGCCTTGATGCGTGCCAGGTCGGCATCGGTCCGGTTGTAGTCAAGGTTTACCAGGCTGGCCACGACGTCCTTGGTTACGCCGATGATCTCGGTGTTGCGGTCGGCGGCGGTGCGCTGTTCGACGACTGTCGTCCCCTTCCAGGCAATGGCCCCGACGAGTGCGACGAGCAGCGCTATGAGGAGCCACGTCACCGCCGGACGCTGCGCGCGCCGCGGTCCGAATGCCCGCGTACGTTCACTCACTTGATCAGCAGTGATTGCCATGTCAATTCCTTTCCATTGGAGGTGTCTGTGGTGGCCCCGAGGATGTAGGTGACCCCGTCTGGCCCACGGAACACGCCGGTCCGATCCGAATAGGGGACAGCCCGATCCGTGGATGTCGACGTGTTCTGCCCTGCTGCGCGCTCGGCGTTCTTGGGCTGCTTGCTCGTCGCGTACGGCCTGGCGAGCATGTTCGGCCAGGTCGACGGGTTGCCTTCGGGACAGTTCACGACGAAGGCCGTACGGACCGACGGGTCCGTCGCACACGGAATGTTGCGAGCGCCCCGCGCTACCTTGGGATTGTTCTTGGCGACGTCACAGTACTGATTCGGTACCACCGCCTCGGTCGACACCTCCGACGGGTCACGCCGCAGCGTCCCCTGGTATCCCTGCGTACAGGTCGGCGTGTTCTCCGTGTTGCCCAGCTTCACGTCGAGAGGCGCCTGCGGGCTGTCGCCGAGCTTGAAATCCCGCAAACTCGACATCGTGCTGGCCGCCAACGCCGGGTACACGGTGAGGATCTGCCGCAACTGCGGCACGTTGACCCGAAGAACCTGCCCGACGGTCTGCAGGTTCGCCAGCAGAATCGGGAGCGTCGGCGTCAGGGTACTCAGCGTCGTCGACGCCTGGTCTGCGGCAGCAGGCGCGACATCGAGCATCGTGCGCACCTTCTGATCGCTCATCGCGAGCTGACGGGTGAACGACGACAGGTTCAGCAACGACATCCGCAGGTCGGGAGCGACGCGGTTTCCGGTCAGCAGCAACGGTTCCGCGTCGTCGAGCAGCTTCGTCGTCGGTGCCAGGTTCACCTGCGCCAGCCGCAGCAGGTTCTGCGATGAGTCGATCAGCTTGGCGAGATGCTCGCCGGTACCGTTCAGACCCGTCGAGACCTCGGTGAGCACGGTGTTCAAATTGTCCGACGAGATCGATGCCAGCAGGCTCTGTGCCTTCTCCAGCACATCTCGCGTCGGAGTCGGGGACACGTTCTGCGCGGCGGGCAGCACTCCCCCGTCACTGAGCACGTCCGACGAGGGTGATGCCGCCGGCACAAGATCGACGTACTGTTCACCGATCGCCGACATGCTCAGCACGTGGGCCGACGTGTTGACCGGAACTTTCTGATCGGAGTCGATCTGCAGGGTGACGCGGACCGGAGCGCCGCTGCCCAAGTTCAGTTCGACGTCGGTGACGCGTCCAACCGTCACTCCCTGGAAAGTGACCAGCCCGCTGCGATAGATTCCGCCGCTGTTGTCGAATTCGGCTGTGACACTGTAGGTTCCGATGCCAGTGAGTCGGCCGATACCGACATACTGGGCGAGACCGTAGACGACGCTCACCACCGCCAGCACCGCGAACACGATCAGTTGGACCTTGACGAAATGCGTGAGCTTCATCGGGTTCCCCTCTTCTTGGGAGCCGTTGCGGCGGGCGCGAGCGGAGCACGCAGCGGGTCGACCGCCTGGCGCGCAAGCGTCATCTTGGTGACATCGCCGATCGGCAGCGAGCCGATGACCTTGTCGCGGATCGCGCCCACCGACAAGTCGAGCGTGAGGAACAGATTCTGATAGTCGCCGCGCAGACCCCGGTCGATGACGTTGACCGGCCACGGAAAGCTCAGCGCGACCAACAGCGATCCGGTGAGATCGGACTTCGACTTCTCCAATTGCGCGAGAGTCGGATTGAGTTCGCCGATCGTGGTCGCCAAATTGTCCTTACTCGCCTTGATGACACCGGCGAACTGCGCGCCGAAGTCGCCGACCTGCTGGAGCATCCGGGTCAGATCGGCGCGCTGATCGGCCAGAACCTTGACCGCCGGGGTGATCTGGTCGATGCCGTCGGCAAGTTGCGTGTTCTGGGCTGCGAGCGTAATGCTCAGGCGCGCAAGCGAATCCAGTGCCCGTTGGATGTCGGACTTCTGCGCCGCCAGCCCGCTCGCGAATGTCCTTAGCCGCCCGATGGCCTGATTCGCCTCGGCGGTGTGCCCGTCGAATCCGATATTGAGCTGGGCGATGATCGTGCGGAGTTGTTCCAGTCCGCTGCCGTTGAGTACCAGTGACAGCGCAGCTAGCACCGATTCTGTCGATGGATACTGCGACGTCTTGCTCAGCGAGATGACGTCGCCGTCACCGAGCGACGCGCCGTCGGTCGGCGTCGCGGTCGGCGGTACGAGTTCGAGATACTGCGCGCCGAGCACCGACGTCTGCGCGAGCTTCGCGGTGACGTCACGTGGTACTCGCGCCGACTTCTCCAATTCGACTTCGACGTCGGCGTGCCCCTTGTCTACGGTGATTGCGCGGACTACGCCGATGATCACGTTGTCAGAGCGCACCAGCGAATTCGCGACGAGGTTCTGCGAGTCGGCAAGCTGCACGTGCACGGTGTATCCGTCACCGGAGACCGCGTTGCCGGGCAGCGGCAGCGAGTTCGGGCCGTCGAAGCGGCACGCGCTGCACGCGATGAGCGCCGCGCACAGAATCGCACATATCGACGCGATGCGAGATGGCTTGGTCATCGGGGAGCGCCTCCGCCCGGTAGCAATGGGTTGACGGGTTTTCCGCCTCGCGTCGTCGACGCCGGTAAGCCTGCCTTCTTCGCCGCCAGCGAGGTCACCAGATCGACGAAGGTCTTCGACGATCGCTGGCATTGGCTCTGCGGTGCGTCGACGGTGGTCAGCAACGCGCAGATGAGCGACATCGGGTCCGGCCAGTCGGGTGTTGCGAGCGCACCGGTAAGCGAGTTCGACCGTGGGTCGTAGATGTTGTACAGATCCGTCAGGGCGGTGGGCACGACGTGCAGAATCTGCGCCAGGTCGTCCTCGCGGTCGACGAGCAGCCCGGTGATCTTGTTCAGCGCCTTCACATCCGTCGACAGAGACGTCGTATTCGCATTCAGGTAGCTCTGCAGTTTCGGCGCCATCAGATCCACCGCCGAGATCGCGGCATCGAGTTGGGTGCGATTGTCGTCAAGCAACTGCGACACATCGTTGAGCTGTGCGGAGAAGTCGACGATCCGATCGTCGGACTGCCGTAGCGCGGTCACGACGACCTGGAGGTTGCGCACGGTGGTGAACAGATCTTGCCCGCCGCCCGACAGCGTCGCCATCGCGTCCGCCAGGGATTTCATCGTCTCGTTCATCGTCGTTCCGGTGCCGCGCAGTTTTGCCGCACTGACATCGATCAAGCGGCTCGCCGCCCCCTTGTCGGTGGCCGACTTGGGCCCGAGTTCCTTGGCCAGTTCGGTGACCTGGGTCTTGATCTGGTCGTATCGGACCGGAATCGCGGTCTTGTCGACCGAGATGGTCGCGCCGTCGGCGAGCCGAGTTCCGGTGCGCGCGTGGGGATTCACGAACTGCACGTACCGCCCTGACACGAGCGTCGGTGCGACGATCGCAACCTTGGTCGTGGCGTCGACGTAGACATCGTGGTCGTAGGACACCGCGACGCGCACCTTGTCGTCGACGGGAGCTATCTCCTCGACGTGGCCGATCTGCACCCCGCGCACCTTCACCGGATCTCCTACGTAGAGCCCCGTGGTGTTGGTGAACCAGATCGTCGCGTGGGAGTTGCTGACCCGCTGCCAGACGGTGGCTGCGGTCCAGCACAGCAGGACAGCGATGACACCACAGATCAGGATCTTCGCCGACGTCGGGAGACTGCGAATTCGATTGGCCCCGTTCATCGTCCGCCTCCGATGCTGCCCGGCTGCTGTCCGTGCAGGTTGGCCGGAACGATGTTGTGCAGGAGCACGGAGAAGAAGGGCCCGCTGCCGACCACCTCACCGAGTTGGGTGATCACCGGTCGCAGGCCCGCGATGGCTTTGTTGATGTTGGCGTAGTTTGCGTTGAGCGTCGTCGTGACGCGGTGCAGTTCGGTGAGCATCGACGGCAGCGTTCCCGACGTGTCGTCGGTCAATGCGGTGAGTTCGTCCGACATCAGCTTGACCTTGACCAGCAGGCTCCGGATCACCGCGGCGCGGTCGTTGAGCTCGGTGAACAGCACCGCACCGTCGTCGATCAGGCTGGTGAGATTCCGATTGCGCGCGGCGAGCACACCGGTCACCGTCCCCGCGCGTTGCAGCAATGTCCGCAGCCCCGCGTCACGCGACGCGATGGTCTGTGCACCACCGGCGAGGCCTTTGAGCGCGACGTTCAAGTCGGGCGGCAGGTTGGCCATGGCATCAGTCAATGTGTCTACGGCAGAGGACAATTGGGCCTTCTGTGTGCCTTCGACGCGCTGGGTGAGCTGGTTGAGCGAGTCGACCAGATCGAAGCCCGCGGTGGTCCGGTCAGTCGGGATCACGTCACCGAGTTGACCGCTTCCCGCCGACGTCAATTCGACGTAGCGCTTGCCCAAGGCGGTCTCAACCTTGATGGCCGCGGTGGACTCAGACCCGAGGCTCTGCCAGCCCTCCGAGAGCCGCATCTCGACATCGACGTGATCGTCGCGCAACTTGATCGACGTCACGTCACCGACCTTGACGCCCGCGATCTGGACTGCTGCCTTGGTGTCCAATCCACCGACGTCGGAGAACTGTGCGGTGACCGTGGTGGTCCCCGGCCAGAACGGGATGGAGCGGTAGTTGAAGATCGCCAGCACGATGGCCGCGATGACCAGTGTCCCAATCAGACCGAACTTGATCGCCCGTGGCGAATTGTCGAGTTTCATCAGTGGCACCTCCGGGCCGGCACGGTGAACATCGGCGTGTCCGCGTGACCGCCGTCGATGGTCGGGTAGCGAATCGCCAGTCCACACACGAAGAAGTTGACGAATGAGCCGTACCCCGATGCCCGACCCATCAATTGGTAGGCGGCCGGGAGTTTCGACAAGACGAGGTTCAGTGTCGACGTGTCGTTGTTCAGGTTCGCGGCCAGCCCGCGCAGGTGCGCGATGTCGGCGGTCAGATCTGGTCGGGTGCGCTGCAACAGATCACTGAGCTGCGCGCTCGCCGCCTCGATATGGGTCAGACCGTCGCGGACCAGCACCCGGTCGTCGGCCAACCCGGTGAAGAGGCTTTGCAGTTGGGTGATGAGCTGCCCGAAGGCGACGCTGCGGGTCGCCACGGTGTCGAGCACGACGTTGAGGTCGGTGACGGTGGAGCCGACGGCCGCATCGCGGTCGGCGATCGCCTGGCCCAGCTCGCCTACCTGGGACACCAGCACCCCCAGATCTTGAGTACGACCGTTGAGTACCGAGATCAGCGAGGCGGTCAGCTTGTTCGCCTGGTCGGGGTCGACTCCCTGCAGCAACGGCTTGAATCCGTTGACCAGCGCGTCCATGTCGAGCGCCGGTTTCGTCTGCGACAGCGGCAGCATCGTGCCGGGGGTGCGCGCGGGGGCGTCGACCGACGAATCGGTGTCCAGCTGTAGGTATCGGTCGCCGATGAGGTTCTTGTACTTGATCGTCGCGGTGGTCGCCTGCGTGACCTGAGTGTCGTTGTTGACGTCGAAGTCGATGACGGCGCCGAGCTTGTGCGCTCCGCCGGCGTTCGCCTCGACCCGGACATCGGTGACTTTCCCGACGACCACTCCGGCCACCTTCACGTCGTCGCCCGTTCGGGTGCCCGACGCCGAGGCGAACTCGGCACTGTAGTGCGTCGTTGGCCCCCAGCGGAGGTTGCCGACGACGATGAACAGGAACGCGGTGATGGTTGCGGTTGCGGTGAGGAAGACGGCGAGCTTGATCGCCGCACGAGTGATGTTCATTTGGTCATTCCGTAGATCAGTGACGCGAACGGATTCCCCAAGATGTCTTCGGGACCTTGCACCCGCCGGTATGCGTGGCTGCCGTCGTCGAAGTCGTAGTGGCCGGGCATCGGCGACGATTTGCTGAACGGATAGCCGTAGCAGCTCGGCCCCGACGATCCTGCGTTGTTCTTGGGTGCGTCGGTGCCGGCCCGATACGGTGGATTGCCGAGCAGTAGCGTGCCGAGCACGTTCAGGCCCGGACGTGCTCCGCCTAAGCCCTGCTCCAAGTACTTTCGTCCCGTGTTGAGCGCGTTGAGGAAGCACGGGTAGATGGGTGCATAATCGCCCAGGACCTGACTCACCGGCGCAAGCGAATCGGCTGCCATCACCAACGGACGCGCCGTCGGCGCGAGGAAACGCGTACCGGTGTTGCCGAGGTTCGTGAAGCTGAGGATGAACGCCGACAGCTGCGATTGCTTGTCGACGATGCTCTTCGACGTCACGGTGAGATTGGTGATCGTAGCCATCAGGTCGGGCGAGAGGTCGGCAAGTGTCGAGAGATTGTCCGCGCCCAGGCGCAGGTCGCGCCGCAGCACCGGCAAGGACTGATTGAATTGCGCCAGATAAGAATTCACGTCGGTTATGAGCGTGCCGAACTTAGCGCCCCGATCCCGCGTACCGTCGCCGAGTGCGGTCAGTGTCGCGCTGATCTTCTCCGGTTCGGCCTGCTTGAGTACCGTGAGCAGCAGCGCCAGGGTGTCGTTGACCTCGACCGGCGAAGTCGACGTGTCGATCACCGTGCCGTCGGTGAGGTGGCTCTGCTGCGGCTCGCTCGGCTTACTGAACGACACGAACTTGCGACCGAACAGCGTGGTCGGTTCGAGGTCGGCGTGGACGTTGACGGGCAGGTCCGAGGCGATCGACGACTGCAGGGCCATGGTGATCTTGGCGCGGTCGTCGGTCAGGTCGACTTGCTGCACCCGCCCGATCACGACGCCGTCCATCTTGACGTCGGAGCCGGGTTGGAGCATCAGTCCGGCGCGGGGCGCCTGCAGGTACACGGTGGTGGTCGACTGAAATGAGCCCCGATAGGACATCAGCGCCAGGACGATGAGAACGGCGACAACCGTGACGGCAACGGCCGAGTATGTGACATACCTTGCGCGCGAATGTGTTTCGATCATCCCGACACCCGAACTGTTGCGTGTACGCCGCCGTAGAACGCAATGCCGACGACGAAGTCGACGACCATCACGATGATCAGCGAGGTCCGCACCGCCTTACCGACCGCCACCCCGACACCGGCCGGACCGCCGGAGGCGTTGTATCCGTAGTAGCAATGCACGGCCATGACGCTGACCGCCATCACCAGCACTTTGACCAGTGAGATGAGAATGTCGCCGGGCTGCAGGAACAGCGCGAAGTAGTGCTCGTAGGTGCCCGACGATTGGCCGGACATGAAGATGCTCACGAATTTGGTCGCCGCGTAGCCGGTGAAGAGCGCGATGCAGAACAACGGCACGATGGCGATCAGTCCGGCCGCAATGCGCGTCGACACGAGATAGGGCAGCGATTGCACCGACATGACCTCCAGCGCGTCGATCTCCTCGCTGACCCGCATCGCGCCGAGTTGCGCGGTGAAGCCGGCGCCGACAGTCGCCGTGAGCGCGACACCGGCGATGACCGGTATCGCCTCGCGGGTGTTGAAGAAGGCCGAGATGAAGCCGGACATTGCTTCCACACCGACCCGGCCCAGCGAACTCGACCCCTGCTGTCCGACTTCGTAACCCGCTGCGGCAGTGAGGAATCCGATGATCACGACGGTGCCGCCGATGACCGCCAGCGCCCCGGTGCCCAGCGCCACCTCGGCCAGCAGCCGAACGATCTCTTTGCGATAGTGCGTGTATGCGCGGGGTATCGCCTTGATCGCCGACAGATAGAACCCCAGCTGGCGGCCGAGTCCCTCGGCGGGGTCGAGAAGTCTGCCGGGGTCGATTCTCTCGAACCTCGCCTTGGACGGATCGGATGTGATTTGTGGGGCAACCATGGAAGTTCTCCGGTGGGTTGAGCGGGCAGCGTTACATGAGCTGGGACGTCCTAGGTGCTGTGCAGCGCCAGTGTCGTGATGATCGAATTGGCCAGGAACAGCAGCACGAAGCTGAAGACGACGGTCTGGTTGACGGCGTCGCCGACACCCTTGGGACCGCCACCGACGTTGAATCCGAGGTGGCAGGCCACCACGCCGGCGAGCAGCCCGAAGACACCCGCCTTCAGTTCGCCGATCAGCAGGTCGTTGGTACCGGTGAGAATCGGAATCGCCGTGATGAACTGTCCGGGTGTGGCGCCCTGGAGGTAGACGGCGTATAAGTAGCCGCCGATGAGGCCCACCGCGGTCACGAGGCCATTGAGGAACAATGCGACCATGCACGACGCGAGCACCCGCGGCACCGCGAGTCGGGCGATCGGGTCGATGCCCAGCACCTGCATCGCATCGATCTCCTCGCGGATCGTCCGCGATCCGAGGTCGGCGCAGATCGCCGTCGCACCGGCGCCGGCGACCACCAGAACAGTGACGACCGGGCCGATCTCCCGGATCACCGCCACCCCCGCACCCGCACCGCTGAGGTCGATCGCGCCGATCTCATTGAGCAGGACGTTGATCTGGAAGACGACCATGACGCAGAGCGGGATCGCCATCAGCAGTGTCGGAATCACCGAAACACTGACGATGAACCACGCCTGCGCGATGAACTCGCGCCATTGAAAGGGCCTGCGCGGCAACGCCTTAATCACATTCCATGCGGTGATGTAGAACGATCCGATCAGCCCTACCGCGCCCGCGGCCGTCTGCATGGAACGGCCGCCCATCGCAGTCTGCAGTGTTTTCATGATTCCTCTCCGGCCGGACGCGTGTGCGTCGCCCCGGGCTCACATCGAAATGTAAGATAACATGGGTTAGCTTCGAATGTAACCTGATTCACAATTGCTTCGAGGAAGCAGTTCAACGCTTCGCGCGATCGCCTGGTGCCGTTCTGATACCCGACCAGCTGATCCACCGCGGCCGCCGCATAGTCGTCAACCGAGGCGAGTCCCGGCGCGATGTCCCGAAAGACCCCGGCGACGAGCGCGCGACGCGCATCGTCGACTTCGGACTGGATGGCGGCCACCCGGGGATCGTGTGCCGCCCAGATGCGGATCGCGGCTTCGGTGTCGTGCGGCAGTCGATGTACCACGTCGCGCAGGAATTCGAGCCGCTCGCGGGCAGTCGCATAGGCCGACGCCGCGTTGACCAGTCGAAAGGCCACCTCTTCGCGCCAGTATTCGATCAGACTCACCGTGTAGTCGTCCCAGTTCCCGAACGCGTAGTAGAACGCCCCGGTCGAGACACCCACCTCACGGCACAGCGTGGCCAGCTTGAGACTGGCGTAACCCTTGATGCCCAGAATCCGCAGGCCGGCGTCGAGATACCGAAGACGAACCTCACTGCGCACAGTCGCCAACTGATCGGCATTCATCCGGCACCCTTCACTCGGCGCTACATCGACCCTCTGAAGATAATAAAAGTTATGTTACATTTCAAGGGTTCGACGGAACTCCCTCATAGAAGGGAGTCGAGATCAGTCGCGGTCGACGTGATCCATGATCACGCGCTCGTATTCGTTGAACAGCAGATTGTAGTCCCGCTTGGTGACCGGGGATTTCCACTGCTGAAGCCCGATCAGTAATGCCATCCCCATCGCAGCCAGCTTGCGCGCCTGTGCACGGTTGCCAACAATGGGGCCGATCACGTCGGCCATGGCCTGCTGCCGACGAGCGTCGACGCGCTTCTGGGCGGCCGCGACCCGCTCGTTGGTGTGCGCCCACCCGCGAATCGCGGCCTCGGCGTCGTGCGGCAATCCGCCACCTAGTTCTTTCAGCGCACGAACGCGCTTCTTCGGGTCCACCGGCGCGAGGGACATCTCGACCACATTCGCGGTCTGAGTTTCTTCCCAGTAGTCCAAGAAGTCGGCGACGAAGCCGTCAAGACTGCCGAAATACCCGTAGAACGAGCCGCTGCTCACGTTCAACTCGCGACACAGGCGCGCGATCTTCAGCGATGAGACACCTTCTGTCGCAAGAAGTCTCATCGCCGCGTCGTAGTACATCTCGCGCGTCACCAGCAGTCGCATCAAACCATCATAACAACACTTATAAATGCGGCAGGACGACAGGCGCGACCGACACCGCCATGTTGGTAATATAGATGAGATTACATTAGGTATCGAGTCCGTCAAGGTGCCCTGGCGCAGCGGCGTTGCTGCTAGCCGGTGATGTCGCGCCCCAAAAGCCGCCGTGCGACGATCCACTGTTGCAGTTCGTTCGCGCCCTCGAAGATTTCCAGGATCTTCGCATCGCGGTACATCTCCTCCAGACGCACCGACTCGCCGGTCTCTCCGACCTGTCGAGCGAAACCAATGGCACCGTGGATCTGAATCGCCTCTCGTACCAGATCGTTGGCCAGTCGTGTTCCGTACGCCTTCGCCATCGCCGCTTCGGGCTCCGCAGTGGCGTCCCCCTGATCCAGCAGCATAGCGGCCTTCTGATACAGCCCACGCGCACATTCCAATTCGGTTGCGCGCTGCGCCATCTGGAACTGCCAATGCTGCATGGCACCCAGCGGACGCCCGAAGACCTCACGCGTCTGCAGACGATGGACCGCGAGATCCAACGCCGCCTGAGCCACGCCGACGCCGGCAGCGCCGATACCGATCCTGCCACGCACCAGCGCGGACAGCGCGACCGCCATCCCCCGCCCAGGAGCCCCGAGGAGGTTCTCCCGAGGCACGCGCACGTCATCGAGCACAATGTCAGCGGTGATCTGGCCGCGATGGCCCATCTTGAGATCTGGGGTCCCGATCCGCACGCCTGGGCTGGTGAGATCTATCAGCAGCATGTGGGCTCGCTCGCCGTCGCGGCCGGCCCGAACAAGAATCGAAACCCATCCCGCGACAACGCTGTTGGTGATCCATCGCTTGCGGCCGTTGACGACGAATCCGTCCTCGGTCTCGTCGGCCCACGTGCTCAGTCGCGATGCCGTCAAGTCGGAACTCGTCTCGGGCTCGGTCGTCGCAAACGCGAATGCCTGCTCACCATTGGTCAACGCTGGAATGAGCCGCTCGCGCACCGCGGGCGTCGCGTGGGCCAGGGTCGCCGGGACCAGAATGCACTGACCATCGTAAACACCAGCTAGAGAGGATGATTCGTAGGCTATCTCTTCCGCGACCGTGCACACGCCGAGCATCGGGTGCGCGCTGCCGTTGAATGGAATGCCGAATAGCCCGTCCGACGCCAACCCGCGAAAGGCGCCCCACGGGAAGCTGTCCGCAGATTCCTCGCGGCTGCCGATCTCGCGAGCAACGGGTGCGACATGCCGTGCCACCGACGCGCGTGCACGCGCTCGAAGTTCGACGACCTCGGCGGGCAGGAACAAATCGTGCGACATCCGCTCTTGGGTGCGGGCGATGGTCATTGACACTCCTAGAATCTGACGACTGTACGATTCATAGCATAAACGTACGGTCGTACGATTCGCTAGACTCCTCTGATGGAGGAAATCGAGACAAAGGCCACGCGGACACGACGGCGGATCCTCGCTGCCGCAGCGCATGAGTTCGCACAACACGGATACGGCGGTGCGAGCCTGCGTCGAATCGCCGACGCCGCCGACCTGAAAGTGGGCAGTCTCGGATTTCACTTCGCGACCAAGGACGAACTGGTAGCCGCGACGCTGCGCGACGGCGTGGACTCCGCCCGCGAGGCACTGAGCAGTGCCGTTGACGCCGTCCCCGCGGATGCAGACCCGACTGACCGGCTATACGCCGCCGTGCGGGGCCACCTGCGAGCGCTGCACGCGAGCGATGACCGCGCATCTTCGGTGGTACGCATGGTGGACACCCTGCCCGCCGACCTGCGCGCCGACCATGTGGCCCACGAACGTCGGTTCGCCAGAGTGTGGCTCGATGTTCTGACTCGCGGCCAGCGCGAAGACGTGGTCCGCGACGACGTCGACATCCGTGTCCTTCGCGACCTCGTCGTCGGCGCGCTGAACAGCACGTCGACCACCAACCCGCAGGCGAATCGAGATCTAGACGCCGTCGTGGAGACTGTTGTGCGGGTGGTGGCGCCTTGACGCGCGAGCGGCCGGTCTTCTCGATAGAGTGCAACCGCAGACTTCACAGGCACCCGATGCTCATCGACTGCCGAACAAAGGCTGGCGAATAGCGCTGCCCCAGTCCGACATTCGGGAACGAGGGGTGAGTTCTGCACCGTCGGGACGGACCCCACCCTTCGAGTGTCGACGAACGAGCGCATCGAGCCAGCCGACGTCGAGACACCGTACGACGAGGCCGTCGACGACGCACCGAAAAGACACGGGTGCACTGTGGGCAGCGAGCCGGAGGGACCACCCGACCACAGCCACCTATTTAGAACATGACACCGCTGCACGAACCTGGATTCACCGACGGCAGGCCCCGTCCGCGGGTTGAGCC
>NZ_JABBNB010000061.1 GCF_012933505.1 Gordonia asplenii
GTGGCGCTCCGATCCAGCTCAACCAGCGGCGGTGGCGCTCCGGTCCGGCTCAACCAGCAGTGTGGCGAGTCCGCCCTCAGCACTGACCAGCACCCTCTCAGGAACTCGGGGTGATGGCTCGTGCTCCCGGTCCGGTGCCATAGGCACCCGGCTTGCCGTGTAGGTCACCCGCCAGGGCGAGAACCGTCGTCACCCGCCCCATCTGTTGATCGACGTTGTCGACGGTCGAGATCTCGTTGCGCAGCGACGGGTCTGCGCGGATCACCGCGATCGGCGAGCCGCCTTCGGCAGATCCGGTGCGGCCCAACAGGATTCCGGCGCCGGTGCGCCGCGCCATGGCGGCGGCGAGGTTGGCGGTGAGCTGGCCTTGCGCCCCCGAGCTCGTCGGATAGGCGTCGCCGGTGACCACCACCACGGCACGTCCGGTGCCGACGGCGTTGTCGGTGTAGGTGATGTACCCACCTTCGCGCAACGCCGCGAGACCGTTGACTACGTCGTTGCGCGACGCCGTAGCCACTCCGGTGGCGCTCAACGTCAATGTGCCCAGCAGATCACCGACCCGCCCGCCGGAGTCGGTCAGCTCCGGCCGCAGCGAGGCGCCCGCCGGAATGGACTGGTCGATGATGGTTCGCAGCTTCTCCGCCGATTGATCGCCGAGAAGCTGATCGGTCAG
Source organism: Gordonia asplenii (assembly GCF_012933505.1). Lineage (GTDB taxonomy): Bacteria > Actinomycetota > Actinomycetes > Mycobacteriales > Mycobacteriaceae > Gordonia > Gordonia asplenii. The sequence continues at coordinate 674 of NZ_JABBNB010000061.1, forward strand.
CCCGATCTGCCCGGAGAACTTGGCGCCGGCCGCGGTCAACGCTTCTTTGACGGCGGCGACGTCGCCGTCGGCGGCGTTGGGCGCGGTCACCACGATCACCGACGATCCGGCGAGCTTGCCCGCGAGCAACTGGGGCGATACGGCTGCGACAAAACTGTTACCCGCGTTCACCTGTGTGTTCAGTTTGTCGCGCTGTGCTTCGAGGTCACCGATCCGGTCACGCGACGTTCCGGTCGCCGAGTTGACCTTGTCGCCGATGAACCCCGACCCCAGGAACAAGCCGAGTGTCAGCGCGAGAAAGATCGCGACGATGGAAATGGCGTGTTGACGCAGTGAGATCAATTTATCGATTCCACACCGTTTGGATCCACGCGACGAATGAATTCCATTGGTCCACAATCCATTCGGTCACCACCGAGCCGCTCGACGACAACATGACCGCGGCGATGACGGCGACCAGCGCGGCCAGCACGACGAGCGCGATCGCGACACCGGAGACCCGGCTGCGGTAGAGGGTGGCGATCGCCGAGGCGTCGACGAGTTTCGGCCCGACCTTGAGCCGGGTCAGGAACGTCGACGGGTTACTCTCCCGGCGCGACCGGTCGAAGAAGTCGTCGAGACCGCCGCCGTAACCTGCGGTGACGATCAGTTCCGCTCCGTGATGGTCGGCGACCAGCAGCGCGAGGTCGGCAGCCGAACCGGCGGCCGGGAACGTCGTCGCGCCGACGCCGAGGTCCTGAATCCGCTCCAGACCGGGTGCGTGGCCGTCGGGGTCGGCGGGCAGGATCACCTGCGCACCCGACTTCAGGGTGTCGTTGGAGATCTCCTCGGGATCGCCGACGATGATCTGCGCCTTGTAGCCCGCTTTGGCCAAGGTGTCGGCGCCACGGCCGACGCCGATCAGCACCGGCGTGTACTCCTTGATGAACGACCGCAGCGAACGCAGCTGCGCGGCATGCGACGCACCGTCGGCGACGATCACCACATGCCTGCCCGCCAGCGACGCGTCGACGTCGGGCACGCCCACTCCGTCGATCAGCAGCGGCGATTCGCTGCGAATGAATTCGATGGTGTTGCCGGAGAACGCTTCGAGATGGTCGACGAGCCCGGATTTGGCGTCGATCATCATGTCGGCGATCTCTCGCTCGCCGAGTTCGGTGCCCTTGGCCAGGCGACGCTCGCCGATGTAGAGCTTGTCGTTGTCGATGCGCAGCTTGGCGCCGTCTTTGACCCGCTTGAACACCTCCGGGCCGACGTCGTCGAGCAGCGTGATGCCCGACGCCGCGAGCACTTCCGGCCCCAGATTCGGGTAGCGCCCGGAGATCGACGGCGACGCGTTGACGACGGCGACGACATTGGCCTCGACGAGGGCGTCGGCGGTCACTCGATCGAGGTCGACCTCGTCGAGGATGGCGATGTCGCCGGGGCCGACCCGCTCGACGAGCCGCTTGGTGTTCTTGTCGATCCTGGCGATTCCGATGACACCAGGAAGTTCAACGGTGGTACGGGCGAGCAAAGCAGGCATCTTCATGACGCCCATCATCGACCGACGCACCCGCTACGACGCGGAGGCGCGCCGTAACATTAGCCACTTTTGTCACACAAGTAACTCTGGTGATGAGCCACCAGCAGGTCGAACCCCGACCGACCCGACGACTAGTCCTTGTCGGTCAAGTGTTGCGCGACGACGTGGCCGTAGGTGTCACCGTCGGGCCGCGAGGCGTCGTAGGCCTGCTCATTGACTTCGAGCTCTTCGCGGCGAGTCTGACCGGTGACCCGCTGAGTGGTCGTGTGGCGTTCCTTGCCCACCTCGACCTGCCCGACGCGGCGCACCCGCTTGCCGACCTCGACCTCTTCGCCCTTGAGTTCGATCTCGAAGACGCCTTCCTCGAAGGCGTAGTCGACATCGGCGTCCTCGTCGAGGTCGACGCGGTTGACCGTCACCTTCTCGGTGAACAGGTCGACATCGACGGCCTTGTCTTCGACGAGCACCTTCTTCGCGACCTTCACCACGCCGGTCGCGACCGGACGCTTGGCTGCGATCAAGTCCTCGGCGTGCAGGTGGATGGTCTGTCCACCGGGGGCCGGAGTTCCGGTCGCCGCGGCCGGCTGGGCCGGCTCCGGGGTGGCCTCCGCGGCGGTGTCGACAGCGGCTGCGGGAGTCTCGGCTGCCGCCGGCTCGTCCTTCCCGGCCAGCAGGCCGACCGGTGCGGGAGCCGGTTCCGGCTCGGGGGTCGGCTCGGGAACCGCGACGGGCTCCGGCGCAGCGGGTTCGGCGACCGCTGCCGGTTCCGGACTCCGCTCGGGTTCGGGAGCCGCGACGGGTTCGGGCGTTGCGACGGGCTCGGAGGTCGCGGCAGGCTCGGGAATTGCGGTGGGCTCGGGTACCGCAACGGGCTCGGGTACTGCAACGGGCTCGGGCTCGACGACGTGCGCGGGCGCCGGAGCCGCAGTCGCGGGAGCCGACGGTGCCGGAGCAGCCGCTGGCGGCTCGCCGACCTTGGCGTAGTCCCCCGCCGCGACGTCGGCCGCGGTCTTGCCGAGCCGGATGAAGTCCGGCTCGAACGCGGCCACGCCGCTTTCGGTCAGCAGCATCTGCGAACCGGAATTGGTGACGTTGACGACGAGGTCCTCACCGATCGTCGAATCCACCGTGCCCACTTCGGCGCCATCGCGGGAGACCACCGGGGTCCCCACCTTGATGTCGTACCCGGCGAACGTCACAATCATCTCGTCGATCCTCTCAGCGTTGCGTATGTCGCGTCGTCGTTGATCATTGCTCAAACAATATCGTTGGATTGTTGGCTGTGTTTCCCGGGTTTAGTGTTTACATCAATTTCGGTCACTTCGACCCGTTCGCGACGAACTGTCGCCGGAACTGAAACCGTTTCGGTACCGCGCACCCGCCGAATGCGGACTTCCTCGCGCACCACAAGTCTTTTGGTGACGATCAATTCCTCTTCGACCACCGGAACGACATACGTGTCGCCGTCCCAATAGGGTTCCGGCGCGCTCGTCACCACCCGATTGTCGACGGCGACGCGGGTCACGTCGGCGTGCTCACGCTCGACGTCGACGTTCACCTCGGCCGATTCGGTCTCGATCGTCTTGCGCACCTGCGCTTTGCCGGTGACGACCTCACGCTTCTCGGCCGTCAGAAATTCGGCGTGCAGTGCGACGGTGACGACGTCGGGATCAGCTTCCGGCATTGGTTTCCTTCCGTACGCTTCGATACTGTTCGGCGGTCGTCAGCAACTCTTCGGCATGCGCCCGACCGGTGTCGGAATCGCCGAGGCCGGCCAGCATTCGGGCCAATTCGCCGATCCGTTCATCTCTGGTCAGGGTACGGACCGTCGAGGTATGACCACCCGGCGAGCGTTTCGTGCCCGAGGCGATGTTCTTTCCGATGACGACGTGATTGTCGGCGAAGGCGGCGACCTGCGGCAAGTGCGTGACGACGATCACCTGGTGTTTGAGGGCCAGCCGTGCGAGCCTGCGGCCGATCTCGACCGCCGCACCACCGCCGACGCCGGCGTCGACCTCGTCGAACACCATGATCGACCCGCCCTCGGGTGCGGCGAGCACCACTTCCAGCGCGAGCATCACCCGCGACAGCTCACCGCCCGACGCCGACCGTGCGATCGGCAGCGGCACCGCGTCGGCGTGGGCGCGCAGGGAGAACTCGACGACGTCGGCGCCCGACGAACCCGCCCGGGCCGCTACCGTGCCATCCGCCCCGGTCACCGGAATCGTGGGATCGTCCGACGACCCGGAATCGTCGGACCCGACGGCGTCGTAGCGGACGTCGACGACCAGCGCCGCGCCACCCATCGCGAGACCCAGCAACTCCGCACTGACCTGCTTGGCCAGCGACTTCGCCGCGGTGACCCGCTGATCGTGCAGCTTCGACGCCGCTGCGGCGACGTCGTCGCGCGCCGCGGCCACCGACGCTTCGAGTTCGTCGATCGACTCGGCCGGGTTGTCGATCTCGGCGAGCCGCGCCTGTGCCGTGGTGTACCACTCCAGGACACCGTCGATGTCGGCCGCATACTTGCGGGTCAGCGAGCGCAAATCGTGCTGGCGGGTGAGCAGCTGTTCCAGTTCGCCCGCGTCGGTGGGCAGGTCCGACATGAACGAGGTCAACTCGTCGCCGATGTCGGAGACCACGGCGAGCGCCTCGGCGACTCGCGGTAGCAGCCCGCGCAGTGTCTCGTCACCCGAGGCCTCCAGGACGCTGCGCACGTAGCCGAGGCCTTCGATCACCGAGCCGCCGTCGGAATTCACATCCCCCACGACGGTGCCCTGCGCGCCGGCCGCGGCGGTGCGTATGGTCTCCAGGTCCGACAGCCGCCGGATGGTCGCGACCAGCTCGACGTCCTCGGCCGGTTGGGGATCCACCGCGGCGATCTCGTCGACGGCGAACCGCAGGCGGTCGGTCTCCTGCGCCAGTTCACGGGAATTAGCCCGACGCTGCGCCAGATCGGCGGAGAGTTCCAGCCAGTGATTGCGGGCTTTCTGATAGGCGCGCAGCGAGCGCGCCACGTTCTTACCCGCGAACCGGTCGAGCGCGGCACGCTGTTGCGCACCTTTCAGCAGCCTGAGCTGGTCGTTCTGGCCATGAATGGTCAGCAGGCGGCTCGTCATCCGCCCCATCAGCCCCACCGGCACCGAACGCCCACCCACATGAGCGCGGGAGCGGCCGTCGGCCGACACCGAACGCACGGCGATGACCGAATCGTCGTCGTCGACGTCGGCACCCGCCGACTCCAGCAGCTCGGCGAGTTCCGGGTCGGTAGTCGCTTCGCCCTCGGCCAACGGGTTGACCAACCGGAACCGGCCCTCGACGGTGGCCTTCTCGTGCCCGACCCGTACCCGGGTCGGGTCGGCGCGGGCGCCGGAGAGCAGATGCAGGCTGGTGACCACCATCGTCTTGCCCGCGCCGGTCTCACCGGTCAGCACGGTGAATCCGGGATGGAATTCGGCCGAAGCCTCTTCGATGACGCCGAGGCCGCGGATCGACAATTCTTCGAGCACGTCAGACCTTTCTTCCGCGCCAGCCGGTCACCGGCAGGTCGAACTTCGTCACCAGGCGATCGGCGAACGGATCGGAGTCGATGCGAACCCAGTGGACCGGCCGCGAACCACGTCGCACTTCGACGCGGGCACCAGCGGGGACATCGATCACGCGCCGACCGTCGCACAGCGCGACGGCGGCACGACCCTCCTTGTCGATCTCGATGGCGATCTTCGACCGCGGGCTCGTCACCATCGGACGCGCGAACAGTGCATGGGCATTGCTCGGCACGATCAAGATGGCCTCGAGGTCGGGCCACATCACCGGCCCACCCGCCGAGAACGCGTACGCGGTGGACCCGGTCGGCGTCGACACCAGCAGCCCGTCGGCGCCGAATGCCGACACCGGTCGGCCGTCCACCTCGGTCAGCAATTCCAGCACGCCCTGATTGGTGCGGTTCTGGATCGCGACTTCGTTGAGGGCCCACGTCCGCACCACGGCCGTGTCCGCCGAGGCCGATGGGTTGATCACCGCCACGTCGAGAGTCATGCGCGCCTCGATCCGATAGTCGCGCGCGATAAGCCGTTCCATCACTTCTTCGACCCGATTGGCCTCCGCCTCGGCGAGAAAACCGATGCGCCCCAGGTTGATGCCCAGCACCGGAACCGACTCCGGGTAGGCCAGTTCGGCGGCACGCAGGAAAGTACCGTCGCCGCCGAGCACGATCACCAATTCGCAGCCGTGCGCCGACGCCGTGTCGACCTCGGTCACCTCGACCTCTGCCCCGAGAGCACGCAGATGGTCGGGGTCAACGGGATGGCCCGCGGGATCGTTGTGCCCGACGGCCGCCGAATCGTGTTCCATCGTGTCGAAATCCACGATGCGCAGCTTCACTCCGGCACCGGCACACGCCCGCGCAATCGCATCCAGCGTGACGGTCACCGCTTCCCGGCCGGTATGTGCGACCACTAGGAACTCACGCGTGGCCACCGATTCATCTCCGCCCGACACTTGTTTCCTCCCGACACCTGTAGCCCGGCACTCTATTGCGGTCCCTGTTCGACCGCGGTCGCGATCATTGTCTCCACAGACTCTGATAATTGCTCGCCGGGCGGCTCTTTGCGCAGCCAGACGAAGTATTCGACATTGCCCGACGGCCCCGGAAGCGGACTCGCCACTACGCCGCGCAGCTGCAGACCGAGGCGCTGCGCGTCGCCGATCACCTCGCGTACCGCGCTCATCCGCAACTGTGGGTCGCGCACCACGCCGCCCGCGCCGACACGGTCCTTGCCGACTTCGAACTGCGGCTTGACCATCGGCAACAGGTCGCCGCCGTCGGCGGTGCATGCCGCGAGGGCGGGCAGCACCAGCTTCAGCGAGATGAACGACAGGTCGGTGACCGTCAGGTCTGCTTGTCCACCGATGATTTCCGGCGTCAGCGAGCGCACATTGGTACGGTCGTGCACGATTACCCGCGGGTCATTGCGCAGTCGCCAGATCAGCTGCCCGTAGCCGACGTCGGCGGCGACGACCTCTCGCGCGCCCTCGCTGAGCAGCACATCGGTGAAGCCGCCGGTCGACGCCCCGGCGTCGAGGCACCTCTTGCCCGCAACGCGCACGCCGCTTGGACCGAACTCGCCGAGTGCGCCGAGGAGTTTGTGGGCGCCGCGCGACGCCCACTCCACTTCGACGGCGGCGACGATCACGGGGGTGTCGCGGGTGATGTTGGTCGCCGGCTTGGTCGCCTGCGTGCCGTTGACCTTCACCTCGCCGTTGCCGATGAGTTCACGCGCGTGCTCACGCGATCGCGCGAGCCCACGCCGCACCAACTCGGCGTCGAGGCGGGCACGCGGGTTAGGTGGCACGATCGACGTCTTCGAGGGCCACCGACAAGACCTGATGCGCTTGTTCGAGGAGAACCGCCTGACGTTCCAGCGCCCCGAGGTCGACCCCGTCGCCACCGGACTGCGACGACGTCGCGCGCACCGCGTCGACCTGCGCGAGCAACTCATCCACCCGCTGCACCACAGCGTCGGGCGATGCCGTCGGCGCGGGATCAGGCCGCCGGGAGATGTCCGAAGGCTTAGGCGGTCCGGGTACGGGAGAAGTCATCGCCTCCTACGCTATCGCACGCCCAGCGCGTCGAGCAGGCCGCGTACCCGGTCGTCGGAGGTGGTGATCGTCACGACCACGTCGGACTCAGACTCGTTGCCGCCCTGTGCATCCAGCGCGGACCAGGTGGCTGCCGCCAGTGCCGGCAGCAGTGCGGCGTCGACCGCATCCGGTGCAGCGGACACGTCGACGCTGATCTCGTTCTCACGCCGCTCGACCACGACGGTCCACCCCGGCTGTTCGCCGATGCGCGCGGTGTCCGGCGCGCTCAGCAGCCCGCGCAGATCGTCGACGACGTACGTCGGGCGCTGTTCGGGAATGGCAACCAGCAGGTGCGACGCCGTCGTGACGCCGGTCAGGACGACCGCGCTGTCGACGCCGACGGTTACGGCGCCCTCGATATCGGTGTCCAGTCGATCGCCCACCACGAGCGGATGCGTCGATGCCGACCGTTCGATGGCGTCGGCCATCAACGGCGCCGCGGGCTTGCCTGCGACGAGCGGAGTCTTGCCGGTCGCGTTGGCCACCGCGGCGACCATCGAGCCGTTGCCGATCAGGAATCCCCGTTCGGACGGCAGCGTCGGGTCGATGTTGCATGCCACCCAGAGGGCCCCGTTGTTGATCGCGAGGACCGCCTCGGACAGGATCGCCCAGTCCGTAGTCGGCGAATGTCCCTGAATCACGGCATCGGGCCGATCGTCGGCGCTGCGTGTGACGCCGATTCCGACCTCGCGGACCTCCTGCGCCAAACCGTCGGTCCCGACGACGAGCGCCCGCGAACCCGGGCGCAGCTGCTGTCCGAGCATCCGCGCCGCGGCCTGTGCACTCGTCACGACCTGATCGGCGACGGCTTCGAAGCCCAGCTCCGTCAGATGAGCAGCGACGTCGGGGGCACGGCGACTGGCATTGTTTGTGACGTAATAAGCGGGAACGCCGACGGTGGCGAGCGCCTCGACAGCACCCGGCAATGCCTCGGCCCCGGCGAAGACCGTTCCGTCCAGATCCAGCAGCAGCGCGTCATATCCACTCGCCAACGATGCGACGACCGGCTCGGGTGTCGGCGTCTCGGCTTCGACCTGTTCGACGCCGCCGTCCGCGTCGGACTCCTCCGCCGACTCGGATGCGCTCGATCCCACCTCGGCCTCTGCAGATTTTTCCGAGACCTCCCGCACAGGTTCGGCCTGGACCTCGTCAGCCGACTCTAGAATCTCCGTCGGGGCGGATGCGGCGGGCCGCTCGTCGGCGGGCTCAGTAGTCTCAGTCGGCGCCGGTGCGGCCCGACGCGCTTCGGCAGGCTCAGAAATCACCGGCGCGGGTGCAGTCTGTTCGTCGACGCCGGGCTCCACCAGGTCGACGCCGTCGGCCAGCTCGACGAGGCGGTCCTCGGCGTCAGTGATGTCTTCGATGTCGGCCGACGCGGCGTTCATGAACCACGTGACGGCGTCGTCACGTCGACCCGCAGCGAGCAGCGCAGTCGCGTATGCGTAGAAGAGTCGCGCCGGACCGTCACCAGTCTGGCCGGGCTTGAGATTCGCCGCCTGAAGTGTGACGACCGCTTTCTCCGGCTCACCGAGATCGAGACGAGCACCAGATTCGACGATGAGCATCTCGGTGGCCTCTTCGCCGGTCAGAGCGCGCCCCTCCGCGCTGCGCGCGAGGTCGATAGCCCGATCGGGACGCCCGAGTCCGCGCTCGCTGTCGGCGATCAACGGAAGGAGTGCATTACTGCCGGTGAGACGTCGCGCAGTTCGCAGTTCGCCGAGGGCTTCCTGCCACTCGCCGGCGGTATATGCCGCGATTCCTGCGGTTTCACGCACGACGCCGACTCGGCCCGCACGTTCGCGTGCCGCTCGCGCATGCGCTAGCGCTGCGGTGGGATCCTCACCGAGGAGATTCATCACCATCACCAGATGTCGTGCCACCTGCTCCGCATTGGCCTTGTCGAGACTGAGAAGGTCGCGCCGCACCTCGGGATCGAGGTCGGCTGCGGTTACCTCGTCGGGAATGGCCGGCTCGTCGGTCCGAACGGTTCCGCGGGTATTGGGCCGATCGCGATCACGCGGGCCGCGGTTGCTCCGTTCCGGTCGCCCAGCGGACCGACCACTGCCGCTGGTACCGCCTCCGCCCCGATTCCCGTAGGCGCGGCTGTCGCCACGCCCGGTGCTTGACCGCCCGGAGTTCGACCGATCCGAATAGCTGCGATCCGAACTCGACCGATCCCGACCCGAACGATCGGAGTTCGAACGGTCTGCGCTCGACCGACCGCTTCCGCCGCGGCCGCCGCCTCGACTCGAACTGTCGCGCCGATCCCTGGAGCTGTCCGTCATCGCCAACCAATCATATTGAAGAGCATGTCACACATTTAGGCCCCCTGACGTGGTCAGGGGGCCTAAATTGGGTTGTTGTTCGGCGGTGTCCTACTCTCCCACACCGGTTAGAGTGCAGTACCATTGGCGCTGGTGGGCTTAGCTTCCGGGTTCGGAATGGGTCCGGGCGTTTCCCCGCCGCTATAGCCGCCGAAACAGTGTGAAACAGTCGCACGCTGACGCGTGGTGTGTTGTTTCAGAATCGTATAGTGGATGCGCCACCCACAGGGGGTGGTCGTGTCAATGCGTGCCTTACTTGTTGCAACGGCCCCAACACTCAAAACTAGAGTGCAACAAT
>NZ_JABBNB010000062.1 GCF_012933505.1 Gordonia asplenii
GAGCGCAGCGAGTCGAAACCCGCCAACCAACCTCGCTGGTTGAGCGAGCGGAGCACCCCCCACCCCGCTGGTTGAGCGAGCGCAGCGAGTCGAAACCCGCCGACCAACTCCGCTGGTTGAGCGAGCGCAGCGAGTCGAAACCCGCCGAGCCGAATTGTCAACTGTTTCACGGGGTTCGGTTCGGTCACTCGTCTCTCGGGGTTTCGACACGGGCCTGCGCTATCGCTCCGGCCCGGCTCAACCAGCGGGCGGAGTGCCGGTTGCTGAGACCAGCGGGCAGCGTGCTCCGGTTGCTGAAACCAGCGGGCGGAGTGCTGAAACCAGCGCGCACGGTGCACCGCCCCCTAAGTCTCCTCCACCACCCGCAACACCGATCCCACCGTCCGGCTCCGCGCCGTGGGGTCGATGTCGGCGAAGTCTCCGCTGCTGCAGCGGGGCGATGCCGATACGACGATGCGCCCCTCCGCGTTGACGATCGCCGCGCTGGGCCCGACCGAGCGCAGGGCGTCGGCGCTGACTCGCTCGAGCGTCGCCACGGTCACATCCAGCCCGACGATTCCGGCGATCGAGGGCTCACCGCGCCAGTAGACGGGCACCGTGAAGGTCAGCACGAACTCGTCGGTGCACAGCAGGTCGATATACGGTCCGGTGATCGCCAGCTTTCCCGTCGCGAGCGGCGTGCGGAACCATTCGGCGTCGAGGTAGCGCGACTGCGACGTCGTGCTGACGTTCGCCAGGGCGTCGACGCGTTCCATGTCGTCGCCCTGCCACCACGCGATGAAGCTGCGGTCCGGCGCCAACAGTCCCACGTTCGCGATGAATCCGGCTCCGGCGAGCCGAATATCACTGTCGGACAGCATATCTGCGACGACGGGCCGGATGGTCCGATCGATCGCCGCACCGGTGAGTTTGTGCGCGTGGGCGTCGAACGCGCGCCCGACGTCGAGCGCCCACTGCGCGATCCGCCCCTCGACGGTGGTCAAGAAGACGTTGATCGGCTCCAGGCCTGTTTCAGTTGTGGCGGACATCGTGGTCTCCCGTGGGCACACCGTGGACGGTCGAGTCATGCGTATTCGGCCCGCTGAATCAACAGATCGTCGACGACGATGGCGATCAATCCCCGCATCGCACGATCCGCTGCGTCAGCGTCGTGCGATTCTATCGCCGCCGCGACACTTTCCCGGGAAATGACCGATTGTTCGCGAAAGTCACGATTCACGTAGGGCAGTAGGGCGATGGTTCCGATCTCCGCTTGCAGCTCGAGCAGCGCCCGGGTCAGTCGGGCGGTCCGCGCGACGGCGGCGACTTCGAGAACGAACTCGGAGTCGACGAGCCGCCAGTCCGCCGGGTCGTCGGACTCAGTACGCAGAAATGACCGGATCCCGACCAGATCGGTCGCGCTGGCCCGACGCGCGGCGACGCGGGCCGCCGTGGATCCGATGGCCTCGTAATGCAGGCCGATGTCGGACAGTTCCACTTTCGTCAACCGCCGCAACCGTTCCCGCGCCCGATCGAGCGAGCCGCGCGCGCCGTCGGCGATGAAGCTGCCGCCATTGCGCCCACGAGTGGTGACCACGACGTCGCGAGCCCGCAAGCGCGCCAACGCCTCCCGGGTGGTGACCACGGAAACACCCAGCGCCGCAGCGAGTTCCGCTTCATTGGGAAGCCGTTGGCCGGCGATCAGGAGTCCCGTGTCGACCGCGGCCTCGACGCGGGCACTGATCTCCTCGACCAGTCCGCGTTGGCGCAGCGGCGTGAACACCGCTGCGGCGCTGCGCGACGGCTGAATAGGCGACGCCGACATTCACCCCTCCTTCGCGGGTCACACAACCACTCTACTGAGGTGCATGCGCGGTCAGCGGCCCAGCGAAGAGTTGTCGGACAGCCGCTGGGCCAGCCAGATCGGAATGATCGACACGACGATCAGGAACACCGCCACCACATTGACGATCGGCGCCTGGTTCGGCCGGAACAGATTCTGCAGGATCCACACCGGCAGTGTCTGATCCGACGCCCCGATGGTGAATGTCGTGACGATGATCTCGTCGAAGCTCAGCGCGAACGACAGCAGCCCGCCGGCCAACAGCGCCGAGCGCATCTGCGGGAAGGTCACCGACCAGAAGGTCCGGAACACGCCGGCGCCGAGGTCGGCGGAGGCCTCTTCGAGACGGCTGTTCATCTGCTGCAGTCGCGCCTGGGTGTTGTTCAGAACGGTCACCATGCAGAACGTCGCGTGCGCGATGATCACCGTCCACAGGCTCAACGACAACCCCATGATGGTGGTGAAGAAGTTGTTCAGCGCGATACCGGTGATGATGCCGGGCAGAGCGATCGGCAGGATCGCCAGCATGTTGATGGTCTGCTTGCCGAAGAAGCTGTAGCGCTGCAGCGCGAGTGCCAGCATCGTACCGAGCACCAGCGACACCGCCGTCGCGACGATCGCCACTTCGACCGATGTCGCCAACGCGGCGCGCACACCTTCGTTCTGCGCCGCCCGGCTCCACCATTCGAAGGTGAATCCCTTTGGCGGCCAACCGAATGCACGGTCGGAGTTGAATGAATTGATCAGCACCAGCAATAGCGGCACATAGATGAAGGCGAGAACGATTGCGGTGATGACGCCCATCGTCCACCGCGACGCTTGCGAGAGTCTCATCGACTGGTCTCCTTAGGTGTGCTTGAGCGCGCCGGTGCGTCGAACCAGAAGCAGGTAGGCCGCGATGATGACGATCGGAATCAGTGAAACGGCCGCCGCGAGCGGCAGGTTGTTGGCCGCACCGATGTTGGCGTACACCACGTTGCCGAGCATCTGCGTTGTGCCGCCGACGATTTGGGCGGTGATGTAGTCACCCAACGACAGCGAGAAGGTGAAGATCGTGCCCGCGATGATGGCCGGCTTGAGCAGCGGCAGGATCACCAGTCGGATCGTGGTCCACGGCTTGGCGCCGAGATCGCCGGAGGCTTCCAGCAGCGACGACGGGATCTGTTCGAAGCCCGCGTGCACCGGCAGAATCATGTACGGCAGCCACAGGTAGGCGAGGGTGATGATCACCGCGGTCAGACTGTAGCCCGGTGACGACAGGCCGAAAGGCTTTGCGAGCCAATCGAAGAACCCTCCGTCGGACATGATGTTGCGCCATGCGTACACCTTCACCAGGTAGCTGGCCCACAGCGGCATCAGCACCGCGGCGACCAGGATCTTGTGCCAGCGCCGCGGGGCGATCTTGGCGATGAAGAAGGCGATCGGCAACGCGAGCACGACGTCGATCACGGTGACCGCGACGGCGACGGCGACGGTACGGATGGCGATGGTCTGATAGACCTTCTCGGTCAGGACGGTGGTGATGTTGTCGAGATTCCACGACTGTGTGATCGCGCCGGTGAATGTGTCGACCGTCCACAGCGCGGTCACCAACAGCATCGCCAGCGCCACGATGTAGACGACGATCAGCCACGCCGCCGGCGCAGTCAGCAGCCCCGCGAGCCGGAGCATCGGCCGACGGTAGAGCAGCGCCGACAGTTGGTGCGACGACGACGCTGCGTCGAGTTCACTTGTCTGCGAGGCGGTTTGGCTTGTCACGCCTTCTTCTTTCTCCAGGAGGTGGGACCGGGTCCGGCGTCGGGTCGGGGGGTCGCGACGCCGGACCCGGAGTTCAGTGCGGGCGCGCTAGCCCTTGATTTCCGTCCAGGCGTTGGTCCACTGCGAGTAGTCCTTGCACTTGACGTCGGTACGGCCGTCGAGGCACTTGGCGATCGGCGTGGTCCAGTACCAGATCTTCGACGCGTACGCGGCATCACCGGAGTGGTAGGTGGTGCAGTGCTGCTTGTCGGTCATCTCCGCGCACGCCTTGGGGTTGGCGGGCGACTCACCGAAGTACTCGGCGACCTGTGCGTTCGCCTTGGGGCTGACGATGTAATCGAGCCACTTGTAGGCGCAGTTCTTGTTCTTCGACTTGGAGCTGACCATCCAGGTGTCCGACCAGCCGGTGGCGCCTTCCGACGGCAGGACCGTGCCGACCGGAGTCTTGTTGGCCTCGGCGGTATTCGCGCCGACCTGCCAGGTGGTGCCGACGACGCTCGATCCGTTGCCGAATGCCTGCACCTCCTTCACGACATCACTCCAGTACTCGCCGACGTTCTGCCGCTGCTGCTTGAGCAGATCGACAGCAGCCTGAAACTGCTTGTCGTCCAACGCATACGGGTTCTTGATACCGAGCTCGGGCTTGTGCGCCATCAGGTAGACGGCGGCGTCGGCGATGTAGATCGGCGAGTCGTAGGCCGTCACCTTGCCCTTGTACTGCGACGCGCCGTCGAAGACCGGGCTCCACGACGTCGGCGCGGGCTTCACGACGTCGGTGCGGTACATCAGCAGGTTGGCGCCCCACCCGTGCGGAACGCCATAGTTCTTGCCGTCGACGGTGTTCCACGCCTTGTCCTTGAGGAACGGGTAGATGTCGGCGTAGTTCGGGATGAGGGAGGTGTTGATCGGATCGACCGCGCCACCTTCGATCAGCCGCAGCGACGCGTCGCCCGACGCCGAGACCACGTCGTACTGGCCCGAGCGCATCAGCGTGACGGCCTCGTCGGAGGTGCCGAACGTCTTGGCCTCCACCTTGCAGCCGCTCTGCTTCTCGAAGTCGCTGACCCAGTTGACCTTCGGGTCGTTGCTGCCGTCCTCGACATATCCCGGCCACGCGAGGATCGAGACCTGCCCCTCGGAGGGGCCGAGCGATGTCAACGCCTGGTTGGCGTTCTTGTCCGTCGTGCTGGTGCCACAGGCGGCGAGCGTCAACGTCGCCGCCGCGCACAGCGCCGCGGCGACCCGCGCGCGCGTACTGATCTTCGTCATGGGTGATTCCCTCTCTGCCTTCGATCTTCTGAAATTGCTGAAGTGCTGTGCGGCAACGAGTTACGCTGCGGCACCGGACAACCAGACGACGTCGGCGTCGTCCCAGCTCACCGTGATGGGATCGCCGATACTCGGATCAGCGGTACGGTTGCGTGCCGAGTCGCTGAGCACGACGACGTCGGCGCCGTCGTCGAGGCGGACTCGAATGTGTGTCGCCGCACCGAGATACACCACCGCCGTCACGGTGCCCCGAACACTTCGCGGTGCCGCCGCGTCGCCGACGCGGAGGTGTTCCGGACGGAGACTGAAACTGTCTGTGCGGCTGTAGATTTCGTTCGCGACGTCGGCGTGGAAGACATTCGACGTCCCGACGAAGTTCGCCACGAACACCCCATTGGGGTTCTGGTAGATCTCGCGCGGCGTGCCGAGCTGCACCAGCGCGCCGTCGTTGAACACGCCGATTCGGTCGCTCATGGTGAGCGCCTCTTCCTGATCGTGCGTGACGAAGACGAAAGTGATTGCGAGGGAACGCTGAAGCTCCTTGAGCTCGATCTGCATCTGCTGACGCAGCTTGAGGTCGAGCGCGCCGAGTGGTTCGTCGAGCAACAGCACCTTGGGGTTGACGACGAGTGCGCGTGCGATGGCGACGCGCTGGCGTTGACCGCCGGAGAGCTGGTCGGGTTTGCGACTGTGCATGGCCCGCAACTCCACCCGGTTGAGCGCTTCCTCAGCACGCTCACGTCGCTCCTTCTTGCCGACGCCACGCACCCGAAGCCCGTAGGCCACGTTGTCGAGCAGGGACATGTGCGGGAACAGGGCGTAGTCCTGGAACACCGTGTTCACATCGCGTTCGAATGGCGCCTTGTACGTGACGTCGACGCCCGCGAGCTCGATCGTCCCCGACGTCGGCAGGTCGAAGCCGCCGATCAGCCGCAGGACCGTTGTCTTGCCCGATCCCGATGGTCCGAGCATGGAGAAGAACTCACCCGAGCGAATGTCGAGGTCGAGTCCGTTGACTGCGGTGACGTCGCCGAAGGACTTCACCACGTTGCGCATCTTGATCGCGGTCGAGTCTGTGATCTGGTTCACGCGGTAAAACATATAACACAATAGGTAATGTGTAAATGCCCAATGAGCAGGGACTTTGAAAAAGCTGAGTGCGCGACGCCTGGTCGCGAACCGCAGTCTGGAACGAGCGAACGGCTCCGCCGTTTTCGAGGTCGTTCACAGCGGCAGTGGTGACCGGTTCGGGGCTTCCGATGGAGACTCGGCGCGCAATGAGTCGGCGGTGAGTACAGCCGCCCGGAAGAATTCGACTCGGTGACAATGGTTGCACCATGCCAGCAGTCGTCAGTCGGGTGATAGTCGCCGCGCGATGCGCGGCGCGCAGTTACGTTTCGGTAGTGGGGTTGCGCGGCACCAGCGCGGATACTACGCCCGCGGGCGCTGCGATCGTCAACAGGCGTTTGCTGTTCGCCGTGAAACAGCTAGCTCAGCATGGGGCAGATTGGCCCGAACGGTCGATACCTCATGTCGGACACTGGTTGCGATCCTTTGCTGTAACCCGTGCAGCTGGCTGATTCGGGCGCATCGTGAAGTCTTGAAACTGAGAGGTCTTAG
>NZ_JABBNB010000063.1 GCF_012933505.1 Gordonia asplenii
AGGCTCAACCGGCGGATATGGCCTGTCGTCGGTGAATCCAGGCTGAATCGGACTCCGGACTAGTCCGGGTAGCCCTGCGGGTTCTCCGACTGCCACCGCCACGTATCGACGCACATGTCGTCGATGGTCTTCGTTGCGCGCCAACCCAATTCGCTGTTAGCGCGGGTAGGGTCGGCGTACGACGCCGCGATGTCGCCCGCGCGGCGGGGTGCGATCTCGTAGGGTACCGGTCGGCCGCTGGCCCGCTCGAACGCGTGGATCACCTCCAGCACTGAAATCCCTTGTCCGGTACCGAGATTCCACACCGACAACGGCTGGTCGACGGAGCTGATCCGGTCCAACGCGGCAACGTGCCCGGCGGCCAGGTCTTCGACGTGGATGTAGTCGCGCACGCCGGTGCCGTCGGGAGTGTCGTAGTCGTCGCCGAAGACGGACAGCTTCTCGCGGCGCCCGACGGCGACCTGTGCGACGAACGGCATGAGGTTGTTCGGGATGCCGCTGGGATCCTCACCGATCTGCCCGCTGGAATGCGCCCCAACGGGATTGAAATAGCGCAGGGCGGCGATCCGCCACGCGGGATCGCTCGCGGCGACGTCGGCGAGGATCTGCTCGATCATCACCTTGGTCCAGCCGTAGGGGTTGGTCGCCGACGTCGGCAGGTCCTCGGTCATCGGCAGTTTCGGTTCGGCGCCGTACACCGTCGCCGACGACGAGAACACCAGCTTGCGCACGTCGTGGCGTTCCATCGCGCGAAGCAGTGAGAACGTACTGCCGAGGTTGTTCGAGTAGTAGTCGAGCGGATTGTCCACCGATTCGCCGACGGCTTTGTAGCCGGCGAAGTGGATCACGGCGTCGATCTTCTCGTTCGCGAAGAGGTGTTCGGTCTTGTCGGCGTCGGCCAGGTCGAAGCTGTGCGTCGGGATCGCTTGTCCGGCAAGGCTTTCCAGGCGTCCGAGGACGGTGGGCTTGGAGTTGGAGAAGTCGTCGACGATCACCACGTCGTGCCCGGCGGCGGTGAGTTTGAGAACGGTGTGCGATCCGATGTAACCCGCACCGCCGCTTACCAATACGCGCATATCAGCCGATCACTTTCTCGTTGGCGGCGTAGCGGTCTTCGACGCCGGACTTGGCACTTTCCCACCACGACTCATTGTCGCGATACCAGTCGATGGTCGCGGCCAGGCCCGAGCGGAAGTCGAGATAGTTCGGCCGCCAACCGAGCTCGTCGCGTAGTCGAGTGGAGTCGATGGCGTAGCGGCGGTCGTGGCCCGGACGGTCGGTGACGAAGTCGAAGGCGTCCGACGGCCGGCCCAGCAGGTCGAGGATCGTTTCGATGACGGTCCGGTTGTCCACCTCGCCGTCGGCTCCGATCAGATAGGTCTCGCCGAGAGCGCCGCGGTCGATGATGGTCCACACCGCGTCGTTGTGGTCGTCGACGTGGATCCAGTCGCGGACATTGCGACCGTCGCCGTAGAGCTTCGGTCGCTGGCCGGACAGGACGTTGGTGATCTGCCGCGGGATGAACTTCTCAATATGTTGATAGGGGCCATAGTTATTCGAGCAGTTCGAGATCGTCGCGGCGACGCCGAACGACCTGACCCACGCGCGCACGAGCAGGTCGCTGCCCGCCTTGGTCGAGCTGTACGGGCTCGACGGGTTGTACGGCGTCTGCTCGGTGAACCGCGCCGGATCGTCGAGTTCGAGGTCGCCGTACACCTCGTCGGTGCTGATGTGGTGATAGCGCACGCCGTGGCGTCGTACGGCCTCCAACAACGTGAAGGTGCCGACCAGATTGGTCTGCACGAATGGCGACGGATCGTTGAGCGAATTATCGTTATGCGACTCCGCTGCGAAGTGAACCACCAGGTCAGCGGTGGCGACCAGCGAATCGACGATATCCGCGTCGGCGACGTCGCCCTCGACCAGCGTGACCTTGTCCCCGACCGCGGCGAGTGTCGCGGGATTGGCGGCGTAGGTGAGTTTGTCGAGCACGGTCAGCGTGACATCGGGTCGTGTCTGCAGAGTCCGCAACACGAAATTGGCGCCGATGAAACCGGCGCCACCGGTGACGAGTACATGCATCGAGAATCTCTCCTTTACGACAGTGACGGCTACAAGTGTACGAACCGGACCCTCCCAACGGCTGGGTACGGCCTGAGTAGCCACTAAGGTTGTCGCATGCGCGGAATCATTCTGGCTGGTGGTACTGGCAGCCGTCTACATCCGATCACCCTCGGCGTGAGCAAGCAGCTTGTGCCGGTCTACGACAAGCCGATGATCTACTATCCGCTGTCGACTCTGATGCTCGCCGGGATCTCCGACATCCTGATCATCACCACGCCCACCGATCGGCCCGCGTTCGAGCATCTGTTGGGCACCGGTGAACAATTCGGGATCAACCTGTCCTACGTCACGCAGCCGTCCCCGGACGGGCTCGCACAGGCGTTCGTCCTCGGTGCCGACCACATCGGCGACGACTCGGTGGCCCTCGTACTCGGCGACAACATCTTCTACGGACCGGGTCTGGGCAGCCGGCTCTCCGGCTTCGACGGCCTGACCGGCGGAGCGATCTTCGCCTACTGGGTCGCCGATCCGGCCGCGTACGGCGTCGTCGACTTCGACGCCGACGGCATTGCCATCTCGCTGGAAGAGAAACCGGCACAACCGAAGTCGAATTTCGCGGTGCCCGGCCTCTACTTCTACGACAACGACGTGATCGAGATAGCCCGTGGCCTGAAGCCAAGTGCGCGTGGGGAGTACGAGATCACCGACGTCAATCGGCACTACCTCGACCGTGGCGACCTCGCGGTTACCGTGCTGCCGCGCGGCACCGCGTGGCTCGACACCGGGACCTTCGACTCACTGCTCGACGCCGGCAACTTCGTCCGCACCGTCGAACAGCGGCAGGGCCTGAAAATCGCTGTGCCGGAAGAGATCGCGTGGCGCAGGGGTTTCCTCGACGACGACGGGCTGGCGCGACGGGCCGAGCCGCTGCGCAAGTCGGGCTACGGCGACTATCTCCTCGAATTACTCGCTCGCGGAAAGGGATCGGCAAACTGATGCAGGTACGAGAGCTGACAATCGGGGGCGCGTGGGAGTTCACGCCGGTCCAGTACGGCGACAGCCGCGGGTTGTTCTTGGAGGCGTTCAAGGCGTCCGTGCTCGGTGGTGCCATCGGTCATCGTTTCGACCTCGCGCAGGTCAACATGTCGGTGTCGTCGGCCGGATCGCTGCGCGGCGTCCACTTCGCCGACGTCCCGCCCGGACAGGCGAAGTATGTGACCTGCCCGAAGGGGGCCGTGCTCGACGTCATCGTCGACATCCGTGTCGGCTCACCGACTTTCGGCGCATACGACACGGTCTTGCTCGACGACGCCGACCGTCGTGCGGTCTACCTGTCCGAGGGGCTGGGCCATGCGTTCCTCGCACTCGAAGACGGTTCGACGGTGACCTACCTGTGCTCGACGGGCTACAACCCCACCGGCGAGCACGGTATCAACCCGCTCGACCCGGCGCTGGGTATCGAGTGGCCGACGGTCGGACGCGACGGTATTCCGCTCGTATACGAACTGTCCGAAAAGGACACGGCGGCACCGACGTTGGCTCAGGCCGCGGAATCGGGATTGTTGCCCGGATACGGCGAGGTGCAGGAGTTCTTGGCGGGGTCCTCCGCTGGTTGAGCCCGGTTTCACCGGTCGGGGCACTGCATCTGCTGGTTGAGCCGTGAGGAGCGCAAGGAGGGTGCTGATCAATCCAACGGGCGGCGCTCACCCGCTGGTTGAGCCGGGCCCGACGAGCGAAGCGAGACGCGCCCGTGTCGAAACCAAGGTGAGTCGAATTGACAACTGTCACAAGGTGTTTGGATTCGTTGGCATCGTCGTCTTGCGAGGTTTCGACACGGGACTCCGCTTGCGCTCCGTCCCGGCTCAACCAGCGGGTGAGGGACGTTTCGGCGTTAATCAGCGCCGTCCTAG
>NZ_JABBNB010000064.1 GCF_012933505.1 Gordonia asplenii
GCTGTGTGTGGTGGTGGTGTGTGGGGTTGTTTGTAGGTGTTGGGTAAGTGTGTAAGGGCGTTCGGTGGATGCCTTGGTACCAGGAGCCGATGAAGGACGTGGGAGGCTGCGTTAAGCCTCGGGGAGCTGTCAACCGAGCTGTGATCCGAGGGTGTCCGAATGGGGTAACCCAGCACCAGTGATGTGGTGTTACCACCGGGTGAATGTATAGCCCGTGTGGGGGGAACGTGGGGAAGTGAAACATCTCAGTACCCATAGGAAGAGAAAACAATTGTGATTCTGTGAGTAGTGGCGAGCGAAAGCGGATGAGGCTAAACCATGCGCATGTGAGACTCGGCAGGGGTTGTGTGTGTGGGGTTGTGGGGTCATGCTTCTCGGCGCTGCCGCGTCGGGCGCGAGTGATAAAGCCGCATGCTAGGTGAAGTGGCCTGGGATGGTCTGCCGTAGACGGTGAGAGTCCGGTAGCTGAAAGTGTGTGGTCTTGTGTGTGTGATGCCCCAAGTAGCAGCGGGCTCGTGGAATCTGCTGTGAATCTGCCGGGACCACCCGGTAAGCCTGAATACTTCCTGGTGACCGATAGCGGACTAGTACCGTGAGGGAAAGGTGAAAAGTACCCCGGGAGGGGAGTGAAATAGTACCTGAAACCGGACGCTTACAATCCGTCAGAGCCTGCGCGCAGAGTTTTCTGTGGTGGGTGATGGCGTGCCTTTTGAAGAATGAGCCTGCGAGTCAGTGCTCAGTGGCTGGGTTAACCCGTGTGGGGTAGCCGTAGCGAAAGCGAGTCTGAATAGGGCGCAATGTCGGAGACATTCGTGTTTTCGATGGTGGTCGCTGGGTCTGGACCCGAAGCGGAGTGATCTACCCATGGCCAGGGTGAAGCAGCAGTAAGATGTTGTGGAGGCCCGAACCCACTTCAGTTGAAAATGGAGGGGATGAGTTGTGGGTAGGGGTGAAAGGCCAATCAAACTCCGTGATAGCTGGTTCTCCCCGAAATGCATTTAGGTGCAGCGTTGCATGTTTCACTCTGGAGGTAGAGCTACTGGATGGCCGATGGGCCCTACTAGGTTACTGACGTCAGCTAAACTCCGAATGCCAGGGTGTGAGAGTGTGGCAGTGAGACTGCGGGCGATAAGGTTCGTAGTCGAGAGGGAAACAGCCCAGATCGCCGGCTAAGGCCCCTAAGCGTGTACTAAGTGGAAAAGGATGTGGGATTACTGAGACAACCAGGAGGTTGGCTTAGAAGCAGCCATCCTTGAAAGAGTGCGTAATAGCTCACTGGTCAAGTGATCCTGCGCCGACAATGTAGCGGGGCTCAAGTACACCGCCGAAGCCGCGGCACTCCACCATGACATCCCAAGGGTTCTGCGGAGTCTTTGGTAGTGGGTGGGGTGGGTAGGGGAGCGTCCTGCATCCTGGGAAGCATCCCTGTGAGGGAGGTGTGGAGGGTGTGGGAGTGAGAATGCAGGCATGAGTAGCGAAAGACACGTGGGAAACGTGTCCGCCGAATGACCAAGGGTTCCTGGGCCAGGTTAATCCGCCCAGGGTGAGTCGGGACCTAAGGCGAGGCCGACAGGCGTAGTCGATGGACAACGGGTTGATATTCCCGTACCCGTGTGCCCGCGCCCAATGCTGAATCAACTGTACTAAGCGTCCAGGACTGGATGGTTCACCTTCGGGTGGCCGGATGGCGATGCGCGTGGCCTTGGTTGTAGTAGGTAAGCGATGGGGTGACGCAGGAAGGTAGTGGGGCCAGTGAGTGGTAGTTACTGGTGTAAGCCTGTAGGGAGGAATGTAGGTAAATCCGCGTTCTATTGTTCCTGAGAGGTGATGCGTAACCGTTGTGGTGAATTCCATGATCCTATGCTGCCGAGAAAAGCCTCTAGTGAGTTGGTGCACGGCCCGTACCCCAAACCGACACAGGTGGTCAGGTAGAGAATACTAAGGCGATCGAGAGAACTGTGGTTAAGGAACTCGGCAAAATGCCCCCGTAACTTCGGGAGAAGGGGGACCACTGCTGGTGACGACTCTTTGCGGTTTGAGCTGGTGGTGGTCGCAGAGACCAGAGAGAAGCGACTGTTTACTAAAAACACAGGTCCGTGCGAAGTCGTAAGACGATGTATACGGACTGACGCCTGCCCGGTGCTGGAAGGTTAAGAGGACCGGTTAGCTGCCCGTGTGGTGGCGAGGCTGAGAATTTAAGCCCCAGTAAACGGCGGTGGTAACTATAACCATCCTAAGGTAGCGAAATTCCTTGTCGGGTAAGTTCCGACCTGCACGAATGGCGTAACGACTTCTCTGCTGTCTCAACCACAGACTCGGCGAAATTGCAGTACGAGTAAAGATGCTCGTTACGCGCGGCAGGACGAAAAGACCCCGGGACCTTCACTATAGCTTGGTATTGGTGTTCGGTTCGGTTTGTGTAGGATAGGTGGGAGACTGTGAAGCGTTCACGCTAGTGGGTGTGGAGTCGTTGTTGAAATACCACTCTGATCGTATTGGACTTCTAACCTCGGGCCATGATCTGGTTCAGGGACAGTGCCTGGTGGGTAGTTTAACTGGGGCGGTTGCCTCCTAAAATGTAACGGAGGCGCCCAAAGGTTCCCTCAGCCTGGTTGGCAATCAGGTGGTGAGTGTAAGTGCACAAGGGAGCTTGACTGTGAGACGTACATGTCGAGCAGGGACGAAAGTCGGGACTAGTGATCCGGCACCGGCATGTGGAAGCGGTGTCGCTCAACGGATAAAAGGTACCCCGGGGATAACAGGCTGATCTTCCCCAAGAGTCCATATCGACGGGATGGTTTGGCACCTCGATGTCGGCTCGTCGCATCCTGGGGCTGGAGTAGGTCCCAAGGGTTGGGCTGTTCGCCCATTAAAGCGGCACGCGAGCTGGGTTTAGAACGTCGTGAGACAGTTCGGTCTCTATCCGCCGCGCGCGTAAGAAACTTGAGGAATCCTGTCCCTAGTACGAGAGGACCGGGACGGACGGACCTCTGGTGTGCCAGTTGTACCGCCAGGTGCATTGCTGGTTGGCTACGTTCGGAAGGGATAACCGCTGAAAGCATCTAAGCGGGAAGCCTGTTCCAAGATGAGGTTTCTCACCCCCTTTTGCGGGGTTAAGGCCCCCTACAGACTATGGGGTTGATAGGCCAGAACTGTACGCATCGTGAGGTGTTGAGGTGACTGGTACTAATCGGCCGAGGACTTACCAACACCCCCAAAA
>NZ_JABBNB010000066.1 GCF_012933505.1 Gordonia asplenii
GGTTTACGCCACGGCGCCAACGCCTCCGACAACCGGCTGATCAGCCCCGTTTTCTCCGCGGCCCGCAGGATCACCGTAGCGCCGGCATGCGACACCACCCCGGTTCCGGTGCCATCAGCAGACAACAACGGGTACGGCGACGTAGACTTACTCACCTGAATGGTGCTCCTCGATCATAGGTAATTCAGACCTTCGCAAGTCGAATTATCCCAGGTCAGGGCACCATTCTTCGTTCACGACACGAAATCAGCGTGAAAGCCCGAGGTTAAGCTCGCAACCTTCCAAGCGGCAATCCCTACTTCAGCGATGAAGCGGTCAGCTCGATGCGTCCGCACTTCGGCGACTGGGCCCCGCGTCGCGGAGTGGTTGGCCTGGCGCGGTGGTGCCGCTCGCTGAGCGGCCACATTGGGCGCAACTGCGGGGATCGACCGGGCCATCGATCGGTTGAACAGGCTCGGCCGAGCCTCGCTCCACACAGGCACTGCGTTTGATTGAGCCCCAACCGAAGCGGGACACCCGCCTGGCTCCCCCGCGACCCATCCTCGGGCCGTAGGCTCGACACCATGCGCGCCATCGTTGCTGAGAACTCCGAACTCGTCGTCGTCGAGCGACCCACTCCGGAACCCGCGGGCGGCGAGGTGCTGATCAAGGTCGTCGCCGCGGGTCTCAACCGCGCCGATCTGATGCAACGCCAGGGCTACTACCCGCCGCCGCCCGGCGCGAGCGATGTACTCGGGTTGGAGGTCTCCGGCGAAATCGTCGCAGTCGGTCTCGACGTCGTCGGTTGGTCGGTCGGCGATCAGGTATGTGCGCTACTCGCGGGCGGCGGCTACGCCGAGTACGTGAATGTACCCGCCGCGCAGGTCCTTCCGATTCCGTACGGCGTCGACCTACGAAGCGCCGCGGCACTGCCGGAGGTCGCCTGCACGATAGTGTCCAACGTCGTGATGGCTGCACACCTCGCCGCAGGCGAGACCCTGCTCATCCACGGCGGCGCCAGCGGAATCGGTACGCACGCAATCCAATTGGCCAAGGCACTCGGGGCACGTGTCGCAGTCACCGCGGGGTCGGCGGAGAAGCTGCGGACCTGTCTGGACCTCGGCGCCGACATCGCCATCAACTACCGCGACGACGACTTCGCGAAAGTGCTCACCGACCTCGGCGGTGCCGACGTCATCCTTGACATCATCGGTGCGAAGTACCTGGGCCAGAACGTCTCTGCCCTGCGCACCGGCGGCCGCATGGTCATCATCGGCATGCAGGGCGGGGTCAAGGGCGAACTCAACATCGGCGCGCTGATGGCCAAGCGTGCGTCGATCATCGGCACCACACTGCGCGCTCGACCGGTCGACGGCCCCGGCGGCAAAGCCGAGATCGTCGCGAACACGCTCGCCGTCACGTGGCCGCTGATCGCCGGCGGATCCATCAAACCGATTGTCTCGCAAGTATTTTCCTTCGACGACGCCGCAGCCGCGCAACAGTGTCTGGAGCGGGGCGAGGCGACCGGAAAGGTACTCCTCGACGTCGCGGGCTGAGTCGACGCGTAATGCGGCGTCGATGCGAATTGCACCATTGGACTCAATTGCGAAGCTTGTAGTTCAAAGCGCCGATATGACCATTCGTATTCGATGATTTCTCTGGCCACCGGCAATTGACCCGCAGTACGTTCACCATATGACAAATCAACAGCCACCTTTTCCGCCACCCGATCGACGCGGCGGGTCGGAACCGTCGTCGAATCCGGTCGACGGCACCACTCAGTTCATTCGCCAACCTAACCCACGACCGCAACCGCAGCAACCCGACGTCGGGCCACGCGAGCAGCCCCCGGGCCCGTCGTCGAATCCGGTCGAAGGCACCACTCAGTTCATCCGTCAGCCCAGCCCCAGGCCGCAACAGCCACCGCCGCCCAACGTCGGGCCGCGGCAACAATTTCAGGGACCACCACCGCCTGGGTACCGGCCGCCCGGTCCGCCTCCCGACTACCGGCCACCGGGTCCGATGCCGCAGGGTTCGGGCCAACCAATGGGGCCGGGCCAGCCAATGGGGCAGGGGCCATATCAGCAGATACCGCCCATGACGAATCAGCAGACAGCTACTCCGAAGCCTTCGAAATCAGGAAAATTGCCCGCGAAGTCCGGACGAATCCTGGGCGTAGTGGTGATGACTCTGCAAGTGTTGACGATTCTTGTCGGTTTCGGAACGTGGGGAACCGTCGACAATTCCGGCGTGAATGTGACGAATTCCGGCTTCGGCACTCTCAAATTGAACGGTGGAACGTTGTCGGGAGTGAAGGTACCCGGCCTCGACGCGACGTGGTCACCACCCTCGCCTGCCATCTTGACAACCATTCTCGCGGTACTGATCTTCATTGCCGCGGTATTTCTCGTGCTCGACAAATTCGCCATGATCGCCGCCGCAGCAGCGGTGGCACTAGCCGCAATCTCCTTTCTGCAGATCTGCTATCTGTGGACCGATATCTCGTCGCATGTGCTGGGTGACTCGTCGGCGTCGGACGACGGCTCAACTGTCGGTGCGGGCTGGGGACTGATGGTCGCGCTGTTCCTGGTGTTTCTCACGCTCGCGGCCATGGCGCTGTGGTGGTTCGCACGTTTGGTGAGCGGACGACGGGCAAGCGCGCAGCCTCCGACGTCGCAGTCTGCACCACCGAAATGATCGCGACCCAAACCCGCGACGCAAACAGCCCCGACAGGAATCGGGGCTGTTTAG
>NZ_JABBNB010000067.1 GCF_012933505.1 Gordonia asplenii
TGTTGACGACGGCTGAAATCTGACCCCCTAGCGGCGGGTGAATTTTGACCCCCCTTTACAGCTAGGAGGATGATTTCAGTGGAGCAGTGGGCAGAGGTCCGCAGGTTGCATCGGTCCGAGGGTGTGCCAATCAAGGAGATCGCACGTCGGTTGGGGATCGCGCGTAATACGGTGCGTGCGGCGTTGAAGGCTGATGAGCCGCCGAAGTATTCGCGGCCGGCGCGCGGGTCGGCGGTGGATGCGTTTGAGCCGCATATTCGGGCGTTGCTCACCGAGTATCCGACGATGCCGGCCACGGTGATCGCGCAGCGGATCGGCTGGACGCACTCGTTGACGGTGCTCAAGGATCGGGTCCGGGTGATCCGGCCGGAGTATCGGGGTGTGGATCCGGTCGATCGGGTGGTGTACTCCCCGGGCGGTGTCTCGCAGTGGGACCTGTGGTTCCCCGACTATCAGATTCCGTTGGGAGACAATACGTTCGGCGTGTTCCCGGTGCTGGTGATGACATTAGCGTACTCCCGGTTCATGGCGGCGATCATGCTGCCCACCCGCCAGGGCGGAGATCTGACCGCCGGGATGTGGCAGCTGACCTCCCGGGTCGGCGGGGTCACCAAAACCCTGGTGTGGGACCGTGAGGCCGCGATCGGCGGCAAGGGAAAACCGACGGCGCTGGCCGCGGCCTACTGCGGCACATTGGGCACCTCACTGAGATTGGCGCCGCCGGCCGATCCGGAGTTCAAGGGGATGGTCGAACGCAACAACCGGTTCTTCGAAACCTCATTCCTCCCCGGGCGCACGTTCACCAGCCCGGCCGACTTCACCAACCAATTCGATTGGTGGGCAACCAATGTCGCCAACACACGCACGGTCCGGTCGATCGGTGGGCGGCCGATCGACCTGCTCGACGCCGACCGGGCGGCGATGACCGCGTTGCCGCCGGTAGCCCCGCATACGGGGCTGCACAAACGGATCCAACTACCACGCGACTACTACGTGCGGGTGGCCGGCAACGACTACTCGGTACACCCCAGCGTCATCGGACACCACGTCGAGGTCGTCGCCACCATCGACCGCGTGCGCGTGATGTGGAATCAGGTGTGTGTGGCCGATCACGACCGGTTCTGGGGCACCGGCCGCACCGTCACCGACCCCCCAGCACGTGCAGGCCGCCAAAGAACTCCGCGCCACCTACTGGCACAACGAAATGCGTACCCGCTCAACCAATCTCGCCAACCAGTGGGCCCGAGTCCGCGCACACGCCGACGGGCACGAAGTGCCGATCCGCTCGCTGCCCGACTACGACACCCTCTACAACGTGTCCTTCACCACCACCACCACCGCGGCCACCGCGACCACCGCTGCTGCTGGCGGCGTCGACGAGACCGACGCCGCGACCGGATCTGGAGACCCCCGATGACCACCACACCCGCACACGAGTACTCAAACCTCAACGGCGACAAGGATATCGCCACACACATCGACTACCTCACCCGCGCGTTGAAAACGCCGACGATCCGCCGCACCTGGGCGCAACTGGCCGAGCGGGCCCGCACCGAGGGCTGGAGCCACGAGCAGTACCTCGCCGCGATCCTCGACCGGCAAGTATCCGAACGCGAAGCCAACGGCACCAGCCTGCGGATCGCCGCCGCACGCTTCCCCGCGATCAAAACCCTCGACGACTTCACCTTCGACCACGTCCCCAGCCTACGCCGAGACATCATCGCCCACCTCGCCACCGCAACATGGATTGCCAAGGCACACAACGTAATTCTCCTCGGACCACCCGGCGTCGGGAAAACACACCTAGCCACCGCACTGGCGATCAACGCCGCCCACCACGGCTACCCCGTCTACTTCGACACCGCCACCGGCTGGGCCACGCGCCTGACCGACGCCCACCAACACGGACGCCTGCCCGCCGAACTCAAACGGCTACGCCGCTACAAAGTGCTGATCATCGACGAAATCGGCTACCTCCCCTTCGACGCCGACACCGCCAACCTGTTCTTCCAACTCATCGCCCACCGCTACGAACAAGGATCACTCATCATCACCTCCAACATGCCGTTCGGCCGGTGGGGCGAAATCTTCGCCGACGACGTCATCGCCGCCGCCCTCATCGACCGCCTCGTCCACCACGCCGAAGTCATCACCATCGACGGCGACTCCTACCGCACCCGACACCGCCGCACCGAATAACCCCACAA
>NZ_JABBNB010000068.1 GCF_012933505.1 Gordonia asplenii
CGGTGCCGGACAGGTCGGGGCCGTCGATCCACAGTCCCTCCGGGGTACGGACCCGGTACTGCACGCGTCCATTGTGGTCGAGGGTCATGTCGTCGAGCCAGCCGTGGTCGCCGGTCTTGAGCAGGTGGTGAAGGACGCACAGGGTGTGCACGTTGGCGGCGTCGGTCTGTCCACCCGCTGCCGGGTTGTCGTGGTTGTATTCCTGGCAGTGGTCTAACTGTGCGGCGAAGGCGGGCCGGTCACACCCGGGCGCACCGCACGCCAAATCCCGCACCCGAATGTAGGTGTCGAACGCGGTGGAGAACCGATACGGATCCGACGGCAAACACGGCAACGGAAGCCTCGGCTTGCGGTAGCAGGCCGGAGCCCCAGACGATCCTTCCGCTTCTGCAGGCGCTTGTGGCGCCGCCTCGCCCACTGACGCTGCTTCTGCCGTCGGCTCGGGCTCGGGCTGGGGCTCGGGTTGTGGAGCGGGTGCGGGTGCGTCGCTTGTGTCCGGCTCCTCCCCAGCCCGCGGTGTCTGGGAGTCGGCTTCGCCTTCGGATTCGGTGATTGTCGAGGTCGACGCCGTAGTGGGTGCCTCGTCAGCTTCTGGCTCGTCCCCACCCATCTCAGTGTCGGGTTCGGGTTCCGTCACCGCCGACGGCGCCGCAGGCGCAGGCGCAGGTTCGGGTTGGGGTTCAGTGCTCGTCGTCGGCGAGTGCGGCTCTGGCATGGCTGCTCGGCTGCCTTCTGGTTCGGGTTTCGCGTCAGCGGCCGGTTCGGTCTCGTCCGCCGGCTCGGCCTCATATGATTCCGAGTCCGTCACGGTCGACGACACCGCCTCGACATCCAAGTCCAGTTCCGGCTCCGGCTGCGGCTCGCCGTCTAAGATTTCATCGGTGTCTGTTGGTGAATCATGGCGTGGTTCGGGTTGTGTGGTGGGTGGGTTGGGGAAGTAGCTGATCTTCGTCTCGGGGCGGTCGGCGATGTCGCGGACCTGCTCGCCGGTGATGATCCCGTAGTCGTCGACGTAACCGACCCCATCCCCTGTGGGGCTGGCGGGGTCGGTGGGGGTGGTGGTGAGGGTGGCTTGTTCGGTGATCACGTGCAGCGCAATCACCACCTGCGCCTGCGACACCCCTGCCGCGGTGTCGTCGGGGTGGCCGGTACAGGTGTCGGGGTCGCCGCATTCGCATTCGAACGCCACCCCGTGCAGCCGGGCGATCACCGCATCCGAGCGCCGCGCCCCCCGACGCCGCGGATCGTTGCCGCAGCACACCCGGGCGACCAGGGCGTCGATGGCGGCGAACGCCGTCGCGACATCCTCCACGGTGGCAGTGGTCCGGAGTTCGGCCATCCCATCCGCCAGGGGATCCGTCGTTACCGTGCGGGCGGCGCGGGCGTGGTGGTGTCGGCGGCGGACGGCGTCGGGGTCGTGACGGAAGATCGCCGAATCCACCAACGCATCCAACCGTTTCCCCGACCACGATCCCCGCCCCACCCGCCGCGCTATTTCCTCGTCGACCGCCGCCCGATACCCGTACCCGTCGATCAGATCCGACCGCGACACGATCCGGGTGAACTGCCACGCCGCGATCACCCCATCCCGCAGGCGTTCCCCAGTCCGCGGCAACCGATGCACCATCGCGACCGCCTCACTCACGTGCCGCGCCGACACCTGCGGGCTGATCGCCCCCGTCATCGCATACCGGGCCGCGACCTGCGACTGCTGCGACACCAACCGCCCGTCATCGTCACCCGACCCGCCAGCCAACTGGTCATGAATCCCCGCCAACGCCCGGTATTTCGTCCACAGCAGAAACGATTCCCCCGCCCGACACGTGGTGATCGCATCCATCAGATCATTGATGTGCCCACACGCCGCATCCTCGGCGACCTTGTCTGTCGCCAGATGCAGGCCGATGCGGGTGGGGTCTTCGGTTGCCCACCCGTAGCGGGACACCGTCGCACGCGACGGCGGAACAGAATCACGGCTAGTAGACATCAGGTGCTCCGAACACGCAGGGACAAACCATCTACAAAAAGAGGTGCTTCCCACGTTCGGCGGCCCACCCACACTCAGGGCCTTCGCTACTATGTTCGATTCTACCCCGCCATCGGCCGCAAACCAAGAGAAAACGGACACTAG
>NZ_JABBNB010000007.1 GCF_012933505.1 Gordonia asplenii
GGTGGAGTGCCCTTCGCGTCGCAGTCACTCAGCACAGCGACTCAACCACCCCAGCTGGACGAATGCCGCGGAAAAGTCGACAAAACGTCCCTACACCGGTTCGAATTCGACCTTGCGCGATGACGGGTCCGCCAACACCAGGCGTACCCGGAGTTGTTGGGCCGGAACGAGATCGCCGGTGCAGGGGGCGATCACCGCGTGGTCGGCGAGGAAGATCTGCGCCGGACGCTGCTCTTTCGGTGCGTGCGTCACCACGGCGTCGTACTCGTTGCCGACCTCGTCGGCGAGGACCACCGACTCGGCCAGGTCGATCGAGAGCCGGTCCGCCTTCGATCCGAGTGCGTCGGCCGAACGCAGCAGCTTCGGCAGGGTCGGTAGCGCGGAGCGGACCCACTCGGGGATTTCCACCCCCGTTGTCACCGACAGGCATACCTCGGTGGCGAAACGGTCGCCGAGCCGACGCAGCGGGGCCGTCACATGTGCGTACGCTCCGCCGACGCCGGCATGTTCGGTCGTCGTCGGCGTCGAATCCGCGGGCAGCGCAAGATAATCCGACCCGCGCAACAAGCCGCTGGCGCCGGCCATCATGGCGAGTGTGGTCGGGGCGTCGTCGGGCAGCCCGGACAGGAATTTGCCCGCGGGCTGATCGACGGGCCAGGACAGGCCGAGGGCGGTGGCCAGTGCGCGGACCTTGGCCACGGCGTCGGGCGCCGCGGGCGGCACCGTGCGCAGCAGACCTATCCCGGCGTCGCGCATGATCGTTCCGGCGCACATTCCGGTCAGCAACGACAGTTGCGCGTTCCACAGGTCGGAGTCGTAGCGTGGCGCGAGTTGCAGCGTCCACGCGCCCGACGCGTCACGTACGACGTCCTGCTCGGGCAGGTCGAGGTCGATGGCGCCGCGTTCCAGACCGGCCCGGCGTCGAAGGTCACCGAACTCGGGGAGCGCTGCGATCGACGGGTGAAGCGTGCCCGACGCCGCGTCGGCGCTGACGCCCGCATAATTCAGTTTCGCGACCGACCGGACCGTGGAGCGTCGGACCTTGACGTCGACGACCGCACCCGCGTGATCCACCCGGATCGTCCACAGGACGGCGGGCCGAACCTGATCTGGCAGCAGCGACCCGGCTCCCTCCGACAATGCCCGCGGATGCAGGGGCACCGACCCGTCCGGGAAGTAGTAGGTGGTTCCGCGGCGTCGACTCTCCTGATCCAGCTCGCCTTCCGGCACGACCAGCGCCCCGACGTCGGCGATCGCGTAGTCGACGACGTACCCGTCGGCGTCGGTGGTGAGGTGAACGGCCTGGTCGAGGTCCATCGAGGTGGGTGGGTCGATGGTCACGAACGGCAACGCCGTGTGATCCTCACGAGTACCGGCGTGGGCGTCGACGATGTGTTCGGCCTCGTCCTGCGCCTGCGCGCCGTACTCTTCGCTGATGCCGAGCTCAGCGCGAATGGCGTCGAAGTCGATGTCGGGCGCCGAGACTCTGCGTTGCACGTCCCCCACCCTACGGGTAAGTAGCACGCGAGTGGGCGAACGAGCCAGCCTATAAGCCGGATCATGTCACGGTCGCGAGACCGTGGGCGACCATCCATCTGGGCACACCGTCACCGGGTACCTCGAGCGGTCCACCCGCAGGCTCAGGCGAGCAGCCCTCGAACACCTGCGCATCCGCACCCGGCGCGCCGGGTGCGAACTTCGACCTTGCTCCGGGTGGGGTTTACCGAGCCGCTGCGGTCACCCGCCGCGCTGGTGCGCTCTTACCGCACCGTTTCACCCTTACCGCGCCGAGGGCGCGGCGGTCTGTTTTCTGTGGCACTGTCCCGCGGGTCACCCCGGGTTGCCGTTAACAACCACCCTGCTTTGTGGAGTCCGGACTTTCCTCGACGCTCGGCGTACGCATCGCTGCGCCGTTCCGCTCGTCGCGGCCGCCCGGCCGACTCGTTCGCGTGTCGAGAATACCGCGTCGTCGAAGCCGGCTCGGCCGGGTGACCCCTACTCCAGGTGCGCCACATCATTGCAACTGCGCACCACCGAGCCGCCGTCGGGAAAATACTCGACCAAGGAGACCGATGCGAGGTCCAGGTGCAGGTGAAACAGAAACTCCGGCCCGACGCGCAGCGCGTCGCGCAACAGAGTCTTGATGGGCGTCACGTGGCTGACGACGAGGACGGACTGACCGGGGTGAGCGTCGACGATCACGTTGCGCGCTGCGACGACGCGCTCGCGCACGGCGTCGAAGCTCTCTCCGTTGGGAGGTGCGATTGTGGTGTCGCCCAACCATTCTCGATGAATCTGCGGGTCACGCTCGGCCGCCTCGGAGAACGTGAGTCCCTCCCACGCCCCGAAGTCGGTTTCGATGAGGCCGTCCTCGATGGCGACGGGCAGCCCGTGTTCGAGCGCGACCGTCTGTGCCGTCGACCGTGTCCGCTGCAACGGCGACGATACGACGGCGTCGATGTTCCACGCGGACAACCGTCTTGCGGCCGCCGCGGCCTGCTGCCTGCCGAGTTCTGTGAGTTCCGGGTTGCCGCGCCCGGAGTAGCGCCGCTCCACCGACAGCTCGGTCTGCCCGTGCCGCAGCAGAATCAGCCGGGTTGGGGCGCCGCGTTGCCCCTGCCAGCTCGGCGTCGACGCCGCGCCGCCACTCACTTGGGCAGACCCGATTCCGAGGTGCGGATCAGCAGCGCGCCGCATTCTTCACAGCGCAGCACCTCGTCGGAGGCGGCCATCGCGATCGACGACAACGTTCCCCGGTCGAGCTCCATTCGGCATGCGCCGCAACGCTGTTGGCGCAGCAACCCGGCACCGACGCGACCCGACGCGCGCTGGCGGTCATAGATCGCGAGGAGCTCGGTGGGGGCCTCGGCGGTGATGGCATCGCGCTTGTCCACCGCGTCGCTCAGCTTCTCGTCGACCTTGACCAGCGCTGCGTCCCTGCGGGTTTCGATGTCGGCGCGGTCGGATTCCAGCTGCGCGACGGTGGCGCTCGCCCGCTGCTGTTCCGCGGTGGTGGCTTCCTGACGTTCCATCAGCGCGAGCAGGTCGTCTTCGAGGACGCTGCGGCGGCGACGCAGCCCGGCGAGTTCGTGCTGGAGCTCCGCGAGTTGCTTCGGCGGTAGACCGCCGCCGTCCAACTGTGCCGCGTCCTTCTTCTCTCGTGCACTCATGCCGTTGACCTCGGAGTCGACGCGACGATACTCGCGATCGATGTCTTCGGCGGCGATCTGCGCACGCACCAAGTCGTCACGGGCACCGTCGATGCGGGTGGTCAGCTCGCTGATCTCCGCGTCCTCGGGCAGGCTGGAGCGTTCGCGTTTGAGACGGGCGATCTGTGCGTCGACGTCTGCGACCTCCAACAGTATCCGCTGGCGACTCGCCTCAACCTTCATTGCGCTCCCTATTTTGTTCTCACCACAAGCTGAGCCTGCAATCCTACCGTCCGCTACCGGTGACGGTGAACGGGTCGGTGGGAACGTCGAAGACCTCGGCGCGCACTCCGACCGCCCGGACCACCTCGGCCGCCTGCGCACACCAGGGAAACTCGGTGGCCCAGTGCCCCGCGTCGATCAGCGACGGCCCGCCGACGCGCAGATGCTCGTCGACGACGTGGTGGCGCAGGTCGGCGGTGACGTACACGTCGGCCCCGCACGCGCGGGCCGCACCGAGCAGCGAGTCACCCGCCCCACCGCACACCGCGACCACATGCACCGTCGAATCCGGTTGTCCCGCACCGCGGATACCTGCCCCGCCGCCGGGAAGCCGTTGTGCCACAAGGTCGACGAAGTCGCGCAGGGTCGTCGGCGCGGGCAGCGAGCCGACCCGCCCCAATCCGACGTCACCGGGCAGCGCAACGGATTCGAAGACGTCGAAGGCGGGTTCTTCGTACGGGTGCGCGGCCCGCAGCGCGGCCCGAACGGCCGAACGCAGATGCCGGGCGGCGACCATCTCGACCCGTTGTTCGACGACGGTCTCGCGTGCCCCGACGGTCCCGATATGCGGGTTCGCGCCCGCTTGCGGTTCGAACTGGCCGACGCCGCCGACGCTCCACGAGCACGCCCGGTAGTCGCCGAGCGCACCGGCCCCGGCTGCGAACATCGCCTCCGTCACCGCCGCGGCGTCGACGTCGGGGACCATCACGACCCACTTGTCGAGCGCCTCGGTCGGCAACGGCTGCAACGGTTTCAGGTCGTCGACGCCGAGTAGTCGGGCCAGCGCGTCGGATACTCCGGGATTGGCGCTGTCGGCGTTGGTATGCGCGGTGAACAGCGCACAACCGCCGCGGATGAGGCGATGGATGAGCGAGCCCTTCGGCGTCGACGCCGCGACCGTGTCGACGCCGCGCAACAAAAGCGGGTGATGCGCCACGATCATCTGCACTCCGGCGTCGAGTGCCGCGCGCACGACGTCGTCGGTGACGTCGATGCAGACGAGGACCCGCTCGACGGCGTCGGCGGGGTCACCGCAGACCAGCCCGACCGAATCCCAGGACTCGGCGAGCTTCGGCGGGTACGCCCGGTCGAGGGCGTCGACGACGTCTCCGACGGTGGGCTTCCCGCCGGGCCCGGCAGTAGAAGTAGTCGGGGTCATCACCACTGCCTCTCGGAGTCGACGGATTCGCGTAATGCGCCTACGAGCGCGGCAACACTATCGTCGTCGCGCACCGCGAGGCGCAGATAGTCCGCCCCGAGCCCGGTGAAGTTCGCGCAGCTGCGGACGGCGAAACCCTTGTGCCGCAAGCGTTCTTTGACGGCGAGCGCATTCGGGACGGCAATCGTGACGAAGGGGGCGGCCGGGTGCCCGACGATGTCGATCCCGGCGGCGTCGAGGCGTCGGACCATTGCGGCGCGCTGGGCACGCACGGCCAGCGCCTCGCTGCGCGCATACGCCAGACCTTGCCGATCGAGGCACGCACCGATGGCCGCGGTGGCCGGTGAGCCGACGGCCCAGTGTCGTCGAATGCGGGTCAACCGCGCTATCACGTCGGGCGCGGCGAACAGATATCCGGCGCGCAGTCCGGCGAGACCGAATGTCTTGGTGACGCTGCGTATCACGATGAGGTCCGGATCACGTTCAGCGGCAACCGATTCCGGTTCCATGATCAGATCGCCCGCCGCGTCGACCGCGCAGGTGAGGTCGGCGAACGCCTCGTCGACGACGACGATCCGGCCGGGACGTCGGAGCGCGTCGACGTCGGCACGCGGGTGGAGCACCGACGTCGGGTTGGTGGGATTGCCCAGCACGACGAGGTCGGCGTCGTCGGGCACGAGTGCGGCGTCGATACGCCAGTGCGGGGCACGGCACACGACGTCGGTGATGCGGACTCCCGCAGCGGCGAGCACGCGGGCCGGTTCGGTGAACGACGGCACCACCAGCGCCGCATGCCGGGGCTCCAGCCGCGCCAACAGCTCGAATCCCTCAGCGGCTCCGGCGAGGAGCAGCACCTCCTCGGCGGGTCGACCGTGTGCGTCTCCGACGATCGAACGCACCTCGTGCTCGCGCGCCTGCGACGGATACGACGCCAGCGAATCGACCGCGGTGAGCAACGCCGCACGAACGAACGGAGGTGGCCCACCCCGCACATTGACGGCGAAATCGACCAGGCCGGGCTCCGCGTCCGCGTCGCCGTGGCGCTGCGGGGCGTACAGATCCGCGGTCGAGGCTGCAGCCGATTTCATAGTGACCAACCCTACGGGGCACCATGGACTGGTGACTGCTGCGGCCATCGATACCCTGCCCGATCCACACGCGACGCTGTTGTTCGATCTCGACGGCACCGTCACCGACAGCGTCGAAGGCATCGTGGCGAGTTTTCACCACGCGTTGGCGGCGGTGGACGTCGAGCCGCCCAGCGGCGACCTGGTCACCGCGATCGTCGGGCCGCCGCTGGTCGACACCTTCGCCTCGCTGGGCCTCGACGACGACACGACCGCGCGAGCACTGGACGCGTACAAGGACCGCTACGGTCGCATCGGCTGGCAGGAGAACGTCGTCTTCGAGGGCATGGCCCAACTGCTGGCGGACCTGTCGTCGAACGGCCGGACGCTGGCCATCGCGACGAGCAAGAACGAGACGATGGCCCGGCGCATCCTGGAGCACTTCGGGCTGGCCCACAATTTCGCGGTCATCGCCGGCGCCAGCGACGACGGAACGCGGCGGGCGAAGGCCGACGTCGTAGCGCATGCCCTGCACGGACTCGGCGTCGAGCCGGTGGAACACGCCGACGGTGGAACGCCGAATATCGTGATGATCGGTGACCGAATTCACGACATCGAGGGCGCCGCAAAATACGGGATCCCGGCAGTGGCCGTCGGATGGGGTTACGCTACCGAGAGTGAGGTCCATGATGCTGCCTGGACCGTGGAATCTGTCGACACGTTGCGCGAGGTACTTGGTGTCTGAACAACTGCACGTCTGTTTCGTCTGCACCGGCAATATCTGTCGGTCCCCCATGGGGCAGAATATTTTTCGTAAGGCGCTCGCCGACGCCGGGTTATCCGAGCGCGTCCGGGTGAGCAGCGCGGGCACCGGTGGCTGGCATGAGGGCGAGCCGGCCGACAATCGGGCGCGGACCGAGTTGCTGGCGCACGGCTACTCCGACACGCATGTCGCGGCACAGTTGGCGCCGCAGCATTACGACGCCGATCTGCTGATCGCGATGGACCACGGCCACCTCAAGGATCTGGAACGCAAGCGGTTGGGACCGCGGGTGCGTCTGCTACGCAGTTTCGATCCCGAGGTCGACGCCGACGCCGAGGTCGCCGACCCGTACTACGGTACCCAGGAAGACTTCGGGGTCGCCCGCGAGCAGATCGAAGCGGCCATCCCCGGGCTGATCGACTGGGTGAACGCACAGCTCGGCGTCACCGCGCCGACGCTGCATGACGCGCTCGACGGCTGAGGGAAGTCGGTTCGGTACCGTTGAGTGGTGTTCCGAACGTTCCTTCGCCCCGGCTGGATTGTGCTCGGGCTGGTTGTGGTGGCGTTCGCCGCGCTGTGCTTCTGGATTCTGGCACCCTGGCAGCTCGGTAAGAACTCATCGACCGAAAAGCGCAACGACCTGATCCGCACCGCCGTCGGCGAGGCCGTGGTGCCCATCGACGACATCGCCCCCGCGGGCCGCGCGTTCGCCCCCGACACCGAGTGGCGGGAAGTGTCGATCGACGGAAGATACCGGCCCGACCTGCAGGTCGCCGTGCGACTGCGCTCGGTGCAAGAGCGCCCGGCCACCGAGATTCTGACGCCGTTCGTCAGCGCCGACGGACGGGCGTTCCTCGTCGACCGCGGTTACGTGCGACCCGATCAAGGAAAGTCGATCTCCGACGTTCCCGCTGCGCCCACCGGACTCACCACCATCCATGCCCGCATCCGCAAGAACGAGGGCACCTCACCCGGCCGCGGTGCGCACATCGCCGACGGCGTGAAGGCCGTGTACACGATCGATCCGGTCGTCGTCGGGACGCAGACCGGACTCACCTTCGACGACTTCTATCTGCAACTGTCGGCGAACCAACCGGGTTCACTCGGCGAAATCGCACTCCCCCAACTGGATTCGGGCCCATACCTCTCCTATGGCTTGCAGTGGCTGGCCTTCGGCGTCATGGCGCCGCTGGGCGCGGCCTACTTCATCTACAGCGAAGTGAAGCATCGTCGGGCAGTGCGCGACACGACGTCGTCGGGCGACGAGGTGTCGGTCGAGCCGCCGAAACCGAAAACTCAGATGCGCGACGCCGGCTTCACCGCGGCAGCGTCGACGCAACGCCATCAGATCGGTTCGGGCCCCGACGCGAGCGAGGCCACCGACGACGTGAAAGCGAAGCTGGCGAAGCGCTACGGCGGGTGAGGCGACTACGCCCCGGGGGTCGATTCGAAAGTGGTTACCGGAACGGGTTGGGCGGGTAGGGGCTCTGCCCGGGGTTCGGCTGCGCGCCCGGTCCCTGTTGTCCGGGGTAAGGGCCCTGCTGCGGCGCGAACGGCTGCGACGGCCGTTGTTGTTGTTGCGGTGCACCGTAGCCCGGATTGGGCCCGGGACCGTTCGGGCGGGGCGCGCCCGGAGTCTGCTGCGGCGCACCGAAACCCGGATTCGGG
Organism: Gordonia asplenii; assembly: GCF_012933505.1. Taxonomy (GTDB): domain Bacteria; phylum Actinomycetota; class Actinomycetes; order Mycobacteriales; family Mycobacteriaceae; genus Gordonia; species Gordonia asplenii. The sequence goes on from NZ_JABBNB010000007.1 coordinate 8,089, forward strand.
CGCGGCGCCGACGGACCGGGCTGCGGTCGGCCGAAGGGCGACCCCGGCGGGCCGCCGAACTGCTGCCCCTGCGGCGAGACGTAGCCCTGCTGCGGTGCCTGCCCGAACTGTCCGGGTGCCTGCTGACCCGGCCCGAACTGTCCCGGACCCCCGGGACCCGGGTAGCCGATGTTGTTCTGCGCCTTGCGTTTACGGGAGCGTCGAATCGAAACGATCGCCAACACGAGCACCACCAGCACGACGACGGCGATCAGCGGGCCCAGCCACAGCCACATGTTGCCCGTGCCGCTGCCCGACGAATCACCGCGCGGTGCCGCCAACTGCACGCCGTGCGACTCGAGGTAGGAGCGCAGGGCGATGTTGTCGGTGATGAAGTCGAAGGACGCCGCGTTGTCGGTGGACACCGACGAATTGGTGCCGATCACGTTGCCGTCGGTGTCGACGGTCGGTCCGCCGGACATGCCGTGGCCCATCCCCGCGGAGATCTCCGTCTTGGTCACACCGTTGTTGGTGTTCTGCCGCGACGACACCGTTCCCGTCTTATACGACGGCTGCGGAATCCTCGACGTGTCGGTGACCACCCGAACCGCGCCCGGGAAACCGACCGCGGTGATCGCCTCTCCGGGTTGCGGAACGTCGGTCGAAATGGCAAGCGGCACAAGGTTTTGGTTGTTGATCCGGAGAAGTGCGTTGTCGCCGTCGTCGAATTGCTGGAAGTCGACCACCTCTGCGTCGACCCAGTCGGTCAGCACCTGGCCGTTGCCGGACGGCTGCTGCACCGCCACCGACCGCGTCGGCGAGGCGGTGGAATCGGCGGTCGACCCGGAGACCGGCCATTTGTCGGCGGTCGCGATCTTGTAGTTGGCGGTGGCCTCGGCGTCGGTCCAGTTGTACTCCGACTGCAGCAGCTCGATGCTCTTCTGTCGGAAGGCGTCGACGATGTCGTCGCCCTTGCCGTTGACGCAGTGGCCGGCGGTGGCGATCGAACCCTTGGTGTCGACGGCGTAACCGGTGCAGGTGGTGGTCAGCGACATCTCGGGGGTCCACACGGTACCCGTCTTCAACGGGACCTGAACGTAGCCCTTGTAGATGGTGCGGATGAAGATGATCGACGGACCCACGATGTCCGAGATCGACTGTTTCGGCGCTGCGCTCGCTGCGCCGGGCGCCAGTGCGACGAGTGCGAGCAACGCCGCACAGAGAGCGACCAGCACGCGTCGCGCGCCCAGTCCGATGTTTGCCTGTCGCATAGCCGTCCTAAGTCTCCTAGTAATGCGGCGTGAACACGAAAGTCGCCGGGGCGTCCCCTAAACCCCGAGGCCGGTGGCCACCGAATCGCAGATGGCCAACGTTAACACGGTGAAATCAGCTCCAGGCCTGCGCAGGCGAGGTCGGGCGGCAAGTTCAGTCAACCATCCGACGCCGCAGAATCCGGCCGCCGACGACGGCTCCGACGACCGCCGCGGCGGCACCGTATTGCACCCGCCGCGACAATGCGACCGCCGCGCGAAGATCGTCGACGCCGGGCGCACGACCGGACCCCAGCAGCGGGCGCTCCTCGGTGTGCAGGGGGTAGACGGTCGTGCCGCCCAGAGTCACGTCCAGCGAACCGGCGAAGGCCGCTTCGACGACGCCGGCATTGGGGCTCGGGTGCCGTCGGGCGTCGCTGCGCCAGGCATGCAGCGCCCCGCGCGGACGGCCGCCCAGCACCGCTGCCAACGCACCGGACAGTCGCGCCGGCAGTAGATTCACGGCGTCGTCGAGGCGCGCGCTCGCCCAGCCGAACCGTTCATAACGCGGTGTGCGGTAGCCGACCATCGCGTCGAGGGTATTGACCATTCGGTAGGCCAAGACGCCGGGTGCGCCCGCCAATCCCGCCCAGACCAGCGGCCCGACCGTGGCGTCGGAGGTGTTCTCGGCGATGGATTCGATGGTGGCGCGGCAGATCCCGGACTCGTCGAGCGCCGCCGGGTCGCGGCCGCACAGACTCGGTACCAGCGCGCGGGCCGCCTCGATGTCACCGCGTTCGAGTGCGTCGGCCATGCGGTCACCGATGCGGCAGAGGGTCGTGCCCCCCAGCGTCGACCACACCGCGGCTCCGACCGCGATCGCTCCCCCGCGCTGCAGCACCAATCCCGTTGCGGCAGCACCGGTTACGCATACCGCGACGTAGCCTACCCCAGCCCCGCGCCGATCGCGGTAGGTAAGCTTCTCCAGTGCGCCCGCGAGATGTCCCATCCCGGCCACCGGATGCCACCGAGCGGGGTCGGCGAAGACCGCGTCGGCCGCCACCCCCAGCGCGATGCCGATGGCCACGTCCGACACTGCGGTTGTTCGACGAGTTGTCACGTCGCACATCGTACGAGGCGGGCCCGACGTCGGGCCCGACCCCGGCGCTGTGGGACCGTTGTGTCGTGGCCAAAGCAGCTCCCATCCCGGTCGCGGGCGTATATCCGATCGACACGGGCACCGCCGAGCTGACGCGCGACAGATTCACCGACGGATGGCTGCTGTCGATCAATGGAGCGCACAGTTCCCATATCGACCCCGACGACCCGCTCGCCCTCGACTTCGAATACATGAGGTACATGGCGGCTGTGATCGCCGAACGTGTCCCCGACGACAGTCCGGTGCGAGTACTGCACCTCGGCGGAGCCGCGTGCGCACTGCCGCGCTACCTCGCACAGGCGTACCCGGCGTCGAAGCAGGTCGCGGTGGAGGTCGACGCCGAACTGGCCCGACTGGTGCGTGATTGGTTCGACCTTCCGCGTGCCCCGCGGTTGCGCATCCGCGTCGGCGACGGGCGGGCCGTCGCCGGTTCGCTCACCCCGGCGTCGCGCGATGTCGTAGTGCGCGACGCCTTCGGTGGTGAGCCCCCGCGCACACCAGCACATCTGACGACGATCGAGTTCACCGAGGCGATCCGTCGGGTACTCGTGCCCGGCGGCCTCTACCTCGCCAACTGCGGCGACAGCCGTGACCTCAGTCTCGCGCGGGCCGAAGTCGCCACGGTGTCGGCGGTGTTCGCCCACGTCGCGCTCGTCGCCGACGCCGGCATGCTCAAGGGGCGGCGGACCGGCAACATCGTGATCGCCGCGAGCGACACGCCGATCGAGGCGACGTCGGAATTGGTGCGCACCCTGCTCGCCGATCCGCTGCCCGCACAGGTGATGACGGGTGCGCGGGCTAGAGAATTCGGCCGAGCCGAGGTGCGGCGCGACCGAAGTGTCGGCTTCCCGAACGACGAGTGTCCTACCGGCTAGTTAAACTCTGTCGGTGCGACATTTCCATCCACCCACCACGACGGCCGCCGCTGCTGCTGCGCGACCGATCGTCGGGCCCGGCGTGGCCGGAGATGTCAACCCAGCCAACGAGCCAGGGGGCAAGCGGTGACGGAAGAATCGTCGAGAGTCGGGTCCACGCTGGGGCCCTACCGGGTTGATGCGTTGATCGGCCGAGGCGGGATGGGCGAGGTCTATCAGGCCTACGACACCGTCAAAGACCGCACGGTGGCGCTCAAATTGCTCTCACCGCATCTCGTCGACAACGAAGAGTTCCGGTCGCGGTTCATGACCGAGTCGCGGACCGCGGCCCGGCTGTCCGAGCCGCACATCATCCCGATCCACGACTTCGGCGAGATCGACGGGTTGCTGTTCATCGACATGCGCCTCGTCGAGGGCCAGGACTTGCGCACCATCCTGAAGAAGGGGCCCATCCCGCCGGCGCGGGCCGCCAACATCGTCGGCCAGATCGCCAACGCGCTCGACGCCGCGCACAAACACGGTCTGGTGCACCGCGACGTCAAGCCGGACAACATTCTCATCGACGAGAACGACTTCGCCTACCTCGTCGACTTCGGTATCGCCCACGGCATGGGTGACACGAGCATGACGATGGCCGGTACCGCGCTGGGTTCGTTGGCCTACATGGCGCCCGAACGTTTCGGCGACGAGCAGGCCGGGCCCGCGGCGGACACCTACTCACTGGCGTGTGTGCTGTACGAGTCGCTGACCGGGCGCCAGCCGTTCGTCGGCAGCAGCACCGAGTCGCTGATCACCGCACATCTGACCAAGCAACCACCGATGACCGGCATCGCGCTGGACCCGGTCATCGCCTACGGCATGGGCAAGGACCCGGCCAGTCGCTACGGGTCGACCAAAGAGTTCGCCCGCGCGATCTCGCGGGCGCTGGCCACCATGCCGCCCGTCGCACAGAACTCCGTGATCACGCCGCCCCGGCCGCATACCGGTCCCCCGCAGTCGGGCGGATTCGCGCAGTCCGGACCGCCGCGCCAGACCGGCTGGCCGACGTCGGGGCCGCCGCAGCAGGCCCCGATCCGTCAGGTGTTCCCGGGGGCCGGGGCGGTCGGTCCGCAGGGGTCGTCGGGTCCGCAGTTCGCGTCGGGCCCCGGGCCGTCGGCGCAGTCTGGAGCCACTCAGTCGGGTCCAGCCCAGTCGGGTCCAGCCCAGTCGGGGTCCACCCAGTCCGGTTCCGGCCAGTCCGGGCCGTTCGGACAGTCGGGGTCGTCGGGTCCGCAGTTCGCTTCCGGACCGCTCGGGCGGCAGTCGGGCCCGCACGGCGCGTCGGGGCCGCAGGGTTTCTATGGTTCGTCGGGCCCGCAGGCGACGTCCGGACCACAGGGATCTGGTCCGCAGGCGACGTCGGGTCCGCAGTTCGCGTCCGACCCGCAGCGCTTCGGCTCCGGCCCGCAGGCACAGCCCGGTCCGGGTGGATTCGGCCCGCCGACCGGCGGCACGGGTGCTCCGGCCTATTTCACCGGCGCACCCAATAACTCAGGCGCACAAGGACTTCCGCCGAAGCCGAAAGGTACCAACACCCGCAAGATCGCGATTATCGCGAGCGTCGCGCTGCTGGTGATCGTGCTTGGCACGGTCGGCATCATCGTGGCGACCAGCGGCGGCAGCGATCCCACTCCGCCGACGTCGACCGGTCCGTCGTCGTCGACGATCGCCGGCAGCACCGTGGCGTGCACATATCGCAGCGTCCCGGCGAAGGGGCCGACGTCGCCGCAGCCGCCGACACAGCAACCGAACACCGGCACCACCCTCATCGACATCGACACCTCGCAGGGGCAGCTCAACCTGACCCTGAACCATGCGATGGCACCGTGTAACGCGGGCGCGGTGGTGTCACTCGCGAAGAACGGCTATTACGACAACACCACCTGCCACCGACTCTCGTCCGACGGCACGTTGTTGATCTGCGGCGATCCGACCGGAACGCAGGCGGGCAGCCCGGGGTGGGCCAACATCGACGAGTTCCCGAAAAACCTCACTGCCAGCGGCGGCAACGACAGCAAAGGCCGGGCTCTGGTCACTTATCCGCGCGGGACGGTGGCGCTGGTCAACTCCGACCCGACCGAGCGGTCGAACGCATCGAACGGCACCGCGGCCGGTACCTTGATCTTCTTCATGAAGCCCGCCAACATCGCACCGATCTACTCGGTGGTCGGCACCATCGACGATGCGTCATTGACCATCCTCGACCGCGTCGCCACCGGCGGAATCACCCCGGACAAGGGCACCACCGAATACGGTCGGCCCAATACGCCGGTAGTGATCTCGACGGCGACGGTGAAGTGACTAGGCCCTAGACGACGTAGTTCAGTTTCGCCACGATGGTCTGCGCGAGGGCGGTGTCGCCGTCCGCGGTCACCGACGTCGGGTCGGCGCTGCTGCGGCCGCCTGCCAGTCGCGCAAGGTCGACGGCGTCGACGCGCAGCGTCACATCCGGTGCGGCCGAGCCGAAGTCGTCGACGAGGCCGGCTCGATCACCGACGTAGATACGCGCGGTCGCCGTCGCCGCACCGGTGACGTCGACCTGAACGCGCGTGCCCGACGGTGCACTGGCTCGTTTCCCGACGACGTAGGGCAGGCTCGCGAAGATCTCGGTGATCCCCCACTCCGCCGCAGCCGACTGCGCGGGAGCGGGCAGCCGCAGGCTGTCGCGCAGGTCGATGTCGTGAACCCAGCAGTCGAAGGTGCGGATCCGCATGAACCGACCGTACGAGTCCGGTCCGGCCGGGGTGGCGGTCTGGGCGTCGAAGTCGTTCTGCGACATGGCGTTGAGCGTGCCGGTACGCACGGCGATGATCTCGTCGTAGGCGTCGAGCACCTGCTGCCGGCTCGATTTCCGGAAATGCGTGAGCCAGCGCTCGTTGAGTTCGCCGATCGGATTGCGGACGTGCGCGGCATCGCTGATGTCGACGTCGGGGACGGCGCGACCGTCGAGCAGCGATTCGGTGCCGATGATGTGCGCGATGACGTCGCCGGTGGACCACCCCGGCAGGATGGACGGGCCGTACCACGCGGCGTCGTCGAGTTGGCTTGCGAGAGAGCGTAATCGAGCCCATTCGTCGATGAGCGCGGTACGCACCGAATCGATGGGGACGCTGGTGGGCTGTGCCATGTCACTCCTCCTCGGCGAGCTACGCCGGTTCCGTGCACGGGTCGAGTGCCAGTGGCCGGGGCGTCGGCCGGTGAACAGACCCGTGCGGGCGCGTCGGGCGATACCCGGACGCAACCCTTCCATGCTCAATGATGTTGCGTCACAACGCAACCCCGTCGACCGCGAGCCAGGTGTCACGCATCTGACCGATCGATGCGCCGAGCGCGCGTGGTTCCGCCGCAACGGACATCGGGGGCTGCGTTGCGACCTCGCCCCCGACGCATGGCAGCATCGACCGATATGCCCCCTGACGATCTTTCCGACCTCTTCGTCCGCGCCCATTCCGGCCTTCCCCGCCAGGCTCCGGGGTCGGCGGCGACCACCGAACTCCTGCTGCGGCTCGCCGGTCGCCTGCCCCGACAACCCCGCATCCTCGACATCGGCTCGGGCCCGGGATCGGCGTCGATCACGTTGGCGCAGCTGACCGGCGGCACCGTCACCGCCGTCGACACCCACCAACCCTTCCTCGACGAGGTCACCCGGCGGGCCGCGGACGCCGGCGTCGACGGTCGGATCGTCACGCTCAACGCACCCATGCAGGACCTGCCGCTCGACGACGGCTCCGTCGATCTGATCTGGGCGGAGGGCGCGGTCTACCTCATGGGCTTCGACGCCGCGCTGACGTCTTGGCGGCGTCTGCTGAGCGACGACGGCGTCGTGGTGCTGACCGAGGCGGAGTGGTCGACACCGCAGCCGTCGCACGAGGTACGACGATTCTGGGGCGCCGCCTACCCCGCGATGCGCCGAACCGGCGAGAATGTCGATGCCGCACAGCTGGCGGGCTACGACGTCCGCGCGGTGTACGTGCTGCCCGACTCCGATTGGGCCGAGTACTACGACCCGCTCACCCGCCGAATCGAGCAGCTTCGCACGGAAGGAATCGATGAGGCGATGCTCGCCGTGCTCGGCGAGGAGATCACGATCCGCTCCGCACATGGCGCGGATTACTCCTACACCGGGTACGTACTGCGTCGACGGGCCGGCTGAAACCCACTCCTCCTCCGGCGGGCGACCGCTTTGAATCGGACATTCGTACCTGTTGGCATGTTCGGGCCACCATCGCAGACTTGTAGATGGACTCGAGATTGACAAGAGTCGATACGTCGGGACTTTTCAGTGGAGTGAGGAACAGATGCCGCATCTAGCAGAGACAGTTGTCCGTACCCGATTCGACGGACGATTCGCCATGCACGATCGTGCCAGTGATACGACGCTCGTGGTGGGGACTCCCCGCAGCGCCCCCGACGTCTGGCGAGACTACATCGACGGCGCCTATCGCTCGTATGTAGCCCGTGGTGTGGTGACGGCGCTCGAATTCGAGCGAGTGCGTGACGGCGCCGGAACATCCATGTTCTGTGCGGCGGTTGCGTCGAACGGGGACGTCGTCGGCGGACTGCGTGTGCAGGGCCCGTACCTGTACGCCGACGAATCCCACGCCGTCGAGGAGTGGGCGGGACAACCCGATCAGGGGCGACTGGTCGACGCGATCGAGTCGCGACTGTCCGAGGGGCTGGTCGAGGTCAAGTCGGCCTATGTCGACATGGACGCACCGCACGGTAAGGCCGTCGCCGGGTTGTTGGCGCGCAATGCGTTGATCACGATGAACACCACCGAGAGTCGATACGTCATGGCCACCGCGGCCGACTACGTTCTCGGTCGCTGGCGGTCCGGTGGAGGCCTAGTCGACGAGTCGATCGAACCGACGCCCTATCCGGACAGTCGGTATCTGACCCGGGTCATGTTCTGGGACCGGTACACCCTGGCCGAGTTCGCGCAGCCGATCATCTGGGCGCAGATGCGCGCCGAGTTCGCCGGGCTGGGTATTCACGACATGTTCGGACTGAACACCGAAGCAGTCGCGTGATCGCGTGCGGCGATCACGGACTGTCGACGGAAGCCGCGGTGTCTACTCGCGCCCCGGCGATCATTGCCGCGAGGACGCTGGGTTCGAGTTCGTTCCAGGCACCGGTGCCGTCGGCCGCGGAATCGAGGAGGATCCGGTCCACTTCGATGTGATACCTGCCCGAGGGCACCGCGCCGCGGCAGACGATCATGCGCGCCGCGGTGGCCGCGAGCGCGCCGGCCATCTGCGCGGTCGATCCCAGTTGCGGCCACGAGCTGATGCTGCGATTGATCTGACTGGCCGAGAAAGCCATTCGCGGCGTGAGGCTGTCACCGACGATGGCCGCAGCCATACTCAACCGCTGGGTGGGGTCGTCCGCGTCGCCATCCGCGAAGTTCTCGCCGCGGCCGTGGAAGATCGGATAAGCGGGATCGAGATCGAACCGCTCGATGTCGAGCACGACATTGTCGCCGATGTCGGTTGCACTGACGACCGGGATCCCTGCCGCCCGAGCGCGCCTGCGCATGTCGATCTTCATGGCGACGTCGTCGATCTCCTCGATGACGACCTGCACGGCGTCGGCGTCGGTGCCGAGAAACGCCGCGGCGATGTCGGGTGCGTACCCCTGCGCGAATGCGGTGAGAGCCGTATAGGGATCGGCTTCGAGTAGCCGTCGTCGCGCCAACTCCAGTTTCGACCGACCCAGGTCGCACACCGAGCCCGCCAGCCTATTGAGATTGGTGATGGCCAGGTCATCCGGGTCGGCGACGTGAAACTTGCGTGCGCCGGTGAGCCCGCACGCGATCAGTGCCGCCGATCCGACGCTCAATCCCGCGACAGCTATGGTCGCGTGCTGCCAGGCTTCTTGCTCCGCGTAGGTCAACAGGTGGCGATTACGCGCAGACTTCAACCGATAGAAGATATCCGATTCGGGCAGTCTCACTATCGTGCGACGCCAGGGGTAAATCGCGTAGCTGCTGTGTGCCTCGACCGTCGCGTCGTCGTTCAGATCGATCGACGCGGGCCGCGGTGACGGATCAACGTGCTCGAGCTGATCCAATTGTCGCAGTTCAGGTTTCGCCTGTATCCACGCGTCGACGAAGTCATACCCGGTCGAACCGATCAGCTGCGTGATTCGTTCGCTGTCGGCCGCGGGCTGCAGCAATTCGAACATCGGGTCTCCGTATCGTTTAGGACGTTCGGGGGTTTGCGGAACCGGGACCGGCGATCGAGGAGACGACGGCGATCATCTCCTCCTCGGTCAGCTCGTTCCAGCCGTCGGTTCCCCGCGCGGAGGCACCGAGCAGGATGTGGTCGAATTCGAGGTGGTAGCGACCCGACGCGATGGGTTGCCCGCAGACGATCATTCGGGCGGCGGTCGCCGCGAACGAACCGGCCATCATGGCGGTGGCTCCCAGTTGCGGCCACGAGCTGATGCTCCGTCCGATCTGGCTGGCGGAGTACGCCATCCGCGGGGTGAGGACGTCGCCGACGATCTGGGCCGCCATCCGCAGGCGTTGCGCGGGGTCGGTCGGATCGCCCGCGTCGAAGTCTTCGGCACGACCGTGGAAGAGCGGGTAGGTGCGATCGAGATCGAAACGTTCGACGTCGAGGACCAGGTTGGCGCCGATATCGGTGGTGCTGATCACCGGTATTCCGGCGGCCCGCGCGCGTTGTCGCAAGTCGATCTTCATCGCGACGTCGTCGATCTCGTCGATCACCACCGCGACCGGCTGGTCGTCGATCCCCAGAAAGCTGTCGGCGGTACCCGGCCGGTACCCGAATGGAAACGCGGTAATCCGCGTGTAGGGATCGCTCTCCAACAGTTGGCGGACGGCGAGGTCGATCTTGGTCTGCGTAATGTCGCAGATCGATCCGCTCATCCGATTCAGATTCGTCACCGCCAGCTTGTCCGGGTCGGCGAGATGGAAGTGTCGTGCGCCCGTCAGCGCGCACGCCGCCATCGCCGCGGTGCCGCTGCTGAGACCGGCGACCGCGACGGTAGCCGTGCTCCAGGCCGTCTGCTCGGCTCCGGTCAGCAGGAACCTGTTGCGTGCCGTGCGCAGGCGGTAGAACGTCGACGAATCGGGTACGCGGACGACCGTGCCGCGCCACGGGTACACCGCCAGTCGGCTGTGCCGGGTGAGCACGTCCGGATCGGTGACGTCGAGTACCGGCGGACTCGGCTCGGGGCCGCAGCTCTGCAGTGCGTCGAGTTGTTGCAATTCCGGTCCGGCGTACTGCCAGGAGTCGATGAGTTCGTAGCCCCGTGCGAGATGTTCGGCGACGAGCGTCGCGTCCGCGACCGGGTCGAGCAACACGAAACCCGAGTGTTCACGGTGACCGGAGGTGATCGGCGGTCTCCCGGTGTCGGCGGGAGTCTCGCGTGGCCGATCGTAGGACCAGCTGCCCCACAGGTTGCGGCTGAGGCCCAGGTCCGGTGCGGTACTCGGATGAGCGGCCAGCGTCGGGCGCCACCGGATACCGTCGATCATCTTCGTTTCGATCCGGTTGCGGCCTAGTTGTTTGGCACGATAGAGACATTCGTCGGCAGACCCGAACAGCGTGTCCAGTACCTGCCCGGTGGGCACTCCCTCCTGCGCGACGGCGAGTTCTGCGCATGCCCCGCCGACACTCACCGTGACGTCGGTCTCCCCCGCGATGTCGTGTCGGATCCGTTCGCCGAGTTGAGCCAGCGTCATCTCGTCGTCGATCGGCGTGACGATCAGAAACTCCTCGCCGCCGGTGCGCGCGATCAGTGCCTGATCGGGTGACGCGCGCTTCAGTATCTGGGTGATCTCCACGAGTATCGCGTCGCCCGCGGAATGACCGTGCTCGTCGTTGACTCGCTTGAACAAGTCGATGTCGGCGACGAGGAACCCCACCCGCGTCGCGCCGGCGGCCACCGCCCCACACGTCACTTCGAAGTCGGAGAGCAACCCACGTCGGTTGAGCGCGCCGGTCAACGGGTCCGTCGCGCTCAGTCGCTGGTGTTCGTCGACCAGTCGAGTCAGCGACTTGCGCAGCGTGAGAACGAGAAACGTCGGCACTACGATCGCCATCCAGGCGGCGCCACCGGCGACCATGAGCGCGGTCGTCGACGTCGCACGGACGATCACCACGCTGGAAGCGAGCAGACCTGCAACGACGACGAACGAGCCGACGACGCGTGGCGGCGACTCCATCGCCGCCAACGCGGGGATCGCCGCCAGCAGGACGAGGATGGCATGCGCCGACCCGGCGTCGGTGATCGAGTACGCGCACCCGACGATTCCGAGCATGCCGCCGAAGCTCAACACCGCGAACCATCGGTCGGTCAGCGGCGTGAGCGCGATGGTGAGGATGATCGAGACGACGGTGTACACCCCGATGACCACCGGAATCCAGCGGCAGCCGGGGATGACGAACGACGACGACGCGAGTCCGATCACGATCAGCGGCACCGCACCCGCCTCGCTCGCGAGTACCGCGAGCGTGCGCAGGTCGTACTTTCGGGCCACCGGACTTCCTCCAAGAACTTAGTCGATACTTACCTCTGCAGCGGGTCTTGTAGAGAGTGCTAAGTTACCGAAAGTTGTGGCCACCGGTCAGGTAAAGCGTGGTTTCGTATACAACGTCACGCTGATCGCGAACGTCGGGGGTCGCCGACCGCCGAGAGTCCGCATCGCTCACTGAGCGGCCGCGAGGGCGTCGGTGTACTGCGGCGGGATCTCGTCGTCGGCGAGTTCCCGGATTTCGATCGGTCCACCGGTATACGAGTCTTCGCCGACGATGTACAGGTCCTCGTCGAACGGCCAGAAGATCACATTGCGCATACGCAGCAGATACGTCTTCGCTGCGTCGGCGAAGCCGGCCGCCATCGGATTCTCGGCGAGGAACGAACCCGGCGAGATCATCGTGAGGATGCCCTCGATGACGATGCAGTCGTCGTCGATCACCATGCGCTGGCAATCGAACTCCAGGATGTGCGCCACCGACTCGACGAGATGTGAATAGTAGCCACGCACACCGTCGAGGCCTTTGGGGCCGACGTCGCCGGAGAGTTCCCAGAAGTGATAGTCGGTGGTGGGCCCGAGAGTGGACATCAGTCCGTCGAGGTTGCCCTGATGCTCGAAGTGTGCGTGTGTGAGCATGCGTTCGAGCATGGTGCGATGACGCTCATCGGTGGTGTTGGCGAGGCGGTTCTTGATGAACTCGCACAATGCTTCTTGATTGATCTGGACCATGAGGTCGCTCCTATCTGTCGGTCCGGCCGGGCTGTGGCCGGGGGTGTGGGTGAAAATCGTCCGATAGTCCGCTGACCTGGGGCGATATGCCCTCTCCGGGTGGATATTCGGACGATTTTCGCGAATGCAGCAGATGGGCCCGACCGTGCGAACTAAACTGTTCGACGATTTCGGCGCGACGCGCATCGTCGAGTTCGTGATAGGCGCCGTCGCGCAGTTCGACGACGCGGTCCGCGGTGAACCAGGCGTCGTGACGCAGTGTCGCCTTGTCGAGCTTGCGGGTGGCGGTCAGCGGAAATCGATCGGTGAGCCGGATCAGCGCTGGGGTCCACTTCGTTCCCATATCCGGCTGCGCGGCCAGGAAATCGGCGAAATCGGCAGGGTCGAATGCGTCGTCGCCGGACGGATCGGATGCGAGCTCGACGGTGATCATCACCCGATCCCCGGTGCGCGGATCGGGTACCGCGTACGCCGCCACACCTCGGATCGCCGGGTAACGGGCGATGATCCGCTCCAGCGGCGCGGTGGAGAAATTCTCTGAGTCGACCCTGATCCAGTCGTTGGTGCGCCCGGCGAACCAGAACACACCGTCGGCGTCGACGTAGGCGAGATCCCCGGACCAGTAGTCGCCGTCGCGGATCTTCTCCGCCGTGGCGTCGGGGTTGTCGTAGTAGCCCTCGAATCTCGCCGCCCCACCGCGCGCGACGATTTCGCCGATCGCCTCCGTCGGATTGGCGATGGCACCGTCGGCGGTGAATCGAGCGGGCGGACACGGCGTTCCGTCGGGCGCGACGACTTGCATGCCGAGCATCGGATTGGGCTTGCCGAGGGCCCCCGACGGTGTGGTCTCGTCGCGCACGATGACGCACACGCCTTCCGACGATCCGTACGATTCGGTGATCCGGGTGGCGAAGCGTCGGGTGAACTCCGCCCGGTCGCGAGCCGAAGCCTCGGTACCCCAGCCGAATCGGAGGCAGTTGTCGGCCTCGGCCGCAGACTCCGGTTGGGCGAGGATGTAGGCGAGCGATCGGCCCACGTAGTTGAAGAAGGTGGCGCGGAACCGCTGAATGTCGGGCAGGAATCCCGACGCCGAGAACTTCGCGCGCATCGCGTAGGTCGCACCGACCGAGAGCACCGGCGCCCAGGCGCTCATCAGCGCGTTGCCGTGGAACAGCGGCATCGCGTTGTAGGCGACGTCGTCGCTGGTGAGGCCATGGATGTTGAGCATGCCGATGGCAGCTAGGCGACTGGTGCCGCACAGGACCGCCTTGGGCGTGCCGGTCGATCCCGACGTGAACAGCAGGAGCAAATTGTGCTGCGCGTCAGCGCGGTCGGCCCAGTCGTCGACCCGGGCGCCCCGCGCCGCCGCCACGGCGTCGCGATATATCCCGCCCGACGTCGGCGCGACGTCGACGACGTCCTCGATGTCGGGAACCAGATCGCGATAGGAGTCGCCGACGATGACGAGCCCGCAGTCGGTGCGGACGACGTCGCCCGCGAGTTCGGCTCCGCGGCGGGTGGGATTGACGCCGACGATGGTGGCGCCGCACAGCGCCGCGCCGCCGATCAAGAAGAGGTACTCGGGGTCGTTGTCCATCAAGACACCGACATGCCACGGCCCCGGCCGGCGCAGAGCGACGAGCGCCGCAGCGCGCACGGCACACTCGTCGACGAACTCGCGCCAAGTCCACGACCGTTCGTCGACGAGAAGTGCGGTCGAGTCGTCGTCGCGGCGAGCGAGGATCAGGGCTGCCGTGGTGGGCACGGCATCGAGGTGTGAGCTGGCCGACATCGACTGCCTCCGAGTGACGAGAATAATGTTTCGTGGTAGAACGAAATCTATTGGCGTGTGTGATCAAAGTCAACAGGATCTGGAAAGATCGATGGTCACACGAGCGAATCGCTGTGATTCGCCGCTCGTGAGGGAGGTCCGATGATGACGGCGGCAGGTGAAACCACCGCGGGCAGACCGCGAGACTCGCGCATCGACACCGCGGTGCTCGCGGCCGCGCGCGAACTGCTCGCCGACGTCGGATATGCCGATCTGACCCTCACCGCAGTCGCCGCACGCGCACAGACGTCGGTGCCCGCCGTTCGACGCCGCTGGCCCAGCAAGGCACACATCGTGCATCACGCGGTGTTCCCGACCGAGCGCCTGACCGTTCCGCCCGACGAGAATTCCACGCTGGCCGATGAAGTCGCCGGCGTCGTGGACAACTGCGCCGCCGTGGTGTCGGATCCCGCGATGCGACGTGCGATCACCGGGCTGCTGAGCGACCTCGCCGCCGACAAGGATCTGGAACGCGAACTGTCGACGCGGATGAACTCGGTGGTGTCCGGGGACCTCGGCGCACGGTTCGTCGCAGCCGCGCGGCGCGACGGGACCACGCTGAGGCTCGATCCCTCGATGGTCGCGGAAGTCGCCTTCGGTGCCACGTTGATGACCGCGGTGATGCACGGAGCCGAGGGCCTCGACGCGCGATGGCGCGCCCAGATGACGGCGATGCTGCTCGCCGGCGGATGATCCCGCGTAATCTCGTTCGCCGCGCGCCGTTGACCGGGTCACGCGGGCGGTTTGACGATGCTTTAGCTCGCCGACCTCGGAGTGTGGAACGTGATCCGGTTGCCGAACGGGTCGGGAACGGTCAAGTCGTCGCCCCATGGTTGGCGGCTCAGTCCGATACGCAGCGGATACACCGGGCTGTCGAAGAGCGCACGCTGGAGCCGTCGAACGTCGGCGATCGCGATTCGGACCGCGGAACCGGGTGTGGCATCACCGTGATGCTCACTCAAGTGGAGTACACACCCTTCGCGGGACACCTGCTGATAGAGCGGCGCGCCCTCCTCGAAGCGATGCTCCCAATCCACCGTGAAGCCCAGGAAATTGACATAGAAGCGGCGGGCCTCGTCGCCGGGAAACGTGCGAAGAATCGGGATGGTGACCGGATCCGACGACGACGCTGCAGCTTCGGCACACGTCGTCCAGTCGGAATAGCCGAGCTGCGCGGCCACCAATTCGCGCGCTGTCGTCTCGGTGAGTTCGGTGCCGTCCATCGCGAAGCGCTCGCGCAGTCGAGCGGCCATGGACTGCGGTTCGACGCCGGGGATCACCACGACTGATTCCTTCGCGCTCGGCGGCCAGGTTCAACGGTCGGCACCAGCCTACTCAGAGTGCAGGCCGACCTCGGGAAGCGCGACTGCTTCGTCGGGCTTCATGTTGCCGGCAGCAACAATGGTGACGGCGACAACTTTGCTGACCTACGCTCGGCTGCATGGCCTACCACCACGGCAACCTCCGTTCGGCAATACTCATCCGCGCCGAAGAGGTCCTCACAACCAACGGCGTCGACGCGATCACCCTGCGATCACTCGCCCGCGACCTCGCCGTGTCGCACTCTGCCCCGAGCAAACACTTCGCCGATCGCAACGCCCTGTTGGACGCACTCGCCGCCGATGGGTTCGAGCGACTCAATCACGAACTCACGACAACCGCCGCGGGCAACGACACCTTCGACCGCCGCTTGCACGCAACCGCACATGCGTATATGCACTTCGCCGGCACGCACCCGCGTCTCCTCGCCCTGATGTACGCACGGAAACACACCGCCGCCGAATCCGTAGTCCAGGCCGCGGCCGACTCCTGTGCGCGCACCCTGCTCACCCTGCTCACCGACGGCGACGCCCCCGTCGACGACCCCGAGCGCTTCGGCATCATCATGCTCGCGTGTCTTCAAGGCATCGCCGGGCTGGCCGCCGGCGACGGTCTCCCACCCGGATACGACGCCGACGCCCTCGCCACCGACGCCGTCGAACGCCTGGTCCGCGGGTCCGAGTCCGGCCGACAGCAGACATCTCGCTGATCGCGTGTCACCTATTCACAAATATTGATTGTCATATGTCCAGAAACTATCGATTGTTGCTTGTTGATTCTGGTCGTAGGTTCGACGACGTGGGACGAACGCTTCCCACCTGGAATCGTCACCGAGACAAGAGGATTTATGACCACCGAAGCAAAACCGTTGTCGGGCAAGTCGGCTGTCGTCGCTGCTGGGGCGAAGAACCTCGGCGGGCTGATCAGCACACAACTCGCCGATCTGGGGGCCGACGTCGCGGTTCACTACAACAGCGACTCGACGGCCCGGGCCGCGCGCGACACTGCCGCCGCCATCGAGTCGGCAGGCGGGCGGGCGGTCGTCTACCAGGGCGACCTGACCACACCCGATAACATTCGCAAGCTGTTCGACGTCGCCGTCGATGCCTTCGGCGGCGTCGATCTCGCGGTCAACACGGTTGGCAAGGTGCTACGCAAACCGATCGTGGACACCACCGAAGCCGAGTACGACTCGATGTTCGACATCAACTCGAAGGCCGCATACTTCTTCATCGCTGAGGCCGGCAGACGACTCAACGACGGCGGCCGCATCGTCACGGTGGTGACGTCGCTGCTCGCAGCGTTCACCGACGGATACTCCACCTATGCCGGCGCCAAGAGCCCGGTCGAACATTTCACCCGCGCGGCGGCGAAAGAGTTTGCGGCACGGGGCATTTCGGTGAACAACGTCGCGCCCGGACCGATGGACACACCGTTCTTCTACGGTCAGGAGACTCCCGAACGAGTGGAATTCCACAAGTCCCAGGCGCTGGGCGGCCGACTGACACTCATCACCGACATCGCGCCACTGGTCTCCTTCCTGTGCACCGACGGCGGCTGGATGACGGGACAGACGCTGTTCGCCAACGGCGGCTACACGACTCGCTGACCTCGATCGAAGGGAACGACATGACTGCACCACTACCGGCACCCGTCGCGGCACTCCTCGCCGCCACCAACTCGGGCGACCTATCCGGTTTCCTCGATTCGTTCGCCGTCGACGGCGTGGTCGACGACTGGGGCCGAGAATTCCGCGGCCGTACCGCTATCAACGGCTGGAGCGACGACGAGTTCATCGGCAAGCACGTCACACTCGACGTGACGTCGGCGACGCCCGCCGGCGCCTCGGTCATCGTGATCGCGACCGTGGGCGGCGACGGATTCAACGGACCGTCGACGTTCACCTTCACACTCGACGGCGAAAAGGTGGCACGCATGGAGATCCGCGCGTAGTCGGGGCCGCCGCCCTCTCCGCAGCCGTGCCGTACTCATTCGGGTCACCCCTCGCTCCCCGGAGCGCCGAAGCGAGGGGCAGGGCGAGACGAAGAACCCCGAACCGAAATACCTTGCAGGCGCCGGGCTTTCACCATCACACCGTGGAGATCACGATTCGGGCTCCGCTCGCTGCATCGCTAAACCGGTTCGACAGGTCGCCGAGGTTCATTCGACGGCACGCGATGAGGGAGAGGACACATTCGATCATCGCAATGCTTGGCCGGACTTCGTTGCGGCTAACTCTCGTCGCCACAGTCGACAGCTAGCCACTCGTCGTAGCTGTACGTGTTGAACCCAGCGTCTTCCAGCTTGGCGCGCAACGCACGCTCAACCTCGTCCTTGTCGAGAAGGGTGCTGAAACTGACGGCGATCATCTCCCCCACGCCGTCTGGCTCGACGTACTCCACAACAATCTGATCTTCGTCCAACCCAGCATCGATGACACGCTCCACGAAGTCGACCTCCGACAAAGCGTCGACGAAGAATCTCCGCCGCATGCTGCTACTCACGCGACCAGAATAAAGCTCCCACTCGCCGCCCTGACTACCTTGCTGAGCGATCGACTGTTACTCCAGACGACGCGGGCCGTGTCGTACTACTTCGAGACGCCGTCGATGGCTGGTCAGATCGCCCACCCGCTACCGAGGTCTGTGAGACGCGACCTCACACATCCGACCGGTCAAAATGACCATCCACCAGGTGAAACACTGGTGCGCGCAAAGGGATTTGAACCCCTGACCGCTGGTGTGTAAGACCAGAGCTCTACCGCTGAGCTATACGCGCCGGTGACCGGCTGAGTCCGTGAACTTCGAGCGCGGTCAACTCATGAATTTAGCGGTTGTCACCCGCAGACCCAAAACGCCTGGTCAGCGCATTGGGTGGCGCGCAAAGAACTGCCAGATGACCGCGGTCGCATCGATGGTGTCCGACGGTCCGCTGCTCCCGCCCACGCGCGATCCCGGCCAACGATGACCGCCGCCGGCAATCCGGTAGTGGGTCACTTCGGTTCCCGCCGGCAGGCAGAAACCCCACTCGACCTTGGTGACGTACGAGTTGATCTGCGACTCGACCGGCAGGTCTAGGCAGTTCGCTCGGTGAGTCCAACCACTGAGCCACTGCGGGATCGACGGGTAGGTCTCGGCGAACTTCTGACCGCCGTTGTAATGGATCACCGGGTCTGCGGTGCCGTGGAATTCGACGAAAGACACCCCTGCCGAACTCGAGCATCCCTGCGCCGACTCCGGATAGAACGCGCCGGACACCGCCGCGAACGCTGCGAACTCGTGAGGCATCCGGCACGCGAGCAATGCGACGAATCCTCCCCCGTTCGACCTGCCGACCGCGTATGTACGAGCGCGATCGACGCAGACCGTGCTCCGCACGTCACGCAGAATGGCTGCGGTGAACCCGACGTCGTCGGCCGTCGGACTGGCATACGGCGCCGACTGCCACGACGGCTCACCACTGCGTCCACGCAGGCCGTCCGGGTACACGACGACGGCGGGCAGCGACGACAGTCGGGTGACCTTCTCGAATCTCGTCGACTTCTCGTTGCGCCCGTGGAACGCGAGAATCAGCGGCACCGGCAACCGAGCGTCGTACGACGCCGGAATCCGAATGCGGTAGTGGCGCTCGACGCCGTCGCTCCGCGTGGTGCGCTCGATGGCCGCGCCCCGAGTCACGGTGGGTGAGCCGCAGCCGGCGACGGGCGTGGGAGCGGGCACCGTCGGAGCCGTCGGCGGCGTGGCTCCGGCGACACCCGGAACCGAGATCCCCGCCGCTGCTGCGGCAACGGCGACAAACGTGGCGAAACCCTTGCCACGCCTAATGATTCGACGTTCAGTCACGACGAAAGGATATGGGGTCGCCGACGGCCGGGCACCGCGGGCCGACGTCGACGTGACCGACGTCACGCCGCACCGGCGACGCCCTCGACGCCGCGTCCACGGACATCGGTAACGTCACCCCGATGACCGTCCTCGACCTCGCCTTTCTCGTCGTCGCCGGATTCGCCACCGGCGTCGTCGGATACGTCACCGGACTGGCGTCGATCGTGTCCTACCCCGCTCTCCTCGCGGTGGGACTGAGCCCGGTCGCCGCGAATGTCACCAACACGGTGTCGTTGGTCGCCGTAGGAGTCGGTGCCACCGCCAAGGCGAGCGGCAAATTGTTCGAACGCGGCCGCACACTGGCGATCTGGTCGGCGTGCGCCGCGGCCGGCGGCATCGTTGGAGCGGTCCTGCTGTTGGCGTCCCCGGCCGACGCCTTCCAACTGGTCGTCCCCTACCTGGTGGGCGCGGCGTCGATCGCGCTGCTCGCTCAACCCATCGTGCGGCGACACATCGGCGATGCCCAAGTGCCGCATATCATTCCGGTCTCGGTATTCCTGGTGTCGATCTACGGCGGCTATTTCGGCGCGGGCGCAGGTGTCATCTTCATTTCCCTGCTCCTGGTGTTCACCGCCGAAACCATGTGGGACACAGCCATTCTGAAGAGTTTCCTGCTGGGCGTGAGCAACCTCGTCGCGGCCGTCGGCTTCGCGGTGTTCGGTCCGGTGAACTGGACCGCCGCCTTGGCCTTGGGCGCGGGCGCGCTCGTCGGCGGGTGGTGCGGGCCACCGATCGTCGCGGTCATCCCGCCGACGTTTCTGCGCATCGCGGTCGGCATCGGCGGTCTGGGGTTGGCGTTATGGCTCGCGCTGACGTGACGCGCATACCGGTCAACGGTGGACCGGCACCGGGCGACTACCCCGCGGCGATGCGTAAAGCGTTGTCCCACACCGAATCGTCGCGAGGCGCGCCCGGCTCGGATGCATGCGCGAACAGTATGGTGCCGTCCCGGTCGACGACGAATGTCCCGCGCAGCGAATAGCCGCGCTCCTCGTCGAACACGCCGTAGCTGCGCGCGACGTCGCCGTGCGGCCAGAAGTCGGAGAGAATCGGGAAGAGGAATGCCTGCGCCACCGACCACACCTTGTGCGTCGGCGGCGGTCCGACCGAGATCGCGACGGTGACATGTGAGTCGTTGTCGAACTCCGGCAAGCGATCTCGGATCATGCCGAGTTCGCCCTCGCAATTGCCGGTGAAGGCGAGCGGAAAGAATACGAGCACGACACGACGGTCGGAGCGCAGCGCATCGAGCCCGACGAGCTGGTTGTTCTGGTCACGTAACGCGAATCCGGGCGCAAGCGAACCCACCGGCGCGAGGCCGGCGGTCGACGCGGATGTCATGCGCGTTTGCCCCGCGACTTCGGCTGTACCAGGCGCGCACCGGTCCACCGTCCGAGGCTGGCAACCGACGTCTGCGTGAGGCCCGCGGTCGGTGCGGCCTCCGCGATCTCACTCGGGTCGACGTGGCCGTCGTTGCCGGTCTTCGGCGAGATGACCCACACGTAGCCGTCGTCGGCGAGCGGCGCGATCGCATCCATCAGGGCGTCCACCAGGTCGCCGTCCTCTTCTCGCCACCAGAGCAGAACGACGTCGATCACGTCGTCGGCGTCCTCGTCGAGCATCTCCGAGCCGATGACTTCCTCGATGTCGGCCCTCAGGTCGTCGTCGGTGTCTTCGTCCCAGCCGAGTTCTTGCACCACCAGACCGGATGTCAATCCGAGTTTGTGGGCACCACTACCCTCTGTGGCGGATACCACCGCGTGCGACCTCCTGTATCTGCCGACCTGCGGCCGGTCAATGTGTGAGCTGCGCCGTGCCGCGCAACTTCGGTTACCTCGAACAGCCTAGAGCCTAACGCCCTGCCTGGAGTAGAGGCGGGGGAAATTGTCTCACGGCGTCGCAGTCGGTGCCGGCTTCGACGTCGCCGGGCCGCTCGACGCGGGCGGCGCGCTCGGCGTCGACGACACCGAGGGGATGTAGCGGGCACACACGTCGATCGTCGTCTGCCGCTCGCGTGTCCACACCTGGGCCACCGAATTGAGTTCGCTGCTTCGGCGAGCGCCGATGAGGTTGTTGAGCGACGCCCCCGCGGAGAGGAATTCCCGGATCGACGCGGCGAGGTCGGCGGGCAGTTCCTCGGTGACCTTTGGGCGAATCTCGTTGGCGCCCAAAGCAAGTTGCTCGCGTGCCTTGGTGTCCAGACCGTGCAGCTTGGTGTAGTCCTGGGCCTTGTTGAGCGCCGCGATGAACGCGTTGTATTCGCGAACCATCGCTGCCATCGACGGAATCGCCTGCTCGCACAACGCAATTGCCTGAGTGCGCGATCGGGCGGCGGCGGCCACGCTCTGTTCGGAGCGGTAGGCCGCGACCTGGTCCGACGGCGCCGAGGCGGTGCCGTCGACCGTCTGACAGCCGACGACCGACGTCGCCAGGCCCACACTCATCGCCAGCGCGAGCATCACCCGACCGGGTCTCATCTCGGCGTTACCCGCCCAGCCCCTGTTCGCGCGCCTGCTGCGTAATCCGCCCCATCTCCGAGATGTTGCCGATGATCGCGATCCAGTTGTAGACCAGCGCGGACAGCAGGCCCCACCAACCGAGTGTCAGGCAGTGAGTCTGGGCCTGCCAGAACGCCTTACGTACATCGTCGTAACTTCCGGTGACGATGACGTCCCGCCACTGCGCCAAGATGATCATCCCGGTGTGCTTGCGGAACTTGGCCTGAAAGACCCCGTGCGGCAACGGTTGATTCACCTGAGCCGGCGGAGGACCCGGTTGAGCGTAGGCCTGCTGCGGATACCCCGGGGCCGGATAGCCCGCGGGTGGATAACCCGGCTGGGCATACT
Organism: Gordonia asplenii; assembly: GCF_012933505.1. GTDB lineage: Bacteria > Actinomycetota > Actinomycetes > Mycobacteriales > Mycobacteriaceae > Gordonia > Gordonia asplenii. The sequence continues at coordinate 30,507 of NZ_JABBNB010000007.1, forward strand.
GCGGCGGCGGGCCGTATCCCACGGGTGGGCCCTGCGGATGGCCGTAACCCGGCGGGTACTGACCGGGCTGCTGGTACTGCTGCGGCCCGCCCTGCGGCGGATATCCCTGCGCGGCGACCGGTTGCCCGGCCTGCTGACCGGGCCCGGGATGCGGCTGTCCCGCAGGTTGTCGGCCATATTGCGGATGCGTCATGCGTGCGCGAATTCCCCTCTGTCAGCGGTCCCCACGACTCGATGGGTGCCAGCCAACCCTAATCGCACCAAGTCGGTGACGAAAGATCCGCCACTCGGTGCACACTATGTCGGTGATATACGGCACCATAGCTAGTGAGCACCAGCTAGATCACCCTTAACTGGCTCGTGCCCGACGCACCCGCCGTCCCACCACAGTGCGGTCGGCTTCGACTCAACAGAACAGTGAGATCACCGTGGGCGACCAGCCGACCGATCCAGCAACCACACCCGCAGCCAAGCGCGTGCGCGTCATCCGGGAGGGTGTCGCGTCGTATCTGCCTGACATCGACCCCGCCGAAACCGCGGAATGGTTGTCGTCACTCGACGGGCTGATCGAGTCAGCCGGCCCCGCCCGGGCACGCTATCTGATGTTGCGCCTCCTCGAGCGCGCCGGTGAGCAGCACGTGTCGATTCCGTCGCTGATGTCGACCGACTACGTGAACACCATCCCCACCGAGAACGAGCCGTGGTTCCCCGGCGACGAGGACACCGAGCGTCGGATCCGGGCGTTCATCCGCTGGAACGCGGCGATCATGGTGCATCGCGCCCAGCGCCCCGGCGTGGGCGTCGGTGGACACATCTCCACCTACGCGTCGTCGGCATCGCTGTACGAGGTCGGCTTCAACCACTTCTTCCGCGGCCAGGACCACCCGGGCGGCGGCGATCAGATCTTCATCCAGGGTCACGCGTCGCCGGGCATCTACGCCCGCGCCTACCTGGAAGGCCGCATCGACGAGCACCGCATGGACGGGTTCCGCCAGGAGCACAGTCATGCCGGTCTCGGCGGCGGCCTGCCGTCGTATCCGCATCCGCGCCTGATGCCGGAGTTCTGGCAGTTCCCGACCGTGTCGATGGGCCTGGGCCCGATGAACGCCATCTATCAGGCGCGCTTCAATCGCTACCTACAGGACCGCGGCATCCGCGACACGTCCGACCAGCACGTGTGGGCGTTCCTCGGCGACGGCGAGATGGACGAGCCCGAATCGCGCGGCCTGCTGCAGACCGCGGCGACCAACGGCCTGGACAACCTGACCTTCGTCATCAACTGCAACCTGCAGCGCCTCGACGGCCCGGTCCGCGGCAACGGCAAGATCATTCAGGAGCTCGAGTCGTTCTTCCGCGGCGCGGGCTGGAACGTCATCAAGGTGGTGTGGGGCCGCGAGTGGGACACCCTGCTGCACGCCGACCGCGACGGCGCACTGGTCAACCTGATGAACTCCACCCCCGACGGCGACTACCAGACCTACAAGGCCAACGACGGCGCCTTCGTCCGTGAGCACTTCTTCGGCCGGGATCCACGCACCAAGGAGCTGGTCAACGACCTCACCGACCAGCAGATCTGGAATCTCAAGCGCGGCGGCCACGACTACCGCAAGATCTATGCGGCCTACGCCGCGGCGATGTCGCACAAGGGCCAGCCAACCGTCATCCTCGCCAAGACCATCAAGGGCTACACGCTCGGCACGCACTTCGAGGGCCGCAACGCCACCCACCAGATGAAGAAGCTGACCCTCGAGGATCTCAAGGCGTTCCGCGACACCAACCGCATCCCGATCACCGACGCGCAGCTCGAAGAGAACCCGTATCTGCCGCCGTACTACCACCCCGGGGCCGACGCACCGGAGATCCAGTACGCCCTCGCCCGACGCCGCGCACTGGGCGGATTCCTCCCCAACCGGGCTCCCGCGCACAAGCCGCTGCACGCGGACACCTCGGGCGCGCTCAAGGTCGCCGCGAAGGGCTCGGGCAAGCAGCAGGTCGCCACGACGATGGCGTTGGTGCGCATCTTCAAGGATCTGCTGCGCGATCCCCAGGTCGGCAACCGCATCGTGCCGATCATCCCCGATGAGGCCCGCACCTTCGGCATGGATTCGTGGTTCCCGTCGCTGAAGATCTACAACCACAACGGCCAGCTCTACACCTCCGTCGACGCCGACCTGATGCTCGCTTACAAGGAGAGCAGCAGCGGTCACATCCTGCACGAGGGCATCAACGAGGCGGGCTCGGCAGCGTCGTTCGCGGCGGTCGGAACGTCGTATGCCACGCAGCAGGAGCCGATGATCCCGCTGTACATCTTCTATTCGATGTTCGGCTTCCAGCGCACCGGCGACAGCCTGTGGGCCGCCGCCGACCAGATGGCCCGCGGCTTCGTCATCGGCGCCACCGCCGGGCGCACCACGCTCACCGGAGAGGGACTGCAGCACGCCGACGGTCACTCGCCGCTGCTGGCGGCGACCAACCCCGGCGTCGTCGCCTACGACCCCGCGTTCGCGTTCGAACTCGCGCACATCGTCGACGACGGTCTGCGTCGGATGTACGGCGACGATCCGGAGAACATCTACTTCTACATCACCGTCTACAACGAGCCGTACACCCAGCCGCCGCAGCCCGCCGACCTCGACGTCGCCGGTCTGCTCAAGGGCATCTACAAGTACTCCGACGCGCCTGCGGGCAAGCAGTACCCGGCGAACATCCTGGTCTCGGGCGTCACGATGCCCGACGCCCTGCGGGCCCAGCAGTTGCTGGCCGACGAGTGGAATGTGGGCGCGTCGGTGTACTCGGTGACGTCGTGGACCGAGCTGGCCCGCGACGGCCTGCGCGCCGACCGGGACGAACTGCGTGAGCCCAACGCCGCGGTCACCCAGGCCTATCTGACCGAGGTCCTCGCCGACGTTCCCGGACCCTTCGTCGCCGTCAGCGACTACATGCGCGGGGTGCAGGAGCAGATCCGCGCCTACGTGCCGGGTACCTACCTGACGCTGGGCACCGATGGATTCGGCTTCTCCGACACGCGCCCGGCCGCGCGTCGGTTCTTCAACGTCGACGCCGAGTCCATCGTCGTCGGGACGCTGCTGGCGTTGGCGAAAGACGGTCACCTCGACCGTTCGGTCGCCGCGCAGGCCGCCGAGAAGTATCAGATCACCGATGTCAGCGCGGCTCCGATCTCCCTCGCGGACACCGGCAGCGCGTAGCGGCCCCAGCCGCGTCGACACCAGCGGCCATCGGCGAATTCGCCGGTGGCCGTTGGCCGTTCACGACCATCGTGTACACCGGCGACACTCGCCCGCAGATTGACGCCGCGACCGGCTCCGCGACTTCGGTCGACCTCTCAGGCTGTGCCCATAGACTCGACTCATGTCCGATGCCCCGATCAACCTGCAGCCTCCCGGTATGGACGTCTTCGGCGAGCGGGGAGCGCATGTTCCGGCACCCGCCACCGTGCACGACGCCCTGCCCGACACTCTGCTGCGTCGGGTCAAGCAGTACAGCGGCCGACTCGCCACCGAGGCCGTGCATTCGATGTCGGATCAGTTGCCCTACTTCGGCGACCTCGACGCCGCGCAGCGCGCGAGCGTCCAACTTGTCGTGCAGACCGCGGTGGTCAACTTCGTCGAGTGGATCCAAGATCCCGAGGGCAACGTCAAGTTCACCGTGCAGGCGTTCCAGGTGGTGCCGCAGGACCTCGCCCGCCGGATCACGTTGCTGCAGACCGTCGAAATGGTCCGGGTGGCGATGGAGTTCTTCGAGAAGTGGCTCCCCCTGCTCGCCCGCAATGACGCACAGCTGCGCGCACTCACCGAATCGGTCCTTCGCTACGGCCGCGAGATCGGGTTCGCGGCGGCGTCGATCTATGCTTCGGCGGCCGAATCACGGGGCGCGTGGGACTCACGCCTGGAGGCGCTCGTCGTCGACGCCGTGGTACGCGGCGACTCCGGGCCGCAGCTGTTGTCTCGTGCGGCCGCACTCAACTGGGATTCGGATGCACCGGCGACGGTGATCGTCGGGACGCCTCCACCCGAACAGAACGTGTCGGTGCCGCTGGCCATTCACAACACCGCCAAGCAGTACGACCGCTCGGCGTTGTCGGTGGTGCAGGGATCGTTCCTCGTCGCCATCGTCAGTGGGCCGGTTCGCTCGACGGAGCGGTTCACCAGTGACCTGCTCGACCATTTCGCCGACGCCCCCGTCGTCATCGGGCCGACGATGCCCAACCTCTCGACGGCCCATTCCAGTGCCGTCGAAGCCATGGCGGCCGCCGAGGCCGTCGTCGGCTGGCCCGGGGCGCCCCGACCGGTCCACAGCCTGGAGTTGTTACCCGAACGAGCACTCAACGGAGACGCCACCGCGACCAAAGCGTTGATCGATACGATCACCACCCCGCTGGCGAAGGGCGGCGAGACGCTGAACACCACTCTCGAGGCGTATCTGGACACCGGGGGGTCCGTTGAATCGTGTGCGCGCGAACTGTTCGTTCATCCAAATACTGTGCGCTATCGGCTGAAAAAGATCGCTGAGATCACCCGACGTGACGCAACTAACCCTCGTGACGCCTACGTCCTGCGCGTCGCGACGACTATTGGACGCTTGACACAGTTCAAGCAAGAAACGCGCTCACATGCACCATGAGTCACATTCGTTACCTACCCGAAAGTAGCATCTTTGCAGCTGAAACGCCTTTGGACTCAATTCGGTAACGAGTCACAGCGAGGTGACAGGCTCAGCACACCCAGATAGTCGTTTGTAGGGTCTCTACAAAGACGGGCCAAAAGGTTCATCGTGCGCAACACCCACGAATATCCCCGCGAGGGTGTTGTCTTGTGGACGTGCTTTCCTTGCTTGCGCCCGGACAGGGCTCTCAGACACCCGGTATGCTCATCCCCTGGTTGGAGATGCCCGGTGCCCGTGACCAACTGGCGACGTGGTCGAAGCAGATCAGTCTCGATCTCGAGCGTCTCGGTACCACGGCCACCGCCGACGAGATCACCGACACCGCGATCACCCAGCCGCTCGTCGTCGCAGCCGCTCTGCTGGCCTACGACGAGCTGACCAAGCGCCATTCCGTGCCCGCCGACATGATCGTCGCCGGCCACTCGGTGGGCGAGCTCGCCGCAGCCGCCATCAGCGGCGTCATCTCAGCCGACGAAGCGGTGACCCTCGCCGCCATCCGGGGCGCCGAGATGGCCAAGGCCTGCGCCGCGGAGCCCACGACGATGGCTGCCGTGCTGGGCGGCGACGAGACCGCGGTCCTCGCCCGCCTCGAGGAACTCGACCTCGTGCCGGCCAATCGCAACGCCGTCGGCCAGATCGTCGCCGCGGGCAAGGTCGACGCCATCGACGAACTGATCGCCAGCCCGCCCGAACGCGCACGCACTCGCAAGCTCGCCGTCGCCGGTGCCTTCCACACGAAGTTCATGGCTCCCGCCCAGGACGCCGTCGCCGAGGCCGCAGCGTCGATCATCCCGTCGGACCCGCACTTCACCCTGCTGTCCAACTCCGACGGCGGCGCTGTAACGAACGGCGCCGAAGCTCTGACAAAACTAGTAGCGCAAGTGACCAGCCCGGTGCGCTGGGATCTGTGCTCGGTGGCCATGCGTGACGCTGGCACCGAAGCCATCATCGAGTTGCCCCCGGCCGGCACGCTGGTCGGAATCGCCAAGCGCGAACTCAAGGGCACGCCGACGCGGGCGCTCAAGACGCCCGACGACCTGTCGGAGATCACCGAACTTGGATAAGAGGGCGCGGATCTAGCCCGCGCCCCCCGGACCGCCGGAGGCTCTCCGGCGAATCCAAGCGGCCTTGAACATGGCCGCCCGGATGTAGGAATCACCTACGCAACGAATCGCGCTCTGACAGCCAGAGCTCAAATGCAGAAGGGAGCCACGCCGTGGCCGCCACCCAGGAAGATCTCATCGCCGGCATCGCCGAGATCATCGAAGAAGTCACCGGCATCGAGCCGTCCGAGGTGACGATGGACAAGTCCTTCGTTGACGACCTGGACATCGACTCGCTGTCGATGGTTGAGATCGCCGTTCAGACCGAAGACAAGTACGGCGTGAAGATCCCCGATGAGGATCTCGCAGGCCTGCGTACCGTCGGCGACGCCGTCGGCTACATCCAGAAGCTCGAGTCGGAGAACCCCGAGGCTGCCGCGGCTATCGCTGCAAAGGTTGCCGAGGACAAGGCTGGCGAGTGACCGCGTCGCTCCGCGACTACTCCACTCTGGGAGGCAACTTCCCCAGCGTGGTGGTGACCTCTATGGTCGCCACCACGTCACTGGGCGTCGACCTCGACTCGACGTGGCAGGGACTGCTGGACGGTAAGACCGGCATCCGAGCACTGACCGACGACTTCGTCACCAAGTACGGCGAACTGCCGTGCCGGGTCGGCGGGCGCCTGCTGCAGGACCCGGCCGAGGAAGTCAGTCGCGTCGAGGCGCGCCGAATGGCGTATGTCGAACGCATCGCGCATGTGATGAGCAAGCGTCTGTGGACGCAGGCCGGCGAACCCGACGTCGACAAAGACCGTCTCGCCGTGGTCCTGGGCACCGGCCAAGGTGGCGGCGACGCCATGATCGACGCCGTCAAGGCGATGGAGACCAGCGGCAATTACCGCAAGGTCTCGCCGCTGGCAGTGTCGATGGCCATGCCCAACGGCCCGGCCGCGGTCACCGGACTCAACATCGGCGCTCGCGCCGGTGTGATCACCCCGGTCTCGGCGTGCTCGTCGGGTGCCGAGGCCATCGCACACGGCTGGCGCCACATCGTCATGGGTGACGCCGACATGGTCGTGACCGGCGGCGTCGAAGGACACATCGATGCGATTCCGATCGCAGCGTTCTCCATGATGCGCGCCATGAGCACCCGCAACGACGATCCGGCAGCGGCTTCCCGGCCGTTCGACTCCGATCGCGACGGCTTCGTCTTCGGTGAGGCCGCCGCAATGCTGATCCTCGAGCGCGAGGAGCACGCCATCGCCCGCGGCGCTCACATCCACGCGCGTGTGCTGGGCTCCGGCATCACCTCCGACGGTTTCCACCTCGTCGCACCCGACCCGACCGGTCAAGGCAATTCACGTGCGATGACGCGTGCGATTCAGACCGCCGGACTGACCAAGGCCGACATCTCGTTCGTGAACGCTCACGCGACGTCGACCTCGATCGGCGACACCGCCGAGGCAGTGGGTATCAAGTCAGCAATCGGTGACCAGGCTGCGGTGTACGCACCGAAGTCCGCTTTGGGTCACTCCATCGGCGCGGTGGGGGCACTCGAATCAGTGCTGACCATCAAGTCGGTTGAAGAAGGCGTGATTCCGCCCACCCTGAACCTGGACAACCAGGATCCCGAGTGTGACATCGACGTCGTCCACGGCGAACCCCGCTACGGACAGATCGATTACGCCATCAACAACTCGTTCGGATTCGGTGGCCACAACGTGGCGATCGCGTTCGGACGCTACTGATCCGAGAAGAAGCGAAGCTCACCCGGCTACACCCACAGATAGAGGAGAGAGCGATGACCACATTGGCTCCCATCACCGGCCATGAGGACTCAGCAGATCCGCGTGATCCGCTGCTGCGCTTGACCAACTTCTTCGACGAAGGTTCGATGTCTCTCCTGCACGCCCGAGACAAATCGGGTGTTCAGACGGCCATCGGATCGGTCAACGGTGTTCGCACCGTCTCCTATTGCACCGACGGCACCGTGATGGGCGGTGCCATGGGTGTGGTCGGGTGTGCCCACATCGTCAATGCGATCGACACCGCCATCGCCGAGCAGGCGCCGGTCGTCGGAATCTGGCATTCGGGCGGCGCACGCCTGGCCGAAGGGGTCGAGGCGCTCCACGCGGTGGGCCAGGTCTTCGAGGCGATGGTCCGCGCGTCGGGCTATGTCCCGCAGATCTCGGTCGTCGTCGGCTTCGCGGCAGGCGGCGCGGCCTACGGCCCGGCGCTGACCGACGTGGTGATCATGGCTCCGGCCGGGCGTGTCTTCGTCACCGGCCCCGACGTCGTGCGTAGCGTCACCGGCGAGCAGGTCGACATGGAGTCGCTCGGCGGCCCGCTGACACACGGCAAGAAGTCGGGCGTCAGCCACATCACCGCTGATTCCGAGCCCGACGCGCTGTGGCGCGCTCGGCGTCTCGTCTCGACGTTCGCCCAACAGGGTCAATTCAATCGGGAGCAGGCGCAGGCCGGCGACACCGATCTGAAAGCCCTTCTCCCCGAATCGAATCGACGCGCCTACGACGTCCACCCGGTCGTCACCGGCCTCCTCGACACCGGGCTCGCCGCCGACGGCGAGACCGAGATCTCCAGTTTCGAGGAGATCCAGGCCAAGTGGGCCCCCAACATCGTCGTTGGCTTCGGCCGACTCGCCGGCCGCAGCGTCGGCGTGATCGCCAACAACCCACTGCGGATGGGTGGTTGCCTCAACTCGCTGTCCGCCGAGAAGGCGTCGCGCTTCGTCCGGCTCTGCGATGCGTTCGGCATCCCGCTCATCGTCATCACCGACGTCCCCGGATACCTGCCCGGCGTCGGGCAGGAGTGGGACGGCGTGGTTCGGCGTGGCGCCAAGCTGTTGCACGCCTTCGCCGAGTGCACGGTCCCCCGCGTGACGCTGGTGACCCGCAAGATCTACGGCGGCGCGTACATCGCGATGAACGCCCGCGCTCTCGGCGCGACTGCCGTATTCGCTTGGCCCGGTTCGGAAGTCGCCGTCATGGGTGCCAAGGCCGCGGTCGGCATCCTGCATAAGAAGGCGCTCGCCGCCGCCCCCGACGACGAGCGCGATGCACTGCACGAGCGGCTCGCCGTCGAACACGAAGCCATCGCGGGCGGCCTGGGACGCGCACAGTCGATCGGCGTCGTCGACGATGTCATCGATCCGGCGCACACGCGGTCGCGGATCGCCGCGGCGCTCGCCGCCGCTCCGGCCCGACGCGGACGCCACAAGAACATTCCGTTGTGAGCTGACTCGCTCACCGACCAATCGTGGCCTCCGGCAATGTCTTTGCCGGAGGTCACGATGCGTCTGACCCACCCAACGCCTCCACCCGCGCGGCCACCATCGTCACCCATTCGGCGATCAACGCATCCTCGTCGACCGAAACCGCTTGTGCGCCAAGGATGTCCGGCATCATCCGATGGGCAAACAAGGCGTTCAGCGCGACCGCCGCAATGCCCTGCGCCACACCGGGATCGACATCAGGCGCGCGACGCAGAATCCACTGCGCCATGCCCGCATACGACTCTCCCACGAGACCCGCGATCGTATCGGCCAGCTTGCGCGGACGGTCCCGCAACTCCGACGACACGATCCGCAACAGTTGCGCCTCCTCGTCGATCACACTGAGCGTGTAACGGCCCAGAACCGTCAACTCCGACCTCAAGTCGGTCAGCCCCTCGAAGATCTGCCGAATGTCGCGCAATGCGTTCATCCGGTCGAGCTGGCGGTCGATGCCGGCCTCCAGGAGGCTCTCCTTGGTCCGGAAATGATGGTAGAGACCACCGGATCCCGGCGTGAGACCTGCGGCTTTCTCGATCTGGGCGACACTCGTCGCGCGGTACCCCTGTTCGCCGAACAATCGCATCGCCTCGTCGATCAGCCGGTCGCGGGTGGCCAAAGAGCCCATTGACGCCTCCTAAGTACTCACTTAGTCTAGCCAAGTAGGCCACCTAAGTGAACACTTTGGTCAAGAGGAGGCGACATGACGAACACCGTCGATGCCCGACGCCGTGACATCCGCTTCGACGACGCCGCCGACGCATGGATCGTCGGCGGCTACCACAGCGCACGCAGTATTCTGCGCGACGCCGGATGGACCAGTGATCCATTGGCGTCGCCGACCTATCGGCAGGCCGCGGCGGCTGTCGGCCTGGGCGAACTGCCACTGGGCCGCACGATGCTGCTGCTCGACGGACCCGCGCACACTCGCGTGCGCGACTCCGTCCGCGACGTCTTCACGCCCAGCTATATCGCGCAGCTCCGTCCGGCGGTCGAGGCCATCGCCGCCGACGTCATCGACGGCGTTGCGACGGGCCCGACGTTCGACTTCATGACGCAGGTGGCACAGCCGTTTCCGATCGCGGTGATCGCCGAGTGGCTCGGGCTCGACCTGCCGACGGCCACCACGCTGTGGCGCGAGGCCCCGACACTGATCCGCGCGCTCGACGCCGCGTTCGACCCGGCGTCACTGCCCGCGACGGCATCCGCGTTCACTGCGCTGATCGCTCAATTTCTGCCGCTGGCCGCGCAGCGGCGCGCCGACCCGCTCGACGACTTGCTCAGCCTGCTCGCCACCGACCCGGCCCTCGACCTCGACGAGGTGGTGGTGAACGCGATCCTGCTCGCGATCGCCGGGCACGAGACGACCGCAAATCTACTGGGCGCGGCTGTAATTCGGCTCTTCGACGCGCGGCAGGGGCGCCTCATCGACGACCTCGATGTCGACGACCCGCGGCTGATCACCGAGTTGCTTCGTTTGGACGGGCCGGCGCAATCCATCCTGCGGGTGGCGACCGAGCCACATGCCATCGGCGGGCACGTCATCGCATCCGGTGAGGTCGTCGTCGTCGACGTCGCGGCAGCCAACCGCGATCCGAGCGTCTTCGACGACCCCGAAACCTTCAACCCCCAACGCCCGGCGAGTCCACCCCACCTGTCCTTCGGCTTCGGCGTCCACCGGTGCATCGGTGCCGCCCTCGCGCAATTGGAAGTCGTTGTGGCACTTGATCTTCTGCGCCGACGAGGTGCACAGATCGCCGGGCCGGCGACGGCCCGCGACTCCACCCGGCTGCGCGGATTGACGTCAGTTCCGATGATCTTCACCGAAGGAGCGACACCATGACCGACGAGATCGCCACAGCTGCCACGACTCCGGCGGACCGGTTCGGCGAGGTCCGCGCCGGACGCGTGCGCCGTACCGTTCCGGTGGTGGGCTTCGCGGCCCGGGCCGCCGGCGGCCGGCTCGCCGCCGGATTGCGGGAACGGGCGGGCAATGCCGGCGCCGTCGACGAATTCCACCAACGGACGGCGGTGCGCTACGCCGAGCTGCTCGGACACTCCAAGGGCGTGCTGATGAAGGCCGGGCAGCTGCTGTCGACCTACGAGACCGACGCCGTCGACGCCGGGCCGTTCTCGGTGTATCAGCAAGCGCTGGAACGACTTCAGGCCGACGCGCCGCCGATGGATCCGACGACGGCGCGCGAACTGGTCGAACGGGAACTCGGCGCACCGCTGGACGAGTTGTTCACCGAATTCTCGCCCGAACCGATCGCGGCGGCGTCGATCGGCCAAGTCCACGAGGCACGCCTGCCCGACGGTCGTCACGTCGCGGTGAAAGTCCAGTATCCCGGTGTGGCACAGGCGATTCGAGACGACCTCGCCAACACCGAGCTCCTCGCGACGTTCATGAAGCTCGGCATGTCCCTCACCCCGCGCGGAATGCGCACCGACCAGCGTTCGGCGGCGGCCGAGATCGCCGAGCGGATCGCCGAGGAGGTCGACTACCGGCACGAGGCCCGCAATATCACCCGATTCGCCGATCTGTATCGCGGCCACCCGCTGATCCGGATCCCCGACGTCGTACCCGAACGGTCCACCGCACGAGTCCTCACCATGACGTTCATCGACGGAATCGATTGGGCACGTGCACGATCCGCCGACCAAGAGCTGCGCAACCACTGGTCGCGGACCATCGGCCTGTTCGCCTTCGGCGCCTACCGGCACAGCAATATGTTCAACGCCGATCCCCATCCGGGGAACTATCGCTTCGGCACCGACGGCACGGTCGGCTTCGTCGACTTCGGCTGCGTCAAACAGTTCCCCGAGTACGTGCGGCAAGGCATCGTCGCCACCTTCCGCGCCACCTGCGACGGCGACCGGGACCGGGTCTTCGCGCTCGCGCAGACGCACGGATTCATCGGTCCCGACAGTGATTTGACCGCCGACGACGCCTTCGCGTGGTGGTCGATGATGTGTGCGACGGCAATCGGTCCGCAACCGCACAAGTTCGTCAGCGCCGACAGCACCGTCTTGCTCCGCTCACTGTTCGACGACTCCCATGAGGGTGGTGTCAGCCGCAGACTGTCCATCCCCAGCGATTACGTGATGCTCGCCCGCATCAACCTCGGCATCGACGCCGTCCTGGCCGACCTCGGCGCGTGCATCGACACGCTCGACCTGGCCAACGCGGTCGACGGCGTCGGAGAGCCGCTGACGCAGGAGACTCGGCTGCACCGGGAATGGGTCCACGAGCGCGGACTCCCGTTCGGGATGGACCCGAATCGGTAGCCCGGCAGCCGGCGCTGCGACCCTCGCACGAGGCACGCCCTGATACCGAGGCGAATCGGGTAGCGCACTACGCGTGAGAAACGTCGTCCGCCGGCAGATCGTGGAAGCATGACGCGCACGGTCCGCACACCACTGTCGGCGATCCACCCCACCCGCGACGGCACAGCGTTGGCGTTCACCCTCACGCTCGACGCCGGGTCGGTCACGACCACCGAAACGCCGTTCGGAACGCGAGTCGCCATCGATGGCTTCGCGACCACCGGATGCGCGGGTGCGCCACAGCTGCCCCGGCTGCGAATGAGTGTGACCACTCCCGAAAACACCTGGCCCACAGCGGTTTCGGTGATCAGCGATCATTGGGTCTCGATTACCGGGCCGGGCGTGTTCGTCGCCGCGAGCCAGCCGCGGTCGGCTGTGGTCGGTGAGCCTGCCGTCAATATGCCCGGTGGCGACGGGACCGGTGTCGACGGGACCGGTGTCGTCGCCGACTACCTGCCGCCGGATCTGGCCGCCTATCGGCGCTCGGTGGTCCATCCACCCGACGTCGTGACGAGTCGTGGAGTGGAGAGCGTCGGCGGCGCCCGAGTCGCCGTCCTCGACATCGCCCCGGTCAAGCTGACTCCCGACGGCCGGGTATTGCTGTGTACCTCGGCGACCGGCGTCATTCATTGCGCCGCACCCGCCGGTGAGCGTCCGCGACTGCGCGTCCAACCGAGTCTGCGACTGGCGCAGTTACGCGCTCCGTCGGTGCCCGATATCGCCGAAGCGACGGAATCGGCGGCGCCGACCCGTCGTGTGGTGATCACCCGAAGTCACGACGAGCTGCCCGCGGCCGGCCGATTCGTCACCGACACATCACCCGCCCGCGCTCGACTCACGCTCAGCGGCCCGCTCGTCGTCGGTGTGCAGTCGCTGGTCGTCTGCGTCGACGACGCCGACCGTCGAACACTGCCGTTCAAGGCGACTCGCTCACCAGCGGTGCGCGGCTGGTATTACGCGGTTGCACCCGACGATCCGTCGATGAGCTGCGAGACGATCGTGATGCCGCCGCTGCGCCCGACGACGATCGCGGTACCCACCCGCTGGATCGTCGTCCACGGCGACGAACGCGATCGCTCCCCGCACCACTATGAAGTGACTCCGTCCGAGGAGCGAATGGAGCGATAAGCCCGCGACTCGCCGACGCCGGATCCCGCGGCGCCTGACCGGTCCGGCTATCCCACCCGCTGTTGCAGCCAGGTGACTTCGCCGCCGACGCCCCCCATCCGGTACGGCTCGAGTGCCGCGTCCCAGGCGGTGCCCAGCGCCGCTTCGATGGCACCGGCGAGACCGACGTTGTCGGACTGCGCGTACAGCATCGACCGCAGCTCCATTTCACCGAGGATGACGTCGCCGTTGGCGCTCATCGATCCACGCCACAGCCCCAGTCCCGGCACATAGCTGAACCGCTCACCGTCGATGCCGTCGCTGGCGTTCTCGGTGACCTCGAAGCTCAACGCCGACCACTCGCGCAGCGCGTTGACCAGCCGCGCGCCGGTTCCGACCGGGCCTGCCCAGTCCACCGTCGCGCGCTGCGTATTGGCACCGGCTGCTTCCTGTGTCGACCACTTGAGGTTCGCTCGCGCGTTCAAGGTCGACGACAGAGCCCACTCAACGTGCGGGCACAGCGCCACCGGCGCTGAGTGGATGTACACCACTCCTGTTGTCATGTCCGCAAACTGGTCTAGGTTGCGCACGGTCAATCACCTCCGGTTTCGACGAGGAACGTCTTCCCCAACACACCTCGGCGGACCGGCTACCATAAATCTGTCGCTTATTGTGCCTCATGTTGCTCGTGTTGCGCTAGTGGCGGAGGTTCACAATGTTAATTGTGAGGTGATCTTCCATGATGCTGCGGCACCACGATGCTCCCAGAAGGTCGAGAATCGACCACCGGAGGCCAGCAGTTCCTCCGGGGTCCCTGACTCTACGACCTTACCGCGTTCGAGCACCACGACGCGATCCGCGCGTCGAATACTCGAACGACGATGTGCGACGATGACTCGGGTGCGCTCATCGTCCACCGACAACGCATCCACGACTGCTCGTTCGTTCTCGTTGTCCAGTGCGCTCGTTGCCTCGTCGATCAGCAGAATCGGTGCGGGTTTGATGAGTGCCCGCGCGATGCTGACACGCTGACGTTCCCCGCCGGAGAGCAGCGCACCGCCTTCCCCGACCTTCGACGCCGCTCCGTCGGGAAGCCGATCGATGATCTCGTCGACCCTGGCCAGCGCCGTGACCCGTCGGACGTCGTCGTCGGACGCGTCGGGATGCCCGGCATAGATGTTCTCGTCGATGGTTCCCGGCATCAGATAGGGCTGCTGAAACACCATGCTCACCAGCGCCCGGCGCGCGGCGGAGTCGAGTTGAGCGGCGTCGACGCCGTCGACGACAATCCGACCGCCAGTCGGTTGGTGAAGGCCCGCGACGAGAGCAAGGACGGTGCTCTTACCCGATCCCGACGGCCCGATGATCGCGGTCGCGGCGCCGGCGTCGAGAACGAGGTCCAGTTCGTCGAGGACGGGATAGGCAGGGTCGCCGTAGTGGAAACTGACCTTCTCGAATTCGATGCGCGGCGCCCGTCCCGGGCGGGCCGGCTGTTGCGTGCCCGCGGTATCGGTCGGCCCGGCCAACACGCTCGCGATGCGCCGCAGGGTGAGTCGGATGGTTTCCAGGCCGCCGGCGAGCTCGCCGAGGACGGTGAACGGTTCCAGGTAGCGCACGGCGACGACGATCAGCGCAACCGCTTGTGCGGCAGTCAGATCCCCGCGCACGGTCAACCACGCGGTGGTGCCCGCGAGCGCGAACACGGCGATCTGGCTGGCGAGACTGAACAGCAGCAGCCCCGGGATCTGCATGAGGATCAAGCCCAGTGTCGCCCCGTGCTGTCGGGCTACCGCCGCACCGGCGAGGCTTCGCTCCGAACCGCTTCGCCGCGCCAGACGCAGCGCGGGCTGCGTCCGCGCGAATTCGATGACACGCTCGGTCATCGCCGAGTTGGCCTCGTCGGCGACGTGATCGGCGCGCTGACTGATCGCACCGGTACCCCACAGCGCGGCAAGCAACATCGGCGCACCCAGCATCGCGACGACGGCAAGCGGCCACGCGATGGGAATCAGGGCCACCGCGATGACGACGGGCAACAGCATCGCCGTGAGCACCGGCACGACGAGATAGATCACCACTCCGACCATGTCCGGCCCGGTCGCCGCGATGGCCTGCCGGGCGGTCGCTGTATTCGACGCCGAGAACCACGTGAGACGGATCTGCGAAAGCCGTTCCGCGACAGCGTGTTGCGAACTGTTCAGCAACGCGAAGCCCAGCTCGTAGCTGATCTTCGACGCCGCTGCGTCGATCCACCAACCGAGGATCGTCGCCACCGTCAGCGCACCCGCCCAGGCAAGCGCGCGGGAGTTCTCACCGTCGATCAGGGCCGAGACCAGGGGCACCAGCATCACGACACTGACTGCTCGCACGATCACGGAGACCACCGCGAGCACCAGAAAGCGCGCCAGTCGCGGCCTGCTCTGTTCGGGCAGGAGGGAAATCAAAGTCTTGATCATCGCTGTGCTCCTTCTGTCGATGCCTCGACTGCCGAGTCCCACATCGATCGGTATCGCCCGTCGGCGGCGAGAAGTTGGTCATGAGTACCCGACTCGACGATGCGCCCGGCGTCGAGCACGACGATCGCGTCGGCGTCGACGACGGTGTGCAGGCGATGCGCGATCACCAGCACCGTGCGGTCGGCGATCAGTCGGCTCAGGGATTGCTGCACAAGGTATTCCGACTCCGGGTCGGCGAACGCGGTCGCCTCGTCGAGGATCAGTACCGGAGAGTCGGCGAGTAATGCGCGTGCGATCGACAAGCGCTGTTGTTCACCGCCGGAGAGCGCGGCGTCGGGGCCGAGTTCGGTGTCGTATCCGTTCGGCATGGCCATGATTCGATCGTGGATGTTCGCCGCCCGTGCCGCGGCTTCGACGCGTTCGCGCGCGGCGTCAGGCACGGCAAGGGCGATGTTGTCGGCGACGCTGCCGCGCACCAATTGGGTTTGCTGCAGCACGAATCCGAGGTGGGTGTACAGCTCGTCGGTGTCCATCGTCGAGATGTCCCGGCCGCCGATGGCGATGGTTCCGGCGTCGACGTCGTGGAATCGCGCGAGCAGCGCCGCGAGCGTCGACTTGCCCGAGCCCGACGGCCCGACGAGCGCAGTCACCGTTCCCGGCCGCAGACTCAGCGAAATGTCGTGCAGGACGGGCAGATCCGCGCGGTAACCGAATGTCACCGCATCGAAGTCGACTTGAGCCGCGGGCACGTGCGACGCGGGGTCCAGCGGGGTTCGCCCCGCGAGTTCGGGTTCGTCGAGGGCGACGGCGACCTCGCGGGCCGCGATGATCCCCGCCCGCAGACCGCCGAGTCCATATCCGATGCCCAGCAATCGAGCGCCGAATGTCGTGCCCAGCAACAGGAATGGCAGCAGGTCGAGCGGCGCCGTCCACCCCCACACCACGAACAGCGTACCGATGGCACCGATCAGCCATAGGAAGGTCGTCGGCCGTGTGACGAGATCCATCACGGTCTTGGCCTTCACGAACGGGCGCTGCCAGTCTTCGAGGAACGTGATGTAGGCGTCCAGACTGCGGCGGAAGCTCGACGCCATCACTCCGCCGAAGATACGAATGACCGGCTGGGCGTTCAGGTAGGCGCCTGCTTCGCTGTTCATCCGCTCCACCCAGGTCACCGACTGCGCGATCTTCGTCTCCGAGGCGATCACCATCCGCCACATGCTGATGACGTACCCGAGAACCGGCAACAGAAGGAACAGCGCCAGCCCCCAGTCGACGGTGAACAGGTAGACGAGCACCGTGATCGGCGCGACCACGGCGGCCACCGCGTCGAGCACCGCGTGTGTCACGAGGTAGTGCAGCGACAAGGTGTTGTCGGCGACCAGCGACTTGATGCTGCCGGACGTGCGTTCGGTGAACCAACCGAGCGGCAGTCTCGAGAGCTTGGTCAGCAGGCGCTGGCGCAGGTTACGGGAGAAGCGCGCGTCGACGGTGTGCATCCACACCTGCAGTACCGTTTCCAGCAGTGCCGCTACGGCGATGAGGATCAGCGCGGTGACACCGACCGACCACAGCTGCGACGCCGCAGCGCCCGCTGCGAGTCGCCTGCCGAGCTCGACCAGCAGCACGAACGGCGCCAATCCGATGATCGTCACCAGTGCCTGCAACAGCCCGGCGGCGATGAGCGTGCGGCGTAGCGGCGCGAGGAGACGCCCGGCGGCGTTGGCCCGCCATTGTCCTTGCACCACAGGGACTTCCGACGCAGGATCGGGTTCCAGTGCGGGAACGGGTTCCGGCGCGGGGTCGGGTTCCGGCGCGGGGTCGGGTTCCGGCGCGAGATTGGGTTCCGGCGCGATGTCCTCGGTGCCGCGCTGTTTGCCCATCGCTTTGCCTTGCGCCCAATAGGCCTGGGCGTGAATCTCCGACTTGGGGAAGCCGAACTCGCGCAGTCGGGCCCGAATCGCCTTGAGGGACCCCGATTCCGGTCCCGTCCACGCGTACCAATTGCTCCAGTCGCGGGCCTCCAGCGCTGTCGCCAGCGTCGACGCGTCGGCCCGTTTGACCCAGTGCACGCGCAATCGAGGGTGCGCGGCGATGGGCAGGGCACGGTCGAGCGGGTCGTGCTCTTCGAGATAGGCTTCGATCGGAATCTCTGGCGGCACAACGGAAATGATCGAACTGATGGCCGGCAGCGATGCCGAGTCGCCGATAAGCAGGTACCCGGTCGGCGGATTCTCGGCCTTCACTTCGAAGGGCTTGGACCCCATCGATACGACCATCAGCGTCGCCCCGGGTTCGACGTTCGCCGCCCAGGTCGACGCCGGACCCGCGGGCTCGTGGAGCACGAAGTCGATGGCGAACTCGCCGGACTCGGGATCAGCGTCGGAGAACGTGTAGCCACGTTGGAACTCGGCACCGCCGTCGTCGGGGAACCATCCGCGGATCCAGGAGGTGGGACCCGCCGCGGCGTCGGCGAAGAGGGTGTCTGACCTGAATCGGACGCGTCTGCAGTGCGGTGTCACGTCGACGGCGTCGAGCACCGTCGCCTCGTGATCGACTGCGCCGAACGCCCGCATCAGCGTTCCCTGAAATCCTCGTGCCATGCCACCCTCCGCTCAGACCGGACGAGCTAAGCCTAACCTAAGCCAAACTCCCCGACGCACTCGCTCCCCGAGCGCCGACGCGAGAAGCGAGGATTGGCACCCGAATCCCCCGCTCCCCGACTGCCGAAGCGAGAACCGAACATCCGCACCCCCCGCTCCCCGACTGCCGAAGCGACAACCGAACATCCGCACCCCCCGCTCCCCGACTGCCGAAACGAGAACCAAGCATCCGCACCCCCCGCTCCCCGACTGCCGAAACGAGAACCGAACATCCGCACCCCCCCTCTCCCCGAGTGCCGAAGCGAGAACCGAACATCCGCACCCCGCTCCCCGAGTGCCGAAGCGAGGTACGAGCTTCGGTGTAACGAGGGGCCGGCGACACGACAAACCAAGCCCACCCGAATCCCCTCCAACTGGTTGAGCACACTGCCACGTCGTCACCGCTGCCTGATTGAAACATTGCGAGCCTTACAGTTCACCTCGTCTACTCGCACACACCTCGCCAGCCCGGCGGGGTATATGCGAGTAGACGAGGTGAACTGTGCCGACGTCGTCACTTCAGTGCTTCGCTGACGGCGCGAGGAGCGTAAGCGCGCCGTACTGAGCACGGCGCTCGGACCGGCTCAACCAGCAGAGGAGCGCTTCGGCCGGTGGATCAAGGCCGAATCAACGGATAAGCGCCGGCGCCAGCCCCGGTCCGCTGACCCGACCACCCCTCGACCCCCAGAGGTCACACAACCGAATCCATCAACCCGGCGACCACTCCCGTGTTGAACTCGCTCCAGCGCTCGCGTGCCCAGGCCCCGAACGGCCGGTCCGTCAATACGACGCATGCCGCGTCCAGTACCGGATCGACCCACAGGAAGGTTCCCGCTTGACCGAAATGCCCGAATGTCGCGGTCGAATTGTTGCTACCGGTCCAATGCGGGTTCTTCGACGATCGGATCTCGAATCCCAGGCCCCAGTCATTGGGGCGGTGCTTCCCGTAGCCGGGAACGAATCCATCGAGGCCGGCGAACTGGACCGACGTCGCGCGAGCATGCAGTTCGGGTGAGATCAGCGTCGGCGCGAGGAGATCAGCCGCGAAAGCGGACAGATCGGCGACACAGGATCGCGCACCGTGCCCGGCCGGGCCGGCGAGTTCCGTCCGGCTCATCCCCAGTGGCACGCACACTGCCTCATGCAGATACTCGTCGAACTCGATTTCCGTTGCGGCACCGACGACTTCGGCGAGTAGCTCGAACCCGGCGCTCGAATAGATCCGCGCGGTGCCGACCGGAGCCGCGGACTCCCGACTGTCGAAAGCCATCCCCGAAGCGTGGGCCAGCAAGTGCGCAACGGTGGCGCCCGGCGGTCCCGCCGCGTCGCCGAGTTCCACCGCGCCTTCCTCGACGGCGACTAGAACTGCCTGCGCGACAAGCGGTTTCGTCACCGAAGCCAGCTCGAACACAGCAGTGGGGTCGCCGAACGATTCGACGATCCCACCACCGCGGAGTACAGCGCCTGCGACATTGTCGACGGGCCAGGTCGCGAGTTCATCGAGAAGCGTCACGCCACGTGACGTTACCCGGCGTCGTCGCAGCTATGTCACCAGTCTTCTTCGGTGTAGCGGATGACGCCGCGGATGTTGCGCCCCTCCAACATGTCGGTGTAGCCCTCGTTGATCTGATCGAGCCGGTACTGGCGAGTGATCATATCGGCGATGTTGAGCTTGCCTGCCTTGTACATCGACAGCAGCAGCGGAATGTCGAGCTTCGGATTGGCGCCGCCGAAAATCGATCCCTGCAGGTTCTTCTGCAGCAGCGTCAGCATCGACAGGTTCAGGGTGACCTGGTTCTCCATCATGTTGCCCATGCCGGTCAGTACGCAGGTCCCGGCCTTGGCGGTGATGCTCATCCAGGTGTCGACGTCGGAGCCGTGCACCTCGCCGACGGTGACGATGACCTTCTGGCACATACCCCATTCGGTGGCGGCGCCGATCTCGTTCATCGCCTCTTCGACCGACGCGAACGCTTGTGTCGCACCGAATTTCAGCGCTTGTTCACGCTTCCACTCGACGGGATCGATGGCGAAGACGTTGCGCGCACCGGCGATCACCGCCCCCTGCAAGGCGGCGGTGCCGACACCGCCGACGCCGACGATGGCGACATCCTCGCCCGGGCGGACGTCGCCGCTGCGCGTCGACGACCCGTAGCCGGTGGGGATCCCGCAACCGCACAGTGCGGCGACCTCGAACGGAATCTCCTTGTCGATCTTCACCACCGACGCCTCGTGCACCACCATGTAGGGCGAGAACGTGCCGAGCAGCGTCATCGGATAGACGTTCTCGCCCGACGCGGTGTGGATGCGGAAGGTGTGGTCGGAGACGGCCTCTCCCTGCAGCAGCATCGCGCCGAAGTCACACAGGTTGGCCAATCCCGCGCGGCACGACTTACATTTGCCGCACGACGGGATGAACGACAGCACCACGTGGTCGCCGACCGCGAAGTCGGTGACTCCCTCGCCCACTTCGGCCACCACACCGGCGCCTTCGTGGCCACCGAGGATCGGGAACCCCGCCATCGGGATGCCACCGGTCATCAGGTGGTGGTCGGAGTGGCACATGCCAGCCGCTTCCATCTTGATCTTGACCTCGTGTGCCTTCGGGTCGCCGATCTCGATCTCCTCGATGGCCCACGGTGAGTTCAGTTCCCGCAGCAGTGCGCCTTTAGTCTTCACGTCACAACCTCTTTCACGCTTGAAAGTCGCGGGTCGAGTCCCGCCCTCTTCTGTGAGGGTAGTCACCAAACGCGAAAAATGAAACACGTTACAGTTAGGTGCGTCAGCAACTACCCTGACCCGCACAGACGTTAGCGAGCGAGTCCCGCGTCCTTGCTGCCGTAGGCGTTGCGCAAAGTCGGCTTGACCACTTTTCCGCCCGCGTTGCGGGGCAGTTCGTCGACGATGACGATGTCCTTCGGGTGCTTGTAACGGGCCAGATTCTCGTTGAGGTAGGGCTCGAGCTCGGCGACGGTGATGTCGTCCCCGGAACCCGGCGTCAGCACCACTACGGCGACGGGCACCTCGCCCCATTTCTCGTCGGCACGACCGATGACGGCCGCCTCCGCGATGCGCGGATGGCCGAACAGCACGTTCTCCACCTCGGCGCAGTAGATGTTCTCTCCACCGGAGATGATCATGTCCTTGGCACGGTCGACGACGTAGATGAAGCCCTCTTCGTCGCGGCGCACCAGGTCGCCGGAGTGAAACCACCCGCCGGCGAAGGCATCGGCGGTGCCCTGCGGGTTGCGCCAGTAACCGCTCATCATGCCGGGGCCGCGATAGACGATCTCACCGATCTCGTCGTCGGCGACGTCTTGCATCGCCGCGTCGACGATGCGCGCGGTCACCGACGGCACCACCTTGCCCACCGAGCCGAGTTTGCGCAGCGCATCCTTGCCGTCGAGCGCACAGGTGACCGGCGACATCTCGGTCTGACCGAAGACCGCGATGTTGACCGCGTCGGGGAACGCCTCCCCCATCGCCTGCAGCACGGTGTCCGACGCCGGGGCCGCACCCCAACTCAGCACGCGCAGAGCGACCTGGCGCGGCCGCGCCAGTTGGGCGGCGGCCACCGCCTGCCATTGCGCGGGCACCAGGAAAGTCGTGGTGACCTGTTCACGCTCGAACATGTCGAGCATCTCGTCGGCGTCGAACGCGCCGAGCGGGTGAATGACCGTCACCGCGCCGACGTAGAGCGCGGTCGTCATCGCTCCGAGTGCGGCGATGTGGAACATCGGCGGCACACACGTCGCGACGTCGTCGGTGCCCGTGTTCAGCGCATAGAGCACCGTCATTGCCTGGGCTTGAAGATTCTGATGAGACAGCATGGCGCCCTTGGGTTTTCCCGTGGTACCCGAGGTGTACATGATGAGCGCGATCGTCTCTTCGGGGATATCGATGACCGGTAGGTCCGAGCTGTCCTCGGCGACGAGCGCCTCGAAGTCGAGGTGACCCTCACCCGCGGTCGCGCCTGCCGCCGTGACCTCGATGATCTCGTCGATGGCGCCGGTTGCCGCCTTGACTCCGTCGGCCAGCGGCGCGAGGAGCGTCTCGGTGACGATCCACCGCGCACCGCTGTCGGCGACCAGGAAGCCCACTTCGGCCGGACTCATCCGGAAGTTCACCGGCACCGGGATCGCGCCGATCACGTTGGCGCCCAACACCGCTTCGACGTACTCGGTCCGATTCAGCATGATGATCAGGATGCGATCGCCCGCCTTGACGCCACGGCGGGCCAGGGCGGCCGCGAATGCGGTGACGCGCTCGTCGAGCTCGCCCCAGGTGGTCGTCTTCCCGAGGAAACGCAGGCCCGGACCGTGCGGGTTCATCACCGCGTGGCGGCGGATCTGGTTATTCCAGTGATTACGTCGGGACCGCAGGGGTTCGGTGTGCAGATCGGTGGCGATGTCGGCCGTCGAGGTCATGAGTGTTCTTCTCCTGTACTGAGATTCGAGGTGGTTCAGCGCTTGGATTTGCCGGCGAAAGCTGCGATGGCGGCCTGGAACTCGTCAGTCAGCAGAAGCGTCGCCTGTCCGGAGAGTTCCCGATCGAGTGCGGCGGACAATCCGGCCAAAGTGTGTGCGTCGAGTGCCGATTTGGTCAGTCGCACCGCCTGCGGGGACCGTTTGGCGAGTTTGCCCGCGACCGTCGTCACGAGATCATCGAGTTCCGCCCGGTCGTCGACGACGCGGTTGATCAGCCCTGCATCGAAAGCATCTGTGGCAGAAAGCTTTTCGCCCAGGAGCGCCATCTCGTTCGCGCGGGCGCGCCCGAGTGCCGCGGCGAACAGCATCGACGCTCCGCCGTCGGGCATGAGCCCGATGTTGATGAAGGCCAGCAAGAAGTACGACCGCTGCGTCGCGTAGACGAGGTCGGCTGCCACGGCGAGCGACGCGCCGATGCCGGCTGCGGGACCGTCGACCGACGCGATGACCGGTGCGCGCACCGCGCGCACCGCACGCGCCAACTCGGTACCGCCGCCGATGATGTCGCGCGCCTGTTCGTCGGTGAGTCCCTCCGGCTGCGACAGCGACGTCGATGCGATGCCGACGACGTCGGCGCCGGTGCAGAATGCACCGCCGGCACCGTCGATCACCACCACCCGGATGGCGTCGTCGTCGGCCCACTCGCGCAGCGCTGCGACGATGCGGGCCGAGGCGATGCCGTCGAGGGCGTTCATCCGCTCGGGACGGCTGATGGCGATTCGGGCGATCCCGTCGTCGGTGACGCTGATCGCGACTCCGTCGACGACGTCGGGTGGTGTGCTCATGGGCCCCTCACTTGCGAACGGTCGGCGCATGCCAGCGCTGCGCCCTTCGCGAGTATTTGTAGCACACCTGTGACCTCTCCCACGAGAATTCTCACTAACTTATAAGTTGAGTTCTAGTGAGGTTTCCTGGGATTACGTGCTACCCGGCGATTCCCTTCGCGGGAACGGGTGTATCGGGTAGCGTGTGCCGACATGCCAGCAGACTCGTCGGCGCCCATCACTCGACACACTGAATCCGGTGTGCGGCGGCGCCCCGCGGACCGACGGCGGAGCATCCTCGACGCTGCTGCGCACACGTTCAGCGCGCGTGGCTATCACAGCGCCAAACTCGACGCGATCGCCCGCGAAGTGGGCATCTCGGTGCCGGCGCTGTACCGCCACTTCCCCACTAAATACGCACTGTTCGCCGAGACGTCGCGACTGCTCGCCGACGAGATCCGCACCGCGACCGCGGACATATCCGACGCCGAGGGTGACCCCGCCGAGACGCTCGGCGCTCTGCTGCGTGCACTGGTCGGGACCACCCTGTCCAATCGCGGCAGCGGGCTCTACCGCTGGCAATCACAGTTCCTCGAGCCCGACGACGCCGCCTTCGTGCACGACGTCGCCATCGCCCAGCACCGGCGGATTCGTGCCACGATCGCGGCGTTGCGCGCACAGCGGGGCCTGAGCGAACTCAGCAAGGCGCAGGCCGACGCGGTTGCCGCTGCCGCCGTCAGCGCGGCCGGCAGTCCGTCGACACACCGCGCGCCGCTGCCCGCCAAACAGATCGAGCAGGTGCTGGTCGGCAACGCACTCACGATGGCTGCGCTGACGCCACCCGAACCCGCGGCGCACAGCGCCGACACCACCGGGGCGAAGATCGGTCTGGTGCCGGCGTCGAAGCGGGAAGTCATTCTGCGACAGTCGATTCCGTTGTTCGCACAACACGGGTTCCGGGAGGTTTCGGTCGATGACATCGCATCGAGCGCGGGCATTCCCGCGTCGGGCGTCTATCGGCACTACTCGAGTAAGGCCGCAATTCTGGAAACCGCGTTCTGGCGGGCAAACGACCGGATGATCACCGCCATCGACGATGCGCTGGCCCAATCGCAGTTGCCGACCGACGCGGTGTCGCGGTTGGTGCACAGTTATGTCGAATTGTGTTCTGACAGTACCCAACTCATCACCGTCTACATGACCGAGTTGAGCAATGTCGGCGACGGGCAGCAGTCGGCGCTGCGCCGACAACAACGCCGCAACATCGACGAATGGGCGAGTTGGGTGGTGCAGGCCCGCGCTGATGTCACGCTCGCTCAGGCACGATTCATGGTGCACGCCGCACTCAACATCGCGGGCGACCTTACGCGCATCCCACACCCGGTCGAACGAAATCTGTTGAGCGCGTTGATCATCGAGTTCCTACTCGGTGCTACACCGTCTCCAGATCACTGATGAGCCACCGGTCCCCATCTCGTTTCAAGGTGATCTTCACCCGGGACTGGTAGGCGATCCCGTCCGGCTCCGCCGCCGACAGGTCGGGCACCTTGACCGTCTGATCCAGGGTGACCAGAACGACCGCCTTGGTTGCCGAAAGCGATTCCAGCCCTGCATATTTCGACACCGCCTTCGACGTTCCCTTGGCATTCGCGTTGCCCTTGCGGGCGTCCTGCGACGACGCGATGTACGAGTCGGCGAACGACGGCGTCGAAATGTCTCGGATACGCCGATCCAGGTCGGCGTAGTTGTCCGGGTCGTAGGTGCCGATCGCGGCGGCATAGTCGCGCGCGGTGTCCATCGCCTGCTTTCCGAACTGCGACGACGGTCCGGCCTGCGCCAATTGATCGCGTGCGTCGTAGTACCGGTACCCATAGAAGCCGGCCAGCGCAGCGAGCACGATCACCGCTATCCCCAGTCCGCTGAGCAGCCCGACGACGACCCGGCGTCGACCCAACAGACCCGACTGGACCGCCTTCGGCGTCGACGCCAGCCTGCGCGGGACGCGATCGGCGGCGGAGTCGTCGTCGGTCGCTTCGTGTAACGCCGTTTCATCCGACTCGGCGCGATCGATAGCGTCAGGGTCGTCGGACTCCGTCACCTTCCCCTTCGCCTTCGCGGCCTTTGCCTCGGCGTCGGCCCTCGCTTTGGCGCGATTCGCACGGTTCTCGGCGAGGAAGTCGTCGGCGTCGGGCGGCGTCGGATCGGTGGGGGCCATGGCGACCAATGTAGCGAGCGGCCTCCTCCTCGCCCGCGATGCCCTGTTCCTCAGTCGCGCGATTCAACCGGGTCGATTGGCGCAGCATGCACGGGAGCCCATCAGCATTCGAACAGAATGACCAGGCGTTTTGTAGTCTGCGCGGTCAATGCGCTAGAGTCTGTTCTCGGTCCAAGCGAGTGATTCACTCCCGGGCCGCGAGCAATCCCCCGTAGCTCAATTGGCAGAGCATTCGACTGTTAATCGAACGGTTACTGGTTCGAGTCCAGTCGGGGGAGCCAAGAAACCCGCTGGTGACAGCGGGTTTTCTTCGTTTCTGACCCGCCGATACATTACAGGCTAGGCCGCGCCTGGATACGGAGCGAGCACTTGGCCGACGATCGTCAACCGCAAGCCCACAAGAGCGACCACAGTACTCCAAAAGACTTCCGTCTTAGCTGCGAAATCGGCGCTCCGCAACGCGCTCTCAGGCTGCTCCCTCGCCTCGACAGCCACTGCGTCCACACGGCTCGACAACGCCGTGACGTCGCGTTTCAATGCGTCGTCGTGATCGCAAGATCAGCAATGGCTTTCGACTGGTCCGACAGTACGTCCCAGATCCGAGTCAGCTGCTGTGCGGTGTCGGTTTCCCGAGGTGGTCGCGAGAAGACTGACCCGGCACCTGCAGCAACAATCACTCCGGCAGCGTCGAGTTGGACGTTGACATTCCTTCGACGCCGATGAATCCAACTAGGCAGAATTTCGGGTAGCACATCAGCGACTGTCCACTGTAGATATCCGAGTCCCAGCAAAGTAGCGAACGATCCGGCGATCTGAAGACCTGTAGCAACAGCTGAAAGAACCATTCACCCATTCTCCCGTAAGGTTGGCAGGCCATCGGGCCCGCCATGACTCGATCCCTGCATCGTCTCAGCGATGCGGACAGCCGCGCCCCGCACGAGTGCTTTCGATCACTCCAACCTACGATCCGCAATCTGTTCATTAGAATAACAAATATTGAATGTACGGTGGGCGGAGATCAGACAGTGGAACCCTGGTGGATATTGGCGGCGTTGGCCGCGCTGGAGGTGATCGGACTGATCATCAACTTCCTCGCGCGAATCACCGGACGACGGCCGCGCTGAGGACTCACAGTCCTCGCACAAAGCACTCGTCCACGTGTACCAGCCCGCCCTGCCCGACGTCTTCGCGCACCCGACCGTCGCGCGTCCATCCCTGCGCTGCATAGAACCTGGCCGCGCGGTCGTTGCCGCGCAGTGCCCACAACTCGGCCCTGGCGAACCCGGCGTCGCGTAGGTGCCGGACGGCCGCGTCGAGCAGGTTGGCACCGATTCCACTCCCCCAGCGCGCCGGTTCCACGTACAGCGCCCACACCTCGCCCACCTCGCCGACCGTCGACACCGTCGCCAGCCCGACGACGGTGTCGCCGTCGACGGCCAGCGTCGTCGCCGGGCTCGCCACGTCGAAGGTGTAGCGCCGCGCCCAGACCCCCGGATCGAGGGCGGTGAGGTAGTCGTCGGGCATGAGCCCCGCGTAGCCGATCTGCCAGGCCCGGACGTGAACTCGCGCGACGTCGAGTGCGTCGTCGGGCACGGCTCTGCGCAAAGTGATCGCCATCACCCAACCGTAGGCCGCCGTCGCGTCGACGGGCACGCAGAATCGGACTTCTTTCACCACACCGCTCATCGGGAGTGACCGGCGGGTAAATAAGTACCGTGACCAACTACCGAATCCTGGGCGTCATCGAAGCCGACGACGCCGGTTCGGCTCTTGCGCTCGGTGGCCCCAAACAACGCTGCCTGCTCGCCGTGCTCCTCAACGCGGCGGGCAGGGTCGTGCCCACCGACGTGGTGATCGACGCTCTCTGGGGCGATGGACCGCCCGCAAAGGCCTCCGTTTCGCTTCGTGCGTATACGTCGAACCTGCGCCAGATCCTCCATGCGGGCACTCGGCTGGAGTCAAAGTCCTATGGCTACCGGCTCACGCCCGCCGCCGACGACACGATCGACGTCGAGGTGTTCGAGGCCGCGGTCGCACGCGGCCGGGCCGCGCTGGCTGCCGGACGCAGCGCGGACGCTGCGACGGCGCTCACCGAGGCGCTGCGCCTGTGGCGTGGCCTTCCGTTCGGCGAGTTCGGTGACCTGACGGTGTTTCGGCCCACTGTCGACCGCACCAACGCGTTGCGGGACAACGCGATTGAAGCCCGTTTCGACGCGCTGCTGCAGTCCGGCCAGGCGGTCGACGTGATCGGCGACCTCGAAGCCGCAGTAGCCGAATCCCCGCTGCAAGAACGCCTGTGGGGGCACCTCATGGTGGCGTTGCACCGCGCCGGGCGGACCGGCGACGCACTCGCCTGCTACGACCGAGTCCGCACCGTGCTCGACGCCGAACTGGGCACCGGGCCGGGCGAAGGACTGCGCCGAATCTTCGCACAAATCAACCGCCCGCAAGCGGCGCCGGTACTGCCTCCGACGGTGGCACCACGAGGTCCGAGTCCGTTCGTCGGGCGCGACGCCCAGCGCGCCGACCTCGATGCCGCGGCCGCCGGCGCCCTGACCGGCAGCGGCGGTCTGATGCTTCTTACGGGTGCCAGCGGAATCGGAAAGACCCAACTCGCACAAAGTCTTTGGGACCGACGACCCGACGGTCTCGATGCCGTCTGGGCGTCACACCCCGCGCACGCGGGTGTCCCGGCACTCTGGACGTGGATTCAAGTGATCCGCGACGCCGGCGCATACCACGATTGCGCTGTCCGTACGCACATATGTCACCGGTATCCAGGTGCCGTCGCCGCGCTGGTCCCCGAATGGCTATCGGGGACAACGCAACCGCCCGCGGCGTCGGGGTTCGCACTGGCCGACGGCGTGGTCGGCATACTGCGGACGCTCGCGGCCACGCGGCCGTTGCTCATCGTCCTCGACGACCTGCACGCCGCCGACGCCGAGTCTCTCGACGTCGTGCAGCTGCTCAAACCACAGCTGCATCGCCTGTCGATTCTCGTTGTCGCGACGTGGACGATGTACGGCCCCGACCGCCCCGTCGAGCCCGAACACCTTGCCGCACTGCGCATGTCGAATTCGACGTCGATTCCGTTGCACGGCCTCGACCACGATGAGACCGCCGCATTGCTGCGCAGCTTCGGCGCGTCGGCATCGGCGCAGACGGTCGAGCGACTGAGGGCGCACACCGGCGGCAATCCGTTCTTCCTGCGCGAGGTCGTCCGGAGCGTGGGCGCCGACTTGACCGCCAACCGCACGCTGAGCGTGTCCGACGCGGCGATCGACGTCGTCGGTGCACGATTACGCCGACTCGACGATTCCGTCGGCGACCTGCTGGTGATCGCCGCGGTCATCGGACCGCAGTTCGACGTCACCGCACTCGCCGACGTCGCCGACCTCCCCGTCACCGCCGTCCACCGACTTCTGCGATCTGCCTACGACGCCGGAATCATCGATGAAATCCCCAGCGCGCCGGCTGCTTTCACCTTCTGTCACGCAATAATGTGCGACGCCGTGCTCGCCGCTGCGTCGACTGTCGACCGCATGCGCGCGCATTCCCGTGCCGCGCAACGACATCCGCAGACCATCTCGCCGGTCGCCTACGAGGCGGCGATCGCCACCGCCGACCACGCGTGGCGTGCGGGCAGCGAACTCGACGCCGAAGTCGCGCTGGAATTGCACGAGAACGCGATCAACACCGCGCTGCATCGCTCGGCTTATGCCGACATCGAGACCACCACCCGACATGCGCTGCAGGTCTGCGCGCGAATCCCACGCAAACCCGAGATGCTCGATCGCCAGGCAACGCTGTGGCTCCACCTCGCCGGGGCCAATGCGATTCGGCACGGTCACGGGAGCACGGAGTTCCTCGACGCCATCGGCCATGCGGTTGAGATCGGTGAATTCTCTTCCGGCCGAAACTATTTCGGTGCGATCGCGGCACAGTGCCAGGTGATGTGCGGGCAGGGCCGGATCGCCGAGGCGCGAGCGATCGTCGATGCGTTGGCCGGGCAAGAGAGCGTCGCATCCTCGGATGCCGGCCTCGCGTTGCTCTTCTGCCGAGTCATGGTCGAAGGCCTCGCCGGCGACTATCGAGGCGCCCTGGCAGCGGGCGAAGACCTGTTGGCCCGTTATCCGGTTCCAGATACCGTCACCGATCCGCTGCACTTCTTCCATCCCCGGGTGCACTGCTTTGCCGCCGCCGCACACGCCAATCTCGGTGAAGTCGCCGAGGCCCGCGAAAGTTGCCGCCGCGCACTGGAAGTGGCGCGTTCGCGGGGCGACGTGTTCAACATCCTCGCCGCGCAGGTGACGACGGTCGAGGTCGACGCAATGGTGGGCATGCGACCGACCACGATCGACGAGGCCGCCGCCGTCGCACATGCGCTGATCGCGGCGGGCGCACCGCAATGGGCCGCCTGCGCCCAGATGGTGGAGGCGTGGGCACGCTGCCTCGCCGTCGACGCCGCACTCGACACGGCCGCTGCGGCCGCCGAAGCGTACGACACGTATGTCTTCGACGGCAGTTCGGCCATGACCCCCTATTTTCTCGTGCTGCGCGCCGACATCGAGGCCCGGTGCGGACGCATCGCGTCGGCGGAAGCGCTGCTGCACCAAGCCGAGTCCGTCGCCCAGTCCACCGGCGAACATGCTTGGGACCCAATGATTTCCGCGCGACGCGCCCAGGTCGCGTCGACGCCGGACACTCCTTCACGCCGTTGAGCGCGCCGTCACGACCGGCATCGACCCGGCGAACTTCGACGCCGCGGTCGGCGATCGCGCAGTCGAGCAGCGCTTACGCCGCTTCGTCGAGGTCACTCGGCGACCCAGGCCTCACGTCACCGCAGCGGCGCTGTCCGTCGTCGGCCTCAGAACGAGATCTTCGTCTGCTCATCGATGGCGTCGGCGGCAGCCTGCAGCGCCGATGCCTGATCTTCATTGCTCGTCGCGTTGAACTGCAGCACGTAGACAGCGTCGGTGCCCTTGATCACCACGGTCTGCTGCGCGGTGACCGCGGTCATCCCCTCCAGGTTGTACGTTCCCGCGATCTTGTAAGCGGGGTATCCGGACAGTTTCCCGGTCGTGCCAGTGCCGATCTGGTTGAACTGCGGAAGGTTCTTCATCTCGCCACCGGCGATATCGATGAGTTTCTGGGCGTCGACATCGCCGGTCAGTTTCGACAAGATGCCGATGATATTGGCGGTGTAACTCGCCCCTTGTGAACCGGGACCGGTGTAGACGATGGCCCCGGCGGCATAGTTCGGTGTCTTATCGCCGGCGTCGGCCCAGCCGGTGGGGATCGGCAGGTCGATCTTGGGCGCACCGTCCTGTCCCGGCTTGACCTCGGTCTCGGTGATGCCATGGGACTTGATGTAGCTGGCGATCGTCTCGTTGGGACCGGTCGCCGAGTCGACGGTGCGCGGCGTCAGTTTGGACGCGCTCACCGACGTACTCGTCGACGTCGACGAGCTCGCCGTCGACGACTTGTCAGAACTGCACGCGCCGAGTGTCAGGACTAGAGCGACGCCGCGGCCGCCGCGATCTGAGTGCGCGCGGGGGCAGAAATTCGCATGACTCCTCCTCGCCGCCGTAGCGGGTTCGGTTGTTTCAGGCCGCGGACGGGATCGTCGCGCGGGTGAGAGCAAAGTACTGATCCGCCGTTGGAAAATCGTTGGAACATGATTGGCGACGTATCCAACAACCACCTCCGCCCCGCAGCCCACATGGCCGAGCCCGCCCCCTCGCTGCCGAGCGCCGACAAACCACACCGCCGAAACTGCGACGTCCCCGCTCCCCCAGGCCTGGATCCACCGATGACACCGCCTCCGCTGGTTGAGCCGGTCCGAGGCGCTAGCCGAGGTCCGTGTCGAAACCACGGTGACACAACAGATTACGCGCGACGGTTCTCTCGCGTTCCGACCGTGGTGATCATCTCCAGTCGTGCACCCAACAGGTGCATTCGGCGGTTGGGCTGTCCTGGTTTGCATCGACTCAGCGAAATTCGTTGTCTCACCGTGGTTTCGACACGCTCGTCGCTAACGCTCCTCACGGCTCAACCAGCGAAAAGGGTCCACCATCGGTGGATCCAGGCCGAAGCCGAAGCGAGCTCGCGAGCTTCGGTGTAACGTCCCCGCTCCCCGAGTGCCGAAGCGAGCTCGCGAGCTTCGGTGTAACGAGGGGCGCTCCCCGAGTGCCGAAGGGAGCTCGCGAGCTTCGGTGTATCGAGGGGCACGCCACCCACTGGACTGTGGCTGGGGAACGGTTCGCGTCGACATCCACTACGCCGCACCGACAATCGACTTGCGCGGTGCGCTACGGTGGTTCGGTGACCATCCAGCGATTCGAGGAGGTGGTCGGCGCGTCGTGCGCCGCCACCAGATGACCGCGCTCCGCAGCCGATCCAGGTGATCGGCCGCGTCGTCGTACCTCGATTCCTTGACGCAGCCAGCCGCTTCGTCCCACAGCTATTCAGGATGGTTCTTTCATGCGCGCATTCAGTCAATCCGAAATCCTCGCGGCCTTCACCGGCGCGACCCGCAGCGAGGTCAAGCGAGTCACCTTCCCGGAGAACTTCAACGAGGTCGACTTCGACCGTCTCGAGTTCTTCGGCTGGCGCGACCGCAAGATCCCTCGCCGTTCGTATGTCGTCGTCGACGCCGAAAGTGGGCCTGTCGCACTGCTTTTGACTCGCGCGGAGGCCAAGCCGCGTGGTCGAGCGATGTGCTCGTGGTGCAACGACGTCAACCTGACCAACGAGGCCGTCCTGTACACGGTGCGGCGGGCCGGCGCGGCAGGACGCCGCGGCGCGACCCTGGGCGCATTGGTGTGCGACAACTTCGGCTGCTCCAAGAATGCGCGACAGCTGCCGCCCGCGTTCCACAAGGGCACCGACCTCGATGCCGTGCGCGCCGAACGGATCGCCGATCTTCGACGCCGGGTCACCGCCTTCGCCGCCGAGGTGTGCTCCGAGGCGTAGAGGCGTAGAGGGTTGACCGACGCATTTCCAACGGTGGGGCGACCGGGGCTCGAACCCGGGACCAGCGGATTATGAGTCCGCGGCTCTAACCAACTGAGCTATCGCCCCGCGCCCGAGGTCATCGGGCGATCTTAGTGTACCGGCCCGCTTTTCGGGGCCGACGTGCGCTTGCGGGTGGGCGACGTGAGACAGTGGCCGGCACGTCGCCCACCTGGCGCTACACCGGTGTCGACTCCTGCACCGTCACGTTCGCGCGCGCCGGGATGACCACCGGGTGCACGCCGGACATCCGTTCCAACACGCGCACCACCTGGCAGGAATAGCCGTACTCGTTGTCGTACCAGACGTAGAGCACCAGATCGACGCCGTTGGCGATGGTCGCGAGACCGTCGACGATACCCGCCCGGTGCGAGCCGACGAAGTCACTGGAGACCACCTCGGGCGACTCGATGTAGTCGATCTGCTGGCGAACCTTCGAGTGCAGTGAGACCCGTCGAAGATAGTCGTTGACCTCTTCTTTCGTGGTCGGGCGCTCCAGGGTGATGTTGAGGATCGCAAGGGACACGTCGGGTGTGGGGACGCGGATACTCGACCCGGTGAGTTTGCCCTCCAACTCGGGCAGCGCCTTCGCCACCGCCTTGGCCGCTCCGGTCTCGGTGATGACCATGTTGAGCACCGCGGAACGTCCGCGGCGGTCTCCCTTGTGCAGATTGTCGATGAGGTTCTGATCGTTGGTGAACGAGTGCACGGTCTCGACGTGGCCCCGCTGGATGCCGTACGCCTCGTTCAGGGCTGCGAGCACCGGGGTGATCGCATTTGTGGTACATGAGGCGGCGGACAGAATCGTGTCCTCCGGGGTGATCGTGTTGTCGTTGATGCCGTGCACGATGTTCTTCAGCGGTGCCTTGCCCGGCGCGGTGAGCAGCACTCGCGACGCCCCCTTGCTCTGCAGGTGCTGCGCCAGACCGGCTTCGTCACGCCAGCGCCCGGTGTTGTCGACGATCAACGCGTCGCTGATTCCGTATGCGGTGTAGTCGTTGGTGGCCGGATCGTCGGAGTAGATGACCTGGATTCGGGTGCCGTTGGCGATGATCACGTCGTGCTCGGCGTCGATCGTCACCGAGCCGGGGAACGGGCCGTGTACCGAGTCGCGCGCCAGCAGACTGGCCCGCTTCTGCAGGTCGTTCTGGCCGCCGCGGCGCACCACGATGGCACGAAGGCGCAGTCCGTGGCCGTTTCCAGCGTGACTGATCAGAATCCGCGCGAGCAGCCGTCCGATGCGGCCGAATCCGTACAACACCACATCGGCGCCACCGTCGTCGCCCGCCTCGGGAACATTGCGCTTGGCGATCTCGTCTCGAAGGAAAGCCTGCACGTCGTCATCGTCGTCGAGTTCGCCGACCAGCATTGCCAGGCGCGCGACATCGATGGACGCTGGCTCGGGTCCGATGGCGAGCAGGCCGCGCAACACCTTGTCCGACTGCTCCAGGGTCAACTCGTCGTGGCCGAGTTCGCGGGCCCGCTCATGCGCCGAGATGACCGCGGTGGCGGACAAGTTGATCAGCCGATGACCGTGGATCGACGTGACCACACCGTAGTCGCGGTACAGCCGGCCGATCATCGGGATCATTCGCTCGGCCTGTTCCTCGCGTGCCACCCAGGCATCACGGTGACTGTCGAACGCGACGCGGGCCTCGGCGTCGGAAATGGTTGTTGTCGAGTCTGAATCCTGCTGTTGCGCCACGGGAACATTATGCATCACCACCTGATCGGCGGATTTCGACAGCTCTGCGGTAGACCGGCGGGCGGCAGAACTCGCGCGGCGCGTGATGCTACGACTACCCGGTCTCGCCACCCGAGTCGAGCACCTGCTCCAGCAGACTCCGCCGATAGGCCTCGAGCGCGACGAGATCGCCGAACACCGCGTTATAGGCGTCGGAGTCATCGGCCGGCGACATTCGGCGCAGCCGGGATTTGATGTCAGCGATCTGCGCGCCGACCCAGACCTCTTGCAAGCGGGCTAGCACAGATCCGATGTAGCGCGGAATCCCGTTCTCCGACACCGGAATCGGCTCGACTGCGAGCTCGGTCACGAGCGGACCGACCACCTGATCGTCGACGCCGTGAATCACCGCACCGACCCATTCGGCGCCACCCATGCCCGACGAGGTGCCGCCCAGTTCGGTCATCGCGGTGCGGATCTTCGCGTAGGCGGGTTCGGTGAAGCATTCCACCGGTAGCGAATCGAAGACCGTGCCGGCGATCGCCGGGTACTGCAGCGCGGATTTGAGCGCCTCCCGCTGCGGCCACAACCGCGGGTCGGAGGCGAGCGGCTTCGCGGTCGGCGGCGTCGACGACGCTTCCGGGCGTCCCTGTCGCAGACTGGTCACCTTGGCCGGGCCGCGCCCGCGGCGCCGCGCGTTCCGCGACGCCTCCTCGCGAACACGTGAAAGTACTTGCGGCACATCGTCCCACCCGACCCAGCCGGCGAGCTGACGGGCATACTCGTCGCGCAGTGCGACATCCTTGATGCGCGCGACGACGGGCACCGTGTCACGTAACGCGTGCACGCGTCCCTCGGCGGTGTCGAGGTCGTGGTTGCCGAGCAACGCCTTGATCGCGAATTCGAACATCGGGATGCGGCGGGCGATGAGATCGCGCACGGCTACTTCGCCGTCGCGCTGCCGCAACTCACACGGGTCCATTCCCTCGGGCGCGATGGCGACGAAGGTCTGCCCGGCGATCGACTGCTCACCGTCGAATGCCTTGAGTGCGGCGGCTTGTCCGGCCTCGTCGCCGTCGAAGGTGTAGATCACCTCGCCGCGGAAGTACGAGTCGTCCATCATCAGGCGCCGCACCAGCGCGAGGTGATCTTCACCGAAGGCCGTGCCACAGCTGGCGACTGCCGTAGTGATGCCCGACAGGTGCATCGCCATGACGTCGGTGTAGCCCTCGACGATGACCACCTGATGTCCCTTGGCGATGTTGCGTTTGGCGTGGTCGAGGCCGAAGAGCACCTGAGACTTCTTGTACAGCATGGTCTCCGGTGTGTTCATGTACTTGCCGAGATTGTCGTCGTCGTACAGTTTGCGCGCACCGAACCCGATGACGTCGCCACCGAGGTTGCGAATCGGCCAGAGCAGGCGCCGATGGAAGCGGTCGATGGGGCCTTTGCGGCCCTGCCTGGACAGTCCCGCCGCTTCCAGCTCGGCGAACTCGAACCCTTGCTGCTGAAGGGCTTTCGTCATCTTGTCCCAGCCGTCAGGGGCGTATCCGCAACCGAACTGCGCTGCGGCCGCGGCGTCGAAGTTGCGTTCGGTGAGGTAGTCGCGGGCCGCCTGCGCGTCGGGCGTCTGCAATTGCGCGGCGTAGAACTTCTGCGCGGCGGCGTTCGCCGCGACGAGACGTGCGCGCGTGCCGCGGTCGCGCTGAACGGTCTTGGCGCCGCCCTCGTAGTTGATGCGGTAGCCGATGCGATCGGCGAGTTGCTCGACGGCCTCGACGAAGCTGATGTGCTCTTGCTTCTGCAGAAATGAGTAGACGTCGCCGCCCTCTCCACAACCGAAGCAGTGGAAATGCCCGTGGTTGGGTCGCACGTGAAACGACGGCGTCTTCTCGTCGTGGAACGGGCACAGGCCTTTGAGGCTGTCGGCGCCGGCACGCCTTAGTGCGACGTAATCGCCGACGATGTCCTCGATCTGCGTCTGCTCACGGATCGCCGTGATATCGCGATCGGGGATTCGGCCTGGCACGTGGGACAGTCTAGTGCTCACTAGACAAGCAAGCACCGATGTCCGACGGTTGTCCACACCCGAGGACGCCGCATCGTGTGGTTCGTTTGGGGGATTCTCAACGCGCGATTCCGTATTTCCGCTGGCCGAGCGACATCGGGGCTCGCCAAGGAGCGGATCGCATTCCTAGACTGACTGACTTGTCAGTGCCACGGCATAGCCTGCAACCGAGCTGCGATCACACACTTCAGGAGCGACATGACTAGTCAGGATCAAGTGAGTCATGGGTTTGTCCCAGCGCACGTTTGGGACACCGACTCCTTGAGGCTTTCGGTGTCGGCACTACCGGTCATGAACTATGTACTGAGCCACAACTCGGTGCCGATCATCCAACGCGTTGAGATCACAAACATCGGCGAAGGACCGAAGACTGATGTCATCGTCCGCGCAGCGCTCTTGGGCCTTGAGACGGACGATGACGATGCGCCGGAGTGGACTCAGACGGTCACCGCACTGCGGAGCGGCGAGTCAGTCGGGTGGGAACTCATCCGCGATGTCAACCCTGAACGAGCACACCTGAGGCGTTTGACCGAGGCCTACGATGCGACACTTGAGTTCTCACTCGCCGCCGGTCTCGACACCACGCCTGGTATCTTCGACGTTCCGGTACGGTTGCTCGCTCACAACGAGTGGATCTA
Source organism: Gordonia asplenii (assembly GCF_012933505.1). GTDB lineage: Bacteria > Actinomycetota > Actinomycetes > Mycobacteriales > Mycobacteriaceae > Gordonia > Gordonia asplenii. Next base: position 67,923 of record NZ_JABBNB010000007.1, read on the forward strand.
CACGCCCGCGTGCGTGGAGTCACTCGCGTCATTCGTCCAACCCAATAGTGAGGCCATCCGCGCGGTCCTCGACGCTGCGTCAACGATCCTCGGCGAGCAGACCGGTGATCCCGCTCTTCAGGGCTACCAGGAAGGACCCGTCCGCGCTGGAAAGATCGCAGCTGCGGTTTACAGCGCCCTCAGCGCTCGTGGGCTTCGATACTCCAATCCACCTGCGTCGTTCGAAACCACAGGGCAGAAGGTACGCACCGCAGACGAAGTGCTCAGCGAACGCTTCGGCACCTGCATCGACCTCGCTGTCCTGTACGCCGGAACACTGGAGGCGGTCGGTCTGCACCCCCAGATCTGGATCGTGGAAGGTCACGCCTTCGTCGGGTTCTGGCGCGATGAGATCGTGTCCCCGACCGCGGTGATCAGCGATCCCAACCAGATGGACAATCTCGCCAAGTCCGGCAATGTCGTTCTCTCCGAAGCAAAGTTCTACTCGCCGAGTACCGCACCGACTTTCGCGGCTGCAGTCGCCGAAGCACGTCAACACCTCAGCTACCACGACCGATTGCGTTGCGTGATCGACATCGCGGCGGCTAGGCGGGCGAGGATCACCCCGATTCCAACGTCGGCCGATGCCGACCGGTCCGAGACGGTGACCGCGAACGTGTGCACAGCGACACTTTCAGCGTCACCGGTTGCCGATCTGACACTTCCCGCCGAACTCGCTGACGAACGGGATGGCGACCAGGTACTCGATACGACCGACACTGCGCCAGGGCGGGTGAAACGGTGGAAGCGGTCGCTGCTCGACCTGAGCACGCGCAATCGGCTACTGAATCTGCGAACTTCACGCGAGGTCGTTTACCTCACTTTGCCCGACCGCGCACTCGCGAAGGCTGCCGACTGTGTTCACAGCGGCAAAAGGTTCACCTTGCGGGCGAGCGACGATCTGGGCAACCTTCAACAGCTCAGTGGAATCCGGTCTGCGGCGGAGCTCCCAGTCGACGAGATCACAACAGTCTTCGACCAACGTCGCGAAGTGTTCGCGGCTCTTTCCGAGAGCAACTACGCGTCGACGCTGAAGAACCTCCAACGAACAGCCCGAATGCTGTTGGAGGAGACGGGCAGTGCCAACCTCTACCTCACCCTCGGGTCGCTGGTCCATGAGACGAAGTCAGGTGCGCGGGCACAAGCTCCGTTGTTCCTACTGCCCGTGCGGATCGCCGGAGGTGAGGGAAATAGTTCCTTCACGGTGACCCGCAACACCACTGAGACGGCGGAGCCCAACTTCTGCTTGACGGAGTGGTTGCGCGTCGCCCACAACAACGTCATCATCGATGCCCTGAGTAGTCCCCCGATCGACGACAATCGCGGGCTCGACCTACCATCGGCCCTTACTCGAATCCGTGCTGACTTAGCCCAGTTCGGGCTGCCATTCCGCGTCGAAGAGACCGCGGCCATCGCGATCTGCAAGTTCGGAACATTCGGAATGTGGCAGGACCTGCAGGTGCATTGGAATGTTCTTGAGCAGTCCCCGCTGGTACACCACCTCACCTATCGCCCAGGTGAGACTTTCATCGATCCGCACGCCGAGAACGACGATTCGCTCCAGACGATTCCCGTCGATGAAACTGCGCACGCTTTGCCATCCGTCTACGACGGATCCCAACTACGCGCGGTCGAATTGTCTGCTCAAGGTAGGACTTTCGTCCTCGAAGGACCGCCTGGGACGGGAAAGTCACAGACCATCACGAACCTGATCGCACGCAACCTCGACGCTGGCCGCACCGTTCTGTTCGTCGCCGAGAAGCAGGCTGCCCTCGACGTGGTGCGTACCCGTCTCGACAAGATCGGCCTGCGCCCATTTCTGCTCGACCTACACGGAGCTGGACAACGCGGCGAGAATGTTCGCGCGCAACTCAAGGACTCCTTGGAGTTCCAGGCACAATACAACGAGAAGCGATTCGAAGCCGAACTGGCTCGTTGGCGCTCCAAGCACCGTGCACTCGACCTATATCCGGGAAAGATTCACGACCGCAACGCGGTGGGCGATTCGCTGTGGTCCGCGACGGATACGGTCACCGCATCACCTGGCCAGAAGTACGTCAACCTGCCAACGCGATTCGTCTCGACTGCAACCCCCGAACAAGTGAACAAGATTCGCGACGGCGTCGTCGAATTCTCCCGGTTGGCGATTCCAGCCGATATCCGCCATGACAATCCCTGGGTGCTCGCATCATCAATCGTCGACGACGACGTACTCGTTAACTCGGTTCGCCACGCGTCGACTGCATTGGTTCGTGCGCAGTCCGATTCCATTGCGGCACGAATACTTTCATCCCTACCGACACCCGGCGACGCGCTCACGCTGGTATCCCGGGCACGGACCGAGGCGGACACGTTCCACCTTACGTCCTCCGATCTGGAAGAGTTCACTGACGCACGATGGACTCAGCGCATGGCCAACGCGAATCGCCAGCTCGCTGACTTCCAGACACAGTCACACCTCTTGGCCGCGACCTTCCACGGTGATTTCCTCAACGCGGGTGACCCGGCCGCGTTAGCCGAGACCGTGCGCGCTGCGCCTCACGGACTTTTCGGGAAGCGCAAACGAATCGAGCAGGCTCAGAGCGAGTTGCGCCGGGCGTTACGGCCCGGCGTCGAGCTCGCGCTCGAGGATGCAATCCCGCTACTCGACCAGATCCCCGGATTCCGGAGCTCCCACGCAGAGGTAAAGGGGAACTTCAGCACCGTGCTAGGCCCACTGCTGCCCGTAGGTTGGGAGCCCCTATCGCCGTCCGCACATGACGAGATCGAGGGTGTCCGTCAGCATATCTCGACAACGCTTCAGTTCGCTGGCGACCATGCACAAATATGGCATACCTTGCGCTCGCTGGACAGAGTCTCAGCCAGCACGCTCGACACGATCACTGGCGCCGTGCGCGCCTGGAATGCCTTACTCGCTGCCACTGGAGCCGACTCGACGACCCTGTCTCGATGGCAAGCCGGCCAAGGATGGTTCGCTTCGTGGGCGCACTATCAGCCGAAATGGCAAGCCGACCTCGACGATCGTGGTCCCAACGTCGCCCGCCGGTTCCTCGCCCTCAATGCCGCACTCGCTCCGCTGCGCGCCTACGGCCTAGATGACTTCGCGAACGCACTACTCAGCGGCGAGGTGCCCCACACTGAGGCCGAAGTCCGCTTCCTCTCCGGCGTTGCCCAAGCCTCGATCGCCGAACGGACTCGTGTCGGCGGCCTGTCCGATTTCGCCACCGCTTTGCAGGATGGCGAAGTATCAGACTTCGTCAATTCAGCGCAGGCAATGCGGACCGAACTTGCACACTCGCTGCCCGCCCGGCTTGCTGTACAGCGCCAGTTTGATCCGGACCGACTCACCGGTTCCTACGGCAAGCTCCGCGGCGCGCTCGACGGTAAGCGCAAGGTCGCGTCGGTCAGAAGACTAATGCAGGACTATGGACGTGAAATCGTCTCCGCCGCGCCATGTTTCCTGGTCAGCCCGGCATCGCTCGCCCAGTTTGTGCCCCCAGGATCGGTGACGTTCGACCTCGTCGTGTTCGACGAAGCATCTCAAGTCACGGTTGCCCAAGCGATCGGCGCCCTCGGACGGGCAAATTCGGCGGTGATCGTCGGGGATTCAAAGCAGATGCCACCCACATCTATCGGAATCGCCAACTCCGACATCAGCGATGACGCCGAAGATGACGGCGATACCTCCGGCGCCGTTCCCGAGGATCTCGAAAGTATTCTGTCGGAAAGCGTCGAATCGGGGATCCCCCGACTGTGGTTATCGTGGCACTACCGCAGCCAAGATGAGTCGCTGATCGCGTTCTCCAACGACAAGTATTACGAGTCGAAGCTTGCGACTCTGCCCAGCCCCGGTCAAACGGCGGACACCGGAGTCGAACTAAGACGTGTCCACGGACATTTCAACCGTGAAGATCGCACACATGAGTTCAGGACGAACCGCGTCGAGGCCGAAGGCATCGTGACCGAGATCCGGCGGCTCGTGAATTCCGAAGTCCCACAGCGCAGTATCGGGGTGGTGACCTTCAACCGCCAGCAGCAGGATCTGGTGCTTAACCTACTTGAGGAAAGCGGCGATCCCACTATCATCGCTCTTTTGCAGCCCGAAGCAACTGACGGACTGTTCGTGAAAAACCTCGAGAACGTACAGGGCGACGAGCGGGATGTCATTCTGTTCTCGACCGCCTTCTCAAAGCCACCGAACGGCGATCAATTACCACTGAACTTCGGTCCGCTAACGCGCGCGGGAGGTGAGCGACGCCTGAATGTCGCCGTAACTCGCGCGCGACGAAAAGTGTTGGTGTTCAGCTCATTTGACCCGACCGATATCGACCTGAGCCGCACCCGGTCGATTGGGATGGCACATCTGCGCCGCTACCTTGAGACCGCGGACTCACGCACTCCGACTATCACGACTCCCGATACGAAATTATCGGGCTCGCTCCAGAGCGACATCGCCGACGCGTTGCGAGCGAAGGGGTTCGAGGTGCGCGTCAATTACGGGATGTCAGAATTCGTCGTCGATATCGCGGTGCGTGCACAGACATCCGACGACTGGCAGATCGCGGTGATGCTCGACGGCCCACAGTGGCGCAAACGTCCGACAGTTACCGACCGCGACGTCATGCCGAGTCTGCTGGAGTCAATAATGCACTGGCCTGAAGTGATTCGCGTGTGGCTACCCGACTGGCTGCAGCATCGCGCTGATGTCACCAGTCGGATTGCCGCGGCAGTCGAGAGAGCAGAGTTCGACCGAATCGCTGCGGGATTGGAAGCCGCGGGCGTGACTGCCTCACCCGATACGACGAATACCGGCGACCCTCTGCCCAAAGATTCTATGCTCAGTGAGCCGATTCGGTCGGTCACCACAGCACCCCAAACCCGAATCGATTACGTTAAACGGGTCAAGCCGATCGAAACTCCCAGTCTAGTCGTAGACGGTGCCCGTGAGGCCGAGCCGACTGGTTCTGCTCTACCTGCGCCGGTGCGCGAACCGATTGTGATGCACGACAATACGCCCGTTGCGATGCCGTATCAATTGTCGCCACGCGATGCTCTCGGCGTGCGCGATGAGCTCGACAATCAACACTCACGTGCATTGCGTGACAAGATCAGCCGCGGAATCGTTGAGACGATCGAAGCTGAGGGTCCGGTCGAGCATGATCGCTTGTGCAAAATCGTCGTCAGGCGGTTCGGATGGGACAAGACCACCGCACCGAGACGAGCATTTGTGGCGAAGTTGATCCCTGCGGGCCGCGTGTATCGCGACGAGTCGCTCGGTGACTTCGTGTGGCCGGACAGTTTGGACCCCGCATCATGGCGAGCTTTTCGCCAAAGCCGGTCCAAGGAACGGCCACTAAATGAGATCTGTGCCGAGGAGATTATCAACGCTCTATGCTTTGCCGCCGCACAACGCGATTGCGACATCGAGCAACTTACTCGCGATACTTTGATGCTGTTCGGTCAAGGGCGGCTAACCGAGACAGCCGGTAGTCGCGTGGGCGCCTGCATCGATCGGGCGGTCGGTCAGGGCCGAATGTCACTAGTCAGTGAGCGCTACCGGGTTGTCGACTGAGCCCGCGTGGCCAGCTTCATCCGGCTCAAGGGCCTGGCTGAACGCGACTCGCCGCTAAGGCGTGTCTCCAATTCCCTTTGTGGATCCTCGGTGGATTCGATGCCTCGCGAAAGAATCGGGAAACACACCTAGTTGACCAACAGCCGCGGCAACGATTCGGCGATCCACCGCTCGTATTTCTCCGGCGCCCATCCGGCGTCGACGGTGAACATCGAGAACAGCGACGGCGAGGTGATGACCGCAAGTGAGTCGGCGGCGTCGTCGACGCTGAGCCCCGGACGAAGGTGGTCGGCGAAGAACCGTTCGATGAACAGTCGCGAGTCGGCGCGCAGTGCAGCCATCAGCGCCGCACGTAGGTCGCGCAAGGCTGGGTCGGCCGACGCCGCGAGCTCCATGACGCGGATCAGCGGCGCCACCGACTCGTTGAGCGCGCGCAGAAACTCGGCAGCGGCCGCGAACCGCGCGTAGACGTCGTCGTCGACCGCATCGAGCGCGGCCAGGTAGCGGTCGGCGACCGGGACGCCGTCGACGTCGCCGGCGAGCGCGAAGTCGATCGCTGTGCCGAGCACGTTCGCCTTCGATCCGAAGGCGGCGTACACAGTCGGCGTCGACACGTCGGCCGCGCGCGCTATCTGATCGATCGACGTCGATCCGAAGCCCTGTGCCACAAAGAGTTTCGTCGCCTCCTCGACGATGCGGTGGCGTCGGGCATCGGCGGCTGCCCGGCGTCGACTGCCGTCATACGTTCGACCGATCTGCGCCATTGACACCTTTCGAACCAATTTCTAGAGTCACCTCTATTCAATAGAGGTAACAATATCAAAACTCCTCAGGAGGCCACCGTGAACCCGCAACCCGACACTCGCACCCAGCTCGACTGGCCGTCGATCGCCGCCCAGGCGACTTCGTTCATCGCGACCGAATATGCGTCGGTGAGCCGCGACGGCACACCCGTCACCTGGCCGGTGACGCCGTATTCGGGCACCGACCGCGGCACGGTCGACATCTCGACCGGGCTGACGTACCCGTTGAAAGCCGAGCGGGCACGGCGCAATCCGAAGGTCGCACTGTCGTTCTCCGAGCCGACCGGATCCGGGCTCGACGCTCCCGCCACCTTCGTGATCCAGGGATACGCGACGGTGCGCGACGCCGACCTGCGCGCCAACTCGGCACGGTATCTGGCGCAGTCGGCGGAGCGGTTCCCCGATCTCACGGCGTCGACGCCCGATGCCGTGATGCGGCGAATGGCCTGGTATTGGACTCGGATCTGGGTCGAAGTCACGCCAGTGCGCGTGCTGTGGTGGCCCGGCGGAGACTTGACCGCGGCACCGCAGGTATGGGAACCGGCGAGCCCGTTCGACGTCCCGGCGTCGGACCCGGCGCCGGGTGGCCGCGGTGCCGGATCCTGGAATTGCGCGACGCCGGAACCGTGGCAGCGCAAAACACTCCACGCAATCGAGGCACTGGGACTGCCGGTGCTGACCGTCGTCGACGACGCCGGTTGGCCACTCCCGCTGCGGATGCGTGCCGCGCAGCGCACCGACTTCGGCTTCCGCCTGACCCCGCCGAATGGCGTCACCATCCCCGACGGCGCAGCGTGCCTCACCTTCCACACCCACGCGGAGACCTTCGACAGCCAGTCCAACGTCGGGGTGATCGGGACCTGCCGCTGGGTCGGCGAGAGCGTCGAATTCCACGCTGAGCGTTTGATGCAGAACTTCGACGTGCCGCGCAATCCCTTGCGTCGAGCAGTACACATGTTGTCTGCGGGACGAAAGTTGAAGCGGCGCTTGGATTCCGAAGCACAGCGTCGAGGCCAGCGGGTGCCTCGGTATGAGGAGCTGGGTCGGTAGGAGGTCGAAGTGAACGCTGCGAGGTGGCACTGCCATCGTACGCGCGTTAACACTGCGGTAGTCGAATTATCGCGGCGGTAGTCGGTTCCCGCGGACGTGATTACCGAGATGGGAAGACGTTGCCGCAGCGCCGAATCGGATACCGCAATGTCAGCGAACTACCCCCGCCCGATCGCCAGACCCAAACCGGGCCCCCTCAGCCGGATGGATGCCGATGTAGCGTCCGTGTCGCTCACGGGGACCCGTATCTACTCGCGACGTCACCGCGCCGAGCCCGCTACCCCAGATGCGCTTGCATCCCCGAGTTCTGCTTGTCCATACGCTCCAGTCGGCCCTCGGTCATGGATGCGATCTGATCGACGATCACACGCATGCGCTCGGCGTCGTCGGCTGCGGCGTTCCATGAGGGGACGAACAACGGATCCAGTCCGCCCGGTGCGGCGGCGAGCAGCCACGTCGCGACGCGATGAATCCGGTCGCGCTGGCGATCCTGATGCGACCGATGGCGCAGATTGGAGAAAATGAACCGCAGCGCAACGGTTTTCAGCACCGCCACCTCGGCGGCCACCAGTGGCGGCACCGACAAATCAGCGTCGTACCGTGAGATCGGCCGGCCCCCGACCACGTCCCGCGTACCCGATACCGCAGCATTGGCGAACCGCCCGATCAGCTCCGACGTGAACCTCTTCAACGCTACCGACGACGTCAACGTCCCGTCGAATTGTCCAAGCGCCGCAACGATTTCCATCCGCGAGAGCCGCTGCGCGGCATCGATCATCGCATCGGCGTCGAGTCCCTTGAAATACCTCACGCCCAACTCGGCCAGCGCCCGCTGGTCCGACGGATCGCCCAGCGAACGCAGATCGATGCGACCCGAGATGATGCCGTCCTCGACGTCGTGTACCGAGTAGGCGACGTCGTCGGACCAGTCCATCACCTGCGACTCCAGGCACTGCCGCGTCGTTCCGGCGCCGGCAGAATCCGATCGGATCCATCGCAGTGCGGCCGAATCGTCGTCGTACGCACCGAATTTCGATCCCGGCGCAGTCCGCGTCCACGGGTACTTCAGGGTCGCGTCCAACGAAGCTCGCGTCAGATTCATTCCGGCGCTCGATCCGTCGGCCGCGAGGATCTTCGGCTCGAGCCGGGTCAGAATCCGCAGATTCTGCGCGTTGCCCTCGAACCCGCCATACTCCGACGCCACCTCGTCGAGCGCCCGCTCACCGTTGTGCCCGTATGGCGGATGGCCGATGTCGTGGGCCAGGCCGGCCAACTCCACGAGATCGGGGTCGCAGCCCAGCTCGACGGCGATCCCCCGCCCGATCTGCCCGACCTCCAACGAATGCGTCAGCCGCGTGCGCGGTGTGTCACCCTCGCGCGGACCGACCACCTGCGTCTTGTCCGCGAGCCGACGCAGTGCCGCGCAATGCAGCACCCGTGCCCGGTCGCGCGCGAAATCGTTGCGGTGATCGGTGTGCACCCCGGGCAGGCCGGCGGTCTTCGGCCTCTCGGGCACAAGGCGTTCCAGCGACGCCGCGTCATAGTCGGCGGCTGGGGACACCGGGGACGAACTAGTCAAGCACCCAGCCCCGACCGACCGCGAAGTCGGTGAACCGCTGCCGGATCTCGATGATCTGCCCCGCCGTCAGGTCGTCGGAAGAGTCGAGCAGCAGCTCGGTGATCTCTTCGCTGAACGATCCGGCATCGAGCGAACCGCCGCCTCCACCGCGCGGCCGACGTCCCCGATCACCGCGATCCCGATCGCGGCCATGGCCGTGATCACGACCACCACGGTCGTGCGACTCGCGGCGATGCGCCCGCTCGCCCGCGGCGTCGTCGCTGCCTGCCGGCGCCTCTTCGGTAACCGATACATTGACGGCCTTCGACCCACGGTCGGTGTCTTCGACGTCGAATTCGACGACGGCGCCCGGCTTCAGGAGGTTTTCATCGATATCGATGTCGTTGATGTGCAGGAATACATCGGCTCCCCCGGTCTCCGGCGCCAAGAACCCGAATCCACGATTGGTGTCGTAGTGAACAACTTTTCCGCTGACAGACACGTACCCATTCCCATCCGGCGGGCGCAGAATCCGCAGGCCCCTTGCCTGCGATCGCAACTCACACCTCGTCCATCATGACAGAAGTCGGGCCGACCCAACGACTGTTGAGCCAGCCCGGCGTCGCACGAAGGGTCAGGCGCCGACCAGCTGACCGGCGAGATACTCGACAACCTTGTCGAGCGCGACGCGCTGCTGACTCATGGTGTCGCGCTCGCGGATCGTGACGGCCTGGTCGTCGAGCGTGTCGAAGTCGACCGTGACGCAGAACGGCGTGCCGATCTCGTCCTGACGCCGGTACCGCTTGCCGATGCCCTGAGCGTCGTCGAACTCGACGTTCCAGTATTTGCGCAACTCAGCGGCGAGATCTTTCGCCTTGGGCGAGAGCTTCTCGTTGCGCGAGAGCGGCAACACCGCCACCTTGATCGGCGCCAGACGCCGATCGAGGCGCAGCACGGTGCGAGTATCGGTGCCGCCCTTGGCATTCGCCACTTCTTCTTCGGTGTACGCGTCACAGAGGAACGCCATCAGCGAGCGGGTCAAACCGGCGGCCGGTTCGATGACGAACGGCGTGTACCGCTCACCCGATGCCTGGTCGAAGAACGACAGATCCTCACCGGAGGCCTTGCTGTGCGTCGACAGGTCGTAGTCGGTGCGGTTCGCGATGCCCTCGAGCTCACCCCACGGGTTACCCGCGAAGCCGAACTTGTATTCGACGTCGACGGTGCTCTTCGAGTAGTGCGACAGTTTCTCTTTGGGATGGTCGTAGAGGCGCAGGTTCTCCGGATCGATGCCGAGGTCGGTGTACCAGTTGAACCGCTGATCGATCCAGTACTTCTGCCACTCTTCGTCCTCGCCGGGTTTGACGAAGAACTCCATCTCCATCTGTTCGAACTCGCGGGTGCGGAAGATGAAGTTGCCCGGGGTGATCTCGTTGCGGAAGCTCTTGCCGATCTGCGCGATGCCGAACGGGGGCTTCTTGCGAGCGGTGGTCATCACGTTCTTGAAGTTGATGAAGATGCCCTGCGCGGTCTCCGGGCGCAAGTAGTGCAGGCCGGCTTCGTCGTCGACGGGGCCGAGGAAAGTCTTCATCAAGCCGCTGAACGCCTTGGGCTCGGTCCAGTTGCCCGGCTGTCCGGTCTCCGGATCGTTGATGTCGGCCAGGCCGTTCTCCGGCGGATGGCCGTGCTTGGCCTCGTACGCTTCGATCAAATGGTCTGCGCGGTAACGCTTGTGGGTGTGAAGCGACTCGACGAGCGGGTCGGTGAACACCTCGACGTGACCCGACGCCTCCCACACCTGGCGGGGCAGGATGACCGAGCTGTCCAGTCCGACGACGTCGTCGCGGCTGGTCACCATCGCGCGCCACCACTGCTTCTTGATGTTTTCCTTCAGCTCCACACCGAGTGGGCCGTAGTCCCACGCCGAGCGCGTTCCGCCGTAGATCTCACCGCACGGAAACACCAGGCCTCGACGCTTGGCGAGGTTGACGATTGCATCGACACGGTTTGACGGTGAGCTGGCCACGGGTGTTGTCACTCCACTTACTCGATTGGGCTGGAACCCATACAGCCTAGCTGTGCGACGCCGCGCGCCGGGAATCGAGCGGGCGACCCACGTCCGCCAGGCAGTCATTTTTATTGACTTAGCTGTTAGAAGCCCGATATCGTCTTGTCATGCGCCACGACGACCTCGCCACCGTGAACTGCGCCGTGGCCCGCACCTGGGCCATCGTCGGCGAACGCTGGACCATGCTGATCCTGCGCGAGTTCTTCAAGGGCGAGCATCGCTTCGATCCGATCGCCCGCAAGCTCGGCCTCGGCCGCAGCGTGCTCACCGATCGGCTGCGGATGCTCGTCGACGAGGGAATCCTCGAACGTCGGCGCTACGACACCGCACCCGATCGTCTCGACTACCACCTCACGACCAAGGGCGAGGACCTCTACCCGCTGCTGGTCGCGGTGATTCAGTGGGGCGACAAGTGGGTCGTCGACGAACCGCCCGTCATGCTCACCCATAAGACGTGCGGGCATCAACCGCGACTGTCGCTGCGCTGCGAACACTGCGACACCGATCTCGCGCGGCGCGACATTCACGCCGAATTCGCTTCCGACGCTTGGTAATTCAACCGACAAATCGAGGAGTCACGATGACCGCCCCGTTACCCACCCGACCCGACGGACTCTGGGCCGACGACCTCGCCGTCGGTCAGACATTCATCTCCCGCACCGTCGACGTGAGCTCCGACGACATCGTCGAATTCGCGCAGCGCTACGACCCACAGACATTTCACCTCGACGACGCCGCCGCACGGGGCACCTTCTTCGACGGCCTGGTCGGCAGCGGCTGGCACACCGCCGCGCTGACGATGCGCCTGTTCACCGAGGCACTGCCGATCGCGACTGGGATCGTCGGTGCGGGCGTCGACCTCACCTGGCCCAGCGCTATGGTCGCCGGTGACGTCCTTCATCTCGAGGGCACGATCGACGACATCACCTTTTCGAAGTCGCGGCCCGACCGCGCCATCGTCGTCGCGTCGCATCAGACGCTCAATCAGCACGGCGAGGCCCGGCAACGCTCCACTGCGCGACTACTCGCTTGGAAGCGGCCCGACTGAGCAGCATTTGGAAACGTCTTCCATTAACATGGAAGCGTTATGAGTGAATCCCACGTGGACCCGCTGGCCACCGAACCTCATGAAGGCCCTCTTCCGCCCGCGGGAGTGTCGAATCCCGTCGATTCGGCGGCGTTGGTGGCCGCCGGTGATCTGTTGCGCGCGCTCGCCGCGCCGGCCCGCATCGCCATCGTCCTGTCCCTGCACGAACAGGGTAAATGCGTGCATGAGCTCGTCGGCGAGCTCGGGTTCTCTCAGCCCCTGGTCAGTCAGCATCTACGCGTGCTCAAGGACGCCGGCGTGGTGCGCGGACACCGCAACGGTCGCGAGATCATGTACCAACTCGTCGACGAGCACCTGACACACATCGTCACCGACGCCGTGCTGCACGCCGCCGAGCGGGAGCACCCGCACGATGACTGACGCTCCCGTGACCGGAATTCGCTCGACGAAGCAACGCGCCGCCCTCGCCGAGGTTCTGAGCAGCACCGACGATTTTCTCTCCGCGCAGGAACTTCACGAGCATCTCAAGGCCAACGGCGAGTCGATCGGCCTGACCACCGTGTACCGCAACCTGCAGGCGCTGACGAAGGCTGGCGAGATCGACGCACTGTGGGATGGGTCGGGCGAGACACGATACCGGCACTGCTCCACCGGCCATCACCATCACCTGGTCTGCCGACGCTGCGGCACGACAGTCGAGATCCAGGCGGAGCCGGTCGAACGGTGGGCCGAAAAGGTCGCTGCCAGTCACGGTTTCAGCGACGTCAACCACACCGTCGAGGTGTTCGGGCTCTGCGCAGGCTGCCAGCAGGACTGAGTTCCCGGCCCGACTCACCGCTGCACACCCGCTTGTCGGTTTGAGCGAGCGCAACGCCCCACCCGTTGGTTGAGCGAGCGAAGCGAGTCGAAACCACCGCAACACGGATTCTCAATCGACTGAAAGTGTTCGGCTGCTCTGGCACCGTCGACTCACGAGGTTTCGACACGGACCTTCGCTAGCGCTCCGGCCCGGCTCAACCTTGATCCGCCGATGGTGGGCCCTCTCCGCTGGTTGAGCCGCGAGGCGCTAGCCGAGTCGAAGTGACGAGCGTGTCGAAACCCCTGTACCACAATGCATTTGATGGTGGCGCACGTGTCGAACTGCGATGGAATCGAACATCGAGGCGTGTGCACCCGTAGAGGGCACACGCCTCACTTGCCGGGTGACATCTCCGATATCGGCGCGGACCGTCGAAAGTCGTTGTGGCTGAGAGGTTTCGACACGGACTCGGCTAGCGCTACTTCGACTCGGCTAGCGCCTCGCTCAGCACGGCGCTCGGACCGGCTCAACCAGCAGAGGGGCGCTCCGGCCCGGCTTAACCAGGCTCAACCAGCGGAGAGGCAGCTCAACCAGCCGGCGGAGCCACTCACCCAACTAGCTCGCCGCGCACATCGACGCCGGCCGACAGCACCATGTGCAGCATCGTCAGCAATGGCAGGTCCGCGAGGTCACCCAGCGGGAAGGTGTACGACAAGAGCACGTCGGTCCGCTCGTCGTCCCGGCTGGCCCGGCGCAAAGCGCCGAAACTCAGTGCGGCACTGCGTGATTCAACCGCGTCTCGCAACTCCCCGGTGTTCGCCAGGCCCGCTGCCACCAGCTGGGTGACCGCGACGACCTCGAGGCCGTCACCCAGATCGAGGACCCGCACCGACGCCCGAGTGCCGCCCAGTTCCACTAGCGCGGCGTCGTCGTCGGCGGTCACCGTCCCCAGATCGACGATCAGCCCGACGATCCGCTCCAACGGCGCGGTACTCATTTCGCACCGCCGAATCGCCTGTCCCGCTTGGCATATTCCAGACACGCATTCCACAGGTCGCGGCGGTCGAAGTCGGGGAACAGCTTCTCCTGATAGACCATCTCCGCATAAGCCGACTGCCACAGCAGGAAGTTGGAGATGCGCTGCTCCCCCGATGGCCGGAGGAACAGGTCGACGTCGGGCATGTCGGGTTCATCGAGGTATTTCGCGAACGACGCCTCGGTGATCCGCTCCGGATCGATCTCGCCGCGGGCGGCGCGCCGCGCGATTTCCCTTGCAGCGTCCGCGATTTCGGCTCGGCCGCCATAGTTGACACACATCGTCAGGGTCATCACGGTGTTGTCCTTCGTGAGTTCCTCGGCGACCTCCAGCTCGCGGATCACGCTGCGCCACAAGCGGGGTCGGCGACCGGCCCACCGGACCCGCACGCCCATTTCGTTCATCTCGTCGCGGCGGCGTCGAATCACGTCGCGGTTGAAGCCCATCAGAAACTTCACCTCTTCGGGGCTGCGCGACCAGTTCTCGGTGGAGAACGCGTACGCCGACAACCATTCGACGCCCATCTCGATACAGCCGCACACACTGTCCATCAGGACTGCCTCGCCGCGCTTGTGCCCCTCCGTACGTGGCAGCCCGCGGTCGGTTGCCCACCGGCCGTTGCCGTCCATCACGAGTGCGACGTGCTTGGGGACGAACTCTTTGGGTATGTCCGGCGGCGTGGCGCCCGACGGATGGGGGTCCGGCGGGCGAACGGCACGCGGCGCCTCGGCCTCGGTTCGACGCAGACTACGACGCACCATATGAAGTCTCCTTACCCGATTTCACTGAGCATGTGCGGTGCCGCACGCTCGATCAGCGGCAATGTGCGTAGTTGTCTCTCCAAATGCCATTGCAGATGCGCGGCCACCAGACCACTGGCCTGGCGGCGCATCGAGTCACTCGCCTCGACGGTGTGCTCCCACTGACCGCGGAACATCGCATCCATCAGATCAAGCACACCCGGCGACGGCGACGCCGCACCCGCGGGCCGACAGTACACGCACACCGCGCCACCGGCCGCGACGTGGAACGCGCGGTGCGGGCCAGGTTGCGCACACCGGGCGCACTCGTCCAGAGCGGGCATCCAGCCCGAGGCGTGCATGGCGCGCAGCAAGTAGGCGTCGAGCACCTGCTGACGCGGTCGATTGCCCGCGGCGAGAGCACGCAACGCACCCACGGTCAGTTTCTGCAATGCCAGCACCGGCGCACGCTCCTCGCCGGCGAGACGTTCGGCGGTCTCCAACACGGCGCATGCGGTGGTGTAGCAGCCGTAGTCGGCGACGATGTCGGCGGCGAAACTGTCGAGGCTATGCACCTGGGTGATGACGTCGAGGTTGCGGCCCGGATAGAGGTGCACATCGACGTGGGCGAACGGCTCGAGACGAGCCCCGAACTTGGAGCGGGTGCGTCGAACACCTTTGGCCACCGCCCGCACCAGTCCGTGTTCGCGTGTCAACAACGTGATGATCCGGTCGGCTTCGCCAAGCTTGTGCTGTCGCAACACGACAGCCTCGTCCCGGTAAAACCTCACTCGATCATTCTTCCACCGACCGCCGACATCGGATCACCGACATCCCCAGACTCGGACGCCGAGTATGTTTCCACACATGACAGACCTCTCCGGTTGGACTCCGCGTCCCCGCCCCGACCGCCTCGTACTCGACGGCCGCTACACCCGACTCGAGCCGCTCGACGCCGCGCGTCACGGCGACGGCCTGTACGCGGTCAGCTCCGTCTCCGACGCCGTCGACCGATTCACCTGGCTCGGCACCTTTCCCCCGGAGAATCGCGAGGCGTTCCAGCCGTGGCTCGACTATGCCGAGTCGAGCGCAGATCCCTTGTACTTCACGGTCATCGACAAGGCGAGCGACACCATCGCCGGGCGCCAGTCGCTGATGCGGATCGACGCCGCGTCGGGTGTCGCCGAGATCGGCGACATCTACTGGGGCCCGACCATCTCCCGCACTCCCGCGGCGACCGAGGCCCAATTCCTCTTCGCCTCATACATTTTCGACGACCTCGGCTACCGGCGCTTCGAGTGGAAGTGCAACAACGACAACGCGCCGTCGCACCGCGCCGCCCGACGCTTCGGCTTCACCTACGAGGGCCTGTTCCGCCAGCACATGGTCGTCAAGGGCCTCAACCGCGACACCGCGTGGTATTCCATCGTCGACACCGAATGGCCCGCGCTGCGCGCCGCGTATCAGGCGTGGCTCAGTCCGGAGAACTTCGACGAGGCGGGCGGGCAACTCCGGCGCCTGGAAGAGTTCCGCTAGGAACGACGTAGCGGGTCGGCGAGAGGTCAACCCGATGTGGCACCTCGGCGTGACGGTGAAAGCCGCACGCCCACAGGTGTTTCTGGTCGGCTTGGATTCTTCGTCTCACCGACCCCTCGTTACACCGAAGCTCGTTCCTCGCTTCGGCACTCGGGGAGCGAGATACTCAGCGAACGAGGTAACGCTCCGCCACACTCGGCGAGCGAGGAACTCACCGCAGCACGCAGGCAACGAGGAACTCACCCCGACACTCGGGGAGCGAGATAGTCACCGCAGCTTGCTCACTCGGTCAGCTTCGCGAAGGCGGGCGACAGCTTCATCGCGCCCGGAACCCGGAACCATTTGCGGCGGTCGTACCACTTGGTCACCACGACTCCCATGAGCAGGCCGAGGATCAGACCGATGACGCAGATGATGATCGACTTTCCGAAGCCCGCACCGAGGTCGGCGTCGAAGTACAGAATGGCGCGCACGCCGATGTAGATCTGATGCATCGGCTCGAACGCGGCCAGCCAGGTGAAGATGCTCGGGCTCGCCTCCAGCGGCACGGTGCCGCCCGACGACGGCAGACCGAGGATCACGAAGAACACCAGGTTGAGGATCAATCCGAGGCTGCCGAAGACCGACAACATCGCACTCGCCGTCACGCCGACCGCGGTGATGGCGAGTATCGAGAATAACCACAGCACAAAGGTATTGGGCATCGATATCCCCACGGCGGCACACACCGCGAGATACAGCGACGACTGCAGGACAGCGATGATCGCCATGATGGTCCACTTGGCCGCGAGCGTGCCCCACCGCGAGATCGGCAATCGCTTGCGTACCAAGAACATCGGGCCGAACTCGATCGGCAGCTGCCCGAGCGCGCCGTCGACGATCGACGACACCATCATCGCGCCGGTGAATCCCGCGAGCACCAACAGCAGGGTGAAATAGAAGGCCGACAATCCGTTCGCAGCCCCCTCGGGCAGCGGCGTCGGCTCGGACACCTTGACCGCAACCGGCGTGGCCAGCGCGAGTTGTGCCGCACCGGAGAAGTCCATCTTGTTGGCCGTCAACTGCTGGCGCACCGTCGCGGTGAGTTGTTTGCCGACCGCCTCGTTGACCTGCTTGCCCATCGTTTCGGCGAACACCGAGGTGATCGACGACGCGAAGGTCCCCGATCCCCGGTTGATGTACACGTCGATCCTGGGCTGGTCGGGTTTGATCTGGATCAGCGGCGCCGCGGACTTCGCCATGTTCAGCGTGATGTTGGTGAAGTTGGGGCCGATGTACACGACGCCGTAGACCTTGCCGGAGTTCAGCTTTCGCAGTGCGTCGGTGCGGTTGGTCTCGGTCAGCACGATTCCGGACTTGGCCGCCGACGGCACCATCGACTCGACGATCTGGTCACCGATGTTCTGCTTGGGCTGGCCCGCCGCCACCGATCCACCGATGTCCTCGTTGACGAGCGCCACCGGAAAGTTGTGGAGATTCTTGGTGGGGTTGACCACCGCGCCCATGTACATCGCCGCCATCAGGCACATCAGGCCCACGACCGCGGCGACCGGCATCACCCAGAACCTCGGATGCTTCACGACGTCGACGATCGCGGCGCGCGCCTGCTCGAGCTCCTCCACGGGCGCACCCGGACGCTCGGTCATGCAGGACGGGTCGGCCACCGCTGGGATGTCGCCGGGCGCCGTCGAGCCGCGGGCCGCGCCGACCGCGTCGACGCCCGGCTTGTCGTTCTCACCCATCTAGAACCCCATCCGCCGCAATTGTTTGGGATCACGTTGCCAGTCTTTGGCGACTTTGACCCGAAGATCGAGATACACCTTGCTACCGAGCAGCTTCTCGATCTGCCCGCGCGCGACGGTGCCCACATGCTTGAGCCGAGAACCCTTGTGCCCGATGACGATTCCCTTCTGCGAATCCCGCTCGACGTACAAGATCGCGTGAACATCGACCATCGGCGCCTGATCTTCGCGGCGATCCTCCCGCGGAATCACCTCGTCGATGACGACGGCGAGCGAATGCGGCAGTTCGTCGCGCACACCCTCCAGCGCGGCTTCGCGGATGAACTCGGCCATCAGGACCTGCTCGGGTTCGTCGGTGAGTTCGCCGTCGGGGTAGAATGCCGGGCCGGGCTCCATCAGCCCGACGAGCACGTCGCTCAGCACGCCGAGCTGCTCTCCCGACTGTGCCGACACCGGCACGACGTCGGAGTCGGGTCCCAGCAGCTTCGACAATGCCAGCAACTGTTTGGCCACCGCCTCCGGACCGACCTTGTCGATCTTGGTGACCACGCCGATCACCGTCGTCGACGGCGCCATGGTGCGGACCTGCTCGACGATCCAGCGGTCACCGGGGCCGATCGGCTCGTCGGCGGGGATGCACACGCCGATGACGTCGACCTCGGAGTAGGTGTCGCGGACCAGATCGTTGAGCCGTTGCCCGAGTAGTGTGCGGGGGCGGTGCAGGCCGGGCGTGTCGACGAGGATCAGCTGGGCGTCGGGCCGGTTGACGATCCCCCGGATGGTGTGGCGCGTGGTCTGCGGGCGATTCGACGTGATGGCGATCTTCTCCCCGACCAGGGCGTTGGTCAGGGTCGACTTTCCGGTATTGGGGCGGCCGACGAAACAGATGAAGCCGGAACGGAATTCGGGTGCGTCGGTCACGAGCGGTCCTCTCCACCGACGAGGAGCCGGCCTGCGGTATCGGTCACATAGAGGGCTGCGTCGGCAGAGATCTCCCGCAGGGTGTCGACGCCGGGGTCGTCAGCGGATCCGGCGACCAGCACGGCTGCCTCGAATCCCGGTGCGCCGCTGGACAATGCGGTGGCGACGGCGACCTGTAGTGCGGTCAGTCGCAGTGTCGTCGTCGCAACCGCCGCTCCGGCGTAGGTGCGGCCGTCGGTGTCGCGCACCGCGGCTCCGCTGCCGGTTCCCGCGCGGGCCAGCGCGCCCCGTGCGAGCACGACGAGTTTGCGGTCTTCGTCTCCGAAGTCATGCTCGGACAAGGGGGCAGCCTCTTTCGTCAGTCCTCACGCTCGCTGTCAGTGTCGTCAGCGGCGGATAGAACCTTATCGGACTCGGGCTCATGCACCCGACTTACGACGACCGTGGTGATTCGCTGCCGCCCCTGCTTGTTCGGTCCGCCCTCGGCAACGAGGTGCAGACCGGCATAGTCGACGCTGGCGCCGGGCAGCGGCACCCGCCCGAGGACCAGCGCGACCAGACCGCCGACCGTTTCCACTTCGTCGTCGTCGATCTCGACGTCGTCGAACAGTTCGCCGAGATCTTCCACGGGCAGGCGCGCGGACACCCGGTAGCCGCCGTCGTCGAGTTCTTCGACGGGCGCGGTCTCGTCGCGGTCGTACTCGTCGGTGATCTCGCCGACGATCTCTTCCAGCACGTCCTCGATGGTCACCAGGCCGGCGATGCCGCCGTACTCGTCGACCAGCAACGCCATGTGATTGCGGGTGCGCTGCATGTCGGCGAGTACCTTGTCCAGCGGTTTGGAGTCGGGGATGAACTGCGCCGGGCGCATCAGCTCCTTGACGGTGACCGACTGCGCCGAACCCAAAAGCGCCCGTGTCACCAGGTCTTTCAGATAGACGACGCCGAGGATGTCGTCCGGGTTCTCCCCGATCACCGGCAGCCGCGAATGGCCCGAACGGATGGCTAGGTTGGCGGCCTGCGTACCCGATTTATCGGCCTCGATCCACACCATCTCCGTGCGCGGCACCATCACCTCGCGGGCATTGGCGTCGCCGAGGTCGAAGACGGACTGGATCATGCGCCGTTCATCGGCGTCGACGACGCCGCGCGCCTCGGCGAGATCCACCACCTCCCGGACCTCGACTTCGGTGGCGAACGGGCCATTGCGGTAGCCCTTACCCGGGGTGATCGCGTTACCGATCACGATCAAAAGTCTGGTGAGCGGCGTCAGCAGCCGTCCGACGATCTGCAGCACCGCAGCCGACAGCACGCCGATCGAGTAGGCGTGCTGGCGGCCCAGGGTGCGCGGCCCGACGCCCACAACCACGTAGGACACCACCGCCATGATCGCGATCGCGACCAGCACCCCGAGTCGCGGACCCAATACATCGACGGCCGCAACTGTCGCGAAAACCGTTGCCGCCGTTTCACATACGATGCGCAGCAGGACGGCGAGGCTGATGTAGGTGGCGCGCCGTTCCAGAACTTCCTGCAGGTGACCGGCGCCGGGCCGGCCGTCCTTGCGCAGATCGGCGACGCGTGCTTCGGAGACGGTGGCGAGTGCGGTGTCGATGGCGGCGAAGATGCCGCTGATGGGGGTCAGCGCCACCGCGGCGACGACGAACCACATGCTCGAGGACAACGGAGGATCAGCTTCTCTCGTCGAAACCGATGTTGCGCAACAACTTCGAGTCGCGGTCGGTCATCCGCTGCTCGATGTCGCGGCGTCGGCGATCGTCGTACCACCGTTCCAGGATGTCGTTCTGCAGCCCGAACATCTCGCGCTCCTCGTCGGGTTCGGCGTGGTCGTAGCCGAGCAGATGCAGCACGCCGTGCACGGTCAGTACGGCCAGCTCGTGCTCGAACGAGTGCTTGGCCTCTTTCGCTTGTGCCGCAGCGAATTCCGGGCATAGCACGATGTCGCCGAGGGTGGCCGGTCCGGGGTCGGGCGAGTCGGGGCGGCCGCCGCCGGGGGTGAGCTCGTCCATCGGGAAGCTCATCACATCGGTGGGGCCGGGCAGGTCCATCCACTTCATGTGCAGGTCGGCCATGGTGTCGAGGTCGACGAAGATCACCGACAGTTCGGCTCCGGGGTGCACATCCATCGTGCCGATGGCGAACTTCGCGGCGTCGAGCACCAGTTCGATCGGGACGTCGACGCCCGACTCATTGGACAGTTCGATGCTCATGAACTCCTTGGTCCTCCTGCTCGCCGAGCCGCGCGATTGCCGCGCAGCTGGCCCGAATTCGATGCTCGCGCGGACTCCTCGGCGCGGCCGTACGCGTCCACGATGTTGGCGACGAGCCGATGCCGCACGACGTCGGCGCTGGTGAGCCGCGCGAAATGGATGTCGTCGATCCCTTCGAGGATCCTTGTGGCAGCGTTCAATCCGCTCTCCGCGCCACCCGGCAGATCGACCTGCGTGACGTCACCGGTGACGACGATCTTCGACCCGAAGCCCAGCCGGGTGAGGAACATCTTCATCTGTTCGCCGGTGGTGTTCTGCGCTTCGTCGAGGATGATGAAGGCGTCGTTGAGGGTGTTGTGGGTCAACAGAAAGTCTTCGGTGACGTACAGCGAGTCCTCCGCTGCGACGCTGATGCACACTGCTTCGTCGGTGCCGACCGACTCGATGCTGTCGATGTAACGCCTCGGGGGCTTGAACCCGCCGCACACGTACTTCTCCGCCTTGCGGGCCAGTCGGAAGGGTTGCAGCCCTTCGGGAAGTCGGATGTCGATGACGTGGGCGTCGTGGCGAATCGCGGTGCCGCCCAATGACTGAACCAGGTAGGTGACATCGTCACGGCGCCGGTCTGACGCGACGGCGACTCGAACGATCTCGCCGTCTGTGTCGGCATCGGCGTCGAGCAGTCCCTGCAGGACGGCAAGACGCACGTCGGCCGAATTGACGAGGTAGCGCTCGTCAACGCCCGATGTCGGATCGAGCATCGCGGCCAACCCATACGGGTCCGTCGGCACCTCTCGTTCGGCGAATTCCACCGGCGCATCGAGCATCGGCAGCTCGTACCGGTGGTAGTGCGCCGCCCGCAGATGCCCGATCATCTCCTTGGTTTCGAGTACTCGTGGCCCCTTGCCGCGCCGTCGGTCCGCACGCGTGTACACCGACCACAGATGATCGGTGGAGCACAGCGTCGACGCCCCGTCCTGGGCCGTCACGCGCACGATGTCTTTGAATCCCTGCGGGTATACGCCGAGAACCTGGGTCGGTTTGCCCGATGACCCGACGACGAAGTCGCCGACCTTGATTTCGCCGATCTGGCGAAAACCGCCTGGTGTCAGGACGCGGGTCGACACCGGCTGTGCGCGTCCCCGCATATACGCCAGCGGGGCGACTTCGATGACTCCGGCAGCCATCAGCTTGGGGATGGAGTCGGGGTCCATCATGTCGTGCAGCGCGTCGTAGAGCGGCCGCAGGTAGGGGTCGATCTTCTCGCTCAGCGTGCCCGGCAGAAAGCCCAGGCGCTCACCGGCCTCCACCGCGGGACGGGTGAGAATGATCCGGGTGACCTGCTTGGACTGAAGCGCCGCAACGGCTTTGGCCATCGCCAGGTAGGTTTTGCCGGTACCGGCCGGGCCCAGGCCGAAGACGATCGTGTGCTTGTCGATCGCGTCGACGTACTTCTTCTGGTTGAGCGTCTTGGGCCGAATCGTCTTGCCGCGCCGGGAAATGATGTCGAGGCTGAGCACCTCGGCCGGTGATTCGCCGGTGCCTTCGGTGAGGATCGACACCGCGTTGCGCACGGCGTCGGGCGTCAGCGGCGTACCCCGGCGCACCAGGCTGAGCAGTTCGTCGAGGACGCGTTCGGACGCGGCTACGTCGGCGGGCACCCCGGTCAGCGTCACCCGATTGCCGCGCACGTGGATGTCGGCGGGCAGCAGTTCTTCAAGTGTGCGCAGATTGATGTCACTGGTGCCGAGCAGTCCGAAGACCGACTCGGGCGCGACGTCGACAGTGGAATTGACGGTTGGCGAACTCTCCGCAGACGAACTGCGCGCCGAAGCGCCGTCGGCTGCGTTCACGCTGGGGTCGTCAGTCACTTATGACATCACTCCTGGGGTCCGGGGTCGTTGTCCAGTGTAAACGCTGTACACAAAACCAATTGGCCATCACAAACCCAACAGTCGTACGGTGCGGCGCGCGCAGGCGCTGGCCGGGTGGATGAACGCTTCGTGCCGCTCGCCGTCGACGACGACGAGTTTCGCCGACTGCCCCCGCTCGGTGACGGTGTCGACGTAGTGCCTGCTCGATTCGACCGGAACCATCTCGTCGTCGCCCGCATGCAGCGCGATGATCTGTGCGGCGCACACCGGCTGGCACGCGGGCGAGGCATCACGGTAGCGCTGCGGCGCGACGTCGTAGTCGACGCCCATCAGCTTGCGCACCGACCCGCGCTCGTACCCGGCGCCGACCGTGAGGTCCAACGGCGCCGACTGCGCGATGATCGTGGTGATCGCGCTGCGCTGCGTGGCGGCGCCGATCTCGGTGGTGGCCCACACCGCGAGCATGCCGCCCGCCGAGTGCCCGACCACCGACACCGAGCGCCAGGCCACCCGCGAGCGCACGTCGTCGGGCAGTGCCGCGGCGACCGGACCGTCGAGGGCGCGCAATGCGGCGACGACGTCGCGGCCGGTGTTGGGCCATCCGCCGCCGGGCTCGCCGACACGACGGTATTCGATGTTCCAGACCACGGCTCCACGCTCGGCGAGGCTGCGCGCGACGGCCGTCTGGATCGTCAGTGAGAACTCGGTCGACCAGTATCCACCGTGGATGAGCACCACCAGGGGAACGGTCTGATAGTCCTCCGGCGTGCACGCGGGCAGATAGACGTGCCCGAACTGCGACGGCGCCGCGCCGTAAGCGACCTTCACCCGTTTCATCGCGGTGCGGGATCCCATCGGTCGGTGAGCGCGCCCAGTGCGCCGAGCGCAACGGCGGCGGCGGTCGAGGTGCGCAGCACTTCGGGACCGAGTACGACGGCGTGCGCACCTAGCGCCGAGAAGTCGGCGATCTCCGAATCCGCAAGTCCCCCTTCGGGTCCGACGATCAGAAGCACCTCCGACGACGACGCGGCGACAACGTCGCGGAAGCTGCGCGAGCCGTCTTCGTGCAGCGCGAGCACCTGCCCGCCCGCGCCGATCACCTCAGCACAACGCGCACGAACGACGGTGGTCGTGGCGAGGTCGGTGACCTCGGGGATCCAGGGACGTCGACTCTGCTTGGCCGCGGCCGACGCCGTCGCGCGCCACTTGGCGACGCCCTTGTCGGCTTTCTCCGTACGACCGCGATCGCCACCGGACCACCGTGCGACGCAGCGCGACGCCTGCCACGGAACGATCGTGTCGGCGCCGGCCTCGGTCGCCAGTTCGACGAACAGCTCCGAGCGCTCCGACTTCGGCAGTGCCTGTACGACGGTCACCCGCGGGCGCGGGCGGTCGGTGAACCGGTACGACAGAGCACGCACCGTCAACGCGTCTTTGCCCGACGTCGAGACGACTTCACACAAAGCGCTCCCGCCGCGGCCGTCGCCGAGGATCACCGGTTCACCCGCGCGCAGCCGGGTCACGGTCACCGCGTGCCGCCCCTCCGGGCCGCGCAGCGTGGCGGTGGCACCGGCCGACGGGACGTCGTCGATCCAGAACAGCGGCGGACTCACCTGCTCGACGCCCCGTGCCTACCGGCCGGCGAACGCGTTGCGCAGCCGCGAGAACAATCCGCCGCCGTTGCCGCTCGACGCCATCGACGCGCTGACCAACTCGACCTGGTCGTCGGGGGTCTGCTCACGGAATCGTTTGAGGGTGTCGGTCGCCGCGGAGTCCAGCTTGGTCGGCACCACCACGTCGAGGTGGGCGTGCAGCGTGCCGCGCACACCGGTGTTCAAGTGGGGCATGCCCTGTCCGCGCAGCTTGACGACCTGACCGGGCTGGGTGCCCGCCGGAATCACAACGCTGACCGGGTCGTCGAAGATCGTGTTGATGGAGATCTCCGAGCCGAGCGCGGCGTCGGCGATGGGCACCTTGATGGTGCAGTGCAGATCGTCCTCGTCGCGGATGAAGGTGTCGTGGCGACGTTCCTTGACCTCGACGTACAGGTCGCCGGCCGGGCCGCCGCCGGGGCCGACTTCACCCTGGCCGGCCAGCCGCACGCGCATGCCGCCCGCGATGCCCGCCGGGATCTTCACGGTCATCGTCCGGCGTGAGCGGACACGTCCGTCGCCCCCGCACTTGTGACACGGGTCGGGGATGACCTCGCCAACGCCCTGACAGGTCGGGCACTGCCGTACGGTCATCACCTGACCGAGGAACGACCGCTGCACCGCCTGGATCTCGCCCGCACCCTTGCAGGTGTCGCAGGTCTTCGGTTTGGAGTTACCGTTGGTCCCCTTGCCGGTGCAGACGTCGCAGAGAATCGCGGTGTCGATGGAGATCTCTTTGTTGACGCCCAGTGCGCACTCCGCGAGATCGAGCTGCATGGTCACCAACGCGGGCTCACCCGGTTGCACCCGACTGCGCGGACCGCGTCCGCCACCGCCGAAGCCTCCCCCGAACCCGCCGCCGCTACCGCCGAAGAACGCCTCGAACACGTCCCCGAAGCCGCCGCCGCCGAAGCCGCCGGCACCCGCACTGCTCAGCGGGTCGCCACCGGCGTCGACGATCCGTCGCTTCTCCGGGTCGCTGAGGACCTCGTAGGCCGTGCTGACCTCTTTGAACTGCTCCTCGGCACCGGGGTTCACGTCGGGATGCAACTCCCGGGCGAGTTTGCGGTACGCGCGCTTGATGTCTTGATCCGACGCGCCCTGGGCAACACCCAGAACGCCGTAGTAATCCTTGGCCACAGACCTATTATTCCTCTGACTTCACATTCAAAATCTGGCGTGCTCAGCGCTCTGCGAGCACTTCGCCGACGTATTTCGCAACGGCCGCGACCGACGCGATTGTTCCCGGGTAGTCCATGCGTGTGGGACCGACCACACCCACACTGCCGAGAACTGTTCCAGAGGCACCGTACCCGGTAGAGACCACCGAGGTGCCACGCAGGTTCTCCGTCCGCGTCTCCTCACCGATCTGAACGGTGACCATTCCGCTGCGCTGGGTGGTGGCGAGCAGCTTGAGGACGACGACCTGTTCTTCGAGCGCTTCGAGGACGGAATCCATGCCGCCGGCCTCCGGATCGAAGTCGGCGGCCGAGCGTGCGAGGTTCGACGTCCCGCCGAGCACCAGGCGATCGTCGCCGCGTTCGACCAGCGTTTCCACCAGCACCGTCGCGATCCGAATCACGACGTCGCCGATGTCGTGCGGCGCGGTGTTGGCGAGCTCGGCGACCGCCACCGACGCATCTTCCAGGCGCTTGCCGTGCAGCGCCTGGGCGAACATGTCACGCAGTGCCGCAAGCTCGGCATCGGAGATGTCGCGGGTGAGGCTCACCATCCGTTGTTCGACGCGGCCGGTGTCGGTGATGACGACCGCGAGCAGCCGCGACGGGGCGAGCGACACGAGCTCGAGATGACGGACGGTCGCCAGCGACAGCACCGGGTATTGAATGATGGCGACCTGCCTGGTCAGCTGGGCGAGGAGGCGAACGGAGCGTCGAAGCACGTCGTCGAGGTCGACACCGGAGTCGAGGACCGACAGAATGGCGCGCCGCTCGGCCTTCGACAGCGGCTTGACCTCGCTGATCCGGTCGACGAACAGCCGGTAGCCCTTGTCGGTGGGGATGCGTCCGGAACTGGTGTGCGGTTGGGCGATGTACCCCTCGGCTTCGAGGACCGCCATGTCGTTGCGGACCGTCGCACTCGACACGCCGAGGTGGTGGCGCTCGACGAGCGCCTTGGAGCCGATGGGCTCCTGGGTGGAGACGTAGTCGGTGACGATGGCACGCAGCACCTCGAATCTGCGGTCATCTGTACTCGACATGTGCCCTACCTCCCATACAGTGGTGACGTTCAAACATCTTAGGGCGTGGGTGTGACTGTCGTCGTGGCGTATGCGCGACGCGGCGTCGCCTCGGCTCGCAGGCGATCGAAAGAAGCGTGCCGGTCATGATCTTCAAGGGCGTGCAGGACGGCAAGCCGTACCCCGATCACCGGCTCTCCGGTCGGTCGTGGGCCAAGATCCCGCCCCGCCAGTTCCGCCTCGATCAGCTCACGACGGTGACGTCGGTGTTGGCGCTCGACAAACTGCTCAGCGAGGACTCGACGTTCTACGGCGACCTCTTCAGCCACATCATCCGCTGGCAGGGCGAACTGTATCTCGAAGACGGCCTGCATCGCGCGGTCCGGTCGGCTCTGCGCAATCGGCACATCATCCACGCGCGGATGCTCGACCTCGACATGGTGGATTTCCGGCCGGGCGCGCCGACGATCGAGGAGCAGGTCAGCGGCGTCGAGGTGCCCACGCCCGCGCGGCCCGTCGGAGCACAGCCTCGGTCGATGCGCGCAACCCGGTCGGGGTGGACCCTGCCGGAGGACATGTAGTCCGCGAGAGTCCCTAGTCCCCCACCAGAATGCCGCGAATCACCGCGTCGGCGAGCAGTCGCCCGGCGTCGGTCAACACAAAACCACCGGGCTCGGTGATCAGCAGCCCGTCGGCGACGAACCGCCGCGCGCGTCGTACTTCGCCGTCGGACAATCCGTCGACCGGCAGACCGGACCGCAGGCGGGCCAGCAGCATGACCCGCTCGGTGTGGATGTCGGCGGCGTCGAGGATCTCGTGGTCGTCGATCGGCAGCACACCGTCGGCGAGCGTCGCCGCGTACCGCGCGGGATGCTTGCGGTTCCACCAGCGCACCCCGTTGACGTGCGAATGCGCGCCGGGACCCAGCCCCCACCAGTCGGTGCTGTGCCAGTAGGCCAGATTGTGTCGACACTGCGCTGCCGGATCGGGCGAATCCCCTTGCCGGCGAGCCCAATTCGAGACTTCATACCAACCCAGGCCGGCCTGCGACAGCCGCTCGTCGATGCGGCGGTACCGGTCGGCGAGGACGTCGTCGTCGGGCGCGGCGATCTCGCCGCGACGCACCTTGCGCGCGAACGCCGTGCCGTCTTCGACGATGAGCGCGTACGCGGACACGTGGTCGACGGGGGTCGACAGCACGGCGTCGAGGCTGGCGTCGAGATCGGCGTCGGTCTCACCGGGAGTGCCGTAGATGAGGTCGAGATTGATGTGCTCGAAGCCCGCGGCGGCGGCCTCCCGCGCCGCGTCGAGCGCGCGGCCGGGCGTGTGGATGCGTTCGAGTATGCGCAGCACTCTGCTCGACGCCGACTGCATGCCGAGCGAGATCCGGGTGAAGCCCCCCGCTCGCAGGTCGTCGAAGAACGCCGCCGACGTCGACTCGGGATTGGACTCTGTGGTGATCTCGGCGCCGGATGCGATGTGGAATCGGTCACGTACGGCGTCGAGCACGCGGACCAGGCCGCGCCCGCCCAACATCGACGGCGTGCCGCCGCCGACGAAGATCGTCGACACCTCTCGTGCCGGAGACAGTGCCGCGGCCGCGAGATCCAGTTCGCGTTCGATGCCCTCCTGCCACGATTCCGGCGACGCCGCGCTGCCGAGTTCACCGGCCGTGTAGGTGTTGAAATCGCAGTATCCGCAGCGTGTCGCGCAGAACGGCACGTGGATGTAGAGCCCGAACGGAGTGCGCGCGTCGACGCCGGACAACCGGGCCGAGGCCTCGCCGGTCAGCCCGGAGGGCTCCGTGTGCGGTAGCGCCGCATCGATTACTGCCACGTAGACATCATGCCGCGTGCCTGCGCCGACGCCCGCTCACGGCCGTCGCAGACCTATTTCCATCACCGTGAGGAAAAGTATCCCCAAGTAGACGGCATCGCGGTACACATGGCACTATGGACGACGTGACCTCCCCAGGAGTGTGGCTCGCTGAGCGTCGCCACATCGATCTCAAGCGCGTCTGCAGCGCGAACTGTCAGCTCTAGCTGACGTCTTCCGGCGATTCCGCCGACTCCTGGACTCCACGCGCTCGCGTGAACAGCCCTAAGAACGTCTCTGCGCCCAAAAGCACCCAGCCCGTGCTCATGGCCTCATGCTGCCGTGCGCACACTCGAGAAGAGAACTCATGACCACCACCACCGATGTGAGTGCTGCTCCCGCCGAGGACTCCACTCCCAAGGCGCGTCCAGCTCGCAAGGCGCGCCCCACTAAGCGTCGCGCCGAGGGCCAGTGGAAACTCGGCTACCGCGAGCCGCTCAACCCCAACGAGCAGTCCAAGAAGGACGACAATCCGCTCAATGTCCGCGGCCGAATCGAGAACATCTACGCCAGGGGCGGCTTCGACTCGATCGACAAGGCCGACCTGCGCGGACGTTTCCGGTGGTGGGGCCTCTACACCCAGCGCGAACAAGGCTACGACGGCACATGGACCGGCGATGAGAACATTGACATCCTCGAAGCCAAGTACTTCATGATGCGTGTCCGGTGCGACGCCGGGGCCCTGAACGTCGAGCAGCTGCGCACGATCGGCGCGATCTCGACCGAGTTCGGCCGCGACACCGCGGACCTCTCGGACCGGGAGAACGTCCAGTACCACTGGATCGAAGTGGAGAACGTCCCGGAGATCTGGCAGCGCCTGGAAGGCGTCGGGCTCAAGACCACCGAGGCCTGTGGCGACTGCCCGCGCGTCGTGTTGGGCTCGCCGCTGGCCGGACGGTCGGTGTCCGAGGTCCTCGACCCCACCCCGGCGATCGATGAGATCGTCCGCCGCTACATCGGCGATCCCAAGTACTCGAACCTGCCGCGCAAGTTCAAGACCGCCATCTCCGGTCAGCCCGACGTCGTCCACGAGATCAACGACGTCGCGTTCATCGGTGTCAACCATCCCGAGCACGGCCCCGGCCTCGACCTCTGGGTCGGCGGCGGACTGTCGACCAACCCGATGCTCGCGCAGCGAGTCGGTGTGTGGGTACCGCTCGACGAAGTGCCCGACGTCTGGGAAGCGGTCGTGTCGGTCTTCCGCGACTACGGCTACCGGCGACTGCGCTCCAAGGCACGCCTGAAGTTCCTCGTCAAGGACTGGGGTATCGAGAAGTTCCGCCAGGTCCTCGAGGACGAGTATCTGGGCCGCAAGCTGATCGACGGCCCGCCCGCCGAGAAGCCCAACCGTCCCATCGATCACGTCGGGATTCAGAAGCTCACCAACGGCCTCAACGCCGTGGGCGTGGCTCCCATCGCCGGCCGGGTGTCCGGGACCATCCTGAGCAAGGTCGCCGACCTCGCCGAACAGGCCGGGTCCGATGCCATCCGCTTCACGCCGTACCAGAAACTCATCGTCCTCGACGTCCCCGACGACAAGCTCGACGCGCTCATCGCAGGTCTGGACGAGCTGGGTCTGCCGGCCCGTCCGTCGCACTGGCGTCAGAACCTGATGGCCTGCTCGGGCATCGAGTTCTGCAAGCTGTCCTTCGCCGAGACCCGCAAGCGTTCCCAGGCGCTGGTCCCCGACCTCGAGGCACGGCTGGCCGACATCAACGCCGACCTCGACGTCCCGATCACGATCAACATCAACGGTTGCCCCAACTCGTGTGCGCGGTCCCAGGTCGCCGACATCGGCTTCAAGGGCCAGCTCGTCGACGACGGCGACGGCAACCAGGTCGAGGGGTTCCAGGTGCACCTCGGCGGCAGCCTCGGACTCGACAGCGGATTCGGCCGAAAGTTGCGTCAGCACAAGGTGACCAGCCCCGAGCTCGGCGACTACATCGAACGCGTGGTGCGCAACTTCACCGCTCAGCGGTATGAGGCCGAGCGATTCGCCGAATGGGTTGTACGCGCCGACGAGGAGGCATTGCGATGACCGTCACCGACACCTCCGTTGCGACCGAACGCGCGCGGAGCGAAGCAGAACTGCGCCAGATCGCCGCCGAGGGTGCGCAGCTACTCGGCCCCGACGCCACCCCCGAGCAGCTGATCGCTTGGACCGCAGCAACTTTCGGCACCGACTTCCTCGTCGCGTCGAACATGCAGGACGCGGTCCTCGTCGACCTCGCCGTCAAACACGTCCCCGTGCAGACCCTCGACGGCGGCAAGGTGAAGGTGCTCTTCCTCGACACCGGCTATCACTTCGCCGAGACCATCGGCACCCGCGACGCCGTCGAGCAGGTGTATGGCGTCGAACTGGTGAACGTGACACCCGAGCACACCGTCGCCGAGCAGGATCAGCTGTTGGGCCGCAACCTCTTCGAGCGCGAGCCCGGCGAATGCTGCCGCCTGCGCAAGGTGGTGCCGCTGCGCAAGTCGCTCTCCGGGTACAGCGCCTGGATCACTGGCATCCGCCGCGTCGAGGCACCCACCCGCGCCAACGCCCCGCTCATCTCGTTCGACGAGGGCTTCGGGTTGGTCAAGATCAATCCGATCGCCGCATGGTCCGACGAGACCATGCAGAACTACATCGACGACAACGGCATTCTGGTGAATCCCCTTGTCGACGAAGGTTATCCGTCCATCGGCTGCGCACCGTGCACGGCCAAGCCCGAACCAGGTTCCGATCCCCGAAGCGGCCGCTGGGCCGGCCAGGCCAAGACAGAATGTGGGTTGCACGCATCATGACCGTCACCGATAACACACCGGCGCTCACCGAGCCGGGCACCGACGAGCGCCGTCCAGAGCTTGTCGATGAATTCACCACCCTCGACGCCCTCGAATCCGAGGCCATCCACATCTTCCGCGAGGTGGCGGGTGAATTCGAGCGGCCGGTGATCCTGTTCTCCGGCGGCAAGGACTCGACGCTGCTGCTGCACGTCGCGCTCAAGGCGTTCTGGCCTGCGCCGCTGCCCTTCTCGCTGCTGCACGTCGACACTGGGCACAACCTGCCCGAGGTGCTGAAGTTCCGCGACGAGGTGGTCGAACGCCACAATCTGCGCCTGCATGTCGCGAAGGTCGAGGACTACTTGGCCGACGGTCGACTCACCGAGCGCCCGGACGGCATCCGCAACCCGCTGCAGACCATCCCGCTGCTCGACGCCATCACCGAGAACCGCTTCGACGCGGTGTTCGGCGGCGGCCGCCGCGACGAGGAGCGTTCGCGCGCCAAGGAGCGGATCTTCTCGCTGCGCAACGCATTCGGGCAGTGGGACCCGAAGCGCCAGCGCCCCGAACTGTGGAACCTCTACAACGGCCGCCACGCCCCCGGCGAGCACGTGCGTGTCTTCCCGCTGTCGAACTGGACCGAACTCGACGTGTGGCGTTACATCGCCCGCGAGTCGGTGCTGCTGCCGCCGATCTACTACGCACACCAGCGAGAGGTGTTCTCCCGCGACGGCATGTGGATGACCCCCGGCCCGTGGGGCGGCCCCCGTGACGGTGAGATCCTCGAGACCCGCTCGGTGCGCTACCGCACCGTCGGCGACGGATCCACCACCGGCGCAATCCTTTCCGAGGCGGCCGACAACGACGCCGTCCTCGACGAGGTTGCCGCGTCGCGCCTGACCGAACGCGGCGCCACCCGCGGCGACGACCGCGTGTCCGAGGCAGCCATGGAAGACCGCAAACGCGAAGGATACTTCTGATCATGAAGCACGCTCCCGATCTGCTCCGCATCGCAACGGCGGGCAGCGTCGACGATGGCAAGTCCACTCTCGTCGGGCGTCTGCTCTACGACACGAAATCTGTTCTGGCAGACCAGATCGACGCCGTCACCAAGGCCTCGGTGGACCGCGGCCTTGATGGGCCCGACCTCTCGCTGCTCGTCGACGGTCTGCGCGCCGAGCGCGAGCAGGGCATCACCATCGACGTCGCGTACCGCTACTTCGCCACGCCCGCACGGTCTTTCGTGCTCGCCGACACCCCCGGCCACGTCCAATACACCCGCAACACGGTGTCCGGGGCGTCGACCGCACAGCTGGTGATCCTGCTCGTCGACGCCCGTAACGGCGTCGTCGCGCAGACCCGTCGGCATGCCGCGGTGATGGCGCTCCTGGGTGTTCCGCAACTCGTGTTGGCGGTCAACAAGATCGACCTCGTCGACGACCCGGCGTCGAAGTACGCCGCGATCGTCGAGGAGTTCAGCGCACTGACGCGCTCGCTGGGCTGGAGCGACGACGAGGTCACCACGATCCCGGTGTCGGCGCTGCACGGCGACAACGTCGCGAGCCGTTCGGCGAACACGCCGTACTACGACGGTCCGTCGCTGATCGAGCACCTGGAGTCGGTGCCGAATGTCACCGAGCACAACCATGGCCCGCTCGGTCTGCGTTTCCCGGTGCAGTACGTGATTCGGCCCCGCACCGCCGAATTCCCCGACTACCGCGGCTATGCGGGCCAGATCGCCGCCGGCGCAGTCAGTGTCGGCGACGAGGTGACCATACTGCCGTCGGGCACGCGTTCGCGGATCAAGCAGATCGACACCGCCGACGGGCCGCTTGCGACGGCGCACGCGGGACGCAGCGTGACCCTGCTGCTCGACGACGACGTCGACATCTCGCGCGGCGACGTGATCGCGGCGGCGACCGACGCACCCGAGCCGATCCAGCAGTTCAGCGCCACGGTGTGCTGGCTCGCCGACAAGCCGCTGCGACCGGGTGCCCGACTGCTGCTCAAACACGGCACCAAGACCACGCAGGCGATCATCGGCGGCCTCGACGCCCTGTTCGACGAACAGAACCTGGCACTGGTCGACGCGCCGGAGTCCTTGGAGCTCAACCACATCGGGCGGATCAGCGTGCAGACCGCCGAGCCGATCGCGGCTGACGACTACGCGACGAGCCGTGAGTCGGGCAGCTTCCTGCTGATCGACCCGCAGGGTGGCAACACCCTGGCCGCCGGCCTGGTCGGCGACGCGTTGGCGCCGTTGCACCTGTCGGTCGCGCAGCCCGCCTGAGATGACCGCTCCCGCACTGCTTCTCGTCGCGCACGGCAGTCGCGATCCCCGCTTCGCCGCGACCGCTGAGCGGGTGCGTTCGGCTGTCCGGACCGAATTGCCCGGCGTCACAGTCGGATTGAGCTATCTCGATCTGACTGAGCCGCTCGTCGGGGACGCGCTGTCGCAGCTCGCTGAGACCGTCGGCGACGTGGTCGTGGTGCCGTTGCTCTTCGGTGACGGTTACCACAGCAGATTCGACCTGCCGGCGATCATCTCTGCGGCAAAACGGCAACATCCCGCCCTGCACGCGGTGCAGACGCGCGTCGTCGGCGACACCTCGCTCGTTCCAGCGCTGGCTGCACGGTTGGATGAGGCGGGCCTTCGCGGCTCCGACGGTGTGGTGATGTGCGCCGTGGGGTCGTCGGACGCCGACTCGGATGCGCAGGCGCGGCGTCGGGGCGCGGAGCTCAGCGCACTGACTAGAGTACCCGTCGAGGTGGTGTTCGCGACGAAGTTGGGGCGAGCAGACGCCGAATTACGTAGGGCGGCAAGCAGACTGCGGTCCCAAGGCGCTCGGCGTATCGCCCTGAGTCCGTACTTCCTGTCGGCGGGACTGCTGACCGAGCGGGTCAACGAGAGACTACGTGCGCTGGAACCCGGCGTCGTAGTGGCCGGTGCCATCGGGGATCACCCGGCGTTGACCGCCGCCGTCGTCGAGCGGTTCGCTGCGGCTCGGCCAGTGGTCGACACCACGCTGGCCGTCACGGCTTCCTGAGGTACCTCGCTGGTTGAGCGTGGATCCGCTGATGGCACTCCCTCCGCTGGTTGAGCGTGTCGAAACCCGTGGATTGAGCGAGCGCAGCGAGTCGAAATCACCGTGGCACAACAGACTTGGCGCGACCCTCAGCTCGCCTGCCGATCGTGTGATCGTCTTCAGTCGAATGCACCCAGCAGGTGCATTCGCCGGTTGGGCTGATGGTGGCTGTCCTCGCCAGCCGCGACTCACCGAAATCCGTTGTGTCACCGTGGTTTCGACACGCTCGTCGCTAACGCTCCTCACGGCTCAACCAGCGGATAGGGCCTGCCGTCGGTGAATCCGACGCTCAACCACCGAATGGGACATCAGCGTTCGTCGTCGGTACGCAGAACGCTGTTGCGATAGTCGCGGGGCGGCTGGCCGTACTGACGCCGAAAGGCACGACTGAACGCCGCTTCGGAGTCGTACCCGACGGCGTGGGCGATCTGACTGGAAGGTGCCGAGGTGTTCCGCAGTTTTTCCGCGGCGACCATCAATCGGCGCTCGATGAGATAAGCCGCGGGCGAGAGCCCCACTTTCGCCCGGAACCGAGCCGCGAACGATGATCGTGACTGCTGGGTCAATCGCGCCAGATCGTCGACGCTCCATGGCTTCCCCGGCTCCCGGTGAATCACCTCCAGCGCGGGCGCGAGCTGCGCGTCCAAGGCCGCGGCGAGCGGTCCGCTTCCCGTCTTGGTCGACGACGACCACTCGCGTAGCGCGTGAATCAACAGCAGGTCGAGGATCCGGCCAATCATCACCGACGCTCCCGGTCGATGCGGTTCGATCTCGGCCACGAGCAGCTGGGCGGCCAACGGCTGCCACTCGTGCCCGGCGGCGGCTCGCACGACGACGATCGGCGGCAACTCGTCGAGTAGACCGGCACCGACGTCGGTCGCACGGTAGCTCCCAGTGACCCAGGCCGCCGCGGCGGGTGACACGCCATACCGGTCGCCCGCTCCGAGCGGTCGGGCTCGGCCGGCGGCGCCCGGTGAGACGACCTGATGCTGCACACCCCGCGCCAACAAACACAGGTCTCCCGCCGCCATCTCCACATCGGGGACGCCTGCACCCGCTATCACGATCGGAGCCTCGGCCAGATGAACCACCGGCCCGCCCGCGAAGATCGTCACGCGGAACGGGAGGGGCGGTGCCCACCGCGACGCCGCGACACCGCGCAGTGCGACCGCGCGAATGGTGTCGGAAAGTACGTCGGAACGATCATCGACCAGTAGGTCTGGAGGATCAGCAATATCTCGTGGATTCTCAGTCATGGATCTTGTCCGGATCGCCGAATACGGTCGACATGTCAGCCAAACGTACGCCGATCGACCGCAATCGGCGACAACTATCGAAGGAACCTGCCATGTCCACAATTCCCGCCATCGTATTGGTCCACGGCTTCTGGGGAGGTGCAGCCCACTGGGCCAACGTGATCGTCGAGCTGAGGAGGCGGGGCTACACCGACGTACACGCCGTCGAGAACCCGCTGACGTCACTCGCCGACGACGCCGCGCGCACTCGGCAGATGATCGCCCAGATCGACGGGCCGGTCCTGCTCGTCGGACACTCCTATGGCGGCGCGGTGATCACCGAGGCCGGTACCGCACCCAACGTCGTCGGACTGGTGTACATCGCAGCGTTCGCCCCGGACGCCGGCGAGAGCCCCGGCCAGATCACCGAGTCGAACCCGCCCGCGGCGTTCGAGAACATCGCGCCCGACTCCGACGGCTACCTGTGGGTCAAGCCGGACAAGTTCCACGAGAGTTTCGCCCAGGACCTCACCGAGGATGAAGCGTGGGTGATGGCCGTCACCCAGAAGGCTCCGCTCGGAAGCACCTTCGGCGACAACGTCACCGAGCCCGCGTGGCGGACCAGGCCGAGCTGGTATCAGGTGTCGCGCGACGACCGCATGATCAACCCAGACAATCAGCGCCGGATGGCCGGTCGCCTCGAAGCCCGCAAGGTCATCGAACTCGACGCAAGCCACGCTTCACTGGCGTCGAAGCCCGTCGAGGTCACCGACCTCATCGTCGAGGCAGCGGGAACCGTCGCAGGCAACTGACTGCCGGATCCCCGGGGAACCCGCGCACGCGAAATGATGAGGTTACCGAACCGATATCGGCGTCACCTTGTTACTGGTGGGGCAATTCGTGTTTAGTGTGAATATTGTGGCATCAATTCTTCGTCGTTCTCGCCTGCTCCGACGCGTCTGCACCGGTGCGTTCAGCGTTGGGGCAACCGTCGCGCTGACCGCTTCCCCGGCGTCGGCGAACATCCTGGGCGATATGGCAGGTGCGCTGGCACCGGCCGTCTCCGCCGGATCGTCGGACTTCGGTCTGCAAGATCTGCTGAAGCGGTTGTTTCCGGACAGCGGTGGCACCACGGGTAAGACGCGGTGCACCTCGGTGATCCAGATCGGTGACTCGACGTCGGTCGCGGCCGACAACGCGAGCATGCTCGCGGGCGCCGCGAACACGGCTTCGGCGCAGTACAAGCGGGTCGGCGCGACGTCGGTGACCGTCGATGCGGTCAGCGGCCGCGCCGTCGTCGGGGGTCCGTCCCCAGATGCGGAGCACGCCGTCGCATCCCGGCTCGCCGCCGGCGCTCGGGGCTGCTGGGTCATCGCGATGGGCGTCAACGATTCCGGGGCGATCAGCTCGGGCAGTTCGGTCACCGCCGACCAACGCATCGCGCGGATCATGACTCAGCTAAGCGGTCAACCGGTGCTGTGGCCGACGGTGATGTCGTCGAATCCAGCCAAGCCGGCATTCAACGCAGCAGCGATGAACACCTTCAACGACGCGCTGCG
The DNA here is from genome assembly GCF_012933505.1 of Gordonia asplenii. Lineage (GTDB taxonomy): Bacteria > Actinomycetota > Actinomycetes > Mycobacteriales > Mycobacteriaceae > Gordonia > Gordonia asplenii. Next base: position 105,313 of record NZ_JABBNB010000007.1, read on the forward strand.
TCGGGCCGCCGGCCGGTATAGCAACCTCGCCGTCTACGACTGGGCAGGCGCCGCGAAACCCAACCTGTATGCCGGCGACGGGATCCACTACACCGCGGCCGGGACGACCGAACGCAACAAGCGGTTCGCCGACGCACTGGCCGCGTCCTATCCGTCCGGCGCCGTCGGCGCTACACCGACGGCGGCGTGGATCCGGTAGGGATCAGATCGGGCACGTGATGTTTGTGTCGCGCTTACCGGTCACGGCCTGACGCAGTCCGTCGGCGACCGCGTCGGCGTAGAGATAGGTTCCCTTGCCCTGCGGGTGAACACCGTCGCCGCGCAGGTACTGCTGATGGGTCGCCGCCTCCTGACACCACGGCGCGAGGTAGACGTTCGGATGTCGCGGCGCATAGCGCAGCACCTGCCGGGCAGCCTGCGGGATCCCGTCGACGGGACCGTAGGGCACCAACAGCACGATTTCGTGGCCCGGCCCGATCTCCTTCAGGATCCGATCGAGTTGACCGTCGAAGGCCTGACCGTTCGTACCGAAGCCCAGTACCACGTACTTGCGCAAGGTACCCCGCGCGGCCAAGTTGTTGATCACCGTTTCACCGCCGGTGTAGTGCCGCGACACCTCGGCATCGATGTACATGCGCGGGAAGCGAAACAGCAGGGCCTGCGACGACGCGAGCATCACCGAGTCGCCGATGCCGGTGATCTCGTATCCCTCGGGCAGAGTCCGCGTCGGCGCGGCGGGCTTGGGCGGCGGAAGCGCCGCGGCCGCCGCATTCGCCTGCTGCTGCAGTTGTGCGAGTCGATCGAGACTCTGCTCCAGTTCCGACTTCTCCGGGCTGCGGCCCAACGCCGAGCCCGCGAGCATGGTGACCACCAACAGCAGCGCGACGATCGCACCCGGCACGATCGCCTTCGACGCCCCGGCCAGCCACGCGATGACACCGCGCAGGCCACGACGTCGGAAGGGCGTCTCGATGTACCGGTAGGACAGCTCGGACAAGGCCAGAGCGACGATTACCGCGATCGCGCCGACCAGCCAGCCGGGCCACCGCAGGTCGTCGGGTCCGTCGCCGCCGAGTAGGTTGCGCGCGAACACCATGATCGGCCAGTGCCACAGGTAGAGGCTGAACGAGCGCGCGCCGAACCACCGCAGGGCGTCCAGGCGAAGCACCCAGACGATCGGTCCGGTCCCACCCAGCGCGCTGAAAATCACCACCGCGGTCAGCAGCGACGCACCGACCAACCCGCCGAGGTAGGTCAGCGCCGCGGTGTCGGGCAACGCGAAAAGTGCGACGACAAGGGTCACGAAGGCGAGGGTCGCGATGGTCCACGACGCGATCTCCACGCGTCGTCCGCGCGGTGCTCCGGGCCAGGAGTGCTCGACGTCGGCCGTCGCCGAAGTGACGAGCAACGCCAGCGCGGCGCCCGCCAGCAGACCGAAGGCGTGGGTGTCGGTGCCGAAGTAGATCCGGCTCGGGTCGGTGGCCGAGTCGTAGAGGAGCGCCATCGCGGTCGCCGACGCGGCGCCCAGGCCGACCGCCAGCGCTGCCGCGCCCCAGAGTCGGACACGCAACTTCTGCTTGCGCAGCAGCCACATCACGCCGAAGAACACCAATGGCCACACGACGTAGAACTGCTCTTCGATCGCCAGTGACCAGTAGTGCATGAAGATCTGCGGGGTGGTGTCGGCGAAGTAACTGTGCGACTCGGCGATCTGCTCCCAGTTGTTCACGAAGAACAGCGAGCTGAGGAATTGCGGCACCAGTTGCACCGCGACATCGCCGCCGATCAACCCGGCAGCCGCGGTACCGACCAGCAAGACGGTGATCGCCGCGGGCAGAATACGGCGCGCACGACGCCGCCAGAATCCGCTCAGCGACGTCGTGCCGGTCGCACCGAATTCGCGGACCAGCAGCGATGTGATGAGAAACCCGGACAGCACGAAGAAGATGTCGACACCGAGATACCCGCCCCGCATGACATTGCCGAAGCAGTGGTAGACGACCACCGAGATGACCGCGATGCCACGCAGGCCGTCGAGCGCCAAGACACGGCGAATACCGCCCGGACCGCGTACCGGTTCGGGTTGAGACTCGACCTTCGTCTCGGAGGGTGCCTCAGCCGTCGGTGGCGAATCGGTCTTGAGCGCCGTTCCGACGAGACCCATCGGCTTCGTCACCGGCTCGGTTGCCGCCGTGCCGAAAACCAAGCGCTCGGTGACCGCCTCCGACTCGGCAGCCATGACGGCGACGGGCAGCCGCTCGGTCACCGTCTCATCGTCGGCCGTGGGCTCCGCGGCAACCTCGGAAGAAGCTTCGACGTCGGCGTCCGACTCGGGCTCGGCCTCCGGTGCGGTGTCCGACGTGGTGTCGGCGTCTGGCTCGACAGTGGCGTCGGCGTCGGCTTCCGGTTCGACGTCGACGTCTGGCGCGACAGCGACGTCAGCGGCGGCGTCCGATTCGGCCTCGACGTCGGCGGCAGGTTCAGCGCCCGCCTCTAGGTCAACGTCGGCGTCCAGTTCGGCGTTTGCCGCCACGGGCGCTTCATCGTCCGACTCCGGATCCGCGTCCGCGACGACTCCACCGTCGGATACTGCTTCAGCGTCCGGTTCCGCTTCGTCTGACTCGAGCTCCTCTGACTCGAGCGCGGCCTTCGAATCGACCTCGACGTGGGCCACAGACTCGTCAGCCGCGGACTCGTCGTCGGTCGCCGAGTCGGCCTCCGACTCCGTGTCTGCCGCTACATCTGCCTCTGGTTCACCGTGGGCCTCAGCATCACCATCAGTCTCAATCTCAACGTCAGACTCAGCGTCCGATTCGCCGCTATTAGCCGACTCGTCGTCCGACTCCGCGTCAGCGGCGGACTCGTCTCCCGCGGCCGACTCGGACTCGTCATCGAGGTCGACGTCCGACTGGGCGACAGGCGCCGCGTTCTCGGCGGCGACGTCGTCGACAGTCTCGTCATCGCCGACGTCCTCGGCGGACTCGTCGTCGGCGTCCCGCACGGCCGGCTTGGGTTCGAAGTGCCGGCGACGGCCGCGAAGATGCGGGAATGCCGCGTCACGCTGGGACGACTCGTTGATCGGAGTCAGTGAGTCGTCGATCTCCGGGTGCTCGACGTGGCCCGGGCGCTCCTCCTGCTCGACCTGCTCCCCGCTATGCGGAGCCGACGACGACGAACGGGTGGTGATCGGCACAGGGCTCCTGTCATGTCGCGCGCGGCAGCCAGACCGTGACGACACAGTCGTGACGGGCCACGAGGTTTCGGATTTCCCTACGATTTTAGTGGGCCGACGCCGTAGCGCGAATTCGAGTGAGATGTTTCACCCGATCAGTGGACGGACCAAATGCAGCAGCGGCGTCTCCCGTCGCCCCCACGGGAGCGAGCGGAAACGCCGCTGGATACTCGCCTAAGCGCTGATCTCCGGTACCTTCGTCGCGCGGGCGTAGACCTCCTCGCCGGTACGTAGCCCCAGTGCGTTGGCATCGCCGCGGGTGACCTGCGCGAGAAATTCCTCGCCGGTCGCGGTGGCCACGAGATCGACGCGGGTCTCGAAGCCGAGGTGCACGACGCGCTGCACGGTGGCCTTGATGACGCCGGTGTCCAGCTCGGCGTCGAGCGACGGCCACGCCAGTTCGGGAGTGCGTCCGAGCCGGATGTCGTGCGGGCGGACCAATTCGCCGTTGACCCGCACGGTCGAGCCGAGGAAGGACGCGACGAAGACGTTGGCAGGGCGATCGTAGAGGTCGTCCGGTGTACCGATCTGCTCGATGCGCCCCTTGTTGAGGACGGCGATGCGATCGGACACGTCGAGCGCCTCCTGCTGGTCGTGGGTAACCAGCACCGTGGTCACGTGGACCTCATCGTGCAAGCGCCGCAACCACTTTCGAAGGTCTTCCCGGACCTTCGCGTCGAGCGCGCCGAACGGCTCGTCGAGCAGCAGCACCTTGGGATCCACCGCGAGGGCCCGCGCGAGGGCCATACGCTGACGCTGTCCACCCGACAGCTGAGCCGGGAAACGACGCTGGAATCCGACGAGCCCGACGATCTCCAACAGTTCGTCGACCTTCGCCTCGACTTCGGCCTTCGGCTTCTTGCGGATCTTCAGCCCGAATGCGACGTTGTCGCGTACCGACAGGTGTTTGAACGCGGCATAGTGCTGGAACACGAAGCCGATGTCACGCTGCTGCGGCGAGGCATGAGTGACGTCTTTTCCGTTGATCTCGATGCTGCCGGAGTCCAGCGAGTCCAGGCCGGCGATCGAACGCAGCAGCGTCGACTTGCCGGAGCCGGACGGGCCGAGCAACGACGTCAACGACCCTTCGGGGATATCGATGGACACATTGTCGAGCGCGGCGAAGTCACCGTAGTGCTTGTTCGCGCCGGTAACCGAGATGGACATTTACACGCCTTCTTTCACAAGCGAAGCAGTGGACCCGGGCACGCGCACCGGCAGGGATTCGGGGGCGGGGCCGGCGTTGAGCTCGGCTTCCTCCCCGTCGACGTAGGAGTAGCTGGCCTCGGCGTAGCGCAGTTTGCTGCGACGTTCGATGAAGGTCATCGCGACCAGGACCAGCACGGCGACGAACATCAGCAGCGTCGCCGCCGAGTAGGCGCCGTACTCGTTGTAATCGTCGGTGTAGCGCGACGACACCAACAGAGTCAGCGTCTGGGAGATGCCGGGGTAGTTCGACGACACCATGGTCACCGCACCGTATTCACCGAGCGCACGCGCGACGGTCAGCACCACGCCGTAGGTCAGGCCCCACTTGATGGCGGGCAGGGTGATCAGCCAGAACGTCTGGCGGCCATTGGCACCCAGGGTGGCCGCGGCCTGCTCTTGTTCGGTGCCGATCTCGCGCAGCACCGGCTCGACCTCGCGCACGACGAAGGGCAGCGTGACGAACAGCGTCGCGAGGACCAGACCCGGGAATCCGAAAATGATGCGGAAGCCGAGGTTCTCCACCCCGCCGAACCAACCGCCGTAGCCCCACAGGGCGATCAGCGAGACGCCGACGACGACCGGCGACACCGCGAACGGCAAGTCGACGACGGCCTGCAGGATGCCCTTGCCGGGGAACTTGCCACGGGCCAGCGCCAACGCGGTCGCGACACCGAAGACGACATTGAGCGGCACGACGATCACGACGATGAGCAGCGAGAGTTGCAGCGCTGAGATGGCGGCCGGAGTGGTGATCCAGTCCCAGAACTGCACGATGCCGTGCTCGAACGAACGCCAGAGGATCAGCCCCACCGGGACCAGCAGCAGGATGAACAGGTAGATCAGCGCGATCGCGCGCAGCAGGTACTTCGACAGCGGTGACGTTTTCATGTCACTGCTCCTCTCGGCGTGATTGGCGGCGGCTGACCAGACGCAGCAACAACAGTGCGACGAAGGCGATCAGCAGCAGGACCACCGAGATCGCGGCGGCGTCGACCGGCTCGTCGATCTCCAGTTGCTGCTGGATGTACTGCGAGGCGACCTGTGTCTTGCCGGGGATGTTGCCGCCGATCAGGACGACTGATCCGAACTCGCCGATCGCGCGGGTGAACGCCAGACCGGCGCCGGTGAGAATCGACGGCAGCAGCGCGGGCACGACGATCTTCCACCAGATGGTCCAGTTCGACGCCCCCAGCACGGCGGCGGCTTCTTCGACGTCGGTGTCGAGCTCGATGAGCACCGGCTGCACCTGACGCACGACGAAGGGCAGCGTGACGAAGGTCAGCGCGATGACCAGCGCCGGCTGGGTCGCGTTGAGCTTGATGTCGATCGGGCTGTTCGGGCCGTACAGCGACAGCAGCACCAGGCTGGCGACGATGGTCGGCAATGCGAACGGAAGGTCGATGATGGCGTTGACGACCCCCTTGCCACGGAAGTCGTCACGCACCAGGACCCACGCGATGAGGGTGCCGAACAGCACGTTGATGAGCGCGACGACGACTGACACCTCGACGGTGATCAGCAGGGCGTCGACGGCGTCGGAGGCGGTGATCGCGTCCCAGAAGCCACCCCAGCCGGAGCCGAACGCCTGTACGGCGATTGCGGCCAGCGGCAAGAGCACGATGACGGTGAGCCACAGGCCGGCGACACCGATGCCGAGCGGACTGACCCCGCGGAAGGTGCGGGACCGGAATCCGCCGTCGTCGGATCGGGGTGCGGGCGCCGCCGTATCGGGTAGTGCCTGCGTGGTCATTGTTTTCCTCCGTTGGCGTAGATCTTGGTGATCGCGCCCTTCTGGCCGAACAGCTTGGCGTCCACTGCCTTCCAGCCGGTCAGGTCTTTGCCGTCGTTCTGGGCCGCGGTGCCCGCACCGAGAACCTTGCCCAGTTCCTTGATGGTCCAGATCTTCTCTGGGTTGCCGGGGAACAGCGCTTTGGTTTCGGCGACGATCGACGGAACCACCGGACGGAAGCCCTGCTGGGCCCAGAGTCGTTGTGCTTCATCGGTGAACAGGAAGCTGACGAATGCCTTGGCGCCCGCGACGTCGTCGCTGGTGTTTACCACCGCGACGGGATTCTCGATCTTGAAGGTCTGCGGCGGAATGATGTAGTCGACCTTGGCATTGTCCGGTGCGGTCGCATTGTTGCGTTTGAGCATGATCGCTTCGTTCTCGTAGCTGATCAGTACGTCGCCCTGGCCCTGCTCGAAGGTGGTGGTGGCTTCACGACCCGACTTCGGTTGCACGCGAACGTGATCGCGAACCAGATCAGCGAGGTAGGCCAGGCCAGCCTTGTTGTCGACGCCGCCCTTGCTCTTCTGCGCGTACGGCGCGAGCAGGTTCCACTTGGCCGAACCGGAACTGCCCGGGTTGGGGGTCACCACTTCGACGCCCGGCTTGAGCAGGTCGTCCCAGGTGTGGATGTTCTTCGGGTTGCCCTTGCGGACCACCAGCGCGACCACCGAACCGAACGGGATGCTGTTGTTGGGTGCCTGCTTCTTCCAGTCCTCGTCGACGACCCCCTCTTTCACCAACCGCGTGACGTCGGGCTCGACGGAGAAGTTCACGACGTCGGCGGGCACGCGACGTGCGACTTTGCGCGACTGGTCGCCCGACGCCCCGTAGGACTGCGAGAAGCCGATGTCGCGGCCGGCGTCGGTCTTGCGGAACGCGGGGATGATCACGTCGAAGCCCGGCTTGGGAGTCGCGTACGCGACGAGGTTGAGGTGGCGTGAGCCGCTGGAGATGTCGGCGCCGCCCGGAGTGTCGGTGGAGCCGCCGCCGCAAGCACTGATCACCCCCACGCCCAGGACCGCGGCGCAGAGCAGTACTACTGCCCTGACCACCGCGGAAACACCTGTGGTGTGCTTCACGTTCGGACCTCCATCTGTTGTGGTTGTTTCGAGCGCACCGCCGCACACGGTGCACGTCCTAGCGAAAAAACGCTAACAACCAAACAGGCGACCCGACACCGGCCGCGACCGGCCTGGTTCTAAGGGGTTGGTCCCCAGCGGGTGTTGTGCTATCTCGTCAGAAGCCAGGCGAGGAGTACAAGGATGACCAACGCGATCAGCGCTATCGTTACCCGTGACTTGATCATCGTCACAACCCCGATCCGTCGTCGTCGGCGAAACTGCGCCGATCGAATACCCGTGAACCCATGGTGACCAGCCAATTCAGCACGATTGCGGCCACCACCGCCACCGGAACCACCACCGCGAGGGTGACCAGCAACTGCGGCACGAACGACAACGCCGTCAGCCATTCCTCGACGCCGTCCCACCACGTCACAAAACCGCTCATGCCGGCCCGCCTTCCGTCGAGAACTTTCGTTCAAGGTGATTAAAAGAACGGCTTTCGACGGTCATGACGCGAGCCCTCGCCTACGCAGCAACGGTTCGACGTCCGCCGCCCGCCCGAGCAACCGTTGATGGCTGCTGATCGGCTCGACGCTGTCGCCCCGGCTCAGCGTCGACTCGACGAATTCTCGCCCGTTCGCGCGGGTCAGCCCGCCCGAGTTGAGAAACCACTGTTCGGTCTCGGCGTCGAGCACCTCCGACCAGATGTAACTGTAGTAACCGGCCGAATACCCACCCGCGAAGATGTGGTTGAAATAGGCGCTGCGGTAGCGCGGCGGGATGAGCGGGTCGCCGAGTCCGGCGCGCTCGAGTGCGTCGGACTCGAACGCCGCGAGGTCGCCGATCTCCGACGCCTGGGCCGCGGTGAGTCGATGCCAGGCGAGGTCGAGGACCGCGGCGGCCAGGTACTCGATGGTCGAGTGGGCGCTTTCGGTCTTGCCGGCGGCGCGGGCGGCGTCGGCGAGTTCGGCGGGGATCGGCGCACCGGTCCGATGATGTCGGGCGTAGTGACTCAAGACATCGGGGTGCAGCGCCCACATCTCGTTGACCTGCGACGGGAATTCGACGAAGTCGCGCGGTACCGACGTTCCCGACTGCGACGGATAGCGCACCGCCGAGAGCAGCCCGTGCAGTGTGTGGCCGAACTCGTGGAACAGGGTGATCAGCTGGTCGGTCGACAGCAGCGCGGGCTGGCCCTCGGCCGGTTTGGGCACGTTGAGGACGTTGACGATGACCGGCAACTGCCCCAACAGCGTCGACTGGTCGACAATGCTGTTCATCCACGCGCCACCCCGCTTGGAAGGCCGCGCGTAGAAGTCGCCGAGGTATAGGCCGATTCCGGTATCGGTGTCGTCGAAGACTTCCCACACGCGGACATCCGGGTGGTAGGCCCGCAGGTCGGGACGCGGCTCGAAACGCAATCCGTAGAGCTGTCCGGCGGCGTAGAAGACGCCGTCGGAGAGTACGGTGTCGAGTTCGCAGTAGTCGGCGAAATCATCAAGGGGCACAGCCGAATCCGCCTGTCGAGCCTGGGCCAGCCAGTACGTGACGTCGGACGGAGCAAGCTCGGCGCCGGCGAGATCGGCCAGCCGGGCGAGTTCCCGACGGCCCGCCTCGACCGCCGCGCTCGACAGCCGCTCCAGCAACGCCGACACCGCGTCGGCGTCCGGGGCGGTCTCCTCGGCGATCACGTACTCGGCGTGATCGGCGTAGCCGAGCAGCTCGGCTCGGCGCGCGCGCAGCGCGACGATCTCCCGGATCGACGCCGACGTGTCGTAGTCGTTGCCGCGCGCACCCCGGTTCATCGACGCGGAGAAGATTCGTTGCCGCGCAGCGGGATTCACCAGCGACGCGACCGACGACTGGCTAGTCGGCAGTTCCAGCGCGATCAGGTACGTGCCGTCGGGATGACCGGCGTCGGCGGCCGCGCGTGCCGCTGCGGCGATCTCACCGGCGGACAATCCCTCCAGATCACCGGCGTCGTCGAACAGCACCGCCGACGCGTTGGCGTCGTCGAGGATGAACTGCCCCACCTGGGTGGTGAGATAGGCCAGGCGCGAGGATATTTCGCGCATCTCCTGCTGTCCGGCGTCGTCCAGGCCGGCGCCCGCGCGGATGGCCTCCCGGTAACGCTTGTCGAGCAGACGCTGCTGATCTTCGTCGAGCCGCAGCCGCGCCGAGTCCCGATGCAACTGTTCGACCCGGTCGAAAAGCTTGGCGTTCAACGAGATCGCGTTGCCGTGGTCGGTGAGCTTCGTCGACAGCACCTGAGCGATCTCATTGCGCCTCGGGTTGGTGTCGGGGCCGACGAGGTTGAAGAAGATACCCATGCACCGGGTCAGCGCGCCACCCGAACGTTCCAGTGCCTCAATGGTATTGGCGAAGGTGGGCGGCTGCGGATCGTCGGCGACGGCGTCCACCTCCTGGCGGTGCGAGGCCATCGCGGCGTCGAACGCCGGCAGGAAGTCGTCGTCGGCGATCGACGCGAAATCCGGTAGCCCGTACGCGAGGTCGTGGTGTGCGAGTACCGAATTATCCTGCGGCATAAGCTATTTTCCCTTCGGCTTGTCGCCGACGGCGTCGGAGCTCAGCGCGGCGACGAATGCCTCCTGTGGCACCTCGACGCGTCCGATGGTCTTCATGCGCTTCTTGCCTTCTTTCTGCTTCTCCAGCAGTTTGCGCTTACGGCTGATGTCGCCGCCGTAGCATTTGGCGAGCACGTCCTTGCGGATCGCGCGGATGTTCTCGCGCGCAATGATCTTGGAGCCGATGGCCGCCTGAATCGGCACCTCGAACTGCTGGCGGGGAATCAGTTCGCGCAGCTTGGTGGTCATCTTGTTGCCGTAGCCGTAGGCCGCGTCGCGGTGCACGATGGCGCTGAACGCATCGACGGCCTCGCCCTGCAGCAGGATGTCGACTTTGACCAGGTCGGCCTCCGCCTCGCCTGCCTCTTCGTAGTCGAGACTCGCGTAGCCGCGCGTCCGCGACTTCAGGGCGTCGAAGAAGTCGAAGATGATCTCGGCCATCGGCAGCGTGTAACGCAGTTCGACACGGGTTTCGGACAGATAGTCCATGCCGCCGAGCTCGCCCCGACGCTGCTGGCACAACTCCATGATGGTGCCGACGAATTCGCTCGGCGCGATGACCGTCGTCTTGGTGATCGGTTCCCAGATCTCCTTCGACTTGCCGTCCGGCCAGTCCGACGGATTGGTGACGACGTGCTCGGTACCGTCTTCCATGACGACCCGGTACACCACGTTGGGGGCGGTCGAGATGAGGTTGAGGCCGAACTCGCGTTCGAGCCGCTCACGGGTGATCTCCATGTGCAGCAGGCCGAGGAAGCCGCAGCGGAAACCGAAGCCGAGTGCCACCGACGTCTCCGGCTCGAAGGTGAGCGCGGCGTCGTTGAGCTGCAGCTTTTCCAGCGCCTCGCGTAGCACCGGATAGTCGGAGCCGTCGAGCGGGTACAACCCCGAGAACACCATCGGCCGCGGCTCCCGGTAACCGGTGAGCGCCTCGGAAGCGCCGTTGCGCGCGGTGGTCACGGTGTCACCGACCTTGGACTGCCGCACGTCTTTCACACCGGTGATGAGGTAGCCCACCTCGCCGACGCCGAGTCCTCTGGTGGGTTTCGGCTCGGGCGACACGATGCCGACCTCCAGCAACTCGTGGGTCGCGCCGGTGGACATCATCTGGATCTTCTCGCGCGGCACGATCTTTCCGTCGACCACGCGGACATAGGTGACGACGCCGCGGTAGGTGTCGTAGACGGAGTCGAAGATCATCGCGCGGGCGGGCGCATCGGAATCGCCGACGGGCGCGGGAATCTGAGCGACCACGGCGTCGAGCAGTTCGCCGACGCCGACGCCGGTCTTTCCGGAGACACGCAGCACATCGTCGGGTTCGCACCCGACGATGTGGGCGATCTCCGCGGCGTACCGATCCGGATCGGCTGCGGGCAGATCGATTTTGTTCAGCACCGGGATGATCGTGAGATCGTTCTCCATCGCCAGGTACAGGTTGGCGAGCGTCTGGGCTTCGATGCCCTGCGCGGCGTCGACCAGCAGGACCGCACCCTCACACGCTTCGAGGGCGCGGCTGACTTCGTAGGTGAAGTCGACGTGGCCGGGTGTGTCGATCAAGTGCATCACGTAGTCGGTGGTGACGCCGTCGGCGTCGGTGACCTGCCACGGCAGGCGGACGTTCTGCGCCTTGATGGTGATGCCGCGCTCGCGCTCGATGTCCATCCGGTCGAGGTACTGCGCGCGCATGGCCCGCTCCTCGACGACCCCGGTGAGCTGCAGCATCCGGTCGGCGAGCGTCGATTTGCCGTGGTCGATGTGGGCGATGATGCAGAAGTTCCGGATCCGGTCGGGATCGGTGAACGTCGTGTCGGCGAAACTGGAAATGCTCTTGCTCCCTAACAGTTGTGCGCGGCCCGTTCGCCTCGCTCCCGGCGTCGTCCGGGCAGATGCTTCCAGTTTCTCATGAGTCGGCGTCGGCGGGCGGCAGTGGTCGGTTCGAGATGAGTAGGGTTGGCGACCATGAGTGCCGACTCGGGAGTGGATATCGTCGTCGACGACGATGTGGCCGCCAGCGTCCAGCGTCCCGAGGGACCGGCGATCGGCGTCGTCGTGCTGGCTCACGGCGCGGGCGGAAATCGTGACGCGGCGATATTGCGCGGTTACGCCGACGCGTTCGTCGAGCGGGACATCGCGGTGGCCCGCATCGACCTGCCGTATCGCCGACGTCGCCCGAAGGGGCCGCCTAGTCCGTCGACCGCCGCCGACGACCGGGAAGGGATCGCCGCCGCCTGCGAGCGGTTCCGCGGACTGTCGGCCGGACCGCTCGTCGTCGGCGGGCACTCGTACGGCGGCCGACAGGCGTCGATGCTCATCGCCGACGACCCGTCGCATGCCGCCGGGCTGTTCCTCAGCTCCTATCCGCTGCATCCGCCGGGCAAGCCGGAGCGGATGCGCACCGAGCATCTGCCGTCGATCACGGTGCCCACGTTGGTGATTCACGGCAGCAGCGACCCGTTCGCGACACCGGAGGAATTGACCGAGGCCATCGGATTGATCGACGCACCCACCGAAATCGTCACCGTCAAGGCACCGCACAGCCTCAACCCGACACGAACCGGCGTCGTGCGACTCGCGGTCGACGCAGCGTGCTCATTCCTGTTCGAGGGTAATTCGATCGACGGATAGGGAGGCGGCATGACAGCTTTGTCGCCTTAGTATTTTCTCATGATCACACGTCGCCTTCTCGCCGCTTTCGTCCTCGCCCTCGCAATCGCCGCGGGCGCAACCACTCTCACCCCGGCCGCGCCCGCGTCCGCCGCTCAATACAACTGGGGCGCCATCGCCTACGACTGGAACGGTCGTACCGCATGGGCCGTCAACTACGCGAGCGAGCCTGCCGCTCGCTACGCGGTGAAGGCCCGCTGCGGTTCGCAGTGCGGATACTTCACCTTCTACAACTCGTGCGGCGCCGTCGCCTACACCTCGGATCGACGCCACTCGGCGTGGGCCCGTGGCTACTCGACACGAGGAGGCGCTGAGCGAGCGGCCTTGAGCCGCCTCAGCGGTCCCAAGTACGTTGCGGCGTATGCCTGCACATCCCGCTAACCGTAACTCCTACCCCCAGACGGCTCCGACCGCCGACTTCGCCCGGGTCATCTCGTACGCGCCAGATCTAGACGGCGCCGCCGACCCGGGCGAAGTCGTGTGGACATGGGTCCCATTCGAGGATGATCCGACGCAGGGCAAGGACCGCCCGGTGCTGGTCGTCGGCCGCGGCACCGACGACCTGCTCGGTTTGATGTTGTCCAGCAAGGACTATCACCGCAGCGACGCGGACTGGTTCGCCCTGGGCCCAGGCGTATGGGACCGGGAAGGTCGGGACAGCTACGTGCGACTCGACCGGGTACTGATCGTCGCCGAGCATGGCATACGACGTGAGGGCGCGATCCTGGAGCGCCGGCGCTTCGATCAGATAGCGCGGGAGTTGTGCGAACGTTACGGGTGGTCGGTGTAGGGCGGCCGCCTTTTGGAGTGCCGAACCAGCTCGCGAGTTCGGTGTAACCCGCTCCCCGAGTGCCGAACGAGCTCGCGAGTTCGGTGTAACCCCCGCTCCCCGAGTGCCGAACGAGCTCGCGAGTTCGGCCCATCCCCGCTCCCCGAGTGCCGAACGAGCTCGCGAGTTCGGTGTAACGAGGGGACCGCAACCCGAAAGCCCAACGCGCCCAGCACCTTCCACCACCGGATGCACCTACTGCGTGTGCGGCTGAAGATCATCACCACGATCGGAACGCGAGACAAGCGTTCGCGTGTAATCTATTGTGCCACAAGTTGTTTCGATACGGACCTCGGCTAGCGCTACTTCGACTCGGCTAGCGCCTCGCTCAGCACGGCGCTCGGACCGGCTCAACCAGCGAAATGGGTCCACCGTCCGCGAATCCGGGCCGAGTACCGAACGAGCCGGCGTAACTCCCGCTCCCCGAGTGCCGAACGAGCTCGCGAGTTCGGTGTAACGAGGGGACCGCAACCCAAGAACCCAACGCGCCCAGCACCTTCCACCACCGGATGCACCTACTGCGTGTGCGGCTGAAGATCATCACCACGATCGGAACGCGAGACAAGCGTTCGCGTGTAATCTATTGTGCCACAAGTTGTTTCGATACGGACCTCGGCTAGCGCTACTTCGACTCGGCTAGCGCCTCGCTCAGCACGGCGCTCGGACCGGCTCAACCAGCAAGAGGGGGTGCCATCGGCGGATCCGGGCCGAGTACCGAACGAGCCGGCGAGTCCAACCCACCCCCGCTCCCCGAGTGCCGGACGAGCCCGCGAATTCGGCGCACCGACCCTCGACGCTCCTCCCCCGGCGGACGACGATGACTCAAGATCCTGTGCCCAGCCAATCTCCGAACTACACAAACATGGCGTCGTCCTCACATGCGACGCAAGCCGAAACGCACCCGAACAACACCTGTCGAGACGCGCGTTCCGAACTCCACCTGCCTCTATTTCACATAAACATCGTTCAACGTCACCATCGACAACTTACGCTCCCGAATGATCTCCGCCAATTGTCCGTAAACGTGCGTCACCGCGGGATGATTCGCGTGCCCGATGATGATGGAGTTCGAATGAAAATACTGTCGCGCACAATGAACGAGGTATTTCTCGGTGATCACACCGGAATCCGACAATGACCCGTACCAAAGGGCCGGCGTCGAATATCCATGATCGGCTGCGACTTTGTCGACGACCTCGTTGTGAAACCCGTACGGCGGGCGATAGTACGGTGTGCCGTCGACGCCGTAGGTGTTGCGCAAAAATGTCTTCGTCTTCGACAGTTGTTCAGCGACCGCAATCTCTGACAAGCCCGTCAAATCCGGGTGATCCCACGTATGATTTCCGAGTTGAATCTGACCGGATTCGACGAGGGGCTTCAATTCGGCGGCGTGATCACGCCAGCTGTCGTTGCATGCGGTGACGAAGAAGGTGAATCGCGCTCCGGTGTCTTTCGCAAACTTCACATACGCTCCGACGACTTCGCTGCTCGTGCCGTCGTCGATCGTCAGGGCGATCGGGTGACCGGGTACGCCGTCGAGCCGCGTCAAAGTACCGGCGGGGCGTTTGACGGGAGGTCCGGGCGTCGATGTCAGTGCGACGGGCGTCGGTACGGCAGTCGTCGGTGCGAGTTGCTTCGACGCCGCCACCGACGACGACACCCCGACCAGTTGCGGCGACGTCGTCGGTTCAGTTGCGCATCCACTGATCGCAGCGACCGACCCCGCCGCGAGCATCGTCATAAATGTTCGACGGTCCACATCTTGGCAACTTACTGTCTGCGACCTTCAGATTCGCTGAAGACATGGCGAACATCACACGTCGATTATCTTCGCAGGTCAGATAACTAACCTAAGCAATTGCGCCCCAATTCACGCCAACCGAGTTATCTCCACGACGACGTCGAGATCCGACGCCCCGCCGCCGGTATAGATGCCTTTGAGCGGCGGCACGTCGGAGTAGTCGCGCCCGACGCCCACGCCGATGTGCAGTTCGGTGATCGACTTGTTGTTGGTCGGGTCGATGCCCCACCATGCGCCGGTCCAGGCCTCCACCCACGCGTGACTCTCGCCTTCGACCGCCTCGCCGATCTCCGCCACCGCCTTCGGGTGCAGGTATCCCGAGACGTAGCGCGCCGGAATGCCGAGACTCCTCAGCATCAGCAGCGTCAGATGCGCATAGTCCTGGCAGACGCCCTTGCGTTCCTTCCACGCCTCGACGGCGGTGGTGTGCACGCCGGTGGTCCCTGGAACGTAGTCCATCTCGGCGTGCACCCACTTGGCGACGGCGGTCACCGCGTCAGCCGGGCTGAGCCCCTTGGTGATCCGTTTCGCCGTCGCCGCCAGCGCACGGTTCTTCGGGACATATGTCGTGGGCGTGAGCATTTCGTCGTAGCGATCCAGAACGAAGTCGCTGCGCAGATCGTCCCAGTCGGTGCCGGCCGCGACCTCGGGCAGTTCCTCGTTCTCCGTTTCGACCACCGACGTCCCCGACACTTCGAGTTCTTCATGCGGCGCATGCAGGTCGAAGGCGGTGACCACGGTGCCGAAATAGTCGGTGTAGCGATACTGCCTCGACGCCGGGGCGGTCTCGACGCGGTCGACGATCACGTTCTGCCGGTTGTCATTTCGCGGAGTGAGCCGAGCCTCGTTGAACGACGAGGTGACCGGGCCGTTGTAGGCGAAGCCGGTGGCGTGCACGATCCGCAGGCGCGCGGTCATCGAACCTCCTGAACAGTCGGCCGCGCGTTGGCGTCGGCCCACGCGACGTACTGTGAGATGTGGAAATTATCGGCCGCGATGGATTCGCTGACGGCGCGGCAGGTGGCTTGGATGTCGAGCAGCCGCGATTCCAGATCGACGAGCAGCCGGCCCGGTTCGAGGAATTCCAGTGAACTGCGTGCCCGACCCAGCATCATCAACGCGCTCGACTGTTCACCGACGCGGCTCGGTCGCTTCTCCAATTCCGCGAGATTGACTTCGGCGACGCGCAGCGCGTGAAAGATCGACCGCGGGAACAAACGATCCAGGACCATGAATTCGACGACGTTCTCGGCGTCGAGCAAGCCCCGATAGGTACGCAGGTAGGTGTCGTGCGCACCCGCCGAGACCAAGACACTGACCCACGACGGCGAACTGTTGCGGTCACCCGCACGCGAGAGCAGCATGCGAACCGTCATGTCGACGCGTTCGACGGAGCGCCCCACCAGCAGGTAGCGGTAGCCGTCGTCGTGCGAGAGCGTCGCGTCGGCCAGCCCGGCGAACATCGCGGCGCGGTTCTTGACGTAGGCGAGGTACTCGTGCGGCCCCAAACGGCGGGCCCGGCGCTCGGCGTCGGACAGTCCGTTGTAGGTGCTGTTGAGGCACTCCCACATCTCGCTGGACGTGACTTCCCTTGCACCGCGGGCATTTTCACGTGCCGAGGAGATAAGGTCGGCGATCGACCCGGTGACGTCGCGGTCGTAGGCGAGGTATTCCGCGAGCGACCAGACGTCCCAGTCGGCCGATGCGTCCGGGTCGAACCCGAGGACCGCCAGGACCAGACGGGCGGCGCGGTTCGGGTCGGCCGTCGGCTCTTCCAGGAGCTGATGAACGGCGACGTCGAGGATGCGGGCGATGTCGTCGGCCCGCTCGACGTATCGTCCGATCCAGTACAGCGATTCGGCATTACGCGCCAACACCGCGATCACCTCCCACACGTGCGTTCTGCTGTTGTTGCTGCTGTTGCTGCGACGCCGAGAAATCCGGACCCGACGCCGCGGGCTGCGGCTGTTTGACGGCCGACTCGGCGACCACCTTGTCGTCGTCGTTTTCGGCTTCCCGCGGCGCGGTTCGCGACGCCAGAACCCAGGTGTCCTTCGATCCGCCGCCCTGGCTGGAGTTGACGACGAGCGATCCCTCCGGCAGTGCGACGCGCGTCAGGCCGCCGGGCAGCACCCAGACCGAGTCGCCGTCGTTGACGGCGAATGGCCGCAGGTCGATGTGCCGCGGCACCAGGGCGTCGCCGATCTTGGTGGGCGTCGTCGACAACTGCACCACCGGCTGCGCGATCCAGCCGCGGGGGTTGTTGCGGATCTTGCGGGTGAGCGTCGCCAGTTCGTCTGCGGTGGCCTCTGGCCCGAAGACGATTCCGTAGCCGCCGGATCCGTCGACCGGCTTGACGACGAGTTCCTCGATGCGGTCGAGCACTTCTTCACACTCGGCGTCGAGCCAGCAGCGCAGGGTGTCGACGTTGGCCAGCGACGGCTTCTCGCCAAGGTAGTACTCAATGATCTCCGGGACGTAGGTGTAGATCAATTTGTCGTCCGCGACGCCATTGCCGACGGCGCTGGAGATCACGACGTTGCCCGCTCGAGCCGCGTTGACCAGACCTGCGACACCCAGCATCGAGTCGGGACGGAACTGCATCGGGTCGAGGAACTCGTCGTCGATGCGGCGGTAGATCACGTCGACGCGCTGCTCGCCGTCGGTGGTGCGCATGTAGACGACGTTGTCGCGGCAGAACAGGTCACGGCCTTCGACGAGTTCGACGCCCATCTGCCGTGCGAGCAGCGAATGCTCGAAGTAGGCGGAGTTGGCGACGCCGGGCGTGAGCACGACGACGGTGGGGTCGGATTCGTTGACGACGGCGGCCTTGCGCAGCGCGCGAAGCAGGTGGCTCGGGTAGTCGGCGACCGGCCGGACCCGGTAGGAGGAGAACAGATCCGGGAACACCCGGGCCATCGTGCGCCGGTTGGTCATCACGTAGGACACGCCGGACGGTGAGCGGACGTTGTCTTCGAGGACGCGGAATTCGCCCTTCTCGTCACGGATCAGGTCGATTCCCGCGACGTGGATGCGGACGCCGTTGGGCGGGCGGATGTTGGCGGCTTGCCGGTGAAAGTGCTCGCAGGAGACCACGAGTCGCTTGGGCACGACGCCGTCGCGCAAGATCTGCTGGTCGCCGTAGACGTCGTCGAGGAACATCTCCAGCGCGGCAACCCGTTGTGCGATACCGGTTTCCAGCTTCGACCATTCTGCGGCGGAGAGCACGCGCGGCACGACGTCGAGCGGGAACGGCCGTTCCTTGCCGGAGAGCGAGAAGGTGATGCCTTGGTCGATGAAGGCGCGTCCGAGGGCATCGACGCGGTTCTGGATGTCGCTGCTGTCGGTCTCCGACATCGCCCGCAGCACACCCCGGTACGGTGCCCGGACTCCGCCCGAGGCGTCGAACATCTCGTCATAGGCGGCCGATGCGCGCGGCTCGCCCTGCGCGTATGCCGCGAAGATGTCGGTCGTGTCGAGGCCGTCCGGCGTCGATTTCTCCCTAGTCGTTTTCGCCCGCTTCGCTGGGGGTTTGACCTTGGTTGCTGCTGGTGCGGTCGCGGCGTTCATCGGCTTATCGTGCTACAAAGTCCACCCCGCCGCATTGCAAACAGATTACGAACGTGTGACCGCGCCCCCGGGGTCGTCGGCTATCGGCGCACGGCGGCTGTCACACGACGTTGTGCGCGGCGAACGACGTTGCGCGCCTTAGTTTCCCACCGAGGACGTACTCGCGGCAGCGGAGCCCGCTGGACCAGCTCGGCGATGAGGTCAAGAGCCACGGTCAGCACTTCGTCCTGCGTCGGGCCGTCATGCGTCGAGGCTGACGATTCGGCTGCGACATCGAGGTCATCGAGGGTCCCGACGACGCTGTATCCGGCGTCGGCGACCGCGCCGATCATGCGCGACGCCTGTGCGGCGGCCCAATCTCGTTGTGCAGGTCCGAGTTCCGCCGGCGGCCCGGCGGCGTCGGCGAAGAGGATCTCGCCGATGAGCTGCCCTTTGACGATGCGTTCGTAGCGGGCCCAGTCAATGCTGTCCGGTTGCAGACGGTCGTTAAGGCGCCGGAGGAATTCGGTCTGCGTCGCCGACAGCGACGCGTTGGCAGTCGGGACGGTTTCGGTGAGTTGCGTGGCGTCGACGCCGAGTGCGAGGAGAAAGCGCTCCCACAGCGAGTCGCTCGAACCCTTCGCCGGGACCGTGACGATGTGGATGCGTTCGGCCGGTACGTACTGCTCCCATCGCTTGAGGATGGTGACGTAGTCCTGGAATTCCCAGAACGGACCTTCTTCGCCGACGGGCAGCGACGGATCGTCGGCGATCGCGGCGACGCGCTGCACGAATTCGTCCAGGCGTGCCCGACGCTGATTCTTCACGTTCTCCTGCCACACCGACGGCAGTTGCCTGCCGAGGTCGCGAACCGTCACCACAACGTGGATCTCGTCCGCGAAGGACAGGTCGCGTGTGAGTTGCCCCACTTGTTCGGCCGTCGCGGTAGCGAACAATTCGTGTGACAGCAGCGCGTTTCCGTTCCACGCACGCATCTGCGCGACCATCGTCGGCCACGCCTTCGCGTGTTCGGGATCAACCCAGTCGAGGTAGCGACCCGGCTGCAGGTGTACTGCCGCATGGAAGTGGTCGTCGATGGCGTTGCCGGGATAGAGCAGGTCAGCGACGCGCAGCGCGATGTCGCGGTTACGCCAGAGTCTGTCCTGCAGGTGCGTCGTCCCGGTCTTGGGCAGTCCGATGTGCACATAAACCGATGACATGGGTCAACCATACGATCACGCTGATCTCAATTCGCCGACCGCCCGACGACGCCGACGGCGATTTGGGCGTCACGCACTGTCAGGGTAAAGTGAATCGCTGACCGCCGAACCCCGGAATCCTCCGTGTGGGTTCGCATCAGCAACACTCAACACGAGCAACATGAAAAGGGTAGAAACGCGTGGCAAACATCAAGTCGCAGGTTAAGCGGATCCGCACCAACGAGGCGGCCCGTCGTCGCAACCAGTCGGCCAAGTCGGCGCTGCGCACCGCGATCCGTAACTTCCGCGAGGCCGTCGACGCCGGCGAGAAGGACAAGGCCGAGACCCTGCTGACCAGCACCAGCCGCCAGCTCGACAAGGCCGCATCGAAGGGCATCATCCACGCCAACCAGGCCGCCAACAAGAAGTCGGCGATGGCGCTGGCCGTCAACAAGCTCTGACGCTTTCCCAGAGTCTTTCTCGAACCTCAGTCTTTCCGAAACCCCGGTGACACGCCACGCTGTCGCCGGGGTTTCGGCGTCGGGCGGTAGCCGAGCACCCGCGAGCCACCGGCCGAAGTGCTCAACCGGTCCACACTCGCCCTACCGTCGGCTCCGCTCCGGCCGGAGACCCGCGATCCGCGCGACCGCGTGTTCGAGCGCGAAATCCGCGTCTGCCGCTTGACCTTTCACATCGCCGTTCAGCGCGGCGACGATGACCAGTGCCCGCGCGATCGACTCCGAATCCCACGCTCGGGCCTGCGCCTGCAGTTTCTTCACTCGAGTCGGCGGCATGCCCAGCTCCGACGCCGCCGAGTACGGATCGGCGTTACCGATCGAGCGCACCCGCGCGATGCCGTGCACCGCCTCGGCCAGCGCGTCGGCGAGCAGTACCCGCGGCACGCCGTGGTGCATGGCCCACGCCAATGACTCCCGCGCGCCCGCGAGGTTGCCGGTCACCGTCTGATCGGCGATCTCGAAGCCCGTCACCTCCGGGCGGCCCGAGTAATAGAGTGTGACAGCCTTCGCGTCGACTTTGCCGCCGGTGTCGGCGACCAGCTGACTGCATGCGGCCGCCAACTCGCGCAACTCGCCGCCGACGCTCTGCACGATCAACTCCGCCACCGGCGAGGACACCTTGACTCCGAGGTTCCGGAATTCGGCGACCACGAACTTCGCCTTCTGCTCCGGCCATTTCGGTGCGACACAGTCGTGCTCGACGGCCCCGACCTTCTTCAGGGCAGGCACCATCGCCTTGGCCCGACCACCGCCGCTGTGCATCACCAGCAGGGTCACCCCGTCGGGCAGTTGCCCGGCCGTCTCGGTGATGATCGAGACGGGCTCCTTGCCTGCCTCCGCGGCCGCCTCGACGACGATGATGCGTTCCTCGGCGAACAGCGAGGGACTCAGCAACTCAGCCAACTCGGGAACCGTCACATCACCGGCTCGGACCCGAGTGGTCGGCACCTGCTGCCCCGCTTCCGCGCTGACCTGCGCGGCCACCTCCGTCACCACCCGGCCGGCCAGGAAGTCGTCGTCGCCAAGCAAGAGGTGCAACCGGTCTACCACCGGACCTATGCTGCCAGAACGCTCTGACAACGCCGACGCCGACTGCGGTGAGCCCGGCGACCAACAGCGCGCCGGTCGGGCCGTCGGGCACCGACACCGTGGCCCACCCCTGCCGTCCGAGCACCCGCGCCCACGTCAGCATCCACCACAGTTCCGGGCCCATCGCCCGTGCCAGCAGCTCCGCCGCCACCTCACCGATCGCACCGCACGACGCCGCCACCGCCGCGACGACACCCAACACACTGATCACCCCGACGACCGGCGCGACCAGAATATTCGCGAGCACACCGACGACGCTGAACTGTCCGCTGATCATGGCGACGAGCGGTGCGGTCACCACTTGAGCCACCGCAGCCATCGCCAGCACCTGCGCCAGTCCGTTCGGAACACGGTGGGCCCGAAGCCATTCCGCCCACGGACTGCCCCACGCAATGAGCGCCCCCGACGCGGCGACCGACATCGCGAAACCCACGTCGAGCGCCATCGACGGCCACCACAGCACCGCGACGATGATCGCGGTGGCCAGCGCGGGCATCGCATGCGATCGTCTCGACGCCACCAACGCCAGCACCCCGACGACGCCCATCCCGGCAGCGCGGACGACACTCGCCGACGGCCGCACCAAGATCACGAACCCGACGATCACCACGATCCCGATCACCGCGGTCGCCCGCGGGCCGGCGCCGAGGGCGCTGATCAAAAGGATCGCCGCACCCGTCACCAACGCGAAGTTGGCCCCAGACACCGCGAGGAGGTGCGAGAGGCTGGCCGCGCGGAAGTCGGCGCGCGTGGCGTCGTCGATGCCCGACGTGTCGCCGATGACCAGCCCCGGCAGCAGCCCGGCCTGATCGTCGGGCAGCGCCCGCTGCGCCACCTGCGCGAACCGCCATCGCACGACCGCCGACGCACGCATGTACCACGGCCCGGAGTCGAGCATCCGCGGCTCCGACGCCGCGTTCATCGCCACCACCGTCAGGTCGTGCCCCGGCGGCGCCCGTACGGCGACGACGGCCTCCAACCGCTGCCCCGGTGACACCAGTGCCCATTCGCTGCGCAGGTTGCCACTGGCGAACACCACGGCGTCCACACTGCGCACCGGTCGCGGCCTGCCGTCGGCACCACGCCCGACTGCCTGCACGGAGACCTTGATACGTAGCCGAGACCCGTTGGGCGACAACCATTGCGGATCGTCGGACACGGTTGCCACCACACTCGTCCGGTGCCCGATCTCACTTCGCAACCCGTGGTGGTCGACCACGTCGATCCGCAACAACAACACCGCACCCACTCCGGCGATCAGCCCCGCGGTCGCGATCACGGCGCCCGCGACCGGCCACCGCGCGGCGTCGACGACGGCGCGGTACACCATCACCAGACATAGCAGCACGCCGATGATGACCACCGCCACCGTCACCGGCCGCGGTGTGATCAACCCGACGATGGTGATCGCCCAGCAGCCGAGTGCCGGCGGGATCAGGCGAAAGTCGATGGGAGACAACAGGTTTCCTTCGGTTCTGCTACACGGTGACTTTGTCGCGCAGCTTGGCCAGCCGCCCCGGGCCGATGCCGTCGACTTCGGCGAGTTGATCCACCGAGGTGAATCGCCCATTGCGGTTGCGCCAGTCGATGATCGCGGCAGCGGTCACCGGCCCCACGCCGGGCAGCGCGTCGAGTTCGGCGACGGTCGCGGTATTCAGATTGACCTTCCCGGCTGTCGCCGCAGGCGTCGGCGACCCACCGCCGGGAGCCGGGGCAGCACCCGGCGTCGGGGACCCACCGGATCCGTCGACGCCGATGACCGCGCTGCGCAGGGCTGCTCGCCCGCCGTCGCCGCTGAGCCCGACGATGATCTGGTCACCGTCGTGCAGCGGCCGGGCGAGGTTGAGCGACAACAGATCTGCACCCGGCCGAGCTCCTCCGGCGGCCGCGATCGCGTCGGCGACGCGCGCCTGTGGACGCAGGCGCACCAGCCCCGGCTTATGCACAAGCCCGACGACGCTGATCACGAGCTGCGCGACCTCCGATCGCGGAACGGGTGAATCCGACTGGCCGGCAGCGCGTTTCGCCATCGATGCCGACGTCGGGCCGGCCGTCGGACCGGCCGTTGACGGAAAGGAGATGGGACTGATGTCCGCGGGAGCGCTGCGCACCAACAGAACCGCGGCCACGACGACGGCGAGAATTCCCACGATGACGAGCGCCAATGCGGCCGGCGGCGCCGGGAGCACGCGATGTGATCGGCGACCCGGATTGTCGAGCGCGTCGTCGTCGGAAGCCGGTGAATCCCATGCGTTGTCGTCCACGTCGCCGTCAGGCCGACGGGAGCCGGCGTCGAATCCGAAGGCGTGGTCGTCGGGGTAGGGCGGCAGCATCTCGTCGGGAATGGGTTGTGCCCCGAGCCAGGCGGGCAGCGAGCCGATGCCGCGCGCCGACGTCGCTCGGGGCACCGGTCGTGGTGATCCACCGTCGAGCGGTTCGTCGTCGAGGAGGCCCGTATCGGGCGGTGCGGTATCAGGCGGTGCCGCGCCCGAGTCGGCGTCACCGACGTCGTCGGAGACCGTCCGCGGTCGACGAGGACTGCCCCGTCCAGTCGGACTCCCCAACCGATTCAACGGCGAATCGCGAAGTTGCTCATTCCTCCCCATGCCGACACCGTAGGGGTCGGCCGGCAACAGATAGGGCCGCACCGGCGTCGAATCCGGCGTTGTTGTGGATAACCGCGATTGTGGATAGGTACCGGGTCGGCATCATGCTGAACACCATCTGCCCCACCGATCACACCGAATCGTTGACCGTGTCGTCGTATGGAGTGGTTGCGTCGACGAATTCGTCTCGCCGCCCCTCGATACACCGAGACTCGTTCCTCGTCTCGGCACTCGGGGAGCGGGGGATCTACTCCCCGCCTCGACACACGCGGAACGGGTGCTCTCCCCCTCGTCTCGGCACTCAGGGAGCGGGCGGTCTACTCTCCGCCTCGACACTCAGGCAGCAGGCGGCCTACTCCCCCAGCGGCGTCAACCCCGAGCCGATCACCACACCGACCGCTCCGCGTCCCACATGACAGCCGAGCACCGGCCCCAGGTCGACCACCAGCGTCGACGTCACCTTCCGAATCCGCGCGGTGACTTTCTCCAGCACTTCGTCGGCGAGGTGGGGGGCCTGCGAGTGTTGAACTCCGACCGTCACTTCGCCGTCGGTGGACATCTCGGCGGCGGCGTCGAGCATCTTCGCCATCGCCTTGGAGAAGGTGCGGTGACGCTCGCGCAGCACCAGCGAGCCGTCGACGGTGTGCAGTATCGGCTTGATCGACAGCGCCGAACCGAGCAGTTTGCTCGCGGCGCTCATCCGGCCGCTGTTACGCAGATTGTCCAGGTTCTGCACCGCGAGAAGGGATTCGACGGTGGCGGCCTCACGGATCGCGGCCTCGTAAACGCGGTCGCGGTCGGCTCCGGCCGCGGACGCCTGCCCCGCCGCCAACGCTACGAAGCCGACGGCCAATCCGACCGATCGCGAATCGACCACCCGCACCTGTCCCGAGTACTGCTCGGCGGCCAGGCGGGCATTGCTCCACGTCCCCGACAGCCGGCGCGACATGTGCACGGCCACCACACCGTCACCTCGGCTCTCCTCGATCGCCTCGCCGAACGCGGTCTCCAGATCGTTGGGGATCGCACCCGACGTCGTGACACCGGGTGTGTCGATGATGTCGGCGGGGATGTCGTCGATGCCTTCGCGGTAGTCGACGCCGTCGAGCGTGAGATGAAGCGGCACCTGCTTAATGCGATACTGCTCGGTCAGTGACTGCGGTAACCGGGCGGAAGAATCTGTGACGACGACGACTGGCACCTGTACAGATTAGTCGGTCGCCGCGGCGACT
This sequence comes from Gordonia asplenii, assembly GCF_012933505.1. Classification (GTDB taxonomy): domain Bacteria; phylum Actinomycetota; class Actinomycetes; order Mycobacteriales; family Mycobacteriaceae; genus Gordonia; species Gordonia asplenii. The sequence goes on from NZ_JABBNB010000007.1 coordinate 130,679, forward strand.
TCTCCCGCAGCCAACGCCGACGCCACGACGGGTGCCGTCACGGCGGCGATCGACGCGTGGCACGCTGTGCCCCAGTGAATGCCATCGGGGTTCATCCCCGACTCGGGATCGGCGAAGGCGTCTCGCGTCGTCGGGTAGAAATCGACCGTGACCAGGTCATGTTCGGCAGCCCACCGGCGCATCGCGGACGTGGTGGGGACGCGTCCGAGATGAACATCGCCGTAATACGGACTCGCATGGGTCGGCGGTAGGCAGACGACCATCGGCAGGTCGGGACGTAGATGGGCGACGGCCCCGCGCACCCTCTCCAGATATTCGACGGTGATCTTCGGCGGCAGCGCCATCGGCCAGCCCAGCGGCGACAGGCGCGGCTGCAACCACGCGTAGGCGTCGCGGACTGCCGACCGCAGACCGGCCGGCCGGAGGTACCGAATCTGTTCGCGCAGTGCCGTCGGCAGCGGCGAGGGCAGGCTGTCCATCCCGCCGATCGCGAAGACGAGGACGTCGGCCTTCGGCAGCGCGGCCCAGATCCGCGGGTCTTGCGTCACCGCCCACCAGACGTCGCGGGTTGTCCATCCGATCCGACCGAACAGTTCGACGCGGCGGCCCACCGTCGCACCGACGATGTTCGGCCAGATCGTCGGATCGTCGGCGGCAAGTCCCCCGGTGGGTCCGTAGTACGCGAGCGAGTCGGACAGCACGACGATGGTGCCCGGCCCGTCGACCGGTTGACCGGCGGTCATGCGCGGACCACCCGGTTGTGTGTGTGCACGCGCCTACACGCCCTCCGCCGTTGCGTTCCACACGTCCAGGCGCCATACCGGCGGCTCACCGTCGAAGCTGTGCCCGCTCAGTTGCACCCAACCGGTGTTGGCCAGTCCACCGAAAACCGGCCAGTTGGCCTGCGGCAGACCGAGCAGAGATGCGGTCATCGCGGCGATCACACCACCGTGCGCCACCAGGACCACCGGTGCCTCGGGTGTGTCGCCGGAGCCCCAATCGGGAAGTACCGCAAGAAGATCCGCGACGACGGGGGTCGCGCGGGTGGCGACGTTGACTCGACTCTCGCCACCGGGCGGCGACCACGACGCGTCGTCGCGCCACTTACGCCTGGCACCGGGCAGCGCGGCGTCGACGTCGACGTGCGTCTTTCCCTGCCACTCGCCGAGGAACGTTTCGCGCAGTCGGTCGTCGATGGTGATCGGCACGCCGGTCGCGGCGGACAGCGCGTCAGCGGTGAGCCGGGCACGCTTGAGATCCGACGACCAGATGGCGCGCGGGGTCCGAACGGCCAGCGCCTGCGCCGCGAGCTCGGCCTGCTCCATGCCGACCGGCGACAGGTCGGTGTCGAGCTGCCCCTGCATGCGACTCTCGGCGTTGAAGTCGGTCTGTCCGTGACGAAGCAGGATCAGCCGGCGGACGACGGGAGTCAGTCGTTCGACGCTGGAATCGTGCTCGTCGGGTCCGCCGCTCATGCTTGTTCTCCTGCCTCAGTCGACGCCGCTGCCGCCGATGCCTCGTCGAGCCCGGGGACGTCGATCACCGGGCAGTCCTTCCACAGTCGCTCGAGGGCGTAGAACTCGCGTTCGTCCGCGTGGAAGATGTGCACGACGATGTCGTTGTAGTCGAGCAGGGACCAGCGACCTTCACGCGCGCCTTCGCGGCGGATCGGCTTATGACCTGCTTGCCGCAGTTTGTCCTCCACCTCGTCGACGATGGCGTTGACCTGGCGCTCGTTGTCGGCGGATCCGATGACGAAGGCATCGGTGATCACGAGTTGTTCGGAAACGTCGATGACGGTGACTTCGTGGGCGAGTTTGTCGGCGGCCGCCAATGCGGCGATCCGCGCCATCTCCTGCGCCTCTGGTGCAGCGGTCACGCGACTCCTTTCAGTTGCCCGGCGCGGTGGCCGGTGGCGGGTGCACCGTCACGGTGCTGACACGCCCGGCGATGATGCACGGCGTGTCCGGTAGAGCTGTCTTTTATTGATGTACTGCACGACGCCGTCGGGCACCAGGTACCAGACGGGACGCCCGGCGTGGGCACGCTCACGACAGTCCGTCGACGAGATCGCCAACGCCGGAATCTCCAACATCTGAAGCGTATCGGGCGGCAGTGTTTCCAGGTGCTGCGCCAGGTGTGTTGCGTTCAGTTCGTAACCGGGTCTGCTGACGCCGATGAAATGCGCCAGCTCGAACAGTCCCTCCCAGTTCTGCCACGACAGAATCGACTCGAGGGCATCCGCGCCGGTGATGAAGAACAATTCGGCGTCGGGCAGGATCGCGCGCAGGTCGCGCAGAGTATCGACGGTGTAGGTGTCGCCGTTGCGTTCGATGTCGACCCGGCTCACGCTGAACTGCGGATTCGACGCCGTGGCGATCACCGTCATCAGGTAACGGTCTTCAGCCGGGCTGACCGGCCGATGTCCGGGCTTCGATTCCGCTTGATCCTTCTGCCACGGCCGGCCGGTGGGCACGAAGATCACTTCGTCGAGCTTGAACCGGTGGGCCACTTCGCTCGCGGCGACGAGGTGCCCGTTGTGGATGGGATCGAACGTCCCACCCATCACACCGATACGACGCCGTCTGGCTCCTGACATGAGATCTGACACTACTCGGATGGGTTGGTGGAGTCGGTGGCCGCCACTGCTGCCGGCGCGCTGTGTTCCAAGTACCGACGCAAGGCCGACCCCTCGCTCCCCGAGTGCCGACCCCGCTCCCCGAGTGCCGACGCAAGGCCCACCCCTCGCTCCCCGAGTGCCGACGCGAGGCCCACCCCCTCGTTCCCAAGGCCCACCCCTCGTTCCCAAGGCCCACCACTCGCTCCCCGAGTGCCGACGCGAGGAACGAGCGTCGGTGTATCGAGGGGACGCAAGACGAAAGACCATCTCACAGAAGGCATTCCGCGACGCGAAGGGCGATACGTTACGACTCACAAATCGCACAGGTGGCGTCGCGATCTCGTGGCACTCCTGCGCGACGACTCGTTGCGGCGGTCGGGTCGCCACACCTCGTTACACCGAAGCTCGTTCCTCGCTTCGGCACTCGGCGAGCGGAGAGTCACAGCCACCACCACCAACAACCCACCGCGAGCGGAGACTCACGCCCAGCACCACCAACAACCCACCGCGAGCGGAGACTCACGCCCAGCACCACCAACAACCCACCGCGAGCGGAGAGTCACGGCCAGCACTACCAACAACCCACGACAAACGGACGCGAGCCGAACCGCGCGGCCCCGTCCTACACCGGCAACAAGTCCGCGATGACCTTTCCCAGTTGGTTGGCGGTGCGGCATTCGTGCATCTCGATGACGTCGGCGTAAACGTCGGCCTCGGAATCGCCGACGCCCCACTGGCTTCGGTCTTCCGGATTGAGCCAGTACGCGTGGCGCACCCTCTCCGTCAGCTCGCGCAGGCTTTCGCTGCGCGGGTGGTGATAGTTGTTCCGGGCGTCGCCGAGGATCAGCAGAGCGCCCCGGTGGGTCAGCGAGTCCAGGTATTCGTCGGTGAATCCGCGCAACATGTTTCCGTAGTCGGAGTGTCCGTCGCGGGTGCTGATCCGTGCCTGCGTGATCATCGACGTCATCACCTCGCCGAAGCGCTCGTCGCTGTTGCCCCGATCGAAGTAGTCGGTGACCTCGTCGACGGTGTCGACGAACGCGAACACCCGTACCTTCGCGAACTGCTGGCGCAGCGCGTAGACCAGTTGCAGTGTGAATTGCGAGAATCCGGCGACCGACCCGGACACGTCACAGATGATCACCAACTCGGGGCGTCCCGGCCGCGGTTTGCGATGGCTCAGGTTGATCGGCACGCCGCCGGTGGACATGGACGCACGCAACGTCTTTCGTACGTCGACGGCCCCACGATGGGCCCGACGTCGCCGAATCTCCAAGCGGGAAGCCAACAGTCGCGCCAGCGGCGCGACCGTTCGGCGGATTTCGGCGAGGTCTTTCGCTCCCGCCGACAAGAAGTTCATGTGCTCGGGCAACTTGGGCACCGCGTAGTCGGCGACACGGTCCCGACCGTTTCGCAACGCCATTCGACGCTGCGTCTCGCTTTCCACCTCGGCCCGGAACTGTGCCACGCGGTCAGCCGCGGCCCGCCGGTACATCGGCTGCGTCCCGGCCCGACCACCCTCCGGGGCGTCGCCGGCCGCCATCGCCGCTGCGATCGCCGCGATCAACGTCTGCGGCGACACCGCGGACAACGCCTGATACGCCGAAAACGCTTGTCCCCGAGCCGATTCGTACGATCCCACCTCGTCGACGATCATCGCCACAAGCGCGGCCTGCTGCGCCTGCGCCTCCGGTGAGTCGTCGGCGAGCACCTCCGCGAGCATCTCCCGCAGCGCCGCGATGTCCACGGCACCGTCGGCGTCGCGCGGTATCGCAGTCGCCTCGCTGCGTGCTCCGACGCCGAGTGGGAACCACAGATCGAAGGTCTTGTCGAAGACCACCCGATGCGTTTGATCCCGCAGCAGCGTCGCAGCCAGGCCTTCACGAAAACTGTTGCGGTTCAGCAGATCCAGGACTTCAGCCGCCTGTCCGGCGTCGATCAGCTGCGACGGCCCGATCGGCATACCGCGGCGGCGCAGCTCCTCGACGAACCCGGTCAGATGTTCGGCCAGCGGATGGGTGGCGGTCGGCACGACGCTCAGCCCAGTTTGAGTTCGGTCAGCGCGGTCTTGAGGTCGGGCCGGTGCTTCAGTACGACGCCGAGGGTGCGTGCGATGAGCCCGTCGTCGAGCTTGCCCGACGCCAGCTTCTCGTCGGAGCCGTCAGCGCCCAACTGCAGCAACGTGTTTCCCCAGTCGATGGTCTCGGCGACCGACGGCTTCTTGCGGATGTCCAAGGTGCGCAACACTCCGACCACCCGCACGATCTCCGCGGCCAGCGCCGACGACAGTTCCGGCACCCGCGACGCGAGAATCGCCCGCTCCCGCACCGGATCCGGGAAGTCGATGAACAGATACAGGCAGCGTCGCTTGAGCGCTTCGGACAGCTCGCGGGTCGCGTTGGAGGTGAGGATCACGATCGGGCGGCGCGTCGCCACCACCGTGCCCATCTCCGGGATGCTCACCGCGAAGTCGCTGAGCACCTCCAGCAGGAGGCCCTCGATGTCGACGTCGGCCTTGTCCACCTCGTCGATCAACAGCACGGTCGGCTCGGTGCGCGAGATCGCCGTCAGCAACGGTCTCGGCAACAGGAACTCCTCGGAGAAGATGTCCGCCTTGGTCTCCGACCAATCGCGAGTGTCACTGGCCTGGATGGCGAGGATCTGCTTGGCGTGGTTCCACTCGTAGAGTGCGCGGGCCTCGTCGATGCCCTCGTAGCATTGCAGGCGGACCAACTCGGCGCCGGTGGCCAGCGAAAGTGCCCGAGCCAGTTCGGTTTTGCCGACGCCGGCGGGTCCCTCGATCAGCAGCGGCTTGCCGAGGCGATCGGCCAGGAACGCCGCGGTCGACGTCGCGTCGTCGGCGAGATAGCCGGTCGCCTCCAGACGCGTGGTGACATCGCCGATGTCGGCGAACGAGGAGACGATGGGGGCGGTCTGGAGCGTGCGGACCGAAGGGGTGGTGTTATCGCTCATCAGACGGGCCGAACCTGTCCATCGCCCCACACGATCCACTTGGTGGAGGTCAATTCGGGCAGTCCCATCGGGCCGCGGGCGTGCAGCTTCTGCGTGGAGATGCCGATTTCGGCGCCGAAACCGAACTGCTCGCCGTCGGTGAACGCGGTCGAGGCGTTGACCATCACGGCTGCGGCGTCGACGCGGTCGGTGAATTCGGTGGCGGCGGCCAGATCTCGTGTGACGATGGCCTCGGTGTGCCCGGTCCCCCAGCGGTCGATGTGCGCAACGGCCGCGTCGAGGTTCTCGACGGTCTTCATCGCGATGTCCAGGGAGAGGTACTCGTCGCCCCAGTCGACGTCGGTCGCCGCGACCATGCCCTGCGCCGGGAGCGCCAGCGAGCGCGCAGAATCCAGCAGAGCCTCGTCGCCGTGGATGACGACGCCCTCGGCCTGCAGCACGGAGATGATGCGAGGCATCGCCTCAGCGGCGATCGCGGCGTCGATCAGGACGGTCTCGGCCGTGTTGCAGACACTCGGACGACGTGTCTTGGAGTTGACGATCACCCGGGTCGCGACGTCGAGGTCGGCGTCGGCGTGAACATAGACGTGACAGTTTCCGGTGCCGGTCTCGATGGTCGGGACGGTCGCGTTGGCGACGACGGCGTTGATCAGCCCCGCTCCGCCGCGCGGAATCACGACGTCGACGAGGCCCCGCGCGGTGATCAGTGCGGTAACGCTGGAGCGATCCTGGGCGGGCAGTAGATCCACGGCGTCAGCGGTGATACCGCGCCCGGTCAGCGTCGCGCGGATGATGCGAACCAGTTCGGCGTTGGACTCGGCCGCCGACGACGACCCGCGCAGCAGCACCGCGTTACCCGACTTGAAGGCGACGCCGAAGGCGTCGACGGTCACGTTCGGGCGGGCCTCGTAGACGATGCCGACCACGCCGAGCGGTACCCGCACCTGACGCAGGCGCAGCCCATTGGGCAGCGTCTTGCCCGCGACGATCTCGCCGATCGGGTCGGCGAGCGACGCGACTTGCCGTAGTCCGTCGGCGATGCCGGTGACGCGGTCGGCGGTCAGCCGCAGCCGGTCGAGCAGGCTGGCCTCGGTGCCTGCCTCCTCGGCGCGGGTGATGTCACGGCCGTTGGCTGCGAGCACCGACTCCGCCGCCGCTTCGATCGCCTCGGCGACGGCCAGCAATGCCGCGTTCTTGTCCGCGGTCGACAGTCGTGCCAGTTCGCGCGACGCCGCGCGCGCAGCGGTGGCCTGTTGGGTCACCGTGGCTTTGATGTCGGCGACCGTGTCCGGGCCGACGGTGGGTGCGCTCATTGTTTCCTCGCCTTGCAAAGCTGCGTGAACAGATCCTTCCTAGGCTAACGCGCACCGGCGACGGGCATTGACGGTGGCCGATGCCGCGTCGGTTACCGCCACGCTGGTGCGACGCCGTAGATCTCCTGGTACGCCTTGGCGAACGACCGCTTCCCGATCAGCCTCCACATCACCCGGGCGGGCGCGGGCAATTGTGACATCAGCAGCGTCCGCTGCGAGTCCGACGCCGTGTACAGCATGAATCCGAGGAAGGTCAGTCGACGATCCTTCGGGATGGAGGCATTGCCGCGGTCAGCGAGGACCTTCCATTCCGCGGGGGTCATCACCTGTTCGACGATCGGCAGGATACGCGCCTCCTCCTCGCCCAGATGCTCGGCGAGGACCCCGTTGAGTTCGGTGATCGACGCCGCCAACGATGCGCCGGCCGAGCGCGATCCGCTCGTGGTGAATGCGGTGGCCTGCGCGTGGACGACGCTGACGAGATCGGCGATCCGGGCGTGCTGTTCCTCCATCCGCAGGACCAGCGCGTTGTCGGCGGGCGCGCGGCTCGTCAGCAGCGGCCACATCAACTCGTCTTCCCCGGTGTGGTGATGATGCAGCCCGGTGATCAGCTCGGTGAGCCACCCGGTGAGGACGGCGGCACGGCCTCGATCGCCGTCAGCGACCGCACGGATCAGATCGGGCAATGCCTCCAGATTGCTGCGGAACACGTTGTGAACGATGACCATTTCTTCGGTCTGTGGACGGGTGGACGAGTCCGGCGACGCCATGGCGATCTCCTGAGGTAGCGGTGAATGACTACTCGATCATCGCCGCCGGCACTTGCGATGTACTTGTAATGCGCTGAGCCGACCACCGCACACGCAACCTCTAAACTTCCGAATGTGCGCATACAGGTCCTCGGCCCGCTTGCGGCCGCCGATGCGCGTGGAGCGCTCGAACTGGGCGGCCCCAAGCAGCGTGCCGTCGTCGCGCTGCTGACGATCGCACACGGCCACGTCGTTTCCGTGGACAAGCTCGCCGACGACCTCTGGCACGGCGAACCGCCGCGCCGCGCACTCGGTGCGCTACAGGCCTATGTCTCCAACCTGCGTCGCATTCTCGAGCCCGACCGCCCGCCGCGCAGTCCGGCGACATTGCTGGTCAGCCAGGCGCCCGGCTACGCGCTGCGGCTGGGCGTCGACGACGTCGACGCGTGGCGGTTCGAGGCCGCGCTGCGTGCCCCCGACGCCGATGACCCGCACGAGCGGCGCCGACGCCTCGACGCCGCGCTGGGGCTCTGGCAGGGATCGGCGTTCGCCGACTTCGCCGACGCCCCCTGGGCGCGGGCGGAGTCGGCCCGCCTGGAGGAACTGCGGTCGGTGGCTCGGGAACGTCAGGCGGCCGCGACCCTGGAGTGCGGTGACGCCGCCACCGCGGCACTGCTCGCCGACGCCCTGCGCCGAGACCATCCCCTCCGCGAGGACGCGTGGCGGATCATGGCCCACGCCCTGTATCTGAGTGGGCGGCAGGCGGAATCACTCGGCGTCATCCGCGAGGCGCGGGCGATGCTGTCCGACGAGCTGGGCCTCGACCCCGGTCCCGCGCTCGTCGCACTCGAGTCCGATGTTCTAGCACAACGGGTTCCGGTGGAGGCGACGGCGGTCCGCCCGGCAGTCGCGGTCACGCTCACCGCCGACGATCCCGCCCGCGGACGCCCCGGAACGCGAATCCTGGGCCGCGACACCGAGATCGACGCCGTGCGCACCGTCGCCGACGACACCGGAGCTGACCGCCGACCGGGCCTGTGCCTCGTCACCGGGTCGGCCGGTGATGGAAAGACCGCGCTACTCACCCAGATCGCCGACGACCTCGCCGCCGCCGGCTGGCAGGTCGCCTTCGGCCGCTGTCCGGAGGCGGACGGGGCTCCCCCCGCGTGGGCGTGGAGTCAGGCTCTGCGAGCACTCTGTGCCGACGGTGTCGCCGACGACGCGCTGGCCACGCTGCTCGCCCGCGCCGACGATGCCGCACCCAACGCCGAGACGTCCGCGGAGATGTCCCGGTTCCTGTTGCACCGCAAGGTCGTTGACTTCCTCCGCGAGCGGGCCGCCGACGCGCCGGTCGCCGTGTTCCTCGACGACGTCCACCGCGCCGAGTCGGAGACGCTGAGTCTGCTCACCGAAGTAGCCGGCGAGGCGCCCGTCCTGCTCGTCGTCGCCTATCGCCGCGACGAGGTGGGGCGCCATCTCGAGTCGGCGCTCGCGTCGCTGGCCGCATCCGCGCCGCTGCGCATCGACCTCGCGGGACTGGCGCTCGCGGACGCGACGCAGTTGGTCGAGGCCGAGGCGGCGTCGACACCGAAACCCGAAGTGATGCAGGTGCTGTTGGAACGGACCGGCGGTAATCCGTTCTACCTCAAGGAAAGTGCACGGCTGCTGCGCAGCGAGGGCGCTCTGGTGGCGGTGTCCGCGGTGCCCGCCGGAGTACGAGACGTGTTGCGGCGCAGGCTTAGTCGACTCCCCGACATCGCCGTGTCGGTCTTGCGGCTAGCGGCACTGGTCGGTCGGCACGCCGATCTCGATGTGCTGCTGCACGCTGCCGAGGTGGACGAGGACACCGTCCTCGACGGCCTCGACGCCGGCGTGCTGGCGGGCCTGCTCGACGTCGGCGACACGACGATGAGCTTCACTCACGCGCTCGTTCGGGACACCCTCGTCGACGACATCCCCCGGTTCCGCCGCCTGCGATGGCATCGTCGAATCGCCGCGGCCGTCGAGCGTGTTCATCCGAATGACGTTGCGGCACTGGCCTATCACCACGGTGCGGCGCTGACGATCGACAACGCGCGCATCGCCGCCGACTATGCCGTCGCCGCTGCCGATCTCGCGGACAGCAACTTCGCCTACGACGTCGCCGCAGACAACCTGCGCGCCGCCGACCGTGCTTTGACCAGGATCGCCGGTGTGGACGTCGCCGAGCGCGTCGACCTCCTCGCCCGACTCAGTCGCGCGTTGCTGGCCGATGGATTGACCGAATCGTCTCGTGAAACACGGCTTCGCGCAGTGCGATTGGCGCAGACGTCCAACCGTCCCGAGCTGGTCGTCCCCGCCGTGACCGCATGGAGTCTGCCCACCCCGCTGATCACGCGGCGCTACGGGTTCGTCGACGCCGACATCGTGGCCGCCGTCGAAGAATGCCTCGCCGACGAGCGCGGCGAGGCCGTCGATGATCGGTGCCGGCTACTCGCGGTGCTCGTCGACGAGGTGTACGGGGAGCATGAAGAACGCGCCGTCAGCGCGGCGCGGGAAGTCGCGGACCTGTCGGCGCACAGCTGTGATCCGAATGTGCGCGGCCTCGGCATCAACGCATACCTGATGCTGCCCCACCACCTGACGCCCGACGCCGAGCGCGCCGCGATGGCCGACGAACTCATCACCCTCGGCTACGACAGCGGGCAGGAGGTGTTCGCACTGATCGGGCACTTCGGACACGTGCAGTTGCACGGTGCCCGGGGCGAGCTGGACTCTGCAACAATCCATCTCGCCGAGATGGACGACCTGGTGAGGAAGTTCCGGTGGGGGCAGGCCCGGGCGTCGAATCTGCTGATCCACGGAATGCTCGCACACGCGCGCGGCGATTTCGCGGCATCGATGCAGCGTTACCGCGAGGCCTACGCGGTATTCGAGCAGCAGGCACTCGCCGACGGCGCGGGTATGACCGCATTGGCGATGTTCAGCGTGGGATTGTCGACGGGCGATGTGGCCCAGTACGTCTCGACCTTGACCTCGATCGATTCCAGCGCTCGCGACGTGCTCAAAGATCCGATTGCGCTCGCCCTGCTCGAGGCCGGTCGAGCGGACGAGGCTCGGGCACAGCGCCGCGGTGTACGCCCGGTCCGCAAGGACTTCTTCCACTCTCTGCTGCTGACCACGCGGGGTATCGCGGTGGCCGCGTTGGGCGAAAGGCGGGAGGCGGCAGGATTGTTCGACGATCTGCTCCGCTATTCGGGACAGATCGGCGGCGCGAACACCGGCTGCTACGCGGTGGGGCCGGTCGACACGGTGCTCGGCGATCTGTGCTCGTTGCTCGGCGATCGGCGACGCGCGGCGACGTTCTACGCGTCGGCTGTAGAACTGGCGCTGCGCTGCGGAAACGAGGCGTGGGCGAATACGGCGCGCAGTCGTCTGCAAGTCGTTCACTAGTACCGCGCGCGAGGGTCTCACCATGACTCTCATCGCATTGTTCCGATCCCTCTCCGCCACCGCGCTCACCTGCGCCGCCGTCGTCACACTGAGCGCGTGCAGCCAGACCACCGTCGACGACGCCGCGGCATCGCGCTCGGTGACGACCCAACATCCCACTCCGTCGAGTCCGGCGTCGACGCCTGGCACGCACTACACGATCGCCGACTACGTGCGCGACACGGATATCGCCGAAGTGGCGGTGAAACAAGGGGATTCGACGGCGCCGCGGATCGTGCTGCCGGAGCTGCCGGGTTGGGTCGAGGCCACCAGACAGGCCCCCGCCGGCACCTACCGGGCACTCAAGTACACCCCGGGAATCGCCGCCACCGACTACAGTCCCAATGTCGTGGTCTTCGTGTCGAAGTTGACCGGCCGCGTCATCGATCCCGACAAGATCCTCGCGGCTGCTCCGGGCGAGCTCCACAATCTGGAGGGTTTCGCTCCGATCGGCAAACCCGGCGTCGAGAAGCTCGCCGGATACCAGGCGTACAAGATCGCCGGCACCTATCGGCTCGACGGTGCCGACACCGTCGTCGGCCAATCGACGTTGATCCTTCCCGGGACGAACACCGCCTATCTCGTCCAGATCAACATCACCGGCGCGGCGTCGCAGATCGACATCGTGAAGGCCGCGGCCCGCGCGATCGACAAGGGGCTGACAATTCAGTTGTGAGCGTTCACCTCTCGTGGGATCTCAGAATCCCGGCCGCCGTCGCGGCGATCACCGGATCGGCGTCGTTGCTCAATTCGCCGAGTGCCGACGCTGCGGCCCGGCCGGGAATCTCCGCTAACGCCTGGGTGATCCGTAGCCGGACCGCTCGACTCGGCGAATCGGCGAGCGCCACTGCGACGAGTTCGGTGATCTGCTCCGACCCCGACGATTCCGCAAGCGCGCCGAGGACTTCGGCGGCTTCGACGTCACGCTCACCATCGACGACCATCGCCAGCAAGCTCGGCACGGCGGCGTCGATTCCGCTGCGCCCCAGCGATAAGGCCGCGCGTTGTACGACGTCGGGATCGGTGTCGTGCAGCGCGCGGGCCAGCAGCTCGAGCGCGCGCTCACCGGGCAGTCCCTCGAGTGCGACGAAGGCGCGGCGTCGAATGTCGACGTCGGGCGACGCGAGACCGGTTGCGAGAGAATCGATTCCATGGCCGGGAACTCGCGCGAGAGCCCATCGAAGCGCGCCGGCGACGTTCTGATCATCCTCGGTGAGCAACGCCGCCACCAGTTCGTCGGGCGGCAGCACCGTCGGATCGTCGGCGGTCAGCACCGCTTGTTGGCGACGGCCGGCCGAATCCGAATCGAGGGCTCGCAATAGCCCGATCATCCGCAGTACGTCGTCCCAGGCGGCGGGCGCGGCGGCATCGACGCGTTCGAGGTTGGCCAGTAGTTCCTGTTCGGCGGCGATGCGGGCCTTCGTGTGCTCGATCAGCTCGGCGACGAGTTCGGTTGGAGCGAAGTCGGATTCGTCGAGAGCGCGTTTGACATCGGCGAGCGACAGTCCGAGCGTCCGCAGGCTCTCCACGTGGAAGAGCCTGCGGATGTCGGCGGCGGAATACTCGCGGTAGCCGCCCGACGTCCGGCCCGTCGGTTGGACCAGCCCGACGCGGTCGTAGTGGCGCAGCATTCGGGCGCTCACCCCGGTTCTGCGCGCGACGTCGCCGATCAACATCGTCAGTCTCCGCGCCCGGTGACGGCCACGCGGGTCGCGTAGTCGGTCGCGAGACTGAACCCGCTGTCGGGATCGGCCCAGAGGTGTTGCGTCGCAACGGCATGGGCGCGCACCGCGTCGTTCGGGCTCTGCACGGCGGCATCGAGTACTTCGACGACGGACTCGCCGAGCGCGACGAGCGCACGGCTCAAACTCAGCGCCATCTCCCGGTCTCCTCTTCCCAACTCCGCCGCCAGGTTCCTCGCCAACTCCGCCTCGGCGGCGGGCGGGACCAGCGCGACGGCGGCCCGCCACGCGGCCCGGGCAACGTCGTCGTCGGCGTCGTGCACCATCGCCGATACCGCGGGCCAGCCGCGGGCGTCGCCGATCTTGGACAGGGTGTGCAGTGCCTGGCTGCGCGCCTGCGTCGTCGGTGCAGTCAGCTCGGCAAGCACCTTGGGTACGACGACGTCGGCGGGCAGCCTGCACAGCGCCCACGTCAGCATGTCACGGACGAAGAAGTCCGGCTCGACGCCACACCGGGCGACGAGAAGGTCAGCGAACGCGACGTCGGGCGTGGTGCCCGCCGCGAGCGCGCCGCGCAGCCGGATCGAGGCGCTCGGCGCCGTAAGGGCGTCGACGATGTGTCGGTGGTTCGATGGGTTCATGGTGAACACCTCCTTCACCGACCACTCAACTGGTTGTCACAGTGTCAAGGTCAAGTGTCGGCGGGCAAGCGACCGATCAACACCGATTCCTGCTGGTTGGGCCGGGCCGGAGCGCAAGCGCAGACCCAACCGACGGTTGAGCCGGGCCGGAGCGCAAGCGGAGGCCCGTGTCGAAACCACGTGACACAATCAAACTCGCGCGCCATGCCCGGGTTTCGACTCGGCTTCGCCTCGCTCAACCAGCGGGCAGGGTAGCTCAACGCGTCACCAGCAGTGGAACCTCAGTCGAGCACTCGGCCTAACACCCCGACAATGACGCAGCCAAGACGTCCCGCGACGGCGCGTCCAGGTACAGCCGGTAGGCGATCAAGATCGTGACGAACTGCGTTGCATACTGGCTATGAAACCCCGGCGCCGGCGGCATCCCGCGGTTCCTGATCGCTCTTATCCATGTTCGACGCTCCGTCGACAGCAATCGTTCGCCGGATCGTTGGCCAGATCAGCCCGTTGCGACGCCGACCAGCCACTCGCACCCATGTCCCACGCGTAGGACAGCGGCACGATGTGATCGATCTGCACCGCAGACGAATTGCGGCCCCGCAACAATGCCATCGAAACATCGGAAGCCAGATCCCTGCCCGCCAGGCCAGCCGAGCGGGTCTCAGTGTGACGATTGCTCTGCCGTTTATCGCTTACCGCAGTCGAACAACATCGCCCTCGCGGTCGCACGCGAGTTCGGCGGAGTACTCCGAGCTATTCGACCGCAAGAGTGGTGATGCTGGCGTATCGAGCGCGGTCGGGTGGACTCACCGACGGTGCGAAGACGACCGCAATGTCTTCGATTTGGAATGTGCCCGGGTGCTGTTGGCTGTAGGCCGTGGCGTCGCTCGTGGCGTCGAACTTGATGACGAGGGTTTCGTCGGTAGCTGCAGCGCCGCGGCAGTGATCCTGACCAGTCTCGCACGTGGTCGCGGTGACGTCGTGGGGCGCCGTGGCAGGCAGGCCCGCTCGTTGATACGCGCCGATGATGTCCATGACGCTGGCGGGGTCAAGTATCAGCGACTGCGCGTTGATGGACGAATGGCTATCGCTACTTGAGGTGGTACACGCGGCGAGTGTGCACGCGGCAGCGAGCGCGGCGATGACTACCCGCAGACCGACGCGAACGGGGCGGTCGAGGTGCGTGATCGGCATCGGATGGCTCCTATTTCGGGTGGGCGCTAATGCCGAGCACTGCGGCGAATTCGGTGTTGTACGCGGTGAGACCAGCCGACGTTGCCATCTGTGACCGGCGGCTGACGATGAAAACGACGACACTGCAGGCCACGACAATTGGCAACTCACGGGCCAGCGCCCGCCACGACTGCGCAGCCGATGCACGCCATAGCCGTATGCGATGGTGGCCACAACGATCAGGATCGTCCCGACCGGCGCTATCGACCAGTGAGTCAGAACCTGCGGCCAGTGCGGCGGCGGGGCGTTCACGCGGTGCTTCCGTCCGCATGCGCGGCGAGGATGTCTCGGTGCGTAAGCCAGCCGACGATCCGGGTGCCATCGTCGGACAGGACGGGGACACCGCTGGTGGGCGCGGTGTCGAGAGCGTCGAGAGCGTCACGGATCGACGAGGCGGCACGGACTGTTGGTGGAAGGACGACCAGTTCGGCGATGGTTGTGGGCGGGTTGGATCCTGCGAGCGCGTCAGCGAGATCAGGGGTACTCAACGTTCCCAGGTAGGTACCGGCCGCGTCGACGACGGGCAGCGCGCCGGAAGCGCTCGCCCGTAAGCGCTGTGCGGCGGTCTGCAGCGAGGCGGTCTCTGGCAACGGTACCGGGCATGCTCCTACGATGTCGGCGACAGTGCGATCGGTCGATGGTTTGGCGAGGGTGACGCCGCGCCGGGTGAGTTTGCCGGTGTAGATGGTGTCTGAACTGAGCAGGTGGCTCACGCCGGCCGCAAGAACGACCGCGGCCATGAGCGGAAGAATGATCGAATACTGGCCGGTGAGTTCGAACAGAATGATCACAGCCGTGATGGGTGCTCGAGTGGCGCCGGCTAGAGCGGCACCCATGCCGATCAGCCCGTAGGCGCCGGGTGTCGTGGTGGCGGTCGGCAGCCAATGGTGGATCATGGCACCGGCCGCGCTGCCCGAGACCGCACCGATGAACAGCGTCGGCGCGAAGACACCGCCTGATCCGCCGATCCCGATCGTCAAACTGGTCGCCACGATCTTCCCGACCATCAGCGCCACGAGCAGCGCGATCGTATATCGTCCGGCGATCGCGTTCTCCAAGACCGGGTATCCGACGCCGTAGAGCTGCGGCAGAAGCCACAACACGCCGCCCAGTAGCAACCCGCCGACCGCGGGCCGCAGCCACTGAGGACCCCGCCACGCCCAGTCACACAAGTCCTCGATCAGATACAACGCCTTGGAAAAGCCCACCCCCACCACGCCGATGAGCGCCCCGACCACGGCAAACAGCAGGTATTCCACTCCCCCACGCGGGACCAGTGCCGGTAGTACCAGAAACGGAGCATTTCCCAGCAGTGTGCGGCCGACGACGCTCGCGGTGACACTGGCCAACACCACCGCGCCGAACGACTCAGCGGCGAAGTCGCGCAGAATCAGTTCCATCGCGAAGAATGGGCCCGCCAGCGGTGCGTTGAACGTGGCGGAGATCCCGGCAGCGGCGCCGCACGCGACCAGTACTCGCATCCGAGTGCTGCCCATTCGTAAGATCTGCGCCGCGGTCGACCCCAATGCGGCCCCGATCTGCACGATCGGCCCTTCTCGGCCGACTGATCCGCCGCCGCCGATGCACAGCGCCGATGCCAGGGATTTGACGGCGGGGATCCGGGCGGGGATGTGGCCCCCGCGCTCGGCGACGGCGAACATGACCTCGGGCACCCCATGCCCGCGTGCCTCGGGGGCGAGCCACGCGACCAGCGGCCCATAGATCAGTCCCGCGATGACCGGAGCGATGATCACAAACCAGAACCCGACGCCTGGTAACCCCGCATGCCCCACCCGGCCCTGGCCGGAGAAGTCGGGAAAGCCGGTGAACACAGTGGTGACCGCGACGATCAGTCATCGGAAGCCGACTGCGGCCGCTCCGACGAAGGCTCCCACGGCCACGGCGGTGGGCACCACACCGGGTGGCGATTCCCGCAGCCACCGGAGTAGCGAGGTGTGTCGCGGCATGAGCGCGGCGGACCAGGATTCTCCAGCGATTCCCACCATTGCAGTATGCAATAGTTGCTGATAGCAATCTACCCGTGGGGTACGTTCGGGGTGTGGTGATGAGGGGCTCGCAGGCTGCGGAAACGACTGAAGTCGGCGTCGACGACGTCGCCGACGCAGTCTTGACCGCGTCACGGCTGCTGGTGGCGCTGTCGGCGAAATCGATAGCGGAAGTCGATGATTCGATCACCATCACCCAGTTTCGGGTGCTCGTTCTCCTCGACACCAGCGGTCCGATGAATCTCGCGTCACTCGCACAGAAGCTGTCGGTGCAGCCGTCGACGGCTACCCGAATGGCTGATCGGCTGTCCCATGCGGACCTGGTCGTACGGGTGCCGAGCCCACGCAACCGGCGTGAACTCACTGTCGAGCTGACAGCCAGGGGCCGTACGACCGTGGCCGAGGTGACAGCCCGCCGCCGTCGCGAAATCGGACATGTCATCCGAGGGCTCGACGTCGAGCAGCGCGCCGACCTGGTTCGCGCGCTGACGGCGTTCAGCATGGCCGGCGGCGAACCGGCGGTATCCGCACCGGTTGACGGATGGCAGTGACACGTACCTGCCAGTGAACTCGAGCGATTCACATCGTCGTGGAGTCTTGCGCATGGACCGTCGAATCGAGGACGACGAAACCTCGACCGACAACGCAAATATCAGTCGACGATCGCGAAGTACATCGGCCGAGCGGCACAGTCACCTGTGCGGAAGGTCACTGCGAGCGCTCGCGGATAGCACGCGCCATGTCAATGCGTTGAACTATGCGCACCGCCGGCAATTGGGACAGTCCAGCAGCGCCGAGCACTGCGGCTGCCGCCAGCGTCAACGGCACCCATCCCAAGGACAGTTTCATCGTGAACAGATCGCTGTCGAAAGAGCGCAGGAAGAACCACGCTGCGCCGACCCCGGCACCGAGCCCGATCGGGACCGCCGCCAGAGTAGCCACCAGGTTCTCCGCGGCGAGGGCGGCGGTAAGGCGTCGCGTCGAGACTCCCGCGGCACGCAACGTCGCGAGTTCAGGTGTGCGTTCGGAGAGGTTCACGGTCATCGTGACGTAGATGACGGTGAAAGCGAGGATCGCACCGAGCATCAACATCACACCGATGAATATCCAGAACAGGCCGAGGAACGAGTCGAGTTGGTCGTGCACGGCGTCGGTGTCGACGTAGGCGACGACACCGGGCATTGCTGTGATTGCAGCACGTAGCGCCTCATGGTCGGCACCAGCATCGAATCGCAGCAGCTCCGCGCTTGTGCTGCGGCCGCCGACTGCCCGCACAGTCGCATTCGTCGCGTACATCCCGGAGCCCAGCGGCTCGTCCACCAGACCGGCTAGACGGACCTGATGGGCGGTTCCTGCCGCAGACGTGACTGTCACTCGGTCGCCGACCTTGACGTGCAGTTTGGACGCGATGGCCGATCCGGCGAGCACGCCGTCGTCCGGGAGACCTGCCACCCCGTTCGAGCGCACGAATCCGTGCATGGTGGTGTGCGGCTCGAGTCCGGTCAGGTCGGTGGTGTAACTGATCCCGTTGGCGGCGACGGTCACCCGGGTCAGCGTCGCGGGTTCAGCCGCGGCGACTCCCTTCAGCGAGGTCAGCTGTCCAGAGAGATCGCTCGCCCCCGATGCGGTGAGGACGGTCGCGTCTTCGCGCTGGACCTGGTCGAACTGGACGTCGATGGCTGCGAGCATGCTCGTCATCATCCCCATGGAGACGAGGATGAGCACCAGAGACAGCACCGCGCCGAACATCGTCGCCAAGGTACGTCGCCGACTCCGCACCAGCGACCGTAGCGCCATGCGCACCGATACTGGCACTCGATGCCACGCCGGCCTCGGGTGTGACGCCGACCGGACAGCTCTGAGTGCATCACCGTCGCCACGCATTGCTTGCGCGGGCGACATTCGGGAGGCCCACATCGCCGGTGCGACGGTCGACACCAGCCCGGTCGCGGCGGCCAGCGCAAGACCGATAAGTGCGGTGCCCCACCGGTACTCGACGACGGTGTCCGGCACCGCGAGAGCTCCGGTGTACGCCCGGGTGACGACGGAGGTGGCCGCCGCGCCCGCGACGACGCCCAGAATTCCGCCGCACCCGGCGACCACCACGCCGTAAGACAGGTAATGCCGCATGATCGCGCCGCGACGAGCGCCAACCGCGAGGAGCGTGCCGATGATCGGACGTTCGCTATACACCAACCGGGTGATCAGGATGTATTCGGCAATAGCCGCAGCAGCGAGAAACAATGCCGGGAAGCCGACTGCCAGTTCGGAGAAGCCGTTGACGTCCTCGGAGAGCGCCGCATCCGACGGCTGGTCGTCGCGGGTCTGAACGTCGACAGCACCGGCACGATGTAACGTGCCTGACAGGGTCGCGAGCTCGTCGGCCGAGGGATCACCGTGCAATTCGATCAAGGTTTGATTCGGACTGTTCGTGCCGACGAGATTTTGAGCTACCGGTTCGATCGCGAAGGCGACTGCGAACGCGTGCGGGTCACCCAGCACGTTCTGCCGGTCTCGGGCGGGCCACAGGTACTCCGGCGACTGCACCACCCCCGAGATTCGCACCGAATGTGCCGCGGTGCCGTCGAACACCTGGATCGTGTCGCCCGGCGACAGGTGAAACGTGTCGGCAGTATGCACCTCGACGGCGACTTGCCCCGGACCGTCCGGCACCCTGCCCGCAGTGACATCGAATCCGTTGACCGCGCTCTGCGCAGTCCCCGAGAATCCGACGACCCGTCCGACGAGTTTCGCGCCGCCGATAGTCATCGGCACATCCGCCTGAACGCGGGTGGACACGCGGACCACTCCGTGCGCTGCACGCGCCACACGCGCGATCGCATCGGGATTGCCGCCGATCGCGGTCAGATCAGCGAAGTGCATTCGGTCGTAGGACTGCGCGTAGGACGCCTTCAAGTTCTGGTACGAGTCGTAACTCGCCACGAAAAGCAACACACCGAGCATAGCGGTACCGGCGATCGCGGCTGTCTGGGCCGCACGACGTCGCAGCTCCCGCAGCAACTTTCGGTACATGATCGAGCGCATCATGGCTAGGTCACCAGCGCAGAGCAACAGCGTCGGTGGGCTCGGCGTTCAGTTCGTCGGCGACGATCCGCCCATCCCCCATCCGCAAGACACGATCGGCGATGTGGCTGGCCATCTCGTTGTGCGTCACCATGACCACCCCCCTTCCAGTCTTGTTGATCTGTTGAATAAGGCCCAGGACGATGCGTCCGGTGGCGACATCGAGCGCTCCGGTCGGCTCGTCGGCGAGAAGTAGGTCGGGCTCGGTCGCGATGGCCCGTGCTATCGACGCTCGCTGCTGCTGACCACCGGAGAGCTGCGCCGGAAAATGGTCGGCACGATCGGTCAATCCGACGGCGGCTAGTAGATCGGGCACGCGGCGTCGGTCGCCGCGGCCAGTCAGCTCCATCACCACCTCCACGTTCTCGCGCGCCGTCAATGTCGGGATCAGGTTGAAGAACTGGAAGATGAAGCCGATATGAGTGCGCCGGAACTCACTCAACGCTGAGGGCGACCTGGCCGATACTTCTTCTCCGGCGACACACACTGAGCCGGCGTCGACGGACTCGATGCCGCCGATAACGTTCAGCAGCGTTGTCTTGCCTGATCCACTCGCCCCGAGAATCGCGACGAGTTCACCGGGCGCCACATCCAGGTCGATGCCGCGCAGCGCACATACCGCGGCTTCCCCTGTTCCATATGCTTTCTCGACCCCGCGTAAGCGAAGTCCGCCGCGCTTAACCATCATTTCTCGACTCCTCAGTCGCCATTCGGGTGCTGCGAGATCCCGACCAACCGACGCAACGGCGTCGCCAGACCGAGGTCACGAAGTTCCGGCGCTATCAGCTGATGCAGCACCAGGCCGTCCATGGCCGCAAGGACCACGGCCGCACACGCCTCCGGATCGATCACGTCCCCCTCTCGTCGTAACCAGTCGGCTATCGCGGTGCGGGATTCGCGCAACACCTCGGCGAGGCCGGCACGCATTCGCTCATGCCGGGTGCCCGCCAACAGCATTTCGGTGAATACAGTCGTGGCCGCCTGGTCGGCACGGTACGACGCCAACGCGTCCAACAGTGTCGCGAGTCCGGCAGCTCCCGTGTCCGAAACCGCTGCCCGCACCACGCCCGCAACTTCCTCTTGCGCCAGACGCAAAGACGCGTCGATCAACAGATCGGTCACCGACGGAAAGTGATAGTGCACCAGCCCGGGCGGCAGGCCGGCGCGCAGGGCCACCGAACGAGTACTCGCCGCACCCCAACCCTCTTCAGCGATCACCTCGACGGCGGCATCCATCAATCGCCGTCGAGTTTCTCGCCCCTGCTCCGCGGCCGTCACCACGGGGTTCTCCTCGGGCGTTTGCACTGGGCAATCACATTGGGCATATGTCCAAGCTAGGCCCGATATGGCCTGTCCACAAGGTCGGATCTGGAGGCCGCCCGACTACGGGCGGACGACAATTCGGCGAGCGGCCGAGAGCCGCAACGGGAATCGGGAGACGCGCGCTCGTCGCGGGCAAAACCGGGAACAGCGACGGCCTAACACCCCGACAATGACGCAGCCAAGACATCCCGCGACGGCGCGTCGAGGTACAGCCGGTAGGCGATCAGGATCGTGACGAACTGCGTCGCGTACTGGCAGTGAAACCCCGGCGCGGGCGGCATCCACCGCGCCGGTTCCTGATCGCTCTTGTCCATGTTCGACGCCCCGTCGACGGCGACCAGGTTGGCCGGATCGTTGGCCAGATCGGCCCGTTGCGACGCCGACCAGCCACTCGCACCCATGTCCCACGCGTAGGACAGCGGCACGATGTGATCGATCTGCACCGCAGACGAGTTGCGGCCCCGCCGGAATGCCACGAACGATCCCGTGTACGGGCTGCGCAACTCGCCCGACAGCACCGCGCGAGCACAGCCCTTCGTCGCGTCGGTGCGCACGTCGGTGAGGTCGCGCCGCAAGATGTCGTTGCGCGTGTCGCAGCCGTTCCCCGCGTCGGCGACGCCGGTGTCATCGGTCCAGGCGATCCCGAACGCGGACCGGTCGTAGTCGGCGCGATGGGGTGGACGGTGTGCGAGGACCGGGACGATCGCCAACTGCGCCAACATGTTCCGGGCCACCGGACTCACCGACCGGTGCGACGACGATACGGCCAGTCCGCCGACGACGATGATCGCCGACCCGACGAACGCCCATACCGCGAGCCACGCCCGCATCGATAGCCGCCGATACGGGTAGCGCGCTGAGGCGATTCGCCAGCGTCGACGCCGGGCGCGACGACGCAGCCAACGTCGAATCGCGGGAACGGCGTCGTCGAGTGCAGAAGGGTCGAGTCCGGACGGAATGAGACGCATGGGAATGAGACGCAGCACGGGGTACGACCGGTTCCACCCGAACCGTGCGGATTATGCGAGAAACTCCAGCACCGCCGCACTCGCCGTTTCGCGCGCCTCGTCGAAGTAGGCGTGCCGCGCACCGTCGAACACGTGTCGGTGGCTTGGCGGGATCCGGCCGGCGAGGAGATCGGCGTTGACGACGGGTGCGAACTGATCGTCGGAGCCATGCAGGATCAGGGTCGGCGCGGCGATCTGCGGCAGCACCTCCCACGCGTCGTGACCGTTGCTCGCCGAAAGGTGTTGCCGGCGGGCCCTGTCGCTCATGTCTGGATCACCGAGGACATGGTAGGGACCGGGATTGGCGGCCTGCCAGCGCGGCGTGTACATGAGGTCGATCAGAACTCGTTGCGCGTCGGGACCGTTGAGTTGCCGACGAATCTCCTGACTGCGCTCGACGGCGTGCGCACCGCCCGGTGTCGTGCAGCCGAGGACCAGACGTCGTACGCGTTTCGGCGCGATGACGGCCAGCCATTGTGCGCTACGACCACCCATCGACGTTCCGTAGACGTCGAAGCGCCCGACGTCGAGCGAATCCATCACCGCCACTGCGTCTTCGGCGAACTGCCTGGTCGAATACGACCCGTCGGGAGAGTCGCTGCCGCCGGTGCCGCGATAGTCGAAGGTGACCGTGGTGTGCCGCTCGTCAAAGTCGGGACGCGTGCGGTCCCACCAGTGGTGGTTGTTCGCCTGCCCGGGCAGCAGCAACAGCGTCGGGCCGGTTCCGCGCACTTGAACGGCCAGCCGGGTCCGGTCCGCGGCCCGCGCGAGTTGCCGATATTCGCGGGCGATCATGTCTTGTCCAGGTACTCCAGCCGGGGCGCCAGAATGTCGTCGATGAGGCGCGCCGCCCCGAGATGATCGGCGAGCGACAGGTCCTCGCCGACGACTTCCTCAGCGAGTTCGCGAGCGTCGGAGATCACCTCGGCGTCGTCGAGCAACGACAGGAAATGCAGCGATGACGTTCCGCCGGACTGCAATTCGCCGAGAACGTCACCCTCGCGACGCTGTTCGAGGTCGACGCGGGCCAGTTCGAATCCGTCCGTCGACGCCGCGACCGCGTTGAGCCGCTCGCGCGCCTGCGACACTTCGGCGGCCCCGGAAACCAGCAGACACAGCCCCGGCCATTGCCCGCGGCCGATGCGGCCACGGAGCTGATGCAGTTGACTGACGCCGAAGCGGTCGGCGTCGATGATGACCATCATCGTCGAATTGGGGACGTCGACGCCGACTTCGATCACCGTCGTGGCGACCACCAGATCCAATGCGCCCGAGGTGAAGTCGTCCATCACGGCAGCCTTCTCGTCGGCCGGGAGGCGACCGTGCAGCAGTCCGAGGCGGTACTGCCCCAACGGACCGGCGCTGAGCATCTCGTAGAGGTCGAGCACTGAAATCGTCTGCGGCTCTTCGCCTGTGCCGGACTTGGCCTTACTTCTGCCGCCAGTCTTGGTGTCCTCGTCGCCGATCCGCGAACAGACCACGTAGACCTGTCTGCCCTTGTCGATCTCCTCCGCGGCCCGCTGCCAGACGCGTTCCATCCATCGCTCGTTGCCCAGCGGCACCACGTTGGTGGTGATCGGCTGACGCCCCTTCGGCAACTCCGCCAGGATCGACGTCTCCAGATCACCGAAGACGGTCATCGCGACGGTACGCGGAATCGGCGTCGCCGTCATCACCAGGTGATGCGGGACCATCCCGTCAATCGCTTTGCCGCGCAGGCTGTCTCGCTGCTCGACGCCGAACCGGTGCTGCTCGTCGACGACGACCATCGCGAGGTCGAAGAAGTCGACGTGATCTTCCAGCAGGGCGTGGGTGCCGATGACCAGTCCGGCGTTGCCGGTGACGATCTCCAGCAGCACTCGCCGTTTGGCGGCGGTACGCATCGACCCGGTGAGCAGCGCGACCGACGTCGCCCCATCGACTCCGTCGAGTTCACCCGCCCGTCCCAACTCGCCGAGCATGGTCGTGATGGTCCGGTGATGCTGCGCGGCAAGCACTTCGGTCGGCGCGAGCAGGACGCATTGGTGCCCGTTGTCGACCACCCGCAGCATCGCGAGCAACGCGACGAGCGTCTTGCCCGAGCCCACCTCGCCCTGCAGCAGTCGGCTCATCGGCGCGGACCCGGCAAGGTCGTCGCCGATCTCCGCCGACACCTCTTGCTGCCCGGCGGTCAACTCGAACGGAAGCCGCAGGCGCAGTTGATCTTCCAGGCCACCGACGACATGCGGGCAGGACGGCGCCGACTCGATCCGTCCGACGGCGCGGCGTTGCGCGAGGACCAGCTGCATGGCGAACGCCTCATCGAACTTCAACCGATCCTGTGCCCGCTCGACGTCGGAGTCGACGTCGGGCAGGTGCACTTTCCACAGCGCTTCGTCGAGCGTGATGAGCCCACGCTCGCCGCGCTGCTTCTCGGTGAGCGCTTCGGGTACTTTCTCGATGCGCCCCAACAGGTCTCGGATCGACGCCCAGATCTGCCAGGTCTGCACCTTCTGGCTCGCCGGGTAGATGGGCAGGATGGATCGGTCGAGGTCGGCGAGGAACTGCTCCCCCGCCTTGCCCTCCACGAGTGACTTGTCGACGCCGAGCGCCTGAGCGAGCATGTCGGGGCCGGCCACCTCGTCGAAGCCGACGTCGCCGTCGGGCAGCGGTACGTGCGCCGGGTGGGACAGTTGAATCTTGTTGTTGTAGTACTTCACCGCGCCGGCCAGCATCACCCGCGTGCCCGGCCTCAGCTTCTTCTGCAGATACCTGGCGTTGAAGAAGCTGACGTCGTAGGTCTGACGCTCATCTGCCACAACGACTTTCAGAAACTGGCCGTGCCGTTTGCGCATCTGGATCATGTCGGCCTTGATCACCCTGCCGATCACCGTGATCCACTCGCCGGGCTCCGGCAGCAGCCGTTCTTCGCTGACCTGCCCGCGCCGCACATAGCGTCGGGGCGCGTACCGTAGCAACTGCCCCACCGTGTACACCCCGAGGTCGGCGAGGCCCTGAGCCGTCGCCGGACTGATCACCGCCTCCAGCGGCGCGGTCAGCGGGATCGGAGGTTGCCCGGCCACTACTCGATTCCCACTTGCAGCAGCTGATCGGGTTGCCCGGTTTCATAGACCGCCATCTCGACGCCGGCGTGGCGATCACGCAAATGTGCCCCGAGTCCGTCGAGAACCGTTGCGCCGGACTCTGATTCGGCCAAGCCCGCGCCGACGAGCACCGTCATCAGCTCACCTCCGGTGGCCAGCAACAGGTCGACGAGCGCCGTCGTCGCGGTCAGCGGATCAGCACCGATCACCAGGGCGTCGGAGCCGATGAACCCCAGCAGATCGCCGACCTCGCACAGCCCGACGAGCGTCATCATCTTGCGCTTGGAGACCACGATCGACCCCCACCGCGTCGAGGCGGCCGCCTCGGCCATCGCGTACGCGTCGGCGTCGGGGCTCTCGGCGGAATCGTGAACGGCCAGCGCCGAGAGGCACTGCACCATCGAGAGCGTCGGAATGAAGACCACCGACCGCTGACTCGACCGCGCCTCCGCGGCGACGCTCACCAATTCCTGAGCCGGCAGCACACCGTTGGCCATCACGATCACGTGCGCGGCGTCGGCCACCCGGATCGCGTCGGCGAAGACGCTGGCGGAGACGCCGGTGTCGGCCCGCACCGTCGCAGCGCCTGCATCGCTGAAAAGTTCTTGCGCCCCATCACCTTTCACTGCGACCACCACGGCACGTTTATGCCGAGGGGGCGGCTCGTGATTGTCCGGTTGCGCCCGCAGCGCGTCGAGCGCGAAACAACTGATCCGCACGTCGGACATCAGCCCGACGACGGTGCCCGCCTCCACGGCCTTGCCCGGGTCGCTGGTGTGCACGTGCACCGAAAAACGTTCTCCGCCACCGGAACTGTCGCCGACGATGACCACCGAGTCGCCGATCTCATTGAGGTAGTCGCGCAGGCGGCCGATGCGCTCACCCGCCGACGAGTCGAGGCAGTACATCACCTCGAAGTCCATGTCACTGTCGGTGGCGCACGGTTCGGCGAAGTCGTGGCCGGTCAGATCACCGCCGCCGACGAGGATTCCGCGATACGGACGCCGTTTGTTGGACACCCCGGTCAGCACCAGCACCATCGAATCGAGCAGTGCCAGCAGGCCGCGGCCGCCCGCGTCGACGACGCCGGCGTGGGCGAGTTCGGCGAGTTGCTCGGGAGTGTGTTCGAGAGCTTCGGCGCTGTCGTCGGCGACTGCGCGCGCCTGGTCCGCCGCCGACGCCGCCACGTACTCTGCGGCGCTCTTCGCCGCGACGCGCAGCACCGTCAGCACAGTGCCCTCGCGCGGCTCGCTGACGGCGCGCACCGCCGCGAGCGACGCCAGGCGCAGTCCCGTCGACCACAGCCGATTGAACGTCTGCTCAGCTTCGGTGGTGGCGAGGTCGGCGGCGTCGGCGATGCCGACGAGGACCTGCGACAGGATGATTCCCGAGTTGCCCCGCGCGTTCGCAACCGCGGCGTCGGCGATGGCTCGCGCGACGTCGGCGACCGACGCCCCGGCGTCGATCTCGCCCGCGGCGTCGGCGGCCGCCGTCATCGTGAAGACCATGTTGCTGCCGGTGTCGGAGTCGGGAATCGGGAAGACGTTGAGGTCGTTGATCTCGCCGCGCAGGGCTGCGAGCGTCTGCGCGCTCGCGCGCGCCCAATCGCGCAGCAACTGCGGATTCATCGCGGCTGACGCGGGTGACGGCGGGTGCACGGGACCGGTGGGTGACATCAGTGACTCAGATTACCCGCAGCCCCCGACAACACCGGATTTGGTCCGATCCGCGTCCGACCGCTATTCTTGCAGGGTTGCCTTGTGGGGTGGTTTGTCTGCACCGCGGACTACCACGACGGTCACGCCGAAAGCGGCGCGCGCTGTTTCACGGGCTCGACAAGACCAGTTTCCAACAATATGAGGGAGTTCGATATGGCTGCCGTTTGTGACATTTGCGGCAAGGGCCCCGGCTTCGGCAAGTCGGTTTCGCACTCGCACCGGCGCACCAACCGCCGCTGGAACCCGAATATCCAGTCTGTGCGTGTCGAAGTTGCGCCCGGTAACCGCAAGCGCAAGAACGTGTGCACCTCGTGCCTCAAGGCCGGCAAGACCGCGCTGCACGCCTGAGTCAGAGCACCGCGTAACAACTTTCGATGACCCGCCCGGCCAAGTGCCCGGCGGGTTTTCGCTGTCTGCGGACCGCACGATAACCTCGGATCATGACCTCCCCAACTCCGCTCGTCACCCAGGACGGCCGTGTCCTGACCATCGCCATATCCACCGCCGAGAAAGGCACCTCCCTCAACCGTCAGGGCGTCACCGAAGGCGCGTTGGCCCTGCAGCAGGTGGCCCGAGGGCAGCGTGACGTAGCAGCGGTCGTGCTGGTCGGCAACGGAGCCAACTTCTGCGCGGGCGGCGACGTCTTGTCGTTCGCGGGCGCCGACGACCGCTCGGCATTCCTGCGCGACCTGGCCGACAACTTCCACGCCTTCGTCAACGCCCTGCACGAGTCGCGCCTGCCCGTCGTCGCCGCGGTCAAGGGCTGGGCCGCGGGCGCGGGGATGAGCGTCGTCACGCACGCCACCATCGCCGTCGGCGGAACATCGACCAAGATGCGTCCCGCCTACAGCGGTATCGGCTTGAGCCCCGACGGCGGCATGACCTGGATGCTCCCCCGGATCGTCGGCGCCGCGCGCGCCCGCCACATCATTCTCACCAACAAGATCCTCGACGCCGACGAGGCGCTGTCGCTCGGCCTGCTCTCGGAGATCGTCGACGACGATGCCGTGGAGGCTCGCGCGCACGAGATCGCGGCGCAACTCGCCGCCGGTCCAGCCGCGGCGTATGCCGCGACGGTCGGGTTGATCCAGGCGGGTGCCACCCGTTCGCTGCCCGAACAGCTCATCGCTGAGGGTGCGAGCATCTCGACACTGGCCGCCGGCGCAGAGGGCCGAGAAGGCGTCGACGCGTTCGTCGAGAAGCGCAAAGCCGTGTTCGGTTAGTTCGGCTGGGGCGTGGTCGAGTGCTGAAACCCCCCGCTCCCCGAGTGCCGACCGAGCTCGCGAGGTCGGGTCGCCCCGCTCCCCGAGTGCCGACCGAGCTCGCGAGTTCGGACCGCCCGCTCCCCGAGTGCCGACCGAGCTCGCGAGGTCGGGCCACCCCCGATCCCCGAGTGCCGACCGAGCTTGCGAGGTCGGTGTAACGAGGGGTCCGGCGACACAAACAGACCACCGCACCCCGCACCCAAAACCGAATGCACCCAACAGATTTCACGCAGCAACACTTCTTCTCACACTCAACACCAATAGTTCCGGGTTAACCGTGAGAAAAACGTGTTGAGGTTCGTCTAGCAGCCACGTCGCAGTGGTCGGGCTGGTCTTCTCAGCTCACCAGACCCCTCGTTACACCGAACTCGCGAGCTCGTTCGGCACTCGGGGATCGGAGGATGCCCACGCCATCGATCCCAAACTCACTCGCCGAGAGCGCGAGCATCTCGACACCGGCCGCCGGCGCAGAGGGCGTCGACGCGTCCGTCGAGAAGCGCAAAGCCGTGTTCGGTTAGATCGGCTGGGGCGCAAATCAGCCGCGGCGTGGTCGCGTGCCCGCCCCCGCTCCCCGAGTGCCGACCGAGCTTCGCGAGGTCGGTGTAACGAGGGGCCGGCGACACAAACAGACCACCGCACCCCGGCACTGCAAACCGAATGCACCCAACAGATTTCACGCCGCAACACTTCTTCTCACACTCAACACCAATAATTCCGGTTTAACCGCGAGACAACGTGTTGAGGTTCGTCTAGCAGCCACGTCGCAGTGGTCGGGCTGGTCTTCTCGGCTCACCAGACCCCTCGTTACACCGAACTCGCAAGCTCGTTCGGCACTCGGGGAGCAGGGGGTGGCCCGGACTCGCAAGCTCGTTCGGCACTCGGGGATCGGAGGATGCCCGCGCCGTCGACCCTAACCTCGCTCGCCGAGAGCGTGAGCATCTCGACACCGGCCGCCGGCGCAGACGGCGTTGACGCGTCCGTCGAGAAGCGCAAAGCCGTGTTCGGTTAGATCGGCTGGGGCGAGGTCGGGCCAACCCCGCTCCCCGAGTGCCGACCGAGCTTGCGAGTTCGGTGTAACGAGGGGCCGGCGACACAAACAGACCACCGCACCACGCACCCAAAACCGAATGCACCCAACAGATTTCACGCCGCAACACGTTCTCTCACACTCAACACCAATAGTTCCGGGTTGACCGCGAGAAAACGTGTTGAAGTTCGTCTAGCAGCCACGTCGCAGTGGCCGGGCTGGTCTTCTCGGCTCACCAGACCCCTCGTTACACCGAACTCGCAAGCTCGTTCGGCACTCGGGGAGCGGGGGGTGGCCCGGACTCGCACGCTCGTTCGGCACTCGGGGGGCGAGGCGGTCCGAATTCGCGAGCTCGGTCGGCACTCGGGGAGCGGGGGTGGCCCGAACTCGCGAGCTCGTTCGGCACTCGGGGATCTGGGCGGATCAGGTTCGCTTCCACGAACCTCAGCTCGGCAGTCTCCAGTCCACTGGGTCGGCCCCCAGGTCCTCCAATGCCTCGTTCGCTCGGCTGAATGGGCGCGAGCCGAAGAAGCCGCGCGACGCCGACAGCGGCGACGGGTGCGGCGATTCGATCACCGGGACGTCGGGCAGCCATTCCTTCAAGTTGCGGGCGTCGTTGCCCCACAGGATCGCGACGAGCGGTTCGCCTTCGCGGGCCACGAGCGCTTTGATCGCGCACTCGGTGACCGCCTCCCACCCCTTGCCTCGATGGGACGCGGGGGCGCCCGGCGACACTGTCAGCACCCTGTTGAGCAGGAGCACGCCGGCGTCTGCCCACGGCGTCAGATCACCGTTGGCCGGCTTGTCGTAGCCGAGGTCGTCGCAGTACTCGGTGTAGATGTTGGCCAGCGAACGCGGGATCGGCGAGACGTCGGGTGCGACCGAAAAGCTCAGTCCCACAGCATGTCCCGGCGTCGGGTAGGGATCCTGCCCGACGATCAGGACGCGCACGTCGTCGAACGGCTTGGTGAACGCCCGCAACACGTTGACGCCCGCCGGCAGGTAGCCGCGCCCGTCGGCGATCTCGGCACGCAGAAACTTGCCCATCTCGGTGATGACCGGCGCGACCGGTTCCAGAGCGAGCGCCCACCTCGGATCGAGGAGTTCGGACAGCGGCTTGGGAGCGGACGTCACGCCTCGGCCTCCGGGCCGTCGAGCCGACGCAGCGCGGTGCGGTAGTACTGACCGTTCTGAAAGTACATTTCGACGTTGCCGTCGAGATGCCCCTCGGGCACCTCGTAGCCGGCGCGGACTTTCGCCGGAACACCCAAAGCCATTGCGCGCGAGGGTACTTCGAAATTGAACGGGACCACGGCACCGGCCCCGACGATGGCACCCGCGCCGACCACCGAGCCGTTGAGCACGATCGACCCGGACGCGATGAGGCAACCGTCGCCGATCGTGGAGCCTTCAATGTGCGCGTTGTGCCCGACAACGCACCCCGCGCCGATGACTGTCGGATCCATTGGCGTGCAATGGATTACGGTGCCGTCCTGGATGTTTGTGCGGGCCCCGACGGTGATGGTGCCGTAGTCGCCGCGCAGCACCGCCCCCGGCCACACCGACACGCCGTCGCCGAGGGTGACGGCGCCGATCACTGTGGCATCGGGGTGAACATATACGTCTTTGCCCAGGACCGGTTCACGATCGCCGAGTGCATATATCGCCATGGGGGCAAGATAGCGCGCTACGCCGCACCCCGACCCGGCGGCCCGCCGTTAGGCAGACGTCTAATCCCATTCCATCCAGAAGTCGAGTTCCAGATCCGTCTCCGACGGCGACACCTGGTAGGCGGTGAAATCGGTGACGCCGTCGGCGGCGAGCACCGCGTCGTCGATGTAGCACTGTCCGGTGGCCGCCGACGACGGCTTGGTGATGATGCTCATCGCGGCGTCGCCCATGATGTCGACGGTGCGACTGCGCGACACCAGTTCGTTGGACAGGATGTTGCGCACCGCGGCGGTGTCGATGGTGGTGCGCGGCCACAGTGAGTTGGCGGCGACGCCGTCGGCCGCGAGCTCGGCGGCCAAGCCGATGGTCACCAGCGACATCGAGAACTTCGAGATCGTGTAGGCGGTGCCGATGTTCGCGAACCACTTGGGGTCGAGGTTCAGCGGTGGCGACAGGGTGAGGATGTGCGCATTCGGCGACTTGCGCAAGTGCGGAATCGCCGCGCGCGACAACATGAACGCTCCGCGCGCGTTGATGCTCTGCATCAGGTCGTACTTCTTCATGCTGATGTGTTCGGTCGGCGTGAGATCGAGGGCGCTCGCGTTGTTCACGACGATGTCGATGCCGCCGAACTTCTCCACCGTCGCCGCGACAGCGGCATTCACCGACTCTTCGTCACGAACGTCGCCGACGATGGGCAGCGCCTGTCCGCCCGCCTCCTCGATCGCCTTGGCCGCGGTGTAGATGGTGCCCGGCAACTTGGGATGCGGCTCGGCGGTCTTCGCGACGAGTGCGACGTTGGCTCCGGCTCGTGCCGCGCGGACCGCGATGGCTTCGCCGATGCCGCGACTGCCGCCGGACATGATCAGGGTACGGCCTTCGAGCGGACGGTCTTGTGACGTCATCGTCACGTCCTTTCTTCACGCTCGCAGAGGAGACCACGAGCTAACGATCGGTCGTACTGACTGTGCCGGTTGGCGACATTTCTTGTCAATACCTGCAGAAAGATTCGACACGCGCTGACTCAAGTGTTCAGATATTCTAAACACCATGGATGCTGAAACCGAATCGTCCGACCCCGGCCGCCGGATCCGCGCGGCCCGGACGGCGCGCTCGATCTCGCTGCGCTCACTCGCCTCGACGATCGGCGTGAGCCCCGCGACGCTCAGTCAGATCGAGAACGGACACACCGGACTGAGCGTGCGACGCCTCGAAGCCATCGCCGGCGCATTGGGCGTGAGTGCGGGCATCCTCCTCGACGGGCGCGACGACGCGGCGTCGGCGAGCTCCCCGCGCCGCCCGCGTGAGGCGGGCACGCATTGGCGCACCTACTCCCCGCTCGACTTCGACCCGATTCTGCTCGGCGCGCTCGACGAGTTCCTCGACGTCGGCTATCACGGCACCAGCATGCGCAAGATCTCGGCGCGCTGCGGTGTCTCGGTACCCGGCATCTACGGGCACTACGCCAGCAAGCAAGACCTCCTGATGACGGTCCTGTCGGAGACGATGAGCGAACTCGAATGGCGAGCCGACGCGGCCGTCGCCGAGGGCCACGACCCCGTCGGCAAGTTCTGCCTCATCGTCGAGAATCTCGCCCTGTTCCACACCCATCGCCGCCAACTCGGCTTCCTCGGCACCAGTGAGGTGCGCGCACTCGAACCGGCCAACGACGAAGCGATCGCGGCGCGTCGCAATCGGCAGCAGGTGACGCTCGACGGCTTCGTGTTCGACGCCGTGCGCGCGGGCGACTTCCACGTCCGCGATCCCGGCGACGCGGCGCGCGCGGTCGTCACGATGTGCACGTCCCTGCCCAATTGGTGGCAGCCCGACGGCCGGCTGCATCCCGAGGACATCGCCGCCGACTACGTGGGTTTCGCGCTGCGGTTGATGGGACACCGTGCGGCTGAGATCAAAATGACTGCCAGCCATGAAGATTCGGCTCCGCGCCGTCGATGAACACCCCGGCGCCCGCCGATGCGCGGCCGATGATCGTCCAGCCGTGCGGCGGGGCGTCGCCGAACGCCGCCAGCAACTGGTGGTCCTCGCCACCGGCGAGCGCCCAGCGTCGAACCGAATCGTCGTCGCCGATCAGCTCCGCGATGACCGGCGCGAACCTAGGCGTCGGGATGGACCGCGATGACACATCCAGTCGCACAAGCGAAGCCGCCGACATCGTGATGAGTTCTTCGATGAGCGCGTCGGACACGTCGGTCATCGCGTCGGCTCCCACCGCCGCCGCGCGAGGGCCCTGCGCCAAGTCGGGCGCGGGCAGCACGAAGGCACTGACCGCCTCGTCGATCGCCCAGTGCTCGGATCGCCTTGTGCGACTGCGTAATCCGTCGACCCCGGTGGCGAGGACCGCATATCCGGCGGCGGCTGCGCCCAGCGGTCCGCTGACCGCCAGCACGTCGCCGGGTCTGACATTCGCCAGCGTCACGGGCCCGGCGTCGAGCACACCGACACTCGTCACGGCGAGGGAGATCTCCGACGCCGAGACCAGGTCGCCGCCGAGGACGCGCCCGCCGAGTCGGTGCGTCTGATCGATGATGCCCTGATTGATCTCCAGCAGGGTCGTGACCGGCGTGGTCGGGGGCATGGCGATCGATACCAGCACCCCCGACAGCCGGGCGCCCATCGCGGCGACGTCGGCCGCGCTGGCGATCACCGACCGCGCGCCGATCTGCCACGGGGTGGACCAATCCAGCCGAAAGTGCCTGTCCTGCACCGCGGTATCCACCGACAGGACGGTCTGGCGGTTGCCCGCGAGGACGGCGGCGTCGTCGCCGGTACCGATCACGATGTCTTCGGCGACCTCGGAATCGGCACCGGCGGAGCGCATCACCGCGAGCAGCGCCCGCTCGCCGACGTCGGCGATCGTCTGATTCACCTCGTTGACCACAGCGGTCAGTGTAGGTGCACCCTCGATCGGACCGGACATTAAACTGGGCTGCCGTGAGCGATGCTTCCGACGACACTCCCGCCCCCGACGAAACCGTCGCCGAGACCACCGGCGCGTCGACTCCGGGGCGCCTGCATCCCGCGTTGATCGCGACGCTCGTCGCGATTCCGGTGATGGTGCTGGTCGGGTTCATCGCCTTCGCCGCGCTCAAGCCCGACGCCGGTTCCCCGATCGATGCCTATGCCTCGGCGTCGAACACCTCCGCCGACTGCGCGAAGCTGGTGAGTGCGCTGCCCGCGACCTTCAACGGCTACGAGAGCAAGAGCGTCGACGGGGATGTCGTGCGCTGGGCCTCGACGTCGGGCGGCGAGGCGATCAGCCTGCGCTGCGGCGTCGGGCGCCCTGACGGGCTGGCGCCGTCGTCGAAGTTGCAGGTGGTGCACCCGGTGCAGTGGTTCATCACCGACACGATCGACGGGCGGGGCCAGGCCTATGTGGCCGTCGATCATCGCCCGTACGTCGCGATGTGGGTGCCGATCAACGCGGGCAACGCGGCGATCACCGAAGTGTCCGGAATCATCGACCGCACGCTGCCCCGCGCTCCACTCGACCTGGGGTGACCTCACCCGGGCAGTGACGTCCGCCGACCGCCGACGACGTGTATCACCGGGCGCGCGACGAGCAGCGAATCGGGCCCTCGCACAAACGAATCGGTGTCGAGAACGATGAAATCGGCGGCGTAACCCGCAGTCAATCGACCGGTGAACGATTCCATCTGACTCGCGTACGCCGCGTCGGATGTGCCATGCGCGAACGCCTCCGCCATCGACAGCGCATACCGCGGATTATTCGGCGGCAGTGTCGGATCGATGGCCGACCGGCGGGTGGTGGCGATGAACATGTTGGGCAGCGGTGCGTTGGGCGCTGTCGGCGCGTCGGTGCCGAACGCCACGACCGCGCCCGCGTCGGTGAACTCCGGCCAGGCGAAGCCGCGCTCGACGCGATGGTCACCGAGTACCGCGGCCCAGTTCTCGCCGATGGCGGGATCACTGTGCACCGGCTGCATCGATGCCACCACGCCCAGTGCCGCGAGCCGCTCGACGTTGTGCGGCGCAACGTACTCGAGGTGCTCGAGCCGGTGACGCCGAGTCGCCCGGGGACCGTTGCGTATCGCAGCCTGTTCGAGCGCGTCCAAGGCCAGATCCGACGCCGCATCACCGATGGCGTGCATCGCGATCTGCAAGCCCGCCGCGTCGGCGGCCACCACCACCGCGGTCAGCGCGTCGCGATCCCACAGCGGGTCCGGATGCGAACCGTCGGCGAACGGATGCGACATCGCCGCGGTACAGCTGTCGATGACGCCGTCGACCATCAGTTTGATGCCGCGCACCGACAGCCACGGCGAGTCCAGCCGAGCCCGCAGCTCCACCGCGCGCGCCACCTGGGCGAGGTTCTCGGCGTCGGTGGCCCGCTGTTCGACGAGCCAATGCATCGCGACGCGCACCGGAAGCCGTCCGTCACCGGCGGCGAGCGCGCGTTCGAGAGCGCCGAGGTCATCGTCGGTGGTGGCCATATCAACCACCGTGGTGACTCCGTCGGCGCGATAACGGTGCAAGGCCAGTCGCAGGGCGTCGTCACGCTGCTGATCGGTCACCTGCGCATCCAGGAACGTGCGCATGAGCTGAAGTGACGCGGCTTCATACAGCATGCCGTCGGGTTCGCCCGCGGCGTCACGGCCGATCTGGCCGCCGATCGGATCCGGCGTCGAGGAGTCGATGCCCAGCTCGCGCAGTGCCGCGGAGTTCAGCCACGAGGAATGTTGATCATTGGCCGTGAGATACACCGGGCGGTCGGGTTCGACGGCATCGAGCAGTGCGCGCGTCGGCCGTCCGCCGTCGATCGCGGTATACAACCAGCCGTGTCCGACGATGCGCGGGGCCGCCGGATCGGCACCAGCGAACGCGGTGATCCGCCGGGCGATCTCGGCGAGGTCACCGGCGTCGAGCAGGTCGATCTGGGCCAGCGACTCGCCGAAACCCACGATGTGCGTGTGCGCGTCGATGAATCCCGGCATCGTCAGCCTGCCGTGTAGATCGACTACCTCCGCGCGCTCGAATCGCTGGTCGGCGACGTCGGCGTCACCGACGAACACGATCCGATCATCTTGCACCACAACCGATTCCGCCCATGTGCTGCCCGGCGAGAACACCCGGCCGCCACGATAGTGAACCGTCGTCATCGAAGACCTCCCACCGTCGCGCCCGGCGCGACCATTGTTCGAAACTCGGTATCGGCCACCGGCGAGCCGACCTTGATCTGCGCGGTACACGACGCCGGGGACAGCGCGATGGTCGCCAGCGTCGACCATCGATCGCCGAACTGCGCATCGGGGCTTGGGACGCAACACAATTGGGGCTCCCCCGGACCCGACCGCAGCACCTGCGCCAGGTCCACCGCGCACGTCGGAACGCTACCGGCGCGCACGGCGTCGGCCATTCTGGCCTCGATGAGCGCGAGGCGCTGTTGGGAGTCGGGGTCGTACAGGCCCGACTTCTCGCCCATCGCGTTCGACGCCGCCAGGAAGTGGTTGGTGTGTACGACGAACCCGTTGCGCGGCAACAGTATCGCTGTGCCTGCCGGGCTGATCTCCACGCACGCAACCGAGTCGCGATCGACCAGCGTGAGGGCACCTGAGCTGGCCATCGGCGTCTGCGCGACGATGTCGATCGCCTCGGCGACCGACTCCGCGTCGGCGAGCAGTCGGGCGGCGAGCAGGTGGATGGGCACCGCCGTGGGCGCGTCGTCGCGGTGCCCGAGGATGTTGAAGAACACGCCGACTCCGGCGTCGTTGATGCCGATCTTCGCCAGGATGCCGGCCTCGGTCAGGCCCGTGTATCCCACGCGTGTACCCGCCACGCTCTGCGTGTGCCAACCGCGACTCAGCTCGTCATGCCAATCCCACGTCTGAATACCGAAGGGGCTCACCGATTCCGGCGTCGGATCGATTACCAGGGTGGAGCACTCGGGCGATGCGGAGCCGGCCAGCGCCAGAATCTCGGTGCGTCCGTTGAGCGCCAGGACATTCCACGGCTCCAGCCCGCTGCCCGTCGCGACACCGGCGAGTTCGGCGGCGGTCGCCTCGTGCCAGCGGGCCACCGAATCGCCGATCCGGCCCGCGTGTTCGCGAAGCTGTCGTTCGGTGACGCCGATCGAGGCGAACAACCTCGAGTACAGCTCCAGCACCCCCGGCAGGACCTCGCGCAGGACCTGCCCGCGGGCTCGCCCCCGGTCGGCGGCAGAACTGGCGTCGATCGACAGATGAAGCGGTTCACCGGCGCGCATCAGTCGGCGCTCCGTCCGTACAGCACGGTGCTCAGCGTTCCATAGACGACGGCGGCGACGATGACCCCGACCGGCAGTGAGAGATCGATGCCGCCGATCCACCCCGACACGACGCCCTCGAAGGTCTCGGTGTGGATACAGGCGAGGGCGGCGGCACTGCCGGCGACCAGTGCGATCGCGCCCGCCCAATTGATGCCCCAGTGGTACCAGTGTTCGCTCGACGCCGACTCGTCGCTCAGTTCCACGCCGTCATACCTGTTGCGGCGCAACAGAATGTCTGTCGCATAGATCGCCATGACCGGCCCCAGGACCGCGACCAGGAACTGCAGCCAGCTGCTGACCGTGTCCAGGAAGTTCGACACCAGCAGCGCGTAGAGCGTCATCAGCACGCCGACCGTGCCGTCGAGCAGCACCGTGACCGACCGACGCAGCCGGATACCGATCGCCTGCAGCGCCAGCCCCGAGCTGTACGCGGTCATCGCATTGTTCGCGATCGTTCCGATGACGACGGCGATCAGAAAGATCGGCATGAACCAGGAGGGCAGCACCTGCCCGAGCGAGGTCTGCGGGTCGGTCATGTCGATGGCGGTGCCCGCGAGCGCGCCGATCGAGGTGAACAGGACGCTGGGCACGAACGAACCTATCGCCGTCCACGACGCCACCGCGACCGACGACGTGTCCGCGGGCAGATAGCGGGCGAAGTCGGCGCTGTTGCTGTACGACAACGGACCCGAGGCGACCAGGGCGAGGCCGGCGGTGAGCACCGCCCACAACGACGTCCCGTGCAGCGTCTCCTGCGGCTGATACGACCAGTCCGCATGACCGATGACATATGCCGCGAGCACTGTGAACACGACGGTCAGCACGACGGTGAGCGGCGTGTACAGCCGCACGATGGTGCCGTGTCCGTAGACGCTGATGGTGAGAGTGATCGCCGCGATGAGCAGGATGAGCGCGATCTTCACCGGCGTCGTCACCTCGATGCCCAAGCGGTCGGCCACCGCGAAAGCCGCGAGGGACGCGGCCGCCCAGTTCAGCGCTAGATAGCACACCGACACCAGCCAACCGGTGAGTGCGATGTTCACTCGATTTCCGCGGATGCCGAACATCGCCCGCATGATCACTTCGCTGGGTGTGCCCGACGCCGGGCCGCTGACGGCGAGCAGACCCACCCCCGCGGACAACAGGTTGCCGACGACGATCACTCCGATCGCCTGCCACAGGTTCAACCCCATCAGGATCAGCGCACCGCCGACGACGAGGGCGAGGTAGCTCACATTCGGCGCGGCCCACACGCCGAAGAGGTCGCGAGCGCGCCCGTGGCGTTCATCGGGCCCGATCACGTCGATGCCGTGCGCCTCGATCGATCCCCGACGTTCGGGGTGCGGCGGTAGGTCGTCGCGCGGGACTGTCTCGTGGGCGGTGGTTTCCATCGGTTCTCCTGATGCTGCACTGTCGCGCCGTAAAGTGGCGCTCACGGCGTGTCGTTGTTTCCGTGATGGCGATCACGCTATGGACCCAAATCGATTTGGGCAAGGTCAGAAGGCACGATTTTCGACACCAAACGTGTTTGGTACTCGGGAGAGGTGGACTACGCTCGGGCCATGG
Organism: Gordonia asplenii; assembly: GCF_012933505.1. Classification (GTDB taxonomy): domain Bacteria; phylum Actinomycetota; class Actinomycetes; order Mycobacteriales; family Mycobacteriaceae; genus Gordonia; species Gordonia asplenii. The sequence goes on from NZ_JABBNB010000007.1 coordinate 169,394, forward strand.
CGACACGACCCACCATTCACGACGTGGCTCGCCGGGCCGGAGTGTCGGCGACGACGGTGTCGCATGCCTTCAGCGGAAAGGGTGTGGTCTCCGCGGCTACTCGCCAGCACGTGCGGCAGGTCGCGCGCGCTCTCGGCTATCGCCCCGACATCCTGGCGCAGGGGCTGCGCAGCAACCGGTTGGGCGTCATCGCGCTGATCCTGCGCCCACTCGACGACTACAGTGATTCCGCGCCGTCGGGCGTCGACTATTTCCTGCGGTTCACCGGCGCCGCCGCATTGACCGCGCTCGCGGCCGGATACGGACTGATGCTCGTCGGTGACCCGTCCCAAGACGACGGACCCGGCGCGGCGCTCGCGTGCGACGGATGCCTGGTGACCGAGCCGGTGTCGAACGACCCTTTGCTCGACCTCCTGTATCGCAAGGAGATCCCCACCGTGACCGTCGGCCGGGACGTCGCGCGGGCGCCCGACGACCGCACCGTCGACGTCCAGACCGGCCCGATCACCCGGATGGTCCTGGATCACCTGTCCGCGGCGGGTGCCCGCCGAGTGGCGTTGGTCACCGGACTGGCGGCCAACTCGTGGAACCTCGACACCGCCGAGGCCTACCGGGCGTGGTGTGCGACGACGTCGACGACCCCGCGCGTCGTCGGCTGCCGCGAGGACGACGGCGCGGCAGCCGGACGCCACGCGGCCGCCGAGTTGTTCGAGCACGACCAGCCGCCCGATGCGCTGTACTGCTTGACCGGGCGGCATACGGTCGGAGTATTGAAGTATCTGCAGGACAACGGAATCCGAGTGCCCGACGACGTACTGCTGGTTTGCGGCTCGGACGCCGAGGAGGTCCGCGCGACGACGCCGTCGATCTCCGCGGTCGACCTGCGGCCCGAGTCGCTCGCCCGGGTCGCGGTGACGACGTTGATCAATCTGCTGGCCGGCCGCGACGTCGAGCCGGGCGACGACACCTTCGGCCGACTGGCCGTCCGCGAGTCGACCACACGTGCGATCTGACGCCCGGCTGGGCCGATAACCCGCGACCCTACCGCGCCTAGACGTGACCCAGGCCATACAATAGCGCGGACGCCCGACGTTGTTCCGGCCCGCTCCGGACGAACGGCGTGCACATCTCAAGCCGAGTTGGAGGTACCTGCATGACCCGCGTGATGACGGACTTGGAGATCTTGACCGAGTTGGAACCGGTCGTCGAAGACAACCTGAATCGGCATCTGGGGATCGCCAAAGACTGGTACCCGCACGATTACGTCCCATGGAGCGAGGGCCGCGACTTCGCGGCGATGGGCGGCGTCGACTGGGACATCGAGCAGTCGCAGTTGTCCGAGGTCGCACGCGTCGCGATGATCACCAATCTGCTCACCGAGGACAACCTGCCGTCCTATCACCGCACCATCGCCGAGCATTTCACGCTCGACGGCGCGTGGGGCACCTGGGTGGGGCGCTGGACCGCCGAGGAGAACCGCCACGCCGTCGCCATGCGCGACTACCTCGTGGTGACCCGCGGCGTCGATCCGGTGCAGCTGGAGAACGACCGCATGGTCCACATGACCCGCGGCGTCCACGCACCCGACGACTTCAACGGACCGCTCGACCAGGTGGCCTACGTCAGCTTCCAAGAGCTGGCCACCCGCGTGAGCCATCGCCAGACGGGCCTGGTGTGCAACGACCCGGTCGCCGACGCCATGCTCAAGCGCATCGCCCTCGACGAGAACCTGCACATGATCTTCTACCGCAACCTCGCGACCGCGGCCTTCGACCTCACTCCCGACCAGGCCATCGTGTCCGTGGTCAAGATCCTCAAGAGCTTCGGCATGCCGGGCACCGGAATGCCGAACTGGCGCCGCAACGGCGCGCTGATGGTCAAGCACGGCATCTACGACCTCCGCCAGCACCTCGACGAGGTGGTCCGACCGATCCTCAAGATCTGGCGCGTCTTCGACCGCGACGACTACGGCCCCGAGGGTCGTAAGGCTCAGGAAGAGCTGGGCCTATACATGGAGCAGCTCGAGCGCGATGTACTCAAGTTCGAAGAGAGCCGCGCCCGACTGGTCGCCCGCCTGCGCGCCAAGGCCGAGCGCGAAGAAGACGTCGCCACCCTCGTCGGCGGCTGAGCCTGCCACCTGCTGCCGGTTGAGCCGGGCCGGAGCGGTAGCGCAGGCCCGTGCGAAACCATGCGACCCAACGGTGCCAGCGCACGAAACACCCTGACTCCGTCGCGAATTCGACTCACCGTGGTTTCGACTCGGCTGCGCCTCGCTCAACCACCATCTGCCGGTTGAGCCGGGCCGGAGCGCTAGCGCAGGCCCGTGTCGAAACCACGCAACCCAACGGTGTCAACGCACGAAACGCCCTGACTCCGTTGGGAATTCGCCTCACCGCGGTGTCGACTCGGCTGCGCCTCGCTCAACCGGCAGAGGGGTTGCGCCGCTCGGAACTACGTCAACACGGCGCAACCCCCGCGTTAGCCGCGCTCGGCCTTGGTGCTGCGGCCGAGCAGCGAACTGATGGCGTCGGGTACCGACAGTCCCTCGTGACAGACCGCGTTGACGGCGGCGGTCAACGGCATGTCGACACCGTGCTTCTCGGCCAGCGCCCGCACCGACGAGCACGACTTCACTCCCTCGGCCACCTGACCGTTGGTGGCCTCCTGCGCCTCGGCGACGGTGGCTCCCTCACCGAGGCGAGCGCCGAAGGTCCGGTTGCGCGACAGCGGCGACGAGCACGTCGCCACCAGGTCACCGATGCCGGCCAACCCCGCCAGCGTCTCGATGCTCGCGCCGACGGCACCGCCGAGCCGGATGGTCTCGGCCAGACCGCGGGTGATGATCGTGGCCAGGGTGTTCTGCCCCAGCCCGACGCCCGACGCCATGCCGCACGCGAGCGCGATGACGTTCTTCACCGCGCCGCCGATCTCGCAGCCGATGACGTCGGTATTGGTGTAGGGCCGAAAGTAGTTGGTGGAGAACGCATTCTGAATCTCGATGGCGCGCTGTTCGTCGGTGCAGGCGATCACCGTGGCGGCCGGCTGCTGCTCGGCGATCTCGCGGGCCAAGTTGGGTCCGGACAGCACCGCGATCTGGTCGGCCGGGAACTCGGTCACCTGCCCGATGACTTCGGTCATCCGCATCAGGGTCGACGTCTCGATGCCCTTGGCCAGCGACACCAACGACGCGTTCGGCGCGATAAGCGGCTTCCATTCGGCGAGGTTGGGGCGCAGCGTCTGCGACGGCACACCGCAGACGACGATGTCGGCGCCGTCGAGTGCCTCGGCGACCGATGTGACCGCCCGCAGGCCGTCGGGCAGCGTGACACCCGGCAGGTAGTCGCTTCGATGCTCGGCGTTGATGCGATCGGCCATCTCGGGGCGTCGTGCCCAGATCCGGGTGTCGGTGCCCGCGTCGACCAGAACCTTCGCCGTCGTCGTGCCCCACGACCCTGCGCCCATCACTACCGCTTGCACCTGCGACTCCTTCACGCCCAGCCCGTCTCACCGGGAACCGCCGTCAACTGACCGATCCAAGAGTATCCGGTGGGGCAGATCGGCGGTGCCGACTCCGCCCCGCCAAAGCGGCTGCCCCGTTCGGCGGTCATGATGGACGCATGGACTCCCCGCCCATCCTGGGTGCCACGCGCGGCGAGGTCGCCGTCGTGCTGGCGGTCAAGGAACTCGCCAACGCCAAATCCCGGCTGGCCCCGTCGATCCCCGATCGCGCTGGCCTCGTACTCGCGATGTTCGCAGACACCGTCGATGCCGTACGTGCGGCCGGTGTCGAACACATCGTCGTGGTGAGCCCGGACACCGACATCGCCGACTGGGCCGGACGCCATGGCGTGACACACGTCGACGACCCCCGCCGCGATTCCTCGCTCAACGCCGCCTTCGCGATAGGCGCCGACGCCGCGCGGTCGGCCGACCGCGATCTCGTCGCCATCGCGCTGCTGCAGGCAGACATCCCCGCCGTACGGCCCGCCGAGTTCGACGACGCGCTGACCGCGGCCCTAGCCCATCCGCGTGCGGTGGTCGCCGACCGCGAAGGCACCGGCACGACGATGTTGGTGCGTCACACCGACATCGACGAACCGACCGCCTTCGGCCGCGGATCGGCCGCGGCGCATCGGGCGGCCGGTGCCGTCGACCTCGATCCGCTGGGTGACAACTGGCCGGGTCTACGCACCGACGTCGACACCTTGGCCGATCTCCGGGCCGCCGCGGCGCTCGGGATGGGCAAGCACACGAGTCAGTGGATCGAAGCTCGACCGTCTGCACTCGCACGCGAACGAGATGCGTCATGATTGACCGGTGAGTCCCGACGATGCCGCAGTCCGCCCGACCGATCCCAGTCCCGGGGCTCCCCCGGCCGCCACTCCACTTCCCGACGCGTCCGCCGACCTTCCCGAAGATCGCTACCTCAACCGCGAATTGAGCTGGCTCGACTTCAATTCCCGCGTTCTCGCGCTCGCCGAGGACACGTCGATGCCATTGCTCGAACGGGCGAAATTCCTTGCGATCTTCTCGTCGAATCTCGACGAGTTCTTCATGGTCCGCGTCGCCGGGCTCAAACGCCGCGACGAGACGGGACTGTCGGTGCGGTCGGCAGACGGACTGTCACCACGGGAGCAATTGCTGCGGATCGCCGGCCGCGCCCAGACGGTCGCCAACCGGCACGCGCGCGTCTTTCTCGACGCCGTGCAACCGGCGTTGGCGGAGAACAACATTCACGTGGTCTCGTGGGGGGATCTCAATCCCACCCAGCAGGCCCGCCTGGTCGAGTACTTCACCGAGCAGGTGTTCCCGGTCCTCACCCCGCTGGCCGTCGATCCGGCCCACCCATTCCCGTATATCAGTGGCCTGTCGCTGAATATGGCTGTGACAGTGCGTGATTCGGGAGAGCCGGGCGAGCATTTCGCACGCATCAAGGTGCCCGACAACGTTCCGCGTTTCGTCCGTGTCGACAAACTGGTGCCTGCCGAGTCGACCGGCCGCCACGGCGAGGACACTCCGCCCGCGCATCGCCCTGCCTTGTTCATGCCGCTCGAGGAGCTCATCGCGGCCAATCTGTCGTTGCTGTTCCCCGGCATGGAAGTCGTTGAGCACCACGCCTTCCGGATCACCCGCAACGCCGATTTCGAGGTGGAGGAAGACCGCGACGAGGACCTGCTGCAGGCGCTCGAACGCGAGCTGGCCCGCCGCCGCTTCGGTTCGCCGGTCCGCCTGGAGGTGGCCGACGATATGAGCGAGCACATGCTCGAGCTGCTGCTGCGCGAGCTCGACGTCGATCCCGGCGATGTGATCGAAGTGCCGGGGCTGCTTGACCTTTCGTCGCTCTTCGAGATCTACGGCCTCGACCGCCCGCATCTCAAGGAGCGGCCGTTCGTGCCGGTCACCCATCCGGCTTTCGGCGAACGCGAAACCCCCAAGAGCGTCTTCTCGACCCTGCGCGAAGGCGACGTGCTGGTCCACCATCCCTACGACTCCTTCTCGACGAGCGTCCAGCGCTTCATCGAGCAGGCCGCGGCCGACCCGCAGGTGCTCGCCATCAAGCAGACGCTATACCGCACCTCCGGCGACTCGCCGATCGTCAACGCGCTGATCGACGCAGCCGAGGCGGGCAAGCAGGTGGTGGCGCTCGTGGAGATCAAGGCACGCTTCGACGAGCAGGCGAACATCAAGTGGGCGCGGCAGCTGGAGCAGGCGGGCGTGCACGTCGTGTACGGCCTCGTCGGGCTGAAAACACATTGCAAGACCTGCCTTGTCGTGCGCCGCGAAGGTTCGGCGATCCGGCGGTACTGCCATATCGGTACCGGCAACTACAACCCCAAGACCGCGCGGTTGTACGAGGACGTGGGCTTGTTCACCGCGGCGCCCGAGGTCGGCGCCGACTTGACCGACCTGTTCAACACCCTGACGGGGTACTCGCGCAAGCAGGAGTACCGAAATCTGCTGGTGGCACCCGCCGGCATCCGGGCCGGCATCGTCGACCGCATCGACGTCGAGATCGAGCGTTTCCGCGCCGGGGACACCACCGCCCGAATTCAGTTGAAGGCCAACGCGCTCGTCGACGAGGGCGTCATCGACGCGCTGTATCGGGCGTCGCAGAACGGCGTCCCGGTGGAAGTGGTGGTGCGCGGCATCTGCGCGCTGCGGCCGGGTATGCCGGGCATCAGCGAGAACATCGTCGTCCGGTCGATTCTCGGACAGTTCCTCGAACACTCCCGCATGCTGCATTTCGGCGCGCAGAACGAGTACTGGATCGGATCGGCCGACATGATGCACCGCAATCTCGATCGGCGCGTCGAGGTGATGGTCCAGGTGCGTGACGAGCGGCTGACCGCCGAACTCGCCGATGTCTTTGCCTCAGCGCTGGATCCGCGTACGCGCTGCTGGACGCTGAATTCCGACGGCAACTGGACGGCATCGCCCGCCGAGGGCGAAGAAGTCCATGATCATCAGCGCGAGCTGATGGCACGACATCGCCGTCTCGCGGTTGGCAGTTCGTAACCTGACGACCATAGACTCACGAGACGATGACGACGAAGAATCCTTCCAACGGACGGCGAATCGTGTGGGCGGCCGGCGGTGTGCTGTGGCGCACCGCCCCGGCGGGATCCGGCGTTCAGATCGGGCTGGTGCACCGGCCCCGCTATGACGATTGGACTCTCCCGAAAGGCAAAGCCGAAGCGGGCGAGTCGATCTTCCGGACCGCGGTGCGTGAGATCGCCGAGGAGACCGGCTTCTCCACCGTCCTCGGCCGCCATCTGTCGAGGGTGGCCTACGACCTCAACGACCATACGGTCAAGAAGGTCCACTACTGGTCGGCGCGCGCGACCGGCGGAGAGTTCGTCGCGAACCACGAGGTCGACGAGTTCGACTGGTTCGATCTGGCGAAGGCCCGACGCCGGCTCACCTACCAATTGGATCGAAAGATCCTGGCGCAGTTCGCATCCACGCCCGCGCAACTGCACACCTTCCTGTTGGTCCGGCACGCCAAGGCGGGCCGCCGCTCGCAGTACCGGGGCGACGACCGATTGCGGCCGCTGGACAAGAACGGGCGTGCGCAAGCCGAAGCGCTCACCGATGTGCTCGAAGCCTTTGGGGCGCAACGGGTACACGCGGCGGACCGGGTGCGCTGCATCCAGACGGTCCGGCCACTCGCCGATCGGCTGGGGACCGACGTCGTGGTGGAACCGCTGTTGACCGAAGAGGCATTTGCGGCCGACCCTGCTACGACCCGCGAACGTGTCGTCGAATTGGCATGCGACACAACTTATGTCCGCGCTGTCTGCAGTCAGGGAAAAGTGATTCCGCCGGTGATGAGCTGGTGGACTCACCACGACGGCGTGCGTCTGGCACCCAATCGCAACCGAAAGGCCAGCGTCTGGGTCGTCTCGATGTCCGACGGCGATGTGGTCGCCGCCGACCACATCGCGTCGCCGCTGCCCTCGTAGCCGATCAGAACTGACTCACAGAACAATTCGGCCGTCGGCGGGGCAATTCGGTCCTCGACGGGGGAAGAGCCGTCGAGGACCCATGCGCGTGTCGGGCCGTGCTACCGGGCGCGTTTGGCCGGAGCCTTCTTCGCCGCGGTCTTCTTGGCGGGTGCGGCTTTCTTTGCGGCGGTGACCTTCTTAGCCGGGGTGGCCTTCTTCGCGGGAGTCACCTTCTTGGCCGGAGTGGCCTTCTTCGCGGCGGTGACCTTCTTAGCCGGGGTGGCCTTCTTCGCGGGAGTCACCTTCTTGGCCGGAGTGGCCTTCTTCGCAGCGGTCGTCTTCGTCGCGGTGGCCCGCTTGGCCGGCGCGGCCTTCTTGGCCGCGGTCTTCGCGGGTGCCGCGGTGGCACCGCCGCGGCGAACCGCCGGGCCGGACGCGGTCAGCTTCTGCTTGCCCGCCACCACAGCCTTGAACTGAGCGCCCGGGCGGAACGCCGGCACCGACGTCGCGCGCACCTTCACCGTCTCGCCGGTGCGCGGGTTACGTGCGACACGCGGTGCGCGCTTGCGCTTTTCGAATACGCCGAAACCGGTAAGCGTCACCGTGTCACCGCGGTGCACGGCCCGCACGATGGTGTCGATGAGGTGCTCGACGGCATCGGTCGCGGTCTTGCGATCCGTCTCGAGCTTCTTGCTCAGCTCGTCGATGAGCTCTGCCTTGTTCATGAATCCTCCGCAAGCTTCCAGCAACCCACCGGTTGGGCAGCTAACACAACACGGTAAACGTCAAATTTGAAAACGTCCATCTTCCACGCTGATTAGAGCGTGCCGCGTCGAAATCGCCGACGCGGCACGAGGTTACGGCATACAGTGCCGGAAGTCCTTTGTGGGGGAACGGGATCAGTCGGCAGAAACCGTCGTCGGCTTGAATTCGGGCCGCTGCGACTCGTACGCGGAGATCGCCTCGACTTCCCGCAGGGTGAGCCCGATGTCATCGAGTCCCTCCAGGAGCCGCCACCGGGTGTAATCGTCAATTGCGAAGGGCACCACCAGATCTCCCGCGGTGACGGTCTTGTCGGTGAGGCTCACCGTGATCTCCAGGCCGGGCTCGGCGTCGAGCCGCTTCCACAACAATTCGACGTCGGATTGCTCCACCTGAGCGGCGAGCAGGCCGGCCTTGCCGGAGTTTCCGCGGAAGATGTCGGCGAAGCGTGAGGAGATGACGACGCGAAATCCGAAGTCCATCAACGCCCACACAGCGTGTTCACGAGAAGAACCGGTTCCGAAGTCGGGTCCGGCGACGAGCACCGAACCCGCACTCCAGGGTTCGTTGTTGAGAATGAAGTCCGCATCCGTGCGCCAGCCGGCGAACAGACCGTCCTCGAATCCGGTCCGCGCAACGCGTTTGAGGAACACGGCGGGAATGATCTGGTCGGTGTCGATATTGCTGCGACGCAGCGGCACACCGATTCCGGTGTGGCTTTCGAAGGCTTCCATGATGAGTCCTAGCTTGTGGAGAGAGGGTCGGGGCGGACGATCTCAGGCGAGATCGGCAGGGGCGGAGAGCTTTCCGCGTACCGCGGTGGCGGCGGCAACGGCCGGTGAGACCAGGTGGGTACGGCCGCCCTTGCCCTGGCGTCCCTCGAAGTTGCGGTTCGAGGTCGACGCACAGCGGTCGCCGGGGTTGAGCTGGTCGGGGTTCATGCCCAGGCACATCGAGCAACCGGCCAGTCGCCATTCGGCGCCGGCGGCGGTGAAGATGTCGCCGAGCCCCTCGGTCTCCGCCTGCGCGCGCACCCGCATCGACCCGGGCACGATCATCATTCGCACCCCGTCGGAAACCTTGCGGCCCTTGAGAACATCGGCCACGACCCGCAGGTCTTCGATGCGGCCGTTGGTGCACGACCCGACGAACACGGTGTTGACCTCGACGTCGCGCAGCGGCGTGCCCGGCGTCAAATCCATGTACTCCAACGCCTTCCGCGCGGCCAGCGCGTCGGTCTCGTCAGCGATCGCGGCGGGGTCGGGTACCGCCGAGCCCAGCGGAGCGCCCTGCCCCGGGTTGGTACCCCAGGTGACGAACGGGGTGAGTGACGCGGCGTCGATGTGCACCTCGGCATCGAAGACGGCGCCGTCATCGGTCCGCAGGCTGTCCCAGTAGGCCACCGCGGCATCCCATTCGGCCCCCTGCGGCGCGTGCGGCCGGTCTTTGAGGAATTCATAGGTTATAGCGTCGGGCGCGATCATGCCTGCGCGTGCACCCGCTTCAATAGACATGTTGCACATGGTCATTCGGGCCTCCATCGACAGCTTCTCAATGGCCGGGCCGCGGTATTCCAGCACGTAGCCCTGTCCGCCGCCGGTACCGATCTGCGCGATCACCGCCAGGATGAGGTCCTTGCTGGAGACCCCAGGCGGCAGTTCGCCGTCGACGTTGATGGCCATGGTCTTGAAGGGGCGAAGCGAAAGCGTCTGTGTCGCAAGGACATGCTCCACCTCCGAGGTGCCGATGCCCATCGCCAGCGCGCCGAACGCGCCGTGCGTCGAGGTGTGGCTGTCGCCGCACACCACCGTCATGCCGGGCTGGGTGAGTCCGAGCTGCGGCCCGACGACGTGCACGATGCCCTGGTCGGCGTCGCCCATCGGATACAGCCGCACGCCGAATTCCTCACAGTTGCGCCGCAGGGTCTCCACCTGGGTGCGCGAGGTCAGGTCGGCGATCGGCTTGTCGATGTCGATCGTCGGGACGTTGTGATCCTCAGTGGCGATGGTCAGATCGGTGCGCCGCACCGGTCGACCGGCCAACCGCAGACCCTCGAACGCCTGCGGACTGGTGACCTCGTGGACGAGGTGCAGGTCGATGTAGATCAGGTCGGGGTTGCGCGCACCGGAGGCGTCGGCCTCGCCGGGCACGACGACGTGGTCGTCCCACACCTTCTCGGCGAGGGTGCGGGGTCGGCTGGAGCTGTTACTCATGAAGAAACGCACCTTGATAGTTCGGCAATCGGGTCACCGACACGAGCGGGCTGATGTCCGGCGGGATACCGCTATTCGGTCTTGGCATCTCACTATGTGGACAGCTAGTATCGGTCTATGGGATACAATACCGCATCGGCGCCGGTCAGCGGAATCGGCGTTTTGGATAAATCGATGGCCGTCGTTCGGGCCGTCGCGGATGCGCCGCGCAATCTCACCGAACTGTGCGAGGCCACCGAACTGCCCCGCGCGACCGCGCATCGCCTCGCCATCGGACTGGAGACGCACCGGATGCTGGCCCGCGACGCGGGCGGCCGGTGGATACCCGGTCCGGCGCTGGCCGAACTGTCGGCGTCGGCGACCGATCCCGTTACCGAGGCCGCGCTGATGGTGCTGCCGCGCCTGCGCGACATCACCGGCGAATCCGTGCAGGTGTATCGCCGGGAAGGCGCCGAGCGGGTGTGCGTCGCCGCGATGGAACCGGCGACCGGTCTGCGCGACACCGTGCCCGTCGGCAGTCGACTGCCGATGAACGCCGGTTCGGCCGCCAAGGTCCTGCTCGCGTGGGCGGAGACGTCGACTCAACGAGCGCTGCTGCCCGACAGCACCTTCGGCGAGCGCGCCCTCGTCGAGATCCGGCGTCGCGGATGGGCGCAGAGCGCCGGTGAGCGGGCAGCGGGTGTCGCGAGCGTGTCGGCCCCGGTCCGCGACGCGGACGGCGAGGTGGTGGCCGCGATCTCGGTGTCCGGGCCTATCGACCGGATCGGCCGACGCCCCGGCGCCCGGTGGGCGGCCGACCTCGTGGCGGCGGCGGACGCCATTCACAAGAGGCTCTCGTCGCCGCATTGACCCGCGCCGGTAATGTGCGGCTATGGGAGCAAATCAACGCAATCAGATCGTCATGTCCGACGACGAGATCACCGAATTCCTCACGCGCAGCCGCACCGCGACACTCGCGACGACCGGACTCACCGGACGAATCCATCTCGTCGCGATGTGGTACGGCCTCATCGACGGCGAATTGTGGTTCGAGACAAAGGCGAAGTCGCAGAAAGCGGTCAATCTGCGTCGCAATCCGCAGGTGTCGGTGAGCGTCGAAGACGGCCTCACCTACGACAAATTGCGCGGCGTCGCGATCGAGGGCACGGCCGAGATCTACGACGACCCCGACACCTGCCTGCGCGCGGGCATCAGCGTGTGGGAACGCTACAACGGGCCCTACAGCGACGATCTCAAGCCCGCCGTCGAGCAGATGATGAACAAGCGCGTCGCTGTTCGCGTTGTGCCGCAACGGGTTCGGTCGTGGGATCATCGCAAACTGGGCCTGCCGGAACTGCCGCTCGCCGGATCCACGGCGCAGTACCTGTGAGACTCACGGCTCGCTGAGTTCGACCGACTCGGAAATGAGAAAGGTCCCTCCCGAAATCTCGGGAGGGACCTTTTCGTTGTAGCCCCGACGGGATTCGAACCCGCGCTACCGCCTTGAGAGGGCGGCGTCCTAGGCCGCTAGACGACGGGGCCAAGGAACTTCCTTTTGCTCGCACTACCTTACGGCATCGCAAACAACTGGTGTTCGCTGGGGTACCAGGACTCGAACCTAGAATGGCGGTACCAGAAACCGCTGTGTTGCCAATTACACCATACCCCATGGGATAACCCCTTCTCGGTCGTCAGTTCGCGTTCCTGACGCCCTCGATTGGGCCGAGAAAGAGGTTATCACCACCACCGGGTAAAAGCACAAACGTTGAGGTCAGGCTATATTTTCGGTCGATTTCTTCGGGTGGGGTTGCTGCGACGCTCCCTCCGCCGGTTGAGCCGACAGGAGCGCCAGCGACGAGCGAGTCGAAACCACGGTGACACAGCCGATTTCGCGCATCGCGCCGGTCTTCGCATCGTCGTGGATTCTCGGCGTCAGTTGCGTGGTTTCGACTCGCTACGCTCGCTCAACCAACGGGGAAGGCGGTTTCGACTCGCTACGCTCGCTCAACCAGCGGCGGGCAGCCGTCCCCGCACAGCGTCAGGCCTGGGCGGCCACCTCTGCGGCGGAACGCAGACGGGCCAGGCTGCGCTCGCGGCCGAGCAGTTCCATCGACTCGAACAACGGCGGCGAGACCTGCGATCCGGTAACGCCGACGCGCACCGGTCCGAAGGCCTTGCGCGGCTTGAGTTCCAGACCGTCGATCAGCGCGGTCTTGAGCGCCTCCTCGATGGCCGGCGTGGTCCAGTCGGCAACGGCGTCGAGCGCGGCGACGGTCGCGTCGAGCACCGGCTTGGCGTCGGCCCCGAGATTCTTGGCGGCGGCCTTCTCGTCGACGACGAAGTCGGCGTCGTCGACGAAGAGGAACGAAACGAGCCCCCAGGCGTCGTCGAGTACCTGGATTCGGGTCTGCACCAGGTCGGCCAGCGTGGTGAACATCGCGTCGTCGAGCGGCTCGCTGAGGTACCCGCGATCGAAGAAGAACTTCTTGAGCCGGGCGGTGAAGTCGTCGAGTTCGAGTCGCCGGATGTGCTCGGCGTTGATCGCGTCGGCCTTCTTCTGGTCGAAGCGCGCGGGATTCGAATTCACTTGCCGCACATCGAAAGCCGCGACCATCTCGTCGATCGAGAAGATGTCGTTGTCGCCGCCGATGCCCCAGCCGAGCAGTGCCAGGTAGTTGAGCAGACCCTCCGGAATGAACCCGCGGTCGCGGTGGTGGAACAGGTTGGACTGCGGGTCACGCTTGGAGAGCTTCTTATTGCCCTCCCCCATCACGAACGGCAGGTGGGCGAACTCAGGCACGGACTCGGCGACGCCGATGCGGATCAGCGCCTGATAGAGCGCGATCTGTCGCGGGGTCGACGAGAGGAGGTCCTCGCCGCGCAACACGTGTGTGATTTTCATCATGGCGTCGTCGACCGGATTGACCAGCGTGTAGAGCGGATCGCCCGAGGCACGCGTCAGCGCGTAGTCGGGCACGGTGCCCGCCTTGGCGGTGATGGTGCCGCGGACGAGGTCGTCCCAGACGATGTCCTGGGCCGGCATACGAAGGCGCACAACGGGTTTGCGACCCTCGGCCAGATATGCGGCTCGCTGCTCGGCGGTGAGGTCGCGGTCGAAGTTGTCATAGCCCAGTTTCGGATCGCGGCCGGCTGCCTTGTGCCGGGCTTCGACCTCCTCCGGAGTGGAGAACGCCTCATACGCCTCGCCCGCCTCAAGGAGCTTAGCCACGACGTCGCGGTGGATGTCGCGTCGCTGCGACTGCCGGTAGGGCCCGTACGGTCCGCCGACCTCGGGCCCCTCGTCCCAATTCAGGCCGAGCCAGCGCAGGGCGTCGAGGATCGCCTGGTAGGACTCCTCGCTGTCGCGAGCGGCGTCGGTGTCCTCGATGCGGAAGACGAAGGTGCCTCCGGTGTGACGGGCCTGCGCGAAGTTGAACAGTGCGGTGCGGACGAGGCCGACGTGCGGGGTGCCGGTCGGTGATGGGCAGAAACGGACGCGTACTGCAGAAGTCATGGGGTAAACGGTAGCCGCGCGTGCACGACAAACTCAAAATCCCCCCGAACTCGGACAATCCACCGTCACGAGGGGGAATTATCCGAGTTCAGCGGGATTTGTGCGAGACGGACGGACTTCTTAGGTCACGCTCGCGAGGTAGTCGAGCAGCAGCTTGTTCACCGCCGCCGGCTGCTCCAGATACCCGAAGTGTCCGGCCTTCTCCACCTGTTCGTATTTCGCGCCGGGAATGGCGTCGGCGACCTCGCGTGCGAGATGTACCGGCAGCGTGCGGTCGTCGGCGAACCCGATCACGAGCGCGGGCGTGGAGATCGCCCGATAGGCGTCGAGACGATTGGGTTCAGCGTTGTGGAGCTCGAATTGCGCGCGCACGCCAGGCGTCACGGTCTGCGGCGAGTAGCCGATGATGTCGAGCCAGTCGCGCGCGGAGCGGTCGTCGGCGAGCGTGTGCGGCGAGAGGTTGAGGTGCGCGGTGATCGCCGCCTCGTACTCCTTGGGCAGTGTGATCTTGTTGTCGTAGAGCGCCCGCTCACCCACCGAAATCGCTTCCTGCAGCGGCGTCGTACGGCCGTAGGTCGCGATCATCACGGCCGCCTTCACCACATCCGGGCGCGCGAGCGCGAGTTCCTGGGTGATCCGCGCACCGAGCGACGTCCCGACGACGACGGCGGGTCCGCCACCGACGTGTTCGATGAGTGCCGCGGTGTCGGCGACCATGTCGTCGAGGGTGAAACCGTCGGCGCACTCCGACGTCGGGGCGATGCCGCGGTTGTCGAAAGTGACGACGCGGTAACCGGCCCGTACGAGCGCCGGTTGCTGATTGGCCTTCCACACGCGGCCGGGGCTGCCGGTGCCCATCACCATCACGACGAGCTGACCGGTGCCGCCGGAGTCCTCGTAGGAGATCTCGATGCCGTTGAGGCGGGCGGTCTTCGGGAGATTTCTCACCGCATGTCGACTCATTGCTTGTCCACCACCGGATTGCTCAGTGTCCCAATACCTTCCACGGTGACCGACACCCGCTGACCGGCCGTCATCGGCCCAACGCCCGACGGCGTGCCGGTGAGGATGACGTCGCCCGGCAACAGCGTCATCACGGCGGAGATCCATTCGACGACGGCCCCGACGTCGTGCAGCATCAGCGAGGTGCGCGACTGCTGTTTGACGACGCCGTCGAGCTCGGTGCGGATCTCGACGTCGGAGACGTCGGCGTCGGTGGTGATCCACGGTCCGAGCGGGCAGAACGTGTCGTACCCCTTCGCGCGGGTCCACTGGCCGTCGGCGGCCTGTTGATCGCGCGCGGTAACGTCGTTGGCGACGGTGTAGCCCAGGATCACGTCCTTCGCCTGAGCCGCTTTGACGTCCTTGCAGGGGCGGCCGATGACGACGGCGAGTTCGCCTTCGTAGTCGACTCGCTCCGACGACGGCGGGCGAACGATGGGCACCTCGGGCCCGATGATCGACGTGTTGGGCTTGATGAAGATGACGGGATCGGCCACCTTGATCGTCGTTCCGTCGGGGGCCACCCCACCCATCTCCTCGATGTGCGCCGCATAGTTCTTGCCGATGCAGATCACCTTGCTCGCCAGGATCGGCGCGAGCACGCGCACGTCGGCGAGGGGCCAGCTACGGCCGGTGAACGTCGGATTTCCAAAGGGATGCTCGGCGATTTCCCGAACGGTTTCTGCACCTTGTTCGCCCTCGACGGCGACGAAGGCGACACCGTCGGGGCTCGCTACTCGACCTAAACGCATGGCTAGAGCCTATCCCAGATGCCGGGACGCGCATGGACACGGGGTCGGCTCGTGTTCTAACATTTGGAATTGTCATCCCAATATTTGAGACTGCCGCGCATGCGGCCCCATCCGGGAGGTGAACGTGACCATCGCTACAGTTCCCCGCGAGATCGGAACAGCACGACGTTGGAGCATCCTGGGGGCGTCGACGCTCGCCGCGCTGTCGACCGCGTGCGTCGTCAATGGCGGCGCCTTCCTGATTCCCGAACTGCAGCGCTCGACGGGCATCGGTCTGCCGAGTGCGTCACTGTTGGCGATGATGGCCTCGATCGGGTTGATGATCACGACGATCCCGTGGGGCGCGGCGCTGGATCGCTACGGAGAGCGCAGCATCCTGCTGCTGTCCCTGGGCGGGACCGTCGCCGCGACGACGGGAACCGTTGTCGCGGCCGCGTTCTCAGCGCCCACGTGGCTGTTGGGCGCGACTCTGCTGCTCGCCGGCGCGAGCGCGGCGTCGACGAACGGCGCGGGCGGGCGGATCGTCGTCGGCTGGTTTCCGGCTGCGCAGCGCGGCACCGCGATGGGCATCCGGCAGATGGCGCAGCCGCTGGGCGTCGGGGTCAGCGCGATGACGGTTCCGGTGCTCGCACAGCACGTCGGGCTGGCCGCGGGCACCGCGGTGTTCCCGATCCTGGCGACGATCGCGCTGGCGGTGACCGCGCTGGTGATCATCGACCCTCCGCATCCCGCGGGCGCCTCGGCCGCTGCGGCGCCCAACCCGTACCGGCACAGCGACTTTCTGTGGCGGGTGCACGGCGTCAGCGTGCTGCTGGTGATACCGCAGATGGCGTTGTGGACGTTCGTGCCGGTGTGGCTGATGGTGGATCGCGGTTGGGCCCCGGCGACGGCGGGCGTGCTGGTGACGGTGACGCAAATCGTTGGGGCGCTTGGCCGTATCGCCGCGGGACGGTGGTCTGATCAGTGGGGTTCGCGGATGCGGCCGATCCGCATCATCGCCGCGGCGGCAGCGACCGCGACGATCCTGCTGGCCGTGACCGACGCCTTCAACTCCCCCGTGGCCATCGCGATCATGGTCGCCGCGTCGATCATCACCGTCGCGGACAACGGTCTCGCATTCACCTCGGTCGCCGAATTCGCGGGGCCGTCGTGGAGCGGGCGTGCACTGGCTTTCCAGAACACCGCACAGTATCTGGCGGGCTCGGCCGCGGTGCCGCTGATCGCGACGACCATCGACGGCGTCGGCTACCCGATCGCGTTTGCCGTCACCGCGATCGCGCCGCTGATCGCGTTGCCGTTGGTGCCGAGGGATCCGCGGTAGGTATGTGGCCGCAAACCCTGCACTATCCACCATTTTCAGCCATCAGTGGGTGGTGGGGAAGGCAGATAGTGCAGGGTTTGTAAAGATCACGCGGACCGACGACGCCGGGCGAGCGCCGGATTGGGCCGAGACGGCGGCGGGGTGGGAAGCCCGATCGCCCGCATCTGCGCGACGATCCGAGAGACCACCCGACCAGCTTTCAAATCCGCCCACGTCCAGCGCACCACGATGATCCCGAGGTCCTGCAGTCTGCCTTCTCGCCTCTTTTCGCGCCGGATCACGTCCTGCGCATCCTCCCCAGGCTGCAGATACTTGAGGTACTTGCCGAGGCCGTCGAACTCGCCTACCATCGCGATCGCTCCGTTCTCATCGACCCAGTCGTAGTCGGTGCGGGCGATGAACGTCCCAGCGTCGTCGAACACCTCATGCTGCAACCGGGGAACGACGAGGCCGCCTTCGATCATCTGCGCACGCCCCCACGATTCGCCTGCGTTCTCCGACAACGGATCGGCAAAGGTCAACGCCCGCCGGGCGACGCCGACGCCGGTGCGCGGTTGCGCGCCATACGCTTGCATCACGGTTCGGTCGCCCCCGGTGCGCAATGCCGAGTCGAATGCGGCCAGCGCCGCCGGGAATCCCGACGTCGACGTGCGCGCGACGTCGAACGCGGTGCGTTCGCGACTGGTCACCCACAGACCGTCGACCTGCACGATGTCGTCCGGCGTCAAGGGGCCCGGATGCACGTGTCGGCGCGTGCGTTTGTATCCGACGTCGGAGGTCGCCGAGGTGAGATGAAGCCGACTGAGATCGGCATCGAGCATCGATAGTCCGTGCACGACACCCGCCGACGCGTGACTGACCGCGACAGCAGGAGAGGTGGTCGCCGCCATCACCTCGAATCGATGCTGTGCCTCGGGAGTCCGCTCGGCGGGGACAGCGTATACACCGGACGCGATCCAGTCGAGGTCTCCCTTAGCTGCTGCCCGTTGAAGTTGCTGGGGACTGAAACCGAGTGACAGTGCGGTATCGGCGCGGATGTAACCGTCGCCGTCGATCGGAAATGGATGCATGTCTCTTAGACGCAGCACGGCCCCGTTTAGATCCACCTGCCCGCAAACCCTGCAAAATACATCGTTCCCAGCACCTGAGAGGTGCTGGGAACGATAGATAGTGCAGGGTTTGCGCCCCTATTACAGGCGTGCTCGGATGCTCTCGCCCACCTCGGTGGTCGAGCGGGCGGCGTCGCCACGCTCGGCGAGATCGGCCACGACTGCGGCCTCGACGCGACCGGCCTCGACCGTTTTGCCCAAGTGGCGCAACAACATCGCGGTCGACAGGATCGTCGCGGTCGGGTCGGCCTTGTTCTGGCCGGCGATGTCGGGAGCAGAGCCGTGGACCGGCTCGAACATCGACGGATTGGTGCCGGTCGCGTCGATGTTACCCGACGCCGCCAGACCGATGCCGCCGCCGATAGCCGCGGCGATGTCGGTGATGATGTCGCCGAACAGGTTGTCGGTGACGATCACGTCGAAGCGGCCCGGATCGGTGACCAGGTAGATGGTCGCGGCATCGACGTGGCAGTAATCGGTTGTCACGTCAGGGAATTCGGGCGCGACCTCGTCGACGGTGCGCTGCCACAACGACCCGGCGAACGTCAGCACGTTGGTCTTGTGGACCAGCGTGAGCTTCTTACGGCGAGCCGATGCGCGCTGGAAAGCGTTGCGCACCACACGTTCTACCCCGTAGCGGGTGTTGACGCTTACCTCGGTGGCCACCTCGTGCGGTGTGCCGATACGCAGAGCGCCGCCGTTGCCGGTGTAGGGCCCCTCGGTTCCCTCGCGGACCACGACGAAGTCGATCTCCGGATTTCCGGCGAGCGGCGACGTCACGCCGTCGTAGCGCTTGGACGGGCGCAGGTTGACGTGGTGGTCGAGCGCGAAGCGCATCTTGAGCAGCAAGCCACGTTCGAGGACGCCCGACGGCACGGTCCGCGGGTCGCCGATGGCGCCCAGCAGGATCGCGTCGTGCTCACGCAGCGATTCGAGGTCGGCGTCGGTCAGCAGCTCACCGTTGCGCAGGTAGCGGCGGGCGCCGAGGTCGTAGTCGGTGGTCTCGACGTCGGGCACCACCGCCCGCAGCACCGCGAGTGCCTCGTCGACGACCTCCGGTCCGATGCCGTCTCCGGCGATGACGGCGAGCTTCAGCGATGTTGTCATGACAGATCCACCTGTGCGATCAGAGTTGCGGAGACGGCCTCGCCGACCGCGGCGACCACGTCGTCGGCCACGACGTCGTCGACACGCAGCAGCACGGTGGCGCCGTCACCCTCGGCGTCCTGCGACAGACCGGCGGCCAGGATGTCGACCCCGGCGTTGCCGAGCGCCGTACCGATCTTGCCCAGCGAGCCCGGCTGATCGGCGTAGCTGACGATGAGGTTGTTGCCCTCGGCGCGCAGGTCGAAGTTACGGCCGTTGATGTTGACGATCTTCTCCACCTGCCGGGGGCCGCTGACGGTGCCGGCCACGTTGTGCACGGTGCCGTCGGCCAGGACTGCCTTGACGTCCACGACGCTGCGGTGGTTGGGGCTCTCGGTGGCGGTGGTGACCTCGCTGGTCACGCCCCGCTCCTGCGCCACCGCGGGAGCGTTGACGAAGGTGATCGGGTCGTCCAGCACGGCCGAGAACAGACCGCGCAGCGCGGACAGGCCCAGCACCTCGACGTTGCTCGACGCCAGCTCGCCGCGGACGTCGACGACGATCGACGCCGGGACCTCCGGGCTGATCACGCCGATGAGCACGCCGAGCTTGCGCGCGACCTCCAACCACGGTGCTACCTCGTCGTCGACGGCGCCACCGGTGATGTTCACGGCGTCGGGGACGAAGTGGCCGGCCAGCGCCAGGCGCACGCTCTTGGCGACGTCGGTGCCGGCGCGGTCCTGCGCTTCGCTGGTCGACGCTCCGAGGTGCGGCGTCACGACGACCTGCGGGAGGTCGAACAGCGGCGAGTCGGTGCACGGTTCGGTGGAGAACACGTCGAGACCCGCACCCCGGACCTGACCGGAGGTGATGGCGTCGGCGAGTGCCTGCTCGTCGACGAGTCCACCGCGCGCGGCGTTGACGATGACGACGCCTTTCTTGGTGCGCGCCAGCTGATCCGCGCCGATCAGCCCGAGGGTCTCCGGAGTCTTGGGCAGGTGCACGGTGATGAAGTCGGCGCGCTCGAGCAGTTCGTCGAGCGTGACGAGCTCGATGCCCAACTGCGCGGCGCGCGCGGCCGAGACATAGGGATCGTAGGCGATGATCTTGGTCTCGAACGCGGCCATCCGTGCGGCCACCAGCTGACCGATGCGGCCCAGTCCGACGACGCCGACGGTCTTGTCGAAGATCTCGACACCGTTGAACGACGACCGCTTCCAGGTGTGCTCACGCAGGGTGGCGTCGGCGGCCGGGATCTGGCGCGAGGCCGCCATCAGCAGTGCGACGGCGTGTTCGGCAGCGGTGTGGATGTTCGACGTCGGAGCGTTGACCACCATCACGCCGCGCTCGGTGGCGGCGGGGACGTCGACGTTGTCGAGGCCGACGCCGGCCCTCGCGATGATCTTCAGCTTCGGTCCGGCCGCCAGGACCTCGGCATCGACGGTGGTGGCCGAGCGTACGAGGATCGCGTCCGCGTCGGCGACGGCTTCAAGCAGTTTGGGACGGTCGGGACCGTCCACCCACCGCACCTCGACGTCGTCGCCCAGGGCGTCCACGGTCGAAGGTGCCAATTTGTCGGCGATCAGAACAACTGGACGTCCAGCTGAGGTCACGATTAAACTCCCGCATTCGGTGTCGACTAAGTCTTCGGCAGCGACCCGACGGCGCACCCGAGCGACGCGCAGTCTGCTGCCGCGATCAGTCTAGATGGCGCGGACGCGGCGCCTGCAGCCGGTCACCTGCTGATATGCGCACGTGATGAGGCGTCCGATTAGGCACAAGACATTTCAGCGGGTACGTTGTGACGAGCATTACTGACATCACAGATTGGTTGCGGCTGGGGGCCGACTGGATTCCGCAGCATCGATCTCTCAGACTAGGCCGGTACGGTGACGGTGTTTGTGTTGCCCGGTACCTCGATGACTTGGAGACTGAATGATTAGGAAGCTGTCTGCGCTGTTCGCCATCATGGCGGCGACCGTGCTGGCCGGCTGGGGTGCCGGCGGAGCGGTCGCGGCACCCGCGAAGGCATTTATCGGCGGTGGCTCAGGCATTTTGGTCCTCAAGGGCGGCAACAGCGCCGCGGCGTGCACCCTGACCACGATCGGCCACTCCAAGACCGGCAAGCTCATCGGCATCACCGCCGGCCACTGCGGTACCCCCGGCCAGCGGGTGTACTCCGAGACCTACCAGAACCGTGGTCAGATCGGCACGGTGACCTACTCGGCCAGCGATCTCGACATGGCGATCATCGCCTTCGACCCCGCCAAGGTCGTGCCGCTGCGCACGGTGCACGGGGTCACGATCCGTGCGATCGACCCGCGGGCAGCGTCGTTCCCGACCATCGCCTGCAAAGAAGGCCGTACCACCGGCAACACCTGTGGCATCGTCTGGTTCTCCGAGGACACCGCTCACTACAGCCAGATCTGCGTGGTGGAGGGCGATTCCGGTAGCCCGGTGGTCGTCGGCGACCGCCTCATCGGAATGGTGAACGCCTACTACTTCACCTCGTGCATCGGACCCGAGACCGGCACCAACATCGAGCCGATCCTCGCTCGGGTGCGCTCGCTGCCGGCCTACGGCGGATACACCCCGATCTAGGGCATTCCTGCCGCACAACGTTTTTCATCGCGCCCCGGACGACTCGTCCGGGGCGCGGTGCTTTCGGTCGGTTCATGCGGCCAGTCGCAGGCACACTGCGACGGCGAGCAGTCCCAGCGCGCCGACGTCGACGACGGCCACCACTCGAAGTCGCCGGTTCGCCGCTCCGCCGAAGACCAATGCGGCGTAACTGATCATCGATACCGCTCCCCCGATCATCGCGGCGTCGCGCAACGGCTCGATGAACGCGCCCGCGGTCAGTGCGGCGCCGACGAGGAACAGCAGTACCGCTCGGTGACGCAACAACGTCGCGACGTCGCGGTCACCGGCGTCGACCCCGTACGCCCGTCCGATCGCGCCGGGGACCACCGCGGCGAGTCCCGGTACCGCATTGATCAGCCCGACGATCACCAACAGCACTGTCAAGGTCATGTTCACGGCGGCTCCTGCGAGATGTCCGGCCCACTCGAGCCCGGTTTCGTGGAATCATCGCCGATGTGACGGTCGCCCCGCTTCCGGAAACCGACGATCCTGCCGCTGTCGTGTGGCTGTGGGCGGGTCATGCCTTGTACGTCGGCCCCTCCCTTGCGCTGCAACCACATTCGACGGCGGTCAGCGTTATGGTGACGGGAGTCGGCGCCGACGTCGAGGTCCGCGCGGCGGGCCACACCTGCGTCGGTCGGACGGTGTTGATCCCACCCCGAACGATCCACCGGGTCAGCACCGCGTCGACGGTCGCGTTCTGCTACTTCGACGCCGGGTCGCGGCGCGTGCAGCGCTGCCGGGACGCGATGTCACAGATCGAGGGGCCGCTGGCGCTCCACCACGTGCGCGAGAAAGAAATTCTGCGAACATTGCGCGCGTCCCCGATCGATCCGGTCACGGTACTCGACGTCGCCGCGGGAGCGGACTCGATCGCAGACGAGCGCATCGCGCAAGCCACCGCGTCATTGCGAGCACACCCCGGTCACGACTACTCCGCCGCAGATCTGGCGGCGCAGGTGCATCTGTCGACGTCACGCTTCCTTCAGCTGTTCGCCGCACACACCGGCACCAGCTTCCGGCGCTATCGTCTGTGGACACGGATGTGCCGGGTCGGCGAGAGCATCGCGAAAGGCGGGGATCTGACGACCGCCGCCGTCGACGCCGGGTTCGCGAGTCCGTCACATTTCAGCGACACGTTCCACGCGATGTTCGGATTGTCGGCGTCGACGTTGCTGGCGTCGGGAGCGACGCTGGTCGTCGGCGACTGACCCCGGCCGCCGGGACCGACGACAACGGCGCCGCCGGGACATCTCCCAGCGGCGCCGATGTGTGAAAACTGTTGAAACTCAGGCAGTTTCGGTGATCGGCCGATCGACCCAGCTCATCAGGTCGCGCAGCTTCTTGCCGGTGACCTCGATCGGGTGCTCGGCATTCGCCTTGCGCAGCCCCTCGAGTTCCTTGTTGCCGCCCTCGACGTTGGCGACGAGGCGCTTGACGAAGGTGCCGTCCTGGATGTCGGCCAGGATCGCCTTCATGCGCTCCTTGGTGTCGGCGTCGATGACACGCGGGCCCGACAGGTAGCCGCCGAACTCCGCGGTGTCGCTGACCGAGTAGTTCATGCGGGCGATGCCGCCCTCGTACATCAGGTCGACGATGAGCTTGAGCTCGTGCAGCACCTCGAAGTAGGCCATCTCGGGCGCGTAGCCGGCCTCGACCATGACCTCGAAGCCGGTCTTGACGAGTTCCTCGGTGCCGCCGCAGAGCACGGCCTGCTCACCGAAGAGGTCGGTCTCGGTCTCTTCCTTGAAGGTGGTCTTGATGACGCCGGCACGCCCACCGCCGATGGCGCTGGCGTAGCTCAGCGCGAGAGCCTGGCCCTCGCCCTTGGGATCCTGGTCCACCGCGATCAGACAGGGCACACCCTTGCCGTCGACGAACTGGCGACGGACCAGGTGACCGGGTCCCTTCGGGGCGACCATGGCGACGGTGACGTTCTCCGGCGCCTTGATCAGGTCGAAGTGGATGTTGAGTCCGTGCCCGAAGAACAGCGCGTCGCCGTCCTTCAGATTCGGCTCGATGTCTTCGGTGAAGATCTTGGCCTGGCTGGTGTCGGGTGCGAGCACCATGATGACGTCGGCCCAAGCGGCTGCCTCGGCTGCGGTCAGCACCTTGAGGCCCTGCTCCTCCGCCTTTTCGCGCGACGCGCTGCCCTCGCGCAGGCCGATCGCGACGTCGACGCCGGAATCACGCAGCGACAGCGAGTGCGCATGGCCCTGGCTGCCGTAGCCGATCACAGCGACCTTACGGCCCTGGATGATCGACAGGTCGGCATCGTCGTCGTAGAACATCTCGACTGCCACAGTTATTGTCCCTTCACATTATTTTCTAGGTGTTGTTGGTTGTTGCTTCGGGCCGCTCGCCATCGCTCCCGGCACCGCGAACCGGCTAGCGGTTCGAGGAAATGCTGCGCGGGCCGCGGCCCAGCGTGACCGCGCCCGATTGCGCGATCTCCCGGATGCCGTAGGGATCGAGCATCTTGAGCAGTGCCTCAAGCTTCTCAGTGGTACCGGTGGCCTCGATCGTCAACGACTCGGTGCTGACGTCGATGACCTTTGCACGGAACAGATTAACGACCTCGATGACTTCGCTGCGCACCGACGCATCCGCACGCACCTTGATCATCATCAATTCGCGCGAAACCGAGTTGGTCGGATCCTGCTCGACGATCTTGATCACGTTGATCAGTTTGTTGAGCTGCTTGGTCACCTGCTCGAGCGGGAAGTCGTCGACGGTGACCATGATCGTCATCCGCGAGAGTCCCTTGAGTTCGGTCGGGCCCACCGCGAGCGAACTGATGTTGAAGCCGCGCCGCGAGAACAGGCTGGACACCCGGGCGAGCACGCCCGGACGGTCCTCGACCAGCACGGACAGGGTATGTGTGGTCACTGGTCGTTCTCCTTGATCGCAGCGTTGGTCGTCTGGCCCATCGTCTGGTGGATGGTCGCCGGCTCGTCGGCGGCGTCCTCTTCGTCGAACAGCGGACGGATGTCGCGGGCCGCCATGATCTCGTCGTTACCGGTGCCCGCGGCGACCATCGGCCACACCTGGGCGTCGGCGCCGACGATGAAGTCGATCACGACCGGACGGTCGTTGATCTCGCGGGCCGCGGCGATCGTGGAGGCGACGTCCTCGGCGCGGTCGACGCGGAACGAGGCACACCCGAGTGCCTCGGACAGCTTGACGAAGTCGGGGATCATCCGCGAATGCGTCGCGAGGTCGGTGTTGGAGTAGCGCTCCTCGTAGAACAGCGTCTGCCACTGCCGGACCATGCCCAGGTTGCCGTTGTTGATCAGCGCGACCTTGATCGGGATGCCCTCGATGGCGCAGGTGGCCAGTTCCTGATTGGTCATCTGGAAACAGCCGTCGCCGTCGATGGCCCACACCTCGGTGTCGGGTGCCGCCATCTTCGCGCCCATCGCCGCGGGCACCGAATAGCCCATCGTGCCCAGGCCACCCGAGTTGAGCCAGGTGCGCGGCTTCTCATAGGAGATGAACTGCGCGGCCCACATCTGATGCTGTCCCACACCCGCGCAGTACACGGCGTCGGGTCCGGCGGCCTTGCCGAGTTCGGAGATGACGAACTCCGGCGAGAGCGAACCGTCGGACTGAGCGTCGTAGCTCAGCGGGTAGGTCTTGCGGATGTCGTCGAGGTAGGTCCACCACTCGGTGAGGTCCTGCCCGGTGCTGCCGGTCGCCCGGTCGCTGCGCAGCGATTCGACCAGATCGGTGATGACGGCCTTGCAGTCGCCGACGATCGGCACGTCGACCTCGCGGTTCTTGCCGATTTCGGCGGGGTCGATGTCGGCGTGGATCACCTTCGCGTTCGGCGCGAACGACGACAGCTGCCCGGTGACGCGGTCGTCGAAGCGGGCGCCGAGGGTGATCAGCAGATCCGAACGCTGAAGCGCCGCAACGGCTCCCACGGCTCCATGCATACCGGGCATGCCCATGTGCAGGTCGTGGCTGTCAGGGAATGCGCCGCGCGCCATCAGCGTGGTCACCACCGGGATGCCGGTGAGTTCGGCCAGCTCCAGCAGCTCGGCCGACGCCTCCGCCTTGATCACGCCGCCGCCGACGTAGAGCACCGGCGCCTTGGCGGCGTTGATCAGCCGAACCGCCTCGCGCACCTGCTTGCCGTGCGGCTTGGTGACCGGACGGTAGCCGGGCAGGTCGAGCTGCGGCGGCCAGGAGAACGTGGTCTGGGCCTGCAGCACGTCCTTGGGGATGTCGACGAGCACCGCGCCCGGGCGGCCGCTCTCGGCGATGTAGAAGGCTTCGGCGATCACCCGCGGGATGTCGATCGCGTTGGCGACCAGGAAGTTGTGCTTGGTCACCGGCATGGTGATACCGGAGATGTCGGCTTCCTGGAAGGCGTCGGTGCCTATCAGGCTGCGCCCGACCTGTCCGGTGATCGCGACCACCGGCACCGAGTCCATCTGGGCGTCCGCGAGCGGCGTCACCAGGTTGGTGGCACCCGGACCCGACGTCGCCATGCACACCCCGGCCCGACCCGCGACCTGCGCGTATCCGGTGGCCGCGTGGCCGGCGCCCTGCTCGTGGCGGACCAGCACGTGGCGCACCCGCTGCGAGTCGAGCAGCGGATCGTAGACCGGGAGCACCGCACCACCGGGAATGCCGAATACGACGTCGACGCCGAGCTCCTCGAGCGAACGCACGACCGACTGCGCACCGGAGACGCGCTCCGGCGCTACGGTGTGCTGTCCGATCGTGCCCACCGCGCGAACGGTGGCGGTAGGTGCAGCCGGGGCTGCAGGTGTCTGTGTCGCGTTGCCGTTTCCGACAGTTGGTGCGCTCACGGTGGCGTCCCATCTCGATTGCTGGACAAGAAAAAACCCCCGACAGCGATGCTGTGCGAGGGTGGCGCGTCGATGGTGGAGGTCTACGAAGTGACCGGTCAGGCGACGCGCCGACCGATTACTACGAGGAGTCCTTCATTCATCACGGGATTCACGTTAGGTCGATCGACGTTGCCGAGTCAAACTGATGACACGCGAATCCCAGATATTGGGATCGTTTCCAACAGTGCCACAATAGGCCTGTGTCAGACACCGAAACCAGCGAAACCGTCGAACTACCCGTGACGATCCGCATCTCCGGCGTCGCCTACCTCGCGGTACTGCTGACCGCACTGGTCGCGATCGTCATCGCGGGCATCAACCTCGTCGCCCTGGGGTGGGTACTGCTGATCCCGGTGGCGCTCGCCTACTGGATCTATCGGCTGCGCACCGTCGTCACCGACGACGGACTGCGCGTCGTGTCGACGCTGCGCACCACCGACATCGCGTGGTCGCAGCTCGACGGACTGCAATTCCCCAAGTGGGGCCCGGCGCGTGCGGTCCGCACCGACAAGTCGTTCGTGCGCCTGCCCGCCGTCGGGTTCGGCGATCTGCCCCTGCTGTCGCTGGCCAGCCGCGGCCGGATTCCCGATCCATTCGACGGCGTGGACGATCTGGCCTGATCAGCGGAGTAACGTGACAGTCACCCCGCGCGGGTGACCCTTGCAGCGGCCGGCACACGACGGAATTATCGCTGACCGTCGTCGCGTTGACACTGTTCACCCGGGCGAGACCCGGTATACCCGCACAGCTCGCGGGCACAACATCAATAGAGGAATTCCCATGCCTACCTTGAGGTCACGGACCACGACCGTTGGACGTGAAGCGGCCGGAGCCCGCGCATTGTGGCGCGCCACCGGCATGACCGACGACGATTTCGGCAAGCCGATCGTCGCGATCGCGAACTCCTACACCCAGTTCGTCCCGGGTCACGTACACCTCAAGAACGTCGGCGACATCGTCGCCGAGGCCGTGCGTGCCGCCGGTGGCGTGGCCCGTGAATTCCACACCATCGCCGTCGACGACGGCATCGCGATGGGCCACGGCGGCATGCTCTACTCGCTGCCCAGCCGCGAGATCATCGCCGACTCCGTCGAGTACATGGTCAACGCCCACACCGCCGACGCGCTGGTGTGCATCTCCAACTGCGACAAGATCACTCCCGGCATGCTCAACGCCGCGATGCGACTGAACATCCCCACGGTCTTCGTCTCCGGCGGTCCGATGGAGGCGGGCAAGTCGGTCGTCATCGACGGCGTGGTCCGTCCGGGCACCGACCTGATCGACGCGATCTCCGCGTCGGCCGACGGCAATGTCAACGACCAGGAACTGCTCGAGGTCGAGCGCTCGGCGTGTCCGACCTGTGGATCGTGCTCGGGCATGTTCACCGCCAACTCGATGAACTGCCTGACCGAAGCGCTCGGTCTGTCGCTGCCCGGCAACGGTTCCACCCTGGCGACGCAGGTCGCCCGCCGCGATCTGTTCACCAAGGCGGGCGACCTCATCGTCGACATCGCCAAGCGGTACTACCAGAACGACGACGAGTCCGTGTTGCCGCGCAGCGTCGCGACGCGTGAGGCGTTCGAGAACGCGATGGCGCTCGACGTCGCGATGGGCGGCTCCACGAATACCGTCCTGCACATCCTGGCCGCCGCTCAGGAGGGCGAGGTGGACTTCGATCTGAAGGACATCGACCGCATCTCCCGCAACGTTCCGTGCCTGGCGAAGGTCGCGCCGAACTCGCCGAAGTACTACATGGAGCACGTCCACCGGGCGGGCGGCATCCCCGCGATCCTCGGTGAACTCAACCGCGGGGGGCTGCTCAACCGGAATGTGCACCCCGTCCATGCGCCATCGCTCGACGAATACCTCGCCGACTGGGACATTCGGGGCGGCAGCGCCACCGACGAGGCCGTGAAGCTCTTCCACGCGGCGCCCGGCGGAGTCCGCACCACCGAACCGTTCTCGACGTCGAACCAGTGGGAGTCGCTGGACACCGACGCCGCCGACGGGTGCATTCGCGACAAGGAGCACGCCTACACCGTCGAGGGCGGT
The DNA here is from genome assembly GCF_012933505.1 of Gordonia asplenii. Classification (GTDB taxonomy): domain Bacteria; phylum Actinomycetota; class Actinomycetes; order Mycobacteriales; family Mycobacteriaceae; genus Gordonia; species Gordonia asplenii. The sequence continues at coordinate 198,134 of NZ_JABBNB010000007.1, forward strand.
CTGTGCGTGCTGCACGGCAACCTCGCCGAGAACGGCGCCATCTTGAAGACCGCGGGCGTCGACGAAGCGCTGTGGCACTTCCAGGGTCCGGCTCGGGTGGTCGAAAGCCAGGAGGACGCCGTCCACGCCATTCTGTCGAAGGAATTGCAGGCCGGCGAGGTGCTGGTGATCCGCTACGAGGGACCGGCGGGCGGTCCCGGCATGCAGGAGATGCTGCACCCTACCGCCTTCATGAAGGGCACCGGCATGGGTAAGAAATGCGGGCTGGTCACCGACGGACGGTTCTCCGGCGGGTCGTCGGGCCTGGTCATCGGCCATGCTTCCCCCGAGGCGGCCTCGGGCGGCGACATCGGCCTGGTCGAGAACGGCGACCAGATCCTCATCGATGTCAAGACCCGCACGCTGAAGATGCTCGTCGACGACGACGTGCTGGCCGAACGTCGGGCCAAGATGGAAGCCTCCGAGCGGCCGTGGCAGCCGGCGAATCGCGACCGCAAGGTCACCACCGCGTTGCGCGCCTACGCGAAGTTGGCGACATCGGCCGACAAGGGTGCCGTGCGCCGCGTCGACTAGAGGCGAGCGGTGGCCGGGCCCGCCGACCCATCCGCTGGTGGGCCCGCCGAGCAATCGCTGGTTGAGCCGGGCCCGCCGAGCGCAGCGAGACGCGCCCGTGTCGAACCACGGTGAGTCAATCCTCCGCTGTTCCACGGTCTGTTTGGATGCGCTGGCTTCGTTGACTTGCGAGGTTTCGACACGGGCCTTCGCTAACGCTCCGGTCCGGCTCAACCAGCGGGCGGGGCGCGCTTCGACACGGCTCAACCAGCGGGTAGGACGCTCCGCCCGGCTCAACCAGCGGGTAGGGCCGGCCGGGGCGAGTTAGCGCAGCGGGTTGACCCCGTTGAACACGATCCACGTGGTGATCGCTCCCGCGATGCCGATGACGAGGAAGGCCAGCGAGCCCCACATCGGTCGCCGCGACCAACCCCAGCGGGCGTCGAGCGCGATTCGACCCGGCCCGGTCAGCACCAGCGCGGCCGCACAGACGACCAGCAGCAGTTCGTATTCGACGCCGTCCGCGGCGGCGAAGAAGGAGAAGCTGCCGTGCAGGGTGACGCGGTAGGTTGCCGCGATGATCATCGTGCCGAGCAGTCCCGATGCCGCCAGCGGCGTCAGTAGACCGAGTACCAGCAGCGCGCCGGCACCCGTTTCGATGATCGGCCCGACGATCGACAGGTAGTGCGCGGCCTGCGGCGCGAAGCCGATGGCCGGTTTGTCCGCGTTGAGCAGGAATGCTTCGAACCCGCTCAGTCCCGGACCGCCCCACCAGCCCAGCAGTTTCTGCGCCCCATGCGCCAGCGCTATCAGTCCGACGGCGACGCGCAGCAGCAGCAGACCTGCGTCGAGGGTTCCGCGCCGGGCCTCGACGTCGGGCACCGGATCGACGCGGGTGGCCCTGGCTTCGCCCTTCGACGCCGGCTCGACGTCGAATGCTTCGGTCGTCGCCCCGACATCGCCGAAGTCGACGGCTTCGGTCGGCGAGTCGTCATAGGGTTGGTCGCCGTACGGTTCGTCGTCGTCGAGCGGTTTCGTCAGCGGCAGCGGGGGTTCGCCGCCGAGTTCGGTGATCGGCGTCGGGGTGCGCGGTTGCACTCGCTTGACCACCCGCGGGGACGTGTCGCGGGAGATCGCATCGTCGTCGGCGGCATCGAGGCTGTCGGCTTGTTCGGATCGCTGCGCGCCGGCGGGCCGCCGGTCGAGCTTGCTTCGACTGGGCACGACCAGCGGTGTCGTGGCTAGTTCGGTGGGGTCGATGTCGTCGAGGTCTTCGACGCGCCGCAGGCCTGCGGGAACGGTGAACGCCGACGTCGGGTCGTCGTACGGGGACGTCGCCGTGTCGGCGTCCGGGCCCGACGAATCGTTACGTTTGCTCACTTGAGCCACTCTAGTCCCATGCGACGCTCCTGGCCTCGACGCCGGGCCGCGCGTCGCGGCACCGACAGCTGAGGAATCACGCCAGCGTGGGCGTATTCGTCGACCGCGCAGAGCAACCGTGCCGGCCCGGCCGGCAGCGAAAACGCGGGCGCGGTGACCGATCCCCTACTGTGGTGTGCATGGAAAGCGGTCGTTCGCGCGGGTATCGTTTCGCGCTGCTCACGGTGTTGGTGGCCGCATTGCTCGCGGCGACCGCCTGCACCGACTTCTCCGTTCAGGACCGGCAGGCGCAGGCTGGCCAGTTCAGCTCCGAGCCGCCGATGGTACCGGTCCGCACGTCCACCACACCGCCGTCGACGGAGACCGAATCGCCGCCGCCCCCCGGGCCCTGCGTCGACCCGGACCCCAATGTCATCACGACCTGCCTCGCGTCGACCGGTGATCTGGTACCCGGCGACGCCGATGGCGCGGTGACCGTCGTCGCCGAGCGGACGACCGGCAAGATCATCACCGCCAAGCGCTACAGCGAGCACAAAGTAGTGGCGAGCTTCTCCGTCGACGGCTCCGGCGACGGCGGCCTCATCGCCTTCGCGAAGTCCCCGACCTATAGCCAGGATCAGCTGATCTACGCCCTGATCACCACTCCGTCCGACAACCGGGTGGTGCGGATCGCGCCCGGCGACGTCGCCAAGCCCATTCTGGTGGGCATCCCCAAGGGGCCGACCGGCAACATGGGGGCGATGTTCTTCAACTCCCCGACCGAACTGATCGTCGCGACCGGCAATGCGGGCGATCCGGCGGCCGCCGACAATCCGGCCTCGTTGGCGGGCAAGTTACTGTCGATCACCTCGCTCACGTCCGGCGGCAACGTCGCACCGAAGATTCTCGCTTCGGGACTCGGCTCGAACGTGTCGTTGTGCCCAAGCCTGTCGACGTCGAATCTCTACCTCGCCGACCAGACCGCCACCGAGGATCGCCTGTCGGTGGTCAGCAAGGCCGGTCTCAAGCCGCTGTGGACCTGGCCCGACAAGCCGCAGATCGCCGGCTGTGCCGCGACCAACAACGCCATCTACGTCACGACGACGCGCACCAAGCACATCGAAGCCCTCAATGAGCCCACGCAGTCGAAGCCGACCGTACAGAAGCCGACCGTCGTGCTCAAAGACCAGTACGGCGCGCTCGGCCGAATCACCGGACTGGCCAACGGCATGCTCCAGTTCGCAACCGTGAACCGGGAGTCGGGCAAGCCCGTCAGCACCGACGATCGCGTCGTGCGGTTCCTGGCTCCGACGCCTCAGGAAGACAAACGCTGATACAGACAATCGGCGCCCTCCGTGCGGAGGGCGCCGATTGTCTGTGTCCCGGCGGGCGGGTATCCGAACGCTATTCGACGCCGACGCTGGCGAGCACCAATTCCTTAACCCGAGCCGGATCAGCTTGTCCGCGAGTCGCTTTCATCACGTCACCGACGATCTTGCCCGCCGCGGCGACCTTGCCGGAGCGGATCTTGTCGGCGATGTCGGGGTTGGCGGCGAGCGCCTCGTCGACGGCCTTCTGCAGTGCCGAGTCGTCGCGGACCACTTCGAGTCCCCGGTCGGCGACGATCTGCTCGGGTTCCCCCTCGCCGTCGAGCACGCCGGCGACGACCTGCTGGGCCAGCTTGTTGGTGAGCTTGCCGTCGTCGACCAGAGCGATCACCTTCGCCACCTGCGCCGGCGTGATGGCCAGTTCGGCCAACTCCACCCCGCGCGTATTCGCTTGCTGCGCAAGGAAAGACACCCACCAGCTGCGCGACGCCTCGGCGGGTGCGCCGGCTTCGGTGGTTTCGATGATGAGGTCGATCGCCCCGACATTGACCAGGTCGCGCATCACCTCGTCGGACACTCCCCACTCGGCCTGGATCCGCGCCCGGCGCACCCACGGCAACTCCGGCAGCGTGGTTGCCAGTTCGGCGACCCACGCCGAATCCGGTTGCACCGGAGGCAGATCCGGCTCCGGGAAGTAGCGGTAGTCTTCGGCGGTTTCTTTTCGACGCCCCGCCGAGGTGGTGCCGTCGGCTTCGGCGAAGTGCCGGGTCTCCTGGATCACCTCACCGCCGTCGCGCAGCACCGCGGCCTGGCGTCGCATCTCGTACCGAACCGCCACCTCGACGCTCTTGAGCGAGTTGACGTTCTTGGTCTCCGTACGGGTACCGAATTCCGTTGCGCCCTTGGGCATCAGCGACACATTGGCGTCGCAGCGCAGCGACCCCTGGTCCATCCGGACGTCGGAGACGCCGAGCGCCTTGAGCAGATCGCGCAGCGCGGTCACATAGGCGCGGGCGACCTCGGGGGCGCGCTCACCGGCACCTTCGATGGGCTTGGTGACGATCTCGACGAGGGGGACGCCGGCGCGGTTGTAGTCGAGCAGCGAGTGACTGGCACCGTGAATGCGTCCGGTGCCGCCGATGTGCAGCGACTTACCCGTGTCCTCTTCCATGTGCGCGCGCTCGATCTCGACGCGCCAGGGAGTACCGTCGGGCAGCACGACGTCGAGGTGGCCCTCGTAGGCAATGGGATCGTCGTATTGGCTGATCTGGTAATTCTTCGGCTGGTCGGGGTAGAAGTAGTTCTTGCGCGCGAACAGCGACGACGGTCGGATCGAGCAGTTCAGCGCGAGACCGATGCGGATCGCCGACTCGATGGCCTTGGCGTTGACCACCGGCAGCGACCCCGGCAGGCCGATGCACACCGGGCACACCTGTGTGTTGGGTTCGGCGCCGAACGTCGTCGGGCAGCCGCAGAACATCTTGGTCGTCGTACACAGTTCGACGTGCACTTCCATGCCGAGCACCGGGTCGTAGGACGCGATGACGTCGTCGTAGTCGAGCAGTGAGTCAGTGGTCGCCGCAGTCATGTTCACCAGTGTATTCGGCCAGAGTTCAGGTGCAGGTCGGGGGTTTCACCGATGCGGGCCCGACGTCGGCGAACCTACCGTGGTGGTCAACGGCAACCGACAACGATCAGGAGAACCCGATATGACCGCCGACGCCTTTTCCAACCTCCCCGGCTCCACTCCCCCGGCCGAGCCCCGCAAGCTGTACCGGTCCCGCTCGGAGAGCTGGCTGGGCGGGGTATGCGGAGGCATCGCCGAATACTTCGGCTGGGACGCGAATCTGGTGCGCATCGCCTTCGTAGCCTCGGTTCTGCTACCCGGTCCGCAGTTCCTGCTCTATCTGCTGCTGTGGATCATCATCCCGCGCGAGCCGATCGTGCCGGCAGCCGCGATCGCCCCGGCGAGTGTGGACTTCGGCAAGGACGTCGGCGCGTAGCGGTTGCGATTTCACACGGTCGCGACGGCCTCCACCTCCACCTCGACGCCCGGCGTCAGCACGACCGCCGCGCCGTGGACGTGAATTTCCTCGGGCTCACCATCGCCCACCAGTGTGAAGCGGTTGACGTCGTGGCCGAGGTCGGCCTTCACCACTCGCCCACGCCAGTGGATGGAGAATTTCACCCGCTCCCACGATTCCGGCAGAGCCGGCGCGAACGACAGTCCGTCGACGCCCGCGAGGAATCCCGCGAATCCGTGGACGACGACCTGCCAGGTGCCGGCCGCAGAGGCGATGTGCATGCCTTCTTCGGTGTTGCCCTGGTTGTCGTCGAGGTCGACGAAAGCCGAACGCGCGAAGTACTGTTCGGCCTTGGAGCTGTTGCCCACCTGCAACCCGACGATGGCGTGGATCGACGGACTCAACGACGACTTGTGCAGGGTCCGCGCCTCGTAGAAGTCATAGTTGGCGCGCCGGGTCTCCATCGAATAGTCGTCGGGCAACATGAACATCAGCATCACCGCGTCGGGCTGCTTGAGCAGCGTGGTGTCTTCGCAGTTGAAGTGGTGATAGCCCGCGGGATATTGGGGCATGTCGTTCTCGTCCCAGACCGTGATCGGGACTTCGAGCCGCTCGAAGTATCCGTCGAATTGCTCGATGAGCCCGACGTCGGGATCGACTGGTGCGACGATCCGCGCCGCCAGATCGGCCCACACCTCGACGTCGGAGTCGCTGATCGACAGTGCGTCGCGCAGTCGCGCAAGCTCGTCGGGACGGTGTTCGGCCATCTCCCGATAGACCCGCACCGCCTGCTCGAGATGCCACTGCACCATGCGGTTGGTGAACGCGTTGTTGTCGATATGCGAGTGGAACTCGTCGGGTCCCATTACCGTCAGCAGCACCGCTCGGTCACCGTCGTCGACACAGCGGCTCACCCAGAACTGCGAAGTGTCGAACAGGATTTCGGCTCCCTCGCCGTACAGATAGTCGACGTCGCCGGTGACTTCCGCGTAGCGGCAGATCGCATACGCGACGTCGGCGGTGACGTGCAACTCCTCGTCGCGCGTGTAGAACCGATTCTTTCCGTCCGGTGTGGTGACCGGGCACTCCTCGCGGCCGGTGTCGGCCGACTCCCACGGATAGCGCGCGCCACGAAAACCGCTGTCGGCGGCCACTTCCCGCGCGCCGCGCAGGGTGTGATGCCGATAGCCCAGCAGTGCGCGCGCCGCGCGCGGCTGGGTGAACAGGAAGAACGGCAGCATCATGATCTCGGTGTCCCAGAACACGTGACCGCGATAGCCCTCACCCGACAGCGACTTGGCCCCGATGTTCACCGTCGGATCGTCGGGGTTGGCCGCGATCAGCAAGTGGTACACCGAGAATCGCAGTGCGAGCGCGGCACGGTCGTCGCCGACGATCTCGCACTCCGAGGACTCCCACAGCTGCGCCCATACCGCTTCGGACTTCGCCAGCGCGGCATCGAAGTCAGCCGATTCCGTCGCGGCCGAGGCTCTTTGCGCGGGACTCCGCTCGACGCCGACGTCACGTGAGGTTGCGATGCCGACCACCTTGTCGAAGCCGACGGCGACCCCCGGCTCGGCGCGGAACTCCAGGGTCTCCTCGACGCGTTCGTGGCGTTGCTTGCGCGACCGGCCGGTCAGGTCGCCGACCGCGCAAACCCGCATGGCATAGGCGATCTCGACGTCGGAGTCGATGGTCTGCGTGACGATCGACCCGACGTCGCCGGTGAAGCCGCGGCCCTTCTCCCGCAGATGCCGCGACAACGACCACTTGTCCCACTTGCGTTCGTAGTCGAACGTGGTGCCCTCCGGGTAGATCGGCAGCGACTCCATGTTCCGCCGATGCGCGTCGATCCGCGTGGTGATCGACAGGTCGACGGCCCGGTCGAGCGGGGTGACCCGCACCCGCAACCGACACTGATTGCGGTCGGCCATGCTGGCGAATCGCGCGGTGGCCACCTCGACGCGCGCGCCGTCGCCGAGTGCGAACACCGTACGACGATGCAGCACACCGGTTTTCAGATCCAATACGCGCTCGTGCTCGACGACGTCGAGAGTGTCGACGTCGAGTCGCTCCGAATCCGCGTACACCACCGTGTTGAGCCAATCCGGCGCGTTGACGAGGTCGATGACCGGCGAATCGTGAGCGTCGTACACACCGGCCAGGAAGGTCCCCGACACATCGCCGAGGTGACCTTCCTCCAACGACCCGCGGGTGCCCAGCCGTCCGTTGCCGACCGTGAACACGGTCTCGAAGTAGTTGGCCCGCGTGGGATCCCAACCGGATTCGGTGACCGTCCACGCGCCGCGCTGAGCCGGCGCGGCGAGTTCGAGTGACTCCGGCGACTGAACATCCATGACTATCCGATCCCGACCTTTCCGTACACGGATTCGATTTGCTCCTTGGTCTGCGCCAGTGACAGATACACGTCGATCTGGCGTCCCGCGCACCGCTGGGCACCCATCGCGTTGCCGAACTGAGCCGCGGCCACCACGTCGCCGTTCGACTCCAGCATTCCGAAACCCATTCCGGCAGCGAAGGAGTCGCCGCATCCGGTGGTGTCGACGACCTCCTGTACCGGAATACGCGGAACGGTCTGCTGTTGCATCACCCCTGCGGTGTCGAGCCAGAACACCCGGCACCCTTCTTCGTCGAGCGTCACGCACACCGCCTTGACGCCCTTGCGCAAGCAGTGCTCGGCGAACTCCGGCAGCTGCTCGAGCGGCAATTCTTTGCCGAGCAGGTCCGGATCTCCGCCCGGCGGCGGGAACCAGCTGCACCCGGCCTCCTCGAGATTCATCTTGAGGATGTCGATGTTGGGCAGCCAGTAGTCCCGGTCGATCCACATGCGCGGCACCCGTTGTCCGCCGGTGGTCAACGACACGGTCGGGCCGTGGCCGTCGAGCAAGATCACTCCGTCGCTGTTCTGCCGGATGTAGGCCAGAGTCTGTTGGCCCACTTCGTAATCCGTCACCGGAACACACACGAACGCGTCGGCGTCGAGCGCGAATTCCACGTCTTTCGGCTTGATCGGCTGCATGAAGCCGACCTGCTTCTCGTCGCGGTAGTTCTGATCCCGGAAGATCAACTCGATGACGTCACCGCGGTCGTGGTCGTCGCGGATGCCGGTCATGTCGATGTTGTCGAACCTGCCGAGGATCTCGGTGATCGGTGCACGGTCTTCCTTGCGGACGTGCACGATCGGGCAGACGACGTCGTCGGGTCCGAGCATCGACGCGAGGGCAGCCGTCGTGTAGATGACACACCCGTACTTGTCGAAGACCTCGCCCCGGTGGGTGACGATGTGGTCTTTCGGAATGGGACCCAGTACTGCGATCTTGCGTGGCATAGCGGTTCAGCCTGCCTTCGGTGCCGGTTCGTCGACGATTCCAGCCATCGCATCCATGTCTTCGAGCGATTTCCCCTTCGTCTCTTGCACGAATCTGCTCACGAACAGCAACGACAACAACGCGAACAAGGAGTACATGCCGTAGGCGACGCCGAGGGAGAAGTCCTTCAGCGGCGGGAAGGACACGGTGATCGCCCAGTTGGCGGCCCACTGACCCGCCGCGGCGACCGACAGCGCGGCCGCACGGAAGCGGTTCGGGAACATCTCACCGAGGAGCACCCAGACGACCGGACCCCAGCTGACACCGAAGAAGATGACGAAGAGGTTGGCGGCGACGAGTGCGATCGGGCCCGCGGCCCCGTCCAGCTTCGGGTTGCCGTCGACGACCGTCGCTGTGCCGAAGCACGCCGCCATCACGCCGAGGGTGACGAACATGCCGCCGGAACCGATGAGCAGCAACGGCTTTCGGCCGATGCGGTCGACCAGGGCGATCGCCACGATGGTCACCAGAACGTTGACGATCGAGGTCGCCACACTGATCTGGAACGATTGGCTCTCCTTGAATCCGACGGCCTGCCACAGGATGTTGGAGTAGTAGAAGATCACGTTGATGCCGACGGCCTGCTGGAAGATCGACAGCAGCAGACCCACCCAGACGACCGGATAGATCCCCCCGGCCGGGCGCTTGAGATCCTTCCACGACGGCTTCGTCTCCGTGTTCAGCGAGGAACGAATACGGTTGATCGTGATTTCGAGGTTCTGTTCGCCGAGCAGACGTTCGAGAACCGCCCGCGCCTCCGGAATACGCTGCTGCGAGATGAGGAATCGCGGCGACTCGGGGATGGTGAGGGCCAGGGCGCCGTACAGGATGGCCGGAATGGCCATGGCCAGGAACATCCACTGCCATGCCTCGAGGGGGCCGACGTCCATGACGGCGTGCGGAAGGTATTTCACCGCGGTCCCGCCGTGCTGACTGATGAAGTCTCGAACCGCGTCGGGCGAGGACGTCATCGCCGGGGGCGTCAGGCCCTTCGACGTGGCGAGGTCCATCGCGGCCTTCATGTTCTCGCCGTCGACCTTTGCGTCCGCGGCGTCGATCGTCGACTGCGGAACCAGCTGAACGAACAGATAGTCGACCAGCAGCGACAGGAAGATGCCGAGCACGATGGCGAGCTGCTGCAGCGATCCGAGTCGACCGCGGATTCGCGCGGGCGAGGTCTCTGCGATGTATGCGGGTGCGATCACCGATGCGACGCCGATCGCCACACCGCCGATGATCCGGAACAGCACCAAGATCTCCAGATTCGGCGAGAAACCGGTGCCGAGTGCGCTGATCAGGAACAGAATCGCGGCGATCTGCATCACGCGCAGTCGGCCGAGCCGGTCGGCGATGCGGCCGGCTGTCATCGCGCCGGCCGCGGCACCGAGCAGTGCGGAGGCGACGGCGAAGCCGAGCACTCCAGCCGAAACGTCGAACTTCACTTGAATCGCGTCCACCGCGCCGTTGATGACCGCGCTGTCGTATCCGAACAGCAGGCCACCGAGAGCGGCTACGGACGCGATGCGAATCACGCCCTTGCCACTGCCTTCATCTTCGTCGCCGAAGATGGAGGGTTCATCGGGCAACGCACCGCCTTCGCTCATCTGCGTTCCTTTCGCTCCGCCGGACCTTATGCCGGGCGTAATGTGAGTCAACTCACATTAGAAGCTGGAACGCTTCATGTACAGACAATGACTGAAAATTTCTTAAGCAACTCTTCAATTGTTCATTACTTGAACATTACTGATACGCAATCGACGGCGATCGCGACGGCTCCGATCAGTTGGGCCCGCCCCTCGAATCGCGCGACCGACAAGCGCAGATCACTCGCCGCCGCGGGCACGGCGGTGCGCGCGATGATCATTTCGATCGACGGGAGCAGCACTTCGTGGGCGCGGGCCAGCTCACCGCCGATCACGATCAGTTCCGGATTGATCAGGTTGCACAGATCTGCCATCGCGCGGCCGATCTGCCGCCCGGTGTCCTGCAGCACGCGCACGCTCGGCCGATCGCCGGCGGTGGCCCGGTGGACGAGCTCGTCGAGGGTCGCGACCCCGTGGGTGGCGGTCAGCAGCGACACCACCTGCGGAGCGGCTACCAGCGTCTCCAGGCAGCCCCGGTTTCCGCACCGGCACACCTCCCCGTACTCGTCGTAGCAGTTGTGCCCGATCTCCCCCGCGGTGCCGTTGGCGCCGGTGAGCAGTCTCCCGTCGACGATCAGCCCGGCGCCCACCCCGGCCCCGACTTTGACGTAGGCCATGTTCTGCGTTCCGACGCCGACGCCGAACCGATGTTCGGCCAGCGCACCGAGATTCGCGTCGTTGGCGACCGTCACCGGCGCGTCGACGCCCAATTCCGCGCCGACCAGGTCGGCTGCGTGGGCCCCCACCCAGCCGGGCAGAATCGTCGGCGACCCGACGAACCCCGCGCGATCCACCGGCGCCGGAATTCCGACGCCGATCGCGGTGATGTCCTCGGCGTCGACGCCGGTCCGGGCGAACAGGCCGTCGAGGATCTGGCGCCCGCGGCGTAGCGTGTTCGACGCCGTGACCGGATCGTCGAGCTGACGGAAATCCTCGCCGAGGATGGTGCCGTCGGTGTCGGCGACGGCCACGCCGATGTGCCGGTGCCCGACGTCGATCCCGACGACGTAGCCGCTGCGGCGCACCAGTCGCACCGAGGTACGGCGCCCGCTGCGCACCGTGGTGACCATTCCGTCGTCGTGCAGTTCGCGCACGATGTTGGAGACGGTCGCCGGTGCGAGTCCCGTCATCCGCGCCAACTCGGCCTGATGCACGTCGGATCCGGCGGCGAGTACCTCCAGCACACGTGAGCGATTCAGCGTGCGCAGCGCCGACGGCGATCCGGGGCTGATTGCGGCCATGATCCGACTGTACTCAGACTCCGACCGCAACCATTCAGAACGTGAAGATCGGCTCTAGCGAAACACACTCTAGCCGAAGAGTTGGCGGTAGTCGGCGTAGCTTTGCGGCGGGACGGTCTTCAGATTGGCCAGCGCGTCGGCGAAGTCGACCCGCACGATGTCAGTGCCGTGCAGGGCGACCATCTTGCCCCACCCCTCATCGGCGACCAGGTCACTGACCGCCATCCCCATCCGGGTCGCCAACACCCGGTCGAACGCCGACGGCGCACCACCACGCTGAATATGCCCCAACACCGTCGCCCGCGTCTCGATCCCGGTGTGCTCCTCGATCAACGGGGCAAGCACCTCACCGATCCCACCCAGCCGTGGCCGGTTGAACCCATCGAGCCCCTTGGTCGAATGCGCCTGATCCATATCCGGAAACGTGAATCCTTCGGCGACCACCACCATCGGCGCCCGACCGCGATGCACCACACTGCGCACCCACTCACTGATCTGCTCGATCGTCTCCGGCTGCTCCGGAATCAAGATCGCATGCGCCCCACCGGCGATACCGGAGAACAACGCGATCCACCCGGCGTGGCGGCCCATCACCTCCAGCACCATGCACCGCTTATGCGAATTGCCCGTCGTCCGCAACCGGTCGATCGCCTCCGTCGCGATCTCCACCGCCGTGGAGAACCCGAACGTGTAATCCGTCGCCGCCAGATCGTTGTCGATGGTCTTGGGCACCCCGACGATGTTCACGCCGTCCTCGAACAACCGCTTGGCGGCATTGGCGGTGCCCTCCCCGCCGATCGCGATGATCCCGTCGATACCCAGCCGCTTCATCCGCTGCCGAATGTTGTCCGCCCCACCGTCGGGCTCCCGATACGGGCCCACCCGGCTGGTGCCGATGATCGTGCCGCCCTGGCTGGACAACCCTCGCACCGAGCGCCGGTCGAGCGGAATCGCGTTTCCCTCGACCAGCCCCTTCCAGCCGTCGATGAAGCCCACGAATTCCTGGCCGTAGACGGAATCACCCTTGAGGACCGCACCACGGATCACCGCATTGAGTCCCGGACAATCACCGCCGGATGTGAGGATGCCCAGCCGCTTGGCCATGAATCACCTTTCAGGTCGCGCAGTTCGGTGGATGCGTTCAAATGTAGTGCGATGGCTGTGCCTGCGCGCGCCGTATCCACTGTCGCCGACCTCGGACCGTGTGTTACGGCTATTTCAGCCCGTTCTCGTAGGCGAACACCACCGCTTGCGCGCGGTCGCGCAGGCCAAGCTTGCCCAGCACGCTCGACACGTGGGTTTTCACGGTCTGCTCGGACACGAACAACTCGCCCGCGATCTCGCCGTTCGACTTGCCGTCGGCCACCAGGTCGAGCACTTCGCGCTCCCGCGGCGTCAGTTCGTCGGCGGCACGGCTGCGCATCGGCCGACGTCGCGTCGACGTCACCTCGGCGATCAGCCGCTTGGTGATCGACGGGGCCAATAATGCGTCTCCACCTGCGACGACGCGCACCGCGCGGGTGAGCTCGGTGGCGGGTGCGTCCTTCAGCATGAAACCCGATGCCCCGATCCGCAACGCCTCGTACACGTAGTCGTCGATGTCGAAGGTGGTCAGCATCAGTACTTTCGTCGACGACCCGCCGGCGATGATCTGCTCGGCCGCCCACAACCCGTCTCGACGCGGCATCCGGACATCCATCAGCACGACGTCGGGTCGCAGTCGGGCGACGGCTTCGACGGCTGCGACGCCGTCGTCGGCGTCACCGAGCACCGAGATGTCGGGGCTCGCGGCCAGCAACGCGGAAAATCCGGCTCGCACCATGGCCTGATCGTCTACGACGACTACCGTTATCGACACGTGGAGAGTCTATCGGTGCGACGGATCCTCGGCGGCGACGGATGCATCGTCGTCGGTGCCGCTCCCGGACACTGAAAGCTGTTCGGTTCCAATGGGTTTCGATAGGTCGACGCGATCGGAACCGCCCGCCGGGTCGTCGCGGCGCAGGTCGGGCGTGTCCGCGGTCTCGCGCGCGGCCGGCGCGCGGTGCGGAATCACCGCGTGGACGGCGAACCCGCCGTCCGTGGTCGGGCCGTTAGTCACCTGTCCCCCAACACTTTTCGCGCGTTCACCCATTCCGAGAAGTCCGACGCCGCTGCCGCCCGCGTCGATCGGATCGGCAGTCGGGAAGGAGTTGACCACCGACAGTGTGGTCGCCTCCGACGATCCCACCAGTGCGACCATCACCTGTGCGCCGGGCGCATGCCGGGTGGCGTTCGCCAGTGACTCCTGCACGATCCGGTAGATGACGAGTGCCGCCGATTCACCGATCTGCTCATGGTCGGTCGCGTCGGTGAACGTCACCGCGACGCCGGCGCCGCGGGTAGCCGCGATCAGCGAATCGATATCCGCCATACCCGGATTCGGCGCGGCGAGTGCACCGTTGTCGAGTCGCAGTACTCCGAGTAGTTGGCGGACCTCGTCGAGCGATTCACGGGCGGCCGACGCGATCGCGTCGAACTCGTCGACGGTCGCCGGGGTGAGTTCGTCGGGCAGGCGGTACTGCGCGGTCTGCGCCATCACGACCACCATCGACATGCGATGTGCCACAACGTCATGCAGGTCGCGGGCGATACGGGCGCGTTCGCGCAGCACGGCCTGTTGCGACTGCGCCAGTTCGGTCTCTTCGGTTTGTTCGGCGAGTTGGCGCCGCGACGCGAACAGATAGCGCAGCAGTGCTGACACGACGGCGATGAATCCGATCGCGAAAATCCACCCGCCGCGCTGATCGCCGGGTGCGACGAACCACAGCAGCACCATCATGGACGCGGCGACCAGCGGAACTTGACGCAGCGGCCCGCGAAGACACGTCATCAACGTCAGGACCAACAGCGCGATGAGATGGGTGACTTGAATCGACCACGGCCAGCCGTCGACGGTCGGCACGAACAGCGCCATCACGACGGCGGCGACCACCGACACTCCCCAACCGATCGTCGGGCTCGCCCAGGCGAGAGCCACCGGTAGTACAGCCGCACCCGACATCACCGGCAGCGCGTAGGCGGGCAGGTCGTGGGTGATCGGTAACGTCGGCCAGGCCACGGACCACAGAATCAGAGCGACCACCAGGAAGAACACATTCGTCGAGCGCGACAGATAGGCGTGAATCGCCGGATCTTGCAGTGCCGGAACCCCCGACAGCGAGTTCGACGCCGTGCGTCGCAATGCGCGCAGCGGGCGCCGGCGCGGTTTGTCTTTGCTCGTACCCATGTGTGCCACGGTATGCCGCGCCCTACCCGATGTCGTCATACTCCAGAGCGATTCTCGTCTCCCCCACAGGTGCGACGCGCACTCGCCGACTCCCTCGGTTCGACGACGCCGGTTCTGTTCCTGAGCACGATGTGGCTCAGTGCGCTGCGTCCATAGCGTCACTGTCATGAGCCTCCATCGAGCCCGAAAGTTATTCCACCGAGCCGTCTTTGCCCTTGCCGTGGTATCGGTCTGCGTGCTTGCGATGCTCGGCGGCGGCACGGCCGCGTCCGCGACGCGCGACCAACCCGCACCGGCCGCGACCGAAGACCGGGCGACTGCCGCAGTCGTCACCGCGCTGGTCGGTGCGCACCCGGCCGACGCGCAGCGTTTGCTCCCCGCCGGCTTCGCAACGACGATGGGATACCGGCCCGTCGTCGAGCATCTGCGCGACGGGTGGTTTCCAACCAATCCGACCGGGTCGTGCTCGTCGCCGATCACGTTGCCCGCCCGATTCGAACCCCTCTGCCGCACACACGATTTCGGCTACGACCTGTTGCGTTACGCCGAGCAGATCGGCCATCCGCTCGGTGGTTGGGCGCGTCTGGCGCTCGACACCATGCTCGTCGACCGGATGCGTTCGAGTTGCGTCGATTCAGGCTGCGTCGCAGCCGCATACCTGGCGAAGGCCGGGTTGGGGATCAACACCTGGCGTCAACACGACGGACCACCGGCGCGCGGCGAGACCGTCCTCGACATCACCGTCGGCGTGGGCGAGCGCGGCGTCGAATCGCTGGTGGGGCGATGATGAAAGTCGGCCGAACATCGGCACTGACCATCCCGCCGGTGGCGGCTTCGGCGGGCGCACTCGCCGGGGCTGCGGTCGGGCTCTACCCCGGAATGCTGCCGCGCGGAGCCATACTCGCGAGCGTCGTGGTCACGGTGTGCGCGGCGGCGGGCACGATCGCGGGTCTCGCGGTGAGCCGGGTCGCCGGGCCCGGGTCTGATCGAGCTCGTCTACGCGCACTTTCGTGGTGCGGCGGTGGATTCGCCGCCTGTGTCATCGCTGCGACGTGGTGGCAACACCTACTGCGAGTTCAGATCGGGGTCCCCGACGTCGGGGGCGGGTGGGCGCTGGCGGTAGCGGCGCTCCCGGTGGCGGTGTGCGCGCTCGTCTCGATGACGCCGAGGGTTGCCGCGTGGGCCACCGTGCTGGTCGGCACCGTCGTCGTCGGGTACGTGTCGCCCGCCGATGCCGCGGCTGAACCCGCAGTCGTCGCAACGGTTTCCGTCCCTGATCGCGTCGACTACGGCTCGCTCACACCGGGCAGCTTGACCCGGCGTGCGGATGCGGTCGTCGGGCGGTGGGTCGACGGCGGCGGGCTGTGCCGGCGCGCGGTCGTCGTCGCGGTGCCGACCGGTTCCGGGTGGGTCGACGCCGCGGCGATCGAGGGCATGCGCTCTCGGTTCGACGACGACGTGTCGATCATCAGCCTGCAGTACTCGGCGGTGTCGTCGTGGAAGGCGTTCGTCACCGACCGCGACGCCGCCGGCCGCAGCGCGATCACGCTGGTCGCGCAGCTCGACGCGGCCATGCGCAAGACTGCTTCCTGTGCCAGGCCGGCACTGGTCCTGTACGGGCAGAGCCTCGGGGCGATCGGCGCCGACGCCGCACGAGCATGGGCGGCCGCGCACGGCGTCGAGGTGACAGACACCGTCGAGGCTGGAGTGCCGGGTGACTCGGTCCCGAGGTCGGCGGCGCGCCGCACGATCCTCGTCAACGCCAGCGATCCGGTGGCTCAGTGGTCGCCGAGCCTGCTCTGGCGTCCCGCACGGTTGCCCGACGATGCGCGAATCATCGGCCGCGCGACACCCCACCCGCCCTGGCTACCGGTGGTGAGCTTTCTGCAGACGTCGATAGATCTCCTTGGCGCCCTTGACGTTCCGACAGGGTCGGGCCACCGGTACGGAACCGAACAAGGTGGAGTCGAGCCTGCGGGTTGAGCGAGTGCACCCGCCCGCTGGTTGGGCGAGCGCACCCTCCCGTTGGTTGAGCGAGCGCAGCGAGTCGAAACCATAGCGAGCCGAACTGCCAACCATTTCAAAGCATTCTGCGATCTGCCAACGTCGCCTTACGAGGTTTCGACACGGCCTTTCGCTAGCGCTCCAGCCCGGCTCAACCAGCGGGATGGCGCACCCACCCGCCGGTTGAGCGAGCGCAGCGAGTCGAAACCATAGCGAGCCGAACTGCCAACCGGTTCAAGCCATTCTGCGGTCTGGCAACGACGTCTTACGAGGTTTCGACATGGCCTTTCGCTAGCGCTCCACCCCGGCTCAACCAGCGGGATGACGCACCCTCCCGCCGGTTGAGCGAGCGCAGCGAGTCGAAACCATAGCGAGCCGAACTGCCAACCGTCTCAAGGCATTCTGCGATCTGGCAACGACGTCTTACGAGGTTTCGACACGGCCTTTCGCTAGCGCTCCAGCCCGGCTCAACCAGCGGGATGGACGGCCCTTGCTACAGCTAGCGCTCCAGCCCGACCCAACCAAGCGGCAGGCCCCCTAGATCGCTCCGCGCGCCGCTTCGTAGGCCGCGCCGACGCGGTACAGTCGGTCGTCGGCCAGCGCCGGCGCCATGATCTGCAAGCCCACCGGCAATCCGCGGCTGGGAGTGGACCCGCTCGCTTCGCTCCCAGCGTCCGGAACCGACAGTCCCGACGGCACCGACATCGCGGCGACACCCGCCAGGTTGACCGGCAGGGTGCACAGGTCGAACAGGTACATGGCCAGTGGGTCGTCGACCTTCTCGCCGAGTTTGAACGCGGTGGTCGGGGTGGTGGGGCTGACCAGAACGTCGACCTTCTCGTAGGCGGCGGCGAAGTCGCGTGCGATGAGTGTGCGCACCTTCTGCGCCTGACCGTAGTACGCGTCGTAGTAGCCCGACGACAATGCGTATGTGCCGATCATGATGCGCCGCTTGACTTCTGGCCCGAAGCCCGCGTCGCGGGTCAGCGCCATCACTTCGTCGGCGCTGTGCGTGCCGTCGTCGCCGACACGCAATCCGTAGCGCATCGCGTCGAAGCGGGCCAGGTTGCTCGACACCTCCGACGGCAGGATCAGGTAGTAGGCGCCGAGCGCGTAGGAGAAGTGCGGGCAGGAGACCTCGACCACTTCGGCGCCGAGCGCGGTGAGCGTGTCGACCGCGGCATTGAACGACGCCAGCACACCGGACTGGTAACCCTCGCCCTGCAGTTCTTTCACGACGCCGACCTTCACGCCGGAAAGATCTTGCGTCGCACCGGCTTTCGCGGCCGCGACGACGTCGGGCACTGCGACGTCGACCGACGTGGAGTCGCGCGGGTCGTGCCCGGCGATCACCTGGTGCAGAAGTGCGGTGTCGAGCACGGTGCGTCCACACGGGCCGCCCTGATCGAGCGACGACGCGCAGGCGACCAGACCGTAGCGGGAAACGGTCCCGTAGGTGGGCTTCACGCCCACGGTCGCGGTCACCGCGGCCGGCTGACGGATCGACCCGCCGGTGTCCGTGCCGATGGCGAGCGGAGCCTGGTACGACGCCAGGGCCGCCGCGCTGCCGCCGCCGGAACCGCCGGGGATCCGGTCGGTGTCCCACGGGTTGCGCGTGACCTGGTACGCGGAGTTCTCCGTGGACGAGCCCATCGCGAACTCGTCCATGTTGGTCTTGCCGAGGATGGGCAGTCCGGCGGCGCGCAGCCGCTCAGTAACCGCGGCGTCGTACGGCGGAACCCAGCCTTCGAGGATCTTCGATCCACAGGTGGTGGGTGCATCGGTGGTGGTGAAGACGTCTTTGAGCGCGATCGGCACGCCCGCGAGCGCCGATGCGGGCTCACCGGCGGCGATGGCGTCGTCGGCGGCTTTGGCCGCCACGAGCGCTTCGGCCCCGCTGACGTGCAGAAATGCGCCGAGCGAGTCGTCGATCTCGGCGATCCGGTCCAGATGCGCTTGAGTGACCTCTACCGAGGAGATCTCGCGGGCGGCGATCTTGCCCGCCAGCTCGGCTGCGGTCAGACCGGTGATCTCATTGCTGCTGCGTGGGTCTGCCACTATTCCTCCCCGAGGATCTGCGGAACGGCGAAACGATCTTGTTCGACGGCGGGCGCGCCCGAGAGCGCCTCCTCCGGCGTCAGGCACGGCACCGCGACGTCGGGGCGCAACACGTTGGCAAGCGGAACCGGGTGTGCGGTCGGCGGGACATCGTCGGCGGCGACTTCGGTCACCTGCGCAACGTGCGCGAGGATCGAATCGAGCTGGGTCGCATAGTGATCGAGTTCGTCGTCGCTGAGCGCCAGGCGCGACAGCCGGGCGAGGTGGGCCACCTCGTCGCGCGAGATGGTCTGCTTCTCGCTCGCAGAGTCTGCGGACATCTTGAAGATCGTCCCCTTCACAATTGATGCACGTGGTTGCGACAAGCGTATCGGCGTCGTCCTATCGGCTCGCCACAGCCCTCTCGGAAATGTGACCGAGACACCTTGGTCGGGCACGCGGCGCGGGGCGGTGCCAGAATGGCAAGCGTGGCATTTCTCCTACGCGTGTATCTGCAAGACCGTCCCGGCAGCCTCGGCATGCTCGCCGTCGCACTCGGTTCCGTCGGCGCAGACATCGCGTCCTTGGAGGTCGTCGAGCGCGGTCAGGGTTATGCCGTCGACGACATCGTCGTCGATCTGTCCCCCGGCTCGCTGCCCGACGCACTGATCACCGCCGCCGAGCGCGTCGACGGGGTCCGCGTCGACTCGATCCGGCCGTACGACGGCGTCCTCGACACCCATCGGGAACTCGAATTGGTCGACCACGTGGCCACCGCGAAGTCGACGCAGCGCCTGCAGGTGCTCGTCGACGAGGCCCCACGGGTGCTGCGGGTGTCCTGGGCGACGGTCGTGACCGCCGGCCCGACCGGCGTCGTGCAGTTGTTCGGAAGTTCTGGAGCTCCGGAAACTCAACTGGCACAAGTGGATTGGCTGCCGTTGACGGTGCCCGCACAGCTTGACTCGGACGCCGACTGGGTGCCGGAGCCGTGGAGCGCGATGGACACCCGGATGGCCGCCGCTCCGTTGGGCGACGGCCGCAAGGCGCTGTTGCTCGGCCGGATGGGCGGTCCCGACTTCCGCCCGTCGGAGATCGCCCGGCTCGGCTACCTCACCGGCATCGTGTCCACAGTGCTGGCGAGCAAGAAAGTGATCTCGGCCGGCAACTGATCGGCCCTCATCGCGGGCAACCCGGAATCACCGGCAGTCCGCAATGCGCAGCCACCAGGGGGTTGAGCGAGGCGAAGCCGAGTCGAAAACCTGGGATTTCGACACGCTCGGCGCTCACGCTCCTCACGGCTCAATCAGCGAACTGGAGCCGCCATTGATGAGTCCAGGTATGGTGGCGACCCGACGACCACGAGCGGTGCCCGCGCTGAACTACTGTTTGTTTCATGCCGCCCACCAGGCTCGATCTCCGCAAACTCGAACAGTTCGTCGCCGTCGTGTCCGCGCCGTCGCTCGCCGCCGCGGCCGAGCAGACATACATCACTCAACAAGCGCTCTCGGTCAGTATCCGCAGTCTCGAACGCGAGTTCGGCGTGGCACTGTTCGATCGATCTCGCCGCAAGCTGGAACTGACCACCGCGGGGCGCGAACTGTTCGATCGCGCCCTGCCCCTACTGGCGGGCGCCGATCGAATGGCCGCCGAGGTGCTCCGCGTCGCCGCCGACGAAGCAGAGACCTTCACCGTCGGCTACTCACCGGCGTTCTCCCGCGACGAGATCTACGCCCTCATCGATCCGGTGGTGCACGCCCACCCCGACCTCTCGATCACCGTACGGCAGGTCTATCCCGCACAGATGGAACCCATGCTGCTCGACAGCGACGTCGACGTGGTGCTGCGCCGCGGCGTCGCGACACCCGACACCCTCGCCTGCGCGATCCACTCCTACCAAACGCTGCGGATCGCGGTCAACGCGTCGCACGAGTGGGCCGGGCGCGATCGGGTCGACATCGCCGAGCTGTCCGGACGCCCGATCGTCGTGTGGGCGCCCGAACATCGATCGTTCTACACCGACTATCTCGTATCCCATTGCCGCCGTGCGGGTTTCGACCCGACGCTGATCGTGAGCCGGATTCAGGGCGTACCGCCCGCGAGCGCGGTCGTCAGCTATCCGGACGCCTGCGCGTTCGTCACCGACGAGGCGGGAACGACGTTGCACGGCCGAGTCGTCGTCCTCGACGTCGCCGAACCTCCGCTGGTGCCGGTGCAGGCACTGTGGTTGCCGCACACCGTCTGCGCACCCCGGACCACGCTGCTGACGCAACGAAACCCGACTACGGAGCACCCGTCGCCAGCAACCGCTTGAACCCGTCTTCATCGAGCACCGGC
The DNA here is from genome assembly GCF_012933505.1 of Gordonia asplenii. GTDB lineage: Bacteria > Actinomycetota > Actinomycetes > Mycobacteriales > Mycobacteriaceae > Gordonia > Gordonia asplenii. The sequence goes on from NZ_JABBNB010000007.1 coordinate 219,313, forward strand.
ACGCCCAGCGACTCGGCCTTCTCGGCCTTGCTGCCGGCCGACTCCCCGACGACGACGTAATCGGTCTTCTTCGACACCGACCCCGAGGCTTTGCCGCCTCGGCTCAGGATCGCCTCCTTGGCGCTGTCGCGCGAGAAGTCCACGAGCGACCCGGTCACCACGATGGTCTTTCCCTCCAGCGTCCGCTCGATCGACTCGTCACGCTCGTCGACCATGGAAACGCCTGCGGCACGCCACTTTTCGACGATGTCGCGATGCCAGTCGATCGCGAACCAGTCGATGACGCTCTTCGCCAGCGTCGGCCCCACGCCGTCGGTGGCGGCGAGCCGTTCTTCGTCGGCGGATTCGATGGCGTCCAACGAACCGAACTCGGTGGCCAACCCGCGCGCGGCGGTCGGCCCGACGTGGCGGATCGACAGTCCGACCAGCACCCGCCACAGCGCGACCTTCTTCGCGCCGTCGAGGTTGGCGAGCAGCCGTTTGCCGTTCGCGGACAATGCTCCGGCCTTGGTGGTGAACAGATCGGTCTTGATCAGGTCGTCGGCGGTGAGCGAGAACAGGTCGCCCTCGTTGGTGATGACACCCGCGCTCAGCAGCGCGGTGGCCGCCTCGTAACCGAGCGCCTCGATGTCGAATGAGCCGCGCCCGGCGAGATGGAACAGCCGCTCCCGCAGCTGCGCGGGACACGACTCCTGGTTGGGGCACCGGATGTCGGCATCGCTGTCCTTCTCGGGCCGCAGCTCCGCACCGCACTCCGGGCAGTTGGCAGGCATCTCGAAGGCGTACTCGGAACCGTCGCGCAGTTCGACGACGGGTCCGAGCACCTCGGGGATCACGTCGCCTGCCTTGCGGATGGTGACCGTGTCGCCGATGAGCACGCCCTTGCGCACGACCTCCGACGCGTTGTGCAACGTCGCGCGGGCCACCGTCGAGCCGGCCACCAGCACCGGCTCCATGAACGCGAACGGCGTGACCCGGCCGGTACGACCGACGCCGACCTTGATGTCGAGAAGTTTGGTGGTCGCCTCTTCCGGTGGGTACTTGTAGGCGATCGCCCAGCGGGGTGCGCGTGAGGTGGCGCCGAGCCGACGCTGCACCGTCACGTCGTCGACTTTGACCACCAGCCCGTCGATCTCGTGTTCGACGTCGTGGCGATGCTCTCCCCAGTACGCCACCTTGTCCAGAATCTGCTGCGCGCCAACAGCTTTCGACGTGTGGGCCGATACCGGCAGGCCCCACTCGCCGAGCGCGAGATACGCATCGTGCAATGATTGCGGCCGCCACCCCTCGGTATGGCCGATGCCGTGGCAGATCATGCCGAGGCGGCGACGCGCGGTGACTTGCGGATTCTTCTGGCGCAGCGAGCCCGCCGCGGAGTTGCGCGGATTGGCGAACGGCGCCTTGCCGTCGGCGACGAGCGAGGCGTTGAGCGCTTCGAAATCCTCCACTCGGAAGAACACTTCACCGCGTACTTCGAGGACCGCGGGCACCGGGTAGGCCTCGCTCGCGGCGAGTCGATGGGGAATGTCGTCGATGGTGCGTGCGTTCAGCGTGACGTCTTCACCGGTGCGGCCGTCGCCGCGAGTCGCCCCGCGGACGAGTACGCCGTTCTCGTAGACGAGGTTCAGCGCGACACCGTCGATCTTGAGTTCGCAGAGGAACTCGATCCGGTTGGGTTCGCCGTCGGCTCCCTCACCGCCGCCGCCCGCGGCCTCCTCGGTGCGCGCCACCCAGGCACGCATCTCGTCGGCGTCGAAAACGTTGTCCAGCGACATCATCCGCGCTAGATGATCGACGGAGGTGAAGGCCGTCGAGAAGCCGCCGCCGACCAGCTTGGTCGGCGAATCCGCTGTCGCCAGACCGGGATTGGCGTCTTCGAGGGCCTGCAGGCGGCGCAGCAGCTCGTCGAACTCGCCGTCGGTGATGACCGGCGCGTCCTTGACGTAGTACCGGAACTGATGCTCACGGACCTCGTCGGCCAACTTCGACCACTCTTCACGTGCCTGCGCACTCACTTCTGCCACGTCGCAAAGCCTAGCCCAGCCCACAGACAGCCCATCCGAACCGGCCGTACGCTGGGACGGTGCATGAGTCAGCGCCGATGCCGCGGATGGCCGAACTGGTTGCATCGCTGTCGATCGCCACCGACCTCGGACTCGGGCTGCCCGAGGATCACGTGCTGCGCCAGACACTCATCGCCACCGAACTGGGCGTCCGGGCGGGGTTCACGCCGGAACAGCGGACGTCGGTGTTCTATGTGTCGCTGCTCGCCTGGGTCGGCTGCATCTCCGACTCGCACGAGATGGCCCGCTCCTTCGGCGACGACTTGCGCGTGCGCTCACAGAGTTACCTCGTCGACAAGACCGGCATGGAGATGATGCGCTTCATGCTCGCCCAGGTGATGCGCGGACGCCCGCCGCTGGAGGGCGTCGCCATGGTCGCCCGAGCACTGGCGAGCGGCTTTTCCGACGCCACCGATTCGTTTGTGACACATTGCCAGACGACCGGTGACATCGCCGACCGGCTGGAACTGTCACCGCGGGTCCGCGAGTCGCTACGCCAGGTGTTCGAGCGTTGGGACGGCAACGGCACCCCGGACGGGATCGGCGGCCTCGCCATCGACCCGGTGGTCCGGGTGGTCCAGATCGCCGACGACGCCGAAGTGCTGCACCGGCAAAGCGGACTGGACGCCGCAGTGGAGATGCTGCGTGATCGTCGAGGCACCGAGTTCGACCCCGATCTGGTAGATCTCCTCATCGAACACGCACCCACTATCTTCGACGAACTCACGCACACCGATGTCTGCGAGATGGTGACGCAGGTCGCGAAAACACTCGAGAGTCCTTTGACACCAATGGAATTCGATTCTGCGATGGAAGTATTCGGCGACTACGCGGACCTCAAATCGCCCTGGTTCACCGGCCACTCGCGTGCCAGCGCACGCCTCGCCCAGGCGGCGGCGTCGGCGGCGGGACTCACCGAGGCGCAATGTCGTCTGGTGCGAAACGCGGCACTGGTGTGCCATCTCGGGCGGACGGGTGTGTCGACTGGGATCTGGGACAAGACCGGTCCGTTGACCACCGCCGAGATCGAGCGGATCCGATCGGTCCCCTATCTGACCGAGAGCATCCTGCGGCGTCAACCGCGCCTCGCCGAACTCGGTTCCCTGGCCGCCATGGTGCATGAGCGCGTCGACGGTTCGGGATATCCGCGCGGATTATCGGGTGCCGCCCTGCCGATGACCGCCCGAATTCTCGCCGTCGCCGACTGGTATCAGACGATGGCCGAGGAACGCCCGCATCGGGGTGCGGTGCCCTCCGAGCAGCGCGCCGCCATGCTCCGCCAGCAGGTCAGCGAGGGCAGATTCGACGACGCCGCGGCGCGCGCGGTGCTGACGGCGGCCGGGCATCGGGTATCGCGGCGAACCTCCGCGGTCGCCGGGCTGACCGATCGCGAGATTCAGGTCCTGGCACTGCTGGTCCGCGGGACGCCCAACAAGGAGATCGCCGAGCGGTTGCACATCTCACGGCGCACCGTCGGCACCCACGTCGAGCACATCTACGCCAAGATCGGCGTGAGCACGCGGGGCGCGGCGGCGATGTTCGCGATGCGACACGGGCTGGTGGGAGCGGAATAGGGCCGGGTGCTCTGCAACCCGATGCATGGGCACGGTGGCCGAAAGATCCGGTAAATGCCCGATGATCGGGCCCGCCGATCCTCGTAGAACTTGGCTATGACCATTTCAGAATCCCGCTCAGTCCCGTCCACCAGCTCCGACGTCCCCGCCTACGACCGCATGACGACGGCGATAGTCACCCGCGACTTCGCCGCTCTCGGAACCACCTTGAGCCCCGACGTCCGCCTGCGGGCCCTGGTGCCGCCCGGACCGTTCGAGCTCACCGGCACGGCGGCCGTCGTCGCGCAGTTCGAGCATTGGTTCGGTGGCGGCCGAACGTTCGAAGTGCTCGGCCATTCGACCGACGTCATCGGTTCTCGGGTGCACGCGCGGTGGACGATCCGGCGCACACCTGATTCGCCCGACGCCGGGCCGCTCGTCGCCGAGCAGCACGCGTATGTGAACCTCGGCGCCACCGTCGAGGTGATCGACCTGCTGTGCGGCGGGTGGCAGGACGCACGGGCATGACCGCGCTCGCACGCGCGGCGGTAAGCCTGTGCACAGGATTGGAGGACCCCGAAAAGGTCACTGTCGCACTGCTTGTCGCGGTCGGCGCGGCGGAACAGGGACGCCCGACGTTGATCTTCCTGACGAAGGAGGCGGTGCGGCTCGCCGTCGAGGGCACCGCGGTCGGGACCGCCTGCGACGGATGCCCGCCGATAGCCGCACTGTTGCAACGGTTTTCGGATGCGGGTGGCCGATTCTTGATCTGCCCCATCTGTTTCACGGCAAAGGCACTGACCGGCAGCCTCACCCTGCCCAATGCCGACCTCGGCGGCACGGTGCAATTGTGGGAGTGGATCGGCACGGAGCCCGCGGTGACTTTCAGTTACTGACCACCGGCAGGCGATCGACCGGGGCACTAGGCTCGACTGCATGCCCCATCCGATCATGTTCGACGACGACGATCCCGTACTCGCCCGCGTCCGCAAGGTCGCTCTCGAGCTGCCGGATACCACCGAAGTCGTGGCACACGGGCGCCCGACGTTCCGCTGCGGCAAGATGTTCGGCAACTACGGTGGCGGCGAGAAGGGCAACCGGGTGCGCCACGACCAGTCGATTCTGGTGATCGCCGATCCGGCCGAACGCGAAGCGCTGCTTACCGATTCACGCTTCTTTCTGCCCGCTTACCTGGGTGCGTACGGGTGGGTCGGGCTGGTCCTCGACGACGAGACCGACTGGACCGAGGTCGCCGAACTGCTCGATGCGAGTTATCGCCTGATCGCGCCCAAGAAGTCGCTGGCGAAGCTGGACGGCCAGCGATCGACTGAGAACCCGTAGGCAATACGCCTGCGCTGGGAAGTCAGTCTTTCGGATTGGGCAGGCGATCTCTCGGATTCACCTCGTTCACGTGCGTACACCTCACCGGATGCGTGAGGTGTATGCATGCGAATGAGGTGCGTGTCAGCTTCTGCTGGCTCGATGCGTTCCGACACCGATCAGGGCCGTGCCATTCAATGCTTCGACGGCAAGGTCGAAATCGTCAGCGGCGGTGTAAACGGGCCTCGGCCGATCGCAGTGTTGATACGCCCGCCAGCCGCGACGAAGTCGCGGTCGAACTCCTCGTCGAACTGAGCGGGCGCGGTCCGAAGGTACTCCCCCAGATAGTCGAAGAACCAGAGGTCCCAGGCCAGATCAGGGTCGTAGCCACGCTGCATAGCCGCGACGGACAGCCGATAACCCACCCGGATAGTCGTACGAGCGAACACTTCCCGGTATTGCTCACCGAGTGGCTCGTCGAAGAAGAACTCGCGTGCCTTATCCTCCGTTGATGTCGTCTCGGCGTCCCACCAGGCCTGCTCCTGCTCCTCGGTCATTGCCCATGTCGGGCTCGGCGTCGGAGTGAGTTCCCAGATGAAGGTGGGGTCGTCCCGGCCTTCGATCAACCCCCAAAAGCCCATCGGCCAATCGGGGTCAGCCACCCGAGAACGAGCAAGAAGCCACCCTGGAATGGGCTCCCCGAAATAGACGGGTGCCGCGTTACATTGCAAGCACATCTGTCAGCCTCGACGACGTCGCGCGAGTGTGTGTGAACGCATGCTGTTCGATGGTAGTGGCAGTCGAACGGCGCTTGCGAAAATCTGTCGATAGTTGTCCCCGCGAGGGCATTCTGCCCTTGCCGACCTACTACTTTGCCGATCTTCTTCACGCCGGCTCGCCGATCCGGCCACCCGACAACGATTCCCCAGCGATCGCCGATCGGAATCGCCTACAGCGCCATCGGATCTTCGGCGCACAGTTGACCGATCTGCGCCGCGATCCCCAGCGCCTTGCCCGCCCACGCCTGATCCGCGCCGGCCAGCCCGCAGGTCGGTGACACGGCGACCTGCTCGGCTAACACCTTGCGTGGCAAGCCGATCCGGTCGATCAGGTCGGCCAGTCGGCTGCTGGTCCGATCGACGCTGATCGGGCGCGATGGACGCGTCGTCGGGATCACGCCGGCGACGACCCGGCCGCCACGGTCGACGAAGCTTCCGAAGCTGTCGTACTGGGCGGCGTCGAGCGTCGAAACATCAAGGGATACCGCAATATTCGACAGCTGACTCAGCACATCCCAGCGCGGCGTCGCGCAGCTGTGCACGACGACGGGGCGGTTGACTCGCGCGGCGATCGATCCCAACAGCGCCGCGGCTCCCTCGGCGCTCACTTCCGGCATCACGTCGAGCCGGGTGAGCGGTCGGACGCGGCCGTCGAGGACCGCGCCGATCAGCGGTTCGTCGAGCTGCACGATGACGGCGCAGCCGAGGCGCCGTTCGACGTCGGCGGCCAACTCCGCCAGCCCTTCGGCCATCGACGCGGCGACGTCGCGCACAGCGCCGCGATCATGCAGCACCTTGTGGCCCGACGCCAACTCGACGGTCGCGGCGAACGTGTACGGGCCGCACAGAGTGATGGTGAACGGCCGGCCATCGCCGCGCAGCCCGGTGCGTTCGAAGACCTCTTCGGCGGCGTCAAGATCGGCGTCGAGGTATCCGCGCGCTCTGCTGACCAGGTGTCCGGGCCGACCGGCGATCCGGTAGGTGGGGTGCTCACCCGGCGACACGCGGGCGGTGTCGAGCGCGATCTCGACCAGCACCGACGCCGTTCGGCCGATCATGTCAGCCCCCAGGCCACGCGCGGGAAGTTCGGCGAGAAACGGCCAATCGAGCTCTGCGGCAACCAATTTCGCTGTGGAGCGAGGATCGGTTCCGGGCATCGAGCCGACGCCGGTGCCGATCCCGGCGGGGATCGTCGGCGAGATGTCGCCGCTCACCGGGCCAACGCCACCTCGGGTGTGCTGACGGTCGCCGTGATCCGCCCCGACCCGAGTACGAGGTCGCCCGCGGCGGCGTCGGGTGCGTAGAGCACCGCGGCCTGTCCCTTGGCGACGCCGGTGAGCGGCCGGTGCAACGTGATCTCGATGCCCGCCTCGCCGTCGACGACGGTCGGCGTAGCCGTAGCGGGGGCCAGACCACCGTGCGCGCGCACCTGCACGATGCAGTCCACCGGCGCGTCCGGTGCCTGCCCGGACGTCCAAATGGCATGTGTCGCAACGATTGACGACACCTGCAGATGCTCAACCGAGCCGACCGTGACGGTCGCGGACTCGGCGTCGATGCCGGTGACGTAGCGGGGTTTGCCGTCCGCGGCGGGCGCCTCGATGCCGAGTCCTTTGCGCTGGCCGATGGTGAAGCCGTGCACGCCGTCGTGGTCGGCGAGCTTGGCTCCGCTGTCGGCGTCGACGACGGCGCCGGGCCGGATGCCGATCTTGGCACCGAGGAAGGCTCGGGTGTCTCCGGTCGGGATGAAGCAGATGTCGTGGGAGTCGGGCTTGTTCGCGACTGACAGTCCGCGCTCGGCGGCTTCGGCGCGGATCTGTTCCTTCGGGGTGTCACCGACCGGGAACAGCGCACGAGACAGTTGCTCGGCGGTGAGTACCGCGAGCACATACGACTGGTCCTTGTCGTCGTCGACCGCGCGCCGCAACTCTCCGTCGTCGAGGCGTGCGTAGTGGCCGGTCGCCAACGCGTCGAAGCCCAGTGCCATGGCCTTCTCGGCGAGCGCGGAGAACTTGATCTTCTCATTGCACGACAGGCACGGGTTGGGTGTCTCGCCGGCGGCGTAGGCGGCGACGAAGTCGTCGATGACGTCTTCCTTGAACCGGTCGGCGAAGTCCCACACGTAGAACGGGATGCCGAGAACGTCAGCGGCACGACGGGCGTCGTCGGCGTCTTCGCGTGAGCAGCAGCCCCGCGAGCCGGTGCGCAGGGCACCGGGCGCGCTGGACAGCGCGAGATGCACGCCGACCACGTCATGCCCGGCGTCGACGGCGCGGGCGGCCGCCACCGCCGAGTCGACGCCGCCGCTCATGGCCGCGAGAACTCTCATGCGTGGCTTCCTTCCTGAACAGCGATGGGGAGTCTGCCGGATCCGACCAGCCCCGCGGCGCGGGCCCGATCGAGGATCGGCCCGAATACGTCGGCGACGACGGCGATGTCGTCGAGGCTCGTCGCGGGGCCGAGGCTGAATCGCAACGAACCGCGGGCCGCCTCCATCGACAAACCCATGGCGAGCAGTACGTGACTGGCCTGGGCGACCCCGGCGGTGCAAGCCGAGCCGGTGGAACATTCGACGCCCTGGGCGTCGAGCAGCATCAACAGCGAGTCCCCTTCGCAGTGTTCGAAGGTGACGTGCACGATGCCGGGTAGTCGCAACGCAGGATCGGCCGGTCCGTTGCGGACGGTGTCCGGGTACGCGAGCAGGACGTCGGTGAGACGATCGGCCAGGGCCGACGTCGATGCCGCGGCCTCGGTGAGGTGGTCGACGCTGTAGCGCAATGCGGCAGCCATGGCCACCGCTCCGGCGACATTCTGCGTTCCCGACCGCAGATCGCGCTCATGCCCGCCGCCGTGTGCCAGCGGAACACACTCGACGTCGCGGCCGATCAGCAAGACGCCGATGCCCTGCGGACCGCCGAACTTGTGAGCAGCGAGACTCATCGCCGAGAGCTGGCTGGCGGCGAAGTCGACGGGCACGTGGCCGACCGCCTGCACCGCGTCGGAGTGCACCGGAACGCCGAACTCGCTGCCGATGGCGGCCAACTCGGCGATCGGTTCGATGGTGCCGACCTCGTTGTTGGCCCACATCACCGAGACGAGTGCGGTGTGCTCGGCGTGTTCGGCGAGGTCGCGTCGCAGATCGTCGGGGTCGACGAAACCCTGCGCGTCGACCGGAAGGATCACCAGCTCGGCGTCGTAGGCGGCGGCCAGCCACTCCGCTGAATCGAGGATGGCGTGGTGCTCCACGGCGGACAGGACGATGCGCCTGCGGCGCGGGTCAGCACGGTGGCGAGCCAGGAAGATGCCTTTGACGGCGAGGTTGTCGGCCTCGGTGCCGCCGGAGGTGAACAGAACCTCCGAAGGCCGTGCGCCGAGCGCTGCAGCGATGGTCTCGCGCGACTCTTCGAGGAGCCTACGGGTGCGTCGGCCCGAGCCGTGCAGCGACGACGCGTTGCCCGCCAGGGTGAGCGCATGAATCATTGCCTCGAGGGCGACGGGCAACATGGCCTGCGACGCGGCATTGTCGAGGTAGACGGTGGCACGAGGTGAAGAAGACATGGTCGTGTCAAGGATAAACGCGCAACGGCGTCGAACAAATTCCCGCCGCCCGATGTGCGTCATCGAGTGCCGAAAGCTCAGCGCATTCCATCGACCCCGAGTTGCCGAAGGCGCGATCGTTCGGTTGTCGCCTGGGTCGTCTTCCGAGTTCGGCTCACCACATCTCGATACACCGACGACTCGCTGCGCTCGCGTCGGCACTCGATGAGCGGGGGAGGGCGCGGCACTCGATGAGCGGGGGAAGGGCTCGGCCACAATCGATCCCCGAGTGCCGAAGCGAGGTACGAGCTTCGGTGTAACGAGGGGTCCGGTGACACGAAGTATCCAAGCCGGTGCACATCGAAGCGGTCAGAGTGTTCGCCGGTCAGTCCGCACCAGGGTCGTCTCCCGAATTCGACTCACCACATCTCGATACACCGACGACTCGCTGCGCTCGCGTCGGCACTCGATGAGCGGGGGAAGCGCGGCGCGCTCCCCTCACGCGTCGGCACTCGATGAGCGGGGGAAGACACATCAAACCGGTCAGAGTGTTCGTCGGTCAGTCCGCACCGGGGTCGTCTCCCGAGTTCGGCTCACCACATCTCGATACACCGACGACTCGCTGCGCTCGCGTCGGCATTCGATGAGCGGAGGAGGGCTCGCAGCACTCCCCTCGCGTCGGCACTCGATGAGCGGAGGAGGGCTCGCAGCACTTCCCTCGCGTCGGCACTCGATGAGCGGGTAAGCGCGGCGCTACGCCGCGATCGGGTGCGTGTGCGGGCGTCGCGGATCGGCCACGACCAGGGGCCCGAGGTCGTCCGAGCGGTCGCCGAATACGAGGCGTTCGCAGGTCGACGCGAGGTAACGGCGGTCGGGAACCGGCAGCTGCAGCTCGTGCACGACGACGGTCACCGTCATCGACCGCTGGGCCAGGATCCGGCCCATCGTGTCGCCCACTTCGTCGTCGCCGATGAATGCCGGTGCGGGACAGAGATTTCCATCGGAATCGGAGTACCTGAGCGTCATCGGGAGCACGGGTACCCCGGCGTCGATGGCGGCCTGGAAGAACGCCGGGCGGAACCGACCCGAGCTGCGACCGCACCAGGTGGTGCCCTCCGGGAAGACCGCGGCGCACTTGTCCCGGTGCAGCGCATCGACCACGGCGTCGACCGTCGCGGGCAGCTGTCGCAGTGAACCCCGCTCGACGGTGATCACGCCGAGCATCCGGGCCACCACCGCGACGGGGCCCATCTCCAGCACATCGGACTTCGCGACGAAATGTGCGGGACTGACCGCGGCGATCGCGAGAACGTCGAGAAAGGACACGTGGTTGGCGACGACCAGCCCGCGGGCCCGCGCCGGGAACGGGCGACGATCGTCGACGTCGATGCGAATCCCCAACGAACCCAACAGTTTTCGCGAGAAGGATTTCAGATAGCGGCGCCGGACGATGCGCGGCGCGACGAGTACGAACGGGAACGTCAGGGCGAGGCAACCGAGCACCGTGGCCAGCGCACAGTACCGCCACACCCGACGCATCGGCCCGGCCGGCTGCGACGTCGTTCGCACGCAGCTCGCGTCGCACGGGCTCGACGGAAACCACGCGTGTCGGTGATCGACGGCGGTGGTCACGCGTCGCCCTGCGCGGTGAGCCGCAACACCGTGTCCTGCAAGCGCCTGCGGTAGCGAGAGGAGGTGGCGTCACCGTCGAGCACTGTGAGGAAGTCGCCGACGTCGAACACATCGTCGACGGCGGGGTCGCCGCAGACCTTGGCGCCGAGGCGCAGGTAGCCCCGCATCAGTGGCGGCACAACGACTTTCGACGGAGCGGCGATGACGTCGAGTGGTACGCCGTCGACCATCGGCGCGCTCAACGGACGTGCCTGCCACGCTGCCGCGTGATCGGCCAGCAGGGTGTCGCGGATGCCGCGCAGGTCCGCTCCCCGTGGATTCGGCGCTCCCCCGCCGCGGATCACGGCACCGTCGAGCGGCACCGAGACACACCCCATCAGGTAGCGATAGTCGGCCTGGTTGAGGTAGTCGAGCAGTGCGGCCCACATCAGCGCGGTCACCGAACCGCTGCGCTGATCGCCCGCGACGCAGGCGCGGCCCATCTCGACCGTCTGGGAGCGGATGCCGTCGAGGTCGCTCAGGTCGAATTCGGTCGCCGAGTACCACCCGCCCGCGGCGATGGCGCCGGGCGGGGGAAGCAGGCGGCTGCAGCCGACGAGGCTACCGGTCTCGGTGTCGCGGACCAGCAGATGATCGCAGAATTCGTCGAAGCGGTCGGCGTCGAGTCCGGTTCGGGCGTCGCCGATCTGGTCGGAGAAGCCGGGTTCGGCGGCGAAGACGTCGTAGCGCAGGCGTTGTGCGTCGACGATGTCGTCGGCGTTGTTCGAGATGTCGAGGACGAACCCGCCCCCGGCCAGAATCGTGCGGCGGCCGTCAGGGGTGACGAGCGTAGTTGCGCTGATACCTGTCATGGCTCTCATGGTTCCCAGATCAGGCAACCGTGCCGCAACGCTCGACTGTCGTGTCGGCGAGGGACGCGTGAACAAGCCCCGACCTGCGGTGAAAACCACGATGACCCCCGGCTTGCCGCCGGGGGTCATCGAGTTGAACGGGCCTGTCGACGCCGTTACTTGCGCTTGTTGATCTCTTCGGTCAGCTGCGGAGCGACGTTGAAGAGGTCGCCGACGACGCCGAAGTCGCTGATCTCGAAGATCGGCGCTTCCTCGTCCTTGTTGACCGCGACGATGGTCTTCGAGGTCTGCATGCCCGCACGGTGCTGGATGGCACCGGAGATGCCCAGCGCGACGTACAGCTGCGGTGAGACCGTCTTGCCGGTCTGGCCGACCTGGAACTGACCCGGGTAGAAACCCGAGTCGACGGCGGCGCGCGATGCACCGACAGCCGCACCGAGCGAGTCCGCGAGAGCCTCGACGACCGAGAACTTCTCGGCCGAGCCGACGCCGCGACCACCGGAGACGACGATCGACGCCTCGGTGAGTTCGGGGCGGTCGCCGCCGACGTTGGGCTCGACGGAGAGGATCTTCACCGCGTTCTCAGCCGGTGCGGGAACCTCGACGTCGACGCGGGTGCCCGCGCCTGCGGCCGGAGCGGCTTCGATGGCACCGGGACGGATGGTCGCGATGACCGTGCCGTTGACCTCGGCGTCGACGGTGTAGGCGCCGCCGAAGATCGAGTGGACGCCGCCACCCGGCTTGACCTCGATGACGTCGGCGAGCACGCCGCCGCCCAGACGCACGGCCAGACGCCCGGCGATCTCTTTGCCGTCGGCGCCGGCAGCGAGCAGGATGCCCGCGGGTGCGGCCGACTCGGCGATCGACGACAGGACGTCGACCTGCGGGCTGATCAGGTACGCGGTGTTCTCGTCGGATTCGGCGACGTAGATCTTCTCCGCGCCGGCTTCGGTCAGGCCGGCGACGACGCCGTCTGCCGCACCGGAGCGGCCGACGACGACGGCCGACGGCTCGCCCAGCGCGCGGGCGGCGGTGATGAGTTCCGAGGTGACCTTCTTGAGCCCGCCTTCGGCGTCCTGCTCAACGAGCACGAGTACTTCTGCCATGGTTTATCTCCTGGAGTATGTGGGGTGAGTGCGAACGCTGAGTGGGAGTTAGATGATCTTCTGACCGACCAGGAACTCAGCCACCTTGGTGCCGCCGTCGCCCTCGTCGACCACACGCTCACCGGCTTGTTTGGCGGGCTTGGGGGTGACCGCGGTGACCTTGCTGCCCGCATTGGCGAGTCCGACGACGTCGGCCTCGATGCCCAGATCCGCCAGGGTCAGAACCTCGATGGTCTTCTTCTTGGCGGCCATGATGCCCTTGAAGGACGGGAAGCGCGGCTCGTTGATCTTCTCGTTGACGCTCACGATCGCCGGAAGGGTGCCCTCGACGGTGGTGATGCCCTCGTCGGTCTCACGCTCGCCGGTGACCTTCTCGCCGTCGACGGTGACCTTGCGCAGCGAGGTCAGATGCGGCAGCTCCACGTACTCGGCGATCATCGCCGGCACGGCACCGACGCGTCCGTCGGAGGCTTCGTTGCCGGCGATGACCAGTTCGACACCCTCCACGGTGCCCAACGCGGCGGCCAGCACGTACGCCGTCTGCACGGCGTCCGAACCGTGCAGCAGTTCGTCGTTGATGTGGATGGCCTTGTCGGCACCCATCGACAGCGCCTTGCGGATCGCGTCGGTAGCCTTGTCGGGTCCGGCGGTCAGGACGGTCACTTCACCGCCGTTGGCCTCCTTGATCTGCAGGGCCTCTTCGACAGCCTTCTCGGTGATCTCACAGATGACCGGGTCGATTTCACGATCCAGGGTGAAGTCGGCATCGTTGAGTTTGCGTTCCGACCCCGTGTCGGGAACCTGCTTGATCAGTACGACAATGTTCGTCATGGGTCTTCGTCGACCTCCTGCGTCGGGTTCAGGCAACTTACCGGCGGGTAAGGCCTATGGGTCCTCCTTACTTTAACGCGTGGCCACCACGGACCAAACGGGGCCTACCTCACACTATGGGTGAGAATCACGTCACACTCCGAGAAGAATCTGGTTCGATCCCCCGCCGCTCCGCTCGGCCTGTTCGCGATCGGCGGCCTCGATCTCACGCACCAACGGGAGCACTTTTTCGCCGAAATACTCGATCTCTTCCTGGAAATGCAGGAAGCCGCCGAGGATCAGGTCGACGCCGCGTCGGCGGTAGTTGGCGATTCGCTCGGCGATCTGTTCGGGAGTGCCGATCAACTGCGTGCGGAAACCGTCGTTGTACTGGACGAGATCTTCGAAGGTGGAGTCGGCCCACATGCCCTGCTTGCTCGACGTCGAGTTGCCCGCCTGCTGCACCGCGTCCCGAAAGCCTTCCACCGCAGGACGATTCGCCTTCTCGATGATCTCGCGCAGGGTGTCGCGGGCCTCTTTCTCGGTGTCGCGCGCGATGATGAAGCCGTTGAGCCCGAACTTGACCTCGCGCTTGTGCGCGCGTGCCTCGGTCCGGACGTCGACGAGCTGCTCGGTCACCCCGTCGTAATCCTTGCCGTTGGAGAAGTACCAGTCGGCGTGCCGGCCGCCGTTGCGTCGAGCGGCCAGCGAGTTGCCGCCTTGGAACAGCTCCGGGTTGGGGCGCTGCGGGGTGTTGAGCGGCTTGGGCTTGAGAGTGAAATCGTGGATGCGGTAGAAGTCGCCGCGGAAGTCGACGTCGTCCTCGGTCCAGATCTTGCGGAGTACCTGCAGGAACTCGGCGCTGCGCCGGTAGCGTTCGTCGTGCTCGAGCCACGGCTCGCCGAGGTGGGTGAACTCATCCTTGAACCAGCCGCTGACGACGTTCACCGCGAAGCGGCCGCCGGAGAGGATGTCGGCGGTGGCACCCAGCTTGGCGAGCACCGCCGGTTGCCACAGACCGGGATGCACCGCGGCGATCACTTTGAGCCGTTCGGTGGCGAGCAGAAGTGCGAGGCTGAAGCTGGTCGACTCGTGCTGGAACTCCGCGCCGTAACTCGCTTCGTAGCGGACCTGCGACAGCGCGTACGTGAAACCGTTGTTCTCGGCGGTCTGAGCGAGCTTCTTGTTGTATTCGTAGTCCCAGCTGGTGCGTTGTTCGATGTCGCTGGTGACCAGGCCACCGCTCACATTCGGCACCCAGTAGGCGAATTCGATTTCCTCGGCGACGCGTTCGGTAGTCATGGTGTCCTCTCCTCGCCGCTGGCATGACGAATTGGGCCGACGCCGGGACGACGGCCGAATTCTGTAGTGCTGCAACGGTTATGACGGTCTGGTCGCATACGACGGCGGATGTCGCATGGTGATCCAAGGCAACCATTGAACGCGACGGTGAGGTAGGCAAAGGTTCAGCGTGAGTTTAAGGCGGGGTGGTGAGCGAGCGGCGAGACCGGATCCGGCGGCGATCTAACGGGACAGTCGGAAGCGACTGCATGGCTCGCAGGTCGACTACGCTCAGACACGCGTAGGCGGCCCCGTTCGTGTCTCCGGGGACCAGTGAGCTGAAGAGGGACCACGGAGCGAAGAGGGAACATGGCCGAAGTAAGCGGGAAGATCAGGGAGAGAAAAGCAGCGAAGTGGAGTCAGAAGATCTCTCCTGACCTTCTGCCCAACGAAGTGATCTGGGCATATTTCGGCACCGGGCGATTCAAGCCAGTGACTGAAGCAACGATGGTGACCAGCTCCCGCGTAATCGGATTTACCAGCTTCGGCGCTTCCATCGACAAGCGGATCGTGCTCAACGCCTGGGCCTGCGACATCCTCTCGTTCAGGTTTCCGGAGAAAATGGGAGGCTTCACCCTCAGGATTTCCACACCGACCGGCGAGGTCAATTTCGGGTTGCTCGACAAGAGTGAGATCGACTTCGCGACGTACTACCTTGATCAGCTTCGGCAACGAACTCCGCAACCGCCCGTCCAAGGCACCATCCGCGGTACGCCCGCGCTGCCGACGTCGGTCCCGTCCGCACAGCGGTTGCCACAGGCCTCGATACCCACCGTCATCGCGCCCGCCCCCGCACAGGATGTTCAGACTGGTCGACCACATCAAACCGCCGCCGGAGGGATCGCCGGCGAGATCGAGAGACTCGCCGAGCTGCACCGGCGCGGAATCCTCGACGATGATGAATTCAAACAGGCGAAACGAGCCGCGATTGGGTCGCCTGCATTGCCGGTGTCCGACGCGCGACCGTCTACACCCGAGGTATCAGACCGGATAAACTTGATAAAGCCGTCGTAGCCGCGAAAATTCACGACTCCCGAGTTTCCCCTCGACTCGCCACCGGGGGTGAACTTATCGCGCCTCGTGATTCTCGAGTCGATGTCACGTCCGCTTACGCGCTCAATCCAACGACAATGCCATCAACTTCTTCGGTGCCGCACACGGATCACCCACCACTGCCGGCCTATTCACGACCCAGGCGTACAGCCCGAATCCTGGGGATTTCGAGGCGAGAGACAGCCGCAACCTGCGTGACTTGTCATCACATCGCGCCGTAGGGCCGCCCGCGTCACCGTTCAACACGCAGCGGTTCCCGGCCGGTCTGCGGCTGCAGAGCAGCCCCGTCGGCCCAGCAGGCCACCGACCAACTCGATATGACTGCTCAGTAGGATCGGTTTCCGCCCGACCTTGGGCTACGGCTACCCTCAAGGGGATGACCGAATCACACCAGGCTGCGTCGGACGCGCCCAAAACCACCGCTGACCAGGCCACCTTGGCATTGACCGGCGAACGGACCGTCCCCGGCATCCCCGAGGAGAACTACTGGTTCCGGCGCCACGAGGTGGCCTACGAGTACATTCTCGACGCCGTCGACGGCAAAGACATCCTCGAAGCCGGTTCCGGTGAAGGCTATGGCGCGGCGATGCTGTCGGGTCGCGCGGCGAGCGTCGTCTGCGTCGACTATGACCAGTCCGCCGTCGAGCACACTCGCGCCCGCTACCCGCAGTTGACCGTGCACCAGGGCAACCTCATCGACCTGCCCCTCGCCGACGATTCGGTGGACGTGGTGGTGAACTTCCAGGTCATCGAGCATCTGTGGGATCAGCCGCTGTTCATCCGCGAATGCGCACGCGTCCTGCGACCGGGCGGTCGCCTGCTCATCTCGACGCCGAACCGCATCACCTTCTCCCCCGGCCGCGACACCCCGCTCAACCCCTTCCACACCCGCGAGCTCAACGCCCTGGAACTCACCGAGCTCCTCGTCGACAACGGTTTCGACACCCCGCAGATGCTCGGCGTGCACCACGGTGACGCCCTTCTCGAACTCGACGCCAAGTGGGACGGTTCGATCATCGACGCCCAGATCGACCGAGCACTGGCCGGCGAGCCGTGGCCGGCGTCGCTGGCAGCCGACGTCGCCCGGGTCGCCACCGCCGACTTCGCGATCCGCACGGGCGACGTCGACGCGAGTCTCGACCTCCTGGCGCTCGCGACAGTCTCCGGCGGATGAGCACCACCACAGTGAGTGACGCGGTTCCCGGTCAGTTCACGCTCGTTCTGCATTCGCACCTTCCGTGGCTGGTCAACCACGGGCGATGGCCGGTCGGCGAGGAGTGGCTGTATCAGTCGTGGGGGTCGTCGTATCAGCCGGTCTTCGACGTCCTGCGTCGGCTCGCCGCCGATGGAATGAAAAGCCAAGTGTCCCTTGGCATCACGCCGGTTCTTGCGGCGCAGCTCGACGACCCGCACGCCGCGGCGTCGATGTACGAGTGGCTCGCCGACTGGCAGTTGCGGGCAATGGAACTGGCAACCGATCGCGATCCGGTGCGCCGCGATCACGGCAACCGCGAGTTCCGCGCAGCGGCCGCCGCGTTGGCCGACTTCGAGCAGCACTGGCGCCACGGCGGCAGCGCTGCCATCCGAACCCTGGTCGACACGGGTGTCATCGAACTGCTCGGCGGACCGCTCGCGCACCCGTTCCAGCCGCTGCTCGACGAACGGCTCCGACGTTTCTCGCTCGCCGAGGGTCTCGCCGACGCCCGGCTGCGCTGGGGTCATACCCCGACCGGCATCTGGGCGCCCGAATGCGCCTTCACCCCCGGTATGGAAATCGAGTACGACACGGCAGGCGTCCGCCACTTCATGGTCGACGGCCCGACGCTGCGCGGCGACACCGCGCTCGGCCGTCCGGTCGGCGGCAGTGACGTCGTCGCATTCGGTCGCGACCTGCAGGTCTCCTACCGGGTGTGGTCGCCCAAATCGGGATATCCCGGCCACGCCGCCTACCGTGACTTCCACACCTACGATCACGACTCCGGGCTCAAGCTCTCCCGCGTGACCGGGCGCTCCGTCGACGGCGCCGCCAAGGCTCCGTACGATCCGGCGCGCGTCGACGCGGTCATCGATCGCCATGTCGATGACTTCGTCGGGCAGGTCCGCGAACGGCTGATCGCGCAATCGCGGCGGATGGGCCGTCCCGCTCTCGTCGTGGCCGCCTTCGACACCGAACTGTTCGGTCACTGGTGGCATGAGGGACCGCGATGGCTCGAGCGAGTCCTGCGTCGTCTCCCCGAAGTCGGGGTCACCGTCGGGACGCTCGACGACGCGCGGCGCGGTGGGTACGTCGGGCAGCCGGTGCACCTGACTGACTCGTCGTGGGGGTCCGGCAAGGACTGGCGTGTGTGGGCGGGCCCGCAGGTACGGCATTTCGTGGATCTCAACGCCGAGGTGACGCAGACCGCACTCGACACCGTCGACAAGCAGATGGCAAGCGCCGCAACCACTTCCCGCGACCGCGTCAATGACCAGATCATTCGCGAAACACTGCTGACGGTGTCGTCGGACTGGCCGTTCATGGTCTCCAAGGACACTGCCGCGGGGTACGCCACCGACCGCGCGCACAAGCACGCCCACGCGACCCGGGAGATCTGCGACGCAGCGTCGTCGGGCCGCGTCGAGGCAGCCCAGCGCCTCGCCGACGGTTGGGGCCGCGCGGACAATCTGTTCGCCCAGCTCGACGCACGACGGCTGCCGGCAACCGGAGGTAACTGAGATGAAGATCCTGCTCGTGTCGTGGGAGTATCCGCCGGTCGTCGTCGGCGGATTGGGCCGTCACGTCCACAATCTCGCGATCGAGTTGGCGGCCGACGGCCACGACGTCGTCGTGCTGACCCGACGCCCGGCGGGAACCGATGCGCTGACGCACCCGACCGTCGACCATCTCGTCGAAGGTGTGCGAGTGATCGCCGCGGCCGAGGACCCGGGCGAATTCGAGTTCGGACACGACATGATGGCGTGGACGCTCGCGATGGGACACTCGTTGATCCGCGCCGGGCTGAAGCTCGCCGCATTCGGAGCCATCGACGATGCGCAGCCGTGGATCCCCGACGTCGTGCACGCACACGACTGGCTGGTCGCCCATCCGGCGATCGCCCTCGCCGAGTTCTTCGACGCACCGTTGGTTTCCACCATTCACGCCACCGAGGCGGGCCGGCACAGCGGCTGGGTGTCGGGTCGGGTGAACCGTCAGGTGCATTCCATCGAGTGGTGGCTCGCCGCCGAGTCCGACGCGTTGATCACCTGCTCGACGTCGATGCGCGACGAGGTCAATCGCCTGTTCGGCCCGGATGTCCCGGAGATCAACGTCATTCACAACGGCATCGACATCGGCACGTGGCCGTTCGCCGAACGCAGTGCCCGCACCGCAGGTGCCGAACTGTTGTTCGCCGGGCGCCTCGAATACGAGAAGGGCGTGCAGGATCTGCTCGCCGCGCTGCCCCGCATCCGGCGCAGCCACCCCGGTACGACGGTGACGGTGGCCGGTGCCGGAACGCAGTTGGAGTGGCTCACCGAGCAAGCCAAACGCCACCGCGTCTCGGGTGCTGTCGAGTTCGTCGGCGGCGTCGACCACGAGGGCCTCGTCGACCTGATGCACCGCTGCGACGCGATCGTTCTGCCGAGCCGGTACGAGCCGTTCGGGATCGTCGCCCTGGAGGCCGCGGCGACCGGTGCGCCGCTGGTGGTGTCGACGGCGGGCGGCCTGGGCGAAGCGGTGACCGACGGGGTGACGGGAATGTCGTTCCCACCGGCCGACGTCGCCGGCCTGGCCGCGGCGGTCCGGGCGACCCTCAACGATCCGGCGGCGGCGTCGGCGCGCGCCCGGCGTGCCCGCGCCCAACTGACCGAGGACTTCTCCTGGGGCGAGGTCGCCGAACGAACCGCCGGCGTGTACCTGGCCGCCAAGCGCCGAGTGCGCCATGCGATCGGGCGGCCGAACATCGTCGAACGCCCACTGCCAGAACGGGATCCGAACAAACCCCTGTGACCGGATGTCCGATTCGCCGTCGCCCCCCGGAGTAAATCGGACATCCGGTACGTAGACTCGTTCTCACAGCCAGGGTGTGTCTCCCGATTCTTCTGCGAGGCATCGCCGGGGCGAGCGCAGCGACGGGGCATTTCGTCGGTGGCCGATCTGGCAAGGCGGAGGAGGGAGCGATAGCGGCAGCTATCGTGACCGACGACAACGCGGCCAGGCGGTCATCGGGCCGCCGAGGACCGCAAAGGGAATTGGGAGACACACCCTAACAAGAGTTCAGGAGAACGTATGCGCAGCAACATCTTTGATCAAGCCAACCAAGTGACGCAGACGCGGGAGCGCTGGAGCCTGCAGTCCTCGAAGATGCTGCGCGTGGGATTCGGTGCGGACGTTCTGGCCGCGAAGGGCGCGATGGTCGCCTATCAGGGGCAGTTCGAGTTCAAACATGAGGGCGCGGGCAGCGTCAGCAACTTCCTCAAACGCGCGGTGACCAACGAGGGCGGGCAGATGATGCGCGTGACCGGGCAGGGCGAGGTGTATTTCGCCCAGGACAACCACAATGTGTTCACCCTGCAACTCGAGGGCGATGCGATCACCATCAATACCCGCAGCCTGCTCGCATTCGACGCCGACCTGCAGTGGAAGATCACGACGATCGGCAACGCCGGCATGCTCGCCGGCGGCCTGTTCAACCTGGAGGTCGCCGGGCACGGCACCGCGGCGGTCACCTGCCACGGAACTCCGCTGGTGCTCGACTGCTCGCAGCAGCCGACGTTCGTCGACCCGCAGGCCGCGGTGTGCTGGTCGGCCGGTCTGCAGCCGGCCCTGAAGAACGACATGAAGCTCGGCGCGCTCATCGGCCGTGGATCCGGCGAGGCGTTCCAGCTCGCCTTCCACGGCCCCGGGTTCGTCGTCGTGCAGCCCAGCGAGGGCCGTGCCGTGGTGCCCGGCTGAGTGGTTCGGGGCTGGGTTCGTCAGGCGCCCTGCTGCTCGGCCGCCGCGGCCGCGGCCTTCTTGCGTTCGATGTCGGCCAGCGCACGTTCGAGTTCCGCACGCTGGGCGGCGTTGGCGTCCCAGTCCTCCTTGCGGTTCTTCACCACCCGCGCCGGTGCGCCGACCGCGATCGAGTAGTCGGGGATGACGCCCTTGACGACGGCGTGCGAGCCGAGCACCGATCCGCGCCCGACGATGGTGTTGCGCAGTACGGTCACCTTCGCGGCGACCCAGGTGTCGGCACCGATCCGCACCGGGCCCTTGACGATGCCCTGATCCTTGATGGGCATCTCGATGTTGTCCATCTTGTGGTCGAAATCGCAGATGTAGCACCAGTCGGCGACCAGCGTCGACGCCCCGAACTCCATGTCGATGTAACAGTTGACGACGTTGTTGGCGCCGAAGACCACCTTGTCGCCGATCCGCAGGCTGCCCTCGTGGGCGCGCAGCGAGTTGCCGTCGCCGATGTGCACCCAACGTCCGATCTCCATCCGCGACAGTTCCGGCGTCGCATGGATTTCGACGTTGCGGCCCAGGAACACCATGCCGCGCAGCACGATGTGCGGGTTGGCCGCCCGGAACTTGAACAGACGGTAGTAACGGACCAGGTACCAGGGCGTGTAGGCGCGGTTGGCGAGCACCCAGCGCAACGAATCCAGCGTCAAGAACCGCACCTGCATCGGATCGCGCTTGCGGCCCGCCCGCCAGCGCGATTTGTAGGACGCATTCCACATCGTCGTCATCGGTGATCTCCTCTTCGCCACTGTCCGAGTCGACCTTATCGTTCGACGCCGAACGCCGACGGGGGTGGACCGGCCCGAGCCGGTCGGCACCGCCCACGCGATAGGCTCACATGCGGTTGCTCGTGCGCGGTGAGTGCGAGCGAGTCGAAAGCGGCGTCGTCCGGCGTCGAATGATCGAGGAGAATACATGCGTGCAGTGGTCCGCCGACTATCCGGTGCAGTGCGGGTCGCGGTTGGATTGGGCACCGTCGCGATCACCGCGACAGCACTCGTCTCGTGTTCGGACGGTCACGTCGACGTGCGGTCCCTCGCCAGTCCGGGTTGGTCGAGTTACGGCGGCAACGCCGCGAATTCCAACTACGCCTACCCGTCGGTGCCCGACGACCTCGCCTTCCACTGGTCGCGCCCCACCGGCGGACCGGTCACCGCGCCCATCACGCTGTCCAATCAGTCCAACGTCGGCGTGACGTCGACGACGGCGAACGGCTGCAACCTCCTTGTGCTGGACCCGAATTCGGGTCGGAAGAACTTCTGCAAGCGGATGCGCGAGGGCATCGCGGTCAACTCGTTGCTCGTCGATCAGTACGACCAGCCCTACGTCGGCGAGCAGACGACGTTCCTGGCCTTCAACGCCGGTGGCGCGATCCGCTGGCGGATGCCGGTCTACGGCGTGCCGCTGTCGGCGAAGTTCGCGGCCCCCGGTGTGGTGCTGGTGGCGACGACGCAGGGACAGATCCTGCTGATCGACACCCAGTCGAACGAATTCGTCGCTCCCGAGGTGCTCCTGCGTCCCGACGTGCACCCCGAAGACGGCACCTACGGCATGGGTGACTGCATCACCAACGGCCCCCGGTGCGCGATCCCGGCCCCCGCCGCGGTCGACTTCTCCGCGCAGCGATTCTTCATCAACTTCTGGCCGCAGGGCGCGATCGCCTCCCAGATCCGCGGCTTCGAATACTCCGAGGTGAACGGCAAGCGCGCCGTCCGCGAGATCTGGCACAACGACATCCCCGGCGGCGTCGTCGGGCCGGCGACCCTGTCGGCCGACGGCAAGACCGTCTACGCGTTCAGCCGCCTCGGCCAGTTGTACGCCCTGCACGCCGACAGCGGCAAGGAGAAGTGGCACTACGACAACGGCGGCTACGGCTTCGGCACGATGACCGTCTCGCCCAGCGGGGACATCATCCCCACCGGCGTGATCGGCGCACCGCTGAAGATGATCCACGACGCCGGCGACAAAGCCGTCCAGGTATGGCAGCGCGACGATCTGCAGACCGTGAGCCTGTCGACGCTGACCGAGTCGAAGACGGCGTGGACCGTCGTACGCGACGCGGGCAAGGATTCGCTGTCGCTGATCGAGGTGTCGTCGACCGACGGAAAGACCAAGCGCACCTTGGCGATTCCCGACTCGGTCGGGTTCGCGACCGGTGTCGCGGTGTCACCGAAGGGGCAGATCGCACTGGCGACGAACATCGGCAAGGTGTACTTCTTCGACAGCAAGGCCGACTTCGAGTAGACCTCACACCACGATCAGCCCGATCCCGGCCAGCACCACCACCGCGCCGACCATCTTGCGCACCGGGTTGGGCTCCTTGAACATCCACCACGCGAGCAGCGATCCGACGACGATGCTCGACTCCCGCACCGGCGCTACCAGCGCCACCGGCGTCGTCCGCATCGCCTGCAGTACAAGCACATACGCGAAGGGCGACAGCACCGCGACCGCAGTGATCTCCAGCCAGTAGCGGCGCAATACCGGAATGATCGACGCCCGGTACTTGCGCAGCAGATACGGCGTCATGAATACCGACTGCCATCCGGTTGCGACGGCGAAATAACTCACCGGGAGCAGTGCCAGCGAGGTCACCGCGTGCTCGTCCCACAGCGTGTACGACGCGATGGCCGCACCGGTGAGGACACCCCAGAGCACGCCGTCGACGCGTCGCGCACGATGCGTCGGCGAACTGCCCGAGGCGACGATCACAATGCCCGCGATGATCACCAGCCCGCCGACGATGCCCGCGACACCCGGCCGCTCCCCCATCGCGAGGATCGCCACCGTCATCGTGATCAACGGTCCGGCGCCCCGGGCAACGGGATAGACCACTGACAGATCGGCTCGGTGATAGCCGGTCTGCAGACTGAGCTGGTAGGCGATGTGGATGGCAGCGGAGACGATCGGCGCGTACAACAGCCCCCATGACCACGGCCATCCGTCGAGGGCGAGAAAGACCAGCCCCACCGGCAGCCACAGCGCCGCCGATCCGACTGTGTACCACCAGACGAACGTGTACCCGTCGGAGCTGACTCGTTTGGCCGCGATGTTCCACATCGCGTGGCACACGGCTGCGGTCAGGATGAGGGCGAGTGCGGTCGAGGTCATTCAGGAGGACTCTACGCCGACCGTTATGCCCGCACCCCCGCCTCGCACACAAAACCCACGCCCGATTTCCCGATCCGCGTCATTACCAGTGTCAACGGTCGAGAGCCCTTGAGTTTCAACTTCTTTCGGAGCCGATCGGGGTCGACGTCGAGTCCGCGGACCAGGATCTCCAGCGTCCCGCAGTCACGGGCGGCCAATGCCGTCCGCAGCGCCCGCTCGGCGACGCCGACCTGTTCGAGCACACGAAATCCCCGCTCTCCGGGCGGCACCGCGTCTCCGGACAGGTAGGCGATCTGCGGATCCAGTTGCCACAACCCGTGTCGGGCCGCGTAGTGCCGTACCAGGCCGGCGCGCACCACGGCGCCGTCGGGATCGATGATCCAGTCACCGGGCGGTGCCACCGGCGCGTCGTCGGACTCCGCAGAGGTGATCTCTTCGACGCCGACGGTTCCGTCTGGACGCGACCGCAGGACCGTCGCCCGTTGTGCGGCAAGTCCTTCCGAGGCGACGTCGTTCCACAGACACGCCTCGCGGACCCCGCCGTCGAGCGAGGTGATCTGCACCTGGCCGTCGAAGCCGAAGCGCGCCCGCAGCGCGAGGTAGTCGATGCCGGGTGCCGACTTCACCAGCAACGGCTGCTCACCGTAGGTGGTCAGTAGACCCAGCAGCGACGGCTGCAGGTCCTCGATCCGGAACGTTCGCGAGCCGCCCGCACGACGGGCCGGGTCGGCGATCACCACGTCGGCCCGCGACGTCGGGGTCAGTGCGTCGGCTCGCAGGAGCGTGGCGCCGGGCACGTTGTGGCGTGCCATCGCCAGCCGAACTGGGTCGATGTCGCTGCCGACTACCCCCGAAATATCTTGTCGGGCAACGAGTTCGCGTACCTCGGCACCGATGGAGCAGGTGACGTCGGCGACGAGCGATCCCGGGAACCGCGCACCGATCTCCGCCGCCCGCAACGACGCCACCGTCGTCGGCGTGGCCTGCTGCAGCGCGTCGTCGGTGAACAGCATGTCCTGCGCGTCGCGCAGTTTGACCCGTGCCCGGCGTCGGTACCGGACCGTCTCGATCAGCGCCGCCTCGCGCGGCGCATAGCGGCACTTGACTTGGCTGACGTCGGAAATCATCGACGACGCCGACAACTCCAGTGCCGTCACGTTCTCCAGCGCTTTCGCGCCGTGCCTGGAGGTGAGGAAGTCGACGTCGTCGATCGTGAACTGATAACCCAATCCAGGTGGCCTAGACAGGCTTGGTGCCGGTCACGATGACGTCATACAGGGCTCGCGCCCTGGACGTTCGGCGCGCGGACTGGTGTCGGCTGGTCATAGTTTACGCAGCCTACAGCGTTGCGCTAGCTGGTCACAGTCGGCTGTTGTCACGCTACCGCGGATCTCGATCCGCGTGTGACGTCGCGCATAAGACCTCGGCACCTATAATGGTACCGTCTACGGTACCGAATGAACGAGGCCCGAAAATCGGGCACTCGACTAC
>NZ_JABBNB010000070.1 GCF_012933505.1 Gordonia asplenii
CGGGCTGTTTCGTTTTGGTGTTGGGTGGCGGCGGCCATTTTGCTGGACGAATTTTCGCGGGTCTGCGGGCGTGGGTGCTGGGGGTTGCTTCCTCCCCCCGGGGGGCTTCGCCCCGGGGGGGGTTAGGTGGTTGCCCAGTGGCCGGCTGCGATGGTTTTCATGATGTTGTGGACCATGGCGTGGAACGCGAATTCGGCGTCGGCTCGGGTGAGGCCTCGGCTGGTGAACTGCCGGAATTTCATGTTGTGTTTGGCGTGCCCGAATGGGGTTTCGGCGATGTGGCTGCGTTGTTTGTATAGGTTGCGGCCGTCGTCGGTGGCTAGGCGGTAGGTCATCTTCTCGATGGGGTCGGCGTCGGGCGCCGGTGGGGTGAGTCCGTCGGTGCTGTGGGGCAGTTTGTGCGATTGGGCGGTGGCGATGAGCCGGTCGGGGCCGTCGGCAGTGAGGTTGTCTGTCGACAGGTAGCCGGCGTCGGCGAGCAGCACCCCGATCTGTTCGTCCTGGTCCTCGGCGCCGGCGGGTGTCGGGGTGAATCCAGGTGGGCGGTGCGCGGCGATATGGTGTGCTGCGGCAACAGCTTTGGCCATCATCTCCAGATACGCTGTGGAGTCTTTGGTGTTGTTCGATACTCCGGTGGCGATGATCACACCGTCGCTGGTGGTCACGGCCTGGCAGTTGTACCCCTGGACCCAGCCGCCTCCACGTAGCGGCATCGGCCGGGATTGGGGATCGGTGATGTTGCGGCGGGTGTCGGGGTTGGCCCGATGGGGTTTGCGGGGGCCGCGGCGGGCGGCCGCGGCCGCCCGGGCAGCGGCTTTGTCACGTTGTTCTTGTTGGGCGCGTTCATAGTCGGCGACCTGCACCCGCACTCGCTGCACTTGTGCTCGTGCGCGCGTGACGGCCTTGGTGTCCTCGACGGGGGTGGGTTTGGGGCCGCGTTGCCCGGGCCGGTACCTGTCGATCTTGGCCTGTTGGGCGGCCCGGACTCGGGCCAGAATCCGTTCGGTGATCGTCAGTCGTACTTCGATCGGGGCCATGCCCCGAACGCTGTGTGGATCACGCTCCCACCTGGCCATCCACTCCTGGACGAACGTGGCTCGGGCGCTGGCCTGCTCGGCAGCTTTAGCCGCCTCGGCCGCGGGGTCTTTCGGCGTCGACTGCTTCTTCGCGGCGGCCTGATTGTGTTCGCGCGCACTGGCTAACGCCTCATCAATGCGGGCCAGGCGATCGGAACCGAGCAGATTCTCGGGGACCGCCTCAGGGTCCCCCTCATCGGCGGTGTCGTTGGCCTCATGTTCCAGGTTGGCCTGCACCGCAGTACCGGCCAGTTTCTCCCGCAGCCGGGCGATCTCCGCCTCCCGCGCGGACAGCAGATGCTTCTCGGTGCGGTTCGCCGCGCCCGAGGCATTCGAGGCGATCTTCACCCCATCGAGGGCCACCACCCCCAACTGCCCCATCCCGACCTGCGCGCACGCCGCCAACACCTGCGCGAACAGGTCCGCGATCAGCGGGGCCACCGCCGCCCGGAACCGGGCGATCGTCACATGATCGGGCGGGTCACCCCCACAGATCACCCGAAACGCGATATCGCGGTAGCACAGCTTCTCCAACCGGCGCGAGGACCGCTGCCCCTGCGCCCACCCCCAGATCAACAACGTCAACAACATGTCCGGGTCATAACCGGCGCGGCCCACCCCGCCGGTCTTGCGCAAACCGTGCACCGCGCGGGTGTCGAGCCGATCCACCAACGCGATCACCAGCCACACCGGATCATCAGCAGGCAACCAGTCCGCCATATTCGGCGGCAACAGAAACTCCTGATCCCGATTCAACGGACGATACGACTTAGCCACACCCCTATTATCGCAGGTCACACCCCATTTCC
>NZ_JABBNB010000071.1 GCF_012933505.1 Gordonia asplenii
CGAGCTTCGGTGTAGTACGCCCAGCATGGGCATTCGCTTGAAGGTGGAAGTCCTTTGGAGGTGAAGGTGGTTTAACTCCTAGTGGAAGGCAACTGCGTCGTCGTGAGGCGGGGTGGGAAGGAAGCTGGATACGAAATCCTGCACCGAGGTATACGAATCGCATGTGAGGCATGCCAGTTGGGGTGAGCCAGCTACACGTGGTGAAGCCCGTTCCATCGAAGCGGTTGGTGTGTATATGCGGCGGTTGTAGGAGGACAGTGAATGTTCTTATCTGGGGAGGTCTGTTCTGGTGCGGCACGGTGTGCAGCGGCATTGCTTGTGAAGGTGGTGTTGACGGGGCAGAAGTCAGCAGAGGTCGTAGTACCGGCGGGAATGTGGTGTTTGTCGGGAAGGGCTGAACGTTGGGAATTGATTGTTCGAAGCGGCATTTCTCGTGATGTTTGCGATGATCGCAGCCAACCCACAACGGTAGGTGTGTGGGGTAGTCGATGTGGAGGGACCGGTGAATCTGGGAATGCCGTCGTCTGCGCGTAGTGAGGGTCCGGTGGGTGTCGGGGAGGACGTCAGGGGTGGGCAGGATGTGTGGGGTCGGGTTTTCGATGCCGATAATCTGCTTGCTGCGGTGAAACGTGTTGAGCGTAATCGGGGTGCTGCGGGTGTGGATGGCATGACGACCGGGCAGTTGCGGGCGTGGTGTGAGACGCATTGGGTGCAGACTCGGGTGGCGTTGGATGCGGGTACGTACCGTCCGTCGCCGGTGCGTCAGGTGTTGATTCCCAAGCCTGATGGGCGGGTGCGGAAGTTGGGGGTGCCGACGGTGGTGGATCGGATGATCCAGCAGGCGCTCGCGCAGGTGCTTATTCCGGTGTTTGATCCGGGGTTTGTGCCGGTCTCGTATGGGTTCCGGCCGGGGAAGAAGGCTCATGATGCTGTGAAGGTCGCCCGGTTGGTGATTGATCAGGGGTATTCGTGGGTGGTCGAGGTTGATTTGGATGCGTTCTTTGATCGGGTCAATCACGATATTCTGATGTCTCGGGTTGCGCGGAAGGTGACCGATAAGCGTGTGTTGCGGTTGATTCGTGCCTATGTTGAGGCGGGGATCATGGTCGATGGTGTGTGTCAACCGGTGACGGAGGGGACTCCGCAGGGGTCGCCGTTGTCGCCGTTGTTGTCGAATATCATGTTGGACGATTTCGATCAGGAGTTCTGGGATCGGGGGCATCGTTTTGTGCGATATGCCGATGATATTCGGATCTTTGTGAAGTCGCAGAGGGCCGCGCAGCGGGCGTTTGAGCAGAGTGTGACGCTGCTTGAGGGTCGGTTGAAGTTGAAGGTGAATCGTGCGAAGTCGTCTATTCAGGTGGCCGCGACGGCGATGTTGTTGGGGTTTGCGTTCTTTCGCCGGGATTCTCAGGTGAAGGTGAAGGTGGCCCCGGCGGCGTTGGTGCGGGCGAGGAATCGTCTGCGGGAGTTGACGTCGCGGCGGTGGAGTGTGTCGATGGCCTATCGGTTGATGCGGATCAACGACTACATTCGGGGCTGGATGGGGTACTTTCGCTTGTCGGAGGCGGCCAGTGTGTTTCGGTCGCTGGACAGGTGGCTTCGCCGGAGACTTCGGCAGGTGCTGTGGGTGCAGTGGAAGAATGGTTCCACGCGGGCGGAGAATCTCCGCAAGTTGGGCATCGCGGCTGACGAGGCCGGGAAGATGGGTCACAGTTCGCGGGGCTACTGGCGGGTGGCTCGCTCGCCGATCATCCACAGAGCATTGCCCAATGAGTACTGGGTCAAACGTGGCCTGCTCACCTTTGAAGATGCCTGGACTCGATTTCATCGACCCAGCGAACCGCCGTATGCGAGGCCCGCACGT
>NZ_JABBNB010000072.1 GCF_012933505.1 Gordonia asplenii
TGGATTCACCGATGTTTTTGCGTTTTGCGGGGTGCTGGTCGGCGTGTTTTGGGCGGGATGCCTTGTCGCACTGGAAGACTCGTAGTTGTCAATGATACGTGTCCGTCAGGCGAAAAGAGCACCCCGCAGATGCAGTCTATAACCCGGTTCTCCACGGTCACCGAAGTCTTCGATGATGAGCAGATCGTGCCTGCCTCAGGCCTGTACCCGACGATGCGGCTGCTCACGCGGGCCGGCTTCCCGTCGGCCGCCACACACCTGCAGATGACCGGTGTCGGCAAAGCCAACCCGGCAGCCAAACTCGCCACCCTGCTCGCGGCGATGTGTACCGGTATCGACACCATCGACGGCGTCAACGTGCTGCGCACCGGCGCCACCGGCCGACTGTTCACCGACATCTACGCTCCCTCAACGTTGGGAACGTTTCTGCGGTCGATGACCGCAGCCAACTTTGCACAGTTGGCGACGATCGCAGCAGACCTGGTGATCGGTTTGGCGGCGATGGCGCCGATGCTGACCCCGGCCACACGCGGATCGGCACGATCAGGACCGGGCCGCGAGTTTCTGATGCTCGACATCGATGACACCGTACTGCCGGTGACCAGCAACAAAGAACAGGTAGGACACACCTACAA
This sequence comes from Gordonia asplenii, assembly GCF_012933505.1. Classification (GTDB taxonomy): domain Bacteria; phylum Actinomycetota; class Actinomycetes; order Mycobacteriales; family Mycobacteriaceae; genus Gordonia; species Gordonia asplenii. The sequence continues at coordinate 636 of NZ_JABBNB010000072.1, forward strand.
ACGCTGCCAAGGCCTCAGCGTGCAATTGGTGACCGCCTCCCTGGCCGGGTCCCGCCCGATCATCCTGTCCCAAGAACTCCGCAACGGCACCGCAAGCGGAAAACCCGGCGGCGCAACCGAATTGGTCACCGCAGCGTTGGCCACCAGCCACGCCTCATTCGGCCCCCACACCCGACGCATCCTGCTCCGCGGCGACAGTGCCTACTACTCGGCGCAGATGGTGGCTGAAGTCCTGGCCGCCGACGGATACATCTCCGTCGGGATCAAGAAATTCCCGAACGTCGTCGCAGCCATCGCCACCATCGACGACGACGCCTGGCAACCCATCGACTACCCCGGCGCCGTCAAAGACCCCGACACCGGCCACTGGCATTCAGACGCCCACGTCGCCGAAGTACCCTTCACCGCCTTCACCAGCAGCGCCACCCCCACATCCATGGAGGTACCCGGCCGGCTGATCGTGCGCAGAGTCGCCCGCAAAGACGAACCCGAGGCACTGATACCCGTCTACGACTACTACACCTTCTTCACCAACCTGCCCACCGACCAGTACCCCACCACCGCCGCCGATCAGATCCACCGCGGCCACGCCATCATCGAACAGGTCAACGCCGACCTCAAAGACTCCGCCCTGGCACACCTACCCGCGACCAGCTTCGCCGCCAACACCGCCTGGGTTCACCTCGCCGCAATGGCCTACAACACCCTGCACGCCGCAGCAGCCTTAACCACCACACTCGTCAACGCCACCAGCGCCAGCATCCGCCGCAAACTCATCAACGCCCCCGCACGCCTGATCCGATCAGGACACCACCTCACCCTGCACCTACCCCGCACCTGGCCCTGGGCGACCGCCCGCGCCGAACTCACCGCCGCACTGCACGCCCAACCACCAGCAGTAGCCGCATAACCCCAACCCACCAACCACGCCCGCCCAGGGCCCGACAGCACCACCGAACAACCCCGGAATCACAGAGCCGGGCAACAACCATGCCCACCCACCACACCACACCCCACACCACACCGAAATCCAACGACCGGACCCCAATCGGTGAATCCGGG
>NZ_JABBNB010000073.1 GCF_012933505.1 Gordonia asplenii
CAATGCCGCGCAGTTAAGGGGTGGGTGGGGTGTGTCAAGTGTGTGCGTTGTCGGCGTGTCGCGTGGTGGGGCAACGGGACTCGGGGTTTCGATGGATTGTCCGCCAAAGACGATCCTCGAGCCCTTGGGAGTCCCGTTGCCTGTTCAGTCTGTCACGCCGAATGGTGGTGGGACTCTTCTTGATCCATTCGGGCCCGCGCATCTGGGGGAGTTGACGGCGATCGTGCCGGTGGAGATGGTTGATGCGGTCTTGTCCGACACCGGCGCAACCCAGTCGCGGTTGCGGCGGTTGCCGTCTCGGGTGGTGGTGTATCTGCTGTTGGCAGCACCCTTGTTCGCCGATGTGGGCTACGAGCAGGTGTGGGCCCGGTTGACCGCGGGCCTGCGCGGGTGCCACTGGCCGGGCAGTTCGGCGTTGAGTCAGGCCCGCCGCCGGGTCGGCCCGCGACCGTTGCGGGCCCTGTTCGAGGTGCTCGCCGGTGATACCGGCGGTGCGCACCGGTGGCACGGGTTGGTCGTCTGCGCGATCGACGGCACCACCCTGGTCGTTCCCGACAGTGAGGCCAACCGGGCCTGTTACCGGCATGTCAAAGGCACCCACGGTGGTGCCAGCTATCCGATCATGCGGGTGGCGGCGTTGGTGGCCTGCTCGACCCGCACCCTGCTCGACGTCACCTTCGGACCCGACAGTGACGGTGAAATCGCGTACGCTACAACCCTTTTCCGGTCCCTGCGGTCGGGGATGCTGGTGTTGGGTGACCGTGCCTACGACTCGCAAAAGGTGTACAAGGCGATCATCCTCGGCAGCCACGCCGATCTGCTGATCCGGGCCAGCAGCACCCGCAAACCCGCCCTGATCGGCCGCTGTGCCGACGGGACCTGGCTCACCCGCATCGGCTCGGTCACCCTGCGCGTCATCGACGCCACCATCGACGTCTACGACACCAACACCGGCATCCTGGTCAAGACCGGCCACTACCGGTTGCTGACCTCCTTGCTCGACCCGGACCGGTACCCGGCGGCAGACCTCGTCGACCTTTACCACCAGCGTTGGGAAATTGAGACGACCTACCTGGAACTGAAATCGACGCTCCTGCACGGTCGGGTGCTGCGCGCCCGCACCCCCGACGGAATCGAGCAGGAACTCTACGCCCTACTGGCCACCTACCAGGCGCTCCGACTGGCCATCGCCGACGCCGTCCAGCCTGCCGCCGTCGCCCCGGACCGGGCCAGCTTCACCATCGCACTCAACACCGCCCGCGACCGAATCATCCACTCCTACAACGCAAAAGAAGCCACCACCACCCCAACAACCTTCAGTCACATCGCAGCAGCGATCCTCGCCCGGCCCCTACCCCCACGACGATCCCGATCCAGCCCCCGCGTCGTCAAACGCGCCATCTCCAAACACCGCGCCAAAGGCCCCATCGACCGCACCAACCACCACACACAAATCACCATCACCACCCCCTTGACAACAGCCCACGGACCTTAACTGCGCGGCATTGTTGTGTCACGACGCATGGAGGGAGTCGCGATGTAGGAGGCGACTGTTTGAAAGTGCTTGCTGCACAGGAGATGAAGGTTTGTGGCCCTTCGGT
>NZ_JABBNB010000074.1 GCF_012933505.1 Gordonia asplenii
CCTCGGGCTTTCATGCTGATTTCGCGTCGTGAGTGAAGAATGGTGCCCTGACCTGGGATGATTGAACTTGCGAAGGTATCAATCAGACCAGATCGAGGAGCACCATTCAGGTGAGTAAGTCTACGTCGCCGTACCCGTTGTTGTCTGCTGAGGGTTCCGGAACCGGCGTGGTGTCGCACGCCGGCACCGCGGTGTTACTCCGGGCCGCGGAGAAGACGGGTCTGACCAGGCGATTGTCGGAAGCGTTGGCGCCGTGGCGCAAACCCCTGGCGACCCATGATCCGGGCAAGATCATGCTGGATCTGGCCGTGGCGGTCGCGATCGGCGGGGACTGTTTGGCCGATATCAACCAGTTGCGCGCCGACCCGGCAGTGTTCGGTCACGTCGCCTCAGATCCCACGGTGTCACGACTGATCTCGGCGTTGGCCGACGATGCGCCGGCGGCACTGTCGGCGATTAACGCTGCCCGTGCTGCGGCGCGGGACACCTGCTGGTCGGCCGCCGGCACGGCGGCTCCCGATCATGACGCCGAGGTCGATGATCCGGTGATCGTCGACCTCGACGCCACCCTGGTGACCGCGCATTCGCCAGAAACAGGATGCGGCACCAACCTACAAGCACGGGTTCGGTTTTCACCCGTTGTGCGCGTTCGTCGATCACGGCAGCGAGGGCACCGGCGAACCCCTGGCCACCCTATTGCGGCCCGGCAATGCGGGCGCGAACACCGCTGCCGATCACATCACGGTCACCGCCGACGCGTTGGCGCAATTACCGCAGGTGCACGGCTATCGGGTCGGGAAATCGGTGCTGATACGTACCGACTCGGCCGGCGGCACCCACGAGTTCCTCGACTACCTCACCCGCCGCCGGTTGGCCTATTCGGTCGGCTTCGGGCTGACCGAGGCTACCGCGGCCGCTATCGACCGGATCAGCCCCGAAACCTGGACCCCGGCGTATGACGCCGACGGCGTGCACCGCGATGGGGCGTGGGTGGCCGAGTTGACCGGGCTGATCGACCTGACCAACTGGCCGAAAGGGATGCGGGTCATCGTGCGTAAGGAGAGGCCGCATCCCGGTGCCCAGTTGCGGTTCACCGACCGAGATGGGTTGCGGCTGACCGCGTTTGCCACCAACACCGTGCGCGGCCAGTACGCCGCACTGGAGCTACGTCACCGGCGTCGGGCCCGCTGCGAGGACCGTATCCGCACGGCGAAAGACTGTGGCCTGACGAATCTTCCGCTGCATGGTTTCGATCAGAACCGCATCTGGTGCGCGGTCGTGATGCTCGCGTGTGAGTTGATCGCCTGGACCCAGATGCTCGCCTTCACCCACCACGCCGCCCGCCGGTGGGAACCCAAACGACTACGCCACCGCCTGTTCACGATCGCCGCCAAGATCAGCCGCCACGCGCGTCGAACCCGCTTGAAGCTGGCTGCACACGCGCCGCACGTCGACCTACTGCTCGACGGGATAGCAAGGCTCGCAACACTTCCCACCAAGACCTGACACTAG
>NZ_JABBNB010000075.1 GCF_012933505.1 Gordonia asplenii
GGGGTGCCGGGTGAGTTGTATCTGGGTGGGGTGCAGGTGGCTCGTGGGTATGCGGGGCGGCCGGATCTGACGGCGGATCGGTTCGTGGCTGATCCGTTCGGAGTGGGTGCGCGGTTGTATCGCACGGGTGATGTGGTGCGGTGGAACTCTGTGGGTGACCTCGAGTACTTGGGTCGGTCGGATTTTCAGGTGAAGTTGCGTGGGCAGCGGCTGGAGTTGGGAGAGGTCGAGGCGGTGCTGGGCAATGTGCCTGGCGTCGTGCATGCGGCCGCGACGGTGGTGTCGGCGCCGGGTGGGGATCAACATCTGGTGGGGTATGTCGCACCGGCGGTCGTTGTCGACGATGTGAGAATCTTTGCAAGACAGGCACTTCCGACCTACATGGTGCCGACGGTGTGGGTGGGGCTCGACGATGTCGCATTGACTTCCTCTGGCAAGCTGGACCGCAAAGCGCTGCCCGCGCCTGATTTCGCCACCGAGGCCGTCGAGTTCGTTGAGGCGGCGTCGGATGCCGAACATGCACTTTCTGCTGTGTTCGCGGATGTGCTTGGGGTGGAAGAGGTTTCGGTCGTCGCGTCGTTTTTCGAGTTGGGCGGCAACTCATTGTCGGCGATGCGGTTGGCGGCGCGGGCATCGGCGATGCTCGGGGTCGAGGTGTCGGTGCGCGACGTGTTCGACGCCCCGTCGGTGCGGGCCTTGATTGCGGCGGTTGCGGGTAACGCGGTTGTGTTGGCGCCGATCGTTCCCGTCGTTGCGCGCCCGGACCAACTGCCGTTGTCCTTTGCGCAGCAACGTATCTGGTTCATCAACCAGTACGACACCGCGTCGCCCGCCTACAACATCCCGGTCGTCTTGCGGGTGACCGGTGACCTCGACACCCGTGCGCTGCACGCCGCCGTCGCCGATGTGGTTGCGCGACACGAGATCTTGCGGACCTCGTTTCCCGCTGTCGACGGCGAGGGCAACCAAGCGATCGGCAGTATCGCTGAGCTGAACGAGCGGGACGTGTCGCGGTCCGTCGATTCGGAGGCGGAGTTGTTTGCCGCGTTGTCTGAGGGTTTTGACGTGTCGGTGCAGTGGCCGTTGCGGGTGCGGTTGTGGCGGGTTGCTGAGGATGAGTTTGTTCTGGCGTTGGTGGTTCACCATATCGCGTCGGATGGGGAGTCGTTGCTTCCGTTGGTGACCGATCTGGTGGGTGCGTATACCGCGCGGGTGGCTGGTCGAGTGCCCGAGTTTGTTCCGTTGCCGGTGCAGTTTGCGGATTATGCGTTGTGGCAGCACGAGGTGTTGGGGTCGGCGGGTGACGCTGATTCGGTGGTCGGTCGGCAGTTGGGTTTTTGGCGTGGACAGCTCGCCGGGGTGCCCGATGTGCTGGAGTTGCCTGCCGATCGGCCGCGGCCGCGGGTGGCGTCGCACGCCGGTGCGAGTCTCGACTTCGTCTTCCCCACGGGAGTCGGTGAGCGGGTTGCCGGCGTCGCCGCCGCTCATGGGGTGAC
>NZ_JABBNB010000076.1 GCF_012933505.1 Gordonia asplenii
AGGGTGAGGCGGGCGGGGACGTTGATGAGTTTGTGGCGGATTGAGCTGCTGGTGGCGTTGGCCAGGGTGGTGGTCAATGCTGCGGTAGCGCGCAGGGTGTTGTAGGCCATGGCGGCGAGGTGAACCCAGGCGGTGTTGGCGGCGAAACGTGCCGTGGGTAGGTGTGCCAGGGCGGAGTCTTTGAGGTCGGAGTTGACTTGTTCGATGATGGCGTGGCCGCGGTGAATGGTGTCGACGTCGACGGTGGAGTACTGGTCGGCGGGCAGGTTGGTGAAGAATGCGTGGTAGTCGTAGACGGGCATCAGTGCGTCGGCGTCGGTGAGACGCACGATTCTGCGTATGACCAGTCGGCCGGGTACTTCGGCGGATTTGGCGCTACCCGAGCCGGTGAACGCGGTGAACGGGAGTTCGGCAACGTGGGCATCGGAGTGTAGTTCTGCGGTGTCGGGGTCACGCACCGCGCCGGGGTAGTCGATGGGTTGCCAGGCATCGTCGTCGATGGTGGCGATGGCCGCGACGACTTTACGGATTCGTCTGATCCCGACTGAGACGTACCCGCCGGCGGCCAGGACTTCGGCGACGAGGTCGGCGGAGTAGTAGGCACTGTCACCGCGCAGCAGGAGCCGTAATGCTGGTCCGGGGAACGCGGCCGCTACGTTCGCCAGGGCTGTGGCAACCAAATCTTTTGAGCCGCTGGGCTTTCCACTGAGGACTCCGTCGCGGAGTTCTTGGGAAAGCATGACTGGCCGGGACCCAGCCAGTGAGGCAGTGACGAACTGCACGCTGAGTCCTTGGCAGCGTCGGTAGGTGTGTCCGACGTGTTCTTTGTTGCTCCGCACGGGCAGCACTGTGTCATCGATATCGAGCATCAGAAAGTGGCGGCCTGGACCTGATCGTGCTGATCCTCGCCGTGCCGGGGTCAGCAGGGGCGCCCTCTTCGCTAACCCGATCACCACTTGCGAGGCGATCATGTCCCACTGGGCGGCGTTGTCGTCGGTCATCGAGCGCAGAAACGTACCCAACGTCGAGGGGGCATAGATGTCGGTGAACGCTCGTCTCGTCGCACCGGTACGCAGGGCATCAACACCGTCGATGGTGTCGACACCGGTGCACATCGCCGCGACGAGGGTGGCGACCTTGGCGGCCGGGTTGGCTTTGCCGACACCGGTCATCTGCAGGTGCTCGGTGGTGGCGGTTGTGAGCCCGGCACGCTCGAGTAGCCGCATCGCTGGATGCAACCCGGAGGCGGGCACGATCTGCTCATCATCGAAGACTTCGGTGACCGTGGAAAAACGGCTTGTAGACTGCATCTGCGGGGTGCTCTTTTCGCCGGAACGACATGTGTCTTTGACAAACACCAGTCTTCCAGTGCGACAAGGCATCTCGCTCAAGAACACGCCACCCAACACCCAAAAACCACCAAAACACCGGTGAATCCAGGCTCAACCAGCGGAG
>NZ_JABBNB010000077.1 GCF_012933505.1 Gordonia asplenii
CTGTAATGGGGGTGGAGCGAAGGGGCCGGCTCATGGGGATGTGGTTGTTCGAGCAACCGGGCCGAAGGCCTGGGAGGAGACGAGTGAGCATGTCAGGTCCGGGCGGGAAACCGTTCGATATTTCCAAGCGCTTGGTGTGGAAGGCGTGGGGACAGGTCAAGGCGAACAAGGGTGCAGCCGGGGTGGATGGGGTGTCGGTCGAGGAGTTCGAAGCCGATCTGAAGAACAATCTGTACAAGATTTGGAATCGGATGTCCTCGGGGGCCTACTTTCCGCCGCCGGTGCGGGCTGTGGAGATACCGAAAGCCGATGGTGGGATCCGGGTTCTCGGTGTGCCCACTGTGGGGGATCGGGTGGCGCAGACAGTGGCCGCGTTGACGCTGGAGCCTCGGACGGAGTCGATTTTTCATGAGGACTCCTATGGGTATCGGCCGGGGCGTTCGGCGCTGGATGCGGTGGCCACATGCAGGCAACGATGCTGGTCGACGGCGTGGGTCATCGATTTGGATGTCCGCAAGTTTTTCGACAGTGTCGCCTGGGATTTGATGGTCAAGGCGGTGCAGGCCAACGTGACTCACGAGCAGCGGTGGATTGTGCTGTACGTGCAGCGGTGGTTAGCCGCCCCGATCCGCAGCCCGCAGGGCAGGGACGTCGAGCGGGAGCGCGGCACTCCTCAGGGGTCAGCGATCTCACCGGTGTTGGCGAACCTGTTCATGCATTACGCGTTCGATTCGTGGCTGGATAGGGAGTTCCCGACAGTTACCTTCGAACGGTACGCCGATGACGCGGTGGTGCACTGTGTGACCGAGCGGCAGGCCCGCACTGTGCTGGCCGCGCTGGACACACGGATGGAGCAGGTCGGGTTGCAGTTGCATCCGGCCAAAACGAAAATCGTGTACTGCAAGGACCGCAACCGGCGTCTCGACCACGAGAACACGTCGTTTACGTTTCTGGGGTACACATTTCGGGCCAGGAAGGCGTTGACGCGGGATCAGTCGAGCATGTTCTCGGCGTTCCTGCCCGCGGTCAGCGACACCGCGTGCAAGCAGATGAGCGCGGTGATTCGTTCCTGGCGGCTGCATCTACGCACCACCACCGATCTGGCAGAACTGGCCCGGTGGATCAATCCCGTCATTCGCGGCTGGATGACCTACTACGGCCGCTTTTACCGGACCGAGCTTCACGCCCTGCTCCGACGTATCAACACCTACCTGGTGCGTTGGGCGCGACGGAGATTCAAACGGCTCAGGTCATTCAAGAAGGCCCGACGATGGTGGCACGACCTGGTGGCACGTCAACCAGGCATGTTCGCCCACTGGGTGTGGATGACCGAGTTCTGACGGACTCGATGAGAAGAGCGGAGTGACGGGAGACTGTCACGCTCCGTTCTGTGGGAGCCCCGGGGCGAGACCCCC
>NZ_JABBNB010000078.1 GCF_012933505.1 Gordonia asplenii
GTGGTGGTGGGATGTTCGAGGAGTTTGTAGATTTCGCGGGCGATGTAGCGTTTGAGGAGTCGGTTGATGGCACGGGGGGTTTTGCCGTCGGCGGTGCGTTTGGCGATGTAGGCCTGGGTGCGTGGGTCGCAGCGTTTGCGGGTGAGCATGATGGTATGCAGGGCACTGTTGAGTTGGCGGTCACCGCCGTAGTTGAGTCGATAGACCAGCGAGTTACCACTGCCGATGGGGACCGGGCTCACCCCGGCCAGTGAGGCGAAGTGTGCGTCGCTGGCGAATCGGCCCGGATGCGACCAGGCGCACAGGATCTGCGCGGCGGTGACCGGGCCGACGCCGGGCAGGGCGAGCAGTTCGGGCCGCCATCGGGCCACCAGAGTCCGCAGCTGGGTGTTGTTGGCGGTCAACGCACGCTGGCAGTCGAGGATGTCGCGGGCCAGGGCAGCGGCCTGGCCGGTGGTGACCGGTGACCCGGCCACCGGCAGGGTGCCGGTGGCGATACCGCGGATCTGACGCATGGTGAGCTTGGCCCGAGTGTCCGCGAGCAGCCCGGTGATACGAACAATTGCGTTGAGGGCGTTGACTTTGGAGGTCTTCTCCTTCGTTGTCTGCCGGCGGATGATCAGCAGGACCTGCAGATCGGCGCGGGCGGCGCCCTGGCGTGGGTTGGTCAACTCACCGCGCTCGAGCGAGAGCACCGAGCGGGCCGCGCGGACCGCATCGAGACTGTCGGTTTTGCCCACTCCGCGGCGGGCCTTCTTCGATGCCGGCCGGGCCTCGGTCAGCGGGATCTGCGCCGCGGTCAACGCCGCGGCCAGCGAGGCACCATAGGAGTTGGTGCCCTCCACCGCTGCGAGCACCCGCCCGCCGCTGGTGTGCCGGGCGATCCAGGCGATGACCTTGACGAACCCGGCCGCGGTCACCGCGAACTTTTCCGGGCCGGCGACCACCGTCGCGGTGGCCGCGGCGAGGATGGCGTACTGGTGGGTTCGGGTGTGCGTGTCGACGCCCACGACGTAGTCGTAGTCATCTGAGATACTGGACAAAGCGGGTTCCTCCTGACTCGTCGGCTCGCCGATAACAAGGGATCCTGCTATCGGCCGGTGCCGGTCAACCACAACGAAATGTGTGGCGAGACAGGTCTCTAAGGAGTCAAAGGACGGGCTTCTATCCAGTCATCGCCACGCAGGGAGGCCGGCACCGGCTCTGCCGGGTGGACAAGTCGAAACCAAGCCAGAACCCGACGATCGAATCCGGCAAGACACGGAGTAGTCACACCCAGCACAGCCAACACCAGCATCCCCCAACCGACTCACTCGCCGGTCACCACCTATTAGAGACACGG
>NZ_JABBNB010000079.1 GCF_012933505.1 Gordonia asplenii
GCGAGTCGACGAACCTAAACCGATCCCGAAAGGCCACGTGGCCGTGTGGCTTCCGCGATCAGCGCATGATCGCCGCCGTAGCGCTCAACTCCACCAATGCGCCCGGCACACCCAGCTCCGCGAACAGCGCCGAAACCAACGGTGGTGTTTCCAGTGTGCCGAGGGTTTCGACGGCTGCTCCGTATCCGGCGGTGATGTCGACGCCGGGGGCCAGGACGAGCGAGATATGCACGACGTGCTGCAGTCCAGCGCCCGCGGCGTCCAGCGCGGTGATCAGATTCGACATCACTTTGCGGACTTGCGCCGCCACGTCGTCGGGTCCGACCAGGGTGCCGTCGGCGTCGACGGCATTCTGGCCGCCGACGATGATCGTCGTGGCGCCCGGCGGGATGACCGCGATATGGCTGAAAGCGGGACTGCGGACGAGGCCTGCTGGGCGAAGTAGTTCGATGGTCATGACCCGACCGTAGCGGGTGTACCGGTCAGGAACGGTCCGGATTAAATCGCAGGTCCGACTTGGCAAGCTGACATTAGTATTCTAATCTCTGCATATAGGATTCGATGCCGGTCCTGGTGGGAGGACGATCATGACTGCGACGACGGGTGCGTCATCGGGGATGCGTGAGTGCGACGACTCGGCTCGCCGCAATCGCGAAGCGTTGGAACGCCTGTCCCAGCGCGGGTTGATGCCGGCTCCGGTCCAGACGATGTGGCCGATCGACCGGACGCGGCACGGACTTGCGCTGGTGGGACGCGCCCGGCCGACACGCCGGGTCGAGCCGATGCCGGATCGAAATCCGTCCCAGACGTCGGCGCCAGATCTACCTAGGCCGGCACTGTCGCCGCGCGAGATCGAGGTGCTGCGCGCGTGGCTGGTCCTCGACTCCAAACTCGCTGTCACCGAGACGCTGAACATCGCCATGGGCACCGTCAACACGCATCTCACGCGAATCCGGGCGAAGTACTCGGAGGTGGGGCGCCCGGCACCGACCAAGGCGTCGCTGGTGGCGCGGGCGGTTCAAGACGGTCATATTTCGCTGGACGAGTTGTAGGTCCGAAGCTCGTGTCTCGCTTCGGCACTCGGTTCGGGTAGCGGGGTGGTCGCGTCGGCAGCATCCATCTCCGC
>NZ_JABBNB010000008.1 GCF_012933505.1 Gordonia asplenii
ACGGGGGTGCGCCGAAGCTCGCAAGCTCACTTCGGCACTCGGGGAGCGGGGGATGTTCGTGCGATCGCGCGGGAGCAGGAGGCATGTTCGTGCGGCGGTTCGGGGCGTGGTGTCATGTCCGCGCGGCCTCGGTGCCACTGTTCGCTAGTGTGGACGTGATTTCAGACTCTGCCCAGCCGGCGCGAGTACCGTTGTCCGAGTGAGTTTCAGTCCTTTCCGCCCCGCGGTCTTCGGTTCAGCGAAGCGCGCTGTCGGTCACCTCGTGCGCCCGTATCCGGCCGACGCCGTCCCCGCGGGAACAATGGTCGAGCTCGCAGGCCGCGGTTCGACCTTCGTGACCGACACCGGACAGCGCGATGCCCCCGCGGTGTTTCTGCTGCATTCGGTCCTGACTACCGGACTGTTGTGTTGGTACCCGACCATTCCCGCGCTCAATGAGCGGTATCGCGTGATCACTCTCGATGCGCGATGGCACGGCCGCGGAATCCGTTCGAATGACTTCCACCTGACCGATTGCGCCGACGACGTCGTCGCACTCGCCGACGTTCTCGGTATCGAAACATTCACTGCTGCAGGATTTTCCATGGGTGGTGGCATCGCCCAGTTGGCGTGGCGCCAGCATCCCGACCGAGTCCGCGGCCTGGTGCTGTGTTCTACCGGTCCGTTCTTCTCGACGAGTAAGCCCGAGCATCGCGCAACGGCGCACCGCAGTGGGCGGCTGCTAACCGCCGCTGAGCGACTCTTGCCGCAACCGTCAGCGGCCAAACTCGACGACACAGGCGTCCACACCGCGATATGGGGTATGCGCCAGTTCTTCTCGACGCCGCTGGCCGAGATGGCCCGATTCGGCGATGGCTTGGGCGAATTCGATTCGCGCAGCTGGATCGGGGAGATCGACGTCCCGACGTCGGTGGTCGTCTCAACCCATGACAAGGTGGTCGAACCGGAGCGTCAAGAATTGCTGGTGGACGGAATTCCAAATGCGCAGCGCTTCGATGTCGCAGGCGGTCACGCATGCTGCGTGATCGGCGCGGAGCGTTTCGTGCCGAAGATGGTTCAGGCCGTCGATGCGGTGAATCAAGTTGTGGCGGTAGGCGATTCCGAGGGCACTATCAAATCGTCGCACTGACCGTCAGTGCTCGGCGCAAAGGAGCACACCCTAGATCTGAGCGCCCTTCGCCAGATTGCACCGTCGGCAAAGGATCTGAAGATTGCCGATGCTTGTCGCACCGCCGCGGCTCAGCGGGATCACATGGTCGTACTCGAGATAGCTGTCATCGCCGCACTGAGCGCATCTGCCGCCATCGCGCCGCCACACTTCACTCTTGACGTGCTGAGGGATGCTTCGGGTATCTCGTCGGCCTGGGTCGAGAACAAGGCGCTTCGCGCGTCGCAGTGCGCCCTCCACGACCGCGGCGACATAATCGGAGTTGCGAACCTCGTAGATTCCGCCTCCTCGTGCTGTCGTCGCTTGTATGACGACGGTGGAGTATTCAGATCTGGCCCCAACGATCTTTGTCCACGACATCTCAGTTCCCGCCGACGGCCCGACGAATCGAACCTTCTTGTTCGATACGAGCAACCGGCCGGAATCGCGGCGGGGACCGCTTTGGAGGTGCCTAACGCGCTGAGCCGGCACCGCAAGGTACAGCAATTCATCGGAGTCCAAATGAATATCTGATTCGCGGGCTGTCGGCAATTCGCCAGCTCTCACCTTTGTCATTTCGCGTCCGCGGTGCATCCGGTCGATCAAGCTGGACAGCTGCGGACTAGCGGTGAGATTGAGATCGTGAACCGTAGCTTCGAAGTCAGTCAATTCGGTTTCTTCGATTTCTCCGTCCGCAAACGCGAATGCCACGACTTGCTCGAGATGTCCGAGCGCGGCGCTTCGTGCCGCATCTTGGCCCACGCTGTCTGGAATACGTTCGAATCTCAACTCAAGCCACAGATCTTCCCAGCGCTGACCACGCGGGCCGTCGCTGGTGAGTACGTCCATGACCCGAAGCCGCCAACCAGCGAGGAACTGAGCGATCTGCCCTTCGCAGTAGCGGCACGGATGCGTCCCGCTCGCGAAGCGACGCGAGCGAAGATGCTGGCCGCATCGGCTGCAGAGACCAGGCCCATCGGGGATTGCGCGAGTGTGTTCGGTCCATCGAAATGCATCCCACCAGCGCAAGATCCGTGGGTCGTTGTTGTCGACATACCAACCGGCCTCGAACGCGCTCGTCGACGTCGGTTGTGTCATTGTGGCCGGCACGGGCCCCGATGCCGTGGGGACGGCACTTCCTCGCGCCGGTTCCGGTGCGTCGTCGATTGTGACGCCGAAACTGGTCGCGAGTCCCGCCAGGCCGGATTCCCAACCCTGCCCCACCGCGCGGAACTTCCAGGAAGTACCTCGGCGGTAGACCTCGCCGACCATCAATGCGGTGATCGTTGCCGGCCAGGAATCCTCGAATTTGGCGACGACCACGCCATTCTGTTCAACAGACGCTTGAAATAGCGCGCCATTCGCAACAGCCGAATCAGAGGACAGGCAGAGAACGATGCGGTCGATTTCCTGCTCGACGTGATGACAATTGATCTCGACAAGAGCGTCCGTTCCTATCACGCCGATACCAACGCTCCCCGAGGGATGTCGCGGAGCGTTGTAGAAAACGAAATCGGAATCGGATCGGACGCGGTCGTTGGCTGCGACAAGTAGCGCCTGGCCGTCGACCGCCGTCGACGCCCCTCCGCAACTCAATCGAACAATTGTTTGTGCGGGAGCGATCTCGATGTTTGCGCCCTGGGTCAATGTCCGCGGTTGAACCATCATGACGCAGGTGTCGCGTTCGCCTCACTCACATCGTCGGTTATAGCGCTCGTGTCGGAATGCCGTGCCTCGATTGGGCGAATTAGTACGTTCGGACCACTTGTGCGCGGCAACCGCCGACTTGAGGCATGAGCGACGTGATCATCGCCCTCCCACCCTCACTCATTCATACTCACGATCTGAATAAGGTTTCCGCAGGTGTCGTCGAGGGTGATGGCTGTGGTGGGGCCCATGTTGGCTGGTTCGCCGAGGACGCGGACGCCGTTCTCGATCAATTCGGGGTAGATCGCCGTGACGTCGTCGACCATGAACGATGTGCATGGAATGCCGTCCTCCACCAGGGCGTTCTGATATGCCGTCGCCGCCGGATGCCCGTTGGGTTCCAGCAGTAGTTCGACGCCGTCGGGCGCGTCCGGGCTCACGACGGTCAGCCAACGCGCCGCCCCGAGGGGGATGTCTCGCTTGACGATGAACCCCAATTTCTCGGTGTAGAAGGCCAGGGCTTTCGCTTGGTCGTCGACGAAGACGCTGGTGACGTAGATGCGTGGCTGCATGGTTCTGCTCCGATCATTCGGTGGGCCACCGCGTAGCGATGGCCTTCAGGGGTGTGGTGTCGACGGTGTGCACCTTGGTCCGTCCGACGCGGCGCGAATGTACGAGCCCGGCCTCTTCGAGGACCGTCAGATGCTGCGAAATCGCTTGTCTGGTAGCGCTATTCGAGTGCCTGGTGACCAGTCGGGTGCAGATGTCGAACAGGGTCAGGTCGTTCTGTGCGACCAACTCGTCCAAGATCTGCCGGCGCGTGGCGTCGGAGATGGCTCGGTAGACATCGGACACGAAACAGAGAATAGGCAAGTAGATGCTTGCCTGTCAATGTGAGATCAGGTCACGATGCCGAACTGCTTGATCTTGCGGTAGATGGTCGCGCGCGAGATGCCGAGGGCATCTGCGGCGGCTTTCTTGTTGAAGTCGTTCTCGGTCAGCACGCGCACGATCGCGTCGCGTTCCAATGCCTCGATCTGCGAAAGCGTATGTCGCCCAAAGGTTCTGCACACCGCTGGCAGGCCTTCGACCTCGACGACGCCGGAGCGCTGGCGCTGGACCAACGACGTGAGTACTCGACGCAGCTGCCCGACATTACCCGGCCACCCGTACTTGGACAGTTGCCGCATGGCAGCGGCCGACAAGTGCAGATCATCGCTTCTGGTCAACTGGCGCAACATGAGCGGGACGATTTCGGCGAGGTCTTCGATGCGGAACCGCAGCGCCGGAATGGTGACCGTCCGCGCGAACAACGGCAGAATCATCGCATCGATGGTGGTGTCGACGCTGTTGTTCGACACGGTCACCCCCACCCAGCCGTCGTCGATGTGATCGCTCAACAGCACCGACAACGCCTCCAACGTGGCGGGCGTCAGCGCGTCGATCTCCCGCACGATCACGCTGAACCCGTCCCGGTCGAGTTCGGCCTCCAACTCGCTCAACCCGGCCTCACCCTGCAGGTCCATCGGCCCGAAGGTTCGCACATATCCCGAACGACGTTGTTCCGCAGCGGCTTTGAGTGCGGCGCAGCGGCCCGACCCGTTCTCGCCTGCGGCCGCCACCCACTCGCCGGACTGCAGTGACCGACGCAGCTCGGCGCACGCGAGTCGCCACGACGAACTGCGCCCCGCCAGTCCGGGGAGCGCGCCCGACTCCAACGCGGGCGCGCTCACGCCGGCACTTCCGTCGTCGACGACGTGTACCGAGAACAGTGCCATCGGATGATCGAGGTGATTGCCCTCCAAGCGACTCAGACGCATGGTGCGTCCGCTCGGCATCACCTCGACGATCGACTGCGACGCCCCGGGTAGCGATCGCGACGCCCCGCGCAGTGAATCGGCGGCGTGCTCGAGCAGTGCCGCCTGGTCGATCGAGTCGATCGATCGCCGCATCAGCTCGTTCGTCATGACGATGTCGTCGCCGATGGCGAGAATCATCCGGCCCGGATGTCGGCGGCACGACGCCAGATATGCGTTGAGCAGCGCGGCGTGGTTGACGCCGCTCAGTTCGACGAGCCGGTCTTCGATCTGCTTGGCCGCCGACATCGCCAGCGTCATCATCAGACCGCCGCCCTGCTCCACCCAGCCGGTGAGATCGAGTGCGCCCGCCAACGTTCCGGTGACCGGGTTGAAGATCGGGACTCCGGCGCAGGCCAGATTCACCAGTGACTGCCGATAGTGTTCCGCGCCGACGACGAGCGTCGGCTTGCGCGTCTCGAGTGTCGTACCGATGCCGTTGGTACCGACGTATTCCTCGGAGTAGCTGAATCCGGGTGCGAGGTTGACCTGGTCGAGGTCGTTGGTGAGTGTGTTGGTCGCGGTGGCCCGGCTGAGCACCACGCCGTCGTCGGAGGTGAGGATCACGCTGATCGGATCGTCGGCCAGACCGTCGGCCAGCCGCCGCATGATCGGGCGGGCGGCCTCGACCAGCGGGGAGTCGAGGTCGGGCTCACGGACGAACGGCAGCTCGTAGCGCTCGACGGCGATGTCGAGGGCTTTGGATCGACGCCACGACAGCGAGATCGATTCGCGGACGTCGCCGATCAATTCGTGGTCGCACAGAAATCGTTCACGGACGGTGCTCAAGTCGGGCTGGCTCATAGGCGCACTCATTTCGGGCAGTGGGTCGGGGCTGGCGACCGCTCTTCATCAACCCTACGACCGATGCGCGTGACACATGTCTCATCTTGAGACGCCGCAGGTCAACGCGAAATATCACAGTCCACGACCGGGATTGAGAATATTGTGCGGATCGAACGCCGCCTTGATCCGCCGCATCACGTCGAGCTCGGCGGCGCAGACCATCGACGGCAGATGCTCGCTCTTGAGGCAACCCACCCCGTGCTCGCCGGTGAGACTGCCGCCGAGCGCGATACAGCGCCCCACCATCGCGTCGAATGCCTGCCGGGCTAGCTCGCGCGACGCGGCGTCGGCGGCGTCGAAAATGATCGTCGGGTGCAGATTGCCATCCCCGAGGTGGCCGAACGTCGCGATTCGGACCCCGTAGCGAACTGCGATGGCGTCGATGTCGCGCAACATCCGCGGCAGTTGCGTGATCGGGACGGCGAGGTCGTCGAGCAGGGTGTCACCGCAGCGTTCCAGGGCCGGCAGCGCCATCCGTCGGGCCTGCATGAGCGCCTCGCCGTCGGCGGCGTCCGACGTCGCGAACACCTCGCTGGCGGTGTGGGCACACAGCGATCGACAGACCAGCGATTGCGCGGGCGAATCGGCCCCGTCGTACTGGATGAGCAGCAGGGCTCCGGAGGCGTCGACGCGTCCGGGCACCGGTGTGGATCAACCTGGATCCACCGATAGCACGGCGCGCTAAGTGGGTGCTGATTAACGCCGAATCGTCCCTTCCCGCTGGTTGAGCCGGGTCTTACAGCTAGCGGAGTCCCGTGTCGAAACCTCGCAATACGGCGACGCCGACGCATCCAAACACTTTGCGACAGTATGTAATTCGTCTCGCTGGGTTTCGACACGGGCGCGTCTCGCTTCGCTCGTCGGGCCCGGCTCAACCAGCGGGGAGGGTGCCGCCACGCCGCATCAATCAGCACCCTCCTAACGCTCCTCGCGGCTCAACCGGCGGAAGGGGGCCTGCCGTCGGTGAGTCCAGGATCAACCAGTCGCGCGTCGACGTCGATGTGCACGATGCGGTTCAGCCGCTCGGTGCTCAATACGATGCACCCGTCGAGTGCATTGGCACCGCCGGACAAGCCGGTCCCCGCACCGCGTGTCACAACGGGAATGCGTTGTGCATGAGCGGTTTTCATCGTCGCGATCACATCGTCGACCGAGCGTGCCCGCACGAGTACCAGTGGATTGCCGCACGGGGTCAGCTGCGACTGGTCGCGCCGGTAGGCGGCGACGATGTCGGGGTCGTCGACGACGGCGGCCCCTAGCCCGGCGCGCAGACCGTCGATGACCAACTCGGTGCGTGGCGCCGTCGGCCGGCTCAGACAGGAGGGGGTGTCGAGTGCGGTCAACTCAACCGATCTCCAGCTCGCCCATCGCCGACCAGCCGTCGCCGTCGATCTCGCGACTGATGATCCGGGGCGTCTGCGTCAACGCCGGGCGCATCGCGGCGAGGCCCTCGGCGAAATGCTTCGCCGACACGTGCGCGGCGCCGGCCTCGGCGTCGGCGAATGCTTCCACGAGGGCGAACTCGTTCGGGTCCTCGACGCTCTGGAACCAATCGAACCAGAGGTTTCCGGGTTCGGCCCTGGTCGCTTCGGTGAACGCGGCGGTGCGCGTCAGCCAGGTGTCGAGGTGGTCGTCGCCGACGTTGAATTTCACGACGATGAAGATCATCGGGCTCCTTGAAGAGAATGGGGCGGACGACCGAGCCATGGGCGTCGGTCGTCCGCGGCGGGGTGAATCAGTAGATGTTCGACGGCCGAACCATGCCTTCGGCGAGGTCGCCGAAGCCGGGTGCCTCGATGGCGCCGGGGTGGGTGAGCACTTCCTCGACGATCGCGGTCTCGGTGGTGATCAGCAGTGCGGCGATCGACGCCGCGCTCTCCAGTGCCGCGCGGGTGACCTTGCAGGGGTCGATGATGCCCTCGTCGAACATGTCGGCGTAGCCGCCGGTGAGGGCGTTGAAGCCGTGACCGTTCGGAAGCCCGGACACCACCTCGATGACGGCGGCGCCCTCGAAGCCCGCGTTCTCCGCGATCCAGCGCAGCGGTTCGTCGAGCGATCGGCGCACCACGGTGACACCGACACCTTCGTCACCGTCGAGCCCGTCGAGCGCTGCCAGCGCCCGATGTGCTTGTGCCAGAGCGGTTCCGCCGCCGGCGAGGATGCCGCCCTCGACGGCGGCCCGCGTCGCCGCGAGGGCGTCCTCGACGCGCAGCATGCGTTCCTTGAGTTCGACGCTGGTGACACCGCCGACGCGGATGACCGCGACCCGTCCGGTGAGCCGGGCGATCCGCAGTTCGAGACTGTCCCGGTCGGCGTCGATGCGGGCCCGGTCGTACTGCGCCTGCAGCTGCGCGACGCGGGCGTCGATCAGCTCTGGGCGGCCCGACGCCCCGACGATGGTGGTGTCGTTCTCGGTAACCGTTACGCGAGAACACTTTCCAAGGTGATCGAGGGTGACCTCGGACAACTCGACGCCGGTGTCCTTGGCGATGACATGCCCGCCGAGTGCGACGGCGAGGTCTTCGAGTTCGGCGACCCGACGATGACCGAAGCCGGGTGCGCGCACGACGACGGATTGGAAGTGGTGATGCATGTTGCCGCCGACGAGGAACTGCAACGCGGGGCCGTCGACATCCTCGGCGAGGACCAGCAGCGGTCGGTCGGCGCGCTTGGCCGACTCCACGGCGGGCATGATGTCCTGTACCGAGGTGATCTTCTTATTGGTAAGCAGCACAACGGGATCGTCCAGAACAGCCTCCATCCGCTCGGGGTCGGTGACCATGTATCCGGAGATGTAGCCGTGGTCGAATTCGATGCCGTCGACGACGTCGACGCTCAGGCCGAGGGTGTCGCTCTCCTCGGTGGTGATCACGCCGGTGGCGCCGGCGTGCTCGACGGCGTCGGCGATCACCGTTCCGATGACGTCGTCGTCGCTGGCCGCCAGGGACGCGATGCGGATAAGGTCGCCACGCCCATTGACTTGTGCCGCTTGTTCTTTCAGCGATTCGAGGACGGTGGTCACGGCCCGCTCGATGCCGCGCCGCACGCGCATCGGGTTGGCGCCCTGCTCCACCGCCCGCAGACCCTCACGCACCATGGCTTGCGCGAGAACCGTTGCGGTGGTGGTGCCGTCGCCGACGACGCCGTTGGTCTTCATGGCGACTTCCTTCACCAACTGGGCGCCCATGTTGGCGAACGGATCACGCAACTGGATCTCGCGGGCGATGGTCACGCCGTCGTTGGTGATCGTCGGCGGTCCGGTCAGCTTCTCCAGCACCGCGTTTCGTCCCTTCGGGCCGAGCGTGACCTTGACGGCGTCGGCGAGAGCGTTGACACCCCGCTCCAGACGCAACCGGGCTTCGGCGTTGTAGCGCAATTCTTTTGCCATGACTGTGGCCTTTCTAGACGGATGAGGGTGGAGTTTGCGGGCCCGACGGATCAGGGGATGAGGATCGCTCGTCCCCGGACTCGTCCGGCGTCGAGATCGGCCAATGCCTTGGCGAAGTCGTCGAGGGGGTATTTCGTGGTGTGCAGCGTGACTTTCCCCTGCGCTGCCAGGGTCATCAGCTCGTTGAGGTCGTTGTAGGACCCGACGAGGTTGCCGATGAAATTGATCTCGGTGGAGATCACGTCGATCGTGGGGACGTCGATGTTCTCGCCGTAGCCGACGACGAAGTAGTTGCCCGCCCGCCGCAGCATTGCGATGCCTTCGGCAGTCGCACCGCCTTCGCCGACGAAGTCGAGGACGGCCTCGGCTCCGTGGCCGCCGGTCAGTTCCAAGATCTGCGCGACCTGCGTGCCGTCAGCGACGATCCCGTGGTGCGCACCGACCTCGACGGCCAGCGCCACGGCGTCGGGATTGCGGTCGACGACCACGATCGTGACACCGGAGATGGCGCTGAGAACCTGAATTCCGATGTGCCCCAAGCCTCCCGCACCGATGATGACGCACACATCACCGGGCCGGGTAACCCGGGCCACCTTGGCGGCGGCGTGGTAGGCGGTCAGCCCGGCGTCGGCGAGGGCGGCGACGTCGGCCGGTTCCAGCGAGTCGTCGAGCTTGACGACGCTGCGCGCGGTGGTCTTGAGGTATTCGGCGTAGCCGCCGTCGGTGTCGATACCGGGAAACTGACTGTTCTCGCAGTGCACGTCGTCGCCCGCGCGGCAAGCACGGCACAGCCCGCAGGTGATCAGGGGGTGCAGGATCACCTTGTCGCCGACGGCCACGTTCGTGACCGCGGAACCGACTTCGTGCACCCAGCCGGCGTTCTCGTGGCCGATCGTATAGGGAAGTGCCACATTGCTTTTCGCCGCCCATTGACCTTCCAGCACATGCAGGTCGGTACGGCACACGCCGGCGCCGCCGATGCGCACGATCACATCGAGCGGGCCGGTGACCAGGGGCTGGGGGATGTCGGCGAGCACCATGTCCTGGTGGTAGCCGACGACCTGTACTGCTTTCATTGCGCTCTCCTAAAGCCGTTGCGCGCGTGGATGATCAGCGTCGCGAATTGGTGATGAGTGGTCCCGCGGTGCCGTCGCAGTCGGCGTCGCCCGCATAGCGGGTCGCCAACAGGCCACGGCAGAAATGCGAATTGCCTTCGATCGAGATGCGGACCGACCGTGCGAATCGAAGCCGCATCGGAACCTGGTCGTCGGGCAGCGCTTTGCCGTGCTCGTCGACCAGGACCCGGCTGTTGGGGCACGCCGACAGTCCCAGCGCAACCCGGCGTCGAAGCAGCGCCACCTTCGCCCGACCCGACGGCAGATCCCGCAGCAACACCTGCCCGACGGTGTCCGGGGTGGCGCCGCCGGCGCCGATCAACGATGTCAGGGACCGCTCCATCGCGGCGGTATGCGCCTTGCGTACGAACATCATTCGCAGCTCGTCGAGACTGTCGAGGGCTTCGACGCCGAACGTCCCACGATAGCCGGCATGCGCGGCGAGGCCCGCGTTGATCTTGTCGCTGTCGTGATGATCGTCGAGCATCACCCGTACCTCGCCGATTGCATCGATGGCTTCCAGCGCGTCGAGTGCGTCCGCCGCCATCAAATACGCGAAATTCGGTGAACAGAACGACGTCGGCAGCCGCAGGTGCACTTCGACGCCGTGCTCGTCGATCGCGATCGAGCGCACGAACTTCAGGTCGGTGATCGGCTCGTCGAGCTCGGGGTCGATCACCGTGTCCAACGCGGCGAGTACTTGTGCCACAAGACGTTCGGCGGCCGAGGTGATCGACGACGCCGGGCGTTCATCGAGTGCGGTCATGGCATGCCCCCTCAGACGCCCGCCGCCACCGACTCGGCGACCCGCAGTCCGGCGGGCACCTCGATGTGCGGGTACAGCGTTGCGGCGTTGAGGCCCAGTATCTTTCGCTTCTGATCGGTGGTCAGCGGCGCGTACTCGGTCATGTCTTCGGGGATCTGGAAGTCGACGAACTTCTCGATCAGCCAGCGCGGTGTCCACAGCGCGTAGTCGGAGGAGAAGAGAATCTTGTCCTCGCCGATCCAGTACATGAGTTCACCGATGATCTGCGCGAAATACCTTGGGCGCGTGTGGATGAACGGAATGGCGACGGCGAGGCCGCCGTACACGTTCGACTCCTGGGTGGCGATCCAGCAGAAGTCCTCCAGCCGCGGCAGTCCGACGTGCTCGACGATGAAGTTCAGGTCGAGGTAGTCGGTGGCCACCTTGTCGATGTCGGCGACGTCGAAGGCGTCGCGGTCGAGCGGGCGGATCGTCGGGCCCTTGTGCACGTGGACGTTGGTGACCCCGAGGTCGGCGCAGGCGTCGAGGTAACGCCGTGACCACGGATCGTCGAGGGTGTAGCCGCGCGAATCCCCATGCCACTCAGCGGTATACAGCTTCACGCCGGTGAAGCCGTGCCGGGCGTGATCGTCGCGCAGCTTGGCCAGGCCGTCCTCGCCGTCGCGGGGATCATAAGCGTAGTTGTGGGTCAGCTTGCCGGGATTGGCGGCGATGAGATCCTCGATCTCGCGGTACTGCGAGAAGCCGTTGACATAGAAGTCGCGCAGGATGGTCGGCTGGAAGATGGCGTGGTCGACGTAGCCGTCGTCGAACAGATCCTTCATCAGGCGCTGCCCGCCGTAATAGGTGTACTCGTCGTAGTCCCAGACCTCGGACTCCGGCGACAGGTTGCGGTGGTAGTCGTAGAAGCAGTCGATGAACTGCTTGCCGTGAATGTTGCGCAGGTTGGATTCGCGGCCGTCCCACAGGTGCACGTGGGAATCGACTATGAAGTACTTCTCGCCGTTCTTCTCATACATTTCGTTGCTTCGCTATCTACTCGAACCAGGTGAAAGGGGCTGTAAGACTGTGTTTTTCGGGGCTGATCGGTTGTCGGTCGGTGCTCAGGTGGTGGAGTCCGCCGGGAACCGCAAGGCAGTACGGTTCCCGGCGGAAGCGGGTGGGCTACGACGTCGCGGTGAGATCGAAGCCGATGAACTCGGCCGCGTCCTCGGGGCTGGCGAAGAGCATGGTGCGGTCGTCGAGGTGCACCATGCGGCCGTAGTGGGTGGAGCTGATCTCCTCGAAGATCGATCCGTCGAAGTCCTGGCCGAGGGCGTCGGTGAGTTCCTCGTAGTCGAAGTCGAGGCGGTTGGTGCCGTCGACGCGGATCATCGACGGGTATTCGGTCAGTGCGACACCGCTTTTGGCGCCCATGACGTCGGCGACGACGCGTCCGATGGGCGTGTTCATCAGCGTGACACCGCACATGTTGGAGAACTCGGTAGCCGAGCCGAATTGCATATTCACTTGTTCAACTCCTCTGGGACGTCGACCTCGATGGACTTCAGGACCTCGGCGAAGCGGGCTTTCGCGGCGTCGAGGCTGGTCGCGAAGGTGACCGTCTTGTCGGCGGGTTGCGACCAGATCGGTTGCAGCGCTTGGGCCGCGCTCAGGCAACGCGGCACCCACTCGGCCATCCAGTCGGCGAACAGCGCCTTGTTCGCGGCGCCGAACTCCTCGTCGCGTGACAGCATCCGGAACAGGTTTCGGGTGTAGGACAGGTCGCGGTCGTAGTCGTGTTCACCGGTGCCGACGATGGTCGGGGTGATGTAGTCGCCGTTGCGGGCGGCGACCTGCATGACGAGGTCGGTCCGGAACAGCGACCCGACGAGTTGCTCGAACACGATGTTGGTGGCGAAGAGCAGCTGGCACCAGTCGCCGATCGAGGTCAGCCGCTCCACCGCTTCCCGGGTGGGCTGCCACTCCGGCGCGCTCTGCCAGACCTCCTTGTGCGCGGCGCCGTCGAAGTCGGCTTCCTCGTCGGAGAGGTCGAGGTTGAACAGGGCGAGATCCTGGGCGAAGCGCATCTTGTGGGCGGCGTTCACCGCGACGGCGGTGTTGATCATATTGGTCGGCCCGGACCGCTGGATCGAGGTGAACACGTGCAGCGCCATACCGTTCTCGGCGTGCATCCACGCGCCGAGGTTGCGCTCGATGAACTTGAGCCACGGGCGATTCCACGAGTCGTAGGCGTGGGCGCGCTTGGCGTTGCTCAGGCACAGCTCCACCTGGTGGACCACCGCGGAGTTGTTGCGGTAGATGGTCTGATCCCATTCCTCGTTGGGGTCGAGGAAGGCGTGCCAATTACTCGACTTCGCCGTGGTCCACTCCTGCGGATAGCCGCCGGGACCGTCGCCGAAGCCGTAGATCCAGCCCTGCGTGAGATGTCGTGCCGGATCGGGCTGCACGTCGACGGTGACGTCTTCGTACATCGTCGAACGCTTCTTGGCCGGTTCGTAATAGCTGTATTTCCTGCTCTTCGAGCTGGGGAATTCCAGTGCGCCGGCTTCCGCATCGGTGAATTCGATGCTTGGAAAGCTGCGCTGTACTGCTGGTGCGGACATACCTTTCGTTCCTGTCGTTACGGCCGCGCCCGCGCGTGAGGGTCCTACACGGCGGTGCGGGCGGGGGAGATGCTCGGCGAGTCGGTGCTAGTCGAATGCCGGGCTGGTGAATTTGTCGTAGAACACCTGATCCTTGGGCACCGATGCGGCGTCGGTGAGCGCGAGCGCCGCGTCGACCATCGGTGGCGGACCGCAGAGATAGACCTCCGTTCGGGCTAGGTTCGGCTCGTTACGCTCGACGATGTCGGTGACCATGCCGTGCTCCACCGAGACACCCGGCGGAAGGTCGTCCGTCGACTCCGAAAGGCATGCGGTGAAAGAGAATTCGGCGATCGAGGCGCCGAGCGCGGCGATCTCGTCGAGGTAGAACAGGTCAGCGGCGGTGCGTGCCCCGTAGTAGAACCGCATCGGTCGATTGAGCCCGGTCTCGCTGGCGTGCCGAAGCAGCGACAACACCGGAGCCATCCCCGCGCCGCCGCCGATCAACACGATCGGCAGCACGTGCCCGTCCTTGATCGTGAATGACCCGTAGGGGCCGGTCAGGGACAGCGGCTGCCCCGGTTGCAGTGTGCTGTCGAGCATTCCGGCGAAGAGCCCGCCCGAGTACTTCTTGATGAGGAACTCGAGTTGTTTGGGGTTCGACGGGGTGGTCGCCAGGGAGAACGACCGTGTGGTGTCGTCGTGCCCGGGGATGTGAATGTCGCAGAACTGGCCGGCCTTGAACTCGAATTCGGTCGGTTCGGTCAGGTCGAGTTTGACCGAGACGATGTCGGCGGTCATCGGTTCGATCGCGGTGATCGTGGTGCGGACGTCCTGGATGGGCGCGCCGCCGAGGAGCTCGTCCTCGTCGAAGTTGAGGAGCTCGATCTCGCAATCGTCGTAAGCGTAAGTGCGGCACAGCAATACGTAGCCCTCGTTAGTCTCGGCCTCGTTGCAGGCGAAGGTCGAGTAGTCGTCCATCTGTACGTCGCCGTCGAGGACCATCGACTTGCACGCCGAGCAGCGGCCTTCCCGGCAGCCGTGCATGAGGTGGATGCCCTGGCGGAAGGCGGCGTCGAGGATCGTTTCGTCCTCGGTCACCTCCATCTCGATGTCGACCGGGACGAAGGTGACGCGGTGGGTGTCGGCCACGGTTTCTCTCCTGTAGTCGAAGGGGACCGGTGGTCGAGTGCGCTTGCGAAAAGGCAAGCGGCACTCGACCATCCGGCTGGCGGCA
Source organism: Gordonia asplenii (assembly GCF_012933505.1). GTDB lineage: Bacteria > Actinomycetota > Actinomycetes > Mycobacteriales > Mycobacteriaceae > Gordonia > Gordonia asplenii. The sequence goes on from NZ_JABBNB010000008.1 coordinate 14,588, forward strand.
CGCTACGCGTTGGCGTAGTACTCCGCGGCCATCGTGTCGGCTTTGTAGTCGGCGAGATGCTTCTCGCGCTCGGCGTCGGACATCTCGTTGAGCAGGATGTTCGGGCTCTGGAAGGTGATGCCACGCAGATCTGAGAGCTTCCACAGCTTCTTCGGGTCGTCGAGATGCAGATGCGGCTGGCCGATCAACGTCTCGCCGTCGTCACGCACATATCCGAGGTTGCTGATCACGTCGGCGAGGTCGGTGTTGTGGTGCAGCGTCTCCCATTCGCGGAATCCGGTGAGCCGTCCCATATTCGGGGTTTCGCGGCCCTCGTACTCGCCGCGGAAGGCGGTGGTGTCGGTCCAGCGGCAGGTCTCCGAGCAGTAGGTGCGCCACTGGCCGTCGACCTTGTCTTCGACCATGTCCTCGCGGATCAGGCACGGCACCATGCACGTCCAGCAGCGGTGCGGGTACTGGTAGCCGACCTCCTCGAATGCGATCGGCTTGTTGCGGCCCGGGTAGGCGAGACGGTTGTAGTTCTCCCACCACTTACCGAACTTGTTGTACCAACCGGGATATTTGTGCTCGAACCACTCGAAGTCGGTGTCGGTCATGGCGTCGATCCGCCAGTAGTTGACCGGCCAGCCGGTGGCGAAGAAGCGAGCCACCTCGTGCACGTAGTGCTTGTCGACGATGCGCTTCCACGATTCTTCGACGAGATCGTGGGGGATGGTCAGACCGTACTTCTCCAGGGGGAGAAGGTAACTGCGGTAGTAGTCGTCGTAGATCCAGCGGCGCCACATCTCGGCGTAGCTCTCCCGGTCCTTGCGGCGGTCTTTGGTGCCGTACTCGATGAAGGTGCCGATAGCGGCGTCGACGACGCAGTGGTTGTTCCACCACGCGTAGCGCAGATCCCGTTCCAGCAGTGGGCGATTGCGCTCGTCGGCCAGTGCCATCAACAGGATGGAATAGCCGTTGGAGATGTGCCGCGACTCGTCGGACTGCACCGAGTGGAACACCGTGGGCAGCAGGTAGTCGCCGTTGGCTGCCGCCTCGTCGGGCATAGCGACGAAAAGCGTGTTGGTGAAAGCGGTTTCGGCGACGACGGTGAGGTAGATGTTGGCCGCGGTGATGGCGTCGCCAGTGATGAATCCCTCGCCGAACTGCCTGCCGATGGTGCCCGCATAGTTGTTCGCGAACGCCTTCTCGGTGATGTCGAAGCCGGCCGGATCGATGTAGTTGTTCATGTACAGCTTCTTGAGGTTCATCTGGATCGTCGAGTGACGAACCTCGTCGATCATCTGCACCGCGAGACCGTTGTGAATCTCCGGATTCGGCACGGCGTCGATCGCCATCGGCATCGCGCGGGCCGCCGAGATCTCCGGGAACGGAATGATCGAGAGGAACAGCTTCTGCCACTCCAGCCACCGCTCCTGTACCTGACGGAACATGTTGCCGCGAATGGCGCCGTCCATCGCGCCGTAGACGCGATTGTCCTTTTCTTCCTCCATCGGGAAGTAGGACCGCATGATCTGCTTGAGAGGGTCCTTCTTGGGGGCCTTCTCGAAGGTGTAATCGGTGCCGAACCTGGTCGCCGGGGTGGCGAAGGTCGGTTCCCACGACAATTCTGTGATCTTTGCATGGGCCTTGGTAAGGCTTTGCCTGCTCAAAATGCGCCTCCTGTGTCGGAAAGCCGGCCGGGTGCCGGCTCTGGCTGACGTGGTACGAGCCATTCAATGGCTCAGGAGGCGTACTGAGCGTCTCAGTGTGAGACGGAGGTCACAGTGGGGGGTCGGTGTCGGTCCGACCCAGACGCCGTACGCGAAACGACTCTGTTCCCATGCGTAGAAGAGGGCGGGCAAACCGGATCGACCAGACTCACCCACTCCGAGGCAGATCGGGGCCCAGATTCGAACGTGTTAGGGCGCCGTCGGTGAAGAGTCGTGCAAGATCTACGGGCGCGTCGCGCGACGCGATGCGTCAATCGATCCCGATGAGTGCCTTGGTCGCCTGGACGAGACTCGGGTAGTCGCGTTCAGGCGACGCCATCAACAGTGCTTCGGTGTTGAGCCCGTTGAGCAACGCGACCAGTGCGCGGCCGGTGAACGGACTCGCGGCTCCCCCCGGCGCGCGCTGCGCCAACCGATCGAAGAATCCGCGGAATTCGCGCAATTGGGGAAGTAGTGCCTGTTCGAGCGTGGGGTGCCGCGGCACTTCATACTGAATAACCAAGAACATTCGAGCCAGTGACGGTTCGGTTGTCACCAGAGCGATCGACGCGGTCAACACCGCGTCGATCGCTTCTTCGTATCCGTCGGATGCCTCGTCGACTGCGCGGCTCAGTTCACCCAGAACGGCGGTGTACGCCTGTGCGGCTGTCGCGATGAACAGCCCATCTTTGTTAGTGAAGTGGTGGTACAGCGTCGGGGGATTGACCTCGGCGGCGCGGGCGATGTCGTTGACGTTGGCGGCGCTGAATCCGGCTCGGGAGAACTCGCTGCGGGCGGCGAGGAGCAACCGGTCGCGACCGTCGGGTTCAAGCGACTTGCGAGGCCGCCCTCGACGGGGCTGGTTTTCAGCCATTCTCGGTGGGCCTTCCCTTGCCTATTGCGTTCATCGTGTCGAGGTGTCATAGTACGTGCACCGATAAATATAGCGTCTACTATATTAACTGCCTGGAGGTCTCGATGTCTGACTGGAACTACGTACGCACCGAGGTCGCCGACGGTGTCGGCACCTTGCATATGGATCGCCACGACAAGCGCAACGCGCTCTCGACGGACGTCTGCGCGGAGATGGCAGAGGTGCTCAAGGCGTGGCGCGAAGATGCGCAGGTGGTCGTCGTGGTGATCGCTGGTACCGAGGAATTCTTTTCTGCCGGAATGGATTTGCAGCAGTTCTTGGACCACGAGCCGCAGCGGTACTACCACGAGATGGGGCGTTACCACATCCTCTATCGCACACTGGCGGACTACCCGAAGCCGACGATTGCGGCTGTCGCGGGTCCGGCGTTTGCCGGTGGCTGCGATGTGCTCACGCACTGTGACTTCCGAGTGGTCGCGCAGAACGTGAAAATCGGTATGCCGCAACCCAAGTACGGTATTCATTCGCACTTCTCACCGCTCTGGCGCCTGGTTGGCGTCAACCGCGCAAAACTGATGTTCTTCACCGGCGACCACGTCGATGCTGACGAGGCCTGGCGAATCGGATTGGCGGACAAGGTTGTTGAGACCGGAACGGTGATTGCCGAGGCCACCGCGCTGGCGCGCCGAATGGCCGTGTTGGGACTTGAGACGCAACTGCGACTGAAGGAGGTCGCACTTCGAGCGCCCAACATGGATCCGTTGTCGGCATGCGACTACGAGACCGCAGCCTATCGTGACGTCTGTGCCGATGTGAATGCCCGCCAACGTGTACAGGAAGGGCTGGGTGAGCTGCGCGCCAACCGAAGCCGCGCACTGTCCGGAAAGCTCTGAGTCATGTTCGTGCCAGACCTCCTGTCTCGTGGCGTCACGCAGGCGCTGGCGCGTGCCTGCGTCACGCTCGACGGCACCACGTTGACGTTTGCCGACGTCGATGATCGTGCGAGCCGACTAGCCCAGACGCTGATTGAGGTCGGTGTCACGCGCGGCGACCGCGTCATGCTCATCGCCAAGAATGAACTGGAGTTCCTAGAGATCCAGGTCGCCTGCCAACGGGCTGGTGCGTCGCTGGTTGCGGTGAACTTCCGGTTGGCCCCCGCAGAGGTGGTGGCGATCGTATCCGATTGTGCGCCAGCAGTTCTCATCACAGGTCCGGGATTCGAGAAGCTCGGCGCCGGCATATCTGTCCGTATCCACTTCCAACTTGGGGTCGACGGTTCCTATGAAGAACGCTTGTCGCGGACTCGGCCCCTGTCTCGGGTGCATCTCGACGGCGACGCCATCGCGCAGATCGCCTACACCAGTGGCACCACCGGTGCGCCCAAGGGCGCGCAGATCACCAACGCCACGTTGTTTGGCCGAATCGCCAGTCTGACAACGGGTCTCGATATCGACGTCGACGATGTCTTTCTGCAAACCCTGCCGCTGTTTCATCTCGCCTCGCTGGTCTCCTTCGCCTACACGATCAGCGCCTGCCCGGTTGTCATCGTCCGTGATTTCGACCCGGCCGACACACTATGGACGATCAGCATGGAGAAGGTGACCCGGGCGATCATGGTGCCGACCATCATCTCCGCGCTTGTGGAGGCACGGGGGTCCTACGACGGTGATCTGGGGTCATTGCGGACCGTGTACTACGGCGCTTCGCCGATCGCTCCGGTGGTGTTGGACCAAGCCTTGTCCACCTTCGAGTGCGAGATGGCCCAGTTCTACGGGATGACCGAAGCGGGCATCGCAACGTTGCTTGGCCCCGCCGATCACACATTGGGTGACGAGAGTCGGCTCCGAGCAGCGGGGCAGCCGTTGCCGTTCTACGAGTTGATGATTCGACGACCCGATGGACAACCCGCAGCGGTCGGCGAAGTCGGGGAGATCGCAATTTCCGGACCGGGACTGATGCATAGTTATCGGGGCAATCCCGATGCGACAGCGGCGGCGCTGGTCGACGGTTACCTGCTCACCGGCGACGCCGGATACGTCGACGACGAGGGCTATCTGTTCGTCAGTGACCGCGTTAAAGACATGATCATCACCGGCGGCGAGAACGTCTTTTGCCGTGAAGTGGAGGCGGCGCTTTTAGCGCATCCCGACGTCGCCGACGCCGCAGTGATCGGGCTTGCCGATGAACGGTGGGGGCAGCGGGTTCATGCTCTGATCGTTGAAACCAGCGCGATCGACGATGGCGCGCTTGATGAATGGTGCCGCCAGCGGATTGCTGGCTACAAATGCCCTCGTAGCTTCGAGCGCGTCGAGGAACTGCCCCGCAACGCCGTCGGAAAAATCCTCAAGCACGTGTTGCGGGCAGACCGGGAGGCGGGGTCGCTTGGCTGACGATGTTGAACTCCGCGACTTGCGAAATGCATTGCGCGGCTATCTGAGTCGGATCGCCTCCGACGCCGATGTCGCCCGGTGGGACCGTGCCGAGCGCTTCCCAGACGAGGTGCTCGGTGGACTCGCTGCCCTAGGGGTCACCGGCCTGACGTTCGACGAACGCTACGGCGGGGTGGGGCCCGACTATCGAGCGCTGTGCGTTGTCGTCGAAGAGCTCGCGCGTGTCAGTGGAGCTCTCGCGTGGGTGTACCTCACAACGGTGTCCGTGGCCGGTCGCGCGGTGGCGCGGTATGGCAGTGCCGATCTGCGGGCGCGGATTCTCCCGCAGATCGCGGCAGGTGATCTGCGGGTGTCGGTAGCACTCACCGAACCCGAGGCAGGGTCCGATCTTGGTGCGTTGCGTACGACCGGTGCACTGGACTCCGACAGCGTGGTGATCAACGGGCAGAAGGTGTTCACTACCGGTGCAGACACTGCTGGCCGGATTCTGACCTTGGTCCGGACATCGGCACAGGCGCGGTTTCGTGGCGCGCTGACGTTCGTCCTAGTCCCTGCCGACGCCGACGGGATCGAGGTGCGGCCGTTGGACAAGATGGCCGGGCAGGCGGCACACACGTGTGAGGTGTTCTACACCGATGTGCGCGTGCCGCGAACGGAGATCGTCGGTGACGTGGGCGGCGCACTCGATATTCTCTTTGCCGCGCTGGACAGTGAGCGGGTGTGCACTGGGGCAATGGGATTGGGTATCGCACAAGGCGCATTGGACAAAGCGCGTGCGTATGCGTGTGAGCGCAAGCAGTTCGGCAAGGCCATCGTCGAGCACCAGGCGATCGCGCACCTCCTTGCTGACATGGTGATCAGCGTCGACTCGGCTCGACTGCTGATCGAGCGTGCCGCCGACAAATTGCAGAGTGGAGCGCCGTGTGGCCACGAATCGGCCGTTGCCAAGATCGCCGGCTCGGAAGCAGGAACGTCGTGCGCCAACGGTGGGATGCAGATTCTCGGCGGCTATTCCTACATGACGGAGTACGGGATGGAACGCTATTGGCGCGAGTCCAAGCTGTACGAGATCGCTGCGGGCACGAATCAGATCCTCCGCGATTCCATCGCGAAATCGCTTGTTGGGCAGTCGGTGCGATACCGCCACTGCAACTAGATGATCGGACGGAAACAAATGGCACAATCGCGACGGGGCGCCTTGCCGGTCGACCTCGAGGCCTTCTGCGATGAATGGTTCCGTGCGCTGAAGGCGCGCGACACCCAAGCGGTGGTCAACCTGACCACTCCGGACATCGTATGGGATGACACCGTGTTCTGGCCGAAAGTTGTTCACGGCCACGAAGAACTCACCTGCTACCTCGACGTCGTGTGGAGCACGACGCCCGACTACGACGTCGAGGAGCTCGATCGTTACTTCAAACCAGACGGCACCGGAGCAGTCGTGTTGTGGTGTCAAACAGGAAGTGCCCCAGCCCATCTGGCTACGGGTAAGCGCTTCGCATTCGAAGGGTGCGATGTACTTCGCGCCTTCAGTGATGGCAAGTTGAGTCACTACCAGGCGGGCTACGAGATCGTCGAGATGTGTCGTCAACTCGGCCTCATTCCGCCACGGGGCAACCGACTCGGTGCGGCATATCTGATGTCGCTAAGGAGCCAGCCGTAGCGGTGTTCAGCCTTTTCCTGCTCCCGAACCCCATCGGTCGGGGTTAGGGAACTGCAGCGCCTCGACGATCGGAAGGTTGTCGAAATCTACTTGCTGCCAACCGCTTTCACGTGACCACGTCGCCGTCGCCCGCGGATGGGACCACACCGACAGATCGGTTCCGTCGAACGACAGGCACTGGCCGTGGACGTCGATCGACGCCCGCGCGAGATGGACCACGACGGGCGCCACCGATTCCGGTGACGGGAACTGCTGCGAGTGTGTTACACCGCCGTCGGCGTCGAAGATCCCAGTCATGTCGGTGGCAGCGACCGGTGCAAGGCAGTTCACGGCGATGCCGTGCCGGTGCAGCTCCGCGTCCATCACCCGGGTCAACCCGACGATGCCGGCCTTCGCCGCGGCATAGTTGGCCTGGCCGAACATCCCGAACAGGCCGGAACCGGAGGTGATGTTGAGGATTCGCCCACCGGTACCTGCTGTTCGCATTGCTTGTGCCGCAGCCGAACTGCACGAGAAGGTGCCGCGCAGATGCACTGCGACAACCTCGTCGAACTCGGCTGCGGTCATCTTGGCGAAGGAACGATCGCGAGTGATCCCAGCGTTGTTCACCAGCATATCGACCCGCCCGAACGTGCTCACGCATCCTTCGATGAGTTCTCGGCAGAAGCCGTGATCGGCGACGGAGCCGGCGAAACCCGTTGCGGTGGCACCGGTTTGTCGAATCTCGGCGACGACGAGGTCGGTAGATTCTTGGCTCGTGCCATTGACGACAACGGCCGCGCCCGCCGCGGCGAGAGCCTGGACGAAGGCCCGACCGAGGCCGCGCGTGGAACCGGTGACGACCACGGCCGAGCCCGCCAGCGGTCCAGGCGCGGCCCCAGTCATGAGCGACCGCGCAACGACATCAGGTACGCGCCGCCGAGCTTGTTTCCGCGCTCAGGTAGCGCGCCGAGCTGAATCAGCATGTCGGAAATGTCGTACGCCGCTTTGTAATTGAGCAGTTTGGCGTCGGCGAAGGCCAGAAATATGTCACAGCCGTGCGAATCGTAAGCCGCTTCCGGATTCAGCTTGGCTGGGCCGTGCCCGTACTGACGGAACAACACGATGCCCCGGCTGTGGTCGGCCGACGAGAACCGTTCGATCTCGTCGAACGCGACATCGGGCATCGCTTCCCAGATCTTGTCGACATAGGCGGGCATGCCGTCGATGCCGTGGATAACATCGGGCCAGAATACCCGGTCATCCCAGGTGATATCGGGGTGCAGCAGGTTCAAGACCTGCTCGGTGGAGTGTGAGTTCCACGCCTGGAGCCATCGGGTAGAGAAGTCGTCAAGGAATTCCATGGTGGGCTACTTGCTGATTCGCTTGTAGGCGGCGCCAATACGGTCAACCACGTCGGAGTGCCAGATCACCTCGCGGTAGGCCAGAGTCTCGTAGGTAAGAGCGCTGATCGGATCCATCGCCGGCGAGCGGCGGGCCATTTCCTTGTTGTTGATCGCCGACGCCGTGGTGGTTTCGGCGATGGAACGAGCGAGCGTGGTCGCGGCCTCAACGACGGTGCCCGCCGGAACGAGACGATCGAGCAGCCCGATACGCGCTGCCTCAGCGGCGTCGATCTTGTCGCCGGAGAACGTGAGCAGCTTGGCCTGGCTTAGGCCGACAATCTTCCAGAGCGGTGAGAAGTAGGGGGTCAGGCCCATCTTGATCTGGGGGAATCCCATGATCGCGTTGTCGGCGCCGATCCGGATGTCACAGAACACCGCGATGTCGCAGCCGCCACCCAACGCGGGGCCGCCGACCGCGGCGATCGTGGGCTTGGGGTAGTCGAGGATCGCTCCATAGGCGCGCAGACACGCGTTGGAGTAGGCATCGCGACGCTCCTGGTTGGTGAACATCGACTGCAGCTTCAAATCCAAACCGGCACAGAAGATTTCCTCACCACCGGTGATGACGACGCACGCGACATCGTCGTTGGTCGCCCAGTCGTCGAGGCAATCGCTCAGGTCGGCGAACAACTCCAGGCTCAGCGCATTGCGCCGCTCGTAGCGACTGAAGGTAATCGTGCCGACGCCGTCGGCGATGGCGGTGGTGATTTCGGTATAGGTGTTCGACATGGTGTCGGGTCCTTTCGATGAAGCGAGGTTGGTAGTAGACAGGATTGGGCCGCAACGGTTTACGGCCAGTATTGGGATCGCAAACGGTTCTTCTGGAGCTTTCCGGTCGGGGTACGAGGTAACTCTTCGACGAAGTCAACGTTCTTGGGGGCCTTGTAGTGCGCCACTCGATCCCGTGCATAGGCGATCAACTCATCGGCGGTAGCGGTGTCGGCTACGGTGCCGGGTTCAACCACCACAACGGCCTTCACCTGTTCACCCATCTCCTCGTCGGGCACCCCGATGACGGCGACGTCGAACACTTTCGGGTGCAGCGCGAGAGCGTCTTCGATCTCCTGCGGGTAGATGTTCACTCCGCCGGAGATGATCATGAAGGTCTTGCGGTCAGTGAGGAAGAGATAGCCGTCCTCATCGAGGTAGCCCACATCACCGACCGCGGTCCAGGTGGGGTGAGCAGGATGTTGTGCTGCCGCAGTCTTTTCCGGCGCTCGGTGATACTCGAACGGCAGGACGTCGCGCTCGAAGTAGATGGTGCCGACGTCGCGTGCGGGCAACTCGGTGCCGGCGTCGTCGCAGATGTGGGCGACGCCCATCACGCTTCTGCCGACCGAGCCGGGCCGCTCCAGCCATTCCGGCGTGCTGATGAACGTGAAACCGTTCGCTTCGGTGGCGCTGTAGTACTCGAACAGGATGGGGCCCACCCAGTCGATCATCGCCCGCTTGACGTCGATCGGACACGGTGCAGCAGCATGGACGAGGACCCGCAGACTGGAGATGTCGAATCGCTTGCGCACGGGCTCAGGGAGTTTGAGCAGCCGCACGAACATCGTGGGCACCATTTGGGTGGCAGTGATCCGGTACTTCTCAATGAAGCCGAGTGCTTGCTCGGCGTCGAAGCCGGGTGCGATGACGACCGTGGCACCAATGGCGAGGAGTCCGGCGGACCACCCGAGTGGGGCTGCATGATAGATCGGGGCGGTGGTCAAATACACGTCGTCGCTGCTCAAGTTGAAGAACTTGTCGAGGAGGACGTAAAGCGGCTCGCCGGGTTCGTCGACCTGCCGGTCGGGCAGCGGTGGTTTGATGCCCTTCGGAAATCCGGTGGTCCCAGACGAATACAGCATCATCGCGCCGCACGGCTGGTCGGTCAGTGCATCGCCTTCGGTGGTGATGGCTTCTTCGTAGGAGCCAAACCCGTCGACCTGGCCGCCGAACGCGAGGCGCAGTTCCAGATTCTTCGAACGCTCACTGGCCGTTGCAGCCAGGTCCGCGAGGTCCGCGGCCACAATGAAGGCGCGCGCCTCACTGTCGTCGACGATATAGGCGATCTCCTCGGAGCGCAGGTGCCGATTGACGGCGGTGACGTAGAGGCCGACGCGGCGGGTGGCCCAGTAAACAACCAGTGCCTCAAGGGTATTGGTGGTGAGTAGGGCAACCGAGTCGCCCCGGCCCAGGCCGGCGTTGCGGAAGGCGCGAGCCAGTGCCGCCGATGAGTCGTCGAGCTCGCGGTAGGTGATCAACCGGCCCGAATCGGCGATGACGACGGCGATCTTGTTGGGGTGCTGTTGGGCGGTGATTCCTGGATACATGGCAGAGTTTCCTGTCTTGCAAGGGAATGGACGGAGCGTCAGGTGACCGGGAGGCGAAGGGTCGCAGTGGCTTTCGTTCCGACTCGACCGTCGGCGGCGTAGAGCTGGGCGTCGTAGGTGGCGAACTGCCTACCGCGCCGAGTGGCCGTGACGCCGACGGTGAGTTCCGTGTCGTCGGCGGGCAACGGGCGAAGGTACTCGACACTGCAGTTGCCGAAGGCGACGGGTGCGCCGGTGTCGACGACGGCAAGATTCTCGATGGCGGCGAACAACGCTGCCGCCTGCACGCCGCCGTGCACCACACCGGAGGGATTTGCCGTCCACTCCCTGATCGGCCATGTCACGGTGGTCCGCGTCATATCGGGGACAAACTCAAGCAACTCGGTCAACGACGTCGAATCCGTATGGGGTTCAGTAGGTATGAAAGGCATTGGCAGCGCGGCGTCGATAGAGACGAACATCCCCATGCCGGTTGCGAGCAACACGCCATCGTCACCGCGCAGCTCGCAGGTGCCCATGGTGAGGTTGTCGTCGGCGAAACTATGCCGGGTGAGTCCGCGAATGTGGGTTGCGGTGGCGAACGCGGCCGCGTTGACGTTGAGATCCATCCGCAGGGTCACGCAACTGTGCGGTGATCCTGGCCGAAGTGCTCCCCGCGCGAGCAACAGATCGACGAGTGTCATCAGCCACCCGGGATTGCCGCTGCCAGAAGGCTTTACGCAGTCCGCTGCCGTATGGTTCTCGCTCGCCCCGAGCAATCGGACGCCAAAGACGGCGTCTGGTTTTCCAGTCGGACCGATCGGATCGACCGGTCGAGCAATTGCCGACGCGAAGTCGCGGTCGAAGGTCGAGCCGTCCGGATCAGTCGGTGCCACAGGGGAGTTCATGGATCAGTTGTCCAGACGCGCGGCGAGTTCGGTAGCCAGGTCGTTGAGATCGACCAACCGGAACTTCTGGATCTTGCCCGACGCCGTGGTCGGAATTGACGCCACCACATGCCACTGCACCGGAAGCTTCGCGCGGGCGAGTTTCATCGCGTCCAGGTGAGCAAGGAACTTCTGCGCACCGTCCCACTCGATTCCGTCGTGCAGGCTGATCCAGGCGCCGACCGCTTCGCCGAACCTGTCGTCGGGCACCGCGGTGACCGCGGCTTGAGCGATGTCGGGGTGCGAGAGCAGCGCGGATTCGATGTCTTGAGTGGAGAACTTCTCACCGCCGCGATTGACGATGTCCTTGGATCGACCGGTCATGCGGACCCATCCGTCGATGACCTGTCCGACGTCGCCGGGATAGAACCAACCGTCGCTGTCGATCTGCGCGGCGGTCACCACCTTGTCGGTGTAGCCGTCGAACAGCTGTGGGCCGCGGATGCGTAGTTCGCCGATCTGGCCAGCGGGCAGACGCTGGCGCAGATCGTCGACGGACTCGATTTCCATGCCGTCGAGAATGCGACCATCCCACTCCGCACGTTGCTCGATGAGGTCGGATCGTCTTGCCGCAGTGCAGATTCCGGCGGTCTCGGTCATTCCGTAGCACCGGGTGGCCTGAATGCCGACGGCCTGAGCGTCATGGATGAGCGAGGGCGGGATGGTGGCGCCAGCCGCCATGTAGTCGGTGAGTCGATGGGTGGGGCCGGCGCCGCGCTGATACCGGTCGACCAGATCCTGTAGGAACAGAGTGGCGCCCATCATCAGCGTAACGCCCTCGCGCTCGATGACTTCGACGGCCGCATCGGCATTCCACCCGGGCATGATCACCGAGCGGGCACCGAGGTAGGCCGGGAAGATAACGCCGGCGATGAAGCCGCCGAGATGTGACAGGGGGGTGGCTGCAGCCAGCACCGTCGACTCATCGAGTTCGCCGACATCGGCGAAGTTGCGCAGGTGTGCGATCAGTGCCCGCGAGCTCAGCAGTGCCCCCTTAGGAGCCGAGGTGGTTCCCGACGTATAGAGAATGAGCGCTGGCTGATCGGCGGCAAGTGGTTCGGGCAGAGGGACATTCGTCGGAGGGGGCGCGTCGACGCCGGGGACTGTGGCCCAGCCGTCGTGGTTGCCGTCGATGGCGAACTTCAATCGAGGGGTGTGGTTGTGCTCGGCCAGCGCCCCATCGATCTCGGCCGTCGGGGTGCGCGACCCGAGCGTCGCCGCGGCAGCGACCACCGAGGGGCGGCTGTCGGCGATGATCTGTGCGGTTTCGTGTTCACGGTAGATGGGGACCACGGGTACGTTCACCGCGCCGATGCGAAATGCCGCAACCTGAAGTACCAGTGCCTCAAGGCAATTGGGTAGCTGCACCAAGATGCGATCGCCCTGACCGACGCCCGCGGCGACCATGGTCGCCGCGACCGACTCGGTCCAGGCAGCGAATTGACCGTAGGTGAGTCGTTGGCCGCCGAAGGAGAAGAGTTCGCGGTCGGGGTACTTGGCTGCCTGATTGGTGACTAGGTCGCCGATGCGTTCGTCTGTCCACAGGCCCTGCTCGACGTAGGTCTGGGCGCGGCTGGCGGTAAGCGGCATGGTCTCTCCAACCATCGGTGTGTCAGGTGCAACAAACACTACATCATGTTCGGAAAGTTCTGGCAATAAATTCGTACGCGATGTATTCTTTGTTGCATGCCCGACGATGGTCGAGCACTGCCGCGCTCGGGCGGACACAATCGTTGACTACCAAAGGAATTCGCATGGCGACTTTCAAGTACCTCCTCGCCTCTGTCGAAGACGGCGTCGGCATCATGCAGCTGAATCATCCGGAAAAGCGGAACGCGCTGGGGTGGGAACTGCACCGAGAAATCATCGCGGCGCTCGACGCCTGGGCCTACGACGATGAGGTTGCGGCGGTGTTGATCATCGGAAATGAGGACTACTTCTGTGCGGGTTGGGCGCTGGACGTCCTGCAGGACACCAAAGATTCCGATCGCACCAAGTTCACCGATCTGGCATTGCAACTCATGGTCGCCATCTACGACTACCGCAAGCCGACAGTTGCTGCGGTCGCTGGCGTCGCGCCCGGCTATGGCATGGACGTGGCCAACATGTGTGACATCACCATCGCCACCAAGACTGCATCCTTCGGTTCGACGCAGGTCAAGTACGCGATGAATGGCTTCTACCACGGCATGCTGGGCAAGATGAACACGCAACGTGCGCGGCGGATGTTGTTCACCGGCGACCCGATCTCGGCCGAGGAGGGTCTGCGGGTCGGCTTGGTCGACGAACTCGTCGAGGTAGGCGCCCTGCGGGAGAACGCGCTGCGGCTCGCGAAGCAGATCGCCGAGAATGGGGCTGAGCTCAGCACCGTTCTCAAGGAGGTCGCATTGCGCGCGCAGAATATGGATCACGTGGGCGCCACCGCCTATGAGCTGCGCGTCACCCACGACCTGGTGCAGCGTGGTCTGTTCGCCGAGCGGATCGCCAGCGGTCTGGAGAAGCTGAAGTCGGGCCGCAGTCGGGCCACCGAGCGGGCCGCGCTGTAGGCGCCTCCCGCGAACAAGTTCGACCTGGCAGGACAGATGCGACTTCGTTTGGAGTCGAATGTGTCCTATCAGGTCGAATTTGATGATGCGAAACATGTTGGAGCGGTGAGGAATTCGAGTCGGTAGGTCCGTACGCTACCTCGTGCCGCTCGCGTAGGCTTGGCAAGCAAGTGCGTCGGCGGAGTTGGCGTAGTTCCACAGTTGCGAGGCCGACGTCGGTGCCGATTGCCGTGGACGTGATCGCAGTAGGGACCGCGCCGTCGGCGGTCACCGGGCGCAAGTAGCGGATCGTCAGGTGCTTCGGCGTGGACACGCCAGCGTGCGCCGCAGCAGATAGCGCCAGATGCCCGAGAACTGCTCCGTGGAAGATTTCCCACGGGTTGCGAGTAGGCTCACTGAAGCCCAATGTGACTGAGCCGGTGGAAGATTCGATCTGCACGGCATCGTCGAAGAGAGTGCAGGCGTGCAGACGAACGCTCATGTCACTGGTCAGAGTCCACCGCTGGCAAACCACCTCGACGGATCCGTCGTGCCGCCGCGTGACAGCTAACCCGAGGTACCCCGCGATCTGATCGGGGGAGCGTCGAGCATCGGTGTCGCGGTCACAATCCCATCGATCGGCCGATGATTTCCTTCATGATCTCGGTGGTGCCACCGTAGATCGTTTGGATACGGGCGTCCACGAAAGCCCTGCTCACCGGATACTCGCGCATGTAGCCGTATCCGCCGTGCAACTGCAGGCAGCGGTCTGCGGTGCGTAGCTGCAGTTCGGTGGTCCACCACTTTGCCTTTGCGGCCTGAACCGAGGAAAGCTCTTTGCGCACAAGTAGATCCACGCAGTGATCCACGAACACGCGTGCGATGCTGATCTCTGTCTCCAATTCGGCGAGCACGAATCGGCTGTTCTGGAACGACCCGATCGGCTGGCCAAATGCCTTGCGTTCCTTGACGTAGTCCATGGTCCGCGCCAGAGTTCCCTCCGCGGCCCCGACGGCTGAGACGGCGAGTGACAACCGCTCCTGGGGGAGGTTGCGCATCAATTGGAGAAAGCCTTCGCCTTCGGTGCCGAGGCGATTGGCGACGGGCACTCGCACGTCGGTGAAACTCAGTTCGCTGGTGTCTTGGCCGTGCAAACCGAGCTTGTCGAGGTTGCGTCCCTTCTCGAATCCCGTTGTCCCCGTTTCGACGACGATCAAGGTCAGCCCCTTGTGTCGATCGTCGGAGGTGCGTGCGGCGACGATGACCAGGTCGCAGTTCTGTCCGTTCGAGATGAACGTCTTTGCGCCGTTGATGACGTACTCGTCGCCGTCGCGCACCGCGCCGGTCGCGATGCCAGACAAGTCGCTGCCGGTGCCGGGTTCGGTCATGGCGATGGCGCCGATGAGTTCGCCCGAGGTGAGGCCGGGCAGCCAGCGTGCCTTCTGCTCGTCGTTGGTCAGACCGAGTAGGTAGGGTCCGACGACGTCGTTCTGCAGCGCGAGTCCAAGGCCGGCCGATCCCAGCCCGGCCCTGGAGAACTCATCGTTGACGATCGCATTGAATCGGAAGTCGTCGATGCCCGCGCCGCCGAACTCCTCGGGTGTGGCGAAGAGCAGAAGGCCGGCTTCACCCGCCTGTGCGAAGAACTCGCGGTCGACGACCTTCGTGGCTTCCCATCGCTCGAAGTGCGGCACCACGTTGCGTTCGATGAATGTGCTGACGGTGTCTCGGAACTGGGCATGTTCTGGGCCATGGATGGTGCTGGCCCCCGCGGTACCTGTGAGCTGTGCGGTCATAATGTGTTCTCCTGCAATTGGTTTCGGCTGCCGTACTGACGAATGCAGCTGCCTGCCCGGCTCCTGAGATTTCAGGCTGGTGTTCTCGTCGGTGGCGTCGACGGAGGCCTTGACGGACGCGACGGCTACCCGGGAGAGTCCGCCGATCCGTTCGGCGTAAGTCACCACGGCGTCGTCGAGCGCGTCGGCGGCGACCGACTGCAGCGCCACGCCCAGTGCGGAGGCTTCGGCGCCGGTGATTGGACGCCCGGTCAGGATGAGGTCGAGAGCACGCTGATGCCCGACGAGTCGCGGTAGGTTCCAGGTTGCACCGAGGTCGGGCAACATCGTCAGGTTCTGTGCGTTGTGGCGATCGGGGCGGTTGAGTTCGACGTGTCGCCGCGCACCGGTGCCGGTGACGCTGATGGCGGTGTACTGCGCCGACATCGCATCCATGATGATTCTCCCGAAATTATTCGAACAAGATGTTCGGCTTCCTGATAACGTACATCGTGTTCGAGTTTTACGCCAGCGCGCTCCCGCGGCGCCGACGGTGTGTGCGTGGGGCGGCCCCAGCGCGAGCGATAGGATGGCGCGATGCCAACGCGACAGCGAGAACCGGCCCGCACGCCCGGACGGGAGCGCCAACGAGCTGCCACAATTCGTCGGGCCACCGAGGCCGCAGAGGCGCTGCTGGTGGAAGGTGTCCCGTTTGCGGACCTGAGCGTCGAGCAAGTGATTTCACGAGCCGGCATTGCTCGGTCGACGTTTTATGCGCACTTCGACGATCTGGGGCATCTGTTGCGCGCGCTCGGCGAAGGCGTCGTCGGCGATGTGGTCGACGCGGCGCGCCTGTGGATGGGTCTGGAAGACGGAGTGAGTCACGACAAACTGCGCGCCGCTGTGGAGCAGATCATCAAGACGTATCGAAAGCGGCAGCGACTATTGGCCGCGTTGGCAGAGGCGTCGACGTCGGATCCGGTTGTCCGCGAGGAATTCCACAGCATGTTCGCTGCCGGCCATGCCGAACTGGCCAAACACATCGAGCGCGGGCAGGCGGCCGGCTTTGTCCGACCCGACGTTGACCCCGAACCGACCGCCGGGTGGATCGTGTGGATGGTCGAACGGGGGCTTTACCAGCAGGTGCGGGTGGCCAAGCCCCGCATGGTCCAGCGAAACGTGGACGCGCTGACCGACATCATCTGGCAGACGCTGTATCGGTTGTGAGATCGCCTGTGGGTCGGATCTTCCCGTCACGTTTGACGAGTCGGATTGTGATCGCTCCGCGGGACGTCATCCGCCCAGGGCCATGTTCTGGTGGGTCGCACACGAAGGATTTGCGCTGTGACTACCGCTGTGGTTTGACTCCGGAGCTACCGGCCCACCTTGCGGTAGGCGCTCAATGGTCGATGTGGCGCTATCGATCTCAAGCGTGGACAGCGGCACCAAGCCGACGCCCATCGGGGCTGCGCCGACGCGCGGCGGGCGCGATGGTCCTGAACGCCCAGCGCCGGCCGGGCCTTTCAGTGAGCCAATCGCCCAGCATCGGACCGGCAACTGAGGACGCAGCCAATACCGCGCCCATCATGTCAGGTACTTGCCACGATCGCGGGCGGGCGCGACGTCGGCGATGGCGGACTTGACAAGATCATCAAATGCCGCCGAGGCCGTGTCGTCAGGCCTGGTAGCGCTGCACCTCGTCCTCGACGACCGAGAGTTCTCCTTCGCGTACCAGATGCTGCAGATGTGACCGGACTTCCAGGACTGCAGTCATCGCGTGCAGGGGGGCGAGGTCGCTGATGGTGCGTGCATGGCGGGTCCAACGCATCTGCTCGGCGACGGCGAACGCAGTCGTGTGGCCGGCGGCCACCAGATCGCGTATCTCCGAAAGACGTAGACGGTGATGCTCCAACAATTCCGCAGCGCGCGGCTGCGTCGCGAACGATGTCGACCCGTGTGCGGGCAGCATGAGGCCATCCGCAGCGTCGACGAACTTGCGCAGCGAAGCCAGATACGATGTCAGCGGCGAGTCTTCCGGGATGTGCTCGAACCCCAGCGAGGGGGTGATCCGTGGGAGAAGGTGATCGCCGGTGAACAGCAGCGGGGTGTCGACTAGCTCGTACACCGTGTGTCCGCGCGTGTGTCCGGGCGTCCAATGCGACCGCAAACGGTAAGCGCCGCAAGCAAATTCCTGGCGATCGGCGATCCACTGGTCGGGAGGGCCGAATGGCTGCTCGGTCTCGAAGTCTTCCAGTTCCAGGCGGTCGACGGCGTCGGCGAGTTCTGTTGCGCCGCATCGCCGTAGAAGGGCGGCTTGATGTGGATACGGACCGTGAGACATGTCGAACGCGTCGATCGTGTGATGCTCCTCGCGACCGAGATACACCGGAATGCCGTGCCGTTGTTGCCATTCCAGCGCGCGGGTGTAGTGATCCCAATGTGAATGAGTCACGAAAATCTGCTCGACGTCGGCCGGGGTGGCGTCCAATTCCGATAGGGCGCGTCGGATCGCGTGCTCGCTCGGCTCGTCATTCCATCCCGGGTCGATCAGAGTGATTCCGGACGGCCCGATGATTGCGAAACAATTGATCTCGCGGAGGTCTGGGAGGGGTAGCGGGAGAGGGATGTGTCGGACGTCATCGGCGAGGAGCTGGCTGTACTGCTGCGAAGCTGTTGTCACAACGGGGCCTTGCCTTTCCAATTTAAATTAATCTATATTTGATTCGAATCGTACCGAATGGAAGGGGCAGTCGTGACGGGTGTAGTGGATCGAGTCGTGATCGTAACCGGAGCAGGGGGAGGGCTCGGCCGCGAGTACGCTCTGTCGTTGGCGTCACACGGTGCCAAGGTTGTGGTCAATGACCTCGGTGGGGCACGCGATGGTTCCGGCGCGGGCTCGGCGATGGCCGATGGTGTCGTCGCCGAGATCAAGGAGACAGGCGGCGAGGCCGTCGCCAACTACGATTCGGTGGCCACTCCTCAAGGCGCTGCCGCGATGGTGCAGGCCGCGGTGGCAACCTTCGGTGCAGTGCACGGAGTCGTCAGCAACGCGGGCATTCTCCGTGACGCCTCGTTCGCCAAGATGTCCGACGAGCAGTGGGACGCCGTTGTCCAGGTGCACCTCTACGGCGGATACAACATGGCACGGGCGGCCTGGTCACACTTCCGCGAGCAGAAGTTCGGTCGGATCGTGTTTGTGACCTCGACGTCGGGACTGTACGGCAACTTCGGCCAGGCCAACTATGGTGCGGCAAAACTGGGTCTGGTGGGCCTGATGAACACCCTCGCGATCGAAGGTGCGAAGAGCGGTATCACCGCTAACGCCGTTGCGCCGCTGGCCGCGACTCGCATGACCGAAGACATCGCGCCCGCAGAATTCTTGGCGAAACTGCCGCCCGCGTTCGTGGCGCCGGTCATCACACACCTGGTCTCCGAGGAGTGCACCGATACCGCCAACGTGTTCGTCGTCGGCGGCGGGCAGGTACAGCGTGTGCAGCAATTCGCCAACGCGGGAGTCCAGTTTGCGCAGCCGCCCACGCCGCAGGAAGTGGCACAGAAGTGGTCGGAGATCACCGATATGTCGGTAGCCGTGCCGGGAAAGAATCCGCTGGGGTGATCGCGTCAGTGACGACCGGCGATCCTGCCACCTGTCGCAGCATGGTTGGCCGGTAACGGCGTCGAGGTACTCGGGCCAGTCGTGGTGGCGCGGGTGGGAATTGGGCAACCGAATATCACCTCGACGGTGTTCGATGAATCCGGCCGATCGTGGGTGCTTCGCGAACCGCCGGTCTGCGCTTCGCGAGGCACCCACGACATGGAGCCGACGTCGCACCACCATCGACCGCGACGCCGGGTCGGATCGGAGATCGACGGCGGTACGAGTAGAAACTTCAGTCATTTCTCGCGCGCGATTTCCCGGCCGATGATCTCTTTCATCACCTCGGTGGTGCCGCCGTAGATCGTCTGGATCCGGGTGTCGATGTACGCCTTGCCGACCGCGTACTCGCGCATGTACCCGTATCCGCCGTGCAACTGCAGGCAGCGGTCGATGACCCGTTTCTGCAGTTCGCTTATGTACCACTTGCCTTTTGCGGCGTCGACGGCGGTGAGAGTACCCGCGTTGTAGGCGAGCACACTGCGGTCCACATATGCTTCGGCGACATCGATCTCGGTCTCCAATTCGGCGAGCTCAAAGCGTGTCGTTTGAAAGTCCACCAATCGCTGCCCGAACATCGGCCGGTCCTTGCAATAGTCGACGGTGAGATCGAATATCGCGCGTGTGGTCGCGATCGCCTTGGCAGACAACCCAAGCCGTTCGCGCGGCAGATGACTCATCAGGTACCCCAAACCGCGACCCTCTTCGCCGAGCAGATTCGACGCCGGGACCCGCGCATCGGCGAAGAACAATTCTGCGGTGTCTTGGGCGGGCAGTCCGATCTTGTCGAGCTTGCGGCCGCGCTCGAATCCCGGAGTGTCTCGCTCGACGACGAACAGAGAAAATCCCCGCGAACCGCCCACCGGGTCGGTGCGCGCGGCCACCACCAGCACATCGGCCATGATGCCGCTGGAGATGAACGTCTTCTGCCCGTTGAGAATCCAGTGATCGCCGTCGCGGGTTGCGCTAGTGCGGATGCCCCGTAGATCGCTACCCGCACCGGGTTCGGTCATCGCCAGCGCGCCGATGATCTCGCCCGCCGCGAAGCCAGGCAGCCAACGCTGCTTCTGCGAGTCGTTGGTGAGATCGAGCAGATAATGCAGCACCAGGTCGTCCTGCAGGCTCAGCGTCAATCCGAACGACAGCGCGTTGATTCGAGCGATCTCCTCGCACACCACCATCCGATAGCGATAATCGGATTCGCCTGAGCCGCCGTACTGTTCAGGGATCTGCAGGGCGTACAACCCCGTTTTCGCGGCACGCGCGAACACCGATCGATCGATCCACTTATCGTCGTCCCACTGGTCGGCGAATGGAGCCACCTCCCTGTCCAGGAACTCGCGCACCGACTCCCGATAGAGCTCGTGGTCGGCGTCATACAGGTTGCGTTCCATCGGGTCACAGTCGCTCGATGATCGTGACGTTGGCCTGCCCGCCGCCCTCGCACATCGTTTGCAGACCATAGCGGCCGCCGGTGCGCTCCAACTCGTGCAGCAGGGATGTCATCAGTCGGGCGCCGGTCGCGCCGATCGGATGGCCGAGGGCGATCGCGCCACCGTTGATGTTGACCTTTGCCGGGTCGGCGCCGATTTCGGCAAGCCACGAAAGGACAACGGGGGCAAAGGCTTCGTTGATCTCCACGGCATCGATATCGTCGATGGTCATGCCGGCGCGCTTCAGTGCGTGTTGTGTCGCCGGGATGGGTGCCGCCAGCATCATGACCGGATCGGCGCCGCGCACCGAGATGTGGTGCACTCGCGCCCGGGGTGTGAAACCGTACCGGCTGACCGCTGCTTCGGACGCGACCAACAGAGCGGCGGCGCCGTCGGAGATCTGGCTGGCCACCCCGGCGGTCAGAACTCCGTCGGCGGTGAGGGTCTTGAGACCGGCCATCTTCTCCAACGTGGTGTCCGCGCGGGGACCCTCGTCGACCGACACACCCTCGAACTCGCTGATCTCCCGTTCGAAGCGGCCCTCGGCGATGGCCCGCAATGCGCGTTGGTGGCTGTCGTAGGCGAACTTCTCATTGTCTTCGCGGGACAGCTTCCATTGGGCGGCAATCATTTCCGCGCCGCGGAACTGGGAGATTTCCTCGTCGCCGTAGCGTGCATGCCACCCCTTCGAACCGGTCCAGGGGTTGGTGGATCCGAAGGGCTCACCCGCGCCGAATGCCGACAGGATGGGGAACTGGCTCATCTTCTGTACGCCGCCGGCGACGATCAGATCCGACGTTCCGCTCATCACCGCCTGCGCGGCGAAATGTACGGCCTGCTGGGACGATCCGCATTGCCGGTCGATCGTCACGCCGGGCACGTTCTCCGGCAGCCCGGCGGCCAGGGCGGCGGTCCGGGCGATGTCGCCGGCCTGGGCGCCGATGTTGTCCAGACAGCCCAGGATGACGTCGTCGATCTCGGCGGTGTCGAAGTGGTTGCGTCCGACGACAGTCTTGATGACATGTGCGGCCATGTCCGCGGGGTGTGACTCCGCGAAGCCGCCGCCTCGCTTGCCGACCGCGGTGCGCACGGCGTCGACGATATATGCCTCAGGCATGGGTGTTCCTTTCGATCTGGGATGGCTAGAATTTAACATAGAATCAAAAATATCAGTGTTGGGGCGGCGATCCGCGCAGCCCGGCGTCGATGATCGAGCAGGCGGTGCGCACGAGGTCCTCGATCGGCTGCCCCGGTGTCCACCACTCGGCGGCCCAGTTGAGTGCGCCGATCACCAGCATGCGTGCCAAGGACAGGTCAAGACCGCCATCGATGTGACCCGAGTCCCGCCCCTGAATCAGCAGTGCGCGCCACATGTCGTGATACGTGTCGCTCTCGGAGTGCATCTGGCTCCGGATCGGCTCGGGGACGTGGCCCGCATTGCGGCTGACCGCCTTCGCGAAGTCGGACAACTCGAGCTGAATCTGCAAGTGAGCGGTGACCGCGGCCCGCAACTGCGCCGGCCAGCCGTCCGGCGCGGCGGCCTCGATGGCGGCGGCGACGTGGTCGCGGACACGTTGCTGGCCGACGCGTAGGGTTGCCGCGACCAGGTCGTCTCGCGACTCGAAGTGGTAGTACACGGCGGGGCTTCGAACTCCGGCGAGGTCGGCGATGTCGTCGAGTCGCGTCTGTCCGTACCCGTTGGCGGCCAACACGGTTGCGGCGCTGCGCAGCAGTCGCTCACGGGTGTCCCGGGGGCGTCGTGCACCTTCCGTGCGGCCCTTGCCCGGAGTGCGCGTGGTGGTCGCGCTCATGGCATCGTGTACCCGCCGCTGACCGAGATCAGCTGGCCGGTGACCTGCCGCGCGGCGACGTCGGAACTCAGCCACAGCACCGCGTCGGCAACGTCGGAGGCGAGCGTCAGCCGTTGCAGCGGAGTGTCTTTGAGTAGGTAGTCGATCTGCTTGTCGTTGAACACCGCGTCGTCGCCGCCGGCCCAGAGACTCTGTTCGCCCACCGCGTCGGGGCTTTCCGGGATCACCAGTCCGGGGCAGACGATATTGGACCGGATGCCGTGCCTGCCGTGCTCGCGTGCGGTGGTGCGAGCCAGTGCTACCGCAGCAGCCTTGGTGGCGCCATACACCCCCTGCCGGATCTGCCCGAATGCCGCCTCGCTCGCGACGAAGACGATCGCGCCGCCGGTCGAGTCGTCGGCCCGCATGGCCGCGACCGCGGCCTGGGTCATCTCGATGGTCGCGAACAGGTTGATGTCCACGAGCTTGCGCCAACGCGCCCGATCGTGATCCTTGGCCAGGAACTCGCCGATGCTCCATCCGGCGTTGTTCACCAGCACGTCGACACCGCCCCACGCCTTGACCGCAACGTCGACCACCTCGGCGCCTGCGCCGTCGTCGGTGAGGTCGCGGGCGACGACGACGACCTCGGCGGCCCCGCGTTCGAGCGCCTCGCGTTCGGTTCGCTTGGCTTGCTCTTCATCGATGTCGCACAACAGGATTCGCGCTCGCTCCGCGGCAAAGGCGTGTACGATGCCGCGCCCGATGTTCGACGCTCCGCCGGTGATCAGCACCCGTGCGTTATCCAGTTCGAGGTTCATGGTCCTGCCTTCTCCGCCCGTTGACTTCGAATTTAATTTAATCTAGCTTCGATTCAGAAAGTAGTCTAGTGCTGGGAGTGATGAATGAGGACCTTCGCCGGAATCGAGGATTTCGCGAACGCGGCGGGTGAGCCCCTGGGAACCACCGACTGGGTAGAGGTGGACCAGGCGCGGATCAACACCTTCGCCGACGCGACCGGTGATCATCAATGGATCCATGTCGATCCCGACGCCGCGGCGAACGGGCCTTTCGGCGGAACCATCGCCCACGGGTTTCTGACGCTGTCGCTGCTGCCGGTGCTGTGGCACGAGCTCTACACCGTGGAGGGCATCACCATGGCCGTCAACTACGGCCTGGGCAAGGTGCGTTTCGTGTCGCCGGTTCTGGCCGGAGCCAAGGTGCGGGCGACGGCGCAGATCGTTGAGGTGACCCGTCTGGGCGGGGCCGTCCAGGGCACCCTGTCGACGACGATCGAGGTCGACGGCTCGGACAAACCGGCCGCCGTCGTCGAATCAATCGTCCGGTACGTGGCCTGATGACCCCGCTGCTCTCCGGCCGCCGTGCCGTCGTCACCGGCGCCGGTCAAGGGATCGGGCTGGCGATCGCAGCCGAACTCGCGCGGCACGGCGCTCGGGTGGCCCTCGCCGACCTCGACGCCGACCGTGCCATGCGGGCGGCCGCCGGCATCGACGGTGAGGCCGTCGGAATCGGTTGCGATGTCACGTCAGAGGCCGCCGTGCACGACGCGGCGACGTCGATCGCTCGACAATGGGACGGCTTCGACATCTGGGTCAACAACGCGGGAGTCACCCGAGATGCGTCCCTGCGCAAGATGACCTCCGCCGACTTCGACCTCGTCGTCGGCGTTCACCTGCGCGGCAGCTGGCTCGGCGTCCGAGAGGCGTCGGCGGTGATGCGGGGATCCGGCGGCTCGATCGTCAACATCTCGTCGATGTCGGGCAAGATCGGCAATCCCGGCCAGACCAACTACAGCGCGGCGAAGGCAGGGATCGTCGGTCTCACCAAAGCCGCTGCCAAAGAGCTTGCCCGCCATGGGGTTCGGGTCAACGCCGTGCAACCCGGGCTGATCAAGACCCCGATGACCGCGGCGATGAGTGCGGAGGCGTTCGCGGCGACCGAATCGACCATCCCGATGCGTCGCGCCGGCGAACCGGAAGAAGTTGCCGGAGTCGTGACCTTTCTCGCCTCGGATTTGTCGAGCTACGTGACCGGTGCGGTCATCGAAGTCGGTGGGGGGCGAGGCATGTGAGCGAGGTACTCAGCCACGTCGAAGCCGGGTGCGCCACTATCACGCTCAACCGCCCGGAGCAGATGAACGCGATCACCGTCGAACTCGGACGAGCCCTGCACGAAGCAATCGACGACTGTGCCGCACGCGCCGACGTCACCGTCATCGACATCCGAGGCGCGGGTGGAAACTTCTGCGCCGGAGGAGATTTCGCTGAGGTCGAACGGCTCCGCGCCGACGGCCCCAACGGCCTGCGCCCGTTGTTCGTCAATTTCGCGCAGGCCTGCCGCGCGATCGCGCGCTGCCCGGTGCCGGTGGTCGCAGTGGTGGAAGGCGTCGCGATGGCGGGTGGATTCGAACTGATGCAGGCCGCCGATATCACCCTCGTCGCCGACGACGCGCGCATCGCCGACAACCACATCCGCTTCGGGCAGGTGCCCGGCGGAGGCAGCACCCAACGCCTCGCGCGCCTGGTCGGCCGACAGCAGGCACTCGGCCTGCTGCTGTCCGGTGACCGACTGTCCGGCGTCGACGCTGAGCGACTCGGGCTCGCCTATGCGAGTTGGTCGCCGCAGGAGTTCGACGGCAAGGTCGAGGAGTTCCTGCAGACGCTGGCCGGGCGCCGACGCGACGCCGTCACCGGAATCAAATCTCTCGTCTACCAAGGACTTTCCTCGGATCTTGACGCCGGGCTCGATCTCGAGCTCGATGCCGTCGTCGACCACATCAGCGGCGCCGCTGGTGCGGCTGGCGTCACGACCTTCTCTCAGAGGTGACACGATGACCGAACAATCTCCCGTCCTGTGCGACATCGCCGACGGCATCGGCCGGATCCGGCTGAATCGGCCCGAGGCCGCGAACGGCCTCGACGTCGACCTGCTCAAAGAGCTCAACGAGGCGATCCTGCGGTGCCACGGCGCACCCGATGTCCGGGTGGTGGTTCTCACCGGCGCAGGGAAGAACTTCTGCGCGGGCGGGGATGTCAAGACGTTCGCTTCGAAAGGTGAAGCGCTGCCGGACTATCTTCGTGAGGCGACGGCATGGCTGCAGATCGCCACGGCGTCGTTGCTGCGGTTGAAGTCCCCGGTTATCACCGGGGTGCAGGGCTTCGCTGCCGGCGGCGGCGGACTCGGCCTCGTCTGTGCCTCTGATCTCGTCGTGGCCGGGCGGTCGGCGAGGTTCTTCTCCGGCGCGGTCCGCGTCGGCATGGCCCCCGACGGCGGTGCCACCGTCGCGCTGGCGCAACTCGTCGGGCTGCGCAAAGCGCTGGAGATCCTGCTCACCAACCCGACGCTCACCGCCGTCGACGCCCACGACATCGGCCTCATCACCGAAGTCGTCGACGACGACCTTCTGGCCACCCGCCTCGAGGAGTTGGCGCAGACGGTGGCGAGCCTTCCGCCACTGGCGGTTTCGGCGACGAAGCGGCTGGTCTGGGACGGAGTGGGATCATCGATCGAGGCGCGGCTGGGTGAGGAGGCCAGGGTGGTATCGGCGTTGTCCGGGACTGCGGATTCCCGCGAAGGGCTGGCCGCGGTTCTCGAACGCCGAGTCGGGAAGTTCGTCGGAGCATGAGTGCGGAAGAGTCCACGCCACCCGTCGTCGTCGACGACCACGGGCCGGTCCGGTTGATCACCCTCAACCGTCCGCACCGCCGCAACGCGATCGACATCCCGCTGCGCATCGAGCTGGCCGAACTCCTCGAGGCCGCAGCCGCCGACCGGCGGATCCGCGCGATCGTACTGACCGGTGCCGGCACCGTCTTCTGCGCCGGCGGCGACGTCTCCACCATGGCCCGCACCGCGCCGGAGAAGGCGAGGCCCCGCGCCGAAGCCGCGCAACGCGTCATCCGCGCTATCTGGGCCACCGGCAAGCCAGTGGTTGCGGCCGTCGAAGGAGCCGCATACGGAGCCGGCGCGTCGCTGGCGCTCGCGTGTGATCGGGTCGTCGCGGGAGAGCAGACCCGGATGTCGATGGCGTTCACCGGCGTCGGCCTGGCCGGCGACATGGGCATCTTCGCTTCGCTGCCCGCACGGGTCGGGCCGGCTCGGGCCAAGCAACTGCTACTGATGCCGCGGGTCGTAGACATGGTCGAGGCGCAGCGAATCGGCCTGGTCGACAGCGTCGTCGGCGAGGGGCAAGCGCTCGCCGAGGCATTGCGCGACGCCGCGATTCTCGCCGACGGCCCCGCGCAGGCCTTCGGCGTCATCAAGTCGATGCTGGCGCAGCCGCGAGGGACCGCAGCTGAGGTCCTCGATCTAGAAGTGGCGCACCAGGTTTCACTGTTCGACAGCGATGACTTCGCCGAAGGTGTCGCAGCCTTCAAGGCCAAGCGCCGTCCGCGGTTCGGATCATCGACGCTCTAACACGCTCACTCCAGTCAACAGCCCTAGCCCGAGGATCAGCACATGACAGCCTCACCAGTCACTCAGCCCCCGCTCACCGAGTCCTTTCTCCCCGCAGACACGTCCACCGCCCTCGACGAGGTCACCGTCGGTGGCCTGCTGGCGCGACGCGCACGTGAGTGCCCGAACCGTGTCGCCCTGATCGGAAACCGCCACGGCACCGGCGACACCGCGCGTCTGACCTATGCCGAGCTGTACACCGAGGCAACTCGCGCGGCCACCGGCATCGCCCGACTGGCACAACCCGGTGAGTTCGTCGCGCTGTGGGCGCCGAACGTCGTCGAATGGCCGATCATCGAGTATGGTGCCGCGCTGGCCGGTGTGACGCTCGTAGCCCTCAATCCCGTTCTGACCCTTGACGAACTCACCTATGCGATCGAGCATTCGGGCGCTTCGGTACTTCTGCACGCCGACCGCAGCCGCGACTACGACCTCGCCGCCGTCGTCGCGGAACTCGCCGCGACCCACGCTGGCCTCACCACCGTCAGCCTGTCCGACACCGACCGCTGGCTGCCGGCGGACGCTGACCCGGCCGTCGTCGCCGCCGCGCCGGTCGATGCCGGCGCGCCGGTCATGCTGCAGTACACGTCGGGAACGACTGGAAACCCCAAAGGGGTTGTGCTGCGCCACCGTTCATTGGTCAACGTTGCCAAGCTGACGATGGAAGCAGTAGGCGCCGAGCCCGGTGCGGTGTGCGTCAACCCGCTGCCCATGTTTCACACCGCCGCATGTGTCATCGGCACCCTGGGGCCGCTGTGGCTCGGCGGCACCGCGGTGCTGATCGAGCAGTTCGCCCCCGCGCCGGTCTTGGAGGTGATGCGTGCGGAGAAGGCGAAGATCCTGTTCTACGTCCCGGCGGTACTCGGTGCGTTGCTTGCCGTTCAGGCGGCGTCGGCCGACCCCGCACCGTCGCTCGACGTTGTGATGGGCGGGGCCGCAGATGTCCCGGCGAGCATGATTGAAAGCGCTGAGCAGACTTTCGGTGCCAGCGTGATCAATCTGTTCGGGCAGACTGAACTCGCGCCGGTGCTCTCGGCGACCCGCCCGAACGA
Organism: Gordonia asplenii; assembly: GCF_012933505.1. GTDB lineage: Bacteria > Actinomycetota > Actinomycetes > Mycobacteriales > Mycobacteriaceae > Gordonia > Gordonia asplenii. The sequence continues at coordinate 42,541 of NZ_JABBNB010000008.1, forward strand.
CAGCCGCGCCGATCAATTGCACACCGTCGGACATCCACTGGCGCAGGTCGATTGCAAGATCGTCGACCCGGTGACCGGGAAGGTGATGCCGATCGGCGAGCCCGGTGAGATCTGCGCGCGCGGCTATCAGCAGTTCATCGAGTACCTCCACGATCCGGCGGCGACCGCAGCCACCGTCGACGCCGACGGATTCGTGCACATGGGCGACCTCGGCACGATGGATGCGCGCGGCTACCTCAGCGTCACCGGTCGGCTCAAGGAGATGATCATCCGCGGCGGCGAGAACATCGCCCCGGTCGCCGTCGAGAACGCCCTCGCGGACCATCCGCGGATCGCGGCGGTGACCGTCGTCGGGCTCCCGGACGAGAAGTGGGGCGAGGTCGTCGCGGCGGTCATCGTTCTCACCGGCGACTCCGACGGTCTCGTCGAGGAACTCACCGCGCATGCACGACAACGGATCTCACCTTTCAAAGTGCCGAGCCGCTGGTTCGTCGCCGACGCGTTGCCGGTGACACCGACCGGGAAGATCCGCAAGTTCGCGGTCCGCGACCAGATCGACACAGCGCAGTTGCGCGAGATCACCGGAGCAGCGCAATGAATACCATCGAGCAACGTAGGCAACGACTTCGGGACCGGTTCGCCCAGTGGACCCCGCGCACCCTCGACGAATGGCTCGACGAGTCAGCGGCACAGTACGATTCGCGGCCGCTGGTCATCACCGACGAGGTCACTCTGTCGTACCGCGACGTCGCCGAACAGTCACGGGTGATCGCCGATGCCTTGGTCGCCCTCGGCGTGCAGCCGGGGGACCGGGTCGGCATGCTGATGGCGAATTACCCCGAGTTCGTACCGTTCAAATTCGCCATCGCCCGCACCGGGGCGATCGGCATTCCGTTCAACTTCCTCTACCGGACCGAAGAGCTCGGCTACGTGCTCGAGCAGTCGGGCTGCTCGGTCCTGCTGACTATGACCGGCTTCGGCGGCCTCGACTATCTCCAGATGCTCGACACGCTGGCACCGGGGTGGGAGAGCACGCCGGACCTCGGGCAGCTGCGCAAAGTCGTCGTCCTGTCGACCGACGGTCGCGAACGCGAAGGCGCCACAACATATTCGGATCTGTCCACCCTCGGACAGCAACACGCGGGTGCGTCCGACGGCGCGCCGCATTCACCCGACGACGTCGGCGACATGCTCTACACCTCGGGCAGCACCGGATCGCCCAAGGGTGTCATCGTCACTCACGACGCAGTGCTGCGCACCGGGTACGGCTCGGCCTTGACCCGCGCATACGACGACGGACGCCGAATCCTGTTCTCACTGCCTTGCTATCACATGTTCGGCTACGTCGAAGGAATCCTGTCGGCGATGATGGTGGGCGGGGCGGTGATCCTGCAGACCTCGTTCAGTGCAGAGGGCTATCTGGGTGGCATCGAACGCCACCGCGCCGACGACATTCTGTGTGTTCCGACGATGGCCGTCGCCATGGTGGAATGCCCGACCCGCGATCAGTACGACGTCAGCTCTCTCAGCGCGATCCTCTGCGGGTCCGCGCCTGCACCGATTTGGTTGTGGGAGAAGGTCGAAGAGCTGTTCGGCGTGAGTGAGATCGTCACCGGCTACGGGATGACCGAGTGCGGTGGAGCGATGACGCTCACCCGGCCCGAAGACGATCTGATCCTCAGTTCGACGACGGTCGGACGCCCGAAGGCGGCCGGCGCTGCGGGCCAGCCGGGTACCGATGACCTCTGTGTCTACGCCACGATCGACCCGATCACCGGCGAACCGCTGCCGCCCGGGGAGACCGGCGAACTCGTGTCCTACGGGCCGACGACGATGCTCGGCTACTGGGACAAACCCGCGGAAACCGCTGCGGCGCTGAACGACGAACGCATCCTTCGCTCTGGCGACCTCGGGCGAGTCCGGCCGGACGGCTACCTCGAAGTGACCGGCCGGAGCAAGGAACTCTACAAGTCCGGTGGAGAACTGGTGATGCCCAAGGAAGTCGAGGACATCGTCGCCAGATTGGACGAGGTGAGTCAGGTGTTCGCCATCGGCGTCGTCGATGACCGGTGGGGTGAGATCGGTGCGCTCGTCGTCGTCCGCTCACCCGGTGCGCAGATCTCTGCGGCGCAGATCATCGAGCACTGCAAGGCGAACCTCGCCCGGTTCAAGGTTCCCAAGCGCGTTGAATTCCTTGATCCACAACAGCTTCCGACGACACCCACCGGCAAGATCCAGAAATTCCGGCTGGTCGAGATGGTGTCGAAACCCACCGAAATCGAAAGAGAGGAGACGTCATGACCTCCGTCATGTCCTCCGGCGCGCAGGCGCCCAGCCTGGTGTCGGAGCTGATCCGGCCCGATCAGGTTCATGGCTCCCTGTATACGAACCCGGCCGTCTTCGCCGAAGAACTGAAGAAGATCTGGTTCACCACATGGGTTTTCGTCGGGCACGAGAGTGAAGTCCCCGAGCCCAACGACTACGTCCGCAAGAAGCTCGCCACGCAGGACGTCATCATGACGCGCGATCGTGAGGGCGAGGTTCATCTGCTCATCAACCGGTGTGCCCACCGGGGGCTGCAGGTGTGCGACGACGCGCAGGGCAACTCGAGCTCGTTCCGTTGCCCCTATCACGGGTGGACCTACCGCAACACGGGTGAACTGCTCGGCTATCCGTACAACAAGGGGTACGGCGGCAAGGGGAAGCTCGAGCTCGGCATGGGTAGGGTGCCGCGCGTGGCGAGCTACCAGGGTTTCGTGTTCGGGTCGATGGCGAACGACGGTCCGTCGCTCGAAGATCACCTCGGGGCGGCCGCGGGGGAGATCGATCGATTGGTCGGCCTGTCGCCGCGCGGCGAGGTCGCGTTGGACGCCGGTTGGCTGGGACACAAGACCCGAGCCAATTGGAAGTTCTTGGCGGAGAACGAGACCGACGGCTACCATCCGCAATTCGTGCACGGCTCGATCTTCGGAGTCACAGGATCGCCGATCGGCGCGCTCTACAGCGACGCCTCCACCGCGGTCACCCGTGCACTCGGCAACGGTCACAGCGAGAACGACCTGCGCCCGGAATTCCGCAACTTCGCCGAACCGATGCGGTGGTTCGGTACTACACCGGACCGGGTGCCCGCATACGTGGCGGCGATGGAGAAGGCGTACGGCGACGATGCGCAGCGGCGGATGATCGAGGGCGCCCCGCACGTGATGATCTTCCCCAACCTGTTCATCGCCGAGATCCAGGTGTTCAACATTCAGCCGGTCGCCGTCGGCGAATGCGTCCAGTACTCGACCGCGGTACAACTGCGCGGCGGCGAAGAGCTCAACCGCCGAATGATCTCGCAGTCGATCGGATCGGTCGGGCCGGCCGGAATGTTGCTCGCCGACGACACCGAAATGTACGAGCGCAATCAGCGTGGAGTATCGATGCTCGACCCCGAATGGCTCGACGTTCGGCGCGGACTGATCCGCGAAAGGGTCGATGAGAACGGTTTCACCGTCGGTGCAGCGACCGACGAGACCGCGATGCGCGGCTTCTGGAAGCACTACCGCTCGCTGATGGAGGCGTGACATGACCACGACAGAGCCTGGCACACAGGCGAATTCGCAGTTGACGTCGCTCCCTGACGGGTGGGACTACTTCGAGGTCACCCAGTTCCTGTACAGGGAAGCGCGGCTGGCCGACGAGAACGATTACGACGGGTGGGAGGCGCTGTGGACCGACGACGCCCTCTACTGGGTGCCGTCCGGCGGCGCCGACGTGGATCCGCGCCGCAACGTCGCGATCATCTACGACAACCGCAGCCGCATCGCCACCCGGATGAAGCAGGTGAAGACCGGCAAGCGCTACGCGCAGTCGCCGCCGTCGGATCTGCGGCACATCATCGGGAACATCGAGCTGCTCGGCGGTCGCGAGAATGCCGCCGGCGGAGTCGATCTCGAAGTCGGCGCGAACTTTCTGGCCTACGAGTCGCGGATGCGCGAGAACCAGTTATGGGGTGGCCGCACCACCTACCGGCTGCGTCGAGTCGACGGTGAGATCCGGCTGGTCTACAAGAAGGTCGTGCTTGTCGACAACGACAAGCCGATTCCCACGATGGCCTTCCTGATCTAGGGGAGTGTCGTGGGAATCGAGATGAACGATCGCGGTCCGTATGACATCCCGGGAGTCGGACCGATCGTCGGCAGTGAGTTCGCCGAAGTATCGGTGAACGTTGACGCACAAGGCAATTCGGTGCGGTTGAGGTTGGAAGACCTGCGCACCGGGCGGGTTCGGTACCTCGACGCACTCGAGCTGGAGACCGTCATCTGGCTCGACGACGGACATCTGACCGAATTACTGGACCCGTCGGCCGATAGGTGGAGGGATAGTTCGCCACCCCCGCGCGCCGAGTAGTCCTGGTTTGCCGCTGTTCGTCGCCACCCCCGCTCGCCGAGTAGACGAAACGAGCTTGCGAGTTTCGTCGTATCGAGGTGTGGTGAGTGTTCGTCGATACGTGACCAGGTCAAATATCATGGCTGGCTTGGTATTTCGGATCGCCACACCTCGATACGCGTTGTTCGCGAGCTCACAACGCTACTCGGCGACCGGGGGACTAACCACAAAGGAGAAAACTTTGAAACGCGTCGCAATCGTTGAACCGGTCCGTACCGCGGTCGGTGCCTTCGGCGGTACGCTTCGACCGCTGCCCGCCGAGGATCTTGCAGCGAAAGTACTTGCTGCCCTGGTCGAACGCACATCCATCGACCCGGCCCTGATCGACGATGTGGTGATCGCTCAGTCGTATGCCAACTCTGAGGCACCGTGCATCGGACGCTGGGCCGCGCTGAATGCCGGACTGCCGATCGAAGTCCCCGGATTCCAGGTAGACCGACGATGCGGTGGCGGTCTGCAGGCCGTGGCCACCGCTGCGATGATGGTGCAGACCGGCGTAGCCGATGTCGTGATCGCGGGCGGCGTCGAATCGATGAGCAATATCGAGCACTACACCACCACCGCCCGCTGGGGCTCGCGCTCGGGTAACCAGGTGCTCTACGACCGCCTCGACCGGGGGCGGGCGCGGTCGCAACCGGCGTGGCGATTCGGCGAGATCAGCGGAATGATCGAGACCGCAGAGAATCTTGCGAAGCGCTACGGCATCACCCGCGAGGAAGCCGATGTTTACGCGGCGTCGAGCCATCGACGGGCCGCAGCCGCCCAGAGGTCGGGATCGTTCGATGACGAGATCGTCAACGTGGAGGTCCCGCAACGCCGCAGCGAGCCGCTGCAGTTCTCCCATGATGAGGGGGTCCGGCCCGACACCACCGCCTCAGCGCTGTCCGGACTGCGCCCGATCATGCCCGACGGAACCGTCACCGCGGGCAACGCCGCACAACAGAATGACGCCGCCGCAGCATGTCTCGTCGTCGCCGAAGATCAGTTGGACCGCCTGAATCTCACTCCGATCGGTTGGTTCGAGGGGTGGGCTGCGGCGGGCTGCGATCCCGCGACTATGGGCATCGGACCTGTTGGCGCGGTGCGAAAGCTCTTCGAGCGAACCGGAACCGACTTCGACGACCTCGACCTGATCGAGATCAACGAGGCCTTTGCGGTCCAGGTGCTGGCCGTGATCAATGAATGGGGAATCCCGATGGATGAACTGTCGAATCGCTTGAACGTCAACGGATCGGGCATCTCGCTCGGCCATCCGATCGGCGCGACCGGGGGCCGCATCCTGGCCACGATGTTGCACGAACTCGACCGCAGAAGAGGAAGATTGGCAATGGAAACCATGTGTATCGGTGGGGGACAAGGAATCGCGGCACTGTTCAGTGGGGCGACGTCATGACCGTGGCCGTCCTCGGTTACGGGACCTACTTTCCGTCGTGGCGGATGGCGCCGCGCGACGCCGGGCATGCAAACCGGATCGTCGCGTCCTTCGACGAGGACGCGGTGACGATGGCGGTCGCCGCGGCTCGCTCCGTCATCGACGGACTGTCGACCGCGGCACTGGCCCAAGTCGTGCTCGCCACCAGCTCGCCGCCCTATCTCGACAAGACCAACGCGACGATCGTGCACGCCGCACTCGGGCTCGACCGCACAATCGCGGCACATGATCGCATCGGCACGGCACGCTCGACCATGTCGGCGATCTCCGCGGACGCCGGTCCCACCTTGCTCGTCGCCGCCGACATCCGAACTGGCAGACCCGGTTCCGCCGACGAGCGCGGTGGCGCCGACACCGCCGCCGCCCTCTATCTCGGCTCCCCGACGACCGACAGCCCATCACTCGCAGACGTCCTGGTGTCCGAAAGCCGTACTGAGGAATTCCTGGACCGCTGGCGCGAGCCGACGGAGCTCAGCGCATCCTCGTGGGAGGAACGCTTCGGATACGAGCGGTACGCGCCGTTGATCACCGAGGTGGCCGACGCCGCGCTCGATGCGGCCGGCCTCGACCAAGCCGACCACGTGATCGTCACGAGTGCGAACTCAGCGGTCGCCAAGCGCGCCACGACGCTGGTCAAGGGACAGCTGTCCACCACGGGATCGGCGGCGGGCTTCAGTGGAGCAGCGGATCCGATCGTTGCGCTCGCGTCGGTTCTCGACGTTGCGGGAGCCGACGAGACCGTTCTGCTGGTGTCGGCCGCAGACGGTGTCGACGCGGTGCTCCTGCGAACGACGGGCGCGTTGCCCGCCCACCGGCAGCCGACGTCTGTCGCCACGCAGATCGTCGGCGGTCAGGCAATCACCTATCCCACATACCTGTCGTGGCGCGGACTGCTCGATTTCGAGCCGCCCCGACGCCCGGAACCGGAACGGCCCGCGGGACCGCCGGCCGGCCGCGGTTCCGGTTGGAAGTTCGCACTGCAGGGGAGCCGTTGCACCGTTTGCGGATTCACGCATCTGCCACCGATGCGAATATGCCGCGGCTGCGGCGCCGTTGATGAGATGACACCCGAATCGGTTGCCGGACGCAGCGGGCGGGTGGCGACCTTCACGATCGACCGGCTGGCCTACTCGCCGTCGCCTCCGGTGGTCGACGTCGTCGTCGACTTCGACGGCGATGGCGGCGAACGCGGGACCGCAGCAGGCCGGTCCGCCTTCGAGGTCGCCGACGCTCGACCCGACGAACTTGAGGTCGGATCAGCGGTGACAATGACGTTCCGCCGACTCTTCACCGCGGGCGGAGTACACAACTATTTCTGGAAGGCACGCCAATTGCCTTCCACCGCTGAATCATCGGAGGCGTGATGAGCAGTACGGGCATTGCCGACAAGGTTGCGATTGTAGCGATGGGATGCACCCGATTCGGTGAACTATGGGGCTCGTCGGCTGACGACATGCTGATCGACGCCGTGGGTGAGGCCATCACCGGGGCGAACATCGCCTTAGCCGACGTCGACGCCTACTGGCTCGGCACGCTTGGGTCCGGCCAGTCGGGACTCACCCTCAGTCGGGCGCTGGGCACCGATTACAAGCCGGTCACGCGAGTCGAGAACTATTGTGCGACAGGATCGGAAGCGTTTCGCAACGCGTGCTACGCGGTTGCGTCGGGTGCTTACGATCGGGTGATGGCGGTCGGTGTGGAGAAGCTGAAGGACAGTGGCTTCTCCGGACTGCTGCGGGCGGATCCACCTGGCGACGGCACGGCACCGGAACTGTCGATGACGGCGCCGGCGGCATTCTCCCTGCTCGATCCCGCGTACTGCACCAAGTACGGCGTCGACTCGGCGCAAATGCGCGACGCGATGACGCATGTGGCCTGGAAGAACCATGTCAACGGTGCGCGTAATCCCAAGGCGCAGTTCCGATCCGAAGTCTCCAAAGCGAAGATTTCGGGGGCGCCGAAGGTCGCAGGCAGACTCGGTGTCTTCGATTGCTCGGGAGTGTCGGACGGCGCGGCCGCTGCGCTGATCGTGCGTGCCGAGGACGCGTACGACTACACTGACCGCCCGATCTTCGTGAAGGCTCTGGCGCTGGCCGCGGGGCCGGCGCGGGGATCGATGGACCCGGCCTACGATTTCACCACCTTCCCGGAGGTGGTCCGGTCCGCGCGAGACGCGTACGCGCAGGCGGGAATAAATGATCCACGCGGTCTCTCGTTCGCAGAGGTCCATGACTGTTTCACGCCGACCGAACTGGTGCTGATGGAAGACCTCGGCTTCTGCGATCGCGGACAAGCGGTCAAGGAATCGCTGGCAGGCGACTTCGATGCCGACGGTCGCCTGCCGGTCAACATCGACGGTGGCCTGAAGTCCTTCGGCCATCCGGTGGGCGCGAGCGGGCTGCGGATGCTCTACGAGGCGTGGTTGCAGCTGCGCGGTGAGGCGGGGGAGCGGCAGTTGGCCGATCCGCGTACCGCGCTTACCCACAACCTCGGCGGACGGCCGGGCGCGTGCGTGTCGTTCGTGTCCATCGTTGGCCGCGAGCCGAACTCGACGAGCTGACCTACGCCGTCGCACACTCACCAGCAGTATCCCGTTGCCTTATTTTTGATTTGAGGTTAAATTAAAAAAATGATCGAGACACTTTCTCCCGCGGCGAAAGTCGCCGACGAACTCTATCGCGTACTCGCTGCGGGTGACGCCGAAGCGGTCACCCGGTTGCTGACCGCCGACTTCGTCGGCGAGACCACCACGGGCCTGCCGCTGGGTCTCGGCGGTACTTACCGCGGCGCAGAGTCGATGATCCGGGAATTCTGGTGGCGATTGGGCAAGACCTTTCGGGTCGCGGCGCAACCGGAATCATTTGATGCACTCCCGGGCGATCGACTACAGGTTGCCGGCGTCTATCGCGGCGTCTGCCGCGCCACCGGGCGCAGCGTCGACGCGCGGTTCATTCACGTCCTGACCTTCGCCGACGGCAGGATCGCGAAGCTGATCCAGCTCACCGACACCGAACCGTGGCACGCCGCACTCGCGGGCGCCGACCGCCTGAACGTGCCGGCGTCGTCCGGGCCTGCGGTCACCGATCTGCAGACCATCGATTATTCGGTTCGCGACAACGTCGCGCAGGTGATCCTCAACCGACCGGACCACCGCAACGCCATCGACCTGCGGATGGGCGAGGAGACGCTGACGGTGGCCCGCGCGATCGCCGCCGACCCGGCGGTCCGTGCGGTGCTCATCGCGGGCAACGGCCCGGCGCTGACCGTCGGCGGCGACATCGAGTACTTCACGTCAGCGCAGCCGGGCGCCTTCGGTGCGCTCGCCGCGCGAATGACCGACCCTTTCCACGAGGCGTTCCGGATTCTGGAGCGGATCGATGCGCCGATCGTGACCGCCGCGCACGGTTCGGCGGCCGGCGGTGGACTGGGATTCGTCTACGCCGCCGACATCACGGTCGCTGCCGAGGGAACCGTGTTCTCCACTGCGTTCAGCGGCATCGGCCTCTCCGGGGACGGTGGCGGGACCTGGCACCTGCCGCGGTTGGTCGGTGAGGCGCGAGCGCGGCGGATGTACCTGGAGAACCTGCGGATCGATGCCGCGCAGGCGTTGGAGTGGGGGCTGATCAGTGAGGTCGTCCCGGCCGCGGAACTGCGGACCCACGCGCTCGCCAAGGCGCATCGACTTGCCGCCGGACCGACGAAAGCCTTTGGCCGCCAACGCCGCCTGCTCCGGGAGACCTGGCACAACTCGCTGTCCGACCAGCTCCGTGCCGAGTCCGAAGGCGTCGAATTCACCGGCAGCACCCGCGACGCGCAGCAGGCGATCGCCGCATTCCTTGACAAGCAACGACCAGAATTCGAAGGCAGGTAGAGCAGTGCCCGGTCTCATTCACGACTCAGACGACCATCGCGCGATCCGCGAAAGTGTCGCCGCCATCGCCAAACAGTATGGACCCCAATACTTTCTCGAGCGTGGCCGCACCGGCGGGCACATCGACGAACTGTGGAACGATCTGGGCGAAGCAGGACTGCTCGGTGTGCATCTTCCCGAGGAGTACGGGGGCGGTGGCGGAGGCATGGCCGAAGCGGTCGTCGTCGTCGAAGAACTGTCGGCGCACGGAATGCCGATGCTGATCTGGGTGATCTCGCCGGCGATCTGCGGCAGCATCCTGGCCGCGCACGGCAGTCACGAGATGAAGCAGGCATGGCTGCCCGCACTCGCCGACGGCTCCATGAAGATGGCGTTCGGACTTACCGAGCCCGACGCCGGCTCCAACAGCCACAACCTGAAGACGACGGCGCGCCGCGACGGGGACGGCTGGGTGATCTCCGGCCAGAAGTACTACATCTCGGCGATCGATCAGGCCGACGCCGTCCTGCTGATCGCGCGCGATGACGACCTGTCGACCTCAGATCATAAGGCGCTGTCGATCTTCGTGGTCCCCACTGACACACCAGGGTTGTCGATCCAGCTGATCGACACCGCGATCGTCTCGCCGGACAAGCAGTTCACGGTATTTCTCGACGAAGTCCGAGTCGGGCCGGAATCGCTTGTCGGGCAGGCGGGTAAAGGTCTTCGCCAAGTGTTCGCGGGGTTGAACCCCGAACGCATACTGGTCGGCGCGATCTGTGGCGGCGTCGGGCGTTACGCCATCGAGAAGGCTAGTGACTATGCCCGCAATCGGAAGGTCTGGTCGTCGCCGATCGGTGCACACCAGGGAGTTTCGCATCCGCTTGCCGAATCGCATATCAACGTCGAATTGTCTCGACTGGCGACGGCGCACTCGGCGCGGCTGGCCGACCAAGATTCGCCGGGAGTCGGCGAAGCCGCCAACATCGCGAAGTTCGCCGCCTCTGAAGCGGCGTTGAAAGCACTCGACCAAGCCATTCAAACCCATGGCGGCAACGGACTCTCCCTCGAATACGGCCTGTCCGAACTGTGGTTCGTCACGCGATTGATGCGCACCGCACCGGTGAGCCGCGAGATGGTGCTGAACTTCGTCGCCCAGACATCACTCGATCTGCCACGGTCCTACTAGCCCGGCCCGGCAGCAACCCCGGAGGAAACTATGACAACGACTTACGACTACGACGCCATTGTCGTCGGCGCCGGTGCGGGCGGTCTGTTCACCGCTGCCAGACTGGCCCGCCGCGGCTACCGCACGCTCGTCGTCGAACGCCTGGACAAGGTGGGTGGCCGGGCGTCGACCACCGAGATCGACGGCTTCAAGGTCAACGACGGTGCAATCGTCATCGAGGTCGGCGGTATCACCGAACAGACCTGCGCGGAGGTCGGCGCGAAGTTCGAGATCCGCGAGCCCAGTCCGCCGATCCTGTACCGCATCGCGGGCAAGGATGTCGACGTCACCGGCGGTGGATGGGGGCTGCTGCTGGGCAAGCTGACTCGGCAGGGTGCGAAGCTGGTTAAGGGAATCGGCGCGGCGCGCAGCGATTCCGGACTGCCCGAGGACGAGCTTTCCACCGCTGATTGGGTACGCAAGTACACCAAGAACGAAGGCGTGCACGGGATCTTCCGGAACATGTGTGCCTCCGTGTTCGCGGTGAGTTCCGATGAATTGCCAGCACGGGTGTTCCTCACCTACTTCACCCGCAAGAGCGCGTTCAAGCGTTTCGGCTTCCACCCCGACGGCACCGTCGGGCTGTGGAACTCGCTCGCCGACGCCTTCGCAGTGAACGGCGGCGACCTCTGGCTGACCGCCCAGGTCAGTGCGATCAACGTCGTCGACGGTGCGGTCACCGGCATCACCGTCGATCACGCAGGCGAAACCACGACCGTGACCGCGCCGGTCGTGGTGAGCAACGTCGGGCCGTATTCCACCCTCGACCTCGCCGGGCGGGAATCGTTTCCCGCTGAGTATGTTTCGCTGGTCGAGCAGCGAAACCGCCCATGCGCGATGATCACCGTCAACTTCGCCAGCCAGGAGCCGCTGATCGATGCGCCCGGCATGCTGAGCTTCGCGAAGACACGTCGCCTGGCCTACATCGCCAACTACACCGACGTCTGCCCGGAGATGGCACCCGACGGGTGGCATCTCTACACCGGCACCGCGGTGCCTGAACCGGCGATCGGCGACTTCGACGAGGCTGCCGAAACCGAGCTGCTGATGGCGGACCTTCGCGACACCATCGATGGATTCGATCGCAGGTCACGCATTCTGTCGACGACGATCACACGTGATGGCTGGCCTCCGCAGCGGGCCGTCGCCGGTTTCGACTTGCCGCACACCACCGAGGTCACCGGACTGTGGAATGTCGGCGACGCCGTCAAGGAGTACGCGAACGGCGGCACCACCGCGTGTGCGGAAACGGCCGCCCTGGTGGTCGACGAGATCGCCCTCGAGTTCACACCGGTCACGGCATGATCGGCGCCCCGAGATCCCAACGTGCACAAGGAAAGGTGCAGCCATGAAAGTAACGGTCGACTTCGCCAAGTGCACTGGACTGGGCATCTGTGAGTCGCTGGCCCCGGACTTCTTCGAGGTGAACGATGACGGCAAGTTGGTGCTACTCAGAGACGACATCACCGACGACGAACTGCAATCGGTTGAGGAGGCCATCGCGGGGTGCCCGACCGAGGCACTGAGGATCGTCAGGGAATAGCGCGCAGAGGACGGCCCCGCCAGCCGTCGCACGCGGTCGGAGGGTCGTGGCTGGGTTGGTATTTCGTCTCGCTGCACCTCGATACGCGACGCTCGCGGGCTCGCGTCGCTACTCGGCGAGCGGGAGGGGCTCGCGGTCGGGAGCCCCGCTTGCCGTCGCAGCCCCGCTGGCGGTCGTTACCCCTGCTCGCCGAGTAGCGCTACGAGCTTGCGAGTAGGGCGTATCGAGGTGCGGCGAGGCGATCTCGGCGGCGTGACGACAGTTCGGTTGCCGTCGAAATGCGTTGACTGAGTTGGCATTTGATATCACCGCACCTCGATACGCGAAACTCGCAAGCTCGTTTCGCTACTCGGTGAGCGGGAGGCGCGTCACCTTGTGGCTCGTTTCGCTACTCGGTGAGCGAGAAGGGTGCGTTGCCGCGTGGCCGTCTCGCTGTTCGGTAAGCAGGACCCATCGCTACGAAAGGCACAACTATGTCCATCGAGAATTTCGTCGTCGTCGGAGCTTCCCTCGCCGGACTCCGCGCGATCGAGGCCGCCCGCAAGGCGGGCTATGCCGGCGCCATCACTCTGATCGGCGCCGAAGACCATCTGCCCTACGACCGGCCGCCGCTGTCGAAAGCGTTCCTCGAGCCCGGCACCGAACTCGTCGACATTCCCTTCTTCCGGGCCGAAGACACTCTCCGCGATGAGCTGGGTGTCGATCTCGTACTCGGCTATCCCGCAACGGGATTGGATACCGACGCTCGGGTCGTCCGGGTGGGCGAGCGCGAGGTGCCCTACGACGTGCTCATCATCGCCACCGGCTCGACGCCGCGCGTGATCCCGGGTACCGAAGGGCTCGACGGCGTGCACGCATTGCGCACACTCGACGATGCGATCGCGGTCCGTGAAGCATTGATCGGCGGGGCTCGGACCGTCGTCATCGGCGCCGGCTTCATCGGATCGGAGGTGGCGTCGGGCGCGAAGAAGCGAGGTGTCGAGGTGACTGTCCTCGAAGCCCTGCCGACTCCGCTGGTCCGCGCCACCGGGGAAGCAATGGGACAGGCCATCGCGTCACTGCACGAGCGCAACGGGACCACCCTGCGATGTGGAACTGGTGTGTCGAGTTTAGAAGGCGATGGACGAGTGGAACGCGTCGTTCTCAGCGACGGTTCGGTCGTAGACGCCGACTTGGTCGTCGTCGGCATTGGAGTAGTGCCGGCAACCGAATGGCTTGTGGGCAGCGGGATTTCTGTGGACAACGGCGTCGTCTGCGACGAGACGCTATGGACCGGTGTGCCCGGTGTCTACGCCGCGGGCGACGTCGCGAACTGGCTCAATCCGGTTTTCGGGGAGCGGCAACGAATGGAGAACTGGACCGCGGCCGCAGAACAGGGCGCAGCGGCGGCAAGAAACGCGCTGGACCCGAAGAACGCGAAACCGTATGGAACGGTGCCGTACTTCTGGTCGGACTGGTACGACGTGCGGATCCAGTTCGTCGGCTCGCCGGACGCCGACGAGGTGGTCGTGGTCGATGGAGATCCCGACGTTGGCGGGCGTTGGGTTGCCCTGTATCGCCGCGGTGACCGCTTGATCGGTGCGCTCACAGTGAACGGGCAGTCGGTGATCATGAAATATCGCGTGATGATTAGCAGGGGCAAGTCCTGGGAAGAGGCGCTGGAATTCGCCCGGGCGCGCACGGCGAAAGTCGCTGCGGTCTCATAGCGGCGTTGCGCAACGTCAACAGGGGGCTGTCGCCGACGCTGACGCGAGTGCGCGAGAACCGCCGTCTGCGCGGGAAAGTGCTGTCAAGTGACGGCTGGGGCCGGCTCCTTCACCGCCGCTCGATGGTGTCGGCGACTGTCGACGGGACGAAACCGGGCACGAGGACGTGCGTTCCGTTGCCGAACCAATGGCCGGACGCCATCTGGACGCCACCCATGTGAAACAGCGGGGCGGCATGCAGAAGCCGCTGGGAGGTGTCGCAGCCCATGGCGCGCATCCCCACGCCGCCGGTCACTACGTTGTCGTGGCTGAGTAACGCACCCTTCGGGAAACCGGTCGTCCCGCCGGTGAACAGTATGCAGTCTCGATCCTGCCCGCTGTGGCCTGCATCGTCGATCGGGATCCCGTGGGCGACCAGATCACCGACGCGGATGCCGTTCGTGAGGTCGGCGTCGTCCAATGTGATCACGTGCCGGACGTCAGGGCATGCGGCCGTGATCGCGTCGACCCGATCACTGTAGGCGCTGTCGACGAGTAGCACCGTTGCTCCGACGTCGCGCAGCGAGTAGATCATCTCGCTGATCGACCAGCGAGTATTGAATGGTGCTGGAATGGCGCCCAGCCACCACGCCGCCTGATAGTGCAACAAGAAGCGATCGGAGTTCATCGCGAGCGCGGAGATCCGGTCTCCGGGGCGAACACCGAGTTCGCGCAGCCCGCCCGCGACCGCGCGCACCGCGTCGAGAACTCTGCGTGAGGAGCTGCCGGTCGTGGTCAATAGTCGCGATTCCGTCAGGTTTCAGGCCAGCGGCGCGGGCGATCGGCTGCGTGAGGTGGGAGCCGCGCGCCACGTCAGATCTCCACTCCGATCTGGTTGATGAGATCGCGGACATCGTAGTAGTCGCGGTGATAGGCCACGAGGCCGGCGTCGTCCGATCGACACACCGCCACGCCGGGCACGGCGTACCGGCGGCCGGTGGCCGGGTGCAGAGCCTTGCCGAGTGAGAGCGGGCCGTCGGCGGTTCCGGACCAAATCCATTCCGCCGTGAAGTCGTTCCCGTCGACCACGATAGATGTGAAGTCGACGTGCGTGTCACTGGAGAATCGGAGCATGTGTCGGAAGAATCGGGCCACATCCGACACTCCGGTGTACGTGTGGCCCATCCCGGTGTCGATGTAGATGCCGGTCTTGGCGAAGGCGGTGCGCAAGAGCGGCTCGTCGCCAGAGGACCATGCGGTGGTGTAGTGCTGGAGAAAACCTGGTTCGCCAGGACGTGGCGCGGGAGTGGTGGGTTCAGTCATCGGGAATCTCTCCGTGTGGGGCCATTGGCCAATGGGCGATTTGCCAGTTGGGCCGCCCGGGCTTCGCTGCCCGACATCGGGCTGGCGCCGGTCCGGGGGATCTCAATTCACGCCGTCGCGTGCTGCGGCGCTGGCCTATTCAGATTATAATCTATTATCAGTTCAAAAATCTAAGTGCGTTGTGCTCCGGCGTTCGGTGCGGCCTGCAGACATGGACCTCCGGGTCGGCGTTTCGCGGCGGGGCTCCATCGCTCTACAGTCCAGTGTGCTGAGCGATGCTGGGGCATGCTGCGCTTCGGCTGGCCTATGTCGTCAACTCAAGGCGAAGTGGTGCCTGACTGCGGCGATGATCGATTCAAGGTTGCTCGTATCTGGCTGCCGGCGACCTAGGGTCGCGTTCATGGCGCCGAGCAGGAGAATCGCCGTCAGGCGATCTCCGTCGGTCGGGTTGGCATTGCCTCGTGACACTGCGACCAGGTGGCGCCAGGTGTCGAAGTATCGCCTGGACTGGTCGAGCACACCTGAGGCGTCGGCGGCGGGCTGATCGATAACGCGCACAACAGCGGCTCCGATATCGTAGGACTCGTGGAGCACGTGCAAATGTGCTCCGATCGCCGCTGACAGAACGTCGCTGCCACTCGGTGTGGGCCCGAGTTCGGCTACCGCCTCGTCGATTCGCGCTGTGGCCAGCTCTACGGCGCCGCGCAACACTTCGGCGAGCAACTCATCTTTGGTCGCGAAGTGGAAGTACAAACTCCCTAACTTCAGGCCGGCGCCGGCCGCGACGTGCCGCAGGCTCGTTCCGTCGTAGCCTCGCCACGCGAACTCGCGGGCCGCCGAGTCGATGATGCGCTCTCGGGTGCGCATTGCCTTTGTGATCTGCTGCGGTTCTGCCACGCAGGCAGGATAGTCGAGCCGATGCGTTCGGACGAGAGCGGAGAGCTTGTTGCAATTTCTAATCTGTGATAGAAAGACAAAATCGGACGGTCGATAGATTATGGAGATGACCATGGCAGAGTCGTTGACTTCCCTGCTGAACGAACGGATTGCGCACAGCTCGGACAAGGTTGCGCTCCGGTTCGGCTCGAGCGCGCTGACCTGGGGTGAGATCGCAGCGCACGTGCGTGCCTTCGTGACCTCGCTCGACGAGTTGCCGATCGTCGCGCAGCGCAGAATGGTGTTCCTCGGTAAGAACAGCCCGGCCTGCTTTGTCGCCCTGTTCGGTTCCAGCATCGCTCGGCTGGTCTACGTTCCGGTGAACTGGCGACTGGCCGCTGCCGAGATCGAATCTCTGTTGGACGACGTGGATCCGTGCCTGGTGGTAGTCGACCGGGAGTTTTCGGGCACTGTCGATCTATGGAATCGACGGCGAGCGGAGCGGGTGCCGGTGCAGTTTTCAGATTCACTGTGGGGGTCCGTGGTCGAGCCCGTGCGGTCGAGCCTTCCGATGCGTTCAGAATCGGTGGACATTGCCTTTCAGCTTTACACTTCGGGGACGACTGGCGAGCCCAAGGGGGCAATGTTCGATAACGGCCGGAACATTGTGACACTGACGACAGAAATTGCGCCGATGTGGGGATTTCGGCACGACGACGTCAGCCTCGCTTGTCTGCCGCTATTTCACATGGGAGGCCTTGCGTGGGCTATTGCGGGTGTCGCTTCCGACGTGACGACGGTGTTGGTGGCTGACTTTGATCCCGAAAGTCTGATCGATATTGGTGTTCGTGAGCGGGTGACGACGGCCTTCTTCGTACCGGCGATGATAACGGCCCTATTGGCGTTCGGAGAGCGCCTTAGCGAGCTCACTTATTTGCGTCGAATCACCTACTCGGGAGCACCGATTGCGCCAGCGGTGGTAGGTGACGCAATGAAACTCATTGACTGCGAATTCGCGCAAATTTATGGTCTGACCGAGGCGACGGGGGCGTTTGCCCAACTGGACCCGGTCGATCATGATCCGCACGGCCCTCGTCGGCGATTGCTACTGTCCGCTGGCCGTCCGTATCCATGGGTGCAGGTGCGCGTTGTTGACCCGGTGACCGAAGCGGTGGTCCCGGACGGACAGCCGGGCGAGATCTGGATTCGTTCGAGTCAGACTCTTGTCGGCTATTTCGGAAAACCTGAAGAAACGCGCAGCGTGCTGACTCGTGATTCGTGGCTGAGGACCGGTGATATAGGACGGATAGAGGATGGGTATATCTTCTTGCTCGATCGCGCGAAGGACGTAATTATCAGTGGAGGTGAGAATGTCTATCCCGTGGAGATCGAAAAGGTGCTTGCCGGCTATGCTCCAGTCGCCGAAGCCGCGGTAATCGGCGTGCCGTCAGCGAAATGGGGTGAGACGGTGAAGGCGGTAGTGGTTGCGCGTTCCGGGTATATCGTCGATCCGGCCGAGTTAATCGCTTATACACGCTCGCAGCTAGCTTCTTTCAAGTGTCCGACGAGTGTCGACGTGGTTATGGATCTACCGCGCACGGCAACCGGAAAGGTTCGTAAAGGCGAACTTCGGGAGCAGTACTGGTCGGAGTTAGACCGCAGGATCAATTGATCTCGCTAGGGAATGAAAATTATGAAAGGGATGATATGACGAATTCGCCTTCTGTGGACGTCGGTGTCTTAGATCGGGAGTTTGCTGTTGCTTGGTATCGTAAGTGGATCGATGCATGGAATACCCACGACTTCGAGGGGGTGAAGAATATTGTGACCGAGGATTTCGTTCTGGACAGCCCGACTACAAGGCATACCAACTGGGAGGTCCGAGGGCAACAAGCCATGAGCGACTACTTGAGATATGTTCTCCGTGCCTACCCAGATCTAATCTGGGAAGTGACAGCGCCGCCGATGTTCAGCGATGAGACACGCACTGCGGCATTCAGCTGGCGCGGTACCGGGCATTTCACTGGAGTCCTTGATCCTCCGGGAGTGCCCGGCACTGGAAAACCATTCGCGTTCGCCGGCCTAGAGGTCTTCTCATTTCGGGGCGATCGCGCCTGTCATCTGAATGCGGTCTACGATCTGATCGGCCTGACCAAGCAGACCGGGATCTATCGACGCTGTTAGATTTCGAGATCCGCGTCGGCACCCGCCGTCGCGGATCGCTGGCATCTCATTCCGGCTGCAGCGCACTGCGTACGAACCCCTGGGCGTTCTGGACCACCTTCTCGACACTTCCGCGGCGAGGACTCCACCACTCTGCAGCCCAGTTCAACGACCCGAGCACGAGCATCTGCGCGATATAGAGGTCAAGGTCCTGCCGGATCGCCCCTTCGTCGTACGCGGCGCGCACCAGGCCCTGCCAGATCTTGCCGTACTTCTTCTCCTCGGCGATCTGGCGTTTGCGAATGTGTTCCGGAATCTGACCGGCGTTTCGGATCGACGCGGTCGTGTACGCGGAGATCTCCAACTCGTGGCGTAAGTGTGCCTCGACGGCAACGAGGATGCGTTCGAGCGGATCCGTGCCGTCGGGAAGCTCGGTGATGATCGCGTTGACGTGCTGTCGCATGTCGGCGATCCCCGCCCACATGACCTCTTCGATGAGGTCTTCGCGGGAGTTGAAATAGTAGTAGATCGCGGGCGCCTGAAGCTCCGCGGCTTCGGCGACGTCGGTCAGGCGCATGCCGGCATAACCCTTGCGACTGAGCACCGTTGCGGCGGCATCCAGGATCCGGGCACGCGTTCGCTCCGACTTGGAGGCTGCTGCGGCGCCGCCCTCGATGGCGGCGGACTGGCGCTTACGTGGAGGCATGGCTACAGATTCTAATAGAACGTTAAATGCGCGCGTCGCACCCGTTCCCGAGCGGAAGGGCGGCGAAGGACTGCGGTGACGGTGGTCGGTGCATGCATCGAATCAACCCGACGTCGAAACCAGTCAGGGTCGCTCGTCAGGTGCCAGTGCCGAGGTGATGAGGGCATTTAGCGCCCATCGCAAAGCTTCGATGTCTGCGACGCCGCCGGCTTGTTCGTGTCCGATTAGCAGGTATAGGGCTGAAACGGCGCGTCGGCGCGCCGCGTCCTCGGGCAGAGACAACTCTCGGAAGGTTTCGATGACGATCTGCAGACGCTCGAGGTCGACGCTGCGTTGCATTACGGCGACTTCGCGGTCGGTTGTGCTCCATACGCGGATCGCCGATTCTGCGCTGTGCGGAAGGTTGGATGCGGTGTTCAGGAGAAGCTGCAGTCGCGCGAGAGGATCGGATTCCTGCGATACAAGTGCAATGAGTCGAGTGGTGCGGTCGGTATGCCAGTGCTCGAGGAATCTGGTGGTGAAATCTCGCCAGTTCTTGAAGTTGTGATAGAAGCCGCCGGTGGTCACGCCGACACGCTCGCATAGTTGCGCCAGCTTGAGGCCCGCGTATCCGTCTTCAGCCAGGATTGTGTAGGCGGCAGCGAAGTATGCGGTTGTCGACCTATCGGGTCGGACTGGCATATCGGCCTCCTGACGGGAGTCAGCATAACTCGAGATACGCCCAGGGAGTCGTGTCGTCGGCGGGAATGTCATGCGGCACTGGTGGGGGCCTGGCGAGAACTTGCAGGTCACGATACCTCTTGACGAGAGTTTCGAATCAATATTTAAAAATCTCTCGACAAGCCGGATGCCTGACGGTAGGCTCCGACCAGGTTGCATAAGAAAACTTATGTTTGCCGGACAGCCTCACCGACGCGTCGCCAGAGCTGGAGTGAACTGGTGTAACTGTCACATTTGGAAGGATGACCATGGGATTCAAGGATGCGGACGAAGTTCGGAAGTACCTGGGCGGCATCTTCGAGTCGGCGTTCGCCGACCCGGAGATCGGCGACAAGCTGCGCAACACGGGGATCGTGCTCAAGACCGTCTACACGGAGCCGGATGCCGCGTTGGTGATCGACGCGCGCAAGGGCACAGTCACCTCCTCGGATGGAACCGAAGAGGTCTCGGCGCAGATGTCGATGAGCGCTGACACGGGCAACGCGTACTGGCAGGGCAAGGTCAACCTTCCACTGGCGATGGCAAAGAGCCGAATCAAAGTCGACGGAAATGTCGCGAGCCTGCTTAAGCTCGCCCCGCTGGGCAAGAAGTTGTATCCCGCTTACATCGAGGCGCTCAAGGCCGACGGCCGCGACGACCTGCTCGCCTGACTACGGCCGTCGCCGCCACACCACCTAAGAGGGGAACTGGAGATCATGTACCCAGGAGTTCATGCCGCGAAGGCACCCGATCGCCCGGCGGTGATCACCGCCGAATCAGGGCGCTGCATCACCTACGGTCAGCTCGACGGGCACTCGGCCGATTTGGCTGCGGCCCTGCACGGGCTCGGGCTGCGACGCGGTGACGTGGTAGCGATGCTGACCGACAATGCCCTCGAGTGCTTCGAAATCTATTGGGCCGCACTGCGAAGCGGACTCTACGTCACCGCGATCAACCGGCACCTGGCGCCGGACGAAGTGGCGTACATCATCGACGACAGTGATGCCTCGGTGCTCTTCGTCTCGGCGGGCGTGCGTGATCTCGCCGAGAGTGTCGTGCCGCTGCTCCCGCACGTGCGGCATCGCTATGCGTTCGGCGCCGACGTGGAGGGCTACGCGCCATACTCTCAACTGCTCGCCGAGGCAGGCCCGCGCCTGACCGCGCAGCCGCGCGGCTCCGACATGTTGTACTCGTCGGGTACCACCGGTCGGCCCAAGGGAATTCGCCCGATGCTCCTGCCGATCGAGGTTGACCAACCGGGTGATCCGATCACCGGAATAGTGTCGTCGGCTTTCGCCGTCGGCGAATCGGACGTGTACCTCTCGCCTGCGCCGATCTACCACACTGCGCCCCTCAAGTGGTCCGGAGCAGTGCATGCGCTGGGCGGCACCGTGGTGATGATGGAGAAGTTCGACGCCGAAGGCGCGCTTGCGGCTATCGAGAAATACAACGTCAAGGTGACGCAAATGGTGCCGACGATGTTCGTGCGCATGCTGCAGCTCGATGAAGCTGTCCGCACCAAGTACGACACCTCGTCACTGCGCATCGCCGTGCATGCCGCCGCGCCGTGTCCGCCCGAAGTGAAGCAGGCGATGATCGATTGGTGGGGACCGATCCTGGTCGAATACTACGGGGCTACCGAACAGCACGGCATCTACCTGATCTCTTCCTCGGAGTGGGAGAAGAAGCGCGGATCAGTGGGAAAACGCGGACTGGGAATCGCGCACATTTGCGACGACAATGGCGTCGAACTTCCAGCCGGACAGGTTGGTCTGATCTATTTCGAAAGGGAGACACTTCCTTTCGAGTATCACAAGGATCCGGAAAGGACGCGCGAAGCCCAGCATCCCACGCACGGAACGTGGACGACCGTGGGCGACCTGGGTTTCCTTGATGACGACGGCTATCTCTTCCTCACCGACCGGAAGTCGTTCACGATCATCTCCGGTGGAGTCAACATCTACCCGCAGGAAGTAGAGAACGTCCTTACGCTCCATCCGCAGATCTTCGACGTAGCAGTCATCGGCGTCCCTGATCCGGAGATGGGACAGCAGGTCAAGGCGGTGGTGCAACTCAAGGAGGGTATCACCGGTGACGATGAGCTTGCCGCGCAACTGATTTCGTACGTCCGTGGCCGAGTGGCGCACTACAAGGCGCCGCGTTCGGTCGATTTCGTCGAGTCGCTGCCACGTACGCCGACCGGGAAACTCGTCAAACGTGAACTCGTCAGGAAATATTCGACGGTCGGAGCATGAGCATGACAACAACCGCGACCCGGCGCCAGTACGACCCGCTGTCCATTTCGTCGGTTGACTTCTGGGCGTCGACCGCCGAGGAGCGCGACCAGACCTTCCGAATCCTGCGCCGCGAGCGTCCGGTCAGTTGGCATCGTCCCTTGGAGGGCTCCCTGATGCCACCGGAGAACAATGGGGTCTGGGTGGTCACCAGCCACGAACTGGTCCGCTACGTCAGCCAGAACCCGGCGATCTTCTGTTCGGGACAGGGGTTTCAGTTCGAAGAAGTCCCCGAAGATATCCTGACGGCCGCGGGTTCATTCCTGGGGATGGACGATCCGCGCCATGCGAAGCTTCGTCGTCTGGTGAGTGCTGCGTTCACCCCGAAGCAGATCGCGAAGATCCACGACCAGATCCGAAATCAGGCGACAGTCATCGTCGACGATCTGATCGCTGCGCCCGAAGGTGATTTCGTTTCCGCGGTGTCGAAGAGGCTGCCGATGTGGACGGTCTACGAAATGCTCGGCCTGGAGAATCTCGATGCCCGGGAACGAGCGGCGCATCACGCCGACGGAATGGTGTCATGGGCCGACGAAGATGTCGCTGCCGGTCGGGAACCGGGAGAGGTCCTCAACGAGTCACTTGTGGCGCTCCTGGAGATGGGCTTCGAATTCGCGGAGGAGCGCCGTTCACACCCCAAGAACGATCTGATGACCAATCTGGTGCAGGCCGAAGTCGACGGCGAGCGATTGACCGACGAAGATATCGCAGCGTTCTTCGTGCTGCTGTCGGTGGCCGGCAACGACACCACCAGGAACTCGATCACGTTGGCCAGCAAAGCCTTTCAGGATTTTCCAGACCAGCGGGCCGTGTTGCTGAGCGACTTTGACGAGCATATCGGCACTGCGATCGAGGAGATCGTCAGATTCGCCAGTCCGGTGATGACGTTCCGTCGGACCGCGACGAAGGATATCGAACTCGGTGGGGAACTCATCCGAGAAGGTGATTGGGTCGCGATCATCTACTCGTCGGCCAATCGCGACGAGCGGGTATTCGAGGCGCCCGACCGCTTCGACATCACCCGATCGCCCAATCCGCATGTTGGCTTCGGTGGCGGTGGCCCTCATTTCTGCATGGGCAACTTCGTCGCGAAAATGCAGTTACGCGAGCTGTTTGATCAACTGCTGCATCGGGTTCCGACACTGTCGCTGGGTGAGCCCGAGTATCTGACCGGCAACTTCGTTCGCGCCGTCAAGTCCATGCCCTACAGCCTCTAACCAAGGAATCAGACCACTATGAATGACTTCAACGGCAAGCGATACGTCGTGACCGGCGCCGCGTCGGGCATCGGCCAGGCAGTGGCCGAACTGCTACTCAAGGCCGGTGCCGAGGTGCACAGCCTTGATCGCAACACGCCAACCGCGCCGGTCACCCGGCATATCGAGGTGGACTTGGCAGACCCGGCGAGCATCGCCACGGCTCTCGACACACTTGGCGGTGGCTACGACGGGCTACTCAACGTGGCCGGTGTGCCGGGAACCGCGCCGAGCAGCACCGTCTTTGCTGTCAATACGCTCGCGGCGCGGACCCTTGCTGAGGCGTTTCTGGAGAGACTGAATACGGGCGGCTCGGTTGTCATTGTGTCCTCGACCGCGGGATTCGGTTGGCCGCAACGCCTTCCGCAGATCCGGGAATTCCTCGCCACCGACACCTTCGAGGAAGGCGCGCAGTGGTTTGCAGATCATCCGCAGGAGGGCAACACCTACAACTTCTCCAAGGAATGCACAACGGTGTTCGTACACGCGATGGGCCTGGTCTTCAATGAGCTCGGTTTGCGGATCAACGCCGTGCTCCCCGGCCCGGTGGACACGCCGATTCTCGAGGACTTCCGCGAGACGATGGGGGCGGACACCATCGATGGGCTGGCCGGACTCCTCGGGCGGCACGCCACCGCCGGGGACATCGCGGAAGTCGTTGCTTTCCTGGCCTCCGACGCGGCACGTTGGGTGAACGGTGAGGCGATCAACGTCGACGGCGGAGTGTCGGGTGCGGTGCTCTCGGGCAGTGTTCCGGTTCCGGAGTTCTGATGGTGGCTCAAGAACTGGACGGCGTCACGTCGGTCGGTATTGATGTGGTAGTCGACGGGCTGCGACGGGTGTTCTCCTCCGGTCGCACCCGGAGCCTCCAATGGCGATCGGGGCAATTGACAGCGCTCGCCCGGATGCTTGATGAGCAAGAGGACGCCATCGCGTGCGCGATCGGCGCAGATCTCGGCCGCAGTGCGCACGACGCGTGGTTCGGCGAGATCGTCGGCACCAAAGGTGAGATAGACCTCGCACACCGAAGTCTCAAACGCTGGACTCGGCCCCGGCGGCAATGGTTGCCACTCGTCCAGCAGCCTGGCTCGGCACGCGTCGAGTACGAGCCGTTGGGGACTGTATTGATCGGACCGTGGAATTACCCTGTCTTCCTTACACTTTCGCCGCTGGTGGCCGCATTGGCGGCTGGCAACACAGCCGTGATCAAGCCGTCCGAACTGGCCCCGGCGACTTCGGAGCTGATCGCCAGACTGATTCCTCGATACCTCGACTCCGATGCGGTCAAAGTCGTCGAAGGCGACGGCGCGGTGACACAGGAACTGTTGGCCGCGGGGTTCGACCACGCCCTGTTCACCGGTGGCACTGAAATCGGGCAGAAGATCATGGCCGGCGCGGCCAAGACCCTCACGCCGGTGACGCTGGAACTGGGTGGGAAGAGTCCGGTGGTAGTCCTGGCCGACGCCGATCTCGAAGTGGCGGCGCGGCGTATCGCCTGGGTGAAGTTGATGAACTCCGGCCAGACTGTATCGCCCCCGACTATGTGCTGGTCGAACACAGCGTGAAAGATCAGTTGGCCTCGCACCTGCGAGATGCCGTCGTCCGCATGCGCTCCGGCGAAGCGGACATGCAGAAGATCGTGAACGAACGACAGTACCGCAGGCTGGTCGATTACCTCGAACAGACGACGGGGACCGTGGTCCTGGGCGGACGGCACGACGACGCGTCGATCTCGATTGAACCGACTATCGTGGTGGATCCGGCACCGACTGACGCCGTCATGCAAGACGAGATCTTCGGGCCCCTCCTTCCGATCATCGGTATCGACAATGCTGACACAGCTGTCGACTTCATCAACCGTCGGCCGAAGCCGTTGGCCTTCTATGTCTTTGCAGGATCGCTGAGTGTGGCTCGCGGGTTGGTCAGGTCCGTGCCCGCCGGTGGGGCCGTGATCAATCACGTCGCGATGCACTGCCTCGTTCCGACCTTGCCGTTCGGCGGGGTGGGGCCAAGCGGAATGGGTGCCTATCACGGCCGATGGGGCTTCGAGACGTTCAGCCATCGCAAGGCGGTACTCACCAAGACCACCCGGCCCGACCTACGCCTCGTATACCCACCCTATGGCGACTTCGCGACCAAAGTGCTGCGAAGACTGTTCTGAATTCTTCAATTTCTTGAAGGTCTGCGGGAATCGAGCGCAGACCTTCTTCAGTGCGGCCTCGACTTCAGTGGCCATCGAAAATCTAATGTCGGGTGTCGGCGCGAACTGACAGGAAGTAGATCCGTGAACTCCCGTGTACTCACCGCCTGCTCGTTGGGCGGTCCCGCTGCCGTTGTCTGACCCTGGTCGGGTGGCTGATAGCGAGAATCCTGCCAATGCCGATCAGTCCCGGTGCGCCGATTTCCGAGGTGCGGGAATTCTATCTGAGCAACAGCGCGATGATCGGCGTTGGCTTCGTCATCGCTTCGTTGGGGATGGGTCGGCCGAGCGGAGCTGGCGGCAGCGGTCTCGGAGGCCGGCGGGCTCGGCATTATTACCGCGCTGACGCAACCGACTCCGGAAGATCTCGCGGTCGAGATCCAGCGAACCCGAGATCTCACCGACAAGAACTTCGGAGTCAATCTCACGATTCTGCCGGCTATAAATCCCCCGCCTGCGAACGCTATCGTGACGTCATAGTCGAGAGTGGTGTGACGGTTGTCGAGACCGCGGGCGCAAATCCAGCGGTACACCTCCCGGTGGTGGCCAGTTCGACGATGTGCGCCAATTAGTCGCCGGCGCCCACGACCGCACGGTTTTCGAGACTGGAGATCTGGAGGCGGGGATCTGGCATGCCAGCACCGCCCAGGGGCTGATCGACGATATTCCGCGATGCGCGGATCTCATTCATCGGGTGGTCGCCAAAGCCGAGCAGATTATTTCGGGGCGGCTCGCCTCTGCTCTGGGATAGCGAAGAACCGGCTAACGGTCGGCCGGGGAGACTCCGGTCACCCCAACTCCGACGACCCCAGCTCCACCGCGGGCCCGGTGAAGTACGTCTCGCCGTCGAACGCCGCGGGCAGACCCGCGGCGCGATAGGTTCCGATGCCGGGCTGGTGGAGTTCGGCGAACAACGGGTGCGTGGCCAGGGTCCCCTCGGCGACGAGCTCGTCGAATGAGCGATACCGCTGCGCGAGCGTCGACGTGCCGGCCAACGCCGCTTCGACGTCGGCGGTGCTGTGCTCGGCGAACCAGCCGGCGAACAGCGCGTTGAGAACCTTGCGGTGGGTGAAGCGGTCGGTCTCCGATGAGAAGTCCGCTCCCAGTGCGGATTCCAGCGCGGCGACGACATCGGTGGTGCCGGTGACCTCGACCAGATCGCGGAAGTGCCTGCGCGTCAACGCGACGATCATGAATCGTCCGCCGTCGGCGGTGGCGAAGTCCGAACCGTAGGTGCCGTAGACGTCGTTGCCGGTAGCCGGGCGTCCCTGCGAATTGACTTGCGGCTCAGTGAGATAGCCGAGGGTACTGGCGATCGACAGCGCGGTGTCTTCCAACGGCAGGCGGATCTGGCTGCCCGCACCGGTTTGGTCCCGCTTGCGCACGGCGGCCGTAATGGCAAGTGCCGCATACAATCCGCACACCACATCCCAGGCGGGCAGGACGTGGTTGACGACACCGTCGTGGTCCACCGGACCGGTGATGAACGGGAAGCCCAGGCCGGCGTTGACGGTGTAGTCGACGGCCGGCGAGCCGTCGCTGCCGCCGAGCAGTTCGAGGGTGACGACGTCGGCGCGCAGCGCGGCGAGCGTCTCGTGGCTCATCCAGTCGCGGCCACCGGAGTTGGTGACCAGAATGCCGCCGCCCGGGCCGGACTCGGTGATCAGCCGCTGCACGAGCGCCTGGCCGTCGGGGGAGCGCAGGTCTGCGGTCACCGACTTCTTGCCCTTGTTCAGTCCGGTCCAGTAGATCGAATTGCCCACCGGCGCACCGTTATCGCCGTCGGTGAGCGGCCACCGCTTGACGTCGGACGCGCCGCCGATCGGATCGACGCGGATCACTTCGGCGCCGAGCTGGGCGAGCGTCAACCCGCACAGCGGCGACGCGACGAAGCTGGAGATCTCGACGATGCGGATGCCGTCGAGCGGGCGGGTGGTGGTCATGGCGGATCCTCGGATGTCGATGGGGTGGGTGGTCGGCGCATTCAGTTGTAGAAATCGGCCCAGGTGGTTGAGCCGGACGAAGCGTTTGCGAGGTTTTGAGAGCTGGTTGAGCCGGACGAAGCGCTAGCGAAGTCCGTGTCGAAACCTCGCAAGACACGCTGCCATGCGGCCAAACGCATCGGGCCAGTTGCGGGGTCGTGTCGCGGGGTTTCGACTCGAGCTCGACGAGCTGGCGCTCGTCGAGCTCGGCTCAACCGGCGGGTGGGGCTCGTCGAGCTGGCGCTCGTCGAGCTCGGCTCAACCGGCGGGGTGGAATTCAACCTGCTGGTGGCTGGTGTCTTCGCTATGCCAGCAGTGCCCAGAATCTCCAGTCGAGGACTTCGCGGGCGGGGGCGTCGGCGTCGACCGCGTAGACGACCGAACGCAGCTGCAGCAGTCCGCCGGTCTCCAGTGGGGTCGCCTGCTCAACGGTCAGCTCACTGGTCAACGTGTCACCCTCGTGCACCGGACCGGTGTGATCGCACGAATCCCACCCCACGACGGTTGCGAGATTCGGCAGCGCGCGGGTCGCCTGCGACAGTGCGATGCCGATCGTATGACCGCCGTACACCAGCCGTCCGGCGGTGCCGACTCGCGCATCATGGTGTGTCGCAGCGATATTCAGCGTCAAGCGCGCCAATTCCGGTGCGCTGGATACGACGTCGCCGCTGGAGGTGTAGACGTGGCCGGCGAGGTCGGGCGAGAAGTGTTGTCCGCCAACGGTACTGCGGAGACCTGGCAGGTCCCAGTCGGGGACGACCGGAGTGGTCGGCCCGGCCGGCCCGATCGCCGACAGATCGTCGGCGTGCACCGTGCGCGCCGCATCCGGCTCCGGCGACAACGGCAGCATCGCGCAGCGATAGAAGTCGAGCACGACGGTGCCGTCCTGGTCGGTGGTCACCATGTGTAGCGCGGCGAGTCCGGTGGGGGCGCGCCCGGGCTTGGACGAATTCTCCCGCAGTCCAACGACTTCGGTGACGGTCGACAACGTGTCGCCGAGATGCGGGTAATTGCGGAAGCTCAGTCCGCGGTAGAAGAGATTGGCCTTGACGTGGTGGGTGGCCAGCGTCGACTGTCCGATGGCGAGGTCGGTGACCAGGCCGGGATGGGCTACGGCGGCGTCGGATCCGGTGATCCGCCGCGACAGGTGGGCGTCGAGCGGCAGACGCATCCGGTCGCCGAGAATCGCCTGGTGCGTGGCGGCGAGCCCGGACGTCAACGTCACCGACGGCGCGTCGTCGAATCGCTGTCCGTGACTCAGCTCGTCGAAGTACGGGCCGCCGACCGCGACCCCACCGCTCACAGTTCGCCCGCCTTCGCGAGGATGCGGCGTGCGGAGACGGCGAGCGCCTCGTCGAGCATGCGGCCGTCGAGTTTGGCGGCTCCCGCACCCGCTTGCGCGGCGTCGTCGAGTGCTTTCAATACTGCCCGGGCGTCGACGATCGCGGCGTCGTCGGGAGTGAAAATGGCTGTGGCCGTGTCGATCTGTGCCGGGTGGATGACCCAGGTGCCGTCGAAGCCGAGGTCGCGGACCCACGTCTTGGCGGCACGGAATCCGTCGTCGTCGGCGATGGTGAGGTGTGGGCCGTCGATCACCGACACACCGGCCGCGCGCGCGGCGACGAGGACCGAGTCCTGAATCGCGTGCCACACCGACTGCGGTGCGCCCGGTCCGCGGCCGAGAGTCGCGCCGAGGTCGGCGTAGCCGATGATCACGGCGTCGAGCCGGTCGGTCGCGGTGCAGATCGAGCCGATGTCGCGGATGCCGATCGGCGTCTCCACCAAGATCTGCAGGCGGGCCGCGGTGTTGCCGAGCAGCCGGTCGGCCTCACGGAGTTGGTCGGCGGACTCGGCCTTCGGAAGGATGGCCGACGACAACGCCGAACCCATTGCGGCGCAAGCCTGTAGGTCGTCGACGGCCCAGTCGGAATCGAAACCGTTGACGCGGATCGAGACGGCGCGGGTGGCGCCGAACTCGGCGACGAGTTCGGCCGCCGCGGCGCGCGCGGAGGCCTTGTTCGCCGGGGTGACGGCGTCCTCGAGGTCGAGGACCACCTCGTCGGCGGCCGATGCCAGCGCCTTGCGGGCCTTGCGGTCGTCGGAAGCCGGTGCGACCAGAACGGCGCGTCGTCGGAGTGTGTGCACGGTGATTTCTCCCGGATCGATCTATCTGTCAAATGTGCGGCCATTTACGTACTCAGTTCTAGCAGACGCGCTGGTATCTGTGGAAGGGGGCTTGACGCAGCCGCAACATTTGCGCAAAATGGCCGTACAAATCAGTGCGGCCCGATCCGGGCCTCCGACGTGCAGGTGGATTCATGACCAAGCTCAATGCCGAAGAGTCGTTTCTCGTCG
Organism: Gordonia asplenii; assembly: GCF_012933505.1. Lineage (GTDB taxonomy): Bacteria > Actinomycetota > Actinomycetes > Mycobacteriales > Mycobacteriaceae > Gordonia > Gordonia asplenii. The sequence goes on from NZ_JABBNB010000008.1 coordinate 72,564, forward strand.
AAACGGTGCGCGCCTTCATCGACCGCGACGTCAAGCCGACGGTGCAGGAAGTCGAACACGCGAACGAGTACCCGGAGGCATGGATCGAGCAGATGAAGCAGATCGGCATCTACGGACTCGCGGTGCCGGAGGAATACGGCGGCGCACCGGTGTCGATGCCGTGCTATGCGCAGGTCACTCAGGAGCTGGCGCGTGGCTGGATGAGCCTGGCCGGTGCGATGGGTGGGCACACCGTCGTCGCAAAGTTGTTGACGCTCTTCGGAACCGAGGAGCAGAAGCAGCGCTACCTGCCTCGTCTGGCGACCGGCGAGATGCGCGCGACGATGGCACTGACCGAGCCGGGCGGCGGATCGGACCTGCAGGCGATGGCGACCGTCGCCCGCGCCGACGGCGACGACCTGGTGATCAACGGATCCAAGACGTGGATCTCCAATGCCCGCCGCTCCGGTCTGATCGCGCTGCTGTGCAAGACCGACCCGAGTGCGACGCCGCGTCACAAGGGCATCTCGATCGTGCTCGCCGAACACGGACCCGGCTTGACCGTGTCTCGTGACCTGCCGAAGTTGGGCTACAAGGGCGTCGAAACGTGTGAACTGTCCTTCGACGGCTATCGCGTCCCGGCGTCGTCGATTCTCGGCGGCGAGGCGGGTAAGGGGTTCGGTCAGATGATGAAGGGACTGGAGACCGGCCGCATCCAGGTGGCGTGCCGCGCGCTCGGCGTCGCGACTGCGGCACTTGAGGATTCGCTGGAATACGCTCAGCAGCGGGAGTCCTTCGGGCAGCCGATCTGGAAGCATCAGTCGATCGGCAACTACCTCGCCGAGATGGCCACCAAGCTGACCGCGGCCCGCCAGCTCACCTGGCACGCCGCGGAGCGGTACGACAGCGGCGAGCGCTGCGACATGGAAGCGGGCATGGCCAAGCTGTACGCGTCGGAGGTGGCGATGGAGGTCGCACTCAACGCGGTGCGCATCCACGGCGGCTACGGATACTCGACCGAATACGACGTCGAACGGTACTTCCGCGACGCTCCGCTGATGATCGTCGGCGAGGGCACCAACGAGATTCAGCGCAACGTGATCGCGGCGCAGCTGGTCTCGCGCGGCGGCATCTGAGCCGTCGTCGACGCGACACCATCGCCTGCGATGAAGATGCTCGACGGTGCGGAGCCCGCGTACAAGGCGCTGGCCGCTGAGTTGCGTGCGCGGATCGCCGACGGCGAATACCGCGACGGCGCGCGACTGCCGACCGAGGCGGAACTGTCGCAGCGGTACGGGCTGAGCCGGCAGACGGTGCGGCGCGCGTTTCAGGAGCTCGTCGCCGACGGCGTAGTCTACCGCGTCGCCGGGCGCGGGACGTTCGCCACCGAGAACGGCGGCCGTTACCTGCGCCAGCTCGGATCGATCGAAGATCTGATGAATCTGTCGTCGGACACCGACATGCGGGTCCTGTCGGCGCCTGCCCGACGGGTCGACCTAGACGCCGCCGGCCGACTGCGGCTGGCCACAGATGTGGTGTACCGCATCGTATTTCAGCGATTCCACGACGGTGTGCCGTTCGTCGTGACGACGGTGTCGTGGCCCGAGGAGATCGCCCGGCTGGTGCTCGACGCCCCCGAAGTCGCGACGGGGGCGGTCAGCTCGTACACCATGATCGGGCTGCTCGAACCGCACCTGGTGCACCCCATCGAAGAGTGCGCGCAATCGATCACGGCGACCGCGGCGTCGAACGAGGTTGCCGCGCAACTGAACTGCGACGTCGGGCAGCCGGTGCTGCGGGTGGACCGCATGTACTCCGACTCGCGCGGCGTCGCCGTGGAGCTGGCGGTCAGTCATTTCCTGCCCGAGTACTACACCTATCGCGTGACGTTGAAGCGCAGGTCGTAGACGGCTTCTTCCTCCATCGAAGCGTCTGAGATGTTCCCGGTTGATCCAGAAATCCGCCGAAATGCCCGACCCCGAACGTGAACGGGGAACCTTCCAGCGCCGATTGTCGTCGAGACCGGCGGATCGGTGCGGCGCTGGGTCTGCAAACCGGGCGGTTTGCGGTCCGCGTGGCGATGGGATTCGCTATTCGATGAGCGGGCCGGCGAGTCGTCGGTCACTGTTGAGGAGCAATGGTTCGCAGTGGAGGTAAGGGTTTGATGGTGCGTCGAGTAGTTTCGGTGATATTTCTCACATGCGCGTTGGTGATCGGGGGTGTGGTCGCCGCACCGGCCGCGCAGGCAGCACCGCCGTCGAGCGACCCTTTCTACACCTACAGCGGCAATCTGAGCAATAAGAGTGCAGGTCAGATCCTGAAGCAGCGGCCATCGCGGTTCGTCGCCGCGGGACTGACCGTGCCGGTGGACTCGACGCAGCTGATGTACCGCAGCGTCGGCAACCTGGGCCAGCCCATCGCGGGTGTCACCACGGTGCTGCGGCCGCGCGGCAACCGCCCGACGAAGATCATCTCCTACCACATGGCCTACGACGCTCTCGGCTCCGGATGTGATCCTTCTTACACTTTGCAGGGCTACCAGCCGACGCCGATCAGCCGGGTCGAGCAGTCGCTCATCGGCAGTTACGTCGCACGCGGCTACACCGTCGTCGTGCCGGATTACGAAGGGCTGCACGAGCAGTGGACCATCGCCCGGCAGGAGGGAAAGCTGGCGCTCGACGGCATTCGTGCGGCCGAGACATTCCTGCGTCTGCCGGCGTCGACACCGGTTGCGCTCCTCGGATATTCGGGTGGGTCGGTGCCGACGCAGTTCGCTGCCGAGTTCGCCCCGACGTACGCGCCGGAGCTGGCGATCAAAGGTGCGGCCGGCGGCGGCCTGCCGGTCAATCTGGCGCACAACCTGAGCTATGTGAGCGGTAGTCAGAGCTGGGCGGGCGTGATTCCCGCCGTCGTCGAAGCCTATCGCCGGACCTACAACCTCGACGTTTCCAAGTTCCTGTCGCCGAAGGGAATGTCGTTGATCGCGCAGGTGCGTAACAAGTGCATTGCGTCGTTCGCATCGAAGTACCCGGGCCTCACGGACGCGCAGATGGTCAAGGCGCCCTACACCAGCCTGCTGCAGGTGGCGGTTGTTCGCGACCTGATCGCCGACAACGTGATGGGGACGCTGGGGCTGCCGCGGATCCCGATGTTCCTCGGCGTCGGGCAGATCAACGGGCAGATCGGTGACGGCGTGATGATCACCGCCGACGTCCGCAATCTTGCCGCCCAATACTGCCGACAGGGGGCCCGCGTGCACTTCACGCGCTACGCCGGCCAGAGTCACGGCGGCGCATTTCCGCTGTTCGAAGCCGACGCCGATCGCTTCATCACGGCGCGTCTGGACGGCCGTCCGACGCTCGGTTGCAATGTCGGCTGAAATGGCCGAAAACCGCTGCTGACCAGCTGATTTGTTTTTTCGCATACTCGTGTCATAAGCTGATTCAGCTCCCAAACGGAGAACACCGGCCCCCTTCGTCTAGCGGCCTAGGACGCCGCCCTTTCAAGGCGGTAGCGCGGGTTCGAATCCCGTAGGGGGTACGCAGGTCGGATCGCAAACGAGCGGTTCGGCACGCAGCAAGGCCTTGTGGCGCAGTTGGTTAGCGCGCCGCCCTGTCACGGCGGAGGTCGCGGGTTCAAGTCCCGTCAAGGTCGCTGAAATCACCGGCAATAGCCGGTGATTTTAGGTTTCGGCCCTTGTTGGTCGGTGCTGCGGCCAGGTAGCTCAGTTGGTACGAGCGTCCGCCTGAAAAGCGGAAGGTCGCCGGTTCGATCCCGGCCCTGGCCACTTCAAAGGGTGTTTCCACCCGAACCGGAGTGACAATCCGACGTTTATTCAGCGGATATACGGACCGCTCGGTCCATCACGTTCGCCACCTCCTTGTGGATCACGTTCCGCTTCATGTACACATCCTGAGTCATCGACGGCCACGCGTGGCCGAGCTGATCGGCGTTGTTGCGGCCGGGCGGCTCCGGCGGCTGTGTCGTGGCAGCATCAGAGGGCCGCGCAGGCTCGTTGGAGTGCGTCGTGAGGCGTGCGGATCGTCGACCGGCGGGCACGTGGATACGTGAGGCCTGGATCAACGACGAGGCGCTGGCAATCACCTCCGCGATACACCAGGCACTTGACCGGGGCTGTGCACCCGCTCTTGGCCGCGGGCGACGTCGTGCAGGCGTGGCTGTGGGAGCTGCCCGAGATAGCCGGTGACCGACTCCGCAGCGACGGCTACTCGCCACACCAGCGGTTCCGACTCAACACCGACGACCACCTGGAGCCAATGCGATGACCGAACTGCACGACGGCTAATCTCGGCGAGCGTTCAGTAGATCGTCAAGGTCGTATCCGGCCCGGCGGGCCGCGTCTTCCCAGTAAGGCCGAGTCATGTCAGTCAGCCGGACGGCACCTCCGCCAGGGCACAGTTCAAGATCCCAATCATGTTCGACATGGCGAATTGATTGTTCAGTCTCGACATCATCCTCGGTGACAGACAGTAGTCGGCCATCTATCGTCAGCCATCGCAGATTGCCCAGCGCCAGCGTGGAGCCCAGCATCGGCGCAATGTTCGCACCTGGCGTATTCGGCTTAGTGCCGCCCGAGGGGGCATCATCCGATTGCCCTCCTCACGGTGCGGGTGAGTCGAGTCCGGATCCGATCAAGCCGTGGCGGAATCAGCTCGGCCGGCATCGGTTCGTCGATTCGGTCGACCTCAGTCATGCCCGCGATCTGATCGAACAGCACGTGGATCGGCCGGGTGACGACGTCGCCGTTGAGTGAGACGACCGCGTACGACACCCCGTGACCGCAAAAAACTTCGGCGTCGTCGGCGAGAGGCGTGTTCAGGGACACGATCACCGTTCCGTCGTCGCCGATCCACCCGCGCCGGTACACGCGTTGCCGTCGTAGCGCGAGCTGCGCGACCTCCACCGCAGTATCGAACGCATCAAGAGCCATCCCCCATCCTCCTTGAACTTAGCTCGGTCGAGCTTTGCGGGCTGGTGAGAGCAGTCCTTCACGCGGGTTCAGTACTCGTCACGCCAGTCGCGTACGGCGTTCGTCTTAGCGATGCGCCGGTCATGACGATGTGAGCGCACCTTGATCCTTTTCGCGGTGCCAGCCCGCTCGAACGATACGAGCAGCCGACGCCAGCTCGACGCCAAGTCGAACTCGTCGGCAGTCGTGTGGTGCTCGCTGCGCATGACGCTTCCCTTTCTCTGCGAGTTCGGAACCGCTCAGAATAGCTCGGTGCAATCGCTTACTCAACGGAAATACCCGAGAATCAGCGAGACGTATACGGACGGTACGAGGTCAAGGGCAAGTGCGAAACACATTGCCGGACAGTCTAATTGAGATGATGTGAGATATGTCTAGAATGCAGGATTGAAAGCTGAGTCGCCGGTTCGATCCCGGCCCTGGCCACTTTGAGAGCCACCCGGTGACGGGTGGCTTTTGTGGTGTCTGGGGTGGATTCTGCCGAGACTCCGATGACCCAGAGTGACCCGTTCGGGATCTAATCGCCGCGCGGTGACCTACGACGATGACCCAGCTATGGGTCATCGTGCCTCCCGCTTCTCCGTACCCGAGGTGATCGCCGAGAGGGTGGCAGCAGCGTCGGCGAGCGCGTTCAATCTGCTCGCGGTGCGGTGCCTCGGGAGCTGCAGCCGACACTCCTCGCGGATATTCGACGAGCAACTGCACCCCTCGCTCGACCACCTGGCCGCCGCGCCGCATAACGCGTGGTTCAGGCGGGTCCAAACTGAGCAGCCATCCAGACCGTCACGCAGAGAAGCAGCGCCTGGACGGCAAGGAACCAGATTGCGATCGGCAGGCTTCGTCGACCGCGAGCGATGGCCCAGCCGATCGACACCGCGGTGAGAACAAGGAGAGCGCCGCCGCCGATCGCGCCGGCCGTTGCCGCTCTGTCTGGCCATGATGGGTCGCCGCAGTCGGCGTAGCCGTCTCCGGGACGGAAGCTGCAATGACTGTCGTCGAGTTTCGAAAGCTGCGCGAGACCGTAGCCGAGGAACACGAGCGGGCATTGCACGACGACCAACGCTATCGCCAATGGGCGGTCGTTCGGTGAGGCAGTAGTCATGAAAGGAATGTCGAGCGCCTACCCGTGCAAGCCGCAGCAGGCCGTACGACACGGACAGGGGCCACGACAAGGATCGCTCGGCGATTCACCACAGAATGCTAGCCGTCTCGACGCGATTCTCGCCGCCGACGGGTCGGACAGATCGAGACGCACGCAGTGATGCTTCACGATCAGGCGGCCTGAGGCCCCGCCGATTCCGTGGTCGCTTCTCGCTCTATCGTTCTCGTGTGAGCCGACATCGATCAAGGACCGGATCCGCCGGGACCGCTATCTCGGCGAGGGTGCTGATCGCCCTGCCCGTTTGCTTCGGGCTGGGGATCTTCGCGATCTGGATGGGGTCGAGCCTGATCACGAGCCCGGCGCAGTGTGGATTCGACGCGATGTCCGAAAACGATCTGTGCTGGCACACCGGCAGGTCTGTCGAAAACCTGGTAGTAGATGGTGCGGCGAATGGACCTACCCGGCGAGGGGAGTACACGCTCGGTCAGCAAGAGTCGGCAAACCATCTGCGAGGTCTACTCTTCCTCGGCAGCGGGCTTCTGGCGGTGGTCACCATCGGACTCTTCGTGTCGATCAGGTTCGTGAACGAGAGGAGGCGACGGACACCCTTCCGTCAGGCGCAGGCCCCCACCTGATGGAGGCCAGCGAGCGGTGCATGGTCAAGAACCTGCTGGAGGAGCGTCCGCAGGGCAACACCGGAGGACGAGATCTATTCGGAGGAGTTGGGCCGGCTGGACACCGCTTAACGCCGCTGACCCTCGCTCCTCGTAGTCTGTCCACATGATTGGAGACCGGGTCCGCCGGATTCCGCGGGAAGTTGTCCTCGTGACGATGCCGGTGATCGGCCTCGTCGGAGCCCTCGTCTCGTGGCAGGCCGCCCACGCGGTCGGACGACGGGTTTGCGGCATGGCCTACGGCGTACCCGAACGCATCACGACGAACGGCTTCGGATTCCTGTGGGCGGTCGTCGGCACGATCGTGGCCCTGGCAGCGGGTGCGCTGCTCACCGCACACCGTCGCGTCACCCGGATCGTCGGCCTCGTGCTGCTCGGTCTGTTCGTCGTCGGCACCGTCGCGCTCCCACTGCTGGCCACAGGCTCCTGCGAGGGAATCGGGCAGTCCGGGAGAGTTACGCCTGTCCGTTGAGTTCGGCGATGCTCAGGGCATCGTGTCGATCCACTCCGGCGGGGCTCTTGGTAACTTCGGCTGGCGGAGAATCCCGCCAAGGAGATCAGCGATCGGGCGAATGACGCTCGGCAGCGACATCGACGTGATCCTCGTGCGCGGGACTGAGTCCGACGACGATGTCTGGGAGCAACGGTTGACCGAACTCGCACGACTGATCGCCGCGTGGACCGGCAACGACGGACGCATCGTCGAGTACGCGTATGAGGAGTTTCGCGCCGCGGCCGCTGTTGGGGAGCCCCTGCTCGATGACGTGTCGAAGCAGGGGCTGACTGTCGCGGGCACGCGGGCCTGGTTCAACGCGCAGCTGCGCTCGGCGAGAAGATCCTGATGGGCGGTTTAGCGGACTGTGACTCCGTGGTCACCGCGGGCCGGTTGTCCAACGCGATCGAGTTCTTCGACGCCGCGGAGCATCTTGGCGAGGCGGCCAAGCGCGCGGTGGCCGCTCGCGGATCAGAACGGCAGCGAGATCGTTGGAAGCGGTAGCGCGACGATACGATCTGCATCCTGTTGCTCGACGCCGAGCATGAGCAGAACGTGTCGCGCGTAGTCGTCGGAGACCTCGGCGTCGTCGAGTTCCGGATACGCGTCGAGTAGCTGGACCAGGCCGAGGAGAGCTCCGCCCGACATCATCAGCGCCATCTCGACGTCGGGGACGGTGAATCGCCCGGCGTCGATCCCGCGGCGGAGGTCGGCGAGGGCTCGGGGGCGCAGGCCACGGTCGGTGAGCAGCACAGACATTCCTCGATGCAGCGTCACGCGCACGAGTTCGGGCAGGTGGCGCTGCATCCGTCCGACCATGCGGAAGCTGACGGCGAAGACCTCGGCCGGGTCCTCGATGCCGCGGACGACCTCGTCGCGCAATGCGCCCCAATCGTCGAGCACGCTGGCCACCGCCTCGGCGAACAGCTCCTCCTTCGTGTCGAAGTGGTTGTAGAAGCTGCCGAATCCGACGCCGGCCTCGTCGGTGATCTCCTGCACGCTCACCGCTGACTTGCCGTCCGCCAGAAGTCGCCGGGCCGCTCCGACCAGGGCGTTGCGGGTCCTGGCCCGACGTGGGTCGGGGCGACGCGCGGGGGCGTCGGCGGTCTCGGTAGTCATTGGCGGCGGCCTCCCTCCGTGAAGTTCTTGAATAAATCTATCAGAAACCCCTTGACATCGCCGGGTTATTTTCTGATGATGTTGTCAGAAAATATTTCGAGCGAGAGGCCCAAGGATGACCGCGAACACTGCCCCACCGCGTACCGAGCACACCGTCGAGGTCGGGCGCCGCCAGATCTTCGTCACCGAGGCAGGCGAGGGAGCCCCCGTCGTCCTGCTGCACGGCGGCGGCCCGGGCGCGACGGGCGCATCCAACTACTCGCGCAATATCGATGCCCTCGCAACGAAGTTCCGCGTGATCGTTCCCGACATGCCCGGCTACGGACGGTCGAGCAAAGACATCGACCAGAGCGACCCGTTCGGCGACCTCGCGATGTTCGTCCGCGGTCTACTCGATGAGCTCGACGTCGAGCGGGCGCACCTCGTCGGCAACTCCTACGGCGGTGCCGCGGCTCTGCGGCTCGCGATGGACCGGCCCGACCGGGTCGGCAAGCTGATCCTCATGGGCCCCGGCGGGATCGGCACCACCCGCGCGTTGCCGACGAAGGGCCTCAACTCCCTGCTCGGCTACTACGGCGGAGACGGCCCCACCAAGCAGAAGCTCAGCGAATTCATCCGGGAATACCTCGTCTACGACGCCTCGGCCATCGACGACGAGCTCATCGAGCTCCGCTATCAGGCGAGCATCCAGCCCGACGTCGTCGCCAACCCGCCGCTGCGTCGGCCGTCGGGCCCCACCGCACTGCGCACGGTGCTGCGCATGGACCTCACCCGCGACCGCCGCCTGGCGAGCGTCCAAGCCCCGACCCTGGTGATCTGGGGCGCCGACGACCAGGTCAACCGTCCCGCGGGCGGCCCGACACTCGCCAAGACGATGCCGAACTGCGACCTCTACGTCGCGGCGCGCACCGGCCACTGGGTGCAGTGGGAACGTGCGGATCTCTTCAACGACCTCGCCAGCACTTTCCTCGGCGGCGCGCAATGATCACCGCCGCACCCGATGCCGGCACGGACGAAGCCGTCTTCGGCGCCGTCCACCTCGGTTACCTCGTCGTCGAGTCCCAGAAGATGCAGGAGTGGCACAGGTTCGGCGCCGACGCCATCGGGCTGCACGTCGATGAGCTCGACGATCAGACGCTTCGCTTCCGGCTCGACGATCACGAGTGCCGCTTCCTCATCCGGCGCGGACCGTCCGAGGATCTGATGGCGATCGGCTGGCACGTCGACGACCATGAGACCTTCGACGAGATTCTGCGGCGCGTCAGCGATCGCGGCGTCCCGGTCGTCGAGGGCACGTCGGAGGAGGCCGCCCTGCGCGGCGTCGAACGACTGTGGCGCTTTCCCGGCCCGAAGGGCATCGCCCAGGAGGTCTTCACCACCGCACGATCCACCGCGAAGCCGCTGCGCATGCTCACCTCCGGCTACGTGACCGGCGCCGCCGGCATGGGGCACGTCGCGATCACCTCGCGCAACCCCGCGAGCATCCATCGCTACTACGGCACCGTGTTCGATTCTCGGCTCTCGGACTTCATCGACGAGAACATCAACGGCCTCACGCTCAAGATCCGTTTCCTCCGGGTCAATGAACGCCACCACTCCATCGCGGTAGCCGGCCTGCAGTATCTGCCGGTCGATCCCATCCGCACCAGGGCACAGCACGTCAACATCCAGGTCGCCGACCTCGACGACATGCTCGCCGCGTACCAGCGCGTTCGTGATCTCGGCTTCCGGGTGGCGTGGACGGTCGGGCAGCACACCAACGACCGCGAGCTCTCCTTCTATTGCGTCACGCCGTCGGGCTTCGAACTCGAGGTCGGCTGGAACCCGATCGTCGTCACCCCGGAGCTCGAGGCCGCCTGGCAGCCCACCACCTACCAGGGCATCAGCATCTGGGGCCACGACACGGTTCACATGACCGACAACCTCGCCCAGGTCCGAGAAGCCATCCGAAACCTGCGTCGTCCCGAGACGACGGTCCCCGCCCTCAGCACACCGATCGGAATCCACCAATGAACGACTACGACGTCGCCGTCGTGGGCCTCGGGCCCACCGGCCTGACCCTCGCGCATCTCCTCGGTCGACGGGGTCTGTCCGTGCTCGTCCTCGAGCGCGAACCTCAGTTCTACGGCAATGCCCGCGCCGTCTACACCGACGACGAGGCGCTGCGCGTCTTCCAGACCGCCGGCGTCGCCGACGACATTCACGAGGACATGAACGTCGACTCCGCCGTCCAATGGGTCACCGCCGACGGCGAGGTCCTCGTCCAGTTCCGCCAGCCGCAGCGTCCGCTGTGGTGGCCGGTGACCAACTTCTTCTACCAGCCCTACCTCGAGACGAAGCTCGCCGACACGCTCACCCGTTATCCGAACGTCGAGGTGCGGCGCGGACGCGAGGTCGTCGACTTCCACCAGGACGCCGACGGGGTGACCGTCGTTCACGCCGCCGCCACGGGCAGCCAGTACGGCAAGCAGGACAACGCTGTCGACGAGTCCACGCGCGAGACGGTCCGCGCGTCCTATCTCGTCGGCGCCGACGGTGGCCGCAGCATCATCCGCACCCGCCTCGGGATCGACATGAGCGGTAAGAGCTTCCCCGAGCGATGGCTGGTCGTGGACCTGTCCGCCAAGGAGGGCACCGACCCGTTCCGCCACCTGCCGTACTTCGACTTCGTCTGCGACCCCGACATGCCGACGGTGAGCTGCCCACAACCGGGCCGACACCACCGGTTCGAGTTCAACCTGTCCGACGACGACGAGAAGGACGAGTTCGAGTCCGACGAGACGGTGTCCCGCCTGATCGGGCGCTACGTCGACGTCGACGAGGTGAACGTCGAGCGGCGTCTCGTCTACACCTTCAACGCCGTCATCGCCGATCGCTGGCGCGAGGGCCGGATCCTGCTCGCCGGCGACGCCGCGCACATGACTCCGCAGTTCATCGGCCAGGGGATGAACGCCGGAGTCCGTGACGCCGACAACCTGTCGTGGAAGCTGCACGCCGTCCTGCAGCATGGGGCGGACCCCGCGATCCTCGACAGCTACGAGTCCGAGCGACGCCACCACGCTAAGTCGATGATCGACCTGTCCGTGTTCAACAAGTCGCTCGTCTCCGTACAGAACTCCGGCCTCGCACAGACGCGCGACATCGCGCTCCGCACGGCGCTGCACGTGCCCGCTCTCGGCGGCTGGGTGCGCCGCGCCGGCATGAAGCCCAAACCACGATTCCGCCGCGGTGAGTATCTCGGCCTCGACCGCGCCCGCATCCGAGGCATCGAGGGCACGCTGCCGCCGCAGCCCGTGGTCCGCCGCTACGACGGGCAGCGCGTCCGGCTCGACGACGCCCTCGGGATCGGTTGGGCCGTCATCGGATTCGAGACCGACCCGCGGGAGGCACTCGGCGCGGACACCGCGACGTGGGAGCGCCTCGGTGCGAGCTTCGCAACCGTTTACCGTGCCGGCGGTCGGCCGCAGGGCCGCATCGGCGACGGTCGGCGCAATGCCGGGCTGCTCGACCTCGAGGACACCGAAGGACGGCTGACCGCGTGGCTGTGTCGCGCCGGGCATCGCCCCGGCACCGTCCTGGTGTTGCGGCCCGACAAGTACGTCTTCGGCGCGAGCCGCGACGCCGCCGAACTCACGCGCCAGCTGCAACGGCGGGTCGCGCCCTCCGGTGACGACAGCCGCACCGTCACTCGCACCGATGCCACCACCCCCACCGAGGCCGGAAGGCCCGCATGAGCGTCGACACCATCACCAGGGCTGCGCGTCGACTGCTGACCGCGACCGACTTCCGCAGCCCGTGCCCGCCGGTCCGTGACCTCATCGGTTCCACCGATGTCACGGCCGCGTACGCGGTGCAGCAGTTGCTCACCCAGGACCGCATCGACCGCGGCGGAGTCGTCGTCGGACGCAAGATAGGCCTCACCAACCCGGTCGTCCAGCAGCAGCTCGGCGTCGACCGCCCCGACTTCGGGGTGCTCTTCGCCGACATGGACTACACCGGCACGCCGATCCCGCAGACGGCGGTGCTGCAGCCGAAGGTCGAGGCGGAGGTCGCCTTCGTGCTGGGCGAAGACTTGGTCGGAGACCTCTCAGTCGAGACCGTCCGCCGAGCCGTAGCCTCCAGCCACGCTGCCATCGAGGTGGTCGACAGCCGAGTCTCCCAGTGGGACATCAGCTACGCCGACACCGTCGCCGACAACGCCAGCGCCGGCCTGTACGTTCTCGGCGACCGCCTACCCGCCGGAGTCAATCCGTCGTCGGTGACGATGACCATGTCCGTCAACGGCGCGACCACGTCCACCGGCTACGGGACGGATTGTCTGGGCGGTCCGCTCAACGCGGTGCTCTGGCTCGCGGAGACGGCGCGCGACCTCGGCGAGCCCCTGCGCGCGGGACACGTCATCCTCTCCGGAGCGCTCGGTCCCATGGTCGCGGTCCGTCCCGGCGACCACGTCGAAGCCCGGATCGTGCTGGGTGACGAAACGATCGGCACCGCAGTCGTCGACTTCGCGCCGGATCCCCGATGACCACCCCCGCTGATCGGCGCCGCCCCGCTCGCCGTCGCCACGACCCTCCCACCGACCTCCCCGCTCAAGAACGGACTGACGCGATGATCAACCGCCGTACCCTCCTCGCCGGTGCTGCCACCGCGGCCGGCGCCGCGACTCTCGGCGCCGCCACCCTCGGCACGACTACCGCGAACGCCGCGCCCGCGAAACAGTACGCCGCGCCCAAGGGGCAGTACCGGATCGACCTGCACGCGCACTTCCTCCCGCCGGAGTACCGGTCGGCACTGCTCCAGCACGGGCATTTCACCATCGGCGGTTACCCGACCCCCACCTGGTCACCCGAAGCGGATCTCAGCTTCCAGGACTATTACGGCATCTCCGCGCGCGTTCTCGCCGTGTCCGACCCCGGTGTCTCCTTCCTCGCGGGCAAGGAGGCAGCGGACCTGGCGCGGTACTGCAACACCTACGCCGCGAACCTCATCAAGCGTCATCCCACACGGTTCGGCAGCTTCGCGGTACTGCCGATGCCCAACGTCGTCGCGTCCATCGCGGAGCTCACCTACGCGCTCGACGTGCTGCATCTCGACGGCGTGACCCTGCTCAGCGCCTACGGCGGCGTCTACCTGGGCGACCCGCGGTACGAGCCGCTGATGATAGAGCTCAACCGGCGCTCCGCCTACGTCTTCGTGCACCCCGCCGCCATCCCGGACAATGCCAAGCCCAAGCTCCCGGTACCGGACTTCCTCGCCGAGTTCACCTTCGACACCACCCGCGCAGCCATCATGATGATGATGACCGACGTGATGAACCGGTACCCGAAGATCCGGTTCCAGCTCTCCCACGCCGGCGGCACCCTCCCGTTCCTCACCCACCGCATCGGTGTGGCCTCGCAGACCTCGCTCGGTCATCTCGGTCTGCCGAAGATCTCCCTGCTCGACGTCCAGTCCCAGGTGGCCGGCATGTACTACGACACTGCGCTGAGCGCGGCACCCACCGCGATGAACAGCGTGTTGGCGGCCACCAGCCGCGACCACATCGTCTTCGGCAGCGACTGGCCCTTCTCCGCCCTGGTCCTCGACCAGCACGGCGACCACGACCCCGCGCCGGGCCTGAGCGAGACCTTCACAGCCGATCAGCGCCACGAGATCGAGCGGCACAACCCCCTCAGGCAACTGCCACGGCTGAAGGCGGCGATCGGGCGATGACGGACTGGAGCGATCGGATCGCACGCGCCCTCGAGATGGCCGTCGCGATGTACAACCGGCACGAGACGACCGTCGCGGCCCCGATCCCCGACGAGCCGGTCCTCTTCGTGGCGAATCACGGTTTCGGCGGGGTCTTCGACCTCAACGTCGTCGCGTTCGGGATCGCGCACCGCGCCAGCGGCGACGAGCGGCCCGTGATCGCCCTGACCCACCAGGTGGCGTGGCAGCTCGGCGTCGGGCGGCTCATCGAACCGTTCGGTGCCCGACCCGCCAGCCGCGCGACCGCCGACGAAGCCCTCGCCGACGGTAAGCACGTTCTCGTCTTCCCGGGTGGAGACATCGACGCCTTCAAGGCTTGGAAGGATCGCAACACGGTGCTGTTCGCGGGCCGCGCCGGCTTCGCCCGCCTCGCGATCGATGCCGGAGTCCCGGTCGTGCCGGTGGTGACGAGCGGCGGTGGGGAATCCGTCGTCGTCTTCGCCGACGGTGCCGCGCTCGCCGAGGCGACCGGCGCCCGTGAGCGGTTCCGTCTGAACCGCCTGCCGATCACCGTCTCCATTCCGTGGGGGATCAACATCGGAGCCGTCGGGCTGCTCCCGTACGTGCCACTGCCCACCAAACTCCGCACCACTTTTCTGGCCGCCATGCGGCCCGAGCCCGACGAGACCGCTGAGAACTACGCGGAACGGATCCGTGCGGCCATGCAGACCGAGCTCGACCGCCAGACCCGCAACCGGCGCCCGATCATCGGGTGAGACGACAAGGAGAACCCTTGCAGCGCAACGACGTTCACCACATGATCGCACCCGCGCGTCGGCGCAGCGTGGCTCGTGGCCTCGCCGCCGTCATGGCCGCCGCGGCGCTGATCGCCACCGGCGGATGCGCCACGAGCACGACCGGCACCGCGCCATCGCCGTCGGCGACGCCCCCTTCGACCACCACGGCACTCCGAACCACCGCGGCACCGAGTATCGTCGCGGCCGCCGACTCCGGAGTGTCGTGGGCCCCCGCCGCGCAGGCGCAGTTGCACCCCGGAGTGCAGGCGTACACCGGCGACAGTCAATGCACCACCAACTTCGTCTTCACCGACGCCCGGGGCGAGGTGTACTTCGGCCAGGCCGCACACTGCGGTCACGTCGGCACCGAGAAGCTCCCGAACGGCTGCACCGCCACGACGGTCCCCATCGGAACTCCCGTCGACCTGCGCACGGGCGGCTCGCTGCGCACGCGGGGCACTACCGAGGCCACGGGCACCCTGGCCTACGACAGCTGGGCGGCGATGCAAGCAGCGGGGGAGAAGGACCCCAACGCCTGCGCCCACAACGACTTCGCCCTGATCCGACTCCCGAAGAACGTCGTCGGCGCCGTGAACCCATCGCTTCCGCATTGGGGCGGTCCCGTAGACCTCGACGTCGATCGGGTGAGCGCAGGCGATCGGGCCTACGGGTACGGCGATTCCTCGCTGCGGGGCGGTAGGAACGCGCTGTCGCCGCACATCGGCCTCGTTCAAGCGACCGCCGACCCGGGAACCGGCGGCTGGGCTCATACGGTCACCGCTGTCCGGCCCGGCGTCCCGGGCGACAGCGGCGCCGGTTACGTCGATGCGCAGGGCCGCGCGCTGGGCACGCTCTCCACGCTCAGCCTGTCCGTGCCGCCCCGAAACACGCTCAGCGACCTCAGCCGCGAGTTGCGCTACGCCCAGCAGCACTCCGGAATTCCGGGCCTACGGCTGGTGCTCGGCACCGAGCCCTTCCACTCCTGATGCGCAGCGCCGCACCGTCCATCGTCCGACCCGAACTCACCGGAGACCGTCATGCACCGTATCGACGTACACCACCACCTGATCCCGTCCGCCTACCGCGAACGCCTCGCCGCCCACGGCATCGCCGCAGCGGGCGGGCGCGAGCTGCCCGACTGGTCCCCGGAAGGCTCCCTCGAGGTGATGGATCGCGCCGGCATCGCCACCGCGATCCTGTCGGTCTCGACCCCGGGCACCGGCTTCCTCGCCGATCCCGGCGAGGCGTCGAGGCTGGCGCGTGACCTCAACGACGAGACCGCGTCCCTGATCGCCGCGCACCCGGACCGATTCGGCTTCTTCGCGACTTTGCCGATGCCCGACGTCGACGCCGCTGCGAGCGAAGCGCGCCGCGCCCTCGACGAGCTGCACGCCGACGGTGTCGTCCTGCTCGCCAACGCGCGTGGCACCTACCTGGGCGAGGCCGGTCAGGAACAACTGTTCAGCGTCCTCGACGAGCGCCGCGCGACGGTGTTCATCCACCCCGCCGACCTGCCCGCACCCGCCGTCACAGGTATCCCACCGTTCGCGGCCGACTTCCTCCTCGACACCACTCGCGCCGCATATCTCCTCGTCAGCAATGGTATTCGGCGCCGCTACCCGAACATCCGGTTCATTCTCAGCCACGCCGGCGGATTCGTTCCCTACGCCTCGCACCGGATGGCCGTGGCGATCGCCGGAGAGTCGGGCCGCAGCCCCCTCGACGTCCTCGACGACTTCTCCAGCTTCTACTTCGACACCGCGCTCTCCGCGAGCTCTGCCGCATTGCCGAGTCTGCTCGCCTTCGCCGATCCCGGACACGTCCTGTTCGGCAGCGACTGGCCCTTCGCGCCGGAAGCGGCGGTGCAGTACTTCGCGGCCGGGCTGGACACCTATACCGCACACGATGCCGATCTCGGGCGCCGGATCGAACGCGAGAACGCCCTCGCCCTGTTCCCACGGCTCGGCACTGCAACCGCGATTGCCACTCCCTCCCTGCCCAACCGCATTCGGGGCGCCGTCACACGGACCGTCATGCGGGGCGTCACCCGACTGGCCGCCGGCGCCTGACCGTTGCCCGAGCCGACAGGAGCCCGATCATGACCGACCAACCGGCCCCCGACAGCCCCACGACACCCGGCGAACAACGCCGCGTCCTCTCCGCCATGTGCCTGGCTCTGGTTCTGGTCGTCGCCTCGGTGTCGGCCGTCAACCTCGCGCTACCCGACCTAGCCGTCGCGCTCAGCGCATCCAACAGCGCCCTCACCTGGATCGCAGACGGTTATACAGTGGCCCTCGCAGCCTTCGTACTGCCGATGGGCGCACTGGGAGACCGCATCGGTCGACGAACAGTTCTCATCGCGGGCACGGTGGTCTTCGCTGCCGGGGCGACCGCGGCCGCAATGTCCGACACCACGTCGGCCTTGATCGCCTCCCGCGTCGTCATGGGGCTCGGAGCCGCGATGATCATGCCGGGAACACTGTCGACGATCACGGCGACGTTCCCGGTCGACCGTCGCGCGCGAGGCGTGGCCATCTGGTCGGGATTCGCCGCAGCCGGCGCCATCATCGGCCTGATCGCGGCAGGAGCCCTCCTCGAGACATGGAGCTGGCGGTCCATCTTCTACACCAGCGCCGCGGTCGCCTGCCTCGCACTGCTGGCGGCGGCACTGTGCAGCCCGAACACCAGAGACCGGCACCCGCCCCGGGTTGACGTCCTCGGCACCGCTCTCACCGTCGTCGGGATCGGCACACTGGTCTACGCGATCATCGAAGGCAGCGACCGAGGCTGGACCCAACCCGTGGTCGTCGTGAGTTTCGTCGTCTGCGTCGTGTCGTTGGCCGCCTACGCCGCCTACGGGCTGCGTACCAACGAGCCCCTCCTCGACCCACGACTGTTCGGTCTCCCCGGCTTCCGTGCCGGCTCCATCAGCGTCATCGTGCAGTTCATGGCTGTGTTCGGCTTCTTCTTCGTGGGGCTGCAGTACCTCCAGCTCATCCTCGAGTACAGCCCGCTGCACAGTGCCATCGCACTCGTCCCGGTTGCGCTCGCGGTACTTCCCGTCTCCGTGTCCACGCCGGCGATCGTCAGCCGACTCGGCTTGAACGTCACGATGTTCCTCGGCCTGCTCCTTCTCGCGGCCGGCTTGGCCTGGGTGGCCACTCTGCACGCCGACTCCGGATATCCGCCCTTCCTCGTCGGCTTGATCGTCGCAGGCATCGGTATCGGCATCACCAGCTCGACCGGCACCTCCGCCATTGTCGGATCTCTGTCGTCCGACCAACAGGGCATCGCATCAGCGGTCAACGACACGACACGTGAGGTGGGCTCGGCGATCGGCATCGCGCTGATGGGCGCCGTCTTCTCCAGCCGTTATGCGGCGTCACTACCCGATCTGTCCCGGCTCCCGGCAGATGCGTCGAAGGCCGTCCGCGATTCCGCGGCAGCGGGCCTAGAGGTCGCCGCCCGGATGGGCCCGCCCGGTGCAGAGCTGACGTCCACCGTTCGAACCGCATTCATGAACGGTCTCAGCGCCGCCCTGATCGCGGTGGTGATTCCCATCGTCGTCACCGCCTTCGGCGCACTGTTGCGGGCGCCCCGCAAGTCTCGCAATGCGCACTGACGTGCGCCTACCACCCCCATGGCAGCGAAGCGTGCTGACTTCGTACCTATCTCCCGTTCTGTGCGCAGAACAGATCCACGGCGTCGACCATCTGATCGAGGCCCGGCTGTTCGAGCGGGTAGTGGCCGGCGTTCTCCAGCAGGACCGTGCGTACCGGGACGCGCGTGATGCGGTCGAGGAAGGGCTTCGCCAACCGCAGCGGCGACCACTTGTCTTCGGCCGGCTGAGTGAGCAGGACCGGGCAGACGTCGAAGTCTTCGGGCGCGGTGACCGGTCGATAGTTGAGGTAGGAGTCGAGGAACGCGATCGAGACGAGGTTGCCCGCGGAGGTGGCGTCGTCGTAGCAGGCCTTCTTGGCCGCGCGGTCGTTGACCAGCGTGCGCATCTTGCTGACCGACTTCATCGGGACCCTGATGCTGCGGGCGGGAGTCTTTGCCAGAGCTTTCATAGCGACGGCCCCGACGGTTCCGCTGACCGGGTCGAATGCGGTGTCGCGGCGCACGACGGCGGACTGCTGATCCAGGAACGTCATCCCGACGATGCCCTTGACCTTCTTGTTCACCGACGCGACGTGGTAGGTCTCCATGCCGCCCGCGGACAGTCCGTAGAGGTAGATCGGTCGGTCGTCGCGGGCGAGTTCGACGTCGATGAGATCCGAGCCGATCTGCACCCAGTCGTCGTAGGTGACCAGCGCACCGGGCGCGACGTCGGTCACGCCGTAGCCGGGCATGTCGACGGCGATGGTCTCGTAGCCGCGCTCGGCGAGGGGGTGGCCCAGGATCGTCGACATCTGCCGGCCGTTGGTGCCGACGCCGTGGAACAGGATGACCTTCACGGCGGCGTCGGGGTTGCGATAGGTGTCGAGGTGGATGCGGTGGCCCAGGTGGTCCCACCACTCCTCGGCGGGCTCGGTATCGGGCGTGAGGCGGTAGTCGGACGGGAGATGGTTCTGGATGGCCCGCCATGCGGGTTGCTCTGAGTAGTTCATGCGATTGATAGTGCACCAGACCCGACCTTAATGCAACAGTCACTCGCATTTAGAATGGGTCGTGTGACCGAACCCACCCCGAAAGGCCGCCCCGGCGGCCGCACCGCCCGAACGACTCAGGCGGTCATCGACGCGACCACCGCACTCCTGGGCGAGGTGGCACCGGCCGATCTGACGGTGGGGCAGATCGCCGCTCACGCCGGCGTGAACGCGGCGACCGTGTATCGCAAATGGGGCACCAAGGAAGCACTGTTGCGCGAGGTGTTGCTCACCCTGTCCGCCGAGCGCCTGACGACGCCTGACACCGGGTCGTTGCGCGGCGACCTCGTCGCGACCGTCGCCGCCGTCGCCGACTTTCTGCGTACCCCCGCGGGATACGCGCTGGCAGTGCTGGCTGCGACCGCGGAGGACGACACCTCCCAAGAACTGCGCGACGCCTTCTGGGGTGACCGATTCGCGCGTGCCGAGCGGATCTTCACGCGGGCGGTCGAGCGCGGAGAGCTGCTCGACGCCGACGACGCGCTGCTCGCCTACGAGGCGATGATCGCGACGCTGCATTTCCGGATCCTCGCCCGACGTCGGGCTCTCGACGCCGATATCGCCGAGCAACTGGTCGACCTGATGTTGGGCGGTTTGACCAGCCGGAACTGACCAGCCGGAACTGGCCGGGACGCAAGCAAGACGCAAGCCCGGTCCCGCGCGCTGCGGGACCGGGCTTGCGTCATCCCCGACGGGACCGTCTCACGCGGGGATGGCGCCCCTGGGGATGATCACGGTGGGGATGGGGGCGTTGCGCAGGATCTTGGCCGCGCTCGACCCCAGAAACACTCGTGCGACGGGGTGAGTCGACGACGATCCGACCACCAGGATGTCGCCGTCGGACCAGTCCAGGCGTTTGACCGCGACATTCCAGTCGCTCCCTTCGGCCAGCTGACACCGCATCCGGTCGTCGGTGAAACCGGACTGCCGCAGATGCTCCTGGGCCTGACCCAGTGCGGCGGCGGCGCGATCGGCCCAGACTTTGACCACCTGGGTCTCGGCCCGACTGACCCCGGTGGTCACCGAGCGGCGCGGAGGCGTCACCAGGAACGTGACGAGCCGCAGTTGTGCCGAGGTGCGCGTGCAGATCTCGGCGACGCGGTCGAGCAGCGACCAGCTCGTATCGTCGTCGCGGAATCCGACGGTGATCCTGCGCACCGGAGCAGCCGTGCGGTATCCACGCGGCGCAACCGCCACCGGGATCGCCGACGAGTGCACCAGACGATCGGTTTTGGAACTGAGCCGGATCCGGCCGAACGCGGCCTCGTCGCTGGAACCGACGACGAGCATCCAGGCGTCTCGCCGCGCTGCCTCGTCCATCAGCACCTGTGGCACCGAACGACCGCTCACCCACGTCGCCGACGAGTCGACCATCGAATGCGTGGCGAGATCGGCGCGCGCTTGGGCCGCGGCGGCCTCGCCCTCCTCCGCTGCCCAGGCTTCGTACTCACGGTCGGTGCCGCTGGCGGCCGGGGTCGCCCAGCCCTGCGGGACGACCGACACCACCTGCACCGGTTGGGGTTCGGAGCGGGCGAGCTGACACGCCAGGTCAACCGCGCCACGGTCCATGTTTCCCGGACCGTAGCCGACCAGATAGGTCACTGATCCTCCAACTCGCGGATCGGTTCGGCGATCTCCTCATCCGAGGTGTAGGTGTTCAGTGTGGCGTGCTTGCGGCCGTACACCAGATAGCCGGCGAAGACGAGCGCCAGCCAGACCCCGCAGATCGCCCAGGTGACCGGCTTCAGGCTGAACAGCACGTAGATGCATGCGACGACGGTGAGGATCGGGACCACCGGATACCCCGGAACCTTGAACGGTCGTTCGAGGTTGGGCATCCGGCGCCGCAGCACGATCACCGAGATCGCGACCATCGCGAAAGCGACCAGCGTGCCGAAGGAAACGCTGTCCCACAGGTAGTCGGCGGGAACGATACCGGCGATGATCGCCACGATGACCGATACGACGACGGTGTTGAAGACCGGCGTCAGAGTCTTCGGGTTGACGCTCAAGAAGCGGTGCGGGATGAGCCCGTCGCGTGCGACCGAGAACAGAATACGAGTCTGGCCGTACAGGATGACCAGCGTCACGGAGAACACCGAGATGACCGCGCCGGCAGCGAGGACGGTCGCCCAGATCGATGTTCCGGTGACCTCCTCGAGGATCTTCGCCAGTCCGGCCTCACCGGCGCCGGGGGAGGAGAACCAGGAGACGGGTTTCGCGGACAGACCGGCGAGTGCGACCAGAATGTAGATCGCGGTGACGATCAGGAGGGCGCCGATGATGGCACGGGGGATGGACTTCTGGGGGTTCTTCGCCTCTTCACTCGCTGTCGACACGGCGTCGAGGCCGATGAATGAGAAGAAGATCGTTCCCGCCGCCGTGCTGACGCCCGTCGCGCCCATCGCGAAGAAGTGTGAGAAGTGGTCGGCGTTGAAGGCGGTGAAACCGATGATCACGAACAGCAGCAGGACACTGAGCTTGACGCACACCATGATGGCGTTGACGGTCGCGGATTCCGAGGCGCCGCGGATCAGCAACAACATGCACAGCAGCACGAGCACGACTGCGGGCAGGTTGATGACGCCCCCGGTGGCGGCGCCGTCGGAGCCGGGAATCGCCGAGATCGACAGTGCGGTCGGAAGCTGGAAACCGAAGACGTTGTGCAGTAGTTCGTTGAAGTAGCCGCTCCAGCCGACCGCGACCGCGGAGGTTGCGATGCCGTATTCGAGCACGACGCAGCCGCCGACGATCACAGCGACGCCTTCGCCGAGGGAATGGTAGGTGTAGGAGTAGCTCGAACCGCTGACGGGGATGGCGGCGGCCAACTCCGAGTAACACAGCGCGGAGAGCCCCGCGGTGAATGCCGCCAGGATGAACGAGAGGATCACGGCTGGTCCGGCCACCGGGATCGCCTCGTTGAGCACGAAGAAGATACCCGTGCCGACGGTCGCCCCGACGCCGAACATCATCAGCTGAAACGTCCCCAACCTTCGAGGGAGCTCTTCTCCCTCGTGGTGCCTTCGTTGCAGGATTATTGGCTTCTTTCGAAGCAGTTGTTGTCCTAAGGCGACCATGTCGACTCCTTTCTCGGCCCGGTCCAGGTCTGACCGGCGCTTTCTCAGGTTCACCGGATCGCCGTGTGAAGCCCACCACACGGGTGCGATCGTCTGAGATCCGAGACAAGGCTCTGTGGGCAAGGAGTGTGCGGGCGCCGTCAGACTTGCGACCGTCAGACTTCCAAATAGTCGATGAACATCCGAAACAATTCCGCTTGGCTCGTGACACCGAGCCGCTGATATGCGTTGTGCCGATGTAATTTCGCGGTGCCTTCGGTGATGTGCAATTCTTTCGCGACCGACTGACTGCTGTGTCCGCGCAGAATCAAATTCACCACGCGGAATTGTGCGGCGGTCAGTCGGTCGCAGAAGGCCCGCTGCAACACCGACTCGATCTCACCCGGGCGCCGCTCCGACGACGTCGCCGATACGAGCTCGACGTGGCGTCGAATCGCGGCACTGAGCAGCGGCGCGAGCGCGGTCAACCCCGCGAACTGGTCGTCGGAGAATTGCTCGCCGCACCGGTTGCGCATCAGCGAATATGTTGCGCGCCAACCGTCGGCGAGTGTCACGACGTATCCGATCTCTTCGATCAGCGTGCCGGACTCGTCGGAGATGCACGGATGCACTTCGTGCGACGCCGCGAAATCGGACACGAAGAATTCGTCGGGCGCGACGTCGGCCATCCGCCAGAGACCGTCGCCGACGTCGCTGGTGCAGGCGACGTAGAACGGGTCGAGCAGATATCCGCCCTTGAGATAGGAACTCAACGCGTTACGGGACACGCTCGCGCTGTATCCGTCGTGAATCAGCAGCGGCGTCGACGACGGGTGAAAGGCGAATATGCACGTCATGTCGAACTCGACGTAGTGCCGGAGGAATTCGTCGACGGAAGCACCGAATTCGCACGTGCCCACGGCGGACACGATTCGGGAGACTCCGTCGAGTTCCGATTCGATCACGTGTGCCTCCTGCCGAAGTTATGCCTTTGGGTATATGGACCGCGGTGCGCCCGTCAGCCTAGTGTTGCGCATCACACCTGGTCGATCGGCGATCGGCGGTGCGACAACACGGTAGAGGAGATTGCGGTGGCGGGCAGACTCGACGGACGAACGGCATTGGTGACCGGCGGTGCAGGGGGCTGTGGATTGGCGGCCAGCCGCCTGTTCGCCAGGGAAGGAGCCAGGGTCGGCATCCTCGACGTCCCGGCGAGCAACGGTGCGGCGGTCGCCGAAGAGCTGCGCGCCGACGGCTACCACGCGGTGTTCGTCCCCGCTGACGTTTCGTCGGAGGAACAGGTCAATGCCGCGGTCGGTGCCGTCGAGGCGGCGTTCGGTCCGATCACCGCCCTGATGAACCATGCGGGCATCCTCGCGGCGGCTCCCTTCCTGGAGACCTCCGTCGAAGAATGGGACCGCATCATGGCGGTCAATGTGCGCGGCATGTTCCTGACGACCCGGGCGGTGCTGCCCGGAATGATCGCGGCGGGCGGCGGAAGCATCGTCGCCACGTCATCGATCTCCGGAGTCGTCGGCACGCCGATGGAAGTCCTCTACTGCACCAGCAAAGGCGCCTGCCACATGTTCGCGCGGGCCGTCGCCGTCGAATTCCGCGACCGCAACATCCGCTCCAACGCGGTCTGTCCCGGCTTCATCGCCACCGACCACGGGCGCCGCGAACTGAGCCTGCTCAGCCGGCACGGCGTCGACGTGTCCGAGGCCGCTATCGCGGCCGGCCAGGGGCGGATGTGTGAACCGGAGGAGGTGGCGGCGTCGGCGCTGTTCTTGCTCAGCGACGACGCGAGCTTCGTCAACGGTGCCCACCTGTTCGTCGACAACGGCTACACCGCGATCTGACCGAAGGCGAATCATCATGGAAATCAACGACTTTCATGCAGACCGTACGCACTGGCGCAACTGGGTGGGCAATCAGTCCTGCGTCCGGCAGGAGACCGGCGCCCCTACCAGCGACGACGAACTGAGCTCACTCGTCGCCGATGCCACCGCGCGCGGCCTCGACGTCCGCGTCGCCGGATCGGGCCATTCGTTCACCCCGGTCGCGCTGACCAACGGTCTGCATCTGACGCTGTCGCAGCTGCGCGGCGTCCGCGACATCGACCATGACCGACGCCGGGTGACCGTCGGTGCGGGCACCACCATCAACGAACTGGTCGCCGTACTCAAACGCAACGGTCTGTCGATGGTCAACCAGGGCGACATCGATTCCCAGGCCGTCGCGGGCGCGCTCACCACCGGAACCCATGGCACCGGCGCGCGACTGGGCAACCTGGCGTCGTCGATCACCGGCATGAGACTCGTACAGACCGACGGTGGCGTGCTCACCGTCGACGGCTCCGACCCCGACCTGCTGGAAGCCTCGCGCGTCTCGCTGGGCACCCTGGGGGTGATCTCCGAGCTCACCCTGGCTGTGATGGACGCCTACAACCTGCACGAGAAGATCTGGCGCGAAGACTTCGAGTCGGCGATGGACCGCCACGACGAACTCGCCGAGCAACACCGGCACTTCGGCTTCTTCTGGTGTCCCACCGAGGCGAGTCGCGACCTGTACTGCCTGCCCGACACCGCCGCGACGTCGAGCACCGGCGCCACCACCGACGTCTGCGAGATGAAGGTCATGGACATCACCGACGAGGAACCGTTCGAGACCGAATTCGAGAAGGTCGCCTACAGCTCCGACGTCTACCCGATCACCTACGTGCCCAACTTCCACGAACTCGAATACGCGGTTCCGGTGGCCCACGGCAAAGATGCCGTGCGAGCGGTCCGCGACTTGATGCTCAACGACTTCCCCGAAGCCCGCTATCCCATCGAGTACCGTTTCACGGCCGGTGACAGTGGCTGGATGAGCCCGTTCTACGAACAGGACAGTGTCACCGTGTCGGTGTCGGGGGAGCCGGGCCTGGACTACTGGGACTACCTGCGCGCCGTCGACGAGATTCTGCGCTCGTACGGCTCGCGTCCGCACTGGGGCAAGATGCACTTCCTGTCCGGCGAGGACGTCACGCGGCTCTATCCCCGGGCCGACGACTTCCGGAAGCTGCGTCGCAGCCTCGATCCGCAGGGACGTTTCCTCAACGAGCACCTGACCCCGCTCTTCGGCTGAGCCGACGTCACTTCTCAAGGAGTCTCATGTCCACCACCGACGACGCGCTGTCCGACGACGCGAAACTCGCGCAACTCGGCTATAAGAGCGAGCTCAAACGATCCTTCTCCGGTTTCTCGAACTTCGCGATCTCGTTCTCGGTCATTTCCATTCTCAGTGGCCCGTTCATCAGCTTCTTCATCGGCTGGAACAACGGCGGGCCGATGGCGATCTCGTGGGGTTGGCCGGTGGTCAGTCTGATGATCATCGCGGTCGGGCTCTGCATGGGCGAGCTCGTGTCCGCCATGCCGACGTCGGGCGGGATGTACTACTGGTCGGCGAAGCTGGGGTCGATCCGATCGAGCTACTTCACCGGCTGGCTCGACTTCCTCGGTCTGCTCGGGATAGTCGCGGCCGTCGCCTACGGCGCGGCGACCTTCGTCGACGTGACCATCTCCGCGTACAGCGACAGTTGGGCGGCCGGATACTCGCTGACCCGGGTATTCGTGATCTTCGTCGTCCTACTGGCGCTGGTCACCGTCGTGTCGATCTTCTCCAGTCACCTGCTGTCGATCATGAACAGCATCTCCGTGTGGTGGCACGTCGCTGGTGTGGCAGCGATCATCGCGATCCTGGTCCTTGTGCCCGGCCATCACGGCACCGTGTCGGACGTCTTTCTCCAGCGCGTCAACAACACTGGCTTCTTCGGTGGAAGCACATCGGGAATGGGCTTCATCTTCATTGTGCTTCCGCTCTCGATGATCCTGCCGCAATTCACGATCACCGGCTACGAC
Source organism: Gordonia asplenii (assembly GCF_012933505.1). Classification (GTDB taxonomy): domain Bacteria; phylum Actinomycetota; class Actinomycetes; order Mycobacteriales; family Mycobacteriaceae; genus Gordonia; species Gordonia asplenii. The sequence goes on from NZ_JABBNB010000008.1 coordinate 99,013, forward strand.
GCGTCGTGTCACATGTCCGAGGAGACGGTCGGCGCGTCCGACGCCGCTGCGAAGGGCATCTGGCGGGCGATCATGTACTCGGCCATCGCCGGCTGGGTTCTGTTGTTGGCCATGCTGTTCGCGGTGTCCGACGCCGAGGGCGTGACCAAGAGCGGCGGCAGCTCGGTCGCGGTGCTGCAGCAGGCGCTCGGACAGCCGTGGTTCGGCCTGGTTCTGGTCATCTCGACGGTGGGGCAGCTGTTCTGTGCACTGGCCTGTATGACCTCGACGACCCGCATGCTGTTCGCGTTCAGTCGTGACGGCGCTGTTCCCGGTGCGCGATTCTGGACGCGACTGTCTCGCAAGGGTGTTCCCGTCTACAGCGTCCTGCTGGTCGCGGTGCTGGCGATCCTGCTCACGCTGCCCGCACTGGTGCGCGTCGACATCAACGGCGCACCCGTTCCAGTCGCGTTCAACGCGGTCGTGACGATCGGTGTGGTCGGGCTGTACCTCGCCTTCGCGATCCCGATCTTCCAGCGCTGGCGCAAGGGCGACGACTTCGCGGTCGGCACCTGGAGCATCGGCCGTCACTATCGCTGGCTGTGTCCGTTCGCCGTCGTCGAGATCGGCATCACCACGGTCATCGCGCTCATGCCGAGTTCGACCGGTGGTGTCCCGTGGCTCGACGGATTCTCCTGGAAATACGTGAACTACACCCCGCTCGTCGTCGGCGGAACGCTGCTGGTGCTGTGGGCGATCTGGGAATTGTGGGTCAAGAAGATCTACACCGGTCCGCGCGAGACCGTGAACCTGCCGGCCGGTCTGTCGTCGGCCGACGAGCTGAACGCCGAATGGGACGAGACGCATCCCGGTCACCACGGGCATACCGTGACCGCACCGAAGTAGGCGCCATACCACGGTGATTGGCTCGTACCACGGGAATTCGCGTGGTACGAGCAAATCACCGTGGTACGAATGCGTCGCCCGGGCCGTGCGCTCGTCGGCGCCGTCCTGATCACCTTGGCCGCGTCGGGGGTCGCGGCCGGCTCGACGTCGGGTGCGGGCGACGCCGCTGCCGCCCCCAGGGTCTGCCCGAAGCTCGACGCCGGTCTGGCGTGGTACGGCACCAATCGTGAACGGCTGCAAGCGATCATCGACGCCAACAGCCCGTGCGCGGGTACCTGGAAGGGCAAGCGCGCGCCGGTCGCGCTCTTCGACTGGGACAACACGGTGGTCAAGAACGACATCGGATACGGCACCAACTATTGGATGCTGCGCCACGACAAGGTCCTGCAGCCGCCCAACGCCGACTGGAAGGCCGCTCACCGATACATGACGACAGCCGCAGCGAACGCTCTGCGCAAGGCGTGCGGAACGTCGACGCCGCCCGGACTGCCGCTGCCGACGTCGTCGAACAAGGCGTGCGCCGACGAGATCCTCGCCGTCCTCGACGACGAGACATCAAGCGGCGCAAAGGCATTCGCGGGCTATGTCGCCCGACGCACACTCGGCGACTACGAGTTCAGCGGTGCTCTCGCCGCCGGGCACACCGCCGCCGAGCTGACGGGGTTCGCCGCCGCGGCCAAGGTGCACAACCTGCGCGCCCCGATCGGTGCGCAGGACACCGTCGGATCACGCCGGGTCGACGGCTACATCCGGGTGTACCCGCAGATCAAGAACCTCATCGCAGTGCTCAAGGGCAACGGCATCGTGCCGTGGGTGGTCTCGGCGTCGCCGGAGCCGATCGTCACCGTGTGGGCGCCCGAGGTGGGTATCGACGCCGCACACACCGTCGGAGTCCGCTACGAGACGCTCCTCGGCCGGCTGACCGCCCGGCCGCAGGCGTGCGGCGGCGCGTCGAACGCGATCACCTACGTCGACGGCAAACGCTGCTGGGCCAATCAAGCGATCTTCGGGATCACCGGACCGGCGGCGTGGCGGCAGGCTCCGGCCGACGTCCGGCAGATCCTCGCCGCGGGCGACTCGACCACCGACGTCACCTTCGTCTCCGACGCCACCAAGGGACACCTGGTCATCAATCGCAACAAGACGGAGTTGATGTGCCGCGCCTACGACAATCGGGACGGCAACTGGGTGATCAATCCGATGTTCATCGACCCGGAGAAGCAACAGACGACCCGGTATCCGTGTTCGACGTCGGGCTACACCGCGTCCAACGGCGCCCAGTTGCCGCTGCGCCGTGCTGATGGCTCGATCGTGCCGGATCAGGTAGACAGCGTGCACGGCTGATCCGACCCTCGGAGCACCTCCCCGTTCCAGCCGGCGGACTTACTACAGTTGGCTCCGTGACCGACGAGAGTCTGCGCGCAGCCACCCGCTTTTGGCGTGCGTTGCGCTCTCCCGGCGTCGAGACGACTCGATATCGGTTCTTTCTGCATCAGATCTCGATCATCGAGCCGCGCGCGCTGCGAGTGATCAGTCGCGTCGTCGGCTGGGTGTGCATTCTCATCGGTCTCGGGGCACCGGTGCTGTTGTTGTATCCGCGGATCGGTGTGTGGCGCGAGGCCGTCCTGGTCGGGGTGGTCGCAATCGGTTGCGTCGTGTGGGGAGCCATCTGGATCCGCTACGGGTGGCCGACCCTGCGCTGGGCATACCTGTTCGTCGTGATGGGCGACGCCGCCGACGTCGTCATCATGCCGGTGGTTCCGTTTCCGCTGGCGCGATTCGGCGTGATCGCGGTGCTCACCGTCGTCGGCCTGTTCACCGGCGGCATCCTCGGCTGGCGCGTGTTGCTTGCGCAATGCGTCTTCTGCACGGGGTGGCTGGGTGTCGTGGTGTGGTGGACGGTCGCGCTCGACGCCGAGCCGCTCCTGGTGGTCGCCGTGTACAGCGTGCCGGTCTTCTTCGTCACCGTAGTCTCGCCGGCAATCGTGCAGTTCGCGGTGGAGTTGACGCTGCGGGGTTTGCGCAGCGCCACGGTCGGCTCGACGCGTGACGCCCTCACCGGCGCCGTCAACCGTCGCGGATGGGAGGCATCGGCGCAGCAGTTCCTGGCGAGTCTGCCGCCGACCGGCGTCGTCGCACTGATCATCGTCGATCTCGACGGGTTCAAGAAGCTCAACGACGAAGCAGGTCATCTGGTCGGTGACCAGGCACTGCGCCGGACCGTCGACAGTCTCGCGGCGGTGCAGCCGGGGGCGCCGGTGGGACGCTTCGGCGGCGACGAATTCGCGGCCCTGTATCACCTGCCCGCTACCGCGGACGCCGCCGACGTCGGCCATCGTGTCAGCAGACTCATCGCGATGTGCTCGTCCCCGTCGGTCACCGCCAGCGTCGGGGTCGCCTACTCGCCGGTCGACGCCGGGCCGCTCGACCTCGAGCAGATGCACGCGTGCGCCGACGCCGCGATGTACCGGGTCAAACGGTCCGGCGGCGACGGCGCGGCGGTGGCGTGACGGCTCGGCCGTATCCTCCGATCGGAGTAACCTGCCGAGATGCGCGGCGCCGGCACGAATGGGCTGCGACGATGTGGTGATGCTGAAGAAGGTCATCGTCATGGCGGGTGTCGCGCTGGCGAGCTCGCTGCTCGCTCCGACTGCTCAGGCGAGCACTCCCAATCCCGGGGATGCCTGCACCAGTCCAGGAACGGTGACCTCGCCGACGTACGGTGCGTTGACCTGCGACATGCAGGCTCAGACGTGGATCAGCGGCAGTCTCAGCGGCGGCCGGGTCACCGTCGGCGGGCCGTGCGGACTCGCTGGCGACGTTCGTCTCGCCCACGGCGAAGACCTAGCCCGGTGCGTGAACGGTACCTGGCAGACAAGGTGATCTCCGTGCGGGATTTGGCGATCTTCGGCGTGTTGCGTCCGACCTGTCCGCCACCGCGTCGACACTTGGGTACTTTTGACAGATGCTAGATGACGAGCCCGAGTGGGGTGACTTCGAGTTCGAACGCAAATTCGTGCTCGCGGGTGTCCCGGCGTCGGCCGTTCAGGATCCGACGCCCGCGCTGATCGTCCAGGCCTATGTGTTCGCCGCCGACGGCTATGCCGTGCGGGTGCGCGTCCAAGCGCCGGCGGCCGCGCTCTCCGACGCGGCCCTGAGTCCCGCCGAACTCGATCCGGCTGCGCTGATCGACGGTATCGGCGACGCGGCCGACCTCGCGACCATGGGCGCGAAGGGGCCGGCGGCGGGCGGCACCCGCTACGAGGCGGAACGCGAGATCGACCTGCTGGTGGCCGGTCAGATCATCCGGCGCAGCGACCATGTCGTCGCCAAGCGGCGCTATTCGCTCTGGCTCGGCGACGACGGCTGGGTGATCGACGAATTCCTCGGTTCCGACGCACCGCTGGTCATCGCCGAGGTGGAGCGCAGTGGACCGGTCACCGACCTCGTCATCCCCGACTTCTGCATCACCGAAGTCTCCGACGATCCGCGCTTCGCCAACGAATCGCTCGCCTATACACCGTATTGCGGCTGGCAACAGCAGTTCGAACGGGAACTCGACATCGAGGGACCGCACTTCCTGCAGGGACTGGGGCGCAACCGGATGGGCCAGTCCGGCCCAACGTCGGTGTGGAATCCGGAGTAGGAGACTCACGCGTCGTCGGGTCGTAGCCGAAACGCGGCACCATGAGCCAGCGGTGTGATCGCGCGGAAGTCTCGCCGATCCAGTGTGAGGATGTCGACTGTCGCAAAGGATTCGGCTAGCGCGACGTTGATCGCGTCGGTGAGGTCCGGTTCGAGCGCGGCATAGGCACGCTGAACGCGGCGCGCGGTTCGCAACAAGTTTGCTGACACTCTTGGGATGGTGAAGCGATCGGTTTCTTCCTGAGCTAGCAGCCAGTCATTGATGGACTCGGCGACTCGGCGACTCGAGTTTCGGGTAACCACGTGTTCGAGCTCGAGGAGCACCAGGGGCGAGATGACGGTGAGTGACGCGGACTGCAACGCGGTCCGAGCGCCGAGGTGATCCGGCTCCGCCACATTGAGCGCGGCGATCAGGCCGGAGGTATCGCCAATCAGAATCATTCGTCGGCGGCGCGGGTGTTGACGCGCTCAGCCACCGTTTCGTGGATGTCTTGCGCGGACAGCGGTCTGCCCAGATCGATCACCGGGATGTCGAGGTCGGTGTCCCAGCGGCGTGAGCGGAGAGCGACGAGATGAAATGCTTCTCTGAATATTTCCGATTCAGGTCGCCCTTCGCGCCGGGCTGCGGCCTTGACCAGTTCCAGGTCCTTCTCGTCGACCATCACCGTTGTCTTCTTCAATGCCATACGGGTTATGGTACCTGTGCCATAACCCGTGGCGCTCCGAACCACCGTCGCAGCGCGGCCCGCAGCCCCGGCTGATCGTCGCCGACCCAGGCGACGTGCCCGTCGGGCCGCACCAGCATCGCCGTGCCCGAAGCCGGTGTCACGACGGCGTCGACGCGGTCGTCCCATCCGTCGATCGACAACCGCCCGGCGTCGAGCAGCAGCCCCTGCCCGCTGCGCAACCGCTCGAACAGTCGCCGGCCGGCCACCTCGACGTCGCGCAGCCGACGGCCAACCAGGTCGTCGTCGGAGCCGAAGTCGTACCGCACCGAGATCCCGGTGATCTTCTCGATGAGGAATCGGGTGACCTCGTCGAAGTCCATGAGGTCGCTGATCAGGCGTCGCAAGGCCTGCGGTCCCGGCTCGGTGGACATCAACTCCGCCTGGGCGCGGGTGTTGTCGAGGACAGCGGCGGCGACCGGCCGCCGCTCGGCCTGGTAGGTGTCGAGCAGATCGTCGGGCGCCCACCCGTGCACGGCTGCGGCGACCTTCCAGCCGAGGTTGAACGCGTCCTGAACACCGAGATTGAGGCCCTGCCCGCCCATCGGCGGGTGGATGTGCGCGGCATCGCCGGCGAGAAGGATCCGACCCTGCCGATAGCTGTCCGCCAGCCGGGTCGCATCGCCGAACCGCGACGTCCACCGCGGCGAATGCACCCCGAAGTCGGTGCCCGCCACCGCGATCAGGCGCTCCTTGATCTCGTCGAGCGTCGGCGCCGACCGTTCGTCGACGACGTCGGCGGCCGGTACCACCAGCCGGTACGCGCCCGTCCCCGACGGCCCGATCCCGAACCGCTTCTGCGTCGCGCGGATCTCCGCGACCCGAGCGGTCAGCTCGGCGTCGGGCATCGTCACCTCGATCTCGGCGATCAACGTGTCCGACGTCGAGGCCTCGCCGGGGAACCCGACGTCGAGCAGTTTGCGGACGGTACTGCGCCCGCCGTCGCACCCGATCAGATACTGCGCGGAAAGTGTTGTGCCGTCGGACAATTCGGCGGTCACCCGCTGCGCACCCGAGTCGACGCCGACGACCCGCACGCCACGTCGTAGCTCGGCGCCGGCCGCGACGGCGTGGTCGGCGAGAATCCGGTCGATTCTCGGTTGCGGGATGCCAAGCACATAGCCGTGCGTCGTATCGAGTGTGTCCGGCGTCGGCTTGGCGATTCCGGCGAAGAACCCGTGCAGCGGATACTTCGTGCCCTGCGCCAGGAACTCGTCGAGCAGCCCCCGCATGTCCATGATCTCGATGCTGCGCACGTGAATGCCGAGCGCCCGGACGAACGGCGTCGGCTCGTCGTCGCGTTCGACGATCACCACCTCGACGCCGCGTAATCGCAGTTCGCCGGCCAGCATCAATCCGGTCGGGCCGGCGCCGACGACGATCACTTCTGCCATGTTTCCTCACTTCGCCGGTCGGTCGTTCGCCGGCCCGCAGCAGTCGAGTCTGCACCATGGTCGGGGCCTTGTGGCAAGCCCCCGGCCACGCGTTATGGTGAAGGGGGAGGGGGTTTCCCGGCAAACGTAAAAGGAGTCGTTGCGTGCCCACACCCGCGAATCAGCGTGAGGTTTCGTTTGCCGTCGACGGCGACAAGTGCGCAGCGACACTGTATCTGCCCCCGACGCCGGGTACCGCGCGGCCGCCGGTGATCGTGATGGCCCATGGGCTCGGTGCGGTTCGTGCGATGCGGCTGCCCGACTACGCCGAGCGCTTCACCGAGGCCGGCTATGCCTGCCTGGTCTTCGACTATCGGCACTTCGGCGATTCGGAAGGGCAACCGCGCCAACTGCTTTCGTCACGAAAACAACGTGCGGACTGGCTCGCCGCGATCGCCTTCGCGCGGACGCTGCCCGAGGTCGACGCCGATCGGGTCGTCGCCTGGGGAACGTCGTTCGGCGGCGGCAACGCCATCATCACCGCGGCGTCACGCCCGGCTGGACTGGTGGCCGCCATCGCGCAGTGCCCGTTCACCGACGGTGTCGAGTCGACGCTGGTGCTCAACCCCGTCACGTCGCTGAAGGTGACGCTGGCCGGGCTGCGCGACGTCGTCGGGACGATGTTCGGTCGTCCGCCGCATATGATCACCACGGCCGGACCGGCGCACTCCACCGCGCTGATGACCGCGTCCGACGCCGAGCCCGGCTACCTAGCCCTGGTCCCGCCCGGCGTCGAGTTCGTGAATCAGGTCGCCGCGCGCGTCGTCTTCGACATCCTGCGCTACCGGCCGGGACGTCGAACCGGCGAGATCGACGTCCCGATCCTGTTCGCGGTCTGCCAGACCGACTCTGTCGCACCGGCCGGGCCGACGCTCAAGTACGCCCACCGAGCGCCGCACGGCGAGATCTGTACCTATGTCGAAGGGCATTTCGAGATCTACCTCGGCGACGCCTTCGAGCGCGCCGTCGCCGACCAGGTGGACTTCCTGGATCGGCACGTCCCGATCGCGGATTAGGGCCAAGGCCGTTCAGTTCGCGACTATCAGGATATGGTGTGTCGCGGCTAATGGTATCGATATCTTGCGCGCATCCTGCGTCGCCGCATCCTAGTGGTTGAGCGAGGCGAAGCCGAGTCGAAACCATTGTGGCGTTGCGGGTTTCGTCATTTGTCCGGCCGGTGGGGTTCGACGCGCTCCGCTCGCTCAACCGGCAGGGGGACGCAACGGTCATACAACTCTTTAAGTGCGACACCCTACTGGTGGCGGTGTCGCCTCCAGAACGTGCGATGTCGGCGGCTCCGGCCGCGGCGGTTCGTTGTGACTGGTGGGGTCGACGGTGTCGTCGGGTCTCATGCCGTCCGGCCGGATCCGTTCGCTGATGCGAATCAGAGGTGTTGAAACTGTGGTGGGCGTCGCCGGGCTGATGTGCGGTCGGGGTTGAGTGGAAACTGCCCTGTTCAGCGGCGGCCGGGGTGGTTGGTTGGCGTGGTGTGCGTCGGCTCGGAGAAAATCGTCCGAATAGTGGGTCGCCGAGGGCATCTTGCCCTTGCTGACCAGCAGTTTTCCTGTTTTTCCGGCCTGCCGGGCTCGATGAGTAGTCGCTGTGATCGGGGACTGCGTGTTCAGGAGCGGCGGAGTGCATGTTCCCCGGGCGTCGGTGACGGGGCAGTGCAATCGGCCACCTGGGTTGCGGCGTCACAGGTTTCGGCGGCGACGGCCTACTACTGGATCGTCGCGGCTAATGGTATTGATATTTTGCGCGCACCCTGTTTCGCCGCATCCTGTTGGTTGAGCGAGGCGAAGCCGAGTCGAAACCACTGTGACGCTGCGGGTTTCGCCATTGCCCGGCGGATGGGGTTTAGACTCGCTCCGCTCGCTCAACCGGCAGAGGAGCACAACCGTCATACAACTCTTAATTGGATTGGTACGGGTTCCTCTGATCCGGGATCAACCAGCTCAGCCGACCATACACCCGCACTAGTAACGGCGACACACCATTAGGGCTGGTCAGGGCTTCAGCAGCACCTTGCCCACTCGGCCCGGACGCGCGCTCGCCGCAGCCGCGGCGGCGAAGTCGGCGAACGAGTGCACCGAGTCGACGGGCAGCTTCAGCGAGCCGTCGATCGCCGCGGTGAACACCTCGCCCATCAGTTCGGCCGACTTCTCCGGCGCCATCTGCTCGCCGACCTTCTTGGCCCAGAAGCCCTTCACGGTGAGCTGGCGGAAGATCAGCGGTCCCGACGGCAGGATCATGTTCGGCGACCCCATCGCACCGAACACCACGAGGGTGCCGTCGTCGGCGAGCAGGGTGGCGATGTCGCCGCTGGCCTCGCCGCCGATCGAGTCGATGGCCGCGCGGAAGCCACGCTCGCCCCCAAGTTCGCGTGCCTGCGCCCGCCACCCGTCCGAGTCGGTCGCGACGATATTTGAAATACCTTGTGCGGCAAGCTGATCCACTGACTCTTGGCGGCGCACCAGGCCGACGACGGTGATGCCGCGCGACGGCGCCAGCTGAGCCAGGATGGTACCGACGGCTCCGTTGGCGGTGTTCTGCACGATTGCGTCACCGTCGCCGACGCCGAGGTAGTCGAGCAGCGACACCGCGCTGTAGGGCATCGCGACGAGTTGGGCCGCGGTCTCGTCGTCGATGTCGTCGGGTACGGGGATGAGTGCTTTAGCGGGGGAGGTGAAGTACTCGGCCCAGGTACCGAAGGCCGCGCGCGTGACGACGCGCTGTCCCACCGACACCGTGCCGACGCCGTCGCCCACGGCGTCGACCACGCCGACCGCTTCGGTTCCGGCGCCCGCGGGCAGGCCGGGCTTGAAGCCGTATTCGCCGCGGACCGTCCACAGATCGTGGTTGTGAATGGGCGCCAGGACGGTCCGGATGCGCACTTTGCCGGGGGCGGGCTCCGGCGTCGCGACCTCTTCGACGCCCAGGACCGTCGCCGGATCGCCGAAACCGTGTTGAATCAGTGCCTGCATCGAATGTCTCCTTGTCGTTTTGGGTTCTCGGTCGGTTGGGTTCCCGGCCGTTGGGATGGGATCTCGGTCGGTTGGGATCTCTACTGTGCCTGCAGTCCGACGAACATCGTTTCGTGCAGGCAGTGCACGTGGTCGTGGGTCACACGTACCGCGGCGGCTGCATCGCGGTCGCGCAGCGCGTTCACCAATGATCGGTGTTCCCGATTCGATCCGCGCAGGTATTCGAGTGGATACGGCAGGTAGAACCGGTACAGGTCGTGAAGAACGGGCCGCAGCTGATCGACGGCGCCCGCGATACCGGTGGTCCGCGCCACCGCGAGGTGAAACTCCTCGTCGGCGAGATGGAAATCGGCCCACGTCGAGGCGGTATCCATCCGGTCGACGAGCCGCTCAACGACGTGCAGGTCGACTTCGGCCGGCGTCCGCGCCGCCAATGCGACGATCCCGGTCTCGATGACGAGTCGACGATCGATCAGCTGATGCACCTCGTCGGCGGCGTCGGCGTACGTCGAGATCTCGGCGACCGCGCCGCGGATCGGCTGCGACGCCACGTACGTTCCGCCGTCGCGGCCGCGGCGTCGAGTGAGCACACCGTCGTCGGTGAGCGAGACCAGCCCGCGGCGCACGGTGATCTCGCTGACGTCGAGGGCGGCGGCGACGGACTTGGTGTCGGGCAGCCGCTCGTCGGGTTTGAGCAGTCCGAGATCGACGGCCATCGCGATGCGGACGCGCACGGTATCGAGTGCGCTGAGCCGACGCGCTCCGGAGAGCAGCGGCGACGACAATCGGTCGACGGTCACCGATGTAGCTTATCGGCGGAAAACTGTTCAAAATGATCAGTATTGATCTACTGTGACGATCATGAGCAGGCAATGGCGCATCGCATTGGTACAGGCCCGCCCGGCGTCGGGCGACGACCCGGTGGCCGAACTGGCCGCCGACGTCGGAGCGATCATGACCGCGCGTCCCGACACGCAGATGATCGTCTTCCCGGAAATCCATCTGCACGGCGGCGTCGACGCCGCCGCCGATCCCACCGCCTATCTCGAGGCGATCGCCGAGCCGCTCGACGGTCCGTTGGTTCGGGCGCTCGGCTCGGTTGCCGCCGAGCACGACGTCTGGCTGGTCCCCGGATCGGTCACCGAACGCGACGGTGACCGCATCTTCAACACGGCCGTCGTCTTCGACCCGACGGGCGAGATGGTGGCGTCGTATCGCAAGGTGTTTCCGTGGCGCCCGCACGAGCCCTGGGCGTCGGGCTCGAGTTTCGTCACCTTCGACGTCCCAGACGTCGGGCGGATGGGCGTCAACATCTGCTACGACAGTTGGTTCCCCGAGACGACGAGGCAGATCGCGTGGATGGGAGCGGAGGCGGTGCTGAACGTCGTCAAGACCACCACGCCCGACCGTGAGCAGGAACTCGTGCTGGCCCGTGCCAACGCCATCATCAACCAGGTCTACTACCTCAGTGTCAATGCCGCCGGGCCGCTCGGACGCGGGCAGAGCATCTACGCGGGACCCGAGGGGGAGGTGCTGGCGCAGGTCGCACATGCCGAACCCGAGACCACGTACCTCACCCTCGACTTCGACCGCGTCGCCGACGTCCGCGCCAACGGAACCGCCGGGCTCAACCGGATGTGGGAGCAACTGCGACCCGACGACGATCCGATCGACCTGCCCGCCTACGGCGGCTCGATGAGCGAAGACAACTGGCACCCGGCGAGCCCGGCGACAACCCCGGCGACGACAGCGCGGGAAGAGTGATGAGCGAACAGACCCAGGCCGGCCAGGCCCATCATCAGGGGACGTCGGAGCATCTCAAAGCCACTCTCGGGCTTGGCGGGGTCAGCTGTTCGGACTCGCCTACATGACGCCGATCATCGTGCTCGGCATCTTCGGCGTGATCGCCGAAGCGTCGAGCGGGGCCAGCGCGGGCGCATACCTGCTGGCCACGGTCGCGATGCTGTTCACCGCGGCCAGCTACGCGAAGATGTCGGTGCACTTTCCGGTGGCGGGGTCGTCGTACACCTATGTTCGCAAGGCTCTCGACTCACGGCTCGGCTTCCTCGTCGGCTGGACGATTCTGCTCGACTACCTGTTCCTCCCGCTGGTGATCTGGCTGATCGGCGCCGCCTATCTGACCCATCAGTTCCCGGCGGTGCCGACCTGGGTGTGGATCGTCGCGTTCATCGTGGTCACCACGGCGCTCAACATCATCGGGCTCAAGGTCGCCGACAAGGCCAACTTCGTGCTGATGGCCATGCAGTTCCTGGTGCTGACGCTGTTCGTCGTGTTCTCGGTGACGTTCATGGTGTCGCACCACGGTGGATCGTCGTTGGCGTCGATGAACCCGTTCGTCGGGACCGGCGGATTCTCCGCGATCGCCTCGGGCGCAGCGATTGCCGCTTATTCGTTCCTCGGATTCGACGCCGTGAGCACCCTGACCGAGGACACCAAAGACCCCAAACGCAACATCCCGCGTGCGATCATGCTGGTCTCGCTGATCGGCGGCGGCGTATTCGTGGTGGTGGCCTACGCGTTGACGCTCGTGCAGCCGGGGTCGTCGTTCGAGAACTCCGACTCGCTGGCCGCCGACACCGCCAAGACGATCGGCGGATCACTGTTCGCGGCGCTGTTCATCGCGGGACTGATCGTCGGGCAGTTCGCGTCCGGACTCGCTGCGCAGGCGAGTGTGTCGCGGCTGCTGTACGCGATGGGCCGCGACGGCGTGCTGCCCAAGGGCTTCTTCGGGCGACTGTCGGCCCGGTTCATGACACCGGTGTTCAACATCGTGCTGTGCGGTGTGATCGGTTTCGGAGCACTCTTCCTCGATGTCGCGACGTCGACGTCGTTCATCAACTTCGGGGCGTTCGTCGCATTCACGCTGGTCAACGTGTCGGTGATCGGCTACTTCATGCGGCACCGCGATGAGCGGCTCAATCCGGTGCGCTACGTAGTGCTGCCGGCGATCGGCGCGGTGGTCGACGTGTACCTGCTCACCAAACTGGGCAGCGCGGCATTGACGCTGGGTTCCATCTGGCTGTCCATCGGCATCGTCTACCTGCTCGTTCTGACCCGCGGCCTGCGAGTGTCGCCGCCGGAGATGACGATCGAGGAGTAGGGGTCGGGCATGCACGGTCGCCCCGCTGGTGAGCCTTCCCGCTCGCCGAGAAGTAGAGGGGCCGGTGACCCGAAAGCTCAACTGGGGAAAAGGTTTTCGGGACGCAACCCTCCCGCTCCCCGAGTGCCGAAGCGAGGCACGTGTGACCGTGGGCGAAACTCATCCTCCCGCTCCCCGAGTGCCGAAGCGAGGCACGTGTGACCGTGGGCGAAACTCATCCTCCCGCTCCCCGAGTGCCGAAGCGAGGAACGAGCTTCGGTGTAACGAGGGGCCGGCGAGCCGAAAACCCAACTGGGGAACAGGATTTCGGTCACGTAAACCGTTTCGCGTCGGGCTCACCTGCTCGACGGCGTCGGTTCCGAAATGGCCGGACCGGCAAAGCGGGCGGTGGGTCGAGTCGGGTTGCCCGACCCACGGTTTTCGACGACGCGCAGCTGAAGACGTAGATCCGACTCGGCGGACCAGATCCGACACTCCCGGGGTGTCGGATCTGAGCCCAGGAGTCGAATCTGCCGGCGACGCCACAGCGGTGGACCGCCCAGCCGAGCGCAACCGCATAGCTGGGAACTCGTCACGTACTGACGCATCCAATTCCGCGACCCGAATCCCACCAACCCCACCCGTGACAACGAATCGTTACGCAGGACGACACCCCGCAGCCCTGCTACACCAGACGCCGCGCAACGCGCTCGACAACCATCGCCGCGATTGCGAAGTCCCGGCAGCTGCAACGGACCGCCTGTGCCGCCCGACAACCGGTCAGTCGTCGCAGATGTTCCGCGCGACATCGCCGGCGATCGCGAGTGCCCGGTAGGCGAGTACTCCGTGGCAGGGGCCGACGTTCGATGCGACCAGGGAATATCGTGGCATCTCGCCGACCTGGACGCAGCCCAGGCCACTGCCGTACGACTCGGGAGCTCCCCAGTTGTGCCACACGATCCGTGAGATCGCGTTTGCGCACGACCCCATCGTGATCGCGTCTGGTTGTGTCGAGCCGTAACCACGCGACGTCGACCCCATCGCATCCGCCGATCCGAGCACGATGGACGTATTCATCGGCGGACCCACCTCGACGGCCGACTCGTCGGCGATCACCGAACCGTTCTGGGTCAACTGAAATCCGCGGGAGCCGATGACGTAGCGGGCGTTGTCCGCGGAGTTGACTGCGACGTATCCAGCGGCATCGCGCTCGACTTCGTAGAGGTCGATAGTGGCGCCATCGGATATCCGGTAGCCGCGGTAGTACAGCCGGTTGGTTTCACTTTGACACACCACCAGAGCGGACTTCGACGTGCGCATGTACACCATGGCATCGTCTGTTCCCAAACACCTCGCGCCGCCGCCGAACACGACGAATCCGTGCGCGTCGGCGTCGGAGCCAGAAGCCGTGGTGGTGACAGTGACCACGGATCGCGACGACGTCGGCTGACCCTCCAGATTCGAGCAGCCGACCGCCACCATCGCCATTGCCAGACCGATCGCTGCGACCGTCACCCGACGTCGGGTTCGGACGAGTGGCGACGGAGTGTGCATGCTTGGAGTCCAATCGCTCGGTGTTGCGGATCGATCGACTATCGCATGTCGCAGACCGGCCGATTCCGCTTCGACGACCGGTTCTCCCGTTCGACCCACAGCGCACACCCAGTAACCGAACCGGCGAACCGTAGTATCTTCAACCGCGTGAATCTCTTTCAGCGTGTACTGCGGGCAGCGAACAAGGTCGTCACTCCTCTGTTGCACGCGCCGGTCGTCGGTGGCCAACTGTCGAGGTCGATGGCGATCATCACCTACACCGGCAGGCGGTCCGGCAAGACGTTCAGCACGCCGGTCAACTACCTCGCCAAGGGCGACGACACGCTGGTCATCGGTGTGATGATGTCCGAACGCAAGAACTGGTGGCGCAACTTCGACCCGGGGCCGGCGCCCATCACCGTGACCATCGGCGGCATCGATCGCACCGGAACCGGCGTCGTCAAGCGTGGCCACGACGGTGTCGTTCGGGTAAAGGTCACCTTCGACGCCCCGACGTGAGGTCTCGACTCGCGTTCATCCGCCGACGCTATGAGGAATTCTCCGGCGACTTCCGCTGGTCGGACGCTGTCACCCTCGACGACGTCCCGCGTCTGACTCGAGCCATCGTCGCGGCGTCGGCGCCGTTGATCGTCGCCTCGACGCTGGGACTGGCCGGTGCCGGCACGGCCGCGTTCATCGGGGTGTTCGCGGTCGTCTACGGCGAGGCGACCCCGACGGCGCGGCTGCGCACCGTACTCGTCTACGGCTCGGTCTTGTTCTTGACCACCCTGCTCGGCTTGGCGGTCGGCGTCTTGAGCGCCGACCGCGGGTACGCGGTGGCGAGCATCATTTTCGTCATCACGATGAGTGTGCTGGCCGGGATGTCGGCGTTCGTCGTGAAGGTGGTGCAGTCGGCACCGCCGGGTTCCTTCCTGATCCTGTTGTCGTTCGAGTTGGTGGTCGCCCTGGTCCAACACTCGGTCGCGCCGTGGCGATTGCTGGTCGGCGGCGCCGCCGGGTGCGTGTCCGCGGTGATCGCGGTACTGCTGGTCGACGCCGTGTTCGCTCGGATCCCGCGATTCGACGTCGCACCGCCACTGCACGATTTCGCCGCCCGGACCCACCATGCGGTCAGCACCACTCGACGTCGGACCGCACTGGTCTGGCGGGCCGCGACCGGCGCCGGAGCTCGGGCCAAACTCGCGCGCCACGTCGGTGCTCAGCTCTTCGTCGCCGCGCTCATCGCGGGGACCGCAGCAGCGCTCGTCGGATTGCCGCGGCCCGACTGGGCCGTGATGTCGGCGGCGATGATCCTGCACCAGGGACCCGCCCGCGGGGTGGGGACGGTACGCGGGATCCATCGCTTCGCCGGCACCGTCGTCGGATGTCTGGCCTTCGCGGTCATCGGCTGGGCACATCTGCCGTGGGCCGCGATACTCGTCCTGGTTTCGCTGGGGTTCGCGTTCGGCGACCTCTTTCTCGGCCGCCACTACGGGATGGCGATGCTGTTCCTCACACCGACGATCATCGTCATCGGGTCCCAGGGCGTCCCGGCCGACGTCGCGTCGGCCGCACTCACCAGACTCGCGGAGACGACGATCGGAGTGGTGGTTGCGCTGGCGGCACTGCGGTGGCGGTGGCCGCCGCACCTGCAGCGGTAGTCAGGGGCGTCGCGCCGTCAGATGTCGGTACTCATCGAGCCGCTCGGCGACCACCATCGTGGGGAGGACGAATTCGAGCTGCGCGCGGATGAACTCTTCGACGCTGTACAGAGCGGCGAAATGCCAGTGCTTCAACGCCCATGAATGGGCGAGCATCAGCAGATTGAACACCGTCAGATCGGGGTCGTGCGGAGTCAGCACACCCGCCGCGACACCGGCTTCGACGGCGGCCCGTAGCGGCGCCGACGTTTCCACCTCCAACTCCTTGATGCGCTCGCGTCCGTCGGCGTCGAGGGTGCGGCTCTCCCGGTAGGTCAGCACCACCGCGTCGCGATTGTCGTCGATGATCTGTATGTACCGCCGGAAACCCGCCGCCACCTGTTCGACGGGATCGTCGGGCGCTTGCGCCATCGCCGGCGCGAGTTGGTCGCGGAACTTTTCCAGAATGTCGACGATGGTGGCCAGCAGCACGTCCTCTTTGCCGCCGAAGTACTTGTAGATCAGCCCGACGCTGACGTCGGCCTCGTCGGCCAGCGCTTGCATCGACATCGCGTGAAAACCGGTGCGCTGCATGACTTTCACCGCGGCGTCGAGAACCTGACGTCGGCGCGAGTTGGTGCGCACCGCGCGCACGGCCGCTTCGAGCTCGGTCGTCGCCGCGTTGTTGGCCATCGCGCCATCCTTTCCCGCAGACCTACAGGCCGAGGTCCTTGGCGATGATCGTCTTCATGATCTCGGTGGTGCCACCGTATATCGTCTGAATCCGAGCATCGACGAACGCCCTCGACACCGGGTATTCCCGCATATAACCGTAGCCGCCGTGTAATTGCAGGCAGCGATCGGCGACGCGTACCTGCAGTTCGGTCGTCCACCACTTCAGTCGTGCCGCCCGCGCCGCAGACAACCCGCCGGACAGGTGTGCGGCCAGACAGTCGTCGACGTAGGTACGGGCGATGTCGAGTTCGGTGGACAACTCGGCGAGCACGAACTGCGTGTTCTGGAAGCTCCCGATCGGTTGGCCGAAGGCCTTGCGCTCGTTCACATATGCCAGTGTCCGGGCGAACACTCCTTCGGCCGCCCCGACCGCGCCGAGCGACAGCGACAACCGCTCCTGGGGCAGGTTGCGCACCAGCTGGTAGAAGCCCTCGCCCTCCTCGCCGAGTCGATCGGCCACCGGCACCACGACGTCGGTGAACGTCAGCTCGCTGGTGTCCTGGCCGTGCAACCCGATCTTGTCGAGGTTGCGTCCCCGCTCGAAACCGGGGGCACCGCCGTCGACCACCAACAGGGTCAGCCCACCGTGTCGATCCGACGACGTGCGGGCGGCGACGACGAAGAGATTCCCGTTGCGCCCGTTGGAGATAAAGGTCTTCGAACCGTTGAGCACGTAGTGATCGCCGTCGCGGCGGGCGGTGGTCCGGATGCCCGACAGGTCGCTGCCGGTACCGGGCTCGGTCATGGCGATGGCCAGGACGGTGTCGCCGGTGACCACGCCGGGCAGCCACCTGGCCTTCTGCTCGTCGGTGGTCAGTTCGGTGAGGTAGGGCAGCACCACGTCGTTTTGCAAGGCGAAGCCGATGCCGGCGGCCGCAGCACCGGCGCGGTTGACCTCGGTCGCGACGATCGCGTTGTACCGGAAGTCGTCGACGCCGGCACCACCGAATTCTTCGGCGACCTCGAACGCCAACAGCCCCTGCGCTCCGGCGTCGACGAACAGCGCGCGATCCAGACATCCCGCCCGTTCCCACTGGTCATGGAATGGCACGATCCGCTCGTCGACGAACCCGCGGACCATGTCGCGGAACTGATCGTGCTCGGTGTCGTAGCTGATCATCGGTGAAATCCCTTTCAGCGGAATGCGTTCTGGCCGGTGAAGGCTTGGCCGAGGACGAGCTGGTGCATCTCCGGGGTGCCTTCGTAGGTGAGCACCGACTCGAGGTTGAGCATGTGCCGGATGACCGGAAACTCGAGCGAGATTCCGTTGGCGCCCAGCATGTTTCGTGCCGTCCGGCAGATGTCGACGGCTACCCGGGTGTTGTTCAGCTTGGCGAAGCTCACTTGTTCCGGTGCGAGGCCGACCTTGTCTTTGAGCCGGCCCAGGTGCAGCGACAGCAATTGCCCCTTGTGCAGTTCGAGCGCCATGTCGGCGAGTTTGGTCTGCGTGATCTGGAAGCCGCCCAACGGTTTTCCGAACTGCTCACGGTCCTTGGCGTACTGCAGCGCGGCCTGCCAGGCCGACCGTGCGGCGCCCATCGCTCCCCAGAAGATTCCGTATCGTGCCTCGGCCAGACTCTCCAGCGGTGCCCGCAGACTCGTCGCGCCCGGCAGCATGGTGTCGGCAGGCAACCGCACGTCGTCGAAGACGAGTTCGCTGGTCACCGACGCCCGCAGGGACATCTTGTGTTCGATGGTGTGCGCGTGCAAACCCGGTGTGTCCGTGGGCACGATGAAGCCGCGGATACCCCGGCTGCCGTCGGCGAGATCGGCGCGCGCCCACACCACCGCGACATCGGCGATCGACCCGTTGGTGATCCACATCTTGGCGCCGTTGAGGATCCAGTCGTCGCCGTCGCGGCGGGCGCGGGTGGTCATCGACGCCGGGTCGGAACCCGCATCGGGTTCGGTCAGTCCGAAACACCCGATCGTCTCCCCGGCCGCCATCGACGGCAGCCAATGTTGTTTCTGTTCCTCGGAGCCGTTGTTGTAGATGGAGAACATGGCCAGCGAACCCTGCACGGAGACGAGCGACCGGATGCCGGAATCGCAGGCTTCCAGTTCCAGACATGCCAGCCCGTAGTGGACGGCCGACGCTCCGCTGCACCCGTAACCGTCCAGGTGCATGCCCAGCACGCCGAGTCTGCCGAATTCCCTTGCCAATTCGCGAGCCACGGGCAGCTCGCCCGCCTCGAACCACCGGCCGATGTGCGGTGTGATGTGTTCGGCGCAGAAGCCGCGGACACTGTCGCGCACGGCCAGTTCGTCATCGGAGTAGAGAGCGTCCAAGGACAGCGGGTCCGCGGCGTCGAACGTCGGTCGGGCGGTGTGGTTTGCGGTCATGGCACATCCTTTGCGGTTGCGGCGGTGAACAGCCCGGCGTCGATGTCGGTGCGAGCTTGCTCAGTTGCCTTGTAGTGCAGCTTCTTTCCCGTCGCCGACACGGGCAGAGCGTCGACGAACCGGTATGCGCGGGGCCGCTTGAACCGTGACAGCATCGGGTGGTTGCGGCAGTGTTCGTCGAGATCGCTCGCGGTGAGCGCGGGGTCATCGGTGCGGACGTACGCGACGACCTTCTGTCCCCACTCGGCGTCGGGGACGCCGACGACGAGCGAATCGAGCACTGCCGGATGGCAGTTGAGGGCTTCTTCGATCTGCACCGGGTGCACATTCTCGCCGCCGGAGAGCAGCATGTCGTCTTTGCGGCCGACGATGGTCACGTATTCGTGGGAGTCCCAGGTGGCGAGGTCACCGATGTGCAGCCAGCCGTTGTGGAACTTCGCCTTCTCCTGTGAAGGCGAATTATAGTATGCCCCAGCACCTTTGGGGGATCGGACGATCACTTCGCCGACTTCGGTACCGTCCCGCGCGACGGTCTCGTGAGCGTCGGCGAGCCGGTCGCCGAACACCTTGACCACGGCGACGTCGTCGTCGATGCAGGCGCGTCCGGCGGTACCGGCCATCGCGGGGAGGTCGGTGGGCCGCAGGAAGGTGTTCCAGAATCCCTCGGTGCTCCCGTAGCCGTTGAAGATGTTGGGGTTCAACACTTTCTGGTAGTGCAGTGCGGCCTCGCGCTCCAGCGGCGCGCCCATCGTCACGATGCCGCGCAGCGTGCTCACGTCACGCGGGCGCTCGAGTTGTGCGGTGGCGAGCATGGCGAGATTCGTCGGTGCGCCGATCAGGAAGGTCAGGCCGCGGGACTCGACGAGATCGAGGGTGGCGTCGGCGTCGAAGGTACGCATCGGTACCAGCGATGATCCCAGGTAGAAGGTGGGATTCGGTCCCGCGCAATACAATCCGCCGCGGTGGAACCACGGTGTCATGTTGAGCGTCCGGTCCTCGGGGGACAGCGGGAAGTGCATGATCACGTCATGTGCGCTGAACACCTCGATCATCGAGTTCAGCGGAACGCCTTTGGGCAGGCCGGTGGTGCCCGAGGTGTACAGTCGCGTGGTCTCGTCCCAGACCGTGCGGCCCGCGTCGAGCCGCTCGCCCGACGCCGGGACGGGAAGATCGGCGAAGCGCAGCGCACCGTCGATCGGCTCGCCGTCGCCGACGGCGACGATCACCGCGGGTCGATGCGTACTGAGTTCCAGTGCAGCCGTGACCATTTCGGTCAGTTCGAGGTCGTATACGTAGACCGACGGCCGGTTCGCGTCGAGGATGTGGGCGGTCTCACCCGCGGCGAGGCGGAAGTTCATCGGCGACGCGACGGCGCCGGCCGCCTGCGTCGCCAGGTACAGCGCCGCGAATTCGACGCCGTTGAACAGCTGGTAGGCGACCACATCGCCGTGATCGACGCCGACTGCCGCCAATCCCGCGGCGAGATCATCGACGGCACAACCCAATTCGTCATAGGTCAGGACTGTGTTCGACGCCGGGTCGTCGATCGCGACCCGATCGGCGTAGCGGTGCACATTGCGCCGGAACCCGTTGAGATAGGTGAAGTCGTTCTCGAAGTATGTGCGATACGCGTGGGCGTCGTAGTGATACTCGACGCCGGTGACTGGGGCGGCCATCGTCGTCTCAGCCGGCCATGGTGAGACCGCCGGACACGCTCAGCACCTGGCCGGTGATGAACGACGCCGCGTCGGAGGCGAAGAAGAGGACGGGCGCGGCCACTTCGTCGGGCCGGGCCAGCCGGCGGAACGGAATCGCTTTCACCAGAGCCTCTTTCAGGCTTTCGGATTGCGCGGCGAACAGCGGGGTGTCGGTGGGCCCGGGACACACGCAGTTGGCGGTGATCGAATGGCGGGCCATCTCGCGGGCGATCGACTTGGTCAACGCGATCACTCCGCCTTTGGCGCCCGCGTAGATGGTTTCGCCCGCGCTGCCTACCCGGCCCGCGTCGCTGGCGACGTTGACGATTCGCCCTCCGCCGGCGTCGACCATCGCGGGTAGGAACGCGCTGCACATGTGCACCGGCCCGAGGTAGTTGATCGCCACCACCTTCTCGGCGAACTCGGTTGTGGCGTTGAGGAATTTGTCGGTGCGGTCCCATCCTGCCGCATTGACTACGACGTCGGGGGCACCGAGGGCCGACGTGACCTGGTCGCGCAGCGCATCCACGCGGGTGCGGTCGGCGACGTCGACCGCCATCGGATGGATGTTCTTCGACGCAGAAGCAGTCGCGGTGGCGGCGTCGAGGTCGAGGTCGGCGGCGACGACGGTGTCTCCGCGCGCGGCGAAGCCCAGGGCGATGGCACGTCCGATGCCGGATCCGGCTCCGGTGACGACGGCGATGCTGGTCATGGGAAATCCTTTGTGTCGGTGGGGTTCTCGGAGATCAGGTCAGGCTTTGACATAGGCGCCGAAGTCGGCGGGGCGCTTCTGCGCGAAGGCCGCGGCGCCTTCGAGACCTTCGGGCGACTTGGTGAACAGATCGAGTGCGCTCATCGCGAGGTTGCTCAGGCCGGCCTGGTGGTCGGTGTCGGCGTTGAACGACTGCTTGAGGAATCGCAGCGCGGTCGGTGACTTCTCGGCGATCTCGGCCGCCCATGCCTTGGCCTCGTCGAGCAGATCCGCCGGTGGCACAACAGCATTCACCAGCCCCCACTGTTGCGCGGTCGCGGCGTCGTATTGACGGCACAGGTACCAGATCTCCCGCGCGCGCTTCTCCCCGACGACCCGGGCGAGATACGCCGAGCCGAACCCGGCGTCGAACGATCCGACGCGTGGACCGGCCTGCCCGAACGTCGCGGTATCGGCGGCGATGGACAGGTCGCACAGCACATGCAGGACGTGCCCGCCTCCGACGGCGATGCCGTTGACCGCGGCGATCACCGGCTTGGGGACGTCGCGGATGAGTTTATGCAGGTTGCCGATCTCGAACATGCCGCTCTCGGTGGGGCCGTAGTCGCCGGTCTCGGCACGCTGCTTCACGTCGCCGCCGGTGCAGAATGCCTTGTCGCCCGCGCCGGTGAGGATGATCGCCGACACGCCGGTGTCGGCCCAGGCGCCACGGAATGCCTTGATGAGTTCTTCGACGGTCCGTCCGCGGAACGCGTTGTAGCGGTGCGGGCGATTGATTGTGATGATCGCCGCGCGTCCCTCGACGTCGTAGGTGATGTCTTCGTAGCTGGGCATCGTGATCTCCTTGAGTTCGAAGAATGAATGAATGACCATTCATCTATGAGTGAACGTACATTCATTACTCACTCGATGTCAACGCCGGGGCCGCAATCCGCATGCTGTAGACCGGATCACATGGCATTGATCACGCGCGCCCAGGCGTCGGACCGGTTGACCGCGTGGCGGCGGCGCAGCATCGACAACTCCGACGGCCGGCTGCGTGCATCCGCGGTGGCCGTGACCGTGGTGCATCGTGACGGCGTGGCGGGGATATGGGTGCTCAAGCGTCCGGACTCGATGCGCAACCATGCCGCTCAGTTCGCGTTGCCGGGTGGCCGGCTCGATCCGGGGGAGATGCCGGTCGACGCCGCGCTGCGTGAGTTGCACGAAGAACTCGGCATCGAATTGGGTGCCGATGCGGTCCTCGGCGTGCTCGACGACTACGAGACGCGATCCGGCTATCTGATGACCCCGGTGGTCTGCTGGGTCGACGACGACCCTGACATCACGCCCAATCCCGACGAGGTGGCTCATGTGTTCTTCGTCACATTCGATGATCTTCGGAAGGCGCCTCGCTTCCTCTCGATTCCCGAATCCGACCGCCCGGTGATACAGCTTCCGATCGCAAATGCGCTGGTCCACGCACCGACGGCGGCGGTGATCTACCAGTTCGCCGAGGTGGTACTGGCCGGCCGCGACACTCGGGTCCACGACCTGGAGCAGCCTGTCTTCGCCTGGCGCTGACTCACGGCCGGAACTCTCGGGAATGGATGCGGACCACGGTCCGTTTGAGCTAGTGTCAGGTGAGGCAGCGACGCCCCGCCCCAGACCACCCACCAGCTCGTCCCCAAGGAGTCAGCCATGACCGCAGCAACCGTTACCGCCCCCATCGCCGCAGGCACCTGGACCATCGACCCGGTCCACTCGACCGTCGGCTTCTCCGTCAAGCACCTCATGGTCAGCAAGGTCCGCGGGACCTTCGACACCTTCTCTGGCACCGTCACCGTCGCCGAGGACGGCACCCCGTCGGTCAGCGCCGAGATCTCGGTGGCCTCGATCTCCACCAAGAACGACCAGCGCGATGCGCATATCCGCTCGGCCGACTTCTTCGACGCCGAGAAGTTCCCGACCGCGACCTTCGTCTCCACCTCGGTCGAGGCCAAGGGCGACGACTACGTCCTCACCGGCGACTTCACCCTCAAGGGCGTCACCAAGCCGGTCTCCCTGGCGTTGGAGTTCAACGGCGTGAACCCGGGCATGGGTCACGGCACGGTCGCCGGCTTCGAAGCGACCACCGTCATCAGCCGCAAGGATTTCGGCATCGACATCGAAATGCCTCTCGAAGGCGGCGGCGTCGTGGTCGGCGACAAGATCACGATCAGCCTCGAAATCGAAGCCGTCCAGCAGTAATCACCCCGGGAATCAATCACCCCCGGAACCGACCTGACCGGGTCACCATCGCAAATGGTGACCCGGTCAGTTCTGTCCGACAGGTAATGTTGCGGGAATCAGTGGCCCCTTCGGCAGGAGAACGCGCATGGCCCAGCTGTCCGACGCCGCCGCCGCGGTCGTCGACGCTGGCGCACGCGCCACCAAGATGATGGTGTTCCGCGGCGTACCCGACTTCGACCAGCGCGAATGGTCGTCGTTGACCCTCGCCCAACGGACGCGAATGGCACGGCACGCGACGTGGTTCGCCGGTGCCGCAACCGTCGGCGGCAATGCGCTGATCGGCATCGAGACCGCGGTGATGGTGCTGTTCTCGCTCAACGGCGGTCGACTCTCCTTCGGCGACGAACGACTCCCCAGTCCGTGGATCGTGGCGGCCACGCTGGCCGGTGGCGTGATTCTCAACGCGGTGTTCGGTATGGCGCTTTTCCGTCCGCAGTTGAACTGGTTCATCGCTGGCGAGCCGGCCGATCGAGCCCGACGCCGGGCGGTCGTCGCGATCCCGCAACATCAGGTGTACGCGACGTTCCTGGCCTGGGGGCTGGCCCTGCTCATCTACCTGCTGTGGAATCGTCATCCCGCGACAGTCGAGTTCGCCGCTGTCGCAGGAGCTTTCAGCCTCGCCGCAGTCTCCAGCGCATGCATTACCTACGCCTCCATCGAGCGAGCGACTCGGCCGCTGGTCGTAATCGCGTTGCGCGACAGCCCCATCGAGTATGTCGTGCACAGCGTCCGCAAGCGGATGGTTGTGGTGTGGGCGGTCAGTTCGGCGGTGCCGATGTGTGGACTGCTGATGATCAACGTCGGACGCGGGGTGGGTCTGCTGCCGCCGGTCGCGGGCAGAATCGATTGGGCCACACTGGTTCTGGCCTTGGTCAGTCTCGGTGCGGGCATCCGGGTGATCGCCCTGGTCGGCTCGGCCATCGCCGACCCCACCATCGACCTGAGCAAAGCGGTCGAACGCGTGCGCGGCGGGGACCTGTCCACGCGCGTCGGCGTCTACGACATGTCCGAACTCGGTGTCGTGCAACACGGTTTCAACACGATGGTCGAAGGTCTCGAAGAGCGTGCGCGGGTGCGCGAGCTGTTCGCCCGCCACGTCGGCGATACCGTTGCGGCGCAGGCGCTCGAGGGCGGCGGGGCGGCTCGCGGAATGAAAACCGTTGTGGGCGTGCTCTTCGTCGACATCACCGGATCCACTCGCCTTGCCACTCAACATGATCCGGTGGCGATCGCCGCCGTGCTCAACAGGTTCTTCACGATCGTCGCCGACGTCGTCGGCGACCACGGGGGATTCATCAACAAGTTCGAGGGCGACGCCGCGCTTGCCATCTTCGGGGCGCCCCTGGCGCTGGATTCGCCTGCCGACGCGGCGCTCGGCGCAGCGCGCGACCTGGCCGCCCAGCTCACCCAGTCGCTGGCCATCAGCTGGGGGATCGGCGTCTCCTACGGAACCGTCTTCGCCGGGAATATCGGCGCCGAGACGCGCTACGAGTACACCGTCATCGGCGACCCGGTGAACGAGTCCGCGCGACTGTCCGACGCGGCCAAACGTGAGGGTGTCCCGGTGCTCGCGAGCGGCGCCGCGGTGGCGGCTTCGGGTGAGGAGCGGTCGGGGTGGTCGCTGTTGTCCTCGCGGGTCCTGCGCGGCCGCACCGAGCCCACCGAGTTGTTCGTCCCCGACGACGTGAAGCAGTCCGCTCGACCACCCGCCGCACGGGGCGGTGTCATCGCAGATCTGATGCGGGCTCCCTACCAAGCGATCGTTAGGCGTAGTGTCCACTGAAGGCGCCCGGCCGAGTGATCGGTCGGCCCCTCTTTTGACGCCTCGCACGACAGTGATACAAATAATCAGGTAACAGCCGTTGTCAGAATTCCTCGACGGCTCCTGCAAACCCGTGAAGGGAGCCAGATGGATCTGGAATGGTCCGCCGCGGACATCGAGTTCCGCGACGAAGTCCGAGCCTTCTTGGACGAGAAACTGACGCCTGAATTGCGTCGCACCGGTCGGTTGATGACCAGCGTGTACTCCGATCACGAGGCCAGCATGGCCTGGCAGGCCATCCTGCATGAACGTGGTTGGGACGCACCGGCCTGGCCGGTTCGGTACGGCGGCTGCGACTGGAGCCTCACCCAGCACTACATCTTCTCCCGCGAGCTGACCCTTGCCGGAGCTCCGTCGTTGTCTCCCATGGGAATTCGCATGGTGTCGCATGCGATCATGGCGTTCGGCACGCAGGAGCAGAAAGACTTCTTCCTGCCGCGCATCCTGACCGGCGAGGTGTTCTTCTGCCAGGGGTACTCCGAGCCGGAGTCCGGCTCCGACCTCGCCTCCCTGCAGATGGCCGCCGTCGACGACGGCGACGACCTCGTCATCACCGGCAGCAAGATCTGGACCACCCACGCCGGTGAGGCCAACTGGATGTTCGCGCTTGTCCGCACCTCGCGGTCGGAACGCAAGCAGCAGGGCATCACGTTCATCCTGATCGACATGACCACCCCCGGCGTCGAGGTGCGCCCGCTGGTCATGACCTCGGGCGAGCAGATCCAGAACCAGGTCTTCTTCGACGCCGTGCGGGTGCCCAAGGCCAACGTCCTCGGCCAGATCGACGACGGCTGGACGGTTGCCAAATACCTCCTCGAATTCGAGCGCGGGGGCGGTGCGGCTGCCCCGATGCTGCAGGTCATGCTGCAGAACGTCGCGCAAGCCGCGGCGCATCAGCCCGGCGCCGGAGGTGGCAAGCTCATCGATTCGCCGGCCTTCGCGCATAAACTCGCCGACGCCCGCATCCGCACCGAGGTGCTGGAGATCTTCGAGTACCGGGTACTCGCCGCGGTGGCCGCGGGCAAGAACCCGGGCCCGGCGTCGTCGATGGGTAAGATCCTGGCCACCGAACTCAGCCAGACCATCACCGAACTCGCCATGGAAGCCGCGGGCACCCGCGGTCGTGCGTATCAGCCGCACGCCACCGCGCCGGGCGGACCGATCGCCGAGTTCACGCCGCCCGACGACGGGTACGTCAGCGGTGAGCCGTGGCAGGCCGTCGCGTCGCTGCGCTACTTCAACGACCGTGCCGGGTCGATCTACGCCGGCAGCAACGAGATCCAGCGAAATATCCTCGCCAAAGCAGCATTGGGGCTGTAAGCACACATGGACTTCACTCTCACCGCAGAGCAGCAATTGCTGCGTGACGGACTCACCAAATTCCTCGCCACCCGCTACGACCTCGACGTCAGCCGCGCCGCGGTCAAGACGGGAGCCGGCTGGCAGCCCGACATCTGGCAGGCCTTCGCCGATGAACTCGGCATTCTCGGCGCAACCATTCCCGAAGCCGCCGGCGGAATGGGTGGCAGCGCAACCGAACTCATGGTCATCGCCGAGGCGCTCGGACACGGACTGGTGGTCGAGCCGTATGTCGACACCGTCGTCGTGGCCGCAGGTCTCCTCGAACGCGTCGGCGGCGACCCGTCGTCGGAGCTGTTGGAGAAGATCGCCGCGGGCGGGGCCGTCGTCGCACTCGCCGCCGTCGAGCTGGATTCCGGCGACCCGCGCGAAATCGCGACGACCGCCGTCCGCGACGGCGACGACTGGGTACTGACCGGCGCCAAGATAGTCGTCACCAGCGCACCGCTGGCTAGCCACCTGCTGATCACCGCGCAGACCGACGCCGGGCCGGCGTTGTTCCTCACCGACTTCGACGCAGCCGCACCGGCGCCGGGTCTGGGCGTGCACTCGTTCCGCACCGTCGACGACCGGCTCGCCGCCGACCTCACCTTCGACGGTCTGCGGCTGCCCGCGGCGTCGTTGCTGACCGACTCCGGCGTCGCCGACCTGGTCGACGAGGCCTTCGACCGCGGAGCGGCCGCCGTCTGCGCGGAGGCGCTCGGAGCGATGCGGCGCGTCTTGGACGACACGGTCGCCTACTGCAAGCAGCGCCAGCAGTTCGGGCAGTCGCTCGGCAGTTTCCAGGCCTTGCAGCACCGCATGGTCGACATGCTGATCGAGGTCGAACAGTCATCTGCCGCAGTCGTTTTGGCGGTGCTCAACCTCGACGCCGCGGCCGCCGACCGGGCGCGCGCGGTGTCCGCGGCCAAGGTGACCCTCGGCCGTGCGGCACGTTTCGTCGGGCAGAACGCGGTGCAACTGCACGGCGGGATGGGTATGACCGAGGAACTCGCCGTCGGGCACTACTTCAAGCGACTCACCGCCGTCCAGTACGAGTTCGGGTCGACCGACTTCCATCTCGACCGCTACGCCAGGCTGACGCGCCCGCTCGAGTAGCGCACAAGGCGAGCTTGCTCGCAGTGGTGTGGCGCCAACCCGCTCCCCGAGTGCCGGGGCGAGCTTGCCGGGTTGCGGTGCGGTCCCCGCTCCCCGAGTGCCGGGGCGAGTTTGCCGGGTTGCGGTGCGATGCCCGCTCCCCGAGTGCCGGGGCGAGCTTGCCGGGCTGCGGTGCGATCCCCGTTCCCCGAGTGCCGGGGCGAGCTTGCCGGGGTGCGGTGCGATCCCCGTTCCCCGAGTGCCGTCCCGCTCCCCGAGTGCCGAAGCGAGGAACGAGCTTCGGTGTAGCGAGGGGCGGCGAGACGAAGTTCCCAACTTGCGCCCCGAGGTGACTAGGGTCGTTGACGAACGCCGCTCGCAGTCGCGGGCGGCGCCCGAGGTGAGGGAGAACGGTTCGATGGCGTGGTCGACGGCAGACATTCCTGATCAGAGCGGCCGCAAGTTCGTGGTCACCGGCGCGAACAGCGGACTGGGGGAGCAGACGACGCGGGCGCTCATCGCGGCGGGTGCGACCGTCGTGATGGCGTGCCGCAACCAGGACACCGCCAACGCGCTCGCGGCCAAACTCGGCGAGCGCGCGCACGTCGAGAAGCTCGACCTCGCCGATCTCGCGTCGGTGCGGGCGTTCGCCGAGCGAGTCGGCGAGTTCGACGTCCTCATCAACAACGCCGGGCTCATGGCGATCCCCGAGCGGCGCACCGCCGACGGATTCGAAATGCAGATGGGCACAAATCATTTGGGCCATTTCGCGCTGACCGGTCTGCTGTTGGAGAAAGTGTCCGACCGCGTCGTGACACTGTCGTCGTTCATGCATCAGTTCGGTCGGTTGAACCTCGGTGACCTCAATTGGGAGAAGCGGCGCTACCTGCGTTGGAACGCCTACGCCGACTCGAAGATGGCCAACCTGATGTTCGGCAAGGAACTGGCGCGGCGGCTGGAGACCAGCGGTTCGACAGTGTCGTCGATGATCGCGCATCCCGGCTATGCCGACACCGGCCTGCAGGGACACACCGAGTCGTTCATGGATCAGTTGATGGCCATCGCAGCCAAGACGCCGATGGTGCAATCGGCCGCCGCCGGTGCGCTCCCGACGCTGTATGCGGCGACGTCGCCCGACGCGCAGACGGGCCTGTTCTACGGACCCAAGTTGACCATGGTCGGTCCGCCGCACGTCTCCGGTTACAACGGCAAGGCCAACAACCAGGGAACGCGAAACGCCTTGTGGGACTTGTCCGAAGAGCTGACCGGCGTCAAGGTGCTCTGAGGGGATTCACGCGATCCAACCCGACGCGGGCAATCCCGGCATCGCCGTCGTCAACTCGTCGCGCCATCCGCCCGACCATTCCGTGGCGAAGCACCGCTGCACCAACTCGACCATGATCGGCACCGCCGTCGACGCACCGGGTGAGGCGCCCAGCAGACCGGAGATCCGGTGATCGGCGCTGCTGACCAGCTCCGTGCCCTGCTGCAGCACCCCGATTTCCCGGGGTCCCGGCGTCACCAGCTGTGCCCGCTGGCCGGCCGTGATCGTCTCCCAGTCGGTTGGCAGTGCCGTCGGCAGGTATCTCGTCAGCTGCGCGAATCTCTTTGCGGGAGAGGCGATCAACTCGGTGAGTAGGAACCGAACCAGGGCCAGGTTCGACGCCGCCGCGGTGACGAGCGTCCACAGGTTCGACGGTCGCACGGTGGCGAAGAAGTCGGTGAACCGGCCGTTCTTCAACAGTTTCGTGCTGAACGTCGCGTACGGCCCGAACATCAGGTAGTCGCGGCCGTCGACGGTCCGCCGGTCGAGATGCGGCACCGACATCGGCGGCGCACCGATCGGCGCCTGCCCGTACACCTTCGCTTCATGAGCGCCGACGACGTCGGGCCGCGCCGTTCGCAGGAACGCCGCTCCGACGGGCAGTACCCCGTATCCGCGCACCTCGTCGACCTTCGCGCGCTGCAGCAGCCGCAACGCCTGTCCGCCCGCACCGACGAATACATGTCCACCGCGAATGGTGAATCGCCCATCGGCGCACGCACCGCGCACGACGACGCCGTCCGCGTCCCGCTCGATGCCGGTCACGGTATGCCCGGTCAGCATTCGCGCCCCCGACGAATCGATGAGTTGTCTTGTGAGACAGCCAAAATCGACGTCGGTGCCGGATGTGTGGCGCGTCGCTGCGACGACCGCATCGGGCTCGCGGCCGTCGACGACGAGCGGTGCCCATCGCGCGATCTGATCGGGCGAGTCGGAGAATTCGAGGCCGTCGAACAGTGGAGAAGCGCTCAGCGTTCGATGCCGCGCCCGCAGGTATGCGCGGTCGTCGTCGCCGAACACGACTGTCATATGCGGCACGGAGCGGAGGAACGCGTCCGGGGTGATGAGTCCGCGCTCTGCCAGGTGCGTCCACCACTGGCGGGTCACGACGAACTGTGCGGCGATGGTCTCCGCCTTCGATCCGTCGGACGGATCCGGCATGTAGTTGAGTTCGCAGAATCCGGAGTGTCCGGTGCCCGCGTTGTTCCACGGGTCGCTGCTCTCGGTCGCCGCTGCGTCGGCGCGCTCGAGGATGACGATGTCCCAGTCGGGCTGCAGTCGTCCGATCAGCGAGGCAAGGGTCGCCGACATGATGCCGGCTCCGATGAGGACGACATCGGCGCTGCCGAGGTCATGGGCCGACGGGTGTTTTCTCATGACTCTGATGGTCGTCGCGGACGTATTATCCGTCCAATGTGATTTCGAGGGAATATGATCCGATAGTGGATAGATTGCGGCTGGAGATCGCTCCCCAGCTCGACGCGCTGGTAGGGCTCGCCGCGTGCGCTGAGTCGATGACCGAGGCCGCGACGGCGCTGGGGGTTTCCCAATC
The DNA here is from genome assembly GCF_012933505.1 of Gordonia asplenii. Lineage (GTDB taxonomy): Bacteria > Actinomycetota > Actinomycetes > Mycobacteriales > Mycobacteriaceae > Gordonia > Gordonia asplenii. The sequence goes on from NZ_JABBNB010000008.1 coordinate 129,850, forward strand.
GTCGATCAGCAGGCGGCTGCACACCCTCGAACAGCTTCTCGGCATTCCGCTGCTGATCCGCGACGGGCGTAACGTCCGGCTCACCGCGCAGGCCCGCTCGCTCGTCGACGACGTCCGCCGCCCGCTGCTGGAGTTGCACCGCGCGCTCGATCGGGCGGTCGACGACGGCGACCCGGAGACCGGGACCGTCCGCTTCGGTTTTCCGCTGACGATGGGCGCCGGGCTCGTCCCGGAACTGCTCGCGGGGTTCCGCAACCGGCATCCGAGAGTCCGGTTGGAACTCAAACAGGCGCACGGTGCGGAACTGCTCGACGACCTGCGCTCGGGCGAACTCGACCTCGCCGTGACCATCCCGCCCGCGACCGACTTGCCGCACCGGGTGATCGGCACTCAGACGATCGTCGCCGCGCTCCCGCAGCGGCACCGTCTGGCCGGCCGCACCGAGATCGGTCTGGCGGAGTTGGCCGACGACGTATTCATCGCCAACCCGGCCTACTACAACCTTCGCCAGCTGACCGAGAAATGGTGCGGCACAGCCGGTTTCGAGCCACAGATCGTTGTCGAGATCACCGAGTTCGCCACCATCCGGGAGCTCGTCGAACGTGGACTCGGCGTGGCATTGCTACCGGCCGCCGACGATGCCACGCCCGGCGTGTGTGAGGTGCCGATCACCGGAGCGCTCCTGCAGCGCGAGATCGCGCTCGCGTGGCCGTCGTCGATCTTCTCCCCGGTCGTCGAGTCGATGTTCGACTACTTGATGCGCAACCTTCGACGCCCGACGTCGTGACGTGGGAGATTGCTGCGGTCAGTACTTACTGCAACGAGAATCGGATGGCGTTCGACGCCCCGGACACGGCGTCGGTGACGGTGATCGTGTATTCACCCGCCGCCTTGAGGTTGAAGAGCTTGCTGGAGGTGCACAGGTTGGTCCGCACCGTGCCGGTCTTCGCATTGACCTTCGGTCCGGCCACCGCGACGGTCATCTTGCACTCGTTGCTGTCGATTTCTTCGCCGGTCGAAATGGTCGAATTCCACTTGACGCCGATCTGCGAGTTGCGTGGATAGACGCCTTCCTCGGCTGCGACGACGCCCTTGCCGGGCAGCACCCACACGTTGATCGACTTGACGCCGTTCGGCGCGTCGGCGCGGCCCAGCTTGCCGTAGTGCTGCGGTCCCTTCGACGACGACCCGAAGTCGGAACTTCCCGCACTGCCGAACAGATCGCTGGATCCCTCGGCGTGCACCGGAGCGGCGCACACCGCGAATGCGGCGGCGGCAGCGAGTGCGGTGGTTGCGACCTTGAGCTTCATACGTGTACTTCCCCGGCGTCGGATGCGTTTATAACGAAACGATTAAACCACGCTCGACGCCGCTGCTCCGATTCTGTCTTGCGGCCGACTGGTCACCACACGCCGAGCTCGCGGAACTGGATGCTGATCCGCGGGCCGGCGCCTGCGACCTTCGGGATCGCATGTTCCCAGGTCCGCTGGCATGAACCGCCCATCACCAACAGGTCGCCCGGCCCCAGCGTAAGTCGCAGGGACCGGCCGCCGAGAGCGGGCCGTAGCAGCAGCGGGCGCGACGTGCCGACAGACAGGATCGCCACCAGCGTGTCCCGCGTGGCGCTGTGGCCGATCTTGTCGCCGTGCCAGGCGACGCTGTCGTTGCCGTCGCGGTAGAAACACATGCCCGCGGTGGCGAATCCCTGCGGGAGCTCGGGTCGGTAGTGCTCGCTGAGCTGCGTACGCGCCCGGTACAGCGACGGATCGGGTAACGGCATCGTGTGGTCGTAGACGCTGACCAGTCGCGGAACGTCCACGACGCGGTCGTACATCTGGCGCCGTTCCGAACGCCATGGCACGCGTGTGCGCAACCGGTCGAAGAGGATGTCGGACCCGTTCAGCCAATTCGGGTGCAGGTCCACCCAGGCGCCCTGGGTCAACTCGCGCCGGGTGCCTTCGCGGTTCAACTCGCCCAGCGTCGGAGCGTCGGCCGGCTGATCGAAGAGGGAACCTTGAAGCCCGGTGGACATGGCACCAGCGTAGCACTCGGATCGAACAGATATTCGATGAGCTGGTCCGGCACGTCTCGTGCGAGTTGTAGGCATGTTGTACAGCGTTCTGTGAATACAGAAATTCATGTATCGTGCGGTCTGTGGAAACGGTTGCTGCGAGTCAGCGCAATGCGCTGACGAGGTTCGGTTACGCGTTGTCGGATTCGACGCGCACGCAGGTGCTGTTGCGGCTGCGCGGCGGCGGGGCGTATCCCGCGGAGTTGGCCGAGGCCATTGGGGTGTCGCGCCAGGTGTTGTCGAACCATCTTGCTTGCCTTCGGGGCTGTGGTCTTGTTGTTGCGGTGCCTGAAGGTCGCCGCACTCGGTACGAGCTGACCGATGGCCGCATCGCCCACGCATTGGACGACTTACTCGGGTTGGTGCTCGCGGTCGACCCGGCATGTTGTCCGAACTCCGGCGAGCAGGGATGCTGCTGATGGCCTCCGAGCTTGGCCTACCGTCGATGGGTCGATCGGCCCTTGACGCTGATCGTCGGGAGTTGTTGCAGCGCCGCATCCGCTGGTTCGTCGCGGCGACCATCACCTACAACGTCATCGAAGCCGTCATCGCGATCAGCGAGGGGGCGCGCGTGTCCTCTGGGGCACTGATCGGCTTCGGCCTGGATTCCGTCATCGAGGTGTCCTCGGCTGCCGCGGTTGCCTGGCAATTCGCTGGTTCAGACCCGCAACGGCGTGAAAAGGTCGCTCTGCGGATCATCTCATTCTCGTTCTTCGCCCTGGCGGCCTACGTCGGTATCGACTCGCTACGTTCGTTGTTCGGCCTGGGCGACGAGGCGCGGCACTCCTCGATCGGCATCGCATTGGCGGCCGTCAGTTTGCTGATCATGCCGCTGCTGTCATGGGCTGAACGTCGCGCCGGCCGTGAGCTCGGCTCGTTGAGCGCGGTGGCCGACTCTAAACAGACCTTGCTGTGCACCTACCTGTCGGCCGTGCTGCTGGTCGGGTTGGTCCTCAACAGCCTGCTCGGGTGGTCGTGGGCTGATCCGGTCGCGGCGCTGGTCATCGCGGCGATCGCAGTACGCGAGGGCATCAACGCATGGAAAGGCGACACGTGCTGCGCACCGGGCATCGGCCAGCGTGTTGGTGAGCCCGCCGGATGTGACTGCTGCCGCGCGGAGGGGGGCTGGTGATACCCGCGCATCAGTGACCGGCGAAAGCGCTGCGAGATGACGGTGCGGCTGCGCCGATGCGCTCGTATGTGAGCGTGATCCGCTCCCGGTACAGGCCGTCGATCACGACGTTCTGAACGCGCGTCAGCTGGTCGCCGGTACGGACCACTTCCTCGACGATCTCCGGATCGTCGCCGCGCGCAACCGAGTCCCACGCCGGTCCGTCGTGCGTGAGGAGGTAGTCGCGACCGCCGTGGGTGGTGAGACAACCGTGGAATGCGACGCCCAGCTCTACCAGCACGCCCTCGTCGTCGAAGAAGTCGACCGCATTCGTCGACGTGCCGTCGGACACCTCGAAGAACGACCCGTCCGGTCGGATCGTGAGCTCGATGCGCGCCGTGATCGGTGTGGGGCCGTCCCCGGACGTCCGGCGCACGGCCGCGTCCGGATCGTCGCGACCGTCCAGCCACGCGGTGAAGTCTGCCTGCTCGTCGGTCTCGACCTCCACATGCCGCCCGTGCGTCAAACGCCACACGCCGGCGAGGTCTTGTCGCATGGCGCCGGCGTGACGTGTCGGCGCGGTCTCTCGAATCTCCAGTCTGTCGATCGTCATGGCGACCGGGGCGTCGTCGGTTCCGTCGGCGACCACCGACAGGTCTCGCGTCACCCGCGGCCGATCGTCGGCGACGATGAAGCGCTCACCGGTCGACGACTCGCGCACGATGCAGCCCAGCAGGTGGCGATGCTCGATGTGGACGGGGTGCCACGCCGCGTCCACAACGACCGTCTCGCCGAACAGAAGTGCTTGTGCCTCTTCGTGTTCCGGGCCGACGAAGTGCCCGTGGAAAAGGGCTTGGGCGCCGGTGAACGTGCGCACCGAAATGCTCGACGACGCCCGTTCGGCCACCAGGGCGATCACCGCGTCGGCAACGTTCAACGACTCGTAGGCGCGGTCGATGACGGCGTCGACGATCGCGGGCACGCCGCGGTTGGGGCCCCGCGTATCGGCCCCGACGCGCAGCGTCACGGTGCCCGACGTCTGGTTTCTCGCTCGCACGGACGTGATCAGCGCGCGATCCCACTGCGGCTCGTCACCGATCTGCGCCAAGGCGCGCTCCTCGTCGCCGTACCGGCGGATATCCCACCTCGACACCGGCCACGGGGCGAACACGGCTGCGGCCAATTCTTCGGATTCGATGGGCGACAACGGGAATTCGGTCACTGTCAGAACAGTAGTCGCTACTGTCGAAACCATGCGCTTTGGACTCTTCGTACCGCAGGGGTGGCGACTCGACCTCACCGGCGTCGCCCCCGCCGACCAGTGGACGACGATGTCGGCCCTCGCTTCGCGCGCCGACGCGGGGCCGTGGGACTCGATCTGGGTCTACGACCATTTCCACACCGTCCCGATGCCCACCGACGAAGCCTGTCACGAGGCATGGACGCTGATGTCGGCCTTCGCGGCGACCACCTCGCGGGTGAAACTCGGTCAGATGTGCACCGCGATCAGCTACCGCAATCCGATGTACCTCGCCAAGGTCGCGGCCACCTGCGACCTCATCTCGGGCGGGCGGGTGCAGATGGGGATCGGCGCCGGCTGGTATGAACACGAGTGGCGCGCATATGGATACGGCTTCCCGTCGGCGGGTGAGCGGCTGGTGCGACTCGACGAGGGCGTGCAGATCATGCGGCAGGCGTGGACCGTCGGCCGCGCCACGTTCACCGGCAAGCACTACACCGTCGACGACGCCATCTGCGCACCGCGGCCCAGCGCGGGCGACATTCCGCTGTGGATCGCCGGCGGCGGTGAGAAGAAGACCCTGCGGATCGCCGCACGGTATGCCGACTACACCAACTTCGACGGCACGCCCGCGGGATTCGCGCACAAATCCGCTGTGCTGCAACAACATTGCGCCGAACTGGGCCGCGACTACGCCGCCATCACCCGCTCGTCGAACTACAACGTCGTGATCGCGCCGACCGAAGCGGAAGTCGAGGCGAAGCTCGCCGCCCTCGAAGAACTGACCGCGAAGTTCGTCCACCCCAAGGCCGCCGAAGCGTCGATGGCCGCCTACCGGGGCATGCCCGGTGTCGGGACTCCCGAGCAGGTCATCGAGAATCTGACGGGCCTGGCAGACCTCGGCATGGACTACGCGATCTGCTATGTCCCCGACGCCGGGCGCGACACCGAGACCTTGGATCTCTTGGAACAGAAGGTGATTCCGGCGCTGAGCTGACGGGACTCTATAGCCGCGCCAGTCGGCGCGCGCCCTCGATCAGCGATTCGTCGTTCTTCGCGAACGCGAACCGGACCAGATGCCGCCACGGCTGTGGATCGTCGACGAAGGCGCTGATGGGCACCGCGGCCACGCCGATCTTCGCGGGCAGTTCCCGGCACAGCGTCGCGGCGTCGTCGTAGCCGAGGGGCCGCGGGTCCGCGCACACGAAATACGTTGCCTCGCTGCGATGTACGACGAACCCCGCCTCGGCGAGCGCACCTGAGATCAGATCGCGTTTGCGTTGCAACGATGCAGCCGACTCGGCGACCCAGTCCATTTCGTGGTTCAGTGCGTGCGCGACGGCGGGCTGGAAGGGTCCGCTGCCGACGAATGACATGAACTGTTTGGCCGACCGCGCACCGACGACGAGTTCCGGCGGTCCGGACAGCCAGCCGACCTTCCAGCCGGTGCAATTGAAAGTCTTTGCGGCACTGGAGATTCGCACCGTCCGCTCGCGCATGCCGGGGAGCGTGGCGATCGACGTGTGAGTCCGGCCGTCGAACAGCAGATGTTCGTACACCTCGTCGGCGATGACGATCACATCGTGCTCGATGCAGAGATCGGCGATGGCCTGCAGGTCGTCGGTCCCCAGCACCGTGCCGGTCGGGTTGTGTGGCGAATTCACAATGATCGCAGTGGTTTTCGGGCCGAAGGCCTCGGCGAGGCGGGTGCGGTCGAGGCGGAAGCCGTCGCCGTCGGCGACCATGGGCACGGTGCGTCGAACCGCGCCGGCCATGGCGACGGTGGCGGCGTACGAGTCGTAATACGGCTCGATCAACACGACTTCGGATCCGGGCTCGACGAGCCCGACCACCGCTCCCGCGATCGCCTCGGTGGCGCCGACGGTGATGAGGACCTCGGTGTCGGGATCGTAGTGAAGGCCGTAGTGGCGGGCCTGGTGCGCGGCGACGGCGGTGCGCAGTTCGGGAACGCCGAGCCCCGGCGGGTACTGGTTGCGGCCGCCGTTGATCGCGGCGCAGGCGGCGTCGAGCATGCTCGACGGGCCGTCGGCGTCGGGAAATCCCTGACCGAGATTGATGGCCTGATGTTTGACCGCCAGCGCCGACATCTCGGCGAAGATGGTCTCTCCGAACGGTTTCAGTCGGCTGACAGTCATGGAGTCACCGTACACATGGCGGGTGGTGCGGCAGATTCGCGCTGGTAGATGAGCAGTGCTAAGCATAAATCGGCTGAATGACGCACGGGTAAAAACCTGCACGCGCAAGCATTGGCATGCCACACTTTCGCCTATGATGACTTCTCGTTCAATTGCTATTCGTGCGCTCGTGGGTGCTGCCGCACTAGCCACCGTATTCTTCGCGGGCGGCTGTAGTTTCTCCGTCGGCAGTTCCGATTCGGTCACCAAACCCGATGATGCCGCGCCCGGCACATGCGTGTCACTGAGCGGAACCGACGCCAAGAATATGACGGTGAAGAAGGTGTCCTGTGACGGCGGCACCGAGTTGACGTTCTATTCGGCGGGGACCATCGCGAAGACCGGAAAGTGTGCAACCGCCGATTACACGACCCTGTCATTTCCCGATACCGACACCCAATTGTGCATGGCGCTGAACATGGCGCAGGGCAGTTGCTACCAGATCAATCCGAACGACATCGCCGACTATCGTCGAATCGATTGCGGCACCGCGGGAAAGGCCGGTACCAGTGTGTACAAGGTGGCCAGTCGCACCGACGGCACGGCGAGCTGCACGACAGGTCAACAGGCCGTCGATTACACCCAGCCCAAGGCGATCGGCTACTGCCTGGAGGCGGCGGGCTGAGCCGACCGCGAGCCGGGCGGGTTCGTGTCGTGAGCGGGTAGGGGAGCGGCGGAGGCGTTGGCGATGACAATGGATCCAGGTGAACAGTTCGCGGGCTATCGAATCGTCCGGCAATTGGGTTCGGGCGGAATGGGCGAGGTGTACCTGGTTGAGAACGGCCTGCTGAAGCGCCAGGAGGCGCTCAAGGTCGTGCGCGGGGCGTCCATCGATCCGAACTTCGTCGCCCGTTTCACCAACGAAGCGCGGATGGTGGCCGCGCTGGATCATCCGGCGATCGTGACGATTTTCGCCTACGGCGTGGAAGAGGGGATTCCCTGGTTCACGATGTCCTATGTGGCGGGCGGTGATCTCACCGAAGAGAAGTTGCGTGCCGCCGAGGTCTCCACGGTTCTCGGGCAAGTAGCGGGCGCCCTCGATTACGCTCACTCGCATTCGGTGGTGCACCGTGACATCAAGCCCGCCAACATCGTGGTGCGCCGCGGTGCGGACGGAGTGATCGATCGAGCCATCCTGCTCGACTTCGGCATCGCCAAAGCCGCCGACAGCGCCAAGCTGACGGCCACGGCGTCGTTCATCGGCTCGGCGGCCTACATGGCACCCGAAGTCATCCGGGGCGGTACCGCCGACGCATTGTCGGATCAATATTCGTTGGCGTGCAGTGCCTTCGAGGTCTTGGCGGGTCGTCAACCGTTCGCCGCGGTCGACGTCGCGGGAATGTTGATGGCCCATCTCTCCGCCAACGTGCCCAGCGTTGCGCGCCGTGATCCGTCGCTCGCGGCCCTCGATCCGGTATTCGACCGCGCCCTGGCGAAGGATCCGGCCCGCCGCTACCGGACCTGCGTGGAGTTCGCCACCGCGTTCGCCGCCGCGGTGAACGGACCGACCCCGCCCGCGCCGGCGCCCCCCGCACCGACACCCACGGCACCGGCGACTGCCGGCCCGGGGGAGTCGGTGACCGCGGCGGTACGCCGACCGGATGCGGTCACCCGACAGATCAACGTCGCACGGACGCGGCCGCAGCGTCCGCCGCAGAATCAGCAGCAGCGTCGACCGCCGAGTCCCGCGCCGAACCCGACGGCCCGTCTGCAACCTGGACCGCCACCGCGGAATCCGTTGCCGCCCAACACATCACAGTCCTTCTCCGGGACGCCCGATCAGCGCCCCACCACGCAGCTGCCGACCGCGCCGGTACCGGCCGCGTCGCCGCGACGTCGACGGACGCTGATGGTCGCCGTGGCGGTGACCGCGATCGTCGTGATCGGGATTGTGACCGCGGTGGTCGTGTTCGTCATGAGCCCGGACACGCCCAGCACCGTCGCCGGGTCGTCGTCGACGACGACGTCGTCGGTGGCGCCGTCGACGACCGTCGAGCAGTCCAGCACCGCGTACACTCCCACGACCGTCGCCGGGCGCACGCTGACCGAGGCCGCGAGTGCGATAGCGGGAACGTGTCTGACGCTGCGCGGCGCCAACGCCAACTCGATGACGGCCGTCACGGTGTCATGCGACGGCAGCGACGACATGTCGTTCATATCGGCGGGGCTCGCGTCGGCCGCGGGTACCTGCACCAACGACAATTACATCGTCATGAGATTCCCGGGTTTCGCGGACAAACTCTGCATGGCACCCAATATGCAGCAGGGCCGGTGCTACCAGATCAATCCAGACAACATCGTCGAGTATGGCCTCGTCGGGTGCGACACCCAGGCCGCTGCGGGAGCGACTATCTATCGGGTGGCCCAACGTGTGAACGGCACCGCGAAATGCACCGTCGGATCACCGGTGAACTTCGACCAGCCGAGCCCGCTCGGGTATTGTCTGGTGCCGCAGCGAGCACGGCCGACTAGCTGATGTCGTCTTAGACTCGATCGAGACAGGGCATGATGGAGGCTGTTGCTATGACACTGATTCCGGGTGCGGAGTTCGCGGGTTACCGAATCGTCCGTCAGCTGGGCACCGGCGGAATGGGTGAGGTGTACCTCGTCGAGAACCCGCAGCTCGGGCGCCGTGAGGCCCTCAAGATTGTGCGAACTGGATCGACCGATCAGCACTTCTACGACCGCTTCAACAACGAGGCCCGGATGGCCGCTGCGCTCGATCACCCCGCCATCGTCACGATCTTCGCTCACGGGGTGGAGCAGGGGACACCGTGGTTCACCATGTCCTACGTCGAGGGCGGCGATCTCACCCGCGAGAACCTCGGGCCCACCGGGGTGGCGTCGGTCGTCACTCAGGTCGCCGGGGCACTCGACTACGCGCACGCCCGCGGTGTGGTCCACCGCGACATCAAGCCGGCCAACATCGTGGTGCGACGAGCGCCGGACGGGACGATCGATCGCACCATTCTGTTGGATTTCGGTATCGCCAAATCCGCGGACAGCGCGCAACTCACCGCCACCGCGTCGTTCATCGGGTCGGTGGCCTATACGGCGCCGGAGGTACTCTCGGGCGGCGCGGCGACGCCGCTGTCGGATCAGTATTCGTTGGCGTGCACCGCATTCGAATTGCTGACCGGTCGTACCCCGTACGTGTCGAACAACGTCGGCGGGGTGTTGATGGCGCATCTGTCCGGCGAAATTCCAGCCGTCTCATCGATCGACCGCTCGCTGGTTCCGCTCGATCCGGTATTCCAGCGGGCACTCGCCAAGGACCCCGGTCAGCGGTTCCGCTCCTGCGGCGAGTTCGCCGCCGCGTTGGGCGCGGCATTGTCCGGGTGGGGTGCGGCGGCCACTCGCTACCCGACCGGTCCGGCGGCACCGGCGCCGCCCTATCCTCCGCAGACCAATCAGCAGTCGGCGTATTCCGGTCCTGGGCAGCCGCCGTACATACCGGTCACCGCGCAGCTGACCAGCTATCCGCCCAACACGACCTACCCGCCGGGTCCGACATATCCGCCGGGCGCGATGTCGGGGCCGCGGCCGCCCGCGCCGGCCAAGAGCAGGACGGGACTGATCGTCGCGATCACGGTCATCGCCGTTCTCGTCATCGCGGGTCTGGCGATCGCTGCCGTACTCACGCTCGGCAACAAGTCGTCGACGACGACCGCGGACTCCAGCACCACCGAAACCACAACGAGCGCAACGACATCCGACACCACTGAGACGACGGAGACGACGGAGACGACAACGTCGGAGACGACCACGTCGACGTCGGATTCGGTGCCCGCCGGGCAGCAGGTGACCAGTCCCGGTCAGGCGCCCGCCGGGGCATGCGTCAAGCTAAGCGGAACGTCCGCCGACAGCATCACGGTGACCACTGCCTCGTGTTCGGGCAGCGCCGAACTGACCTTCATCTCGGCCGGCACGGTGGCGGCGTCGGCGAGCTGCGCCACCGTCAACTATTCGTACGTCACCTTCTCCGGCGCGGGCAAACTGTGCCTGGTCCCGAATATGACGCAGGACAACTGCTACCAGATCAATCCGAACAACATCGTCGACTATTCGCTGGTCGGTTGTACCGCGACACCCGCGAGCGGCGCGACGATCTACCAGGTGACCGCCCGCGTCACCGGAACCGCGACGTGCAGTGCGACCGAGGTCGCCGTCAACTACGACCTCCCCAGCAGCCTCGGCTATTGTCTGAAGGCGCAGAACTGAGGGGTGGGTAAGGCGCTCGTTGAGGTGACCGCGAGGCGCTAGCGCGCCGTACTGAGCGAGGCGCTAGCCGAGTCGAAGTGACGAGCGTGTCGAAACCATGGCGAGACAATGGATTTCGGTGAGTCTGGGCTGACCGGGACTGCGACATCAGGTGAACTGTCGAATGCACACTTGCTGGGCGCAGGACTGGAGATGATCACCACGATTGGAACGCGAGATGACCGGTCGCGCGAAATCTGTTCTGTCACCGTGGTTTCGACACGGGCCTTCGCTAACGCTTCGGCCCGGCTCAACCAGCGGAGATACAGGCTTTCGGCCGGCTCAACCTGAATTCACCGACGGTAGGCCCCATCTGCTGGTTGAGCCGCGAGGAGCGCTAGCGACGAGCGTGTCGAAACCTCTGTACCACAATGCATTTGATGGCAGCGTACTTGTCGAACTGTGATGGAATCGAACATCGAGGCGTGTGCACCCATAGGGTGCGCACGCGACACTTGCCGGGTGACATCGCGATATTGGCGCGGACCGTCGAAAGTCGTTGTGGCTGAGAGGTTTCGACACGGACTCGGCTAGCGCCTCGTCCGGCTCAACCAGCAGAGCGGCGCTTCGGCCGGTGGATCCAGGCTCAGCCAAGGCTCAACCTAGGCTCAACCAGCGGAGATACAGGCTTTCGGCCAGGCCCAACCAGCGGATGGGCCTGCCCCTGCTAGGCCTGTTCGCCGATCGTCGGCCCCAGCAGGTCGTCGGCGTCGGTGATCCGATAGGCGTAGCCCTGCTCGGCGAGAAATCGCTGCCGGTGCGCGGCGTAGTCGGCGTCGAGCGTGTCACGGGACACCACCGAGTAGAAGTGGGCCTGTCCGCCATCGCGTTTCGGCCGCAGCAGGCGGCCGAGGCGCTGTGCCTCCTCCTGCCGCGAACCGAATGTGCCCGACACCTGAACCGCCACCGACGCCTCGGGAAGGTCGATGGAGAAGTTCGCGACCTTCGACACGACGAGCGTCTGGATCTCGCCGGAGCGGAACCGATCGAACAGTACCTCGCGTTCCCGATTCTTCGTCGCACCCTGAATCACGGGCGCTCCCAACGCTTCACCGAGTTCTTCGAGCTGATCGAGGTAGGCGCCGATGACGAGGGTCGGGGCGTCGCGATGCCGGTCGAGAATGGCCTTCACGACATTGACCTTGGTGTGCGCCGTCGAGCAGAGCTTGTACTTCTCCTCCGGTTCGGCCACCGCGTATTGCAGGCGTTCGTCGTCGGTGAGGGTCACCCGTACCTCGATGCACTCGGCCGGCGCGATCCACCCCTGCGCCTCGATGTCCTTCCACGGTGCGTCGTATCGTTTGGGGCCGATGAGGCTGAACACGTCCCCCTCGCGGCCGTCCTCCCGGACGAGCGTCGCGGTGAGGCCGAGCCGGCGCCGGGACTGCAGGTCGGCGGTCATCCGGAAGACCGGTGCGGGCAGCAGGTGCACCTCGTCGTAGATGATCAGGCCCCAGTCACGGGAATCGAACAGGTCGAGATTCTTGTACTCGCCCTTGGACTTTCGCGTCATCACCTGATAGGTCGCGATGGTGACCGGACGAATCTCCTTGCGCTCGCCGGAATATTCGCCGATCTCGTCCTCGGTCAGCGTGGTGCGCGCGACCAGCTCACGCTTCCACTGTCGGCCGGCGACGGTATTCGTCACCAGGATCAGCGTCGTCGCCTGCGCCTGCGCCATTGCGGCCGCCCCGACCATGGTTTTACCTGCGCCACAAGGCAATACGACGACACCGGAGCCGCCCGCCCAGAACGACTCGGCAGCCAAGGCCTGGTAGTCGCGCAGGTGCCAGTCTCCCTGTTCCAGGGCGATCGGATGCGCCTCGCCGTCGACGTAACCGGCGAGATCTTCGGCCGGCCACCCGACCTTGAGCAGCACCTGCTTGAGTCGCCCGCGCTCGGACGGGTGCACGACGACGGTGTCGTCGTCGAGTCGTTCACCCAGCATCGGGGCGACCTTCTTGTTGCGCAGGATCTCCTCGAGCACCGCGCGGTCGAGGCTCACCAGCGTCAATCCGTGTGCCGGGTGCTTCACCAGTTGCAACCGGCCGAAGCGGCCCATCGTGTCGACGACGTCCATCAGCAGCGGCTGGGGCACCGCATAGCGCGAGAAGGTCACCAGTGCGTCGACCACCTGTTCGGCGTCGTGCCCAGCGGCCCGCGCGTTCCACAGCGCCAGCGGGGTCACCCGATAGGTGTGTACGTGTTCGGGTGCGCGTTCGAGTTCGGCGAACGGGGCGATCGCGGCTCGGGCGGCGCCGGCGTCGGGATGATCGACTTCCAGCAGTAGGGTCTTGTCCGATTGCACGATCAGGGGTCCATCAGTCACTCGATCCATTGTCCAGATCGGGGGCGCGCGACGCCACTGGGTGTCCTCGTGGAGTGTCGCCTCGGCCGGATCCGTTCGCTGTTGCGAGTCTTTGGTGTTGAGATTGTGGTGGGCGTCGCCGGCTGATGAGCGGTCGGCGTTGAGTGGAAACTGCCTTGTTCAGCGGCGGGGGTGGTTGGTTGGCGTGGTGTGTCGGCTGGGAGAAAATCGTCCGAATAGTGGGTCACCGAGGGCATTTTGCCCTTGCTGACCAGCAGTTTTCCTGTTTTTCCGGCGTGCCGGGCCGGATGAGTAGTCGCTGTGATCCGAGACTGTCTGCTCAGGAGCGGCGGGGTGCATGTTCCCGGCGTCGGTGACGGGGGACAGTGTAATCGGCCACCTGGGGACGCAGCATTGCAGGTGTTACTGGATTGTCGCCCTATTTGTGCGGTCCGTCGACGCTGTCTGTTCGCGACGTCGGCTGCCGCAGCGATCATCCGCGTCGACCCAGACCGAGACCGCTGAGGCCGCGGCACAGCCGTCGACTCCTCTGATCCAGGATCAACCAGCTCAGCCGACCACACACCCACACTTGAAGAGTTGTATGACCGGCGCGTTCCTCTGCTGGTTGAGCTGGACGAGCGCCGTGCTGAGCGAGGCGCTAGCCGAGTCGAAGTAGCGCTAGCCGAGTCCGTGTCGAAACCTCTCAGCCACAACGACTTTCGACGGTCCGCGCCAATATCGGCGATGACACTCGGCAAGTGAGGCGTGTGCACCCTGCGGATGCACACGCCTCGATGTTCGATTCCGTCACAGTTCGACACGTACGCTATCATCAAATGCATTGTGGTACAGGGGTTTCGACACGCTCGTCACTTCGACTCGGCTAGCGCCTCGCTCAGTACGGCGCGCTTGCGCTCCTCGCGGCTCAACCAGCAGACGGAGTGGCCCCGACCGGTGAAACCAGGTTGAGCGAGCGGAGCGAGTCGAAACCCCCACCCGGCCGGACAGTGGCGAAACAAGCAACGCCACAGTGGTTTCGACTCGGCTTCGCCTCGCTCAACCACCAGGATGCGGCGAAGCAGGGTGCGCGCAAGATATCCACACTATTAAAGGCGACACCCACGACTTCCGCTGAAACTTGAGGACGCGCCCACTCACCCGAGCGCAGCCCGAACCGACTCAACCCCCACGTGAGTGGTCGCCACCTCACACCGGGAATCAATCATCTACTTCCTGCCTCGTCCTACTTCGCGTCCAGCAGTTCGATGCTGGTCACCCGGTGCAACGAGAAATGCTGCTCCTCGTCGGTCGCAACGTCGGCGGCGACGAGCTGCCCAGCGCCGAGCAGGCGGGGCCGCACGACGTGGCGGCTCGCACCGCCGTGCGCGTCGACGTAGTCGATCCGCAGCTGCCTGCCGGTCCGCAGCGCGAGCTGAATCAGCGCGACGGCGGACTCTCCACTGCCGCTCGCGCGGACCGGGGACGCGTTCGACGACGATGTGCGCGGCGTCTGCGCGGCACGGTCGGCCGAGCGGATCCTCGACACGATCTGTTTGAGCTGCGACGCGGTCGGGGCGGGACGTCGCGGATCGGTGTGACGCGGCGCGCGGGCATCCCGGATGCGGCTGCCCTGAGGCCGCAGATCGACGAGCGCACCCGACGAATCCTCGCCGGCCGGTGTGAAGCCGGCTGACCGCAACGCGTCGATGACGTCGCGTACCTGGGCTCCCGACACCGCGACCGTCGGCGCGAGGGCACGCAGTGCGAGCACCTCGGCGGCATTGCTGCGCAGCACCTCGGCCATCGTCGCGGTGTCCTCGCAGCGGACGAACGCCGACGCGATGCCGACGCGCAGGCTGCCGTGGCGGCGCGCGACGTCCTCGATCAGATAGGTCAGCGCTTGCGGAACCGGAGTCGACGAGTGCGCGGTGAACATCGCGATCAACTCCGCACCGCTGCGTCCGGCGTCGAGCGCGCGCCGAACGGTGGCCTCGGTGACGCGGTACACCGACGCCGCACCACCTGACTCGAGGTCGGCGACCAGCTCGACCTGGTCGGCGAGATCGTGGGTCATCGGGCCCGGCACGATCAGCGTCAGGTCGGCCTGGGTGAGGAAGTGATCGACGGGCTTGGGCAAGGACACGTCGATCGCCGACGAGATCGCCGCATCGGACTCCGCGGGCGGGGCCAGGATCGCCGCGCGCCCGACGCTGCTCAGCGCATTGTGCGCGACGAGCCCCAATTCCGTTGCTTCCCTGATGTTTTCGGTGATCAGGGCGCGGGTGAACTGGCGGAGGCGGCGAGGATGGCGCCACAGCAGGTACGACGTGAGGTCGTCGATCGATACGCTCGCGCCGGGGGGTGCCTCGCTGAGCGCGGTCAGAATCGTCGTGCGCAGGGCAGGGGCTTGGCCGTCGTACAGCTCGGTCGACAATGCCGCCAGGGCGTTGCCGTCGCGGTCGGGCTGGCCGACCAGCCAGGCCCGGCGCGGCATGCGCATCCAGGTCGCCAGCAGTGCCTGCCACTGCCGTTCGGTGCTCTGGCGCAGCCAACCGTCGGCGGCATGTGTTGGCGCCCAAGCGAAGTCGTCGACGCCCTCGGCTGGGGGATCGGGCAGCCCGGCGTCGATGAGTCGCAGGTAGCCGAGCAACTCGATGATCAGGCCGACCCGCGTCAGCGACAGTCCGGACGCCTTGGCGAGTCGACGCAGTTCCCGGATCCCGAGCGCGCCCGAGCGCAACACGGCGGCCGGGGTCTCGCCGAGCAGATGCAGCATCAGCGTCGCGTGCCGAATCAGTTCCAGCGCTTCGCCACCCGCGGCGGCGTCGACGTCGGCAAGGGTGAACCGTGACTCCGCGCCGCTGCTCAGCGACGGCCGACGCAGATCGTCGAGGCGCATCAGCGGCTCGCCGCGCAGGATCTGCCGGACGATCGGTTCGATCTCGACCGTCTGATCGTCGATGCGCGCGAGCATCCCGTTCGCGAGCAGGGTCGGTACCGGCAGTGTCGGGTCGGCGTCGGGGGCGGCGTCGCGACTGCGGCCCAGCGCCGGGCCCTGCGAGAGCGTGGTCAGCAACGCGGTCTGCTGTTCGGTCAGTCGCCCGAGTTCTACCCGCCATTCGTCAGGGCTGCGCGACGCCGTCGGTGCGGTGATGTGTTTGCCCCGCCACGGCAATGCCGACGGTGCGTGTCCGGGCGCGACGAGGCGTCGTGCCCGCGTCCACAACAGTGCTCGTTCGCTCAGCAGCGCGATCCGCTCGGCGATGTCGGCGGCGTCGGCCCGCCCGGCGAGCAGCTTGGTCACCGCGGCGGGAGTCGGCGGCTTGTCCGCGGTCGCGACGACGTCGAGGACTGCGACGGCGAGCAGATCCAGCGCGTCGCCCGCCAGTGTGATCGACGCCGACGACGTCGCGCGTTGAGCCAGGACATTGCTGCCCTGCGGCGGGGGCGAGGCGAGGTCGGGGCGGGCCGCGAGAAGTGCCGCAAGAGCATCGTCGGACCGCCCGGCGAGTTCGGCCGCGAGCCCCTTGGACGTCATCGGATCACCGTCGCGGGCCGCTTCGCGCTCATTCGATCAACCTTACTGACCGGACGCATGGCACAATAACCGACGTGGCTGATAACGAATCCGCAGCAGGCGCTGCCAAGAGCAAGTATGTCGACAACGGCTGGCCGAACACCGACGGTGAGCACGCCGTATCGGAATTCGCCGCCAACGTCTGCGGCGCGTTGTCGCCGTTCGGGAGCACCGAGTTCCCGCTTCCGGTCGAGGATCTGCCGTTCGTGCAGTCCAAGACCGTCATCAACAAGTAGGTCCGACGCGCTCCACCCGACATCACGCAAACGGGCCCCGGTACGAGGTGAAAACCTCGCCGGGGCCCGTTGCGTGCGTGCTGCGCGCTAGCCGATCACGGCAGTGGGAGCATGCCCTTGTTCGCGTTGTACATGTCGAGCTGACCCTGGTTGAGCTGGTAGCCGCTGGCCTTGGCCGCGTCCCACAGGTTCTTGAGAGCCGGGTTCACCGGGGTCTTCTTCATCGCGGCGTCGACCTGCGCGGCGACCTCTTTGGTGTTCTTGGCGCGCGGCGCGGCCTTCAGCGGGACGTCGGGCAGAATCTTGTCGAGATTCGGGCTCAGGCGCGGCAGCGACGTCGGGGCGGTGCGCGGCGTCGAGCCGGAGAGTCCGGCACCGCATACCGGCCAGGCGCCCTTGCCCTGGGTCGCGAGGACCCGCTCGGCGATGGCGATCTGCTGGTCACGAGTGGCCTGGTCGGCGGTGGGCGCGTACTGGGTGCCGCCGTGCGCGGCCCAGGTGCCGGGGCTGAACTGCAGTCCGCCCTGGTAGCCGTTACCGGTGTTGATGGCCCAGTTGCCGCCCGACTCGCAGGCGGCGACCTGGTTCCATTCGGAATCGGTCGCCGCGTTCGCGTTGCCCGCACTGAGCAGGGCCGCGCCGCCGCCGAGGACGGCGCCGGTGAGGGCGACCTTCGCGAAGGTCTTGGTGGTCGGGGTGGAAGTCGCTTTGCGGTGACGTCCGGACATGGTGGTATTCCTCTCTCCACGCGCCTACGAAGTCAGCTGTCGGGTTCGAGCGAGAGGTTGCCCGGCCCCACTCGCGACGCGGAGTCGTCTGTGGAGCTACACCCCAAGGATCTTCTCCTATCGGCGGCGTTATCCGTCCGATACTCGAAGACCCGGGTCTCAGGGGAGAATGGGTCCCCCGTCCTTGTTCCTGAATTGCAGTTGTGCGACCCAGCTGGCGGAACAAGGCTCGGCGCGGCCAGCTGATTCGATTTTCGGTTTGGGCGACGACCTGGCTGGTGGTCGCTATGAACCCTACGGGTTTCGGGCTCGGGGATCACCCTTACCGCACATCTGGTTTTATGGGGTGTTTCTCAGGTTCCGCTGTCGGCTGAACGTCGTACCTGTTCACGACACCGATACTCGGTTCGTATCCGTTCCGTTATTGATCCGTTATGTGAGGAAAATCACAGCGCTCAGTCGCCGTCTGCGCCGACGTTGCGCGCTTCGAGCAGCCGGAAGGTGCTCGCGTGGAATACGAGCGGTTCGACGCCGGGGTCGGCGTGCAGCGCGTCGATCCGCAACAGCACGATGGTGTGGTCGCCCGCGGGGATCTCGTTGTAGAGGCTGCACGACAACGACGCCGCGGCGCCGGGAATGAAGATCGCCTCGTCGCCGGCGTGCAGCGGCGTGATGCCGTCGAAGCGCTTGTCCGCGGGGCCGGCGAGCTGGCGACACAGCACCGCCTGTTCGCTGGAGAACACACTCACCCCGATCGAACCCGTACCGCGCAGCCGAGGCCAGGTGGTCGAGGTGTTCTGCACGCATAGCGAGACCAGCGGCGGATCGAGGGACACCGTGCTGAACGCGCTCGCCGCCATGCCGACCGGTTCCCCGTCGAGACGGCGACACACCGCGACCACGCCGGAGGGGAATGCGCTGTACGCCTGGCGCAGGCTGCTTCCATCGGTAGTCGGGGCGAGGGACAGGTGCGTGGAATTCTCGGTCATTCCTGGCGTCATTTCCTATCGGTCGATTTCGGCGTGCGCCCGGAGACGACAGTTGAGATCACCGCGATCACAAATCCCAGCGGTGCGCACATGGTCAGGACGTAGACGAGTGTCGGTGCGGTCTGGCCGTCGTCGACGATCGGCGTCACGAACAGCGCGATCAGTGCTATCAGCCCGATCGCGAAGAGCACGACGGAGAACTGCAGCAGTCGGTTGGACCCCGGTGAACGCATGAAATCAACGTTAATGCACCCGGAGACCGTCATTGGCGTGTGAGATGTCCGACGCCGAAACCGGCGTGACCTCGCCGCCCGATATTGGATAGACTGGTTCGACAACAAACGCGCCTGCGCTCATCGCCATGGGCCAAGGCGCGTTTGTCGTGAAGGTCTCGCAGACCAATGCGCTGCGGGAATGATCAAGCACAGATTAAGGGTGAGCACAGTGCCTACCGGCAAGGTGAAGTGGTACGACACGGACAAGGGCTTCGGCTTCTTGTCGCAGCAGGACGGCGAGGACGTCTATGTCCGCTCCTCGGCGTTGCCCGACGGCGTCGCCGGGCTCAAGCCCGGCCAGCGCGTCGAGTTCGGCATGGCCGCGGGGCGCCGCGGCCCGCAGGCGCTCTCCGTCAAGGTTCTCGAATCCGCGCCGAGCGTCGTGAAGAACGGACGTGAGGCGGCGCGCAAGGAAGCCGCGGCCAAGCGGCACTCGCCCGACGAACTGCACGGCATGGTCGCCGACCTCATCACGCTGCTGGAAAGCAAAGTGCAGCCCGACCTGCGCCAGGGCCGCTACCCCGACCGCAAGACCGCGCAGCGGATCTCCGAGGTCGTGCGGGCCGTCGCTCGCGAGCTCGACGCCTGACACGTCGAACCGACCCGACGAGGGCCGTCGAGCGGACTACCGCTCGGCGGCCTCCTTCTTGGGCGTGGTGTCGGCGGCCAGCACTCCGCGAGACGGAATACCCTGCGGAGTCTCCACCGCTGACGCGGCATGGATCTCGATGTTGACCAGGGTGCGTTCCCGGGTGGACGCCAGCGCGACGGTGTACTGCGAGTTGCTCAAGTAGACGTGCTCGGCCAGTTCGGCGCCGCGCGGCGTGTAGTACTGCGCGAGCAGCGCCCACGGTGCTTGCGCGATCTCCTTGGATACCGAGATCAGCGCGGTCTGTCCGACGCTGACCGGCGCGTAGCCGACGCTGCGCGGCTCCCGCTGACACTCGCGCATCAGTGGGTCGCACCACTGCAGGGGATACACCCGCGTCAGCTTGTCCCCGACGGCGACCTGCACATATGGCAGGTGATCGTCGTCGGAGTCGGTCGCGTGGGCCGCGACGGCTGCGGCACCGCCGACGATCGCTCCGAACAGAAGGATGAGCACTCCGATGATGGCGAGTGTTTTGCGTTCGGCTGCGGTGAAATTCACTTAGCGTCCTCGATGCGGCGGTTGGTCTGGGGGCTGGTGGGCGCGCGTCGGCGCCGACGTCGGGCTGCCGTAGGTCGACGTCGGGCGTCTCGACGGTGGGGGCGCGCCTCTCTGTGCACGCGTACGCTGCATGTCCGGCGGAACAGGGATGGCGCCCGAGGGCTGTGCGATGTCGGGGCGGTTGCCGCCGAATCCGGGGATGATGGTGCCGCCGCGAGTCGTCAGGATGGTCTGCAGCAACCCGATCGCGAGCAGTGCCGCGACCACGCCGAATCCGATCCGCAGATTGGGCGGCAGCAGTACCCCGAGCGAGGCGCCGAGCACCCAGGACAGCTGGAGAACGGTCTCCGACCGTCCGAACGCCGATGCGCGCGACTCTTCGGGCAGGTCGGTCTGGATCGACGAATCCAGACAGACCTTGCCGATGGCACTGGTTCCCGACGCCACCAGTGCGGCCACGGCGGCGACGACGACGCTGCCGAAGACGGCGGCCAGGGCACTGACCACGAAGCACGACGCCGTCGCCCATACGACGATGGCAGGCGGATTCTTCAGTTGCAGACGCGTTCCGATGCCGTTGCCGATGAGGTTTCCGACGCCGGCCGCGCCGCCCACCGCACCCAGCATCAACAGCTGCTGCCAGCTCGACGCCCCGGTCTGGTTCGACTTGGCGTAGAAGGCGATGAACAGGGTCAGGAATCCGGTGAGGATGCGAATGGTGCCGTTGCCCCAGAGTCCCGCGACCACCTTGCGGCCCAACGGCTGACGCATCTTCTGCGCGAGCGTGTTGGCTGCGGTACGGGCCCGGCCGGTGCCGGAAGCGGATTCGTCGTCGCGCGGAGTCGGCGCGGCGGGCTCGCCGTGATAGGTGATCGTCGTCGGGATCTCGCCCGCGGTGCTCTCCACCCACTTGGGGATCCGCATGCACAGGTAGGCGCCCGCGCAGGCCACCACGGCGAGCCAGAGCAGCGCGCCCGGCAGGTGAATGGGCAGGGCCTTGGCGAGTAGCAATTCGAAGAGTCCGGCGACGGCGCCGCCGATCAGCGTGCCGCCTACCAGGCCGAAAGTGGTCAGCCGGGAGTTGACCCGAACCAGGTCGATGCTGGGCGGCAGGACGCGCGGGGTGACCGCCGACTTCAGCACTCCGAACGATTTGGACAGGACCAGCAGACCCAGCGCGCACGGATAGAGCACCCACGGGTCGTAGGAGACCTGACCGCCCGCCGCGTCCCAGGTGTAGTTGGAGATGATCAGCAGCGCCAGCACCACGCGGACGCCGAACGTCGCGGCCATCGCGATCCGACGACCGTGCTGCAGTTTGTCCAGCAACGGCCCGATCAACGGCGCGATGAGCGCGAACGGCGCGATCGTCAGCAGCAGATACAGCCCGACGCTGGTCTTGGACTCGCCGGTCGCCGCGGCGAAGAACAGCGTATTGGCCAGCGCGACGGTCATCGCGGCGTCGACGGCGGCGTTGGCGATCACCGGCAGGGTGAGCGCGGCGAGCCCGGATCGGTCGGCGCCGTCCGCCGTGACGGCCTGGTGGATCTTGCCGATGCCGCGGTTGGTCAGTTCCCGACCGCGAGCGGCGGCGACGCGGGTGACGGTGACCTTCTTCTTGGGGCTCGGCGCTGCGGGGTGTTCGGCCGTACTGGGCATCGCCCGCGTCGAGTGGATCTGATCGGTGGACGAATCGTCGAGCGGCGGCAGGTGCGGATTGTGTGTACGTGGTGTGCGATAGGCGCTTCGGTCGGTCGGGCGGCGGCTTGCCGCATCCTGATCGGGGGTGCGGCGACGTCCGCGGGTGGCACGCGTCGGGGCGTCGGGCGGGTAGTTCGCCGTCCCCGGATGCTGAGTGGGCTCCTCTCGCCCGTTGCGTGCGTTCACAAGGATCAATTGTTCCCTATCGGACTGACAACCCGGAGTCGCCCCGCCAGCCGACGGCCGCCGAACCCGGAAATCGGGTGCGATGTGCCTTTCGCGGGCCGATATTGCACACTGGAAGGCGTGAGTTCTGTGCTGGAGAATGACCGGTTGAGCGCTGCCGTCGAGGTCGCGCGTGACGCGCTGATCGCCGACGGCCAATATCCGGGCAAGCACGTCGCGTCCACGGTCGAGGGCGACTGCGCCGTCGCGCACTATTTCGCCGCCGACGTCCCCGGATATCACGGGTGGCAGTGGTGCGTCGTGGTCGCCGGTGCGCCGGACTCCGACGACGTCACCGTCAGCGAGGTGGCGCTGCTACCGAGCAACGGCGCGCTCCTCGCCCCGAGCTGGGTGCCCTGGTCCGAGCGGGTGCGCTCCGGCGATCTGTCGCCCGGTGATCTGCTGGCCGCACCGGCCGACGACCCGCGTCTGGTACCGAATCAGATCGACACCGGCGACGAGTTCCGGTTCGAATCCGAGCAGGTCGACCCCGACGACATCGCCTCGGTCGCAGGCGAGCTCGGCCTGGGTCGCAAGCGCGTGCTGTCGGCGCAGGGCCGCGCCGACACCGCGCAGCGCTGGTTCGACGGCGACTTCGGGCCGCGCTCGGAGATGGCGCTGGCCGCCCGTCACCAGTGCGCCAGCTGCGGCTTCTACGCGCCGCTGGCCGGCTCGCTGCGCGCCGCGTTCGGTGCGTGCACCAACGAGTACGCCGCCGACGGCCGGATCGTCTCGGCCGAATACGGTTGCGGCGCACACTCCGACGTCCCCGCGCCGTCCGGCGATGGTTCGCCGGCCTTCGACGCCTACGACGACGGCGTGGTAGAGATCGTCGCCGACGCCACGACCGGCGCCTGACCGCCCGCCCCGGCGTGTCCGCCGACACGTTCGGCCTTGCCGCGCTGCGGGATTCGACGCTGGCCGCGTGGCAGGCGTCGCCGACCCGGCTGTCCGAAGACCTCGCCACCGAGCATGATCTGGCTGCGATCGGCTACCGGGATCGGCTGCTGATCGAGCTCGCCGCCAACGCGGCCGACGCCGCAACACTAGCGGGAACCGAAGGGCGCCTGAGCATCTGGCTCGACGACCGCGCGCTCATCGTCGCCAACACCGGCGCCGGGCTGAGCGTGGACGGCGTCCGGTCGCTGCTGGCGGTTCGCGTCTCGGCCAAACACGGCGACCACGACGACCCGGCCGCCGTCGTGGGACGCTTCGGGGTCGGCTTCTCCACCGTCGCAACCGTCGCGGATCGAGTCGAGATCCTTTCTGTCACAGGCTCGTTGGTCTTCGACAAGCCGCGCGCGGCGGCCCTGGCCGACGCCGCGGAGGCGCCGCTGCTGCGGATCGCCTGGCCCATCGACACACCGCCGCCCGACGGTTTCGACACCGCGGTCGTCCTGCATCTGCGCGCGGACGTCGATGCGGCGGCCCTGCTGACCGCGATGTCGGACAGCGTGGCCGACTTGCTGCTGGAACTCACTGCACTGCAGGAGATCTCGATCGATTCGCAGCGCACCACCCGGAGCCGGATCAGCGTCGGGCCCGGCGTCGACGACGTTGTGCTCGACGGGCCCGGCGGATCGCACCGTCGGTGGCGTTCGGCAACGTCGACGCCGACGGGCGACGGGCCGGGAACACGGTGGCTCGTCGAAATGGTCGACGACGCGCCGCATCCCTACCGTCGCGACTTTCTGCGCGCGCCCACCGAGACCGACATCGAATTGTCGCTTCCCGCACGGTGTATCGCCTCGGTCGCGGTGACCCCGGACCGTCGTGGCCTGTATCCGGGCGCCGACGTCGCCGTCGCCGCGGCCGGCTACGTCGAGCTCGTTCGCGCGCTGCCCGCGGCGCACCGTGCCGCGCTGGTGCCACCGCCCGGGCTGGCGCGCAACGACGTCGACGCGACCTTGCGCGACGCGGTGGTCCGGCGGCTGCGCGAGGAGCGATGGCTGCCCCGCGCGTACGTCGCCGACCAAGAGGACGCAGAGGTATCCGGCTGCGCCGCACAGGTTTTCGCTGACGCATCGGCGGATCTCGCGAATCTGGTCGGTGAAGTGCTGGCCGATCTCGTCGTCGCCGATCTCTCCGAGACGCCCGCCCTGGCGCGCCTGCGCAGCGTCGGGGCCACCGAGATCACCTTGGCCGAACTGGCGTCGGCGCTCGCCTCGGTTCAACAGCCGCCGCGGTGGTGGGCGCGGCTCTACGACGCGCTGTCACCCTATGTGTCGTCCGGCCACGACGTGGAAGAGCTCGGCGCACTGCCCGTTCCGCGCGCCGACGGCCGCCTCAACTACGGTGCGCGCGGGCTCTATCTGCCGTCGCCGGGCGTCGCCGGTGTCAGCTGGCTGCCGACCGTCGCGCCGGAAGCCGTGCATCCGCTGCTGGAACGTCTTGGGGCGGAGCCGGTTTCGGTGTCGCAGATGTTGGCGGCCGACACGCTACGGGCGGCCGTCGAGGCATCCGAGGATGCTCTCGATGACCTCGACGGGGACGACGTCGTCGACGCTCTGGCAACGGAGGTCCTCGGGCTGATCGGCCGCGACGTCGACGCCGATGTGCCGAAGTGGTTGGCAGCCTTGTTGATCCGCGATTCCGACGGTGAGCTCGCACGCGCCGACGAACTGCTGTTGCCGGGCAGTCCGCTCGCCGGGGTGCTCATCGACGATTCACCGTTCGGCCTCGTCGACGCCGACGTCGTCGAGCAGTGGGGTGTCGACACCCTGCGCCGGCTCGGTGCCGGTTGGGGCTTCACCCTGCTGCACGACGACCTGCCGACCGGACCCGACCACGACCTGCCCGACGAACAGCAGTGGTGGGAGTCGGTGGGCGAGTGGTCCGGTGAGCTCTGGGCGGTGCGCGACCTCGACCTCGTCGCCGACGATCGGTGGCCGCAGGCGCTGTCGTTGTTGGCCGCCGACTCAGACATCCGAGCGATCCTCGACGATCCCGAGGGCTATACCTGTTGGTGGCTGCGGAACTTCGCGGAGGTCGACGGCAGACCCCTCGCCGCCTGGCGTGCCCCGCGCTCGGTCGAACTCGAGGGAATCCTCGATCCGCTCGACCATCCCGACGCCGACGTGTTCGCCGAGTCGCTCGGCGGGCTGCCGATCCGGTCCGCGATCACCGGCGCCGCCATCGTCGACGGTCTCGGCGACGATCGGCGAACGGTCACCCCGGGCAGTGCGGCCACGACCTATTCGGCACTGGCACAGGCTTTTTCGCGAGGAATCGTCGTCGACGCCGACCTCGCCGACCTCCCGTATCCGTTCCGGGCACGCGCGTTCGACGGGTCCGTCGTCGGGGAGGACGCGATCGTGGTGGACCGGCCGTGGCTGTTGCAGGTCATCGATCCGTCGGTCGCCGTCGTCGTCGGCATACCGATCGAGCGGGGTAGGGCCGAAGCCGTCGCCGACGCGCTGGATCTGCGGTTGGCGTCGGAGGCGCTCGACGTCGAGGTCGTCGAACCGGGTGCGGCGTCGACGTGGGCGTCGAGTACCGAGGCGCTCGCGTTTCTCGCGCAACGCGGCGCGGAGATTCCGCGCCGCGAGGTGCGCTTGCACGACGCTCTGCGGGTTTCGGTGCGCATCGACGGCGCGGTGAACGTGTTTGGCGTCACATGGTGGGTCGACGATGAAGGAGTGACACATCTCGGCGGGCCCATTACTATGACATCCTAGTTAATATGAACTAACCGGAGGCCGAATCACATGCCCGTCGATCGCTTGCTCCCCAATGACGAAGCGCACGCGCTGATCGAACTGACTCGCGACATCGCCGACAAGCGGATGGCTCCCATCGTCGACGCGCACGAGAAGTCGGAGACTTACCCGCAGGGACTGTTCGCCGAGCTCGGCGCGGCCGGTCTGCTCGGGCTCCCATACCCGGAGGAGTGGGACGGCGGCGGGCAGCCGTACGAGGTATATCTGCAGGTCCTCGAAGAGCTGGCCGCACGCTGGGCGGCTGTCGCCGTCGCCGTGAGCGTCCACGGTCTCGCCTGCCACCCGCTGTTCTACTTCGGCACCGACGAGCAGAAGAAGCGTTGGCTGCCGGACATGCTGAACGGCAAGCTGATCGGCGCCTACAGTCTGTCTGAACCGCAGGCCGGATCCGACGCGGCGGCCGTCGCCTGCAAAGCCACCCCGACCGATGGCGGCTACATCGTCAACGGGGCCAAGGCGTGGATCACTCACGGCGGCATCGCCGACCACTACAACCTCTTCGCGCGTACCGGCGAAGGATCCAAGGGCATCTCCTGCTTCCTCGTCGCCCGCGACACCGAGGGCCTGTCCTTCGGCAAGCCCGAGGAGAAGATGGGCCTGCACGCCGTCCCCACGACGTCGGCCACCTACGACTCCGCATTCGTTCCCGCGGATCGCCGCCTCGGCGCGGAGGGGGAGGGGCTGCGAATCGCCTTCTCCGCCTTGGACTCCGGCCGCCTCGGCATCGCCGCCGTCGCCACCGGCATCGCGCAGTCCGCGCTCGACGAGGCGGTCGCCTACGCCAAGGAGCGCGAAGCGTTCGGCCGCAAGATCATCGACCACCAGGGTCTGAGCTTCCTGCTGGCCGACATGGCGGCCGCGGTCGACTCCGCGCGCGCCACCTATCTCGACGCCGCCCGACGCCGCGACGCGGGACTGGACTACTCACGCGCCGCGGCCACCGCGAAACTCGTCGCCACCGACGCCGCCATGAAGGTGACCACCGACGCCGTACAGGTCCTCGGCGGATACGGCTACACCCGCGACTTCCGCGTGGAACGACTCATGCGCGAAGCCAAGATCACCCAGATCTTCGAAGGGACCAACCAGATCCAGCGCCTGGTGATCGGCCGAGCCCTGGCGAAGTAGGGCGAGAGGGCGTGGCGCTCCCCGAGTGCCGAGACGTCGTGGCGCACCCACCCGCTCCCCGAGTGCCGAAGCGA
This sequence comes from Gordonia asplenii, assembly GCF_012933505.1. GTDB lineage: Bacteria > Actinomycetota > Actinomycetes > Mycobacteriales > Mycobacteriaceae > Gordonia > Gordonia asplenii. The sequence continues at coordinate 156,840 of NZ_JABBNB010000008.1, forward strand.
GGAACGAGCTTCGGTGTAACGAGGGGTCTGGTGAGCCGAGAGACCAGCTGGGGAACGAGACGTCGTGGCGCACCCACCCCGCTCCCCGAGCCTGGATCCACCGATCGCAGGCCCCTCCGCTGGTTGAGCCGTGAGGAGCGTTAGCGACGAGCGTGTCGAAACCATGGCGAGACAACAGATTTCGGCGAGTCGAGGCAGACCAGGACGGCGACATCAGCGCGACCGTCGAATGCACCTGTTGGGTGCACGGCCGAAGATGGTCACACGGTAGGACCGCGAGATGAGGGTTCGTGCGAAATCTATTGTGTCACCGTGGTTTCGACACGGACCTCGGCTAGCGCCTCGGACCGGCTCAACCAGCGGAGGGGCCTGCCATCGGTGGAACCAGGCCGAGTGCCGAGGCGAGGAACGTACCCACCCGTCGCTCCCCGAGTGCCGAAGCGAGGCCCGCGCCCACCCCGCTCCCGAGCGCCGAAGCGAGGCCCGCGCCCACCCGCTCCCCGAGTGCCGAAGCGAGGCCCGCTCCCCGAGTGCCGAAGCGAGGAACGAGCTTCGGTGTAACGAGGGGGCTGGTGAGCCGAGAGACCAGCTGGGGACCAAGACGTCGTGGCGCCCACCCCGCTCCCCGAGTGCCGAGTCGAAGTAGACGAGCTTCGGCGTAATGAGGGGTCTGGTGACCCGACGACGCCACCTCCGACTGCGGTAATCATGTCGAACGGCGGTAGTCAATTCGCAACTGCGGTAACCATTTCCGACTGCGCTGGTTACCGCAGTGTTCAGGGTTACCGAAGTGGCGACTCGAGAAGCGCAGTGCCAGCGGGTTACCGCAGTGCAAGCTGGAATCGCCCCAGCGTCGTTCCTCGACGACAGCGGTGTGGTGATCGGATTTCGGCGCCGCCATCGCCGACGTAACCGTTACCATCACCGACGTGGACTTCGGAGTTCTCGGGCCGCTGGAGGTCCGCACCGACTCGGGCGAGGTGATGGATCTCGGCACGCCCAAGCAGCGTGCGCTGATCGCCGCGCTCGTCGCGCATGTGCCGCATGCGGTGTCGGTCGACGCCCTCATCGACATCATGTGGGGTGAAAACCCGCCTGCTTCAGTGCTTTCCACACTGCACGCATACATCTCCGGGCTGCGCCGGGTCCTCGAGCCGAACCGCGGCCGTCGGGAACAGGCGCGTGTTCTGCTCACTCAGGCTCCGGGCTACCGGCTCGCGATCGAGCGCAACGCGGTCGACGCCGAGCGGTTCGCCGACGTCGTCGCCCGCGTGGGCGCCGCACTCGACCGATCCGATGCGCTCGCCGACGCCGACTCAGCCACACTGATCGCCGACCTCGACACCGCGACCGCATTGTGGCGCGGCGAACCGTATGCCGATCTGCCCGACGGTCCGCACATCGCCGCCCAACGCAACAGGCTCGTCGAGCTGCGTGTCCTCGCCGGTCAGTCGCGCGCGGAACTCCTTCTGGCGCAAGGTGATCACCACGAGGCGGTGACCGCTCTGGATGCGCTGATCGCCGACCATCCCCTTCGCGAGAACCTGTGGGGCCTGCGTGCGACGGCGCTGGTCCGCTCGGGCAGGCAAGCCGACGCGTTGGCCGGGCTGCGCGACCTTCGCGGGTTGCTCGACGCAGAACTCGGAATCGAGCCGAGTCCCGACATCGCCGAACTCACCCGACGCATCCTCACCCAGGATCCGGCGCTACTGCAGCAACGCCGTACCGAATCGCTGACCGGTGTCGCTGCGCCGCCGCCGGTTTCCCAGCCAACTCCGCAACCCACGCGGCAGGGACTCCCCACCCTGCTGTGGCCCACCGTCGAACGGTCGGCGGAGCTGACGACCCTGTCTGATGCATGGGACCGAAGTGTCAGTGGCGCAACACAATTCGTGGTGATCACCGGCGAACCGGGAATCGGCAAGTCGCGCATCGGAATCGAGGCCGCGCGGCTCGCCGCCAGTGGGCGAGTCGCCATAGCGCGCTGCTCCCAGGACGAGGGTGCGCCGGCATTGTGGCCGTGGCGGCAGATCCTCGATCAACTCGGCAGCCCGGGCGTGCACGGCGACGACGCGTTCTCGCTGCGCCACCACATCGTCGACGAACTTCGTTCCCTCGCCTCGACGACGCCGTTGCTCGTCGTTCTCGACGACCTCCATTGGGCCGACTCGTCGTCGCTGCGGGTACTGACGTTGCTCGCGGACAGTTGTGAGACGGACCGGCTGATGGTCGTGCTCACCTGGCGGTCGGCCCCCGAACCCACCGGTGCGCTCGCGGAACTGTCCGAGGCGCTTGGTCGTCGCCACGCGGATCGGCTCACGCCGGCCGGGCTCACCCCGACCGGTATCGCGACGATGGTCGCCGCGGTGACTCGCCTGCACCCCACCGGCTATCAGGCCGACCTGCTGGCACGGCGCACCGACGGGAACCCGTTCTTCGTCAGTGAGTACGCGCGCCTCGCCGACCAATCCGGTGATCTGACAAAGGTTTTGACCTCCGACGACCCACCCACCGCGGTAGGCGAGGTGATTCGACGCCGACTCGGCCGGCTGCCGGACACCGCTGCGCAGGTGCTCCGCACGGCAGCGGTGATCGGACGCGACTTCGATCTGGAAACCCTCGCCGCCGCGGTCGATCTGAGCGCGGACGAGACTCTCGACATCATCGAACCCCTCTGTGCGCTCGGACTCCTCCGCGAGGTCGGCGTCGAGCAATATCTGTTCTTTCACGCACTCGTGCGCGACGTCGCCTATGCCGAGCAGCCGGCGACGCGACGTGCCCGACGCCACGCCCGCATAGCGCAGATCCTCGACGACGCCGCGGCCGAGCCGTCGGAGATAGCCCGCCACTGGCTGGCCGCCGGGCCCGCGCACACCGCGCAGGCGTGGCGTGCTGCCGTGCGCGCGGCCGAGGTCGCCGACGGCCTCTTCGCCCACGAAGACAGCGTCGGCTATCGCCGCGCGGCGCTCGGCATCCTCGTCGCTGATCCGCGTTCGGAACCGGCCGATCGCTACGACGTTCTGCTCGATCTCGCCGAATCCCAACGGCAGCTTGGCGATTGGGCCGCGGCCACCGAGTCGGTGGCTCAGGCCATCGATGTCGCGGCCGCAATGGACGACCCGCAGCGCCTCGCCCAGGCCGCCGTCCTGCCCTCCCGTGGGGCGACGTGGTTCTCAGTCAGTCACGGTGCCACGACTCCCACCACGGTCAACGGCCTACGCACGGCCCTCGACCGGCTGCCCGCGGGCGATTCGGCGCTGCGCGTCGAGGCGATGCTGGCGCTGGCCACCGAAACCTATTACGACGCAAATGAATCCGAACGCGAGGGGCTCGTCGAGGATGCCCAGGCGATGGCGGATCGCCTCGGTGACGACGCATTGTCGCTGCAGGTCGCGCTGCGCGCCCAATTGGCGCTGTGGACGCCGTATGGGGTGTCGCGGCGACTCGTACTGATCAATCGCGCCGTCGAGCTGGCACAGCGTCTCGGCGACGACGCCGGGCTCATGCAGGCCAAGGTGACCGAAGCCATCATCTGCGGTGAGCTCGGCCGCGTCGATGCGATGGCCGCCGCCCACCGGCGGGCGCGTGCACTGTCGGTGCAACTGCGCCAACCCTTTCCGCGGCTGGTCCTCGACGCTATGGAGGCGACCTGGCTGGCGCAGCGCGGTGAGATCGACGCGGCGTGGCGGCTTGTCGCGCAGGTGCGCGAACTCGTCGACCGGTTTCCGTTCGAGCAGGGCACCGACGCCATCGTCGGAGCGGTCGCGTCGGTGAGCCTGTGGGCCGGCACCCTCGACGGGATGCTCGACGGCCTGGCCGGCCAGGCCATCTGGCGGATCCCCAACACCTGTTCTGTCGCAGTCTATTTCACGCGGGTCGGACGACTCGACGAGGCGCGGGCGATCCTCGCCGAACGCGGCGTCGTGCTCCTTCCGGCGCAGTGGTTCTCGTCGCTCGAGTGGGCGTCGGCCGCTGAAGTCGCGCTCTACCTCGATGATCCCGCACTCGCCGCGCAGGCATACGAGCTCCTGACTCCGATCGCCGGCCAGTGTGCGGTATCGGGATCGAGTACCGCGTCCGGCCCGGTCGACGCCTACCTCGCCTTCGCGGCCGCCGCGCTGGGTGATCCGCAACGCGCCGCACGCCACGCCGGCGCCGCGCTGGAGCTCATGGATGAATGGCGAATTCCCTTGGTGCGAAGCTGGTTTGAGAGAGTCCGCACCGAGTTCGGATTCTGAGAGTTCATGCGTCGCCGTAGCGGAAGGCGCGGCGCTCCGCGCGTGTGAACCACGGCTGCATCGCCGTCGCGATCACCGTCATCACGAACGGCACGCGGGCCAGCGCGGCCTTCCGGTCGTCGGCGTCGAGGCCCTTGAGCAACCAGGGCACCATCACGAAGATCGCGGTGGGCTTCACGCCGGTGCTGAACTGTTTCTCCAGCGCGAGCCATTGCTCGTGGGTCAGGGAGTCCTGCACAAGGGCCATCGCGCCGGTCTCCTCGTGTGCCAGATGCTCCGACAGACAATCCCGGGTCGCGGCCACGACGCTCGTCAGGCGCTCTCGGGCGGCGCCGTCCGGACCATGGGCCAACTGTGCGAATCCCGTTCCGCAGGCATCGAGTAGCGGATCGATCTCGCTGTGCTCGGCCGACATCGCGTGCAGGACCGCGGCTTGCGCGGGCGGCGTGTGGTCGATTAGGTGCGGCCACAGGACCGCGTCTTCGGCGCTGTGGTGATGGTGCAGCGCCTCGGAGAACGCGATCCAGCGCTGCTCCAGCGCCTGCCACGTCGCACGGTCGTCGAGGGGGGTCTGGGCTACCGCCTTGCTGAAACTGTCCAGGTCGCGTCGGAAGGCGTGATGCATCAGGTACATCATGAACGGATCGACGGGGCCGTCGGGAGCGGCGGCCTGGCCGGGCAGCATCAGTTGGACGCGGTGTGCGGTGGTGGTCATGGCGGTCCTCGGTGTCGGTCGGCGTCGGTGCCAATGCGGTGTCGGCGGCGTTCGTTCGATTGCCGCACGGTTAGGCTTCCGCGAGGACCTTGAATTTCACTTGGAGGCGACTTGACCGTTGTGGACACCGCGCTGCGAATGGGGCAGACCGGCCCCGACGTCGACGTCTACCGCTGGGTGACACAGCACCGCGGTGAACCCTGGATATCGGTGGCCCGGGTCCTCACACTGCTCGGCACGACGATCGTGCTGACCGTCCTCACGCTGGTCGTCGTGCTCGCGCTGGCCGCCACCCGGCGCTGTTCGACGGCCGTGCTCGTGGGAGTGGGATCGGTGTCCGGGTATGTGCTGATGGTGGCCCTCAAAGACGTCTTCGGCCGGGAGCGGCCGCCCGTCGCCGACCGGCTGCTGAAGATCGACAGCAATTCGTTTCCGTCGGGTCACGCGATGATGACCGCGATCTGCTTCGGGCTGTTCGCGGTCAGCGCCTACTACTGCAGCGCGTGGTTACGACGACACGCCTGGGTGCTGGCACTGGCGCCGGTGCTGTCGGTGCTGGTGGGGTGCACCCGGGTCTACCTGGGCGTGCACTGGATGACCGACGTGCTCGCCGGCTGGGTCATCGGGGCGCTGTGGGTGGTGTTGTGCGTGGCGGCCTGGCGCAGGCTCACCCGACGCTGAGTTCCGTCGCATCGCCGACGAGCGGTCGTACCGCCCGCCTCAGCCGTTCCAGGTCGGCGACGTCGGCGCCCGACCACCAGGCGTCGGTCGATGCGTCGCGCACCACCTGATCGGCGAGGATGGCCTCCGCCGAATTCGACAGCAGATCCTCGACGATGTCGCGGATGTGGATTTGTGCGTCCGACGGCCGGGCGTCGCCGCGGACCAGCGCCAGCTGTGCGACGACGATCAGCAGGTCGAGTCGGCATCGGGAATCGCAGGCCGCGCCGTCGTTGACGATGGTCGCGTCGTCCGGTGAGGGGAGTGCGGCGAGGTGCGCGATCAGATCCGCGGCGCGGCCGGCCGACAGCCGGTTCCACTCCGAGCGCATCCGGTACTTCTCGACGACTCGCAGATGTGGGCGGACCTCGGCGTCGGCGGTGTGCATGCCGAGCACGTGCAACTGCAAGACGGTGGCGAGCTCGTCGCACAGATCCGGATTGGCATGTGCGCGTTGAAGTTCCACCAACAGGTTGGTTCGCGATGTGAACAATTGCTCGGCGAGTGCTGTGTTCATGTTCATGCCTCGTTCAGATGAGAGACAACTGCTGTTTACAATCTCAAATCTACTCCGGCTAGGCACCGCTGCGCCGAATTTCTCATTCTCCAAGAGGCGTCGAAAGGTGAAAAACGGGCGCGGGTCAACCCAGTCCGTCCTGGGCGCCCTTGGCCCCGCGTCGCACCCCCGCGCGCTGCACGAGGAAGATCGTGGTGCCGAGAACGCCGACGGCCAAGCCGACCCAACACACCCGCAGCAGCCGTTCGTCGCCGATGCCGCTGACCCACACGACGACGGTGGCGACCAGCCAAGCGACCATCCCGACGATGATCACCGGCTCGGGCGCGCGCAGCGCGGCGGGCAGTTGCGGGACCTGATCTGCTGCGTCGCTCATTACTTCAGGTTAACTTCTTCTCGTGGCAGAACAGCACGCAGGCGACCAGCAGGAGACCGACCCCACCCGACCGGCGGAGTCCGATCAGCAGGCGACGACCCGTCCGGTGAATGCGGTCGACCGATACTTCAAGATCACCGAACGCGGGTCGACGTTCGCTCGTGAGGCGCGCGGCGGCGTCGTCACGTTCTTCACGATGGCCTACATCGTCGTGCTCAACCCGATCATCATCGGCGGCATCCCCGGTCAGCCGAAGAACGCCGACGTCCTCGGCAATGTCTTGCCGCTCGCGCAGGTGGCCGCGGTGACCGCACTGGTCGCGGGTGTCATGACCATCGTGTTCGGGCTCGTCGCCCGCTATCCCTTCGCGATCGCAACCGGTTTGGGAATCAACAGCCTGCTGGCGGTTTCCGTTGCGCCGCAGGTGACCTGGCCCGAGGCGATGGGACTCGTGGTGGTCGACGGCATCATCATCGTGCTGCTGGCCGTCACCGGTTTCCGAACTGCGGTGTTCAACGCGGTACCCGACGAACTCAAGGCGGCGATCGCCGCGGGCATCGGCTGCTTCATCGCCTTCATCGGCTTCGTCGATTCGGGTTTCGTCAAACGCATCCCCGACGCCGCGCACACCACCGTTCCCGTACAGCTGGGCATCAACAACTCGATCGCCACCTACCCGACGCTGATCTTCGCCTTCGGCGTCCTGCTGATGGGTGTGCTGATGGTCCGGCGGGTACCCGGCGGACTACTGATCGGCATCGTCATCACGACTGTTCTCTCGATCATCATTCAAGCCGTCACCGGACTCGGGTCCAGCGTCAAGAACCCGCATGGGTGGAGCCTCTCGGTTCCGGAGCTGCCGAAATCTCTCGGCAGCGCACCGGATCTGAGTCTGTTCGGCGATGTCGACCTGTTCGGCGCGTTCACCCGGATCGGGGTGCTCTCGGCGTCGGTGCTGGTATTCGCGCTGGTCCTGTCGAATTTCTTCGACGCGATGGGGACGATGACGGGCCTGGGCAAGGAAGGCGGGTTGGCCGACGACAAGGGCAACCTGCCCGGTATCGGCAAGGCGCTGGTGGTCGAGGGCACCGGCGCGATCGTCGGCGGCGTCGGCTCGGCGTCGTCGAACACGGTTTTCGTCGAGTCCGCGTCGGGCATCGCCGAGGGGGCCCGCACGGGCTTCGCGAACGTGATCACCGGCGGCCTGTTTCTCATTGCGATGTTCTTCACGCCGCTGTATGAGATCGTGCCGCTGGAGGCGGTCTCGCCCGCGCTGGTCGTGGTCGGTGCGTTGATGATCGGTCAGGTGCGCAGCATCGACTTCACCAAATTCGAATACGCGTTGCCGGCGTTCCTGACGATCGTCGCGATGCCGTTCACCTACTCCATCGCCAACGGCATCGGACTCGGCTTCATCAGCTGGGTGGTTCTTGCCGTGGCGAAGGGAAACCGACGTTCCGTGCATCCGCTGCTGTGGGGGGTCGCGATCGTCTTCGTTCTGTACTTCGCACGCGGGCCGATATCAGATTTATTGCACTGACCTGCGTGTAGTTCGTTTGGACGAACTCTCACCGCGACCTGCCGACTACCGAAACGTTCGTCGAAAGCTGATCTACGCTAATCAAGTGAACGAAGCATTGAGCAGTATTGAGGTGATTCCCGATGGAAGCCTCGCCGGGGACTTGTCTCTGGCAGTGGTGCGGTTCGCCCGGCGGTTACGCGGACGGCGGACCAGCGGTTTGGTATCCCTCACGCAGCTGTCGGCGCTGGCGACCCTGTATCAAGAGGGGCCGATGTCGCCGGGCGCGTTGGCGGCCGCAGAGCGTGTTCAGCCGCCGTCGATGACGCGAGTCATCGCTTCTCTCGCCGACCTCGGAATGGTCGAGCGTCAACCTCATCCATCCGACGGACGTCAGGCGATCGTCAACGTCTCGTCCGACGGCGTCGAGGTGGTCTCCGCGGAGTTCGCCGCGCGCAAAGAATGGTTGAGCGACCGTCTCGACGAACTCGCGCCCGACGACCGGGAAACGCTGCGCCGGGCCGTGGGCATCATCAACGCGATCATCACCGGCGAAGACAACCAAGGGCCGGTCCGCGCGGTGCGAAAGCCCGCGACGCACCGTTCCGGGATCTAGGGCGAGTCTCCCTGCCTGAGTGATTCCCGGTGCGCGATCGCTGGGGAATCGTTGGTCGGTGGCCGGACGTGGTGACGTCGGCGGCTGGCGTGTGGTGAACCGGTGTGAGAAATGTCTGGTCTGTGAGAGCATTCTGCCCGGCCTCAGCGGGCCACTCAGCCCGGATCCACCGACGGTAGGCCCCCTCTGCTGGTTGAGCCTTGATCCGCCGATGGTGGGCACTCTCCGCTGGTTGAGCCGCGAGGAGCGTTAGCGACGAGCGTGTCGAAACCACGGTGAGACAACGAATTTCGCTGAGTCGATGCAGATCAGGACAGCCCAACCGTCGGACGCACCTGCTGGGTCACGACTGGAGGTAGTCACCACGGTCGGAACGCGAGACAAACCGTCGCGCGAAATCTGTTGTTCTACGCCGGTGTAGCCGCAGGTCATTTCGGGACAGAGTCGCCACGTGGCTAGCTCGGGCGAGTCTAGAAGAACGTCCCCGCGACCGGCTGGCGCTCGGTCGCCAGCGCGGCGTCGAGCGCCGCAATCGCCTCGGCAGTCCCGCTGATCCGGCCCGCCCGTGCTAATTCCGTCGCCCGCCGCCCGCCGAAGTACAGGCTGCCGAGTGCGGCGATGGGCATGAACAGATCGGCGGGTGCGTCGGTGTCGCTGACCGACGCCGCGCCGTCGCTGACCGTCAACGCGAAACGGCCGCCGGCCGAACCGAAGTCGTCGACGACGTCGAGGACCGTAGCCACATCGGCGGCATAGCGCCGTGCAGTCAGTGCCGCCGCGACGTCGAGGATGGCGACCCACACCGTGTCGTCCGAACCGACGGTACGTACGTCGCGAAAGTTGTTGAGTTTCAACGGTAATGAGTCGTCCGCGGGCAGCTCGGCGTGGACCGAGCCGGTACGGTCCAGACTGGTGAGCACTCGCCAGAGGGCAGAGTGTGCCGCGTCGGTGACGGCGACGGCCTCGACGACGTCGACGTCGGGGATCGTGTCGGTGGTCTTCATCCGGTACATCGCATATCCGTCGGAGTGCAGAAGGTAGAACAGTTGCGTGTACCCGGGCCGACGCTCCGGCGGTCGATCGGCGAAGATCGGCGTCCACCACGCCGGATCGCGCGTGATCGCGCCCGGATGCTGCGCGGCCCAACGTTGGTGAATCTGCGGGATCGTCTGTGCGGCTTCGGTTGTCGACGCGTAGTGCACTTCGCCGTGGGTTGTCGCCGGTGAACGCCACTGCGCACCGGTGGGGATCGACACCCGGTCGACGAACATCGCGACGCCGAACCCGAACCGCTCGTAGATCGTCGCCTCGGTCGCGGTCAGGATCGCGAACGCGTAGCCTTCGGCGCGCCACTGCGCCGACAGTTCGGTGAGCATGGTGCGCAGAATTCCGCGACGCCGATGGGTCGGCGCCACCGACACCCAGGTGAGTCCCGCGGCGCGCTGTGGCGTGCCGCCCGGGGGAGTGATCCGCATCCGATAGAACGCGCTGAGCCCGACCAGGGGATGCGATTCGATCGCCTGATCACGCACGAGGAGCAGAGTGTCGTTCGGCAGCAGCGGTGAAAGTTCTTGTCGGCCAATGTCGTCGATGGGAACAGTCATGCCGAAGGCGCGGGCGTCGGCGGTGGCGATGTCGTCCCAGTCGGCGTCGGTGGCGCGGTCCATGCTCAACTCGCTCATGGTTCCTAGACTATTGGGTCGCGGCAGGCGCCGGGCAACCCATTATTCTCACGTGATGACCAACCCGTCTCCGCTGGCTGTCGCCGTCGTCGACATCACCGACCCCGACGATCCGCGCGTCGACGACTTCCGCGACCTCAACTCGGTGGACCGACGTCCCGACCTTCCCGCGCTGCCCGGTGGGCGTGTCGGCAAGGGGCTGGTCATCGCCGAGGGAGTCCTTGTGGCGCAACGGATGATCGCGTCGAGGTTCGCACCGCATGCCTTTCTCGGGGTCGACAAGCGATTGGGCGAGTTGTCCCGGCTCGACGGCGGGCTGGTGGTCTCCGACGATCCCGCCGCGGTCCCGTTCTACCGGACCACCGCCGACGTGATGGCGGACGTCGTGGGTTTCCATCTCAACCGCGGCGTCCTCGGAGTCGCCCGACGCCCCGCGGGCCTTGATCCGGCCGCGATCATCGCCGATGCCCGCACCGTCGCGGTTCTGGAAGGCGTCAACGATCACGAGAACATCGGCAGCATCTTCCGTAACGCTGCGGGACTCGGCGTCGACGCGGTCCTGTTCGGGGCGGGCACCGCCGACCCGCTGTATCGGCGGAGTGTGCGCGTGTCGATGGGGCATGTCCTGTTGGTTCCGTTCGCCGCGCTCCCGGACTGGCCCGCGGAGCTGAAGCTTCTGAGCGACAACGGTTTCCAGACGATCTCCCTCACCCCGGATCCGGCCGCGGTGCCACTGGCGCAGGCCGTCGCGGCGCAGCGGGTGGCCTTCCTGGTCGGCGCCGAGGGTCCGGGCCTGAGTGAAACGGCTATGCGCGCCAGCGATATTCGCGCTCGGATCCCGATGAGTCGCGGCACCGACTCGCTGAATGTGGCCACCGCCGCGGCGATCTCGTTCTACGAGCGGGTGCGAGTGACTCAGGGATAGCCGCTCGGGTGAAGGTCGCGCAACGATCCGGCGACAACACGGTGGACGTCGGGCGCGCTCACCGCGACGAGGGCGCACACTGACGAACGTGAGTCTGCCACTCGCGCGGTACCCGGGGCGCCCGGAGCCCACTCCATGGGCTCTGGGGCTCACTGTCGCGGGCGTATTGGCCGCATTCTCCGCCGGAGTGATGGTGGGCATCTTCGAACTCATCGACTCGTTCAGCGAACTCGCCGCGATCTCGTCGATTGCCATCGTCGCGGTGGGACTCGGAGGAACACTCTGGGACCTGCGCACGCAGGCCGTGTGGCGGTGGATCACCTGGGGCACGACCATCGGGTTGGTCGGCGGCTTCGGCTGCGCGGCTATTCTGGCTTTTACGCACGGGTGAGCGAAAGTCGGCCATTTCGGCCGCTTGCCGTTAGTGTCTCTAGGGTGCCTTCCCGACTTCAGGTGACGCCCGCACAGGTTCGCGCGCGACGTCGACTGTCTGTATTCGCTGTTCTCGCCGCAGTACTCGCGATTCTCCTCGCCGGGTGCGGATCGAGCAGCGACAGTGCCACCAGCACAGATCTGTGTGCGCCGCCCGGCGTCGGATCCGCGTCGGCGGCACCGACCAATCTCGACGCGGCGTCGGGCAGCGCGGCTGAAGACCGGTATACGACGCCGACGACCAAGCCGCTCAACGAAATCGACAAGAACGCGCTCGGACTGCTGACGCCGGGCAAGCTGTCGGTCGGCACGCTGTCGGATGCGCCGCCGAGCATCTGCATCGACTCCGCGGGTAAGTTCACCGGCTTCGACAACGAGTTGCTCAAGGCAGTCTGCGCGAAACTCGGTCTGCAGGTTGAGTTCTCCGGGACCGAGTTCGCCGGTTTGCTGTCCCAGGTCGCGACAAAGCGATTCGACGTCGGGTCGTCGTCGATCACCACCACCGACGATCGACGCAAGACGGTCGGCTTCACCAACGGCTACGACTTCGGCTACTTCTCGCTCGTCGCCCCGAACGGCGGAAGTATCAAGGGCTTCGGCGATCTGAAACCGGGTACACGTATCGGCGTCGTGCAGGGCACCGTCCAGGACGACTACGTGCAGAACACACTGCATCTGTCCGCGGTGAAATTCCCCGACTACGCAACGGCTTACGCGAATCTCAAGAGTGGGCAGATCGACGCCTGGGTCGCGCCGTCGCAGCAGGCGGAAGGTGCCATCAAGCCCGGCGACGCGACGTCGATCGTGCAGAACACGTTCAGCGTCAACAACTTCGTCGGCTGGGCGGTCAACAAGGGCAACCAGCCGTTGATCGACGCGCTGAACTCCGGCCTCGACGCGGTGATCGCCGACGGCACCTACGCCAAGCTGTACTCCGACTGGGTGCCGCGCCAGTTGCCCGCCGGCTGGAAGCCCGGCTCGAAGGCCGCGCCGATGCCGCAGCTGGCCGATTTCGCCGCGATCGCAAAAGCCAACGCGCAGCACAAGACTGAGCAGGCGGCGGCACCCAAGTCGACGCTGCAGCAGCTCGGTGACACCTTCTTCAATTGGGAGCTCTATCGCAAGGCGCTGCCCGATCTGCTCAAGACCGGTCTGCCGAACACGCTGATCCTCGCACTGGTGTCGGGGGTGCTGGGCACCGTCGGTGGTCTGCTGCTCGCCGTCGCGGGTATCTCGCGTACCCGCTGGCTGCGTTGGCCCGCCCGGATCTACACCGACATCTTCCGCGGCCTGCCCGCCGTCGTGATCATCCTGATCGTCGGGCTCGGCGTCGGGCCGGTGGTCAAGAATCTCACCGGGAACAACCCGTATTGGCTTGGCGCCGTTGCCCTTGCGTTGATGGCGGCCGCCTACATCGGCGAGATCTTCCGCTCCGGCATTCAGAGTGTCGACACCGGACAGCTCGAGGCGTCGCGCGCCATCGGATTCAGCTACCGGCAGTCGATGGCGTTGGTCGTCATCCCGCAGGGCGTGCGAAGAGTGTTGCCCGCCTTGATGAATCAGTTCATCGCGCTGATCAAGGACTCGTCGTTGATCTACTTCCTCGGACTGCTCGTGACCCAGCGTGAACTCTTCGCGGTCGGCCGGGACCTCAACGCGCAGACTGGAAATCTGTCGCCGCTCGTCGCGGCCGGCCTGATGTATCTGGTCTTGACCATTCCGTTGACGCACCTCGTCAACTACATCGACAAGCGGCTGCGGACCGGCAAGCGGGAGACCATCGCACCGCTCGACGCCGACCTCGTCGTCGAGAAGGGATGACGCACATGGCTACCGCGTTGACAAAGCAGGCAACCAAATCGGTTTCCTTGCAAGGCACCGACCTCCACTTGGCTTTCGGGCCCAACCAGGTGCTGCGCGGCGTCGACATCACCGTCGACGCCGGCAAGACGACCACCGTGATCGGGCCGTCGGGGTCGGGCAAGTCGACGCTGCTGCGCGTCCTCAACCGTCTCCATGAGCCGCATCGGGGCGACATCGTCGTCGACGGACGGTCGGTGCTCAAGGACAACCCCGACGAATTGCGCCAGCGCATCGGAATGGTGTTCCAGCACTTCAACCTGTTTCCGCATCGCACCGTCGCGGAGAACATCGCCCTCGGACCGCGGAAGCTGCGCGGGCTGTCGAAGGATGCGGCGCGGGAACTGGCGATCAAGCAGCTCGACGCCGTCGGCCTTGCGGCCAAAGCGGATTCGCGTCCGGGCAACCTGTCCGGCGGTCAGCAGCAGCGCGTGGCGATCGCCCGCGCGCTGGCGATGGAACCGCAGGTGATGTTCTTCGACGAGGCGACGTCGGCGCTCGACCCCGAACTCGTCAAAGGCGTGCTCGCCTTGATGGCCGACCTGGCGTCGGGCGGCATGTCGATGATCGTGGTCACCCACGAAATGGGTTTCGCGAGAACAGTTTCCGACAACGTCGTCTTCATGGACCACGGCACGGTCATCGAGTCGGGCACCCCGGAAAAGCTGTTCGACGCCCCCGAAAGCGAACGCCTGCAACAGTTCCTGTCCCAGGTGCTGTAGGGAGTAGTCCGCTCCCTACAGCGGACCGAAGAAGGGAAGTGCCGTGGTCGCGCACGACATCGGCGATCTCCACGGGAGACACGACGACCTCCTTCCTCGATCTCACACTGCAACTTCTGTCGCCCAGACCACGACACCTCAGAACAGCCAGGGCATTTCGTCGTGACCGAAGTCGTGGAAGTCGCCGAAGCGCCCGGAACTGAACACGAGCCCGGAGCCCTCACGGAACCGGAGATTCTCGACCCGCCCGAAGAACACCGTGTGGTCGCCGACGACGGGCGCACTGTCCACCACGCACTCGGCCTGCACCAGGCTGTCCTTGATCATCGGCAGTCCGAACTCCCCGACGTCGTACTCGATCGACTCGTACCGTGCGCCGCCACGCGTCGCGAAATGGCGCGCGACGGCTTCCTGACGAGAGCTCAGGATGGACACGGTGAATCGGCCGGCCGCGCCCACCATGTCGGTGGTGCGCGACCCTTCGGTCAGCGAGATCATCAGGATCGCCGGGTCGAGGCTGATCGAGGTGAGCGAACTGATCGTCATTCCGCACCAATCGTCCGGGGAGGTTCCGGTGCTGACCACGGCGACGCCGGTCACGAACCGTCCCATGCTGCGGCGCATGTCCGTCGGGGTGGCGCTGCTGAACGCTGGAAGTGCCATGACTACACCTACTTGCTGTAGTACCGGGACTCGAAGGTGGTCACACCTTCATCGGTCCGCCACGGGCCGTGGCGCATGCCCGGCGGTCGGATCGCGTAGTCGCCCGCGGAGAACTTCTGGTTCAGCGTGATGTCGACGAACGAGCCTTCGATGATGTAGACCTCTTCCCAGAAGTCGTGCGTCAACACACCCATCGACGACGAATCGGCACCGGGTTCGTAGCGCAGAATACGTGTCGCCACACCGGATTCCGGGTCCTTGGCGAGGACGCGCTCCTTGATGAGCGGGTCGTCGCCGGGGCACAGCGTGTACTCGACGTCGGTGACGGGATGGAATTCGTGCTCTGGTTTGGCCATTGGGTTGTCCTTGTCTTGAGTTGGCGTTCGATTCGGTCAGCTCGCGGCGGAGTATCCGTCGAGGAACTCCTGCACCGAGGCGACCGCGGAGTCGTAGTCGTAGTTGCGGAACGTGTAGGCGCCCTTGACGACGAAAGGCGCACCGGCATAGAACATCTCGTACTGTTGGTGGCGTCCGGCGAACTCCGAACCGATGATGTCCCAGGCGAGTTTGAACAGCTTGACCCGCTCTTCGGTCGGCACACCGGGCGACTGGACGTAGCGTTCCATGTCCGGGCGGCTCAGGTCGCTGCGCAGATCCTTGACGCTGGCGGGCAGTTGCAGCACTCCGCCGCCGACGAGGTCACGCAGGATCGACAGCACCCGCGGATAGGTCTCGCTCTGCAGGCCCATCGCACCGTACAGCGCCGACCGGCCCGGCAGATATTGACCGTTCGCGTCCGGTTCGGCGGTGTACTCCGCCGCCAGGACTCCGGACTGCACACCGCTGACGACGGCCGCCAGCTCGCCCAGCTTCTCCTGCACCGACGGAATCTTGTCGACGCCGTTGACCTGGGTGACCCGACGAGCCACGCCGGCGATGAACGCGAGCTTGGCGGCGAAGCGGATCTGCGCCTGCCAGTTGCCGAGCACGTGGGCTCCGGTGTCGAAGAACTGCCTGCGTACCGCGGTGGTGTCGCGGTCGACGAACACGCGGTTCCACGGGATCAGCACGTCGTCGAACACCAAGAGCGCGTCGGATTCGTCGTAACGCGTGGTCAGCGGGTAGTCGAAGGAGCTGGTGGCTCCGGTGATGTAGGGTCGGCGGCAGTAGAGCTTGAGACCCGTTGCGTTGGTGGGCACGGCGAAACCGACCGCGAAGTCCTTGTCGTCGGGGCCGAGCGGCTTGATGCAGGACACGAAGATCTCGTCGGCCACGGCGCCACCGGTGGCCAGCATCTGCGAACCGCGCACGACGATGCCCTCGTCATTCTCTTCGACGACGCCGACCTGCAGGTAGTCCCCTTCCCAGCCGGACGCGGTCGTGGCGCGCGAGACCTGCGGCGGGATGATCGCGTAGGAGACGTACAGGTTCTCGTCGAGCAGCCGGCGGTAGTAGTCGGCGACGTTGCCCGCGAAGTCGTGGTCGCCCTCCTGCCCGTCGAATGCCTGGGTGTTGGCGGCGAACGATGCGAGGAACGTGCCGACGTGGTCGGGGCTGCGGCCGACCCAACCGTGGGTGTGGCGCGCCCAGGTCTCGATCGCCTTGCGGCGTGCGACGAGATCTTCCGGCGACCGCGGGATGGAGAACGTGCGGTTGGCGGGCCGCCCGGTCTCCGGTGCGATGTACTGCATGACGTCGGGATTGTCGTTGGCGATGTCGAGCAGTTCGCCGATCGTGTTGGCCATCGGCGCGAACGCGGGGTGCTCGCCGACGTTGGCGACTACCTCGCCGTCGAGGATGACGGTACGGCCGTCGTTGAGGGACTCCAGATACTCTTTGCCGGTACGCATGTCAGTTCTCCTTGGTGGTGGTGTAGGTGTGAGTGAGGGTTTGGCCTTGCGGCAGAACGATTTCGATGTCCCATCGCCGTCCGGGCACGAACTTCCCGTCGATCAGCGGCAGGGTGCCGCCGAAGCAGACCAGGTCGTCGTCACCGAGGTCGTCGAGGCGGTCGGTGACGATCGGGAGAAGGTTGTCGGGTCGTCGCAGTCCCGCGAGTGATCCGGACTGGTAGAGGACGTCGTCCACCCGGCTGCTGGCTTGGCAAGCGTCCCAGTCGAATTCAGCCCAGTCGTTGATCGCGATGACTTCGCGACCAACGGGCTTGGGGCAGGCCTGCTTGGACTCACCGATGTCGACGGTCTCCAGTGTGCGATCGGTGTGATCGGATCCGACGCCGAGATACCACCGCCCCGCATGGCGAATGTAGACCGGCTCGACTTCTCCCGAGGTGTTGTTGCCGGCCACCGGGACCTCCTGAGCGGTGGTGGCCGAGTCCGCGTCCATCGGGTAGAGCATCGGGACCTGGGGCGGCGGTGCGACGCCGATGGCGGCGAGCTCGTCGATATGGTGGCGTACCTGCGCCTCGTCGCGCCCGGTGTAGCCGGCGACGACCACTCGGTAGCGGGTGAGGGTAATCGGCTCGCCGCCCTGCGGCTGCAGGGTGAGCGTTGCGGTGGTCATGCGATTGTCCTTCTTCCTCAGCATGGATTCGTAGTCGTCGCGGCGGTCGGCCAGCACCGGGAATTCGGTGCGGGTGGCCTCGACGAGGTTCGGGTCGATGTCAACGACAGTGACGCCCTCGGCGTCGTCGGCCTCGACGACGACCTCTCCCCACGGATCGACGACGCGACTGTGCCCGCCGAGTTCGACGCCGCCGTGGGTGCCGACGGCATTGCAGGCGACGACGAACACCTGGTTGTCGACGGCGCGGGCCGCGGTGAGCAGCCGCCAATGGTTGAGACGGGCGGCGGGCCATGCCGCGGGGACGATGACGATCTGCGCCCCGGCGGCGACCAGCTGGGTCCACAGGCCGGGGAACCGCAGGTCGTAGCAGGTGGTCGAGGCGATCTCACCGAACGGGGTCTGCGCTGCGTACACCTGTCGGCCCGGCGTCAGCAGTTCGGTCTCGCGGGACTGATAGCCGAAGATGTGCGCCTTGTCGAAGTGGTGAATCACCTGCCCGGTGTCGTCGAGCAGCACCGATGTGTTGAGCAGCGCATCGCCGTTACGGCGCACGATGCTGCCGCAGTGAATGAAGCAGCGCCGCTCGGCGGCGATGCGCGCCAGGGTCTGGACCGTCGGGCCGTGCAGCGACTCGGCGGTCGCCGCGTAGTCGTCGAAGTGGTTGAATCCGACTTTCCAGAGCTCCGGGAGCACGATCAGGTCTACGCCGTCGGGTACCGCTGCCACGGTGGTGCGGACCCGCTCGAGCCGGTGTGCCGCGGTTTCGCCGTCTGGGCCGGCTAGTTGTACAAGTGCGATTTTCATTGTGTTCCTTGGTATTTCATTGGTTGTCGGTCATCGACGCGAGAGTCGAGTCGAGGTGATGGCGCACTGCCTGACCCGCGAGATCGGGATCGCCGAGGGCGATGGCGTCGACGATCGCACGGTGTTCGGCGACTACCCGACTGCGTCGTTCGTGGTCCGCGGTGACGATGCGGATACCCATCCGCATCTGCCGATCCCGAAGTGACCGATAGAAATCGGTCAGGATCGGATTCTGCGCCGCGGAGATGATGGCGGTGTGGAAGGCCAGGTCGAGGTCGATGAACGCGGTCGCGTCGTCCTCGGCGGCCTGGCGGGTGATGATCTCGCTGAGGTCGTCGACCAGTGCTCCGCCGGCCTCTGCGACTCGGCGCACCGACCAGTCCTCGATCATCATCCGAACCTGCATGATCGCGGCGATGTCTCGGTCGGTGACGGCAGGGATGTAGGCGCCCTTGTTGGGGATCCGATTGATGAAGCCCTCGGCCTCCAGCCGCAGCAGGGCTTCCCGGACGGGTGTGCGCGACAGCCCCGACGACTCGGCGATCTCGTTCTCGGTGAGGAACAACGAGTCCCCGCGCGGTACCTCGACGATCTTCTGGCGCAGCCAGCGGTAGGCGAGTTCGGGAGCGCGCAGCTCCCCGTTTCGTGTGCTCTTCGCCATGGCGGGTTCCTTTCCAGAGGGTTATTGGGGGGTCGAGGACCGCGGTCGCGCCGCGACCGTCAGGACACGGTCGCCAGATCCACGGATTTGGTCTCGGTCGCCTTCATCGACGCGATGAGCGATGCCGCGCCCATCAGCGCCAGGTAGAACGCGATGGCGTAGGGCGAACCGAACCAGCCGTACAGCGCGATAGCCAGGATCGGCGCGATCGATCCGGCAAGCACCGATGCGAGGTTGTAGGCCAGGGAGACTCCGGAGTAGCGGATCCTGGTGGGGAACAGCTCGGAGAAGAAGGCCCCGATCACCGCACTGTAGGCGGAGAAGATCAGCAAGCCGCCGACGACGGCCACGGTGATCGCAATCGAGTTCTTGGTGTCCAGGAGGGCGAAGAACACGAACGCCCAGATCATCGTCGCGATCGACGCTCCGATGTAGATGGGGCGCCGGCCGATACGGTCAGCCAGGATGGCGAACAGCGGAATCGCGATCAGCGCGGCACCCATGCCGATCATCACGGCGGTCAGGCCGACGGACTTGGGCAGGTGCAACATGTCCGCGTTGGTGATGTAGGTGATGACGAACAGCGAGAAGATGTAGAAACCGGCGTTTTCGCCGAATCGGGTGACCGCCGCGAGCACGATCTGCCGCCAGTGCTTGGTGATCGCCTCCGACAGCGGCGCCTGCGACGTCGCGCACGCTTCGGCCTTCGCCTCGGCTGCCCGGTAGAGCGGGGTCTCGGTGACGAACAGACGCAACACCAAGCCGATGAGTACCAGGATTGCCGAGAGTGCGAAGGCGATGCGCCAGCCGTAGGACTGGAATGCGTCGTCGGACATCGTCGCGCTGAGCACGGCCATCACACCGGCCGCAAGCAGATTGCCAAGGGGCGGACCGAGATTGGGCCATGCCGCCCAGAACGCGCGCCGCTCGGACCCGCCGTGTTCGGAGACCAGCAGCACCGCGCCGCCCCATTCGCCGCCGAGTGCGAAGCCCTGCACGAGCCGCAGAACCACGAGGATGATCGGCGCGGCGATGCCGAGCGTGGCGTAGCCGGGCAGCAATGCGATCAGGAAGGTCGAGATGCCCATCAGCATCAGACTGGCGATCAGCGTAGAGCGTCGGCCTCGTCGGTCGCCGAGGTGACCGAGCACCGCGGCGCCGAGGGGGCGGGCGATGAAGCCGACGGCGTAGGTGGCGAAGGCCAGCAGCGTGCCGACCGTCGGATTCGATGCCGGAAAGAACACTTTGTTGAAGACGAGTGCGGCAGCGGTTCCGTAGAGGAAGAAGTCATACCACTCGACGGCGGTACCCGCGAGGCTCGACGCCGCGACGACCGGCAAGCTGGTCCTGCGTTGCGATCGCGACTTGGTAGGTTGAGTAACGGCTGTCGCCATTGGAACTCCTAGCAGTGGTTCATGGTGGAGCCGCCTGGCCCGGTCGACTGTTGCACCAGTCGGCCGGGCCGCCGTCGTCTGTGAGCTACGACACCGGGCGGTATATCTGTTGTATACGATGTGAATACAACAGCGCAAGGGGTAGTCGTAAGCTACTTGCCGGTAAGTTGTCGTCGGGCCGTCGGGCCGACGAAAAAAGGTGCGCCTCGCGCGGTGCCGCTACTTCGGCCCGAAGCCGAAGTACCGCCGCATCCGCCCGACCTTGGGCGTCGACGCCGGCGCTTGCGTGGAGTCGTCGGCTGGTGCGTCGGGCAGAGTGTCGGCCGGGCGCGGCGATCGGTCGATCGGCGACTGCGCCGCGCTGTGTGCGTATTGTTGCGCCTCGTCGCCAGTCGGCTGATACCCGGCTGGATGAATCGCGAAGGCGGTCACCGGGATTCGCGTCGGGTCGACGTCACCGTCGAGCGCGGGTGGAGTGAAGCGGAAGCCTAGCCATTCACGGTTGGCCTGCTCGGCGAGTTCGGCCGGATGGAAGGGGAGGGCGAGCGGTTGCGGCGCAACGCCTTCGGCGTACCGCAGCGGATGCTCGCCGCCCCAGAACGGCGACTCGAAGACGAACGGCAGTCCTGAATCTTCAAAGATGTCAATGGGATCCGACGCAAAGCTGCGTCGAAGTTCGCCGCCCTCCCAGCGGGCGAAGACGCCGACGGCCTCCGCCGGCTCGGTGTGCAGCAGCGTCGCCACCTTGACCGGCGCGACCGATGCGACGGTCTTCGTCAGAGTCGACGGCCGCCGACTGGCGAACAGTGGACTGGAAATCACCGACGCCGAACCGAACGCCCCGACGTAGGCGTGTGAATCGTTGCCGGTCATCGCCGCGGCGAGATTCGTCGCGGCAACCGGTACCAGCACGGCGTCGCCGTAGATCCGGGCAGCCAGCTCACGCGCCCGCTCGACGTTGTTGTGCAGTGGCCCCCGAAGGAGTCCGATCGGGTCATCGTCGTCAATGAGCCACAGGGTCAGAGCACGGTTGGACACAGGGAAGTTTCCTTCAGCTGTTCGGATTGCTGCGGACGCCGAGAAGTACATCTTCCCAGGCCGGAACGGACGGTTTACGTTGTTTGCGTCGACGCGCCTTCGCCTCGGCCTCGGCGGACTCGTCCGGCGTCGGGCCCGGCGCGGCGTCGTCGCCGACGACGGTGAAGCCGAGTTGCGTTGTCTCCTCGGCGGATCCGCCGAACTCGGGCTGGTCGTGACCCGGTGCGACGGTGGATGCCGGCTGGCCCGACGATGCGGGCTCGACGTCGGACTCCGGCGCCCGGACGTCGGGGGTCTGGGTCACCGGTACCCCGATCGTGGGCATCTCGACGGGGCGTCGTCCGGTGACCACGGATTCGGCGTCGACCGTGAAGGATTCGGCGACGGTCTGGGAATGCGCGGGGCGCGACATCTGCGGAACGGCAACCGGCGCCAGCCGGCGTCGGGCGATGGCCACAGCTTCCGGATCGGTCAGTTCGTCGGCGAGGTCGTCGAGCGGATCGGCGGTGCCGCCGTGGGCGCCCGGGTGATAGCGCCAATGGGCGTAGTTGTCGGTCCGGCCCACCTGCCAACGCACTTGCACGACCCAGAATCCGTCGTCGCCCTTCCAGGCATCCCAGTCGGTCGCCGCGGCGCTCTGGCCGCGAGCGGTGAGCGCGGTGTCGACGACTTCGCCGAGCGTCTGCACCGCGGGTCCGTCCTCGCGGATGGGGTGAGACAGCGCCGCCAGCTCGGTGGCCCGGGTTCGCTCGAGCAGGACCGGATGAGCGAAACGTTCAATGCGTTCCGGGGGCACTCCGGCGATCGCGGCGACTTCTTCGATGGTCGCTCCGGCCCGGATGCGAGCCTGAATCTCGCGTGGACGCAAGGTCGATTCCATCTCGATCTGAATCTGCCCGAGTCGCGACAGGTCGCCGCGGGCCGCGGCGCGCAGTCGATCGTCGGCGCGGATGCGGAACTTCTCCTTCGTCTCATCGTCTTGCACGACGACATAGCTGCCGTCGGCTTCGACGCTGATGACGCGAAGCTCACGCATCTGCTCCTCCTCCGGTCTCGGGATGACGCATTGCCGTCAGGTTAGTGCACGCCCGGAGTGCATCACGGTGCCGACACGCGGAAAACCGCAGTTCAGGACTGAAGTTGGCGATTGTACGCGAGCTACAGCTGGCCCACGACGTAGTCGATGCAGGCGGTCAGCGCGGTCACGTCGTCGGGCTCGATCGCCGGGAACATGCCGATGCGCAGCTGGTTGCGGCCGAGCTTGCGGTACGGCTCGGTGTCGACGACACCGTTGGCGCGCAACACCTTTGCCACGGCCGCGGCGTCGACGTCGTCGTTGAAGTCGATAGTGCCGACGACCTGGCTGCGGTGTGCTTCGTCGACGAACGGTGTCGCGAACTCGCTGGACTCGGCCCAACTGTAGAGCCGTGAGCTCGAGTCGGCGGTGCGCGCGGTGCACCAGTCGAGGCCGCCGTTGGCGTTCATCCATTCGATCTGGTTGGCGAACAGCAGCAGCGAGCCCACCGCGGGTGTGTTGTAGGTCTGGTTCTTGCTGCTGTTGTCGACGGCGGTGGGCAGCGACAAGAACTCGGGGCACCAACGGCCGCTCGCGGCGATCTCGTCGACTCGGGCGAGGGCCTTGGGGCTCATCAGCGCGACCCAGATGCCGCCGTCGGAGGCGAAGCATTTCTGCGGTGCGAAGTAGTAGACGTCGGCGTCGGCGACGTCGACCGGCAGACCGCCGGCGCCCGACGTCGCATCGATTGCGACGAGTGCGTCGCCTGCTGCCTCGGGCCGGAGCACGGGAACGGCTGCGCCGGTTGAGGTTTCGTTGTGCGCCCAACCGATGAGGTCGGCGTCGGCGAGTTGTTCCGCGGTGATGGCAGCGGGGTCCGGCGCGGTTCCCGGGTCGGTCGAGATGACGGTGGGGTCACCGAGGAACGGCGCCTTGCGGGCGACGCTGGCGAACTTCGCCGAGAACTCGCCGTAGGTCAGATGCAGCGAGCGCTCTTTGATCAGACCGAATGCCGCGGCATCCCAGAACGCGGTGGTTCCGCCGTTCGACAGCACCACCTGGTAGCCCTCGGGCAGTGCGAAGAGGTCGGTGAGACCTGAACGGATGGCGCCGACGACGTTCTTGACCGGTGCCTGGCGGTGGCTGGTGCCGAAAACGGATGCACCGGTGTCGACGAGCGACTGCAACTGCTCGGGGCGAACCTTCGACGGACCGCAACCGAAACGGCCGTCGGAGGGCAGGAGGTCAGCGGGGATGGTGATCGCATCGGTCATGACCACCGAGTCTAGTGGTGTGCGATGGGACACATCGCACTGCGGTGCGTGTCGGACCGACGTCGATTCCGAGGGGTGTGCCGGTGAACTACCGTCGGTTCATGTACCTCGACGAGTTCGTCGCAGTCGGCAGCCTCGACGCCGACGGCGCCGAACGCCTCTGCTGGGAGTGCGCGAAATACTCGTCGCGGATCTTCCTCGTCGTGAATGGCCGTCGCGTGATGGCGCAGAATCTCCCGCTGTGCTGGGACGCGTTACGTATAACGCGGGGGACCACGGTGGCCGTCGAAGTGACGGGGACACGGCAGACCTCCGACGTCGAGCAGCAGCAGGCCATCGCGGGGTTCGTCGACGCGTTCACCGCGATACTCGCCGAGTGGGCGGAGAAGAATCCGGCCCCGCAACCGCGGAATCGGACATGGCTGTCCGGTCTGCGCAGGTTCCGCCGTGCTCATGGTCGACGGGGCGCTGAGTGAACCGTTGACACCTGTTGAACGCGCGTTTAATGTTCTGAACATGCGTTCAAGCGAGTTGCGTTGACACCCGACGACCGCACGACGCGCGCCCGCGTCCGAGACACCGCCATCCAGGTCTTCGCTCGCGACGGGTTCAGTGCGACGGTGCGGGCGATCGCCGCTGCCGCCGAGGTCAGCCCCGGGTTGGTCATCCACCATTTCGGTTCCAAAGCGGGCCTGGAAGCCGAGTGCGACCAGTACGTCCTCGACACGCTCTTCGACGTCGAACGCGATCTGCTGACCGGCGACGGCGGATACCGCGAATTCCTCGACCTCATCCGGCACGCCGAAGACAGCGGCGAACACGTCGTCTACATGCTTCGCGCGGTCCAGCAGGGCGGCGCGACGGCCCGTGCCTTCCTCGACCGGATGCTGGCCCAGGCCACCGAGGGACTGCGTATCGGTGTCGAAAGCGGCCAGCTGCGCCCGTCGGTCGACGAGGAGGGTCGTGCCCGCTACCTCACCACGATCTCGGTGGGTGCACTCCTGCTCGACACCGTGATGAATCCGCCCGACGACTGGTCCGACTTCGGCTCGATCCTGCGCGGCTACATCGACCGCGTCGGCATCGCGGGCACCGAGATGGCTGTCCACGGCGTGATGACCGATGCCTCACTGCTCGACGCGATCGTCGAGGCGCAGCGCGAATCCGCGCACACGCGGCGCGATACCAGTGATCAGTCCGGCGATCGAAGAGTTGGCGACGAAGGAGTTGACGATGACCAAAGTCATTGAGGCACAAGGACTCATCAAGCGATTCGGAACATTCACCGCCCTCGACGGTCTCGACCTGTCGATCGACGCCGGCGAGGTGGCGGGATTCCTCGGGCCCAACGGCGCTGGGAAATCGACGACGATCCGCATCCTGCTCGGCCTCTACCGGCACGACGGCGGACAGGTCTCAGTGTTCGACGCCGACCCGTTCGCCGACGCCGTCGCGATCCATCGGCGCATCGCCTATGTACCCGGCGACGTCAGCCTGTGGCCGCAACTCAGCGGCGGCGAGTGCATCGATCTGCTGCTGTCGCTGCGCGGCGTGCGCGCGACGTCGGCGACTCGCAAAGCCGAACTCATCGAGCGCTTCGAGCTCGACCCCACCAAGAAGAGCGGCACCTACTCGAAGGGCAATCGGCAGAAGGTCGCCCTGATCGCGGCCTTCGCCGCCGACGCCGAACTGCTCATCCTCGACGAGCCGACGTCGGGTCTGGATCCGTTGATGGCCAACCACTTCGTGGTCAACGTCCGTGATGCGGCCGCGCGCGGTTCCGCGGTACTGATGTCGAGCCACATCCTCGCCGAAGTCGAGGAATTGTGTGAATCGGTCACCATCATCCGCGCCGGTAAGACGGTCGAGGCGGGCACGCTCGCTGCGTTGCGGCACCTGCGACGCTCGCGTGTCAGCGTCATCGCCGACGGTGTGTCGGCGCTCGCCGACGTCGACGGAGTGCACGACTTCGCCGCCACCGGCGACGATGCGGTCACCTTCACTGTCTCCGACACCGGAATGTCCGCTGTCACCAAGGTTTTGGGTGGATTGACGGTGCGCTCGCTGACCGTCGAACCGCCGAGCCTGGAGGAATTGTTCCTGCACGCCTACGACGCCCCCGCCGATTCGGCGGCGCTGTGATGACCGCGGCGACGATCGGTTCGGGTTCGGGTTCGGGCTCGGGCTCGGGCTCGGGTTCGGCCTCGGGCTCGGCCCGTCGGCCGTTCGCGGCTTGCGACATCCTGCTGCGCTTGAATATTCGGCGTGAGCGGATCATCTCGCCGGTCACCGTCGTGCTGATCGTCGTGATCAACCTGTCCACGGCGGCGTCGGTGGTGAGTATGTATTCGACGCAACAGGAGAAGGCGGCGCTCGCCGCAAGTGCGGGAACCAACGCCGCCTTCTCGTTTCTGCTCGGACCGTTGCATCACATCGACTCGAATGCGGCCGTAGTGTCCTGGCGCGCTGGATTGTTCATGATCGCGGCCACCGCCGTCTGCGTCGCGCTCACCGTCACGCGACTGACGCGCAAAGAGGAGGAACTCGGGCGGGTCGAGCTCGTGCGTTCCGGCGCGACCGGCGCGCTCGCACCGCTGACTGCGGCTCTCGTTGTGGCAGTGGTGGTTTCAGTTGTCGTGGGGGTGGCGATGGCGATTCTCATGGTGCCGCTGGGAGCCGGTGTGGCGTCAGCGGCCGCGGTCGGTGCTCAGTACACGACGACGGCGCTCGCCGCCGCGGGGCTGGCCGCTGTCGGCGCGCAATTCGCGGCGACGTCGCGCATCGCGAATATGGTTGCGGCATCGGTGATTCTGGGCGGCTACGTGCTGCGCGGTGTCGGCGACATCGCCGACGGATGGTCGTGGTTGCAGTGGCTCAGCCCGATGGGCTGGGCCGAGCGCATCGACCCGTTCGGAGCTAACTCGTGGTGGCCGGCCCTGGCATCGCTGGCGGTGTTCGCCGCGAGTGTCGGTGGGGCCGTGTGGATGAGTGATCGCCGGGATCTCGGCGGGGGACTGCTGCAGCCGCGGCCCGGCCCGGCGTCGACCGATAAGCTCTCGACGATGCCTGCGGTGGCAACACATCTCGCGATTCCCGGCATGGCGTCCTGGGCGTCGGCGATCACCACGTACGCCTTGGTGATCGGCTTTCTGATTCCTTCCATCAACGACATCGCGTCGAGCAATCCGCAGATCACCGACTATCTTGAAAAGCTGGGTGGCGCAGGCGATCTCGGCACCGTGTTCACGTCGACGATGATGGGTTACCTGGGCTTCGCCGCGGCCGCGTGGGCGGTCACCGCGGTCGGCCGACTGCGCGCCGACGAATCCGCCGGCCGCACCGAAACCCTTCTGGCGACGCCGATTTCGCGCTCGACCTACTTCATCGACCAGGCTGTGGTGCTGGTCATCGGGATCGTCGTGATCATGGCATGCGCGGCGCTCGGCGTCGGAGTGGCCGACGCCCTGGTGTCGGGCGGATGGGGTGCGGCGCTGGGACACGCGTTCAGCGCTGCGGCAGTACAGATTCCGGCCGCGCTGGTTCTCGCCGGCATCGTCGCGGTGCTCTACGGCGCCAAGCCGGCATGGACGCTCGGCGCGTGGCTCGTGCTGATCGTCGCGTTTCTCGTCGGCCCGCTCGGCGCGCTGTTCAATCTGCCGCAGTGGGCGCGGGACATCTCGCCTTTCACCCACGTCCCCATGGTTCCCGCCGAACCGATGCGTTGGCTGCCGATCATCCTGCTTACCCTCATCGCGATAGCCGCAGCGGCGATCGGTTGGCGGAGCTTCACCCAGCGCGACGTCGGGTGAGGTGCGGGCGGAAGCCCTGTGCCAGTTTGAGTAACACCCCTCCGCTGGTTGAGCCTGGATTCGCCGACGGCAGGCCTCTTCCGCTGGTTGAGCCGTGAGGAGCGTTGGCGCCGCCGCTCCTGCTGGTTGAGCCGTGAGGAGCGTTGGCGATGCGCTAGCCGAGTCCGTGTCGAAACCTCTCAGCCACAACGACTTTCGATGATGCGCGCCAATTTCGGCGATGACACGCCTCGATGTTCGATACCATCACAGTTCGACAAGTGCGCCATCATCAAATGCATTGTGGTACAGGGGTTTCGACACGCTCGTCGCTAGCGCTCCTCGCGGCTCAACCAGCGGATAGGGCCCGTCGTCGTCAGGCCCGGCGCAACCGGCGGAGTGACATGGTTTCGACGCGGGCGCGTCTCGCTACGCTCGTCGGGCCCGGCTCAACCTGCGGAGGTGGTGCCTCAGCCCGGCTCGCCGGCGCATTGCTACCCGCTGATCGTCTCCCACCCCTCGACGTCCTCGGGGCGGCGAGGGGCGGCGCCGGTGTAGACGGCGGCGGGGCGTACCAGCTTGCCGAGTCGTTTCTGCTCCAGGATGTGTGCGCACCAGCCCGCGGTGCGTCCGCAGGTGAACATCGCGGGCATCATGTGCGTCGGCACCTCGGCGAAGTCGAGGATCACCGCGGCCCAGAACTCGACATTGGTTTCGATGGCGCGGTCGGGGCGTCGTTCCCGCAATTCGGTCAGGGCGGCCTGCTCCAGCGCGGCCGCGGCCTCGTAGCGCGGCACACCCAATTCCATTGCGGTGCGACGTAAGACGCGGGCACGGGGGTCCTCGGCCCGGTACACACGATGGCCGAAGCCCATCAGCTTCTCCTTGCGATCCAGGATGCCCTTGACCAACCCCCGCGGGTCGTCGGTGCGCTCGATCTCCTCGATCATCGGCAGCACTCGAGCGGGCGCACCGCCGTGCAGCGGCCCCGACATCGCGCCGATCGCACCCGAGAGTGCGGCGGCGACGTCGGCGCCGGTCGACGCGATGACCCGGGCGGTGAAGGTGGACGCGTTGAGGCCGTGTTCGGCCGCGCTGACCCAATACGCATCGATCGCCGCGATGTGCTTGGGGTCCGGATCGCCTTTCCACCGGGTCATGAAACGTGCTGTGACAGTGTCACATTCGTCGACGACCCGCTGCGGCACCGCGGGCTGGTAGATGCCGCGCGCCGACTGCGCCACATACGACAATGCCATCACCGAAGCCCGCGCGAGGTTGTCGCGCGCGGTGGCGTCGTCGATGTCGAGCAGCGGCTGATACCCCCAGATGGGTGCGAGCATCGCCAGTGCCGCCTGCACGTCGACCCGGACGTCGCCGGTGTGAATCGGCAGCGGGAACGGCTCCGCGGGCGGCAGACCGTCGCCGAATCGACCGTCGACCAACAGCGCCCACACGTCGGCGAAGGTCACGCGGTTCTCGACGAGGTCTTCGATGTCGACGCCGCGGAAGCGTAGGTTGCCGCCGTTCTTGTCGGGTTCGGCGATATCGGTGGTGAAGGCGACGACGCCCTCGAGTCCGGGGACGAAATCTGCGGGGACTGTGGCCATGAAGTGGATTCTATGACCGTGCTCGCCGAGCATTCCGATCCTGGCTGCCTCGCCGGCCGCCGAACCCACTACTCTGACCGGAGTGAACCAGAAATCATCCAATGATTCTGATGACAATGTCGAGTCCGTCGACCTCGCTTCCATGCGGGTCGGCTACGGCGCACGCGCCGACATCGATTCGGCGGGCGCCGACGGCGTCGCAGCACACCTCGACACGACTTGGCTGACCGGTGATCCGCCGTGGCTGTCGCTGTTCAACCGATGGCTCGCCGACGTCGTGCGGACCAGTGGGCCGACGGGTATCAGTCCCTACATCGAGGCCAACGCGATGGTGCTGGGCACCGTCGACGCCGATGGTCACCCACAGACTCGAACTGTGCTGTGTAAGGGTGTCGACGCCGCGGGTGTCGTATTCTTCACCGGCTACGATTCAGCGAAAGGTCTTGCACTGCAAGCCAATCCGTACGCTTCGGTGACTTTCCCGTGGATCAACCTGGAGCGTCAGGTACATTTCCGCGGGCCGGTCACCAAGGTCAGCGCTCAGGAGACGCGGGAGTATTGGGATTCGCGTCCGCGCGGTTCGCAGCTGTCGGCGTTCGCGTCGGCGCAGTCGTATCCGATCGGATCCCGCGCGGAGCTGGAAGAGCTAGCGGCGTCGACCGCCGAGCGGTTCGCCGACGACCAGCCGGTCCCGGTACCCCCGACCTGGGGCGGCTATCGCATCGAACCGCGGGTTGTCGAATTCTGGCAGGGCCGTGCCGACCGGCTGCACAACCGGGTGCGCGCCCGCATGGTCGACGGCGAGTGGCTCACCGAGCGACTTCAACCCTGATGGCCAAGCTTCTCGCCGACACAGCCCCGCTGCGTAACGACTATTTCCGTCGGCTGTGGGTCGCCAATATCGTCACCGTCATCGGCGCGCAGCTGACCGTGGTCGCGGTGCCGTCGCAGATCTACCAGATCACCGGCAGTTCCGCCTATGTCGGGTTGACCGGTGTCTTCGGCCTGGTGCCGTTGATCGTCTTCGGGCTGTGGGGCGGCGCACTCGCCGATGTCTTCGACCGGCGGCTGATCCTGATGGTCACCACACTCGGGCTCATCGGGTGCAGCGCACTGTTCTGGGTGCAGGCGTTGATGGGCCTGAACAACGTGTGGATCCTGCTCGGCATCTTCTCGGTGCAGCAGGCGTTCTTCGCCGTCAACCAGCCGACCCGCTCGGCGGTGCTGCCGCGATTGCTCCCGCCGCGCGAACTGCCCGCCGCCAACTCACTGAACATGACGGTCATGCAGGCCGGCGCCATCGCGGGACCGCTGGTCGGCGGAATACTGATACCGATTCTCGGCTACTCGCTGCTGTATCTGCTCGACACGGCGTCGTTGCTGACCACACTGTGGGCAGTTATTCGGCTGCCCGCACTCAAGCCGATCAGCAGCGCCGACGACGCCGCGCCCCGCACCGTCGGACTGCGCTCGGTGCTCGACGGCCTGGTCTACCTGCGCGGACATCCGGTGCTGCTGATGTCGTTCGTCGTCGACCTGATCGCCATGATCTTCGGCATGCCGCGCGCACTATTCCCGCAGATCGCCCACGAGAGTTTCGGCGACAAACCCGAAGGCGGCCTCGCCTACGCTCTGCTGTTCGCCGCCATCCCCATCGGCGCAGTGCTCGGCGGCATCTTCTCAGGATGGGTGTCACGAGTGTCGCGGCAGGGCTTGGCGGTGATCGTCTGCATCGTCGCGTGGGGTGCGGCGATCGCCGTCGCGGGTGGCGCATTGTTCTTCGCGCACGGAACGGCGCTCCCGGTTCTGCCGATCGTCGTCGTCGCGATGATGATCGGCGGTGCGGCCGACATGGCGTCGGCCGCGTTTCGGCAGTCGATGTTGCAGTCGGCGGCCAGCGACGACGTCCGCGGCCGCCTGCAGGGTGTGTTCACCGTCGTCGTGGCCGGTGGTCCGCGCATCGCCGATGTCACACACGGCGTCGCCGCGGCCGCGGTGGGGACCGCCGTCGCCACCGCGGGCGGCGGGCTCGCCGTCATCGTGCTGACCGTTGTCGCGGCGCTGGCGGTTCCGGCCTTTGTCCGCTATCGGCTGGGTGGGGCGACGTAGGGCGCGACAGCGGGAGTTGACTTCCCGCTGCGGCGGTTCGTTCCGACATACGTAGTTACCGTGGCGGGGAAATCACCGCAGCGGCCCGTCAATCAGTGCAGTGGGTGCGGAGCACCGCAGTGACAGCGCGCGAGACGTCCGGAATGCTGCTACGTCTGGTTGCTCTGCCAGGGCAGATTCGCCCGACGTTGCGCGTGCACGGGGCAGTAGTGCATCGGGTTGTCGCGCTCCGACGCCGGCGGCATGTTGCGCGCAGGAGATTCCAGGAGAGGGGCGTCGATCGGTACTCGCCCGGCGACCCGGTCGATCGCGTCGCGGGCGCGCGGATGTCGGCGGTACCGGGTGGGCGCGAGTTTCATCGCCGCATTGACCGCCTTGCCGAAGCGACGCAATCGCTTCCCGTCGCGCTCGGTCCACGACAGTCCCATCATCTCGCGGATCGGGGCGTCGTACAGGCCGGTGGTGATCCACAGGAACATCTTCTGGACGTGGCCGACCTGTGCCTTCCATAACCAGGCGGGCATCCACGCGAGGAAGGGCGGGGCGGGCAGAGACGAGATGTCGAGCACCGTCCGGACCGCATCGTGGTCGCGTAATACGTTGCGGCACATGTGATCCCAGTACTCGAGGAACTCCTCGTAGGTGTCCGGGCAGGGGCGCATGCTGACCCCGTACATCGCGTACCAGGTCCGTGACTCCTCGAACAGTTCACGTTTGGCCCGCTCGTCGATAGGCGGGCCGAACACTTCGGCGCATCGCACGTTGCCGTACCAGAACGTCGCGTGCGCCCAGTAGAAGACATCCGGGTCGAGGGCGTGATAGCGCCCGCCGTCGTCCATCGTGCCCTTGATGTCGAGGTGGAAATCGCGGACCTGACGACCGGTGTCGGGGGTCATGTCGAAGACGACGCCGCCGATCGGATAGATCGAGCGCAACAGCCGTTGCCAGCGTTCGCCGAAGAAGTCCGAGTGATCCCATACGCCTGCGGCCAGTTTGGGGTGCATGTTCTGCATCGACCCCGACCACAGGCCCATCAGCATGCCGCGCCAGTCGCCGAAGTAGCGCCACGTCGTCGACTCGGGGCCGAGCAGTACGACGGGCGAGGCGTCGGTCGGCGGTGCTGGCAATACCTCGGTCATGAGACGGAACTCTAGATTCGTCTCATCATGGTGTCAATGCCAGATGGGTGATTCCGGGTGGGGGCGAATCGTTGTCCGGCAGACGCGGACATGGTGTGCGGTGGCGACACCCCGTGTGGGGTCGAGTCACGCCGGGCCGGTGTAAGTGCGCGCCCCGCAACCTTTCTGCAGAGTATTTGGTCTGTAAAACGCCGTCGCCGCTGAATTGATCATCTATTGGTGTCAGTGCTCAGCCCCGGCGTCGCAGCCGCACGCGGGTGCCCGGTGTCAACTGGCCGGCGCGGTCCAGCGACGCTTCGGTGAGCACCGCGACCACCGGGTATCCGCCGGTCACCGGATGATCGGCGAGGAAAATCACCGGCTGGCCGCTCGGCGGCAGTTGAATCGATCCGTGCGCGATGCCTTCGGAGGCCAGTTCACCCAGATCGGTGCGCGGCCGCACCGACCCTCCGGCGCCGTCGAGCCGCACGCCGACGCGATTGCTCGCCGGGTTGACCGTCCAGATCTCGGTGAAGAGATCGCCGAGGTCGTCGACGCGGTCGGCGCGTGGACCGTCGGCGGCGTCGAGCGCGACGACGTCGGGCAGTCGGTCGTCGACGGGTGCGACGTCGATCGGCGGCCACGATCCGCCCAGCGCTGCGATCCGCAACCGCGTGCCCGCGACCAATGCGGGCGGACCCAACTTCGCCAGGGTGTCCGTCGACCGGGAACCCAGCGTCGGCTCGACGTCGACGCCGCCACGTACAGCGACATAGTTGCGCAGACCGGAAGTCGTTGTGCCGATGGACAATTCGTCGCCGTCATGCAGTGACATCGCGGCATTGCGGCCGTAGTCGACGCCGTTGCGCGCCACGTCGGCGACGGCGCCCGCCACCGCGATCACCACGTCCCCGATCGCGCGCAGGCGCAGCCCGCCCAGCGTCGTCTCGATGCCCGCGGCATCCTCCGGGTTGCCGACGAGTCGGTTGGCCAGGCGCAGCGAGCCGCGGTCGGCGGCACCGGAGCGCGGCACCCCCAAGTGTGCGTATCCCGGCCGGCCGAGGTCTTGGATGCTGGCGAACGGCCCCGGTTCGACGACCTCCACCGCGATCATCGGCGCTCGCTGACGAACCGCACCCAGGTTCCGGGGGTGAGCCGGGCGGGCGGTTCGCGGTCGAGGTTCCACAGGTCGAAGTCGGTGTGCCCCAAGAGATACCAGCCGCCGGGGCTGTCGGTGGGGTAGACGGCGCTGTAACCGGCGGCCACCGCCACCGTGCCCGCCGCGACTCGTGGACGCGACTGAGCCCGCCTCGACAGCGTGGCCAACGGGGTGTCGTGCTCTGGAACCAGATAGCCGAAACCGGGCGCGAAGCCGATGAAAGCGACCCGCCACCGGGTGCACGCATGGGCGTCGAGCACGCCCTGCCGGGACAACCCGAGCAGTTCACCGACCTCGTCGACGTCGGGGCCGTCGTAGCGGACCGCGATCTCGATGCTCGACGAGGCGGCGGGCTCGGCGTCGTCGAGCTCGATTCCGCGCAATGCCCGCCGGATACCGAGGGCGTCGATGGGCCCGTCGGCTTGAACGAGCAGCGTCGACGCCGCCGGAATCACCTCGCTGATGCCGGCCAGGGAACCGTCGTCGACGGCCCGGGCGATGGCGTCGGCGGCGACGGTGACAGCGTCGAGACCGGCCGGATGGCCGGTGAAGTCGAGGAGGACCGCATTGGGGCCCGCAGGGCGCTCACGCACACGCTCAACCTACTAACTTCGACGTTGTGAATCAGTAATGCCAGGTCAGACGGCCGTGTCTATTACGCGCAGGTTACGCGGGCGACCCTGTTTCGGTATCGATTCGGGTGAAAGGCTACTTTGTATCTTGCAACTCTCACCTGAGTAAAGGGGTTCGTGTGTCTGCTGAAACAGTCCCAGCTGACCAGGCGTCCGTCAGTCCCTCAGCGACGTTCACCTACCCCGGTGGACAGCTGGAGCTGCCGATTCTGGAAGCCACCGAAGGCAGTGATTCGGTCGCGTTGGGTAATCTGCTGTCCAAGACCGGTCTGACGACGTTCGACGGAGGCTTCGTCAACACGGCGTCGACCAAGTCGGCCATCACCTACATCGACGGCGACGCCGGCATTCTGCGGTATCGGGGCATCCCGATCGACCAGCTCGCCGAACGCTCGACGTTCATCGAGGTCAGTTACCTGTTGATCTACGGTGAGCTGCCGTCGCAGGCACAGCTCGACGATTTCACCGAGCGGATTCAGCGGCACACGCTGCTTCACGAGGATCTCAAGCGGTTCTTCGACGGCTTCCCGCGCAATGCGCACCCGATGCCGGTCCTGTCGTCGGCGGTCAACGCACTCAGCGCGTACTACCAGGATTCGCTCGACCCCAAGGTGCCCGAGCAGGTCGAACTCTCGACCATCCGGCTGCTCGCCAAGCTCCCGACTATCGCGGCGTACGCGTACAAGAAGTCGGTCGGCCAGCCGTTCCTCTACCCGGACAACTCGTTCAATCTGGTGGAGAACTTCCTGCGGATGACCTTCGGCTTCCCGGCCGAGCCCTACGAGGTGAACCCCGAGGTCGCCAAGGCCCTCGACATGCTGTTCATCCTGCACGCCGACCACGAACAGAACTGTTCGACGTCGACGGTCCGCCTCGTCGGATCGAGCCAGGCCAATCTGTTCACGTCGATCTCCGGCGGCATCAACGCCCTGTGGGGTCCGCTGCACGGTGGCGCCAACCAGGCGGTCCTGGAGATGCTCGACGAGATCAAGGCATCCGGTGGCGACACCAAGGCCTTCATGAACCGGGTCAAGAACAAGGAAGACGGTGTGAAGCTGATGGGCTTCGGGCACCGCGTCTACAAGAACTACGACCCCCGCGCGGCCATCGTCAAGAAGACCGCCGATCAGATCCTCGCCTCGCTCGGCGTCCAGGACGATCTGCTCGACATCGCCAAAGGCCTCGAAGAGGTTGCGCTGCACGACGATTACTTCATCGAGCGTCGCCTGTACCCGAATGTCGACTTCTACACCGGTGTCATCTACCGTGCGATGGGCTTCCCGACACGCATGTTCACCGTGCTGTTCGCGCTCGGCCGGCTGCCCGGCTGGATCGCGCACTGGCGTGAGATGCACAACGACCCGACCACCAAGATCGGCCGCCCGCGTCAGCTCTACACCGGCTACACCGAGCGCGACTTCGTCGCGATGGGAGACCGCTAGTCATGGCAAACGAGAAGCCCGAAGTCGAGTTCCCGGAAGGCCCCGCGCCCACCGAGTTGCAAATCGTCGACCTCATCGAAGGTGACGGCGCGCAAGCCCAGCGTGGCGGCGTCGTCGACGTGCACTACGTCGGCGTCGAGTACGAGACCGGCGAGGAGTTCGATTCGTCCTGGGACCGCGGTCAGTCCGCGAACTTCCCACTGAACCGACTCATCCCAGGCTGGCAGGAAGGCATCCCCGGCATGAAGGTCGGCGGCCGACGTCGGCTGACCGTTCCGCCGGAGCTCGCCTACGGCCCGGCCGGTGCAGGCCACCGCCTGTCCGGCAAGACCCTGGTATTCGTCATCGACCTGCTGGGCGCCAGCTAGCGTAGTCCTGTCGGATCACCGACGAAAGCCCCGAACGGATCTCCGTTCGGGGCTTCGCTTGTTGTGGCCACCGCGGTTCCCGAGTGCCGAGGTGCGAGCGTCGGTGTGTCACTTCGGTCCCCGAGTGCCGAGCTCGCGAGCGTCGGTGTCCACCTCGCTCCCCGAGTGCCGAGCTCGCGAGCGTCGGTGTCCACCTCGCTCCCCGAGTGCCGAGGCGAGGCACGAGCGTCGGTGTAACGAGGGGTAGGTGCGACGAAGAACCCAACGCTACCGAAAAGTCATGTGGGCGTGCTGCTTTCAGCATCAGGCCGAGGTGGTCGGGTTGGGGAGATCGGGTCACCGGACCCCTCGTTACACCGAAGCTCGCGAGCTCGCTTCGGCACTCGGGGAGCGGGGGCGCAAGTTCGCTTCGGTACTCGGGAGCGCTACGTGCACAGCGCTGACGCGCGGAATCCGTGTGCGACGCCGCGGCTGTGGACCTTGCCGTTGACCTTGATCACGCATTTGGCGGTGGAGCCTTCGCTCTGCACGCGCACCGACAGAATCTGTTGCGGCGACACGCTGGGGAACGAGATGGTGCGGTGGTACAGGCCATCGGCGCCCTTCTCGCTGAGCTTGAAGTCGTGTTGCTGATGCAGGATGTTTGCGCCGTTGAAATAGGAGATCGTGCCGAACGTCGTGTCCGACGTCGCCTCGAAGGTGATGGTGTCGCCCCGCGTCGCAGCAGATGCGCCGGCCGCGGCGATCGAGCCGGCACCGAACGCGACGGCGGCCGCGGCTGCACCGCAGATCATCCATTTGCGCATCTTATGATCCTCACTTACCTGTGGTTACTGTCACGTAGCTGCATGAAGTATTGCGTACATCGCATTGCGATGGCTAGCTAATCTTGCCACCTCGCGACGACATATCGGCGCGCGGGGATCGCAACGCCTCGCCCCAGCGGACACGCGACCCGGTTCGCAGGATCGATCGCTGATAGATCCGGGCCGCGATCCACGCCGCGGCCGCACACGCGAGGATCATCAGTACCAGGGTTCCGGCGATCTGCGCGGCATCCGTGTCACCCGTCGCCACCCTCATCGGCATCAACGCCGCACTGAACGGGGGTATCCAACTGAGCGTCTTGATGAATGTCGAGTCGAGCGCATTGATGCCGAACGTCGCCGAGTACACGACGGCCAGCGCCAGAATCGTCAACGGCGCCGAACTCGAGTTGAGTTCCTCCTGGCGTGACACCAGGGCGCCGGTCGCGGCGTAGAGCGTCGCGAAGAAGACGAAGCCGAGCAGGAACCACACGAGCACCGCGGCGAAGACTCCGCCCGCCAATGCCGGCAGCGTGAGCAATCCGGTCGCGGTGCCGGCGATCACCGCGGTGGCGCCGAGAATCAGGACCTGTGCCAGCGCGATCGCGCCGATGCCCAGAATCTTGCCCCACAGCAGATGCAGCGGCTTGATGGTGGCGAGCAGAATTTCGACGACGCGTGAGGTCTTCTCTTCGACGACGCCTACCGCCACCATCGAGCCGCCGGTCATGACGGCGAACATCAGCAGGATGGTGCCGACGAGCGCCATCACGATGCGCTGGTCGGCGTCGGCCTTGCGCGGCGTGGTTTGTTGCGCCGTGATCGACACTCGCGCAAGGGAGTTCGCGTCGACGCCGCGCTGCGCCAGCGCGGTGGTCAGGCCCACGGAGT
Source organism: Gordonia asplenii (assembly GCF_012933505.1). Lineage (GTDB taxonomy): Bacteria > Actinomycetota > Actinomycetes > Mycobacteriales > Mycobacteriaceae > Gordonia > Gordonia asplenii. The sequence continues at coordinate 194,460 of NZ_JABBNB010000008.1, forward strand.
CGATGGTGCCGCGTATCGCGCCGTCGAGCTTGGCGTCGATCTGATTCTTGCTGACTGTGATGAAGGTCGTCGCCGACGTGGCGATGACGGCGGCGTCGAGGTCACCCGCGGCCACTCTGGATCGCGCTTGCGCGGCGTCGTCGACCTTGATCACGTCGATCGGTACGCCGAGTCGGTCACCAACGTTCGGCAGCGCCTGGCCGATCGCGGAGACGTTCGACGCCGGGTCGCCGGTGACGCCGACCCGCTGCCGGTCGTCGCCGCCGGTGACCGCGGCCAGCACGACGGCGCCGACGACGATGATGATCATCATCAGCCCGGTGGTGACCACGAATGATCGGGTCTTCGCGCGCGTGACGATTTCACGTTGTGCCACAAGGTAAATCGCGGTTCGTGCGTTCATGCCGACACTACCTCCCGGAAGATCTCGGTCAGACTGGGTTTGCTGGTTCGGAACTGATGCACCGGCCCCGCGGCCAACGCGGCGTGCAAGATCTGCTGGTCGTCGGCGACGGCGAGGTCGAGGGTCAGCCGGGTGGTCGGACCGTCGTGGGCGACGTCGACGATGCCGCGCAATCCGCTCGTCCAGTCGAGAGTCGCCGGCGGGCCGACGATTTCGAGGATTGCGCCGTGACCCGACTGCAACTCGGCAACGGTGCCGACGGCGCGCATGCCGCCCTTGACGATGACACCGACGCGGTCGCAGAGTTGCTGCACCAGGTCGAGTTGATGCGATGAGAAGATCACCGGCACACCGGATTGCGCCTTCTCGCGCAGGACGGCGCTCATGACGTCGACGGCGACCGGGTCGAGTCCGGAGAACGGTTCGTCGAGGACAAGTACGTCGGGGTCGTGTACGAGCGCGGCGGCGAGCTGCACGCGCTGTTGATTGCCCAGTGACAGGTCCGCCACATTGTCGTCGATACGCTCGGCCACGCCGAGCCGTTCAGTCCAGCGGGTGACGCTCGCTGCGGCGTCCGACGGTGAAAATCCGTGCAGCCGAGCAAGATACGACAATTGCTGGCCGACCTTCATCTTGGGGTAGAGGCCGCGTTCCTCGGGCATGTACCCGATGCGTCGGCGGGTGGAGAAGTCGATCGCGGTGTCGCCGACGGCGACGCTGCCCGCGTCGGCGGACAGTACTCCGAGGACGATGCGCATCGTCGTCGACTTTCCCGCGCCATTGCTACCGACGAATCCGAAGATCTCGCCGGGCGCGACGCTGAACGAAACATCTTGCAGCGCAACGAGATCGCCGTATCGTTTGGATAGGTTGCGGATGTGTAGAGCCTCGGTCATCGGTAGTCGCCTTTCGGGTCGACGTCGTCGTCGGGGTCGTGGGTCCACCACGCGGTGAGGATGGTGGGAATCATGGTGCCGATCAGCAGAAGTGTGATCAGGGTGATGGCGGTGCCGTAGACGAATTGCGGTGGTACGCCGTCGCTGTAGCGTCCCGACAAGGTGACGAGAATGAAGTACGGAATGAACATCAGGGCCACCAGAATGCCGAAACTCATTGAGCGCGCCGCGTTTCGCTGAGCCAACTGCAATTCGTCGAGAGCTGCGGCGGGGGTGTCGGCGACCGACCCGGACACGATCCGCACCGCGTACTGCGACGCGATGCAGCCGATCAGGCCGATGGCGAAGGGGACGGCGAACCACCAGGTGAAGAACGCCAATACGGCACTGACGCCGATGTAGGCGAGGCTGATGCACAGAGCGGCGACGGCGCGTCGGGCACCGCGGCGGTTGTGCCAGTTCGGCAGTCGGTGGCCGTGCTTTCTGGCGAACGCGTCATGGCGGCGCGCGCGCCAGCAGTCGTACCGGCGCCACACCTGCGGGGGACTGACGTCGGGGAGTGGGGAATGCGGATCGGTCGTCATTGCGATGCACCTTTCACACGATCGGTGGGCGGGGCGACGGCGGGTGACTCGTTTGTGCGCCCGTACAACTCGGCCGACATGGCGCCGAACGGGGTTCGACTGAAGACCGCCTCGACCGGCAGCGTGAAGACGGCACAGATGCGAAAGGCGAGGTCGAGACTGGGGTAGTTGTCGCCGCGTTCGAGTGCGCCGACTGATTGGACGTTGACGTCGACCAGTTCGGCGAGCTGCGCGCGCGACATCGACCGCTCCGCGCGCAACACCGCGATGCGGTTGTAGATGGGAAGCTTCTCCCCACGTCTTACTGGACTCACAGATCATAGTGTTGTGAAAACACAACAGTATGTCAATGGGAAATTATTAGCGATGATCACGGATCGGGAGGAGTCGGCCCGGAAACGCAGTCATCGCGTACTCAGGCCGCCAGGAACGCCGCGATATTTCGGGCGGCCTCGCGGCCCGCGCGATTCGCACCGATCGTCGACGCCGACGGCCCGTACCCGATCAACTGGATGCGGGGATCGGATTCGACGGTGGTCGCCAGGCGGCCGGTCATGACGATTCCGCCACCCGGGCCGCGCAACCGCAGCGGCGAGAGATGATCGAGTGAACTCCGAAACCCCGTGTTCCAGAAGATCACGTCGACGTCGAGCGTCTTACCCGCGAGTGCCCCGCAATCCCAGGCGACGCCGGTCGGCGTGATCCGCCCGAACATCGGCCGCCAGTCCGACAGGATTCCGTCGGCCCGGGCGTCGGCGATCGCGGGCGTCAGCGGCAACCCGGTCACCGACACGACCGACGTCGGCGGGAGCCCGGCCCGCACCCGCTGCTCCACCCGAGCGACGGCTTCGCGGCCGCGGTCCGGGCTGAAGTCCGGTGAGCCGAAGGTCGGCTCGGTCCGTGACGTCCAAAATGTCTGTGCGCCAGGCGCATTGCGGGCGATCTCGATGAGCAGCTGCACTGCCGAAATGCCCGCACCGACCACCAGGATTCGCTTGCCCGCGAACTCCGCCGGCCCCGAGTAGTCATGCGTGTGCAGCTGTCGGCCGGCGAATTCTTCGATGCCGGGGACGTGCGGGACGAATGGTCGTTCCCAGGTGCCGGTCGCATTGATGAGCGTGCGGGAGGTGATGTCGAAACCGTCGGACAGCGTGGTGACGAATCCGGTGTCGTCGCGCCGGACCGACCGGACCCGAAACGGGCGGTGGACGGCGAGGCTGAACTTGTCCTCGTACATCGAGTAGTAGCGCGGCACGGCACTCGATGCCTTGACTGTTCCGTCGTGCACCTCGCTTTCGCCGAGGGCCTCGATCAAGCCGAATCCGGGAAGGTCGTGCACTCGGTTGGCGCCCGCCAGGGTCAGCGTCGGCCATCGAAACTGCCATGCCCCGCCTGGGTGTGCGGCGGCGTCGAGCAACTGATAGCGGCCGGTGAGCCCGAAGTGTTGCAGGTAGTACGCACCCGACAGGCCGGCCTGACCACCGCCGATGACGAGAACGTCGGAATCGGGGAGCGGCCGGGACGCGGAGTCGATGTCGATTAGTGCATCTGCGATCACAGTTACTCACTGTGGCATGCCGCGCGGCAGGGTAGGTTGTTGCCCATGATTTTTAGCTCAAGTACTGATTCCGTCACGACGATCGAGCTGGCCCGGGAAAGCAAGCGCAATGCGTTGAACGAGGAGATGGTGGTCCAACTCGCCGACGCATTCGCCACCGCTGCCGCCGACGGCACCCGGGCGATCGTGTTGACCGGCCGCGGCAACGTGTTCAGTGCCGGAGCGGATCTGTCGGGGCCCGTCTACGACCCGGTGTTCCTGGAGAAGCTGGTCGCGATGCTGCAGCAGATCGAGTCGACCCCGGTGCCGGTGATCGCGGCGCTCAACGGTGCCGCACTGGGCGCCGGTTTGCAATTGGCGATGGCGGCCGACCTGCGCGTGATGTCGCCCGACGCGCTCGCAGGCATTCCCGCAGCGAAAATCGGTGTGGCAGTGGATGAATGGACGATTCGTCGACTCGTCTCGCTGGTCGGCTCGGGCCAGGCGCGCGGCATGCTGATCGGTTGCGAGCCGCTGTCGGCCGACCGCGCGCACGACCTCGGCTTCGCCAACCGCATCGGCGACCTGGCCGACGCTCAGCACTGGGCCGCGACTATCGCGGCACTCGCACCGCTGACCCTGCAGCATTACAAGTTGGTGCTCAACGGCGACGGTGCGCGTGACGAAGCGCCGCGGGACCGTCGGGACGCGATGCTCAAGGCATGGCAGAGCGCGGATCTGGCCGAGGGGCGAGCGGCGCGCGCCGAGAAGCGGGTGCCGGTCTTCGAGGGGAGGTAGTTGCGGCCGACAGCGCTCCACCCGAACGAAATGGCTTAACCCGAACGGAAATTCCGTTCGGGTTAAGCGGTAGTTGTCGGGTCTGCTTCGTTTCCTCGTTCCACTGTTGGGTTTTCGACTCCCCTCTACCACTCGGCCTGGATCCACCGATGGCAGGCCCTATCCGCTGGTTGAGCCGCGAGGAGCGTTAGCGACGAGCGTGTCGAAACCACGGTGAGACAACAGATTTCGGTGATTCGTGGCTGACCAGGACGGCAGCATCAGCGCAACCGTCGAATGCACCTGCTGAGTGCGCGGCTGGAGAGGATCACCGCGATCGGAACGCGAAATGCACTGTCGCGCGAAACCTGTTGCGTCACCGTGGTTTCGACACGGACCTCGGCTAGCGCCTCGGACCGGCTCAACCAGCGGAGCGGGTGCCATCGGTGGATCCAGGCTCGGGGAGCGGGCGTGGCTCGTTCCCCGGTTGGTCTTTCGGCTCACCAGACCCCTCTACTTCGGTACGACCGCTCGTGCCTCGCGGTCACTCAGCACAGCGGTTACACCGAAGCTCGTTCCTCGCTTCGACACTCGGGGAGCGGGGTGGTCGGTTTGGGTTCTTTGTCTTGCTGGCCCCTCGTTACACCGAAGCTCGTTCCTCGCTTCGGCACTCGGGGAGCGGGGGCTGGCTCGTTCCTCGCTTCGGCACTCGGAGAGCGGGGGCTGGCTCGTTCCTCGCTTCGGTACTCGGGGAGCGGGGGCTTATTCGCCTCGGCACCCGAGGAGCGCCGGCCCCTACCGTCCCAGGACCCGCTCCAGATAGGGATTGGTGAACACGCGATCGGGGTCGAAACGCTCACGGACGGCTAGGAATTCGTCGAAGCGCGGGTAGACGCCGCGGAGGTAGTCGGCGTCGCGGGTGTGCATCTTGCCCCAGTGGGGGCGGCCCTCGTGCCCGACCATGATCGCCTCGACGTCGTCGAAGTAGGCCTGCGCGTCAGCGCGGGAATCACCCGAATACCGGTGTACCGCAATGTATCCGCTCACCCGACCCGACGCCGTGGACAGCATCAGATCGTCGGCGGCCGCCGCGCGCACCTCGATCGGGAAACTGACTCGATAACCGCGCCGTTCGATCATCGACCGCACCTCGCGCAGTGCCGCGGGCACGGCGTCGAGCGGGATTGCGTACTCCATCTCGCGGAAGCGCACACTACGCTGCGAGGTGAACACCGACGTCGACACGTCGGTCATCGTTCGCGCCGAAAGTGCCCGTCCGGCAATCTGATTGAACGCCGGAACGACGCGGGGCCACCGTGCGCCGATCGCGCACAACGCGCCGAACATGCCGTTGCTCAACAGTTCGTCGTCGATGTAACGACGCACCTTCCCCGGCCCCGACGACGCCGCGTCCGCGGGCCCGCGAGTGTTGGTCTTGGTCAGCGTGCACTCGGTGTGCGGGAACCAGTAGAACTCGTAGTGATCGTGGTGAGCGACGTTGTCGCCGAACGCTTCCAGTACCTCCTCCACGTGGCCGGGTGCTTCGACGGCGGTCAACGTGAATGCCGGGACCAATTGCAGGGTCACCTCGGTGACGATGCCCAGGGCGCCGAGCCCCAGGGCGACGGCCTTGAGGTCCGGGTCGGCGGAGTCGATCTGCCGGACGGTCCCGGTGCCGTCGACCAGCGTCGCGCCGACGATCTGCGTCGAGATCCCGCCGAAGGCCTTGCCGGTGCCATGGGTGCCGGTCGACGTCGCCCCGGCCAGTGTCTGCTTGTCGATGTCTCCCAGATTGGGCATCGCGAGGCCATGCGGCGCAAGCAGTTTCGGCATTTCATACAGGTGGGTACCGGCGCCGACGGTCACGCGGGCCGCGTCGACGTCGACGGTGCGCAGTCCGCGCAGGTTCTCCGACGTCACCTGTACCCCCGGCGCCACCGCGATCGGTGAGAAGCTGTGCCCGGCGCCGATCGGTTTGACCGCCAAGCCGTGCGAGCGGGCATCGACGATCAGCTGCGCGACGTCGGCGTGCGACCTCGGCCGACGCACCGATACCGGGTCGGCGGTCGCGGTGGCGCCCCAGTTGCGCCACCGCCCGGTCGTGCCCGCCGAATCACGTGAAGTCACAGGAAGCTCTTTCCCTCGCCCCGATAGGTCGGCACCACGTCGGCGACGCGGGGTCCGCCGTCGGCGTCGCGGTCGATGATCGCGACCTCGTTGACGTGTTCGGCCGCTTCGCCCGACTTGGTATGACGAAACCATACGCGATCGCCGATGCCGACGGCGCGGGCGGCGTCGCCCCGCAACGGCGTCTGGACCTCGCCGGCCGCTTCGGTTCCGATATAGGAAAGACCTTGCGGCCAAACGGGTTTCGGTAGCCGGTCGGGGGCCGCCGGACCCGACGCCACCCAGCCGCCGCCCAAACAGGTGACGATGTTGCGCGCGGGTCGGCGGACCACGTCGAGGCCGAACGCCATCGCCGGAGCGGGGCGGAAGTGCCGATAGTTGTCGAACAGATGCCCACCGAAGAATCCGCTGCCCGCGGCGATGTCGGTGACCGACGCGTCTTTCGCCGTCTCCTCGAGCGAACCCGTGCCGCCGGCGTTGACGAAGTGCAGGTCGGCGTGCTCGCGAATGGCGGCGATGGCCGCGCCCCGGCGTCGCCGCAGCTCCGACATCGACTGATCCTGCATCACCCCGACGATCCGGTTCTTCAGGTCGGCGCCGTCGACGCCGTTGCCGACGCCCGCGACCTGGGCTTCATACGACATGACGCCGACCAGCGAGAAGCCCGGCCGATGGGCGATGGTGCGAGCGAGCGACGCGGCGTCGGACACCCGGTGCACCGGCGACCGGCGCACCCCGATGTGCACCAGCCCGAAGACGAAGCGCAACGATGCGTCGAGGTCGATCGCGATGCGCACCGCCCCGCGCCGGCCGGGGGAGACCACCGAGTCGATGAGGTCGAGTTGTGCGGCGGAGTCGACGAGCAGGGTCACCCGTTCGCGAGCGGTGTCGTCGGCGATGAGGCGCCCGATGGCTCCGCGCGACGTCGTCGGGTATCCCATGAGGACGTCGGGCACGTCGAGTTCGGTTGCGAGCCAACGGGCCTCGTCGACGGAGTAGGCGAGTACCCCGGCGAACCCGTCCCGATCGAGGATGTCGCCGATCACCGAGCGCACCCGAACTGACTTGCTGGCGACGCGGATGGGGACCCCGCCCGCGCGGCGTCGAAGATCAGCGATGTTGTGCTCCAGCGCAAGACGGTCGATCACCAGCGCGGGCGAGTCGAGCCGTGCGGCGCGAGCGGCGGCGTCGATGCTGCGCCAGTAGGTCTCCGGGTCGCGCTGCCACAGCTCGTCACAGGAGTTGGGCATGAGAAATCATCACATTGACGACGGCGGTGATCAGTTGTCGCACCACCTTGTCGTCGGCGGTGCTCAAGTAGGTCAGGGTGATGGCGTTGGTGGTCGCGATCATCAGCGGGGCGAGGTCGCTCACGTCCACGTCGAAGGTCATTCCGGCGCGTGCCGCACCCACTTTCAGCCCGTCGCCCGCGATCTTGTAGAGCCGCTCGTACATGATCTTCCCGGCGTCGTCGAGTTCGGGATGATTGTGGGCGTAGATGCCGAGCGAGATGGTGGCCTGCATGCGGCCCGGGTCGGCGCGCAGCATCGCGTAGAAGGTCTCGAGATTCTCATGCATGTTGGCGCGCAGATGTTCCACGCCGATGCCCTCGGGGTTGGTCTCCGGGGAGATGGCGTCGAGGACCCGCGACAGGTCGTACGGCACCGCGGTGTCGATCACGGCCCGCAGCAATGCGGTCCGGCTCTCGAACGCGTAATGAAAACTGGCCAGCGGCATTCCGGCCTGGGCGCAGATGCGCCGTGTGGTGGCGCCTTCGACGCCGAGATCGGCGATGACCCGATAGGCCGCGTTGACGAGCGCCGAACGCCGTTCCTCCACCGACATCCTGGTCATGTGGCTACGATCTCCCTTTGCTGGTCCGGCGTCGAGCGTTGGATTTTCGGAATCGACCTGTGATCGCTTCGTGATAAATCCTATCCCGATGCCGCCACGCCCGGAGACTAACCGTCTCTGCGGTCGAGCGTCGTTACTCTGGTTGAGGTGAGTACATCTACTTTGGCGCAGGCCGCCGCCTACGGTTCGCGAGCGGCAACCACCTTGACCGCGGGCCTGGCCGCGCGCGGCGTCGCTCCGGCGCAGGCGCTGGGCGCTTCCGAGGCGCAGATCGCGCCGCACGTGGCGGGGTCTCCGTTCCTCCAAGACGGCCGCTTCGGCAATCTGGAGCCGCCGATGCCCGTCGAGGGAAGTCCCGCGGGCGCCCTCGGCGACATGCTTCGACGCCCGGGCCGCCCCGCGCACCCGATCATCGTGACCACCCCCGACTTCGCGCATCAGGCGCGCGATCTCGCTGTCACCTGGCTCGGCCACGCGACGTCGCTCGTAGAGATCGACGGTTCGCGAGTCCTCACCGACCCGGTGTTCTCCCGACGCTGCTCACCGTCGCAGCTGGTCGGACCGGGCCGGATGCACCCGGCGCCCTGCTCGATCGCCGAACTGCCCAAGCTCGACGTCGTGCTGATCAGCCACGATCATTACGACCACCTCGACATGTCGAGCGTGATCGAATTGGCCGCCACCCAGCCCGACGCCGTGTTCGTCGCGCCGATCGGGGTCGGGGCGCACCTGCTGAGCTGGGGTATTCCGGCGTCGCGGATCCGCCAGACCGACTGGCACGGTTCGGTCGAGGTCGCCGCGGCCGGCGGCCCGCTGACCTTCACCGCGACGCCGGCCCGGCATTTCTCCGGCCGGGGACTGTCCCGAAACCTGACTCAGTGGGCGAGCTGGGCGATCGTGGGCCGCGAGCATCGAGTGTTCTTCTCCGGTGACACCGGATTCACCGAGGGCTTCGCCGACGTCGGGGCGAAGCTGGGGCCGTTCCATCTGACGATCATCGCGATCGGCGCCTACGACGTACTGTGGCCCGACATCCACATCAACCCCGAAGAGGCGGTGCAGGTGCACCGCATGCTCTCCGCCGAACTCGGATCCGACGCCGCGCTGCTCCCGATCCACTGGGGCACCTTCAACCTGGCGCGGCACGACTGGGGCGATCCGATCGCGCGCGTACTGCGCGGTGCGGCAAGCGAATCGGTGACCGTGCTGACGCCGCAGCCGGGCGGCGACGTCGACCTGGTCACCCGCACCGGTTCGGGTACCGTCCAGCCCGACTGGTGGGAGCGCTCGGCATGACCGAGGACCTGCTGGTGCAGGACACGCCGAACTCGGGGCTCACGGCAGCCGAAGTGGCGCAACGGATTTCCGAAGGCAAGGTCAACACCGTCCCCGACCGTTCCGGTCGTTCGGTCGCCGACATCGTGCGCGCCAACATCTTCACCCGCATCAATGCGCTGCTCGGCACGTTGTTCGTCCTCGTCGCCGTCACCGGCTCGTTCATCAACGGGCTCTTCGGTCTGCTGATCATCGCCAACAGCGGCATCGGCATCATCCAGGAGATCCGCGCCAAACGCACCCTCGACAAACTCGCCATCGTCGGGCAGACCCGCCCCACGGTGCGCCGCGACGGGGTGACCGTCGACGTGGCGCCCGGCGAGATCGTGCTCGACGACATCATCGAGATCGGTCCGGGCGATCAGGTCGTCGTCGACGGTGTGACCGTCGAATCCGGTGCGCTCGACATCGACGAATCGCTGCTCACCGGCGAGGCCGATGCCGTCGACAAGGCACCCGGCGATCCGATCATGTCCGGAAGCTTCGTGGTGTCCGGCATCGGCGCATATCGCGCGACCAAGGTCGGCGCCGACGCCTATGCCGCTCAGCTGGCCGCGGAGGCGTCGAAGTTCACCCTGGTGGCCTCCGAGCTGCGCAGCGGCATCGACCAGATCCTCAAGGTGATCACCTGGCTGCTCATTCCGGCAGGCATTCTCACCATCGTCAACCAGCTGTTCATCAGCCGAAGCGGGTGGCGCGAATCGATTCTCGGAATGGTCGCGGCGCTGGTGCCGATGGTCCCCGAGGGGCTGGTGCTGATGACCTCGATCGCATTCGCCGTGGGCGTGGTGCGGTTGGGTCAACGACAGTGCCTCGTCAACGAACTGCCGGCCATCGAGGGGCTCGCGCGCGTGAACGTCGTCTGTGCCGACAAGACCGGCACGCTCACCGAGAACGGGATGAGGCTGTCGGAGGTCACCCCGGCACCGGGGAACACCGTGTCCGTCGACGACCTGCGAAAGGTGTTGGCCGCGTTGGCCGCTCACGATCCGCGGCCCAATGCCAGCGTTGCGGCGATCGCCGAGGCCTACCCCGACGCGCCTGGCTGGTCGACGACCGCGGTCATGCCGTTCAGCTCCGCGAAGAAGTGGAGCGGAATGTCGTTCCGCGACGACGCCGCGGGCACCGATGCGGGCAACTGGCTGATCGGCGCACCCGATATCCTGCTCGATCCCGACAGCGAAACCGCCCGTGCCGCAACGGAAATCGGTGAGTCCGGACTGCGCGTGCTGTTGCTCGCGCGGACCGATGTGCCGGTCGACGCCGAGCCCGCGGGCGACACCACGGTGCCCGGAACGCTGCAACCGGCCGGACTGGTCGTCCTCGAACAGCGGGTCCGCGAGGACGCTCGCGACACGCTCGACTATTTCGCCTCGCAGCGCGTCGACGTCAAGGTGATCTCCGGCGACAACGCCCGCTCGGTGGGTGCGGTGGCGCAGTCGCTCGGGCTGGGCAACGTCGACACCTCGGTGGACGCCCGCGAATTGCCCACCGACGAAAGCGAACTCGCCGACGCAGTGGAGCACGGCGTGACCTTCGGCCGGGTGCGCCCGGACCAGAAACGCGCCATGGTCACCGCGCTGCAGTCGCGGGGCAACACCGTGGCGATGACCGGCGACGGCGTCAACGACGTGCTGGCCCTCAAAGACGCCGACATCGGCGTCGCGATGGGGTCGGGTAGTTCGGCGGCCCGTTCGGTCGCGCAGATCGTGTTGCTGGACAACAAGTTTGCGACGCTGCCCTACGTCGTCGGCGAGGGGCGGCGGGTGATCGGCAACATCGAACGCGTCTCCAACCTGTTCCTCACCAAGACGGTGTACGCGGTGTTCCTCGCACTGCTCGTCGGAATCGGCGGCATGGCGGCGAAGCTCTTCGGTTTCGACTCGTTGAGCTACCCCTTCCAGCCGATTCACGTCACGATCTCCGCATGGTTCACGATCGGCATCCCGGCGTTCGTTCTCTCGTTGGCGCCCAACAATGAACGCGCCCGAACCGGATTCGTGCGACGCGTGCTGACACAGGCCGTTCCCAACGGACTCATCGTCGGCATCTCGACGTTCGTCACCTACCTTCTCGTCAATCCCGGCGGCACGGGGGTGGCGCTCGGCGGTGACAACCCGGTGACCCTCACCCAGAGTCAGACCCAGGCGTCGACCGCGGCGCTGATGACGCTGATCGCCGTCGCCGTCTACGTGCTGGCGGTCGTGGCCCGGCCCTACACCTGGTGGAAGCTGGTGCTGCTGGCGATCTCGGTGGGCGCGTACCTGATCATCTTCGCGTGGCCGTTCACCCAGCACATGTTCAAACTCGACTCGACCAACTGGGCGATGAACTCGGTGGCGCTCATCTGCGCGGCGGCGGGTATCGCGGCGGTGGAGGTCACCTCGCGGGTGTTGCCCCGCATCATCGCGGCCCGGACGGCATAAACTCGTCAGCGGTGCGAAGGGCAAGCCTTCGCGTAGGAAGGGACCGGCAATGGATTTCAAAGGCTTGATCGATACCGCCAAGAACACGCTGCAGAACAACCCAGGTCTGGTCGACAAGGGCGGCGACGCCCTCGACCAGGTGACCGGCGGCAAGTACGCGGGCCAGGTCGACAAGGCACAGGAAGCCATCAAGAAGGCCGTCGGCGCCGAGCAGCAGAAAGCCGACGAGCCGAAGGCCGACGAAGCGAAGGTCGAACAACCGAAGGCAGACGAAGAGAACAAGTAGGCTCCGCGCCTCACGCCTTGGGGTGACGCCGATACGCCGACACCGTCGGATCGTCGGTGATCCAGAACCGCCAGGGACGCTGCGCCGCGAGTCGCACGCCGACTCGTGGCCCGGCGCTGATGCCGGCGTCGGGGATCGATTCGACGCCGGCGTCGAGGTATACCGGCGTCGGATCGTGCAGGTCGGTGCCGAGGTCGTCGAGGTTGATCCCCAGGGCTTTGGTGAGGTTGCCGGGGCCGCGGGCCAGCTGCACGTCGTCGACGCTGCCGCGACGTTCCTGCGCGACCCGGACACCGTCGACGACCCGCCCAGCCCGGATCAGCACCGCGGCCGCTTGTTCGGTGGGGCCGGTGACGATGTTGGCGCAGAAATGCGTGTGGATGCGGTACACGTAGAGGCGCCACGGCTCGCCATACATGATTTCTGAGCGCTTGGTGCGGGTGAATGCGTGCGACGCCGGGTCGTCGACGCCGGCGTATGCCTCGACCTCGGTGATGACGACGCTGGCGTCGTGCCCGACGAGTCGGGTACCCAACAGGGCGCGAGCGTGGTCGATCACAGTATTGTCAGCGTTCATGGCAAAGACGAGTGACTCCATTGATGTGGACCTCTCCCCGGAAGATACCTGGAAGTATGCCTGCGATCTGGCGCGCTTCGACGACTGGCTGGTTCTGCACGACGGCTGGCGAAGCGAACTGCCCGCGCCGCAGGACCTGCGTGCGGGTACCAAAGTGTCGTCGGTCGTCAAAGTCAAGAGCGCCCGCGTGCGCTTCGACTGGGTCGTCGAGCAATTCGACCCGCCGCATGAGGTGCGGTTCAAGGGGAGCGGAAAAGGCGGGGTCAAGGCCAAGATCGAGCTGACGGTCAAACCGACCGGGGACGGGTCGAATGTGACCTTCACCTTGGAGCTCGGCGGACTCGCGATGATCGGCCCGGCGGGTAAGGCTGCGACGATGGCGACCAAGGGTGACCTGCAAGAGTCGCTGCGTCGCTTCCGAGAAACCTTCGGCTGAGCGCGCGCAAGGAGTAGGGGAGACATGGCACGGCACTCATCAGGCGACGACACCGCGCCGGAGGACTCGGGGCGGCCCGATAGCGGCAGTCATCGGCTGCCCGGATCCGCCGGCGGCCCCGGGCAGAACTCCGGTCGATTCGGTACGTCGGGAGACCGATCGGGACCGCAGCGGGGCATGCCCGCCCCAGGTGGTCCGGGGGGATCGACGGGCGCGCCGCGCCCCGGAGACTCCGGGCCGTATCCGACGCCGGGCCCTGCCCCTCGGATGGGGAACTCCGGGCCGTATCCGACGCCGGGCCCTGCCCCTCGGATGGGGAACACCGGGCCCAATCCGACGCCGGGCGGCCCCGCTCCGCGGATGGGAAACACCGGGCCGAACCCGACGACGCCGGGAACCCCACGCCCCGCCGGTGACGGGAACGCCGCGTCGACGCCGCGTCGAGCATCGGCGTCGGGTCCGCTCGCCGCCAGTACCAAGCCGGCCAAGGACGAGGAATTCGGCTTCGAGCACCGCGACACCGGGACGTCGCGGCGCGCGGGCTTCGTGTGGGGGCTGGTGGCGCTGCTCGTCGTCGCGGCTCTGGTCACCGGCGTGATCCTGTGGCGCACCGGCGTCGTGGGCGGCGGATGCGGCAATCGGACGCAGGTGTCGGTCGCGTCCGATCAATCGATGACCGGGTCGTTGAAGACGTTGGCGCAGAAGGCTTCTGACAATTCGTGCTACGACTTCACGGTGTCGACGCTGGCCGGCGCCGACGCTCCTGGACTGCTGACGCAGGGTGATAAGGCGCCGGACATCTGGGTCGCCGACTCGCAGACGCAGGCCCGCCGCGTGACCACCCAGGTGCGTCGCAGCCTGGACCTCGTCACCGGCTCCATCGCGAAGTCACCGGTCGCCGTCGCCGGAAAGCAGGTCCCCGCTTTGGCCAACTGGACCGATGTGATGAAACTTCCCGACCTGCGCATGGGCTCGCCGATCGACACCTCCACCGGCGACGCTCCCATCATCGGAGCACTCGCCGAGGTGAACGCCGGCACTCTGAAGCAGAAGGCGCTCACCGATGCCATGACTGTCCTTGCGGTGCAACAGAATAACGCCCGATTGGCCAACGACAACGAGGGCACCCGCCTCAACTTGGCGAACACCTCCGAGGTGCCGGTGGTCACCACCGAGCAGCAATTCCTGCTGTTCACACGTACCCACCCGGGGTCGCAGTTGAAGGCGACAGTGCCGAGCGACGGTACCGTCATGCTCGACTATCCGATGGTCAACACGGCTCCCGCCGCACGTCACGACACCGCGGCCGAAGCCGGAAAGGTGTTGTCGGACACCATCAATGGCGCCGACGGACAGAAGGTGCTGCACGACGCGAGCTATCGTGGCGCCGACGGCGCGGCGTTGCCCGGCGGCGTCGGGCTCGGAAACGTCAAGCTGCTCAATCTGAAGGATCCGACCCAGGTCGACAAGGCGCTGCGCCAGTGGCAGGTGCTCGGCGTGCCGATCCGCACGCTCGTCGTGCAGGACGTGTCGGGATCGATGTCGCAGAACGCCGGATCGGGTTCGACCAGCCGTGCGAGTCTACTTCTCGATGCGTCGCAGACCGGACTCAAACTGTTCCCCAACAACACTCAGATCGGGTTGTGGAACTTCAGCATCGACAAGGGCGGGGCCGGACAGGACTGGAAGGAGCTGGCGCCGATCCGTCGTCTCGACGCGCCCGTCGGCGGCAAGACGCAACGTGACTTCCTGGGCGACGCCGTCAAACGCGGCCTCAGTGATCTCGGCGGCGGAACCGGCCTCTACGACACCACGCTCGCGGCGTTCAAGAAGGTTCAGGACTCCTACGATCCGAACTACTCGAACAGCGTGATCATCATGACCGACGGTGAGAACGAGGATCCCAACAGCATCAGCCTCGACACTCTGTTGGCCGACCTGAAGCAGCTCGAGGATCCGGCCCGGCCGGTGCTGATCTTGACCATCGGCATCTCCGACGACGCCGACACGGCGTCCCTCAAGGACATCGCCGACGCGACCGGCGGGACGTCGTATGTGGCCAAGAACGCCGACGACATCAAGACGGTGTTCGTCGACGCCATCGCCGCGCGGGTCGCGGCCGCGGGACGGTAGAAGTCCCGACCGCGGAAGACTGCAAAAAGTGTGGGCGTCAAGGGCACAGTGCCCTTGACGCCCACACTATTGACAGAAGTTGTTGGAGATCAGTTTGCCGCGGCCAGTGCCGGGGTGCCGAGCGCCGGTTGCGCCAGGTCAGTCTGCGGGGAGCGGGCGACGAGCTTGCTGAGCGAGCCGAAGGCGTCACGGAACCGGCCGCTGAGTTCGAGGGCGACCGGAACGTAGATCGGAAGGAACATCAGGGCGTCGAGCAGGAAAATCTTGAACATGTGAGGCTCCCTCGGTCGGTGCGGCGGTGGCTGCTTGCGGTGTGAAAATAGTTTCGCCAATTGAGGGTGCCGAGTTGTAGAGCCGCGATGCCAAACTTGGTCCGCCGCTTTGTGCTGAGGTACAAGTCGTGATGAAAGCGCAGGTCAGCGCAGTGCTTCGACGCCGAACAATGCCACATACCGCAATGCGAGATCGACTTCGGTAGCGCGTTCGCTCAACGGGTGACCGAGCAGTTCCTCGGCCTTGCCCAACCGGTAGCGCACGGTGTTCTTGTGGACGAACAACGTCGACGCCGTCTCTTCGACGTTGCGGGTCGCGAGATAGGCGAGCAGCGTCTCGCGGATCGGCGTCATGCTCTTGTCGTCGGTGCACAGCGGGCCGATCTCGCGCGCGATCATCGCACGGCGCAGGTCCCGGCTGCCGTCGGTGAGGCAGAGCAACTCGACGTCGGAGTAGACCACCACCGCCGGAATGTCGGCGGCCGGCAGCACGAGCTGCTGCACCGCCTGCGCTTGCAGGTGCCCACCCCGGAAACCGGCGAGGCCCGGCGCCGGAATTCCGGTGACGAGATGAATTCCGTTGTCCTGCAACGGCTTGATTACCGAGCGCACCACGTCGACGTCGGGTGGGGTTGCGGTGGCCAGCCAGAACCACACGTCGCGTGCACCGACCGGTGCGGTCAGCACCGAACTCGTGCCCAGGTCCGACGCGAGCGACGAGGCGACCGCGATGAGCGTCGACGTGTCGCTGACGTCGGGGTCGTCCATCCAGGCGATCGCCGCGGTATGCCACTGCGTCAGCGGATAGCGCAAAGTGTTCGACGCCACCGTTGCGTCGATGGTTTCGCCGGCGATCACCGCGTCGATGATCGCCCGTTGCCGTCGCCGCGCGACGTCGGTGATGGCGGCGCGCTCGGCGTAGAAGACCTCGATGAGTTGGTCGATGGACTCGTCGAGCCAGCGCTCGCCGCGGGTCCACAGGAAGGCCAGCACATCGTGCGGGCTGGGGTCGTCACGCTCGAGAGCGTTGCTGACTTCGGTGAGGTAGCTGAACACGCCCTTGTAGGCGGCGCGGTAGATCTTGAGCAGGACCGTCACCTCCATCCCGCGGTGCGCGATGGTCCGCACGAGGGTGGTGGCCTGGCGGGGCATCGAGAACTGCTGACGGTCGGTGCTGAGAGTGTCGAGGAAGTACAGCCAGTGACCGCGGATGCTGGAGATCACTTCTTCCCGCAGCACAGCGTCGTCGGAGACGAGCGGCACACTGTCGGAGATTCCGGTGACGACGACGTCGATGAAGTGGTCGGTGACGTCGGATCGTGCGGAATCTACGACGAACCCGCGCAGCCACTCATCGAGGGACCGGGGCATCGTCCTCTTTCCGCGGGTCGGGGCAGGTGCTCGACAGCTACCCCCAGCTCGATCGGGGGAGCGCCTCGACCATTGTCGCGTACCCCGGTTTTCCGCGGGCTGGTTTCAGGCTTTCGTCTTGCGGGCGTGGACGGCGGCGAAACGTCGTGCGGTCAGTGGCTATCACAGATCCTGGACCGAGTGATCGCTGAGTGGCTGGGGCACGGCGTCGACGAGTTGCGCCGCGATCTGGTCGGCCCAGCGCGTGATGGCGGCCGCGTCGCGCGAGTCGGTGTCGGCCACCCGCAACACCTTCACGATCAACCGCTCATGCCACCGCAGGGCCTGCGGGTCTACCTTGCCGCCGAATGTCTTGTGCTCGCGAACCCAGTCCGGTGCGGGCGGCGGGCCGACTGTCGACCCCTCCTCGCCGATCGGGCCGCTGGAGAACAACCAGACGGGCATCGACTTCAGGTCGGCGTCGTGCTGGGCGATCAGGCGGCGGGCGGGCCGAAGCCAGCGGCCGAAGTACACCGCGCTGCCGATCACCGCGGCGTCGTAGCGGCCGACGTCGGTGCCCGCGCCGATCGACTCGGCGCCGCGGATGTCGACGTCGGCGTCGAGTCCGCGACCGTCGAGTGCCTTCCGCAACGCGCTACCGAGTTGTTCGCCGATCTGCGTCGTCGCGCCGTGCCGACTCGCTGTGCTGACGAGTACCCGAATCATGGTGTGCTCCTTCGAGAGTGGACTTGGTGGTCATCTCGATTCCACCGCGACGACGGTTCGTCGGAGTAGGGCGCTTGGTTCGTCCGCTCCGGTGTCCGACGTCAGCTGGGTCGATGACCAAAGTCCTCTCGGCCGGTCAGCGCGGGTGGTCACGGCAGCGGCGTCGACCAGACGAGTCGGGTGCCGCCACCCCGGGGCGAGTCGACGCTGAGATCACCGCCGTGCGCGACGGCCCGCGCCTTCAGTCCGGCCAGACCGCTGCGGCCGCTCACCCGAGGTAGCCCGCTGCCGTCATCGACCACCTCCACGACGAGGTCGTCGGCGACCGTGACGGTGACCGCGACGGTCTCTGCGTTCGCGTGCCGAACGACGTTGCTGACACCTTCGCGCACGACCGCTTCGACATCGTCGGCGAGTCCCGCCGGTATCACGTCGAGCGGACCGGAAATCCGCACCGCGGCACGCAAACCCGACTCCGCGGTGATTTCTGTGACGATGTCACGCAAGGTGGAGCGCAGGGTGGGTTGATCCGACTCCACCGTGTGCAGATCGAAGATCGCCGTTCGGATTTCGTGTATCACGTCTTGCAGTTGATCCATGTGCTGGTCGAGACGGTCGGCGACGTCGGGCAGCCGACTGGCGCGGCTGTGGGTGCCCTGCATCGCGAGTCCGACGGCGAACAATCGCTGGATGACGTGATCGTGGAGGTCCCGGGCGATCCGATCGCGGTCGGCGACGAGAGCCAATTCGTGTCGGGTCGCCGCGCTTTCGGCATGTTCCAGCGCGATCGCCGCCTGGTCGGCGAACGACGTCGCCGGCTCCAGGTCGGAGCCGTCGAAGGACGGCCGGCCGCGCAGCCGACACAGCACCAACACCCCGCGGGTGGTCTGGCGACCACGCAGCGGCACCACGAGTGCGGGCCCGACGTCGACGGTGGCGTCGGCGGCGACGTCGAACTGCAGTTCGTCGACGGCGAGCGCCTCGCCGGATGTGAACACCGCCCCCGACGTCGACCCGGCGACCGGGATGGGACGACGCATCAGGCCTTCGTCGACGCCGACGCCCGCGGCGACGATCAGCCGATCGGGGTCGGCGAACTCATCGGGGACCGCGATCAGGGCGATGTCGGCGTCGGCCAGGGTGGCGGCGTGGTGCGCGATGAGGGGCAGGGCATCCGCGGGATCGTCGGAGGTCAGCAGGCTGGTCCGCACCTCGTTGGTCGCCTCCAGCCACCGCTGGCGCTGCTCGGCCTTGCGATAGAGGCGGGCGTTGTCGATCGCGATGCCCGCCGCACTCGCGAGGGCGCGGACGACGATCTCGTCGTCGACGGTGAACTCGCGGTCCTGAGACTTCTCGGTCAGGTAGAGGCGGCCGAATACCTCGCCGCGAACCTGGATCGGGACACCGAGGAATGTCTTCATCGGCGGATGGTGAGCCGGGAAACCCGTCGACGCCGGGTGTGCTGAGATGTCGGCGAGCCGGAGTGGGGTAGCCGCTTCGATGACGACCCCGAGCACGCCGCGACCCGTGGGCAGCGGACCGATTTGCGCGCGAGTCGCGTCGTCGATGCCCTCGTAGATGAATTCGGCCAGGGTGCCGTCGGGCGCGAGAACGCCCAGCGCGCCGTATTGCGCCTCGGCGAGGTCGATCGCCGACCTGACGATGCGGCGCAGTGTGACGTCCAGGTCGAGTCCCGCGCTCACCGACAGCACCGCGTCGAGCAGCGCATCGATCCGGTTGCGGCTGCCCTGCACGGTGGTCTCGATCCGCTCGCGGATCTCACCGAGCAGTTCGTCGAGCCCGAGGCTTTCCAGCCGACGCGATACCGTGAGAGGCTCCGACTGTCCACGCATCAGCGAAGTGTGTCACACAGATGTGCGGCCAGTCGTAGGGTCCGAAACCGATGCCGGTCAGGCTCGGTGGTCATGTTGCTCGAGTCGTACTGCCAGCGCAGCCACCTGAGTACGACGCTGCAGGTCGAGTTTGGTGAACAGCCGCGACACGTAGTTCTTCACGGTCTTCTCCGCGAGGTTCATCCGCCCGGCGATCTGCCGATTGGTGAGTCCGTCGCCGATCAGCGTCAGGAGGGTGCGTTCCTGGTCGGTCAGCGAATCGAGTGGGGAATGCGGTGCCGGTGCACGCAACTTGTTCATCAGCGCGGCGGCGGCCCGGTTATCCAGCAGTGATTGACCGACTCCCACCCGTCGCACCGCCGACACGAGGTCCAATCCGCGGATGTCCTTGATGACGTATCCGCCCGCGCCGGCCATGATCGCGTCGAGCATCGCCTGTTCGTCGGTGAACGACGTCAGCATCAGGCAGTTCAGCTCCGGCATCCTCGATCGCAGCTCGCGGCACAATTCCACGCCGGTGCCATCGGGCAGTCGGACGTCGAGCACCGCGATGTCGGGGGCAGCGGTAGGAATGCGCACGAGCGCTTCGGCAACGGATCCCGCTTCTCCGATGACCGTCAGATCGGCCTCCGCGTCGAGCAGGTCCGCCACCCCGCGACGGACCACCTCGTGGTCGTCGACCAGGAATATTCTGAGCATGACGCCTCCAACGGATGTCGTGGGTTCCAGTGTGCGGTCAGTGAGCCCGTTCGGTCATTGTCTCCTTGTTCCGGGTCGCCTTGTGTCGGGCGACGAGAACAGGGCAGTCCGCACGGTGAATCAGGGTGCGGGTGACCGAGTCGAACCAGATTCCGGTCAGCTCGCCGTGGCCGCGGCAACCGATGACGACGAGTTGTGCGTTTCTGGCCAGGTCCAGCAGGTGATCGGCGGGCTGACCCATCTCGGTGACGCGCTCCACGTGGACATCCGGATACTTCTCCTGCCAGCCGGCCAGCCGCTCGGCGATCACTTCGCGCTCTTCGACGGCCTGCGCCGCCCGGGCGCGGGAGTCGGACACCGACGTCGGGAACGGCTTGATCGTCGTCGAGTAGAACATCCAGCTGTGGACCGCGATCAGCGACGTTCGGCGTCGAGAGGCTTCGTCGAAGGCCCAGGCGATCGCCTCCTCGCTGCACTCGCCACCGTCTACGCCGACGATCACCGGTCCGGTCTGCGGAACTGGTGCGTCGTGCGGCGAGCGGATGACCGCGACGGGACTGCGACCGTCGGTGATCAATGCCATCGCCACCGATCCCAGGAGAGCGGCACTGAATCCGCCGCGGCCGCTGGCACCGACGACCGTCAGCACCGCGTGTTCGCTCAGGCCGACGAGTTCACCGGCCGGGATACCCGCAGCGGTGACCGTCGACGTCGGCACCGACGGATAATGCTTCTCGACGCGTTGTTCGGCGGGCGCCGACACGTCGTGACCGATCTTCTCGATCTCTTCGACGAACATCGCCTGGACGTCGGGGCCATAGGTGAGCAGCCCGGTGTCGACGACGTGGGCGATGACCAATCGGATGCCGCGGCGATGGGCCTCCTGAGCCGCCCAGCACACCGCACGCAGCGCCGACGAGGAGCCGTCGACGCCGACCAGAACATAGGGCGAAACCGCATGAGTTGACATGATGTCGTCTCCATAGGTCGAGCGGGTGAGTCCCGCCGGGTACCTCAAACCTATGAACGACGGCGGGCGCCGGCCGCGGGCGAAAGAACTGAAGTCCGGGGGACTTTGGTAACGCCGTTCCTGTCGTCAAGAAGACCAAAGTCACCCGCGGACGGGTGCGCAAGACCCTACATTCGGTGTCGGCCCGGCGCGCACAGTTGAAGTCGGGAGGGGCACCAGCTATTACCAGGAGGCATCCCGATGACCACTTCGACAGTCGAGCTGTCCGTCGCACAGGCATGGGAACACCTGCGCACGGAGAAGATCGGGCGATTGATCACTCTGATCGACGGTGCGGTCGATGTGTACCCGATCAATTACGTCTGCAGTGCCGACACAATCGTTCTGCGTACGCACCCAGGTTCCAAGCTGTTCGGAGTCGCGGTGTTTCGGGACGTGGTCTTCGAAGTCGATCACTACGACCCCGCCGAGCCGGTGGCCTGGAGCGTAGTCATCCATGCGATGGCGCATATCGACACCAGGATCTCGGCTCTCGCCGATGCCGACGCCGCGGACCTGCACCCGATCGTCGACATCGACGCCGACGATCTCATCGTCTTGAAACCGTATCGGGTCACCGCGCGCGAGTTCACTCTTCACAGCTGACACAAGGAGCACTGCCATGAACGACACAACTCGGCCGATTCTGGTGTGCAGCAACGGCACGACGCCCGCAACCACGGCTGCGCTGCGATTCGCCGAGTACGAGGCGGATCTGCGCGACGTCGGGATCGAGGCGGCGCTGGCTCCGCAGAACTTCGACCTGGCGCTCGACCCGCACGATCTGATGGTCGGCGCGAACGGATATGGTGTTGCCGGCACTCGTTCGGCAGATGAATCCGGGCGGTCGCCGATTCCGTCCGCCGAGATCATCGGGTCACCCGAAGCCGACCTGGGTGAGCGCGCAGCCGACGCGGCGCTCGCCGTCATCGGATCCACGGCCGACACGCTGTCGGCGGTGCTGGGCTCACGCGTCGTGGCGTCGATCCT
Organism: Gordonia asplenii; assembly: GCF_012933505.1. GTDB lineage: Bacteria > Actinomycetota > Actinomycetes > Mycobacteriales > Mycobacteriaceae > Gordonia > Gordonia asplenii. The sequence goes on from NZ_JABBNB010000008.1 coordinate 216,730, forward strand.
CGACGCGCGATGTCCCGTAGCGGTGATTCCCCTGAGTTGGACACCGGTGGAGCGTCGACTCATCGCGGCGGCGGTCGACGAGACCGAAACCAGCCGACGCGCGGCGGACTTCGCCGCGACCGAAGCCGAGCTCCGGGCGGCACCGCTCGAACTGTTCCATGCGCAGCCGCACGGATCGTTCCTCACGATGCTCGAAGGCCAGTCGACCGCCGGACCCACGGCCACCTCGGAGACACCCACCCACGCGCACATCGGCCGGCTACGCGCGGCGAACCATCGAGCCGTCATCACCACCGATGAGATCGACGGTTCGTTCCACGACGCCGTCCACGACGTCGCCGCCCGCGCGGACCTGCTCGTCGTCGGACGTTGGCGGCACCGGGGCAGGCCACACTGGGCCGCCGCGGTCTCGGCCAAATGGAACCTTCGGGGCACGTCGTGCCCACTGGTGATCGTGCCGTAGTCGTCGTGGGACAGCTGCGAGTCCGCCAGCAGCAGAAAAGAATTCGCATCACCGAGGCGACGGCACTTGATCAGCCAGGGTGGCGATCCGATCACGGCATCAGCGGTTCAACTGAGCGCGATTCGAGTCAGCCGCGGGTTAGCCGAGGCTGAATTGTTGTCCGATGAGGGTGACCCAGGTGCGTACCGAGGCGGTGGAGACTTCGACGATGATGCGCGCGCGGGCGGACGCGTAGCCGGCGCAGCCGTTGAGTCGGAACGGTTGCTGACTGTAGGTGACACTGCCGGTCGGACCGGTGAACGTGTAGGTGTTGACCGTGTAGTACTTGTAGGCGGTCGATTCACCGGAGGTGGTGTTGATGACCGGAATCCAGGTCGCTTTGCCCGGACCCAACGTGACGGCGCCACCGGCGTTGACGTTGTTGGTCGCGCCTTGAGTGTCTGCCCCGGCACCGGTGCTGGCGCCGCCGCCGGAGAAGTTGACCTGGCAACCGACGTCGTAGCCGGGGGTGACCGCGGCGTATTTGACCGTCTTGCCGTTGACGGTCACCAGAACTGTCCCCGATAGCCAGCCCTCGCGAGTCGTCGGCGTCGCCGCGACGCTGGCGCCCTGCAAGCCGACCTTCTCGCCGACGAGGCGGACGGTGACGCGGGTGCCGTCGTCGAGGGTACGGGCGGCGTACCCGCCCGGTAGCGGAGCCGCGTTCGCGGTGGTCGGGGCCAGCGCGGCCGGGGCGGCTACGGCGGCGGTGGCGGCCAGGAGTGCGAGGGTTCGCCGGAGGCTGAATCGAGCCATGATGGAATGTGTCCTTCAGTGTTATGTGGTTGCGGCAGAGATGTTTTGGGCTAGTTAATGCTGAACGGCGCGCCGAACAGCGTGGCTTGGACCATGCCTCCGGCACCGGACACGGTGCCGCTCTTGGAACCACCCACCCCGTCGGAGTCGTACCCGTCTGTCGCGATCACCCGCACATAGCTGCGAGCTTGGGCGTAGCCGCCGCACCCCTGGATGTCGAGCTGCAGGTGCTGAGTCTCCAAGGACAATGTCGTCGTCACGAAATCCTGGTTGAACACGTTCGAGACATCGACGACCTGCCCGGGCGCCAACGGCAGCGTGATCGATCCCGACAGGCTCGGTGCCGCCGAGATCACCGCCGAAGCCCCGGCCGTCAGGTCGCCGAGCTGTACTTGGCAGCCGACCAGGTAGCCGAGTTGAACGTTCCCGCCGCCGCGGCTGACGGTCACCTTGTACTTGCCGGACACTGTCGCGGCTCGGCCGGCGCCGTTGTTGGCGACCGACGAAATCGGTTCTGCGCGTTCACCGATCCGCCACATCTGTACGATGCGGCCGTCGGCGCCGACGACCTTCTTGTAGCCGTTCGGCAGAGCCTGAGCGTCGGCCGTCGATGCCGCACCGACGGTGACGCCGAGTGCGCACCCCGCGACGGTGAGGGCGACCGCGGATCTGGCGAGTGCGTGGGTAGTGCGTGTGATCATCGAAATGGAATCCAATCCTAGAGAGATTGAGCTGAGGGCTCGGTTGCGTCGGTCGTGGTGATCGGCAAAGTTGGTGCGGATGCCAATGATGGTGCAGCGGCAGGCGTGACGTACAACACCAAATTGGAAGGGGATTGACACGCCTGAAGTTGTAAATCTCTCGGTAGTTTCGACGCGGGCCGTCGCCAACAGCCGACGCTCCGGTCCGGCTCAACCTCCGGGAGAGGGCCGCGCGACCCCGAGTCGCGAGGCCCACACCCATGCCCGCGACCACCTCGCGTAGACTCCAAACGTTGACGACGACACGCACCCAGTCATCAACGCGGGCTGAACAGGCATAACTGCAGGCAGATTCGGTGAAATCCACGATTTCACCGCGAACTTCCTCCACAATGTCTTCCAGTCCCCGCTCTCGTAGCTCAGGGGATAGAGCACGGCTCTCCTAAAGCCGGTGTCGCAGGTTCGAATCCTGCCGGGAGCACAGTGACATCCTTGCCGGCCTCCGGCAGGTGTCGAGAGATCTGCGCGGGCGCCCAACCTACCCCGTGCGTTACCGTGCAGCGTGGCCGAAAACTACGCAGCAACGCACAGAATTGTCCTCGTCACCGGCGCGTCCAACGGGATCGGAGCCGAAGCAGCCCGACTCTTCGTCGAACGCGGGCACACCGTCTTCGGCACCAGCCGCAATCCCGACACCGTCGCCGTCAAGGTGCCGGGAGTCACCTACCTGCGCCTCGACAACGCCGACGCCGCGTCGATCGCCGAGTGCGCCGCGGCGGCGGGCGACGTCGACATCCTCGTCAACAATGCCGGCGAGTCGCAGGCTGGTGCGCTCGAGGACACGCCGATGGAGGCGATCGAGGCACTGTTCGCCAACAACGTCTTCGGGCCGATCGCCCTCACCAAAGCGCTCCTGCCGGGTATGCGGGAACGGCGCACCGGCACCGTGGTGATGGTCGGCTCGATGCTGTCGAGCTTCCCGGTCGCGTTCCGCTCCAACTATGCCGCCACCAAGTCGGCGCTCAAGGGATTCGCGATGGCGAGTCGACGAGAGTTGGCGCCGTACGGAATTCGCATGCTGACCGTCGAGCCCGGCACCATCGCCACCGGAATCGGCACCCGGCGCAGCATCTTCATCGGCGAGAACTCGCCCTACAAAGCCGAGTACGAGGTCCTCGCCGCTGCCACCCGCAAGAACGAGGCGGCCGGCCTCGACACCGTCGAGATGGCGCAGGTGATCGTCGACGCCGCGCTGTCGGACAATCCGAAGCCGTTGTACGCCAAGGGAAATCGTGCCGGACTGGTGTTCCTCGCCCGGCGGGTGCTGCCGCGGCAGATGATCCTCGACCTCTCGGCCAAGATTCACGGACTGCGCAAGATCAGTGCCTGAACGTCGAATCTCGCTGCGGGTCATCGGAATCGGTCCCGGTGGGGTCAAGCAGGTCACCGTCCAGGCGATCGAAGCGATGTCCGGCGTCGACGCATTCCTCATGCTGGACAAGGGAACTGCCAAGCAGTCGCTGCTCGACGCTCGAACCGCGATTCTCGACGCCTACGCGCCGTCGGGGTATCGGGTGGTCGAAATCGCTGATCCGCCACGGGATCGACGGCCCGCCGACTACGACGCCGAGGTTCGACGCTGGCACGCCGCGCGCGTCGACGCCATCGCCACCGTCTTGCGCTCCGACGTCGGTGACGGTGGCGTGGCGGCGTTCCTCGTCTGGGGCGACCCAGCCCTATACGACAGCACCCTGCGCATCGTCGAACAGCTTGCGGCACTTGATGATCTGCACCTCGACATCGAGGTGGTCCCGGGGGTGACCAGCGCATCGGCGTTGACCGCGGCGCACGGAATCGTCGCGCACCGCATCGGTGAACCCGTCCACATCACCACCGGGCGTCGACTGCCCACTACACCGAAAAGTGTTGCGGGAAACCAGATCGTCATGCTCGACGGCGACCTCGCGTTCCTGACGACAGCCGACGCCGACGACGAAATCTGGTGGGGCGCCTACGTCGGCACCGACGACGAGATCCTGATCAGCGGCAGGGTCGGCGACGTCGGCGAGCAGATCCGTTGTGCCCGTGCGCAAGCGCGGGATCGAATCGGCTGGATCATGGACATCTACCTGCTGCGCAAGGCGCCGGGCACCCCGACCGACGCCGAATGAGCGAGCGGTCGTCGATCGAGTCCGTTCGCCCGTTCGGGCGATATCGGTGCCGTCGCTGCACGTGACAGGCTTGGCCTACACATCGTCGACACGTTGGAGGAGTGCTCATGTCCAAGCAATCGTTCGTAGCCAAGGCGGCACTGGTCGGCGCAGGTGCCGGGATGGCGGTCGCATTGTCCACCGGCGTCGCCCATGCGACCGGGACCAAGTCGTTGATGCTGGCGACGCCGGGAGCCAACACCGTCGTCGCGACCATCGCCAACAGCGACATGGACGACTCGGTGTCGTGCACCGTGTGGGGACAGGGGCCGACCTACTGGCAGGCGCCGTTGTCGGTGGCGCCGCGCAACTCCAAGTCCGTCCGGGTGGTCGACGTGCCCGCGGGCAACTACACCATCGGCTGGGACTGCAATGGATTCGCCCAGGAGAAGCACTACATCACCGTCGGCGGCACCGGCACCCCGTCGGCCAAGCCGCACACGGTGTCCTGAATCGCGGCCCAACCCTGTCCTACGAGGATCACCACACTTCGGACAGCACCTGCAGAATGTCGTCGCGTAATTCCTTGCGGCAGATGACGAAATCAGGCATGTACGCGTGGGACGTGTTGTAGACGATCTCGGATCCGTCGAGCCGACTGCAATGCAAGCCCGCCGCCAGCGCGACGCCGACCGGCGCGCAGTTGTCCCACTCGTACTGACCGCCACCGTGGACATACGCGTCGACCGACCCGCGCACCACTGCCATCGCCTTGGCGCCCGCCGAGCCGATCTGCACCATGCCCAGTCCCAGCCGGTTGGCCACCCACGAACTCTCGTAGGATCCGCCGAACCTCGACGTCGCGATGCGTCCGGTGAGTTCGCCCGACACCACCTCGACCTCGTCGGTGCGGAACAACTCACCCTTGGCGGGCAACGACACGGCCGCCACCGTCGGGTGCCCGCCCTCGGTCAACGCGACGTGCACTGCCCAGTCCGTGGTGCCCGAAGCGAACTCGCGCGTCCCGTCGAGCGGGTCGATGATCCACACCCGCTGCGCGGTGGATCGATCGCCGACGTCGTCGGCCTCCTCCGACAGCACCGCGTCGTGTCGACGATGCCGCGCCAGCACCGTCGAGATCCAGGCCTGGGCTATCGCATCCCCGACGTCGCCGAGTTGGCGGCCGTCGAGCAGATTCCGGTGTCGCACTCCGAGCAGTATTTCGCCTGCGCCCTGCGCGATGTGGGCGGCGAGTTCGGCATCGGTATATCGAGGAGACATTGTCTCTCGATGCTACGCAGCGCGGCGCGGCGTCGAGCGCGGCACCGTGTTTTCGACGCCGCGTGTCGGCGTGCGTCGCGGCGTGACGGGGTGTGGTGCGGCACACTGGAGGCCATGCCCGAGCTTCCCGAGGTAGCCGCGATCGCCAACTTCCTCGACGACCACGCGGCCGGATTCCCGATCCGCCGGGTCGACGTGGCATCGCTGGCCGTTCTCAAGACCGCGGACCCGCCGTACACCGCACTGGCCGGCCGCATCATCTCGCGCACGCGTCGGATCGGCAAATACCTCGTCATCGAGACGACACCGGGTGCCGATTCCGCCGCCGACGCCGAGCCCGTCATCGACCTCGTGATCCACCTGTCCCGAGCGGGATGGCTGCGCTGGAGTGAGAATTTGTCGCCGACCCCGCCCCGACCGGGCGGCAAGGGACCCATCGCGCTGCGGGTGCACTGCGGCATGCCCGGGGAGGGCTTCGACGTCACCGAGGCGGGGACGCAGAAACGGCTGGCGGTGTTGATCGTGCGGAGTCCCGGCGACGTCGAACGCATCGCCACGCTGGGGCCCGACGTGTTGTCGCTGTCCCGCGAGGACTTCGGTGCGATCCTCGCCGACAAGGGCTCCCGCATCAAGAATCTGCTCACCGATCAGCGGGTGATCGCGGGTATCGGCAACGCCTACTCCGACGAAATCCTGCACACCGCAAAGCTTTCCCCGTTCGCGACGGCGAAAAACCTTGCGCCCGAGCAGGTCGACACGCTCTACGACGCCATCCGCACCGTGCTCGCCGACGCCATCACTCGGCTGGAAGGTCAGGAAGTGGCAAAGATGAAGTCGGAGAAGCGAACTGGCCTGCGGGTGCATGCCCGCACCGGACTGCCCTGTCCGGTGTGCGGCGACACCATCCGCGAAGTGTCATTCGCCGATCGGTCGTTTCAGTATTGCCCGACCTGCCAGACCGGCGGCAAGCCGTTGGCCGATCGGCGGATGTCACGGTTGCTGAAGTAGCGATTGCGCCGCAATCCGCTCGGGGCGGGTGTAGACGTTCATCGACTCGCCGCGCAGAAATCCGACCAGGGTGAGGCCCGCGGCGTCGGCCAGTTCGACGGCCAACGACGACGGTGCCGAGACCGCCGCGAGGATCGGAATGCCTGCCATCACGGCTTTCTGGACGAGCTCGAAGCTCGCGCGCCCCGACACCTGCAAGACGGTGCCGGACAGCGGCAGCCGATCGTGAAGCAGTGCCCAGCCGACGACCTTGTCGACGGCGTTGTGCCGTCCGACGTCTTCGCGCAGGACCAGCAGTTCGCCCGACGCAGCGTCGAACAGTGCGGCCGCATGGAGGCCGCCGGTCTTGTCGAAGACGGATTGGTGCTCTCGCAGGACGGTCGGGAACGTCGTGAGACGTTGTGCCGCAAGGCTTATCGGGTCTGAGGCGACGTCGAAGGTCGATACCGTGTCGATGGCGTCGATGCTGGCCTTGCCGCACAATCCGCAGGAACTGGTGGTGTAGAAGTTACGGATCGTCGTCGCGGACAGGCTCGCGTCGACGAGCGCGACGTCGAGGACGTTGTACTGATTCTCGCCGCCACCGGTCCCGGGGCCGCCGCAGTGGATGGCGGAGCGGAACTGTTCGGTGCGACTCACCACGCCTTCGGAGACGAGGAAGCCGGCGGCCAGCTCGACGTCGTGGCCGGGAGTGCGCATGGTGATCACCAGCGCTGTTCCACCCACGCGGATCTCGAGTGGTTCCTCGACGGCCAGGGTGTCGATCCGACGCTGCGGCTCACGTCCGACGGTGATCTTCGTCAGCGCTCGGCGCGTGGTGATGCGTCCCATGGTTCGCGACACTACACCGAGTACGCTGCGGCTTCGGCGGTCGTGCGGGCGAGCGCGGACACGGTAGGTTTACGGCCATGACCACACGGCAGAAGATCCTGATCAGCGGTGCCAGCTCGGGACTCGGGGAGGGGATGGCTCGTGAGTTCGCGAAGAAGGGCCGCGCGCTGGCGCTCTGTGCCCGGCGCGCCGAGAAGCTCGACGCCCTGGCCGCCGATATCGCATCCGACGCCGCGCAGGTAGCGACCGCGACCGTCGATGTGACCGACGTCGACAGCGTCAGCCCCGCCTTTGCCGGACTGGCCGACGAACTCGGCGGCCTCGACCGCGTGATCGTCAACGCGGGACTGGGCAAGGGCGCTCCGCTGGGAACCGGCGGGTTGCGGGCGAACGTCGAGACGATCGAGACGAATCTCATCGGCGCGCTCGCTCAGATCGAGGCGGCGCTGGACATCTTCCGAGCGCAGAATTCCGGGCACCTGGTGCTGATCAGTTCGATGAGCGCCGTCCGCGGACTGCCGAAGTCCCAGGCTGCGTACTCGGCGTCGAAAGCGGGATTGTCGGCGCTGGGGCAGGGATTGCAGGCGGAATTCGCGAATTCACCGATCACGATATCGGTGATCGCACCCGGATATATCGAGACCGATATCAACCGCGGAGTGAAGACCAAGTTGATGTCGAAGACCGACGACGGAGTACGGGCGATGGTCAAGGCGATCGAAGCCGAACCGCGATTCGCGCCGGTTCCAGGTTGGCCGTGGATGCCATTGTCGTATGCGCTGAAGTACCTGCCGGATGCGGTGAGCCAACGGATGGTGTGAGGTGGCGCCGCGTCGGCGCGCGGCAGACCGAAGGTGGATACCGAAATCTATCCGTCGACCGACTCGATTGAATTGAAATAAGAGTGGTGCGCTCATCGGAAGCGTCGGTTAG
>NZ_JABBNB010000080.1 GCF_012933505.1 Gordonia asplenii
AAGTCCTTCGGTTCCCAGAACATTTGGCGGGATGTCTCACTGACGCTGCCGGCCGGTGAGGTGAATGCTCTGCTGGGCCCGTCGGGTACCGGTAAGTCGGTGTTTTTGAAGACGCTGATCGGTCTGCTGCATCCGGAGCAGGGGTCGGTGATCATCGACGGTACTGATATCACTCAATGCTCGGCGCGGGAACTGTATGAGATCCGCAAACTGTTCGGTGTGCTGTTTCAGGACGGTGCTCTGTTCGGGTCGATGAGCTTGTATGACAACATCGCGTTCCCGCTTCGTGAGCACACGAAGAAGAAGGAGACCGAGGTCCGTCAGATTGTGATGGAGAAGGTCGAGATGGTCGGCCTGCTCGGTGCGGAGGACAAGCTTCCCGGTGAGATCTCCGGTGGTATGCGCAAGCGTGCGGGTCTGGCCCGCGCGTTGGTGTTGGACCCGCAGATCATCCTGTGCGACGAGCCGGACTCGGGTCTGGATCCGGTGCGTACCGCCTACATTTCGCAGCTGTTGATCGACATCAACGCGACTATCGACGCGACGATCCTGATCGTGACGCACAACATCAATATCGCTCGTACCATCCCGGATAATATCGGCATGTTGTTCCGTAAGGAGCTGGTCATGTTCGGTCCGCGTGAGGTGTTGTTGACCTCGGAGCAGCCGGTGGTCAAGCAGTTCCTTGCCGGTGATCGGTTCGGTCCGATCGGTATGTCGGAGGAGAAGGACGAGGCGGTCGCCGCGGCGGAGGCGGCGATGCAGGCGGCGGGTATTTCCGGTGGTGGTACGAAGGACGACTTCTCCGAGATCATCGCGCAGGTGCAGCCGAATCCCGGCATGCCGGTGCGTAAGGCTGCGATTCGGCATCGCCGCAACGTGGAGCAGATTCTGGGTACGTTGCCGCGTAACGCGCAGGAAGCGATCACGGCCAGTTTCCGTATCGATGAGCAGGATGTCGCTTCCGGCAATGCCGGTGACACGATCATCGCCGCCGTGGAAGCTCAACGTAACGGTTACGTCGAATACGGCGGCTTCGACGTCCCACCCATGCAGGTCACCGGCAACGCCGTCGAAACCACACCCCACCAGCAGGT
>NZ_JABBNB010000081.1 GCF_012933505.1 Gordonia asplenii
CGCCGCCACCACCTGGCGAAGGAAGGCCGCACCGTCACCACCGATCCGTTGGCGGATGGGATGGCCGAACTCCGCGCCACTGCCACCGTGGAGGATGTCGCGACGGCGTTCGCCGCCATCGACGCGCTGATCACCCGGGTGTGCTGCAGCAACGATCCGCGGCGTCGGGGGGCGCGGCGCTCAGATGCGGTGATCGCCCGGCTGCACGGGGTGGCGTTCGAATGCGAATGCGGCGACCCCGACACCTGTACCGGTGACCCGGACGACACCGCGGCAGGGGTGTCGCAGGCGCAGGTGGTGATTGCGCTGCACGTGATCACCGAACAAGCCACCCTCACCACCGATCGTGCCAGCGCAGGGGATGGGGTCGGTTACGTCGACGGCTACGGGATCATCACCGGCGAGCAGGTCCGCGACATCGCCGACCGCCCCGAGGCGAAGGTCAGCTACTTCCCCAACCCACCCACCACACAACCCGATTCGCCAATAGACACCGACACAGCGACCGCGACCGCGACCGAGGCCGACGGCGAACCGGAGCCGGAGCTGGATTTTGATGTCGAGGCGGCGTCGTCGACCGTGACGGACTCGGAATCATATGAGGCCGAGCCGGCCGCCACGGCGGACGAGACCGAACCGGCCGCTGACGCGAAACCCGAACCGGAAGGCAGCCGAGCAGCCATGCCAGAGCCGCACGCGGCGCCGACGACCACTGAACCCGAACCCAAACCCGTGCCCGCGCCTGCGCCTGCGACGGAGTCGGCGCCGTCGGCGGCGCAGGAACCCGAACCCGACACTGAGATGAGTGGGGACGAACCAGAAGCTGACGAGGCACCCACTACGGAGTCGACGACCTCGACCGTCACCGAAGCCGAAGCCGAACCCGAACCCGACGCCCAGGCGCCGCGGGCCGGGGAGGGACCGGACACAGGCGACGCACCCGCACCATCACCACAACCTGCACCCGAGCCGACGCCAGAAGCAGCGTCAGTGGGCGAAGCGGCGCCACAAGCACCTGCAGAACCTGAACCGGAGACCGGCAACGCGCCCACCCGGCAGCCCGAACCAGAAACGGCAGAAGCAGAAGGATCGTCT
>NZ_JABBNB010000082.1 GCF_012933505.1 Gordonia asplenii
CGACGATCCTTCTGCTTCTGCAGGCGCTTGTGGCTCCGCCTCGCCCGCTGCTTCTGGCGTCGGCCCGGGCTCGGGTACAGACTGCGGTGACGGTGCGAGTACGTCGCTTGTGTCCGGTCCCTCCCCGACCGGTGGTGTCTGGGCGTCGAGTTCGGCTTCGGGTTCGGCTTCGGCTTCGGTGACGGTCGAGGTCGTCGACGCCGCAGTGGGTGCCTCGTCAGCTTCTGGGTCGTCCCCACCCATCTCAGTGTCGGGTTCGGGTTCCGTCGCCGCCGACGGCGCTGCAGGCGCGGGTTCGGTGGTCGTCGTCGGAGCCGGGTGCGGCTCTGGCGTGGCTGCTCGGCTGCTTTCCGGTTCGGGTTTCGCGTCAGCGGCCGGTTCGGTCTCGTCTGCCGCGGCTGCCGGCTCGGTCTCATATGATTCCGAGTCCGTCACGGTCGGAGACGCCGCCTCGACGAAATCCAAGTCCAGCTCCGGCTCCGGTTCGCCGTCGGTCGCGCTTGCTGTGTCGGTGTCTGTTGGCGGTTCGGGTTGTGTGGTGGGTGGGTTGGGGAAGTAGCTGACCTTCGTCTCGGGGCGTTCGGCGATGTCGCGGACCTGCTCGCCGGTGATGATGCCGTAGCCGTCGACGTAACCGACCCCATCGGTGCTGGCGGGGTTGGCGGGGTTGGTGGTGAGGGTGGCTTGTTCGGTGATCACGTGCAGCGCAATCACCACCTGCGCCTGCGACACCCCTGCCGCGGTGTCGTCGGGGTCGCCGGTGCAGGTGTCGGGGTCGCCGCATTCGCATTCGAACGCCACCCCGTGCAGCCGGGCGATCACCGCATCTGAGCGCCGCGCCCCCCGCCGCCGCGGATCGTTGCTGCAGCAGACCCGGGTGATGAGGGCGTCGATGGCGGCGAACGCCGTCGCGACATCCTCCACGGTGGCAGTGGTCCGGAGTTCGGCCATCCCATCCGCCAACGGATCCGTCGTCACCGTGCGGGCGGCGCGGGCGTGGTCGTGGCGTCT
>NZ_JABBNB010000083.1 GCF_012933505.1 Gordonia asplenii
CATCGCGCGGCGGGTGGGGCGGGGATCGTGGTCGGGGAAACGGTTGGATGCCCTGGTGGATTCGGCGATCTTCCGCCACGACCCCGACGCCGTCCGCAGACGCCACCACCACGCCCGCGCCGCCCGCACCGTGACCACCGATCCCCTCTCCGATGGGATGGCCGAACTCCGGACCACCGCCACCGTGGAGGATGTCGCGACGGCGTTCGCCGCCATCGACGCGCTGATCACACGCGTCTGCTGCAGCAACGATCCGCGGCGTCGGGGGGCGCGGCGCTCAGATGCGGTGATCGCCCGGCTGCACGGGGTGGCGTTCGAATGCGACTGCGGCGACCCCAACACCTGTACCGGCGACCCCGACGACACCGCGGCAGGGGTGTCGCAGGCGCAGGTGGTGATTGCGCTGCACGTGATCACCGAACAAGCCACCCTCACCACCACCCCCGACAGCCCCACAGATGATGGGATGGGTTACGTCGACGGCTACGGCATCATCACCGGCGAACAGGTCCGCGACATCGCCGACCGCCCCGAGACGAAGATCAGCTACTTCCCCAACCCACCCACCACACAACCCGAACCGCCAACAGACACCGATGGAGTCTTTGACGGCGAGCCGGAGCTGGGGCTGGACTTGGATTTCGTCGAGGCGGCGTCTCCGACCGTGACGGACTCGGAATCATATGAGGCCGAGCCGGCAGCCGCGGCGGACGAGACCGAACCGGCCGCTGACACGAAACCCGAACCAGAAACTAGCCAAGCAGCCACGCCAGAGCCGCACGCGGCGCCGACGACGGCCACTGAACCCCAACCCGAACCCGAACCCGCAGCACCAGTTGACGAACCAGAGCCGCGCGACGCGGCCACCCTGCAGCCCGAACCAGAAACGGCAGAAGCAGAAGCAGCGTCAGCGCCAGCGTCTGAGGCTCCGGCGTGCTACCGCAAGCCGAAACTGCCGTTGCCGTGTCTGCCGTCGGATCCGTATCGGTTCTCCACCGCGTTCGACA
>NZ_JABBNB010000084.1 GCF_012933505.1 Gordonia asplenii
CCGAGGTGGGGGATCTGCTCGCTGAGGTGGTGCATGTGGCGCGGGGGGAGTCGTATCTGGCGTATGAGCAGTATCGGCGGTTGGCGCGGTTGCATCAGGTGCAGGTGGCGCCGTTGATCCCGGCCGATCCGGGTGGGTCGGCGGCGATCGCCCCGGCGACGCGGGCGTTCGAGGATCTGGCTGCGATGGTGGCGGCGGCGTTGGGGTGGGGCGACCGGAAGGCGCAAGGCATTCTGGGTGAGGCGGTCGATTTGATGACTCGGCTGCCGGCGGTGGCGCAGCGTCTGCGTGACGGGGTCATCACCGTGGAGGTGGCACGCAAACTCATCGAACGCACCGATCTGATTTCCGATGGCCCGGCCGGTGGGTGGCTGCCGACCGAACCAGCGCCCGGTGAGACCGAACCGGGTGCGGTCATGGCGCGGGTTGATCAGGCGATCGCCGGGGAATTGGATCAGGGTGGGCGGGGCGCGTGGACGCCGCATCTGGCCAGGGATATGGCCGATCGGATCGTGTTCCGGGAGGAACCGGATGCGGTGCGGCAGCGGCGTCGGGCGGCGAAGCTGGATCGGCGGGTGTGGACGTCGAACCTGGATGACGATATGGCGTTGTTGGGGGTGACGATGACCGCCGAGCGGGTGCAGGTGTCGGTCGCTGCGATTCGTGACCTCGCCGCGCGGGTCTGCGGTAACGATCCGCGGACCACGCCGCAACGCAATTCCGATGTGATGTTCTGCCTGATCAACCAGGTGCCCTACCGGTGTGCATGTGGTGATCCGGCGACCTGTACCTCTGACCTGCCCGGCGAGGGGGCCGACCCGGCGGCGGTGGTGCCGGTGGCGGCGCGCACGATTTTGCATGTCGTCGCCGACGAGGCCACCGTCGCCGGTCACGCCGACAATCCGGGCTACCTGTCCGGGCACGGCGTCATTTCCGGCGACCA
>NZ_JABBNB010000085.1 GCF_012933505.1 Gordonia asplenii
GGTTGGGGCCATTGTGTGTGGTGGGCGCGTTTGGCTGGCCATTTGACTGCTGTGCGTTTGACGACGCGGGGGTTGGCGCGCAGTCGGCGGGTGGGGTTGATTCGGCGCGCGAGTCGGGTGGTGGCGAGCTGCCAGAGCTGGGCTATCGCGGTGTGGTCATGAGGGGGAAAAAGAACTGTGGGACAACGATCTTCGGCTGATTCGGAGTGCGGCGACGAATGATATTCGGTCGGGGTCGAGGCCGGTGTCGGCGGCGGTGTCGACCATCAGGGTGCGCACGGCGTAGTGGCAGCACAGATGTCCCCAGATCTCTTGTTGTACCAACGCCGGCGATTTGGAACGCAGCACGACACGGGGGCCACGTTGGTGGGTTTTGAGTTCGTCGAAGACGCTCTCTATTTCCCAGCGCTGGTGATAGGCCGCGGCCAACTCGGCTGCGCTGGCCTGCTCTGGGTCGAGGATCGTGGTCAGCAGTCGATACGTCTGCTCGATGTCGCGGCCGTCGTCGAGGGTGTAGTCGATGACACGGACGGTCACCGCCTGCCTCGATCGGCGGCCCTTGCCCGAGGTCGGAATGATCCGGGCCAGCCACGAACCGTCGGGCAGTGTGTCGATAAACCGGGGCCGTTGAGTCCTTTTGACCCGCCACAGCAGGTCGGCGCCGGTCCCCGCGGCTTGACTCCACAGGTCGAAGCCGTACAAGCCACGATCGGCCAGGCACAACATGCCTGGTTGCAGTCGGCTCACCAGGGTGCGCATCATCGATACTTCGGAGATGTCGCGCGGGCCGACCACTGCATCGAAGAGGGCGTGGGTGCCACACTCGGCCAGCGCCGCTATCCGCGCTTGCGGGAACGCCGCCTGAGCGCTGCGGGTCGATGCGGGGCGGCCGAAGAACTC
>NZ_JABBNB010000086.1 GCF_012933505.1 Gordonia asplenii
CGAAGCGCCCCTCTGCTGGTTGAGCCGGACGAGCGCCGTGCTGAGCGAGGCGCTAGCCGAGTCGAAGTAGCGCTAGCCGAGTCCGTGTCGAAACCTCTCAGCCACAACGACTTTCGACGGTCCGCGCCAATGTCGGCGACTTTCGCCCGGCGAGTGTCGCGTGTGCACCTGTCGGGTGCACATGCCTCGATGTTCGATTCCGTCGCAGTTCGACATGTGCGCTACTATCAAATGCATTGTGGTACAGGGGTTTCGACACGCGCGTCGCTAGCGCTCCTCGCGGCTCAACCAGCGGATAGGGCCCGTCGTCGGTGAATCCCGGCTCAACCTCGGCTCAACCTGGATCCACCGGCCGAAGCACCCCTCTGCTGGTTGAGCCGGGCGAGGCGCTAGCCGAGTCCGTGTCGAAACCCCTGTGCCACAACGACTTTCGACGGTCCGCGCCAATATCGGCGATGACACCCGGCAAATGCCGCGTGTGCACCCTTCGGGTGCACACGCCTCGATGTTCGATTCCGTCACAGTTCGACACGTGCGCCACCATCAAATGCATTGTGGTGCAGGGGTTTCGACACGCTCGTCGCTAGCGCTCCTCGCGGCTCAACCAGCGAAATGGGCGTACTGTCGGTGAAACCAGGCTCAACCAGCGAAATGGGCCCGTCGTCGGCGAATCCCGGCTCAACCTCGGCTCAACTTGGATCCACCGGCCGAAGCGCCCCTCTGCTGGTTGAGCCGGTCCGAGCGCCGTGCTGAGCGAGGCGCTAGCTGAGTCGAAGTAGCGTTAGCCGTTGTGTCACGACGCATGGAGGGAGTCGCGATGTAGGAGGCGACTGTTTGAAAGTGCTTGCTGCACAGGAGATGAAGGTTTGTGGCCCTTCGGC
>NZ_JABBNB010000087.1 GCF_012933505.1 Gordonia asplenii
GGCGGACAGTTGTGGGCTGATCGCCCCCGTCATCCCGTACCGGGCCGCGACCTGCGACTGCTGCGACACCAACCGGGCGTCATCGTCACCGCACCCGCCGGCCAACTGGTCGTGAATCCCGGCCAGGGCCCGGTATTTGGTCCAGAGCAGAAACGATTCCCCCGCCCGACAGGTGGTGATCGCATCCATCAGATCGTTGATGTGCCCACAGGCTGCGTCGTCGGCGACCCGCCCGACCTGCAGGTGTAGGCCGATGCGGGTGGGGTCTTCGGTTGCCCACCCGTAGCGGGACACCGTCGCACGCGACGGCGGGACAGAAGTACCGGTAGTGGACATCAGGTGCTCCGAACACGCAGGGACAAACCATCTACAAAAAGAGGTGCTTCCCACGTTCGGCGGCCCACCCACGATCAGGGCCTTCGCTACTATGTTCGATTCTACCCCATGGTCGACCGCAAACCAAGAGAAAAACGGACACCAATCTTATAGACCGGCCCGCAGCGGCTGGCGCTCGCGGGCAACAGATTTCGCACACACCGCCGCCGCCGGACTGTCGACAAACCCGACTCCCGAAGCCACATCCGACACCCCGAGGCTGTCGGATATGCGCCGCCGAGTCGGATCTACGTCGCCAGCCCCGCCGCGCCGGTCGTCGACAAACCGCCGGCCGGGCACCCCAACTCAACCCGCCGCCCGACGTCCCCGTCCAGGCCATGTCGGCACCGACACCGTCGACCAGGTGAGCCCGACGCGGAAGCCCTCAATGTCCCGAAACTCGTTCCCCCGTTGCGCTCTTCGGCTCACGGCCCCTCGTTACACCGAAGCTCGTCCCTCGCTTCGGCACTCGGGGAGCAGA
>NZ_JABBNB010000088.1 GCF_012933505.1 Gordonia asplenii
CGGCTCAACCACATCGATCCGCGCGAGCGCGGCTTTCGTGGCCTCCAGCGCGCTGAACTCCCCCGCCGCGATCGCCGCAGCGATCCCCACGCCGTCGAGGTCAGTCAAGCAGTCGTCGCCGAAAGCATGAACACGTTTCATGCGGTCCGACGCTACACCGCCGACGGCTCATTGCCGGTCACCGCGACTCGGCGTCGACGGGGAACGCCGCTTGCGCAGCGCTCGCTCACGAGCCATCTCCTCCTGGACCTGGCGATGCTGGTCCCGCTGCCGTGGGCCATGTCGCACCCTTCTGCCATAGTGCTCGGCTGCTGCGCCCTATGGCTTGGTCGAGTGCCCGCCGGCGAGACGCTAGCCGAGCCGGGCGTATCGAGACCCGCGCCTGTGGGATGAACTGTGCCGCAGCACTTTTGGCCGAGTGGTGGGGAGAGTCCACGGTGCCGGGTCGGGGGTCGTCAACCGGAAGTCTCACGGTTAACGCTGATTTGTCGGTGGTGACCGTGAGATTCGGTGGTCGGGCCGTGGTGACCTACGTGTGGTGGGTGTGGAACAGCCAGGCGCGCAGTCAAATTCGGTTGAGCGTCGGTGTGCGGCGTCTGGTCTAGAAGGGTGTCGTCGTACTGCGGTAACGGTTCGTTGTCACGGGTGTGACTGGTGTGACTCGGATGGTGGGAGCGGATCCGCCAGTATGTGCAGGGTTCACCGGTGACGCGGTCGTGTTCGACGGCGGCCGCGTGCGCGGCTTCAGCGGTTTCGCGTTCGGCTCGATTGGCGTCGCGTTCGCGTTGGCGGCGGCGTTGTTTGTCGACCGTCGACGCCGACCGCCGCCGCCGCTGCTGTTTCCTT
>NZ_JABBNB010000089.1 GCF_012933505.1 Gordonia asplenii
CCTCGATCTTTCGTGAGGGGATCGTTCTGTGCTGTGGGCCCGGTTGGGTGGTCTGAGGACCGGATTCCGGGCGTGGGCCGTGAGGTGTTGCCCGAGGCGTCGGTGGGCGTCGGGGTTCACGGCCCCGAGATGCGAGTGTCCCTTCTGGATCGAGAGTCAGGTTGGCTGGGTTGTCAGGCTGGCGCGGGAAGTGCTGTGAGCCTGGCTATTGCGTTGAGCAGGAGCTCGGTGTGGGGTGCGTTGGCGGCCAGTTTCAGGCGGGTTCGGCGGGCGTGGCGGCTGATCTTGCCGGCGATCGCGAATATGCGGTGGCGCAGGCGTTTGGGTTCCCATCGGCGGGCGGGATGGTCGGTGAAGGCGAGCATCTGGGTCCAGGCGATCAACTCGCAGGCCAGCATCACGACCGCACACCAGATGCGGTTCTGATCGAATCCGTGCAGCGGCAGGTTCGTCAGGCCGCAGTCTTTGGCGGTGCGGATGCGGTCTTCACAACGGGCCCGACGCCGGTGCCGCAACTCAAGTGTGGCGAGTTGACCACGCACGGTGTTGGTGGCAAACGCGGTCAGCCGCAGCCCATCTCGGTCGGTGAACCGCAACTGCGCCCCGGGATGGGGTCGTTCTTTGCGGACGATCACGCGCATCCCCTTGGGCCAGTTGGTCAGGTCGATCAGGCCGGTCAGCTCGGCTACCCATGCGCCGTCGCGTTCGACGCCGTCGGCGTCATAGGCGGGGGTCCAGGCTTGAGGAAGGATCCGGTCGATGGCGGCCGCGGTGGTCTCGGTCAGGCCGAATCCGACTGAGTAGGCCAGGCGACGTCGGGTGAGGTAGT
>NZ_JABBNB010000009.1 GCF_012933505.1 Gordonia asplenii
CGCCGTGCTGAGTGACCGCGAGGAACGAGCGGTTGTATCGAAGTAGAGGGGCAGGCGACCCGAAAGACCAACCCGACCACCGTCAGATGTCGTCTCGACGGCCGTTCCTGTTCGTCGACTGGAACCTCTTCTTACGTGATCGCTCAGACAGAAGTTCGATGTTGCCGTCGATCAGTGCCTGCTTCTTTCCGCGAGACCAATTGTGGATACGACCTTCGAGCGCGTAGGCCTCGGCAATCGCCTCATGCTCGACGTACCACTCGAGCGTGACCGGTTTGCGTCGTCGGGTGTAGGCGGCACCGCCCGGAATGCTGTTGTGCTGTGCGACGCGCTGTTCCATGGTGTTTGCGGTGCTTCCCGTGTAGAACGAGTCATCGGAGCAGCGAAGGATATAGGTGTAGGCGGTCATGTGGGAGATTGTCGACGACGCCGATCGAGGTGTTCGCTATCGACGTGGCCGTATGGCTCTGGTCTGTGGAGAACTGATCAATAGGGTCTTGCTGTGGACGACTGGAAGTGACGTGCTTCTGTGAAAATCGTTGGGCGTAAGCCGGTTTCAAAGGGATGCGGTGGTCGGGTTGGTCCCTTTGTCTCGCCAGACCCCGCTACTTCGATACAACCGCTCGTTCCTCGCGGTCACTCAGCACGGCGGTTACACCGAAGCTCGTTCCTCGCTTCGGCACTCGGGGAGCGGGGCGTTGCGAATGTTCCTCGTTTCGGCACTCGGGGAGCGGGGGCGTTGCGAATGTTTCTCGCTTCGGCACTCGGGGAGCGGGGGATGGGTCGCGGAGCACCTCGCTTCGGCGCTCGGGGACGCGGCTTCGGTCTAGCGGCCAAACCTCTTCAGTCGCAGGCTGTTTCCCACCACGAACACACTCGAGAGTGCCATCGCCGCACCGGCTAGCATCGGGTTGAGCAGACCCAGCGCCGCCAGCGGGAGCGCCGCCACGTTGTAGGCGAAGGCCCAGAACAGATTGGTCTTGATAGTGCGTAAGGTTCGGCGCGACAGGGCGATTGCGTCGGCCGCACCGCGTAGATCGCCGCGGACCAGAGTGATGTCGGCTGCCTCGATCGCGACGTCGGTGCCGGTGCCCATCGCCAAGCCGAGATCGGCCTGGGCAAGTGCCGCAGCATCATTCACGCCGTCGCCGACCATCGCGACAACCTTGCCCTGGGCCTGCAGCCGCGTGATCACGTCGACCTTGCCGGCAGGCAACACTTCGGCGATCACCTCGTCGATACCCACCTCGCGACCGATCTGGACGGCCGTCGCGGTGTTGTCGCCGGTCAGCAGGATCGGAGTGAGCCCCTGCGCTTTGAACCGTGAAATCGCTTCCGCACTAGTGGGTTTCACGGTGTCGGCGACCACGAGCACCGCGCGCGCCGCACCGTCCCAGCCAACTGCAACCGCAGTCTTTCCTTCGCTCTCTGCGCGGGCCTTCTCAGCGACCAGCTCGGCGGAGAGCGGCTGCGACCAATCGGCCAGCAGCGCCTCGCGGCCGACGGTCACCGCATGTCCGTCGACGACGCCCTGCACACCTAATCCTTCGATATTCGCGAAATCCGAAGCGGCAGGCAATGTCCCGACCTCCACACGTGCGGCACGCGCGACGGCCGCGGCGATCGGGTGCTCCGAGGAATCCTCCAGCGCACCGGCCAATCGCAACGCGTCAGCGCGCGACACACCCGGAGCCGTCGTCACACCCACGAGTGACATAGCGCCGGTGGTTACCGTGCCGGTCTTGTCCAACACGATCGTGTCGACCGCGTGCGTCGACTCCAACACCTCGGGCCCTTTGATCAGCACGCCCATCTGCGCGCCCCGCCCGGTCCCCACCAAAAGTGCTGTGGGGGTGGCTAGTCCGAGGGCACATGGGCACGCGATGATCAGTACGGCCACCGCCGCGGTGAATGCGGCGGTCACACCGAGGCCAGCGCCCAGCCAAGCACCCAGAGTCGCGACCGCGATCGCGATGACGATCGGCACGAACACTCCCGACACACGATCAGCCAGACGCTGGACTTCGGCCTTGCCCGACTGCGCATCTTCGACGAGCTTGGCCATCTGCGCGAGCTGGGTGTCCGCGCCGACGCGAGTCGCCCGAACTACAAGGCGCCCACCGGCATTCACCGTGGCACCAGTCACCGAGTCGCCCGGCCCGACCTCGACCGGAGCGGATTCACCGGTCAGCAGCGCCAGATCGATCGCCGAGGTCCCCGTCACGACGACGCCGTCGGTTGCGATCTTCTCGCCGGGCCGCACCACGAATTCATCGCCGACCCGCAACTCGTCGATCGGGATCCGGATCTCGTTCACCTGTCCCGTCGCGTCGCTCGCCGCGGCGGTATTTCCCGTCGCTTCGCTCGCCCCGGTGTCGTCTCCCGTCACTGCGCTCGCCCCGGTGGCATTTCCCGTCGCTTCGCTCGCCGTGGCGCGAAGCACCGCAACATCTTTCGCACCGAGCTCCAGCAGGGCACGCAATGCGGACCCGGCATTTCGCTTGGCCCGCTTCTCGAAATAGCGTCCGGCGAGGATGAAGGTGGTGACGCCCGCCGCGACCTCGAGATAGATGTTCCCGGCACCGTCGGTCGGTGACACGGTGAAGCTGAATCCGTGCGTCATCCCGGGCTCGCCGGCCGTGCCGAAGAACAGCGCGTACAGCGACCACCCGAACGCCGACAGCGTGCCCAGCGAGATCAGTGTGTCCATCGTCGCAGCACCGTGCCGCAGATTGGTCCAGGCGGCACGATGGAACGACCACGCCGCCCACAGGACGACCGGCGCGGCTAATGTCAACGACGCCCACTGCCAATAGGTGAACTGCCATGCGGGCACCATCGCGAGCACGATGACCGGAATCGACAGCACCGCTGCGCCGATCAGCCGCTGCCGCAGCGAGATCAGCTCGCGTTCGGCCGCGTCGGGTCCGGCCTCCGCGTCGACGACGGGAGTGGGCACGCTGGCGGAGTACCCGGCCTTGCGCACCTCACTGACGAGCAGCGCGGCGTCGTAGCCGACGGGGGCGTCGACGTGCGCCTTCTCCGTCGCGTAGTTGACGGTCGCGGTCACGCCGTCGAGCTTGTTGAGCTTGCGTTCGATGCGGTTGGCGCACGAGGCGCAGGTCATGCCGCCGATCTCGAGTTCGATCGGGACTGTCGCGGCGTCGGTGGGAGCCATGGGTGTGTTCCTCGTCGATGTGGTCATTTCAGTGTCCGCCATGCGTGTCGTGATCGGGGGCGGTCGCGGTCGGCGGCGTGGACGTCGTGCCTGCGTCGAGCACGAACGTCGCGGTGCGGACCGCGCCGTCGACCTGGAAGTCGAGGTAGAGCAGGTAGCGTCCGACGCTGGGGACACTCGCCATGAAGTCGATCGTCGGACCCGACCTGTCGTCGGGCTTCGGCTCGCCGCCCATGGCATGTACGTGCAGGTAGGCGAGGTCGCCCTGGCGTAGTGCGACGAGGTGCCCGAAGGCGCCCAGGTACGGCTCCAGGGCGGTCACGGCTGCGCCGTCGTGAGTGATGGTCACGCGCAAATCACTCGACGTCCCCGCGTTCAGTGTCCCGGACAGCGTCGCCGTGTAGCCGTCGACGGTCGACGTGGTGATCGGGCCGGCGGGCGCTTGTGGGCGCAGCTCGCCCACGACGTCGACCGTGCGGCTCAGCGTGACCGACGTCGCGGCCGACGACGGGGTGAAGTCGGCGAACACCCGATAGGTTCCGGCGGCGGGCCAGGTCCACGGAATCGACCAGGTGCCGGTCGCGGCGTCGAGTCGCGGGTGAACGTGGCGATAGCCGCTGCCGTCGGAACGAACGACGATCAAATGCAACTGCTTGTCGTGTGCGGTCGCATAGCTGGTCAGTGGTTTGTGAGAGGCGTCGTCGATCCGGAACGAGAGGGTCCCCGCGGTTGCGATCGTCGTCGGTGCGCTCACCGGACTCAGGACGTATCCGCCGGCTGCCGTCGACAGTCCCATCAGGTCGGTCGCGGCAATCGGCGCGGGCGCGTCGTGGCCGGTGTGACGATCGTCGGACGCCGTCCACCGCGCGACGACGTCGGCAGGGACGAGTGGCTTGGCGAGCGCGAACGATATCCCGAAGATCGCGAGCAGTCCCGCACTGTACAGACCCAGTCGGCTTGCGGTATTCACCTGAACCTCATTCCTCTGACTTCATTCTTCAGCGGATACCCCTAGAGGGTATTCCTTCCGTGGATTCGTTTATACCCCTATGGGGTATTGATGGCAACCTGTCGGCCACGCCGTTCGACCCGCGCCGAACCCCGCGTGCTACCAAAGATCAATGACCACCGACGTCTATTTCCATCGCACCGGCCCGGCGTCGTATCGGCCCACCGAACACGTCAGCGGCGGATGGAACACCGCGGAACAGCACGTCGCACCCGG
Source organism: Gordonia asplenii (assembly GCF_012933505.1). Classification (GTDB taxonomy): domain Bacteria; phylum Actinomycetota; class Actinomycetes; order Mycobacteriales; family Mycobacteriaceae; genus Gordonia; species Gordonia asplenii. The sequence goes on from NZ_JABBNB010000009.1 coordinate 4,404, forward strand.
TTTCGGGCTGCTGACCCACCTGGTCGAGGTCGATCGCGACGCGCGCGGTTCCGACCTCGTGATCGGCCGGGTGTCCTTCGACATCCTGGGCACCATCACGATGGACGTCGTCGACTGCGCCGTCGAAGTGATCCGCCCGGGCCGGACCATCGAGTTGGTGGAAGCCACGATGTCGCAGGGCGGGCGCGACGTCGTACGGCTGCGTGCCTGGCTGATGAGCGCCTCGGACACCGCATCGATCGCCGGGTCCGCACTGCCGCTGATTCCCGGTCCCGACGACCTCGACGAATGGTCGGCGAGCAGTGTCTGGCCCGGCGGATTCATCGCGTCGGCGCAGGTTCGACGCCGTGAACTCGACCTCGGTCACGCGGTGTATTGGGTCCGCACCGACGTCGCGCTCCTCGACGAACCGGTCAGCTCCACCGCCCGCGCGGTCGGGCTGCTCGACATCGCCAACGGCATAGCCACCCGCATCCACCCCGATGAACTCGCCTATCCGAACCTCGACCTGACCGCGCACCTGTTCGAGGCGCCGAACGGCGGCTGGCTGGGATTCGACACGTCGGTCTCGTTCGGCCGCGCGGGGATCGGCCTGACGTCGTCGCGGATCTACGACGAGACCGGGCCGATCGGAACGGTCGCCCAAACGCTGACCCTGCGTCGAAAGTGACGGGCTGCTAACGCATCGGCGACTTTCCGCCAAACGGGGTGAGCGGCGGACTTAAGGTTGGAGCGTCTGTGCGACGTACCGACCAAGGGAGTCACCGTGTCTACAACTGCGCCGAGTGCGCCGACCCTGCGTGAACTGACCCTGCGGGGTGTTCTGCTCGGCGGTGCCATCACCCTGATCTTCACCGCCGCCAACGTCTATCTCGGCTTGAAGGTGGGCCTCACATTCGCCACCGCGATCCCGGCTGCGGTCATCTCGATGAGCATCCTGCGGTACTTCGCGAATCACTCGGTGATCGAGAACAACATCGTGCAGACCATCGCCTCGGCGGCGGGCACGCTCTCGGCGATCATCTTCGTGCTGCCCGGCCTGATCATGATCGGCTGGTGGGCGGGCTTCCCGTACTGGACGACGCTCGCGGTCTGTGCGGTCGGCGGCATTCTGGGCGTCATGTACTCGATCCCGCTGCGTCGAGCACTGGTCACCGGCTCCGACCTGCCCTACCCCGAAGGCGTCGCGGCCGCAGAGGTGCTCAGCGTCGGCGACACGTCGCACGGCGTCGAAGAGAACAAACTCGGGCTGCGCATCATCGTCGTGGGAAGTCTTGTGGCAGCGGGCTTTTCGCTCCTATCCGCGCTTAAGGTGGTGAGCAGCTCACTGGCCGCGACGTTCCGCGTCGGTGCGGGTGGCTCGATGTTCGGGGCGAGCCTGTCACTGGCGCTGATCGGTGTCGGACACCTCGTCGGCCTGGCCGTCGGTATCGCAATGCTCGTGGGACTCGTCATCTCGTTCCTCGTGATGCTGCCGATCCGGACGTCGCACAATCTTCCGCTCACCGGTGACATCGCCGACGCGGTCGGCAGTATCTTCTCCCACGAAGTCCGATTCATCGGCGCGGGCGCCATCGCGGTGGCCGCGGTGTGGACGCTGCTCAAGATCATCGGCCCCATCGCCCGCGGCATCAAAGCAGCGCTGGCGTCGTCACGTGCGCGGCGCCAGGGTGCGATCGTCGACATCACCGAGCAAGATCTCCCCATCCAGTACGTCGTGGGTGTGGTGCTGGTGTCGATGATTCCCATCGCACTTCTGTTGTGGGGCTTCGTATCCAGCGGCCCGCTCGCCGGCAACGCAGGCGGGATCATCGCCGTCAGTGTGGTGTTCGTGTTGCTGATCGGCTTGCTGGTCGCCTCGGTCTGCGGCTACATGGCCGGACTGATCGGGTCGTCGAACAGCCCGATCTCCGGGGTCGGCATCCTGGTGGTCCTCATCGCGGCGATTCTCATCAAATTCACCTACGGGACCTCGGAAGGCAAGGAGACGACGGCGCTCATCGCGTTCACATTGTTCACCGCCGCAATCGTTTTCGGCGTCGCGACGATCTCCAACGACAATCTGCAGGACCTCAAGACCGGCCAGCTGGTCGGTGCGACGCCGTGGAAACAGCAGGTCGCGCTGATCATCGGGGTGGTGTTCGGGTCGGCGATCATTCCGCCGATCCTGGGGTTGATGCAAACCGCGTTCGGCTTCGAAGGCGCCCCCGGTGCGGGCAGTGATGCACTGGCCGCACCGCAGGCGGCGCTGATCTCCTCGCTCGCCAAGGGCGTGTTCGGCGGTGATCTCGACTGGGGGCTCATCGGGCTCGGCGGCGCGATCGGCGTGGTGGTCATCATCGTCGACGAAGTGCTGGGGCACACCACCAAGAAGTTCCGGTTGCCGCCCCTGGCGGTGGGGATGGGCATGTATCTGCCGATGTCGTTGACGCTGATCATTCCGATCGGCGCCATCCTCGGCCGGTTCTACGACACCTGGGCCGAACGCACCGGCACGAGCGTCGAGCGCAAGAAGCGGTTCGGCGTGCTGTTGGCGACCGGTCTGATCGTCGGCGAGAGCCTGTTCGGTGTGGTGTTCGCCGGGATCGTCGCGGCGTCGGGCAAGGAAGACCCGCTGGCTCTACCGTTCATCGGCGACGGATTCACACACTGGGCCGAAGCGCTCGGCGTGGTGGTGTTCATCCTGTTCGTCGGCGGGCTGTACAAGATCACCCAGAAGTGGGCGGCGAAAGAGCCGAGCACTGATGAGCCCAGTACCGCGAATTTAGCGAAATAACGGTTTACGCTGGACTTATCCGGTGCTCGAAAAGGCGATGACATGGCCGAAGACGACCTCAATGCGACGCAGCAGGCCGCTGCCGTAGACGTCGTGGCCGAGTTGGCCGACGCCGGCTTCGCCGCTGCCGAAGCCATCGGCCATGGCGGGTTCGGCGTGGTCTACCGCTGCGAGCAGCCGTCGCTGGACCGGACCGTCGCGGTGAAGGTGATGACCGATCACCTCGAAGACACCAGCGTCGAACGATTCCTCCGCGAGCAGCGGGCGATGGGGCGCTTGTCCGGACATCCGAATATCGTCAACATCCTCGAGGTCGGGACCACGCCGTCGGGGATGCCGTTCATCGTGATGCCCTACCATCGCAACGACTCGCTCGACGCCGCGATCCGTACCCAGGGGCCGCTCGACGCCGCCGAGGTGCTGCGCATCGGAGTGAAGATCGCCGGCGCCATCGAGGCGGCGCATCGGTCGGGCACCCTGCACCGTGACCTGAAGCCGGCCAACATCCTGCTGTCCGAATACGGTGAGCCAGAGCTGTGCGACTTCGGAATCGCCCGCGTCACCGGAGGTTTCGAGACCGGGTCGGACATCGTGACCGGCTCGCCGGCGTTCCTGGCCCCGGAATTGATGACCGGAGCCGAGCCGTCGGTCGCCTCCGACGTCTACGGCCTCGGCGCGACACTGTTCTGCGCGTTGACCGGCCATGCCGCATTCGAACGGCGCAGCGGGGAAAAGGTGATCGCGCACTTCGTGCGAGTCGCGGGCCAAGCACTTCCGAACCTGCGAGACAAGGGAATCGCACCCGAAGTGTCGGCCGCCATCGAAGCGGCGATGGCCCGCGAACCAGAGGAGCGCCCGGCGTCGGCCTATGCCTTCGGCGAATTGTTGCAGCACGCGCAGCGAGCACTGGGACTACCGGTCGACGAAATGGCGGTGCCCAATACCGCGGAATCGACGATCGGGGGCACGTCGTCGGGCGCGACGGGCCGCGGCTCTGCGTCGAAATCGCTTGCCACACAGCCGAGTATGCTCACCCAGCCGGCGACGTCGTCGGGGCCGATCACCGCGCCACCGGTGCCCGCCACGAAGTTTCATCCGCCGGTGCGTCCGCGTGTGCAGGTACGGCGGGATCGATTGATGAACCTGCTGCGTGCGGGGGAACGGCGTCGGCTGGTAGTCATTCACGCACCGGCCGGGTACGGCAAGACGACGGTCGCGGCGCAGTGGGCCGAGGCGCTGATGGACGACGGCGTGACCGTCGCCTGGCTGACCGTCGACGACGACGACAACAACCAGGTGTGGTTTCTCGCGCACATCATTCAGTCGCTGACGCGCTCGGACCCCAGGTTGACCGATGGGCTGGCCGACCTGCTCGAGGAACACGGCGAGAACGCGCAGAAGTACGTGCTCACCTCGCTGATCAACACGATCCACACGCGCAAGCAGCAGGTGGCGGTGGTGATCGACGACTGGCACCGGGTGACCGACCCGGGCGCGCAGTCGGCGTTCGACTTCCTCCTCGAACACGGCTGCCATCACCTGCAGATCATCATCACCAGCCGCTGGGGGGTGGGACTGCCGCTGAGCAAGATGCGGGTCCGCGACGAGCTGGTAGAGATCGACATCTCCGGCCTGTGCTTCGACGCGACCGAGACCCACGACTTCCTGGTCGACGCCGCCGGATTGGATTTGGCCACAACGGATATACATGATCTGTGTACCGCGACCGACGGATGGGTGGCGGCTCTACAGCTCGCCAGCGTGTCGCTGCGCGGTAGCGGGTCGCCGTCGGATCTGATCGGCCACATCTCCGGCAGGCATCAGGCGATCGGAGACTTCCTCGCCGAGAACGTGCTGAGCTCCCTCGACGAGCAGATGCTGAAATTCCTGCTCGCGACGTCGGTCACCGAGCAGGTGTGCGCCTCTCTGGCGACGGCGCTGTCGGGGCGCTCGCGCGGGCAGGCGTTGTTGGAGGAGATCGAAGCGCGCGATCTGTTCCTGCGGCGGGTCGACCCGGGCGGCGAGTGGTTTGCCTACTATCCGCTGTTCGCCGAGTTTCTGCGCAGACGGCTGGAACGGGACTATGAAGAGCTCTTGATTCCGTTGCACCGCAAGGCATCCGCCTGGTTCGCCGAGCATGACATGCTCAGTCAGGCAGTGCAGCACGCGCTTGCGGCCGGTGACGCGGAGACCGCCGCCGACCTCATCGAGCGGCGCGGGCAGGATCTGATCGAGCAGTCGGCGATGCATGTCCTGCACGGGTTGATCGACAAGTTGCCTGCCGACGTCGTCGACACCCGCCCTCGGCTGCTGCTGCTCGTCGCGTGGTGTTACGGGCTGATCGGTCGTGCCGATGCCGCGCTGGCCGTGCTCGACCGGGTCGCCGCGGTCGCCGACCTCGCCGACGACATCCGCTGCTCCGCCGACGTGATTCGCGCGGTCGTCGATGCGCTCGCCGATCGCACCGATCGTATCGACGAACTGATCGACGAAATCATGTCTCGCCCAGAGGGATTCTCGCCGTTCTACGCGTCGGCGGCCGGCAACCTGGCCGCGATCAGCGCGCTCGCCCGATTCGACTTCGAGGAGTCGCATCGCTGGCTGGAATGGGCGGAGCCGTTTCACGAGCGCAACACCGGCTCCTACGCGTCGATGTACGGCCACGCGATGGATGGACTGGCGTGGTTCGAACAGCTCGATCTCGACGCCGCCGAAGAACAGTTCCGGGCAGCACTCACCGCGGCGTCGACGACGGGGCAAGCACATGCGCAGTCCGGCCGGCTCGCGAGTGCGATGCTGGCCCAAATCCTTTATGAGCGAGGCAAACTCGGCGAAGCGTCGCAGTTGCTCGACGAGAGTTTCCGGCTGACTCCCGAAGAAGGGGCAGTCGACACGATCATCGCCCGCTATGTGATCGGCGCGCGCCTGGCGACGCTGCGCGGTGACACCGAGGAGGCGGCGAGTTGCCTCGACGACGCGGTTGCCATCGGCGAACGCTCGGGTGCGCGACGCCTGGTGGCGGCGGTGGAATGCGAACAGGTGATTCAGGGGGTGCCGACACGACGTCGGGTGCGTCCACGGATCACCTTCGCCGAACGTCGCAAACCGGAGTCGGGGTTCGCCGAAGTCGCACGGCAGTACGAACACGAGACCGCGATTCGCTTGTTGCTCAACGACTCTGAGTCGTTCGACACCGCATGTCAGTGGGCCGCCGACTGGGTGGACTACCTCAGCGACACCGGACGCGAGCGGGCGCTGCTGCGTGCGCAGCGGCTGTTGGCGGTGTGCCTGTTGACGGCCGGTCGGGTCGACGAGGGGCGCGCAGTGGCGGCCGCCGTCGTCGTACGCTGTGCCGAGGTGGGCATGATGCGCTTCGCGGTAGACGGGGGAAAAGTGTTGCGGGAGAGTCTCAACACGTTTTCTCACGCTCAACACTGAAAAATCGGTGTTGAACGTGAGAAAACCGGGTGAGGTTTCTGCCGACCCGACTACGGGGTGACGACCACCAAGGTTTCGGCGACGCAGGCCGGCTTCGCCGCACCTTCGGCGGTGATCACGTACTTGACGGTGAGGACGGCACCCGCCGGGCTCTCGCTGACGTCGGCGACGGTCGCGGTCGCCGTCAGCACGCTGTTGACCGGGACCGGGGTGGGGAAGCGAACCTTGTTGGCGCCGTAGTTGATTCGAGCGCCACCGAAGTCCATGTTGATCAGGCCGCCGCCGAGCAGCGGGATCAGGGACAGCGTCAGATAGCCGTGGGCGATGGTGGCGCCGAACGGGCCGGCGGCGGCGCGCTCGGCGTCGATGTGGATCCACTGGTGGTCGCCGGTTGCGTCGGCGAACGCGTTGATGCGGTCCTGCGTGATGGTCAGCGGCGCGCCGGGGCCGATCTCTTCGCCGATGGCGGCGCGAACTTCGTCGAGCGAGGTGAATGTGCGGGTCATAGTCGGGCTCCTTAGTGATGGCGGTCGTTGCATCTATCTGTACCCGCGCCGAGCCCGAGACCGTGTCGCGGGGTCGGTTGCCCGGCGGTTGCCCTGCGCTGCGACGCGTTCGACTGTCGGGGAGCGGGGTGGCTTGGGTGCTTCGGGTCGCCGCCCCTCGATACACCGAAGCTCGTTCCTCGATTCGGCACTCGGGGAGCCGGGGGTTTGCGCCATTCGGGGGGGCTGGGCGTGGATGACCGAAGCTCGCCCTCTCCGCTCATCGAGTGCCGACGCGAGCGCAGCGAGCGTCGGTGTAACGAGATGCGGCGAGCCGACGTCAGAGACAGAACCGAAAGCTCGCTCTCGCACGATGTTCCATAGCGGCCTGAGTACGTCATCTCACCAAACCCCTCGTTACACCGAAGCTCGTTCCTCGCTTCGGCACTCGGGGAGCGGGGTGGGCTTCGAGGCTCGTTGCTTTGACTCGCTTCTTGCTCAGCCCGCGCCTCGATCCGACTCAACCCGCGTGGGACGACCGCCCGACCGTCAGTCGCCGAGGAATTCGGCGATCAGCGGGCCGACTCGGTCCGGTTCGTCGAAGAGCATCATGTGGCCGGCGCCGCCGACTATCTCCAAGCGTGCGTTGCGGATTCGCGCGGCCAGCAGCCGCCCGTTGGCGACGCGCACCACGGGGTCGTCGTCGCCCTGCAGCACGAGTGTTCGACACTGGATGCGGTGCAGCCACGGATGACTGCTCCACGGCATCACCGCGATCTGCAGGTACCGGTATCCGGTCTTGCTGGGCGGGTGGGCCTGACGGTCGGCCAGAATCGCGTCGAGCACCTCGGCGTCGCGTGCGGTGCGTCCGCCCGCCAGGATCGGAATATCCCGTGCCGCAACGGCTTTGCTGTGGTAGCGCCGGGTCGACAGCAGGGCTCGCTGCGCGGTGAACCGCGGCGGCAGCCAGGGCACGCCGGCGACCGTCGCCACTAGAACCATCCTGCGCAGTCGGCCGGGATGACGGTGTGCGAACTCCTGCGCGACCGTTCCGCCGTGCGAGTATCCCAGGACGTCGACTCGGTCGACGTCGAGTTCCGACAGTGCCGCGGCGAAGGTGTCTGCGATCGCACCGATCGACATCGGGCGGCGGGGCACCTCGGAGCGACCCATGCCCGGTGTGTCGATCATGATGACGTCCCGGTCGCCGATGGCGTCGAGCAGCGGACCCCACGAATCCATGGATCCGCCTAGCCCGTGCATGAGCACGAGTGGCACATCCCCCGCCCCTGGTCGCCGTCGGGAGAACAGGTGCAGTCCCCCTGCGACGATCTCCCGGTCGATGTAGCGGCTCGTAGTGTGTGTTTCCTCGTGATCCGTGTTCGTCACGACTGTGCCACCCGTTCTGCTCCGAGGTCACGGAGCTTTGTCTTGAGGACCTTGCCGCCGGCATTGCGCGGCAGTGCGTCGACTACGTGATAGTGCTTGGGCACCTTGTATTTCGCGAGTCGTTCGGTCAGCCAACCGCGTACCGACTCGACATCCACCGTTGCGCCTTCGGCGGCGACGATGAAGGCGGCACCGACTTCGACGAACCTGTCGTCGGGTACCCCGACGACCGCCGCGTCGGCGATGTCGTCGTGGCCGGTGATGACCATCTCGACCTCGGCCGGGTACACGTTCTCACCGCCGCTGCGGTACATGTCCTTGGCCCGTCCGGCGATCGAGAGATATCCGTCCTTGTCGATCCGGCCGAGATCGCCGGAGTGACACCAACCGTCCTGGAAAGTCTGTGCGTCGGCCTCCGGGCGATTCCAGTAGCCGATGGAGACACCGCCCGACCGGACGCAGATCTCGCCGACCTCGTCGACGTCGGTGAGGGTGCCGTCCGGCCTGATGACTTTGACCTCGGTCATGGCCTGAGGTCGGCCGATGCTGCTCTCGTGTCCGCGAGCGACGTCGAATTCCAGACTCGTCGAGACCGCTCCACCTTCGGTGAGGCTGTAGGACTGCACCAACTCGATGCTCGGCAGCTTCTGTTCCAGCACGTCGTACACCCAGGGCATCACGATGTCGCCGCCGGTCACGATGCGCTTTAACGATGTGGGCAGCTGGGCGATCAACGCGTCGTCGCGCAGCAGGTCGAACAGCATGAACGGATAGAGCAGCATTGTCGTCGTCGACCGATCCCGGCCGACGGACAGGAAGTTCTCCAACGTGAAGCCGCCCGACGGGAAGGTGACCGCCGTTCCGTGTGCGAGCAGTGTCGGCAGCAGCAGCACCTCGAATCCGCCGGCGTGAAACAGCGGCCCACTGGTCTGCGAAACCGAGGTGTGGTCGAGGTGCCAGCGCTGCGCCTGAATCGATCCGATCCACAGGGCGTTCCCGTGCGAGAACAGGGCGCCCTTCGGGCGGCCCGTTGTTCCCGACGAGTACATCAGCGAGGCCGGGTCGTCGAAGCTCATCTCAGGAAAGCCACTCGCGTCGGACTCGGCCGCGGCGAAAATGTCCAGCGGCGTGGCCCAGTCGATCGTTCCGCCGCGCGAGACGTAGACCGTGACGTCGATCTGGTCGCGGATGGGTTCGATGTTCGGCGCGAACTCGGCGTCGAACACCAAAACGGTTGCGCCGGAATCGCTTAGCGCGAATTGCAGCTCGGGTGCGGTCAGTCGCCAGTTGAGTCGGACCGAGATCCCACCCGCCCGAGCCACCGCCAGGTAGAACGCGACGTACTCGACCGAGTTCCGCAACAGAACTCCGACGCGGTCGCCCTTCTTCACGCCCGCATTCTGTAACGCCCGGGCGTACCGAAGTTCGAGGGCGCGCAGTGCTGCCCACGAAACCAACTGCTCGTCACCCAATGCGAGTGCGGGCCGTTCGGGATCAACGACTGGAATCTGGGCGGCGATCGAGTCGGTGACGAAATTGAGACTCATCCCCATGAGAATTGCTCCTTGTATCTATGTTGGGCCGGCCCGACGACCGGTATCAATCCTTGGACTCGACCCGGGGGCCACGCTTGGCGAAGATGAGCCCGATGCGCTCGGGGTGCAGCGCTTCGCTGATCACCATGTCCGGTGTGTTGTAGCGGCGCTGCAGCTGGGCTATCGTGCCGGCGAGATCGTCGGTCTCGATCTCGTACATCGCGCCGTACTTGTACGGGAAGGGGGCCTCGCCACGCTGGTGCTCGGCGAGCTCGAACCGCTGCGCGGACTGAAAGCCGGGTACGGCAGCCGCGTCATGGACGTGGACGTTGTCGTACCACTCGTTGTACTCATCTTCCTGTTCTGGAGTGGTCGGGTTGGTCAGGACCCAATACTGGTATTCAGCCATTTGGTTGCTCCTTCAGTGTGGTTTCGAACCATGTGGTTTGTTTTGTCGGACGTGATGTGATTTGTTTTGTCGGACGTGATGGGACTAACGGCAGACGACGCCGCCGTCGACCGGCAGTGGTACACCGGTGATGAATGACGCCTCGTCAGACAGCAAGAACAACACCGCATAGGCAACCTCGATCGGCTGCGCGACGCGGCCCATCGGTACCAGACCCATGACCCGCTTGAGGTTGTCCTCTGCCTTCGCTTCGTCGCCGGGACGGGAGAAGAACGAGGGCATCATCGGGGTCTCGATGGGGCCTGGGCAAACAGCGTTCACCCGAATCTTCTCAAGTGCGTAGCGCTGCGCGAGCGACATCGTGAGGCCGACGATGCCGAACTTCGTCACCGAGTACGTCGGGCTCATCGTCGATCCGACAAGGCCGCCCATCGACGAGGTGAACACTATCGAGCCGCCACCGCGCCGTCGCATATGCTGAATCGACTCGCTGGCGCATACCACCGACGACCGCACGTTGAGGTCCATTGCGAACTCGTAGTCCTTCATCGGCAGATCCTCGAATGCCGACGGACCGGTGGTCCCCGCGTGCGACCACAGCAGATCGAGTCCGCCGAGCCAGTCCGTCGACTCCGCGATGACGCGCTTGGTGTCATCAACGTCTGCGAGATTGGCCTTGAAGCCCTTGGCCTTGCCGCCGTCGGAAGTGATCGCATCGACCGTCGCCGCGATGTTCTCCTCGTTGATATCGACGACCGCGACGGTGGCACCTTCTTTCGCGAAGAGCTCGCAGCCTGCCCGGCCCATGCCTGACCCGCCGGCGGTCACGATCGCCAGCTTCTCGTTCAGTCTCATTGCTGTGTTCTTCTCCCGTTGTTGTCCTGCTTGACGCTTTTCCCGATTGGTGTGACGCGATGACTTGCCCGTGACTACAGCCGACTACTCCTGACCCAGCGGCGTACTGAGGACGAGGCCGTAGAACTTCTTGTTCAGATCGTTCGTCAGGTCGATCGTGATGGCCTTGTCCTGGGTGAACTCGTCGAGTGCATCCGGGCCGAGCTCACGGCCGAAGCCGCTCTGCTTGTAGCCGCCGAACGGGAGGTCGTTGTTGATGTTGTGCCAGTCGTTGATCCAGACCGACCCCGCCTTGAGCTGCTGTGCGATCTCCAGACCCTTGGTGGCGTCGGTGGTCCAGATGCCTGCCGACAGGCCGTACTCGGTGTCGTTCGCGATCTGGATCGCCTCGTCGACCGTGTCGTACTTGATGACGCTGACGACCGGGCCGAAGATCTCCTCGCAGCTGATCTTCATGTCGTTCGACGCGTTGGTGAACACTGTCGGGTTGACCCAGAAGCCCTTCTCGTATCCGGGGCCCTGCGGGCTGTCGCCGCCGAGTGCGACGGTGGCACCCTGAGCTTTGCCGGACTCGATATAGCCGAGGATCCGCTCGCGTTGCTGCGCGGACATGACCGGGCCGATGTCGGTGGCGGGGTCGAGTGGGTTGCCGACCTTGAGGGTCTTCATCCGCGCGACCAGCCGCTCGACGAATTCGTCGTGGATCGACGCCGGGAGCAGCAGTCGGGTACCGGATTCGCAGGCCTGGCCTGCATGCATGCAGAACGCCCAGATCGAGCCGTCGACGGCGATGTCGAGGTCCGCGTCTTCCAGAACGATGTTCGGGCCCTTGCCGCCGAGTTCCAGCAGCACGCGTTTGAGATGCTTCGCCGACGCCTCCATCACGTGCCGTCCGACCGCCGTCGAACCGGTGAAGGAGATCAGCGCGACGTCGGGGTGCTGCACGAGTGCCTCGCCGACGACCGGGCCATCGCCGACGATGACGTTGAGAACTCCGTCCGGCAGCCCCTCCTCCTTGAAGATGGCGGCGAGTTCGAGGGCGAAAGTCGGAGTCTTCTCGTCGACCTTGATCACGACGCTGTTGCCGACGGCCATGGACGGCAGGGTCTTCCACATGGCGAAGTTCGCCGGGAAGTTCCACGGACAGATGCCCGCGGTGACGCCCAGCGGCTCTTTGGCGATGTAGCCGGTCTGCAGTGCGGCACCGCCGATCGGCGCGGGGCGCACCCACTCGTGCTTGCGGATCAGCTCTGCGTAGTGGAAGACGTGTCCCACCGGGAAGCCGACGCCGAGCGCACCTGAGAGTCGCAGCGGCATCCCCGTGCCCTTGGTGCCCTCGACGGTGAATTCCTCGGCGCGGGCCATCACTCGCTGACCGACGCGGTCGAACAGGGCGGCCCGTTCGGCGGGCGGGGTATTGCGCCACTCGCCTGACTCGAAGGCCGCCTTGCCCGCGGCGACGGCGGCGTCGACGTGCGCGGGTGTCGCCTTGGCGCAGGTTACGTTGACTTCTTCGGTAGCGGGGTTGATGACGTCGTAGTGATCGTCGGTGTCGACCCACTCACCGCCGATGAACATCCGATAGTGCGGGGTTCCGTCACGGTCGACGGAGGGTGTTTCGGCGGGTGCTGCGGTTGTCATGGTGATGGTCTCCTCGTGCGGGGCTCTGATCAAGACGTGGTCCAGATCACACCAAGTTCAGCGAATCAACCAGGTGCCATCAGCCCCCCTCATCGCGATGGTTTCCGCCGCCGCACCTGCCCTAACGTTTGAAATGTCTTCCATCACTACCGTTCAATGCGAGAAGAGGTTGCCGGTGAACCCGCTGTCACTGGTGTCGGCCGTTGCCGACCGGGTCGGGTCAGGAGCCGCCGATGCGGTCGACATGGTTCGGCGTGCGGACACGACCGCCCGCAATGTCGGGGAGTACCTGCGCTACGGCGGCCTCCAGATCGACGCCGAGTCGTCGCCGTACGACGTCGTGGCAACCGAACCGATTTACAAACTGCGACACTATTTCGCTCAGGACGCTGCTACGGATCTGCCGGCTCTGGTGTTGGTGCCGCCGCTGATGATGGCCACCGAGGTCTACGACGTCGCGCCGCAGTCGAGTTCGGTGAAGGCCGTTCACGAATGCGGCATCGACGTGTGGGTGGTCGACTTCGGCAGGCCCGAAGACGAAGAGGGCGGCCTGGAACGGAACATGGGCGACCATGTGCTGGCGGTCAGTGACGCCGTCGAGAAGGTCCGAGCCGCGACTGGGCGCGACGTGATCCTCAGCGGCTACTCGCAGGGCGGCCTCTTCAGCTACCAGGCGGCGGCCTATCGGCGCTGCGAGGGAATCGACTCGCTCGTGACGTTCGGTTCGCCGGTTGACTTCCAGGCTGCGCCGCTACCCATCCCGCTCTCGATGGAATCGTATGCGCAGATCGCCGAGGGACTGCTGGAAAGTCGGGTACTCGACTACATCTCGCTGCCCAGCTGGTTCAACAAGGCGTGGACCCGGATGCTCGATCCGATGGCCACCGTCAAGTTCAAGTTCAACTACTACCGCGCGCTGAGTGATCGCGAACAACTGCTCCCGGGTGAGCAGCAGCGCAAATTCTTGGACGACGAGGGCTGGACGGCCTGGTCGGGGCCCGCGATTCGGGAATTCCTGCAGCAGACGATGGTGATGAATCGGATGCTGTCCGGCGGTTTGGTCGTCGGTGACCGGACGGTGACGCTCGCCGACATCGACTGCCCGATCATGATCGCCGTCGGTGAAGGCGACAAGGAAGGACACCCGGCGTCGGTCCGCGGCATCAAACGTGCCGCTCCGCGCGCCGACGTCTACGAATTGACTTTGCGCGCAGGACATTTCGGCATCGTCGCCGGGGCAGGAGCGCGCAAGCGCACGTGGCCGCGGGTCGCCGAGTGGATCCGCTGGCGAGCAGGGCAGGGCGACCTGCCCGAGACCATCGTGCCCTCCGATGAGGTGGTCTCCGACGTCGCGTGGACGCCCAGTGACCTGTCGAACCGCGTGCAGACGGTGCTCGACCTCGGGATCGGCGCATCGTCGTCGGCCGTCCGCGCGGCCAACGGTGCGCTCGGCGCCGTGCAGGCGGTGGTCCGCGAACGCGGTTCGCAAGTCCCGCTGGTCAACCGGCTGGACGGATTGCGTTCGGCGACCGAGATCTCGATCGGCCTGTTGATGGCCGAGTCGGCGAACCGGGATCCGGACGGGATCGCGTTGATGTTCGGGGATCGCGTCGTGCGCAATCGAGCGCTCGGCGACCGGATCGACGCCGTCGTCAAGGGCATGATCAGTCTCGGTATCCGGCAGGGCGATCCGGTCGGCGTCCTCATGCGGGCGCGGCCGTCGGAGCTGACCGTCATCGCAGCCATCAGCCGACTCGGTGCGACCGCGGTGCTGATCCGGCCCGATTGGGACTCCACACCGCAAGCGCGGGTGGGCGGTTGCCGCTGGATCATCTCCGACCCCGAGCGAGTAGCTGAAGCTTCGCTGCCCGGTGTCCAGTGGTGCGTGCTCGGCGGAGGTGCCGGTGAACGGACCCTTCCCAAGCATGTGATCGACATGGAACAGATCGATCCCGACCGGGTCACGGTGCCGAAGTGGTACCAGCCGAACCCCAACCGTGCCTCCGACGTCGCGTTCATCCTCTTCACCGGCGACGAGTCGACTCCGCGGACCCGGGTCATCACCAATCGGCGCTGGGCGCTGTCCGCGCTGGGCACCGCGAGCGCGGCGTCGCTGAAATCCAGCGACACCGTCTACTCGCGCACCCCGCTGCACCACCCGTCAGGGTTGATGATGGCGGTGGGTGCTGCGATCGCCGCGGGCTCGCGACTCGCATTTGCCAGCGCCCCCGACCGGGACACGTTCTGGGACGAGGTCCGGCGTTACGGCGCGACCCACGTCTCCTATACCTGGACATCCCTGCGTGAGATCGCCGATGGCCCGCGGCATCCGATGGAACAGGACAACCCCATCCGGCTCTTCGTCGGATCCGGGATGCCGCGCAATCTGTGGCGCCGGGTCAACGAACGCTTCGCGCCCGCCCGAGTTCTGGAGTTCTACGCCTCGCCGGACGGGGAGGCGATCCTGGCCAACGTCGCAACGACGAAGGTCGGGTCCGTCGGGCGACCGCTGCCGGGGACGGCCCGGGTGAAGGTCGCGGCATTCGACCCGGAGAAGAAACAGTTGGCTTACGGCGCCGACGGGCTGGGCCGGCAATGCGCACCCGGTGAGCCGGGTGTTCTGCTCGCTCGCGGTGACGACGCGGTGAATTCGCGGACACTGGTGCGCGGGGTCTTCACCAGCCACGACGTCTGGCAGTCGACCGGCGACATCGTCGTTGCCGACGCCGATGACGATGTGTGGCTGATCGACCCTATCGCCAACCTGATCGACACGCCCGGCGGGGTGGTGGCACCGTCACGGATACAGAATGCACTCGGCCGAATCACCGGCGTCGACCTCGCGGTCGCCTACGCCGCCGAGGCAGACGACGACACAGTCGTGGTGGCGGCGATCACGCTCTTCCCCGGCGTCGAGCTGACGAAATGGGATCTGCAGTCGGCGCTGGTACGGCTCGAGCGCAATCATCGCCCGCACACCGTGATGAGCGTCCCCGAGATTCCGGTGAGCACCTGGTCGAGGCCGCTGCGGACGGGGTTGCCCGACGTCGTGGGCGAGCAGGGCACGGCGACTCGCCGATGGCAGCTGGCCGAGGACGGGGAGTCCTATGAGCTCGCGTGATGCGAGGCAGGAAGCGAATGACCTCACCTCGCTCCCCCGGGAGATCAGGGAATTCCTGATCAGCCGTCGGGGTCGTATCACCCCGGACCAGGTTGGACTGCGGGCGGTCGGCAACCGACGCGTCCCCGGTCTGCGGCGAGAAGAGGTCGCTCAGTTGGCAGGCGTATCGACCGACTACTACACCCAGATCGAACGCGGCGCGGTCGGTGGCGTTTCGGACGAGATCGTCGGGGCCATCGCGCGGGCGTTGCGACTCGACGACACCGAATCGGCCCACCTGTTCACCCTGGTACGGGCGGCGAGAGCGCGGCCCGGGAGTCGGCGACCGTCGGGTCACGGACGCCGCAAAGTGCCTGCCATGGTGAGCGAACTGATGAATGCGATGTCGGGTGTGCCCGCAGTCGTGCAGACCGGCACACTCGACCTGGTCGGCGCGAATGCGCTCGGTCGCGCCCTCTACGACGACGTGTTCACCCGGACCCAGCAATCAGCGCCCAACCTGGCGCGGTTCATCTTCCTCGACCCGCACGCCGATGAGGTGTTTCCCGCCTGGGGTCGCACCGCCGACGACGCCGTCGCGATGCTGCACGTCGAAGCCGCACGATCACCGTATGCCTCGGCGGTGACCACGCTCATCGGCGAATTGGCAACGCGCAGTATCGAATTCCGCACTCGTTGGGCCACCCACAATGTGGTGGCGCACAAGCAGGGCGTCAAGCTGTTCGCGCATCCCGTCGTCGGGGAGCTGTCGCTGCACTACGAGGTGCTCGACGTCGCGAGTGCGCCCGGACTCTCGCTGGTCGCCTTCAGCGCCGAATCCGGATCGCCGTCGGCGGACGCTCTGCAGTTGCTGGCGAACTGGACCGGGTCGACCGTGGGTCTGCCAGCCGACTAGCTAGTGGATTGTCGCACTTAAAAAGTTGTATGATGTTGCGTTGCTCTGCCGGTTGAGCGAGCGGAGCGAGTCGAAACCCCCACCGGCCGGACAATGGCGAAAACCGCAGCGTCGCAGTGGTTTCGACTCGGCTTCGCCTCGCTCAACCCGCAGGATGCGGCGAAGCGGGGTGAGCGCAGGATATCAATACCATTAGGCGCGACAAACGACAAGTGGGTTGTCGCGGCGGGACGGCGTGATGTTGCGGCCCTCTGGGTCCGAGCGGCCGATTGCACTCTGTTCCGTCACCGACGCCGGGGGAACATTCACCCCGCCACCGCTGAACAGGCAATTTCCAATCACGGCCAGTGCACTCTGCCGACGGGTCACACTCTCCACTACCCCAACGTCAGGCGTGCGCAGCGCCCGAGGAGGATTTGGCATCGATTCGTTGTTACCGGTGGGGCAGGTGATGGTTGTGTCGGGTGCCCGGCCGCTGTGCCGCGGGAGAGTGGAGACGCTCGCAAACGGTTCACCTCGTTTACTCGCAGTCACCTCGCCGCTGACGGCGGGTGTGTGCGAGGAAACGAGGTGGACGTGACGGCCATAGACTCGCGTCGCTTGCCCAGCGTGGGTATCACCGAATCGCTCTACGCCCGGCTACCGGGGGCGTCGATTCGCGTCTGGACCGCGCCACGGCCACGTTCGCACTGCGGTAACGCGTTCACGCGACGGTAGTTGAACAGCTACTGCGGTACCCCGTTCCCGCGGACGTAGCCACCGCCGCGGGAAGAGGCTACGGTGGTGCGAATCCGGTTACCGCAGTGCAACATTGGCTACCGCAGCGCGATCGGCTCGGTCACGAAAAATTCTTCGCAGCCGCAGCAAGCATCGCGGCGGCAGTGCCCGACGCACGCCGAGCCATCCAGGCACCCATCACATCCCCGCGGTTCCAGGGTCTTTGCGACTGACGCCACGATCGACACCACGATCGACACCGAATACCCACCCGACAACCCCCGACCTCAACAACCACACAACCCTCACTCGCCCCAGCAGTGACAACGAACCGATCCACCCGCAATTGCCATTCGGCCCGGATGGTCAGCCGGGCGCGGATACCGCTTGCTGTCGTTGGAGGAACCTGGCGGCGCAGCTGATTGATCGAGTGCCGGCGGGCTCGCTACGCTCGCACGACGGCAACTCGATCACCCAAGGGCTTCGCCCACCTACGACAACACCACCGCGCGTGCGCCCTGTTCGTCCGCGCAATAGTCGACGGCGCGGCCGATGTCGGCGAAGTCGAATGTCTCGGTGACGAGTTGGTCGAGCAGTAGGGCGCCGCTGCGGTACAGATCGACCAGCCGCGGGATGTCGCGCTGCACATACGCCGACCCGTACAGACACCCTTTGACGGTCTTGCCCGCCATCACGACGTTGTTGAACACTTCTTCGACCGCGACACCGGGACCGGCCCCGACCAACACCGTCGTGCCGCCGCGCCGCGTCATCGCGACCGCCTGATTGACCGTCTCGGGGCGGCCGGCGACCTCGATCACGACATCGGCGCCCCGTCGGCCCGTGAGTCGCTGAACCGACCGCACGACGTCGTCGCCCGCGGTCAGCGTATGCGTGGCACCCAGTCGGGTTGCGAGTGCAAGACGTTCGGGGTGCACGTCGACGGCGATGATCGTGGTGGCGCCGGCGATTCGGGCGCCCTGCACGGCGTTGAGTCCGACGCCGCCGCAGCCGATGACCGCGACCGCATCGCCCACACGCACGCCGCCGGTATTGACTGCCGCGCCGAACCCGGTGAGCACGCCGCAACCCAGCAGTGCGGCCGAGGCGATCGGCACTTCGTCGCTGATCGCGATCGCCGCGCCGGACGGCACGACCGTGCGCTGCGAGAAGCTGCCCAGTCCGCAGAACTGCCGAATCGCGGTGCCGTCCAGGCTCATTCGGGTAGAGCCGTCCGGCATCGTGTGCGCGCCGAGCATCGTTCGCGGGCGTCCGCACAGGTGCTGCTCAGCACGTTGGCAGTAGTAGCAGGTGCCGCAGCTGGCGAGCCACGACAGCACGACGTGGTCGCCGACGGCGACGTTATCGACTCCCTCTCCGACTGCCGCGACGACGCCCGCGCCTTCGTGGCCGAGCACCAGTGGGAGCGGGGCGGGCAGTTTGCCGGAGAAGACGCCGACGTCGGAGTGACAGATTCCGGTCGCGGTGACGTCGACGACGACTTCGCCGGGCCCGGGGTCGGCGACGGTGATCTCGGCGATGCGCAGCGGCGCACCGGCTTCTTCGAACAATGCTGCGGTGGTCATGAATGTCCTAACTTCTCGGGGAGGTGCGATGCGAATTTCACGTGGGGCATTGATCAGCCTCCTAACGGATTGCTTCGGCCCGCTGCAGTGCGGCGATGGTGTCGGCGTCGAATCCCCAATCGCGCAGCGCGGCGCTGGTGTCGGTGCCGGGTGGAACCGACGCAGCGGGGATCGGGGCGGGCGTCCGGCTGAATCGCGGCGCGGGAGCGGGTTGCAGGACGTCGTCGACGGGCAGGAACGTCGAGCGTGCGGTGAGGTGGTCGTTCTTGAGGGCCTCGTCGAGGTCGAGTACCGGCGTCGTGCATGCCTCGCGGCCGTCGAAGCGACGTTCCCAATCGGCGCGTGTCGCACCGCGGAAGACCGTGCCGAATACCTCGCGCGTACTCGGCCAGTCATCTCTATTCCATTGCGTTGCAGCAAGATTCGCGGGAAGACCGAGGACGTCGAGCAGTTCGGTGTAGAACTTCGCCTCGATCGCGCCGACCGCCATGAATCCGCCGTCCGACGTTTCGTACACGTGGTAGAACGGTGCTCCGCCGTCGAGTGCGTTGGTGCCGCGGTCCAGACTGAACATGCCGGCCTGGCGCTGGCCGTAGAACACGCCGCCGAGCAGTGCGATGCCGTCGACCATGGCGGCGTCGACCACCTGGCCGCGCCCGCTGATCCGGGACTCGAATAGCGCAGACATCACACCCATGGCGAGCAGGAGTCCGCCGCCCGCGTAGTCACCCAGCAGATTCAACGGAATGACCGGTTCTCCGCCGGTGGTCCCGATCGCGGCCAGCAGACCCGTGAGGGCGAGATAGTTGAGGTCGTGGCCGGCGGTCTGCGCAAGTGGGCCCTCCTGCCCCCATCCGGTGGCCCGACCATAGACGAGTCGCGGATTGCGGCCGAGGCACTCGTCGGGTCCCACGCCGAGTCGTTCGACCACGCCCGGGCGATTGCCTTCGAGCAGAACGTCGGCGCGCTCCACCAGTGCGAGCACGGCGGCGACGCCGTCGGGATGTTTGAGATCGATTGCGGCGGAACGCTGCCCGCGGTTGTTGACGAATGCGGGTTCACGTCCGTTCGCCGCGCCGAGGTCGGTCCGCAGTCGCCCGACGTCGGCGGGGCGATCTATCCGCAGAACCTCCGCGCCCAGATCGGACAGCATCATGGCGCACCACGGCCCGGGTCCGAGGCCGGCCAGCTCGACGACTCGTAGTCCGGCCAGCGGTCCCGCCGCCGGGCGCAACGATTGCTCAACGGTCATGGGTGATCTCCTCGATCAACGACGATGTGGCCTCGTAGGGCACCAAGTGCCCGACGCCGGGCAGGGCGGTCAGTCGGGCCCCGGGGATGAGCCGGGCCAGCGTGCGCGCGTTCGACACCGGGACCACCGGGTCGTCAGTGCCGTGCAAAATCGTCGTCGGGGCCGTGATGCGCGAGAGGCGTCCCGGATCACGCCACGTCGTCGCAGCGGCCGATTGGAGCATCGGCCCCCACCACGAGAGTCCGGCGGCGGCGAGTTGGACCGCGAACTCTCGCATGGCCTCCGGGTGTTCATGTGCCGCACCCGGGCCGCCCAGGGCCCAGACCCCGCGTTGCCACCGCGCCGACGTCGACGGAATCGCCAACCGGGCCATCAACACCGGCGTGCGTGTCATCGGGAGTCGCATCTCGGGCACCGGCGGAACCGAGCCGACCAGAATCAGTTTCGACACGCCTTCGGGATATCGGAGGGCGAGTTCCTGCGCGACCATGCCACCGAGCGACCAGCCGACGACGACGGCCGACGAGATGCCGTGGTCGAGCATGGCCGACCGCGCGTCGTCGGCGAGGGTGGCGATCGTGTAGGCCGTCGAGAGATCTCGTGAACGCCCGGTGCCGCGGGCGTCGACGCGGAGCACTGTGTGACCGGCCAGTTCGATCACTTGGTGCGGCCACACCGTGCCGGCCGCGCCGAAACCGTTGAGCAGCAACACCGCCGGACCGCTCCCCGACACGGTTGCGGCGACCCGGGGACTTCCCAGGACGGGACTGTAGAGCGTGTGGTTGAGATGTACCGCGGCTGCCGTCGCCGCGGACAACACGGCCGGGATTCTCACGCGCCCACCAGGATCTGCTTGGTCTCGGTGAATCCCAGAATGCCGAGCGCCCCCGACTCACGGCCCCACCCCGATGCCTTCATACCGCCGAACGGTGCCGCCATCGACGGCCCCAGTGAGTTCACCGCCACTGCGCCGGAACGGATTCGAGTGGCGACGTCGACGCCCAGCGCGGTGTCGGCGGTGAACACCGCGCCGGACAGGCCGAAGCGTGTCGCATTGGCCAGGCGCACGGCGTCGTCGATGTCGCGGTAGGTCTGCACCGCGGTCACCGGACCGAAGACCTCGTCCTGAACCAGCGAGGATTGCTCCGCGACGTCGGTGAACAGCGTCGGCTCGTGGTACCAGCCGGCGTCGAAGCCAGCGGGACGTCCGCCGCCGGCGACCAGCCGTGCGCCGTCGGCCAGCGCTTTGGCCACGGCGTCTTCGGTGCGGGTGCGGGCGCGTTCGTTGATGAGCGGACCGATATGGGTTGCCGGATCGCGGGGATCGCCGATGACCAGCCGTCCCCACGCGGCTTTCAGTGCGTCGACGATCTCGTCATGTCGGTTGTGCGACACCAGGATCCGCGACAGGGCCGCACACACCTGGCCGGCGCCGTTCGTCGCACCGGGAACGACGATGCGCAGGACCGCGGACAGATCCGCGTCGTCGAGGACGATCGCGGGCGACTTGCCGCCGAGTTCCAACTGTGTGCGCGCGTAGCGGTCGCGCGTCGCGTCGAGAACGTCCTGAGCCGCCACATGGCCGCCGGTCAAGGAGACGAGATCGACACGGGCGTCGCGCGTGAGTGTCTTGGCGACCTCGACGTCGCCGGTGACGATGCTCAGCACTCCGTCGGGAAACCCGGCCTGACGTGCGCAGTCGGCGACGACGGCCATCGTCAGATGTGATTCGGGGGCTGCCTTGACCACGACCGGACAACCCGCCAGCAGGGCGGGAATCACCTTCGACGCCACGGTCAGGACCGGTCCGTTGTAGGGGAGTATGGCGACCACGGCGCCGACCGCCTCGAGTCGCACGGTCACCGTGCCGCCCGCGACGTCGGTGTGCCGATCGGCAAGGACATCTGCGGCGCCGTCGAGGGCCGCACGCCAGGCCGGCACCGTCGCATAGCGGTGTATCGCTTTGCTATGGCGCACCGGCATGCCTGCCTCGACCGCCCAGATGCCGTCGAGTTCGGCCGCGCGGGCGTCGACGAGTTCGAGCCAGCGGCCGCAGGCCGCGACACGGTCGGCCAGCGGCGTGCGGGCCCATGTGTCGCGTGCCGAATGGGCCGCGTCGATCGCCGACGTCGCATCCGCGATGGACGGTGTGGTGACCGACGCGAGCAACGAGCCGTCCGTTGGCGATCCGACGTCGCGGGTCGAGCCGGTCGCCGCACGCCACGCGCCGCCGATGAACACTGCGTCGAGATGATCGATCGACGGATGTACGCGCTGCATGATTGGGCGTCCTCGCTGTCAGATGTGGTCGCCGGCCTTCCGCGGCCGAGCGCATTCTCGTCGTCGAGCCTAAGCGGCGAAATCCGGTGCGGGCAGCGCTCAACCAGGTGCTGTCAACCCCTCTTAGGGGAAAATCGTGGACTGGTCGACGGCCCGCTGGTGAGACTTGGTCGCGAGCCGCTGGGATAGCGGTGAGACAAGGAGAAGCGTCATGACCACCATTTCCCGCCTCTGGGCGCTCGACGCCCCGACCGTCACGATGGACGACAGCATCATGATGTTCGGCAAGGGCGGCACCGAGATCACCATGCCGCTGCCGTCCTTCCTGATTGAACATCCGGTGCACGGCCTGCTCATCTTCGACACCGGCATCGGCGGAGCAGGCGATCCGGCGTCGGTGTACGGTCCCGCCGCGCAGGTCTACAAGATGAACTTCCCCGCCGAGTACGCACTGGACAGGCAATTGGAGAGCCTCGGGTTCACCACTTCCGACGTGAAGCGGGTCGTGATCTCGCATCTGCATTTCGATCACACCGGCGGACTACACCACTTCCCGGGCGCTACCGGGTACATCGGATCGGGTGAAATGCGCTACGCGAAGACACCGGATCATCATGTGGCAGTGCATTTCATGCCACCGGATCTGGAAGCGGCGGCGCAGATCGACTGGTTGGAGTTACCGGTCGGCTACGACCACGACGTATTCGGCGACGGCAGTGTCGTCATTCTGACGCTTCCCGGGCATACGCCCGGATCATTGGCGCTGCAGTTGCGCTTGCCCGACGCTTCGACGCTTATTCTGTCCGGCGACGTCGCGCACGATCACGATAACGTCAGCTGCTGTGCGGGCATGCAGGCCGACTCGGATACGGCTGCCGCCGTCGAATCACTCAAGCGACTGAAACTGCTGCGCAGCCGCCCCGACACCACCGTGTGGGTCAATCACGACATCGCCGATTGGGAGCGCATGCGTGCGAACGGCAGACAGGTGATCTGACGCCGCCCGGCTCCGCTCAGTCCGCGTTCGTTGTGCACCACGTCGACAACAACTGCAGCGGGTCGGTATCCGCGACGTCGGCCGGAGTCGAATATCCGACGAGGTAGATCCCTGGAGCACTGGCGATACGCAGGGTTTCGTAGTCGAGGTCGAACCTGCCGACCGCGGGATGGTCGAAGGCCATGGAACCGTGAATTCGCCCGACCACGTCGTGCCGCGACCAGCGGGCGCGGAACGCCTCGCTGTGCGCCGACAATCGATCGATCACCGCGGCCGTGCGCCTCGAGTGCGGAGCCCGGGCCGCTGCCAGCCGCAGCATGCCCACGGCATCGTCGGCCGACTCCTCCCAGTCGACGAAGAAGTGAGCTGCGCGTGGATCGAGGAAGATGAACTCGGCGAGATTCGACCGAGTCGACGAGTCCGACGCGAAGAGATCGGTGTAAAGGGCCCGCCCCAGGGCGTTGGCGTCGACGACGTCGAGGCACGTCGTCTGGATGAGGGCGGGCAGGCCGGACATCGCGGCGAGCATCGCCCGCACGGTGGGCGGCACCGTCGGGGGCGTGGCGGGACTGCGGCCCTTGGCCGTAGATCGTCGCTGCACCGATCGGACGAGGCTGAACAGGTGGCGCGTCTCGTCGTCGTCGAGCCGCAGGCCCCGACCGATCGCGCGCAAGATCTCGTCGGAGACGCCGGTGACCTGGCCGCGTTCGATCTGCGTGTAGTAGTCGGCGCTGACGCCGGCGAGCTGAGCGACCTCTTCACGGCGAAGTCCGGGAACTCGTCGGGCGCCACGCCAGGTGATCCCGGCGGAGTCCGGCGATATCCGTGCGCGGCGTGTGGTCAGGAAGTCTTTGATCTCCTGCCGGTTGTCCATGAGTCAACGGTAAGCCGTTCCGGTCAGAGACGACCACTCCGCTCCGCGAGTGCCGAAGCGAGGTGTCGAAGTAGAGGGTTGGCGAGAGCCCCACCTGTAGCCGGAAATCCGTCGATTGAGCGAGCTTGCGAGTCGAAATCATGGTGAATTCTCGACTATTGCAAGGTTTTTGGTGCGTTGTCATCGTCGACGTGCGTGGTTTCGACACGGGCCTTCGCTAGCGCTTCGGCCCGGCTCAACCGGCGGTTGGGGCGTGCCGTCATCGCTCCGACCCGGCTCGACCGGCGGCCGGGGCGTGTCGTCATCGCTTCGGCCCGGCTCAGCCTGGTTTCACCGGTCGGGGCACTGCATCTGCTGGTTGAGCCGCGAGGAGCGCAAGCGCGCCGTACTGAGCGAGGCGCTAGCCGAGTCGAAGTGACGAGCGTGTCGAAACCCCTGTACCACAATGTATTTGATGGTAGCGCACGTGTCGAACTGTGATGAAATCGAACATCGAGGCGTGTGCACCCGTCGGGTGCACACGCGACACTCGCCGGGTCACATCGCCGATATTGGAGCGGACCGTCGAAAGTCGTTGTGGCTGAGAGGTTTCGACACGGGCCTGCGCTAGCGCTTCGGCCCGGCTCAACCGGTGGTTGGACCGCGCTCAATCGTCGTCGGGATCGTCGGCGACGAGGACCGCTGGGCCCAGGTAGTGCGCCAGATCGAGGGCCAGGGTCACTGCCAGCCGTCGACTGCTCGGCGGGTAACCCAACAGATCTGTAGCGCGGGCTACGCGCTGGAGAACCGTGTTGCGATGTGTGTGCAGCCGCTGCGCTGTCCGCGGGGCGTTCTCGGCCTCGTCGAGGTACGCGCGCAATGTCGCGCGGAGGCGCTCCTCACGGTCGCCCCGCGAGGCGAGCGGCCCGAGTGTGCTCGCGACGAATCGTGCCGCTGCGCCGCCCCGGCTGGCCAGCAGCACCGGCTCGACGTCGCTTGCATAGACCACCTGCTCGCCGGCGGTATGTCCGCCGACCATCTCGCTGACCTCGAGCGCAGCCAGATGTGACGCGCGGAACCCGGCCAGACCTCGCAGTGTCGGCCCGACGGCGACGCGCACTTCGCCGAAGCTCCGCGAGAGGACGGAGCGAGCGAGGTTCGGGGCCGGAATCTGCTCGCCGGGAAGCCAGGCCCAGAGCGTGCGGGCGCCCGCCGCGATGGTGAGCGCGGGCCGTGAGCCGAACGCATGAGTCAGTCTGGTGACGGCGTCTTCGAGAACGCCGTCACCGCCGAGGCTGTCGAGCCACAGCACCATGGCCGCATGGCGGTTGGCCAGCTGGTATCCGAGTCGCGCCGACGCGATCTGTTCCTCGATCGGCGCACCGTCGATGATCAGCCGAACGGTCTCGGCCCGCCGTGCCGGAGCACCCCCGAGCATCTCTTCCCGGACGCGTTGGGCCTCGTCGAGCAACGCGGCGAGGACCGTGTCGACGTAATTGAACAGAATGTCGGCGAACTCATCGAACAGCACGATGAGATCCCCACCGTCGGGCGCGAGTTCATACGCGATCTTCATGAACCGCTGCCAGACGACGTTCTGTCCCCGACGGTAGGCGTGGAAGATGACATCGATCTCGATGCCGCGCCGTACCACCGTGCGGATGACGTCGAAAGCCTCCGGCGGCGGAGTCGACAGCGCCGATCGGTCCCCAGACAGCACGGCCGACAACACGCGTTCGACGTTGGCACGGTTGCTCGCCATCATTTCGCGCGCGATGGCGCGGTCCGCGCTGAGGCCCGGCGCGATCTGCACTTCTGAGGAGTTCATCGCTTCGACGAGACCCCCGGCGTCGGCGAGCATGCGTTCGGCAACTCGATCCATGAGACTCCTGCGCACGTCCACTCGACGAGTATGTGCCACTGCCCACTCGATTACTGAAGATTCGTGCGATCGACCATAGGACGGCGGCAATCACGAACCTATCGTGATTGGCATCACTTCAGTTCAGGCAGCGAAGGAGCCTCCCATGACCAGCACCGCCACCACCGACTTCGACGTCCTCGTCATCGGTGCCGGGATCTCCGGCATCGCTGCGGCGTACCACCTCAAGAAGCATCGTCCCTCGGCGACGTTCGCGATTCTCGACGGTCGTACCGAGATCGGCGGCACCTGGAGCCTGTTCAACTACCCGGGCATCCGCTCCGACTCCGACATGCCCTCATTCGGCTTCGGATTCAAACCGTGGACCGACAAGAAGTCCATCGCCGACGCACACATCATCCTCGACTACCTCAACGAGACGGTCGACGAGAACGGCATCGGCGCACACGTGCGATTCGGCCAGAAGGTCCTCGCCGCCGACTTCGACTCTGCTGCCGCCCGCTGGACCGTCACCGCACGCGACGTCGAAACCGGCGATCTCACCGAGTACACCGCGAACTTCGTCTACTCCGGCACCGGCTATTACAACTACGAGGCCGGATACACCCCGGAGTTCGACGGCATCGAGTCGTTCGGCGGTAGGGTCGTCCACCCGCAGCACTGGCCGGCCGATCTCGACTACACGGGCAAGCGAGTCGTCGTGATCGGCAGTGGCGCCACCGCGGTGACCGTCGTGCCGAACATGGCCAAGACCGCCGGACACGTCACCATGCTGCAGCGCTCGCCGAGCTACGTGTTCTCGTTGCCCGCTGAAGACGCCATCGCGAACACCCTCAACAAACTCGTCGGCCCCGACCGCGCGTACCCGATCATCCGGCGCAAGAACATCGCTCTCAACCGGGGAGTCTTCAAGGCCGCCATGCGATTTCCCGCTGCGGTCCGCAAACTGCTCATCGCCGACGTCAAACGGCGGCTGCCGAAGGGCTACGACGTCGACACCCATTTCAGCCCGGCCTACAACCCCTGGGAACAGCGACTGTGCATGGTGCCCAACGGTGATCTGTTCACAGCGATCTCGGCGGGCACGGCGTCGGTCGTGACCGACCACATCGACCACTTCACCGAGACCGGCATCGCATTGAAGTCGGGCCGGCACCTCGACGCCGACATCGTGGTCACCGCGACCGGGCTCGACCTGCTGCCGTTCGGCGGGATCACCCTGTCGGTCGACGGCACCGACGTCGATGTGGCCGACACCGTCGTCTACAAGGCGATGATGCTCAGCGGTGTGCCCAATTTCGTCTTCGCCATCGGCTACACCAACATCGCCTGGACTCTCAAGGTCGACCTCATCTGTGAGCACATGATCCGCATCCTCGACCACATGGACCAGCACGGGCATCACACGGTGACGCCGACGCCGGCCGACCCGATCATCGAACGCGGGCCGCTGCTCGACATGTCGTCGGGGTACGTCCAGCGCAAGATCGCGACGTTCCCGAAGGTGGGTACCAGCGGACCGTGGGGCCTGACCATGGCCTACGAGGATGACGTCGTCCGGCTTCGCCACGGCGCGGTCACCGACGACGCGCTCGTCTTCTCCGCCGACGTCCCCGCGTTGGCCGGGTGAGCACACGATGATGACTATCACCGACGTCGGTTTCTCCAGCGGCGGCGTGCGGTGCGCTGCCTGGCATTACCAATCCGATTCGAATGACCTGTCCCGCAACGGCTTACGGCCGTGCGTCGTGATGGCGCACGGCTTCGGCGGCACCCGCGACACCGGCCTGCGGGAGTTCGCCGACGGGTTTGCCGCTGTCGGTGTCGATGCCTTCGTATTCGACTACCGCACCTTCGGAGCGTCGGAGGGCAGCCCCCGACAGGTGGTGTCCTACCGGATGCAGCGCGCCGATTACCGCGCCGCGGTCGACGCCGCGCGTCGTCTCCGCGGGGTGGATCCCGAGCGAATCGCGTTGTGGGGTACGTCGTATTCGGGTGGACATGTCATCGACGTCGCGGCCCGGGACCCGCGGATCGCGGCCGTCATCGGATTGGTTCCGGCGCCCGACGGGTTGGCCGCGGTGGCGCAGATCGCCCGGTACGCCGGCCCGCTGGCGCTGCTGCGGCTGGTCGGACACGGGCTGCTCGACGCCGCGACGATCGCCACTCGCCGTGCGCCGCACCGCATTCCGCTCGCCGCGGCGCCGGGCGACACCGCGATCATCTCGACGCCGGGTGCGCTGGACGGCTACGTCGCCATCGCCGGCGATACGTGGCGCAACGAGGTGTGCGCGCGGACCGCGCTGGAGGTCGCGATGAACCGGCCGATCATGTCGGCTCGCCGGGTCCGATGCCCCATGCTCGTCCAGGTCGGCACCGTCGATCGCGTCGCCCCACCCGCCGCCGCGCGCGCGACGGCCCGCCGCGCCGGTGGGCCGGCGACCGTCGTCGAGTATCCGGTCGACCACTTCGACGTGTACTCCGGGGAATGGCAGGTCAAGGCGACCGACGACGCCGTACAGTTCCTCCGGCGGGTGCTGTGAGCGGCTACGGCCAGTCGATGACCTTGCCCGGATTGAGGATTCCCTGCGGATCGAGGGCCTGCTTGACCGCCCGCTGCATCGCGAGGACGACGTCGGACTGCTCTCGACGCAATCCGCCCTTCTTCAGCAGCCCGACGCCGTGCTCGCCGGTGACCGTTCCGCCGAACGAGATCGCGGCGTCGAGGATCTGTTCGAAGACAGCCTGGGCCCGACGTCGGGCGTCGTCGTCGCCGATGGGCGTGATGATCAGCGGATGCAGGTTCCCGTCACCGGCGTGGGCGATGTTGGCGATGGTGACGTCGTGCGCGACGGCGAGTTCTTCGATGCGGGCGAGCATGTCGGGGACGAATTGTCTTGGTACCACGACATCCTCGGTCAATACCGGCCCGAGACGCTCCAGCGCGGGATAGGCGAGCCGGCGCGCGGCGAATAGCGCGTCGGCCTCGGTTTCGTCGGTGGAGCGCTCGGCCCACGAGGCGCCGTTGTCGCGGAAGATCTGCGCGATCCGGCCGGCGACCTCGTCGGCCATCGGCTCGGGGTCGTCGACGCGGGCGAGCAGCAACACATTGCCGTTGACGGTCAGGTCCATGTGCTTCCAGTCGTCGACGGCGGCGAGGCAGTGCCGGTCGACGAGTTCGAGCGCCGACGGCGTGATCCCCGCGGCGCCGACGGCTCGCACCGCGGACCCGGCGTCGACGATGGAGTCGAAGAATCCGGCCGCGGTGATCGCGGGCGGCGGGAGTGGGCGCAGCCGGACGGTGATCTCGGTGACGATGCCCAGCGTCCCCTCGGAACCGACGATCAGTGCGGCAAGGTCGTAGCCGGCAACACCTTTCGCGGTCCGTCGACCGACCCGGACCACCTCCCCGTTCGAGGTCACGACTTCGAGTGCGAGAACGTAGTCGCCGGTGACGCCGTACTTGACGCAACACACGCCGCCCGCGTTGGTCGAGACATTGCCGCCGATCGTCGACCACGGAGAACTCGCTGGATCCGGCGGATACCAAAGTCCTTGTTGCGCAACGACTTCCCGTAGACGATCATTCACGACGCCGGGCTGCACCACCGCGTACCGCTCGACGTCGTTGATCTCGACGACGTCGGTCATCTGCTCAAGCGACAACAGGATGCACCCGTCGATCGCGTTGGCGCCGCCGGACAGCCCGGTGCCCGCGCCGCGAGCGACGACCGGAATACCATGCCGTGCAGCGGTTTTCACCACTGCGACGACATCGTCGGTGCTGTGGGCCCGAACTGCCGCCAGCGCGGCGCCCGCCGGTGCCCAGGCGGCCTGATCGGTACTGACACTCCGTACGATGTCGGGGTCGGTGACCAGGCGGCCGGCGGGCAGGGCGGCGGACAGCTCGTCGAGCGGCGTCGAACTCATGACCTCCAGTGTGCGCCGGGAGGTCAGACGAGCGGGGAGGAACCCAGCTCGATGTCCAGAGCCTCGGAGACGTGCGGGCACAGCAGCTCGCCGTCGTGCGTGCTCAGACCCTTGGCCAGCGAGGCGTCGGACTGCAGAGCGGACTTCCAGCCCTTGTCGGCGAGCTTGAGCACGAACGGCAGCGTGGCGTTGGTGAGCGCCATCGTCGACGTGCGGGCGACCGAGCCGGGCATGTTCGCGACGCAGTAGAAGACCGAGTCGTGGACGGTGAAGGTCGGATCGTCGTGCGTGGTGGGCCGCGAGTCCTCGAAGCAGCCGCCCTGGTCGATGGCGATGTCGACCAGCACCGATCCCGGCTTCATCTGTGCGACAAGCGAATTGGGGACCAGCATGGGAGCCTTTGCACCCGGGATCAGCACCGCGCCGATGACGAGGTCGGCGTTCTTGATGGCCTCGTGCAGGTCCAGGGTGGTGCTGTAGCGGGTCGCGACGCGGCCGCCGAAGCGAGCGTCGATGGCGCGCAGCTTGTTGATGTCGAGGTCGAAGACGGTGACGTGGGCGCCCATGCCGACGGCGATCGTCGCGGCGTTGACACCGCTGACACCGCCGCCGATGACGACGACCTCAGCCGGAGCGGTGCCGGGGACGCCGCCCATGAGCACTCCGCGTCCGCCCGCGCTCTTCATCAGCGCGACTGCGCCGACCTGCGGGGCGAGTCGTCCGGCGACCTCGCTCATCGGAGCGAGCAGCGGCAGCGAGCCGTCGGCGGCCTGGACGGTCTCGTAGGCGATGGAGGTGGTGCCTGCGCTGAGCAGGGCGTCGGTGCAGGCGCGGCTGGCTGCGAGGTGCAGGAAGGTGAACAGTACCTGGCCCTTCTTGTCGCCGTTGCTGCCCTTGGCGCCGAGCTTCATCAGCTCGTACTCCTGCTCGATCGGCTCCTTGACCTTGAGGATCATGTCGGCCTGGTCCCAGACCTCGGCGGCACTGCCGAAGATCTGAGCGCCAGCGGCCTTGAAGTCGTTGTCGTCGAAGGAGGAGCCGGCGCCGGCCTGATGCTCGATGATCACTTCGTGGCCACGGTGGACCAGCTCGGCGACGCCCGCCGGGGTGATGGCGACGCGGTATTCGTTGTTCTTCACTTCCTTGGGAACGCCGATGATCATGGAGATCTCCTTCTTGTTTTGCCCGGACCTTGCTGGCTCGGAACTTTGTTCTGGACTGATACGTAAATGGTGAAGTATCTTCGGAGTGACGGCAATAGCTGTGAAGATGATTCTGTCATGATGTTGAGATTGGATGGAATCTTCACCGGAGAGGGATGTAATGGCAGTCACACCGAAGGATGTTCGGCCGATGCTCGACGACACCGATCGCCGCATCCTGGAACTGCTTCAGAGCGACGCGCGCATCCCGAACAACGCGCTGGCGTCGGCGGTGGGAATCGCGCCGTCGACCTGCCATTCGCGAGTACGCAGACTGATTGATCTGGGCGTGATCCGCGGGTTCAAGACCGACATCGATCCCGCCGCCGTCGGCTATCCATTGCGGGCGTTGATAGCCGTGCGTCTGCAGTCCGAGGCGCGCGGCAAGATCCGGTCGTTCGTCGGTGAGATCAGGTCGGTGCTGGGAGTGTCGGACGTGTTCTTCCTCGCCGGCGACGACGACTTCCTGATGCACGTCGCATCGCAAGACACCGAGGGGCTGCGTCAACTGGTGGAGACGATCAACTCGCGGCCCGAAGTCGCAGGCACCACGACGTCGTTGGTGTTCGAACACCAGTGGGGCGCTTCGCCGATCTTCTAGGTTGCGATGGGCCTAGGGTGGCAAGCATGGCGAACCAGTTTCCCGGTCCTTCCGGCGACGGATGCGTTGAGTGCGAGGCGAGCGGGTCGTGGTGGTTTCATCTGCGACGCTGCGTCGAGTGCGGTCACGTCGGTTGCTGCGACGACTCACTGAACCGCCATGCCACGGCACATTTCGCGACGACGGGGCACCGTTACATCCGCAGCTACGAACCGGGCGAAGTGTGGTTCTGGGACTTCGAGAACGAGACCGGATTCGAGGGACCCGATCTGCCGCCGCCATTGCATCATCCGCTCGACCAAACCGTTCCGGGACCAGCAGACCGAGTACCTGCCGACTGGGATCGGCAGCTCACGGAGCGACGGCGGTAGTCGGCGCTTGCTGTCGTACCGGGCGGTGGGCCTTCTGCTCGTGGTGGCGGGACGGGTGGATGAGTCGCCCTTCCGCTCGTGGTGGCGGGGCGGGTGGATGAGTCGCCCTTCCGCTCGTCGAGTGCCGGAGCGAGGAACGAGCTTCGGTGTATCGAGACGTCTGTCGGCCGAAGTCGTCAACGTGACCACTGGGTTTGACGCCTGAAAGTCATACGAATTCACCAGGATTGGACTGTGTTGCGACGCCGTCTCGCCACCCTTCTGCTTCGATACAACCGCTTCTTGCTCCGCCTGGTTCCTCGCTCAGCACAGCGCCTCGAGGTCACTCAGATCGGTGTCGTCTCGTTGTAACGATTCGTTGTCACGGGTGGGGTTGGTGGGATTCGGGTCGCGGAATTGGATGCGTCAGTACCGAAGCTCGCGGGCTCGCTTCAGCACTCGGGGGGTGCGTCCCGAAATCCTGTTCCCCAGTTGGGTTTTCGGGTCACCGGCCCCTCGTTACACCGAAGCTCGTTCCTCGCTTCGGCACTCGGGGAGCGGGTGGGTTGCGTCCCGAAATCCTGTTCCCCAGTTGGGTTTTCGGGTCACCGGCCCCTCGTTACACCGAAGCTCGTTCCTCGCTTCGGCACTCGGGGAGCGGGTGGGTTGCGTTTCCCAGTCGGTCTTTCGGCTCACCGGCCTCGGGGAGCGGGTGTTCGCAGCTCAACGGGGCTACCCACTCGCCATTCCCAACGTCGCGCCGCCGTCGATCACGATGAGTTGACCGGTGATCCATGCGGCGTCGTCGGAGAGGAGGAACGCGACAGCGCTGCTGATGTCTTCGGGTACGCCCAGGCGCTTGAGCGGGTAGGCGGCTGCGACCTGTTCTTCGTTGTTCTCATACAGTGCGCGCGCGAATTTCGTCTTCACGACGGCAGGCGCGACTGCGTTCACCCGGATCGACGGCCCGAGTTCCAGCGCCAGTTCTTCGGTGAGATGAATGAGCATCGCTTTGCTGGCGCCGTACATCGCGATGCCGGGCGCCGGACGGATTCCGGCGAGCGACGACACGTTGACCACGGCTCCTCCGCCGTCGCCCAAGCCGTGTCGGTGCGCCTCCTGGGTCCAGGCCAGCGCGGCAAAGACGTTCACCTCCACTATCTTTCGGGCCGCATCTAGGTCGATGTCGATGAGCGGGCCGAAGACCGGATTGATGCCGGTGTTGTTGACCAGCAAGTCGACCGACCCGAACGTCTCGATCGCACGGCCGACGGTTTCGCGCTGATGGGCGGAGTCGTCGGCATGGCCGGCGACTCCCAGCGCGACGTCGGGTCCGCCCAGTTCGGCGACTGCGGCGTCGAGCGCGTCGGCCTTACGGCCGGTGATCACGACGCGCGCGCCGTCGTCGATGAGACGCTGGGCGACTGCCAGCCCGATGCCGCGGCTTGCGCCGGTGACGATCGCGGTCTTGCCCGAGAAGCGAGTGGACGATGGTTCGGTTTCGGTTGCCATTCGTCGTTCTTATCGCGCCGGCGCCCATCGACGCAGCGGTTTCGGTGTCAACTACTCGTGGGTACGTCGGTCGCACGACTCTCCGACGGTTGCGCCAGTTCGGATAGTTGCTGCAACAGAGTCGCTTTCGCCCGTTGGCGACGCTCGGACTCGGAGCCGGGTGTGATGGCGTGCGCGATCACCGCGACGGTCACCACGATGTAGAAGTACACGAACAACCAACTGATCGCGGCGAAGACGATACCGAGCGTGCCCAATTCGTCGGCGGCCGTTCGCAGGATCCGAGGCATGACGACGACGCTTCCAGTCAACAGCACGGTGACTCCGAAGCCGGTCAGTAATCCGGTCAGCACGAGCTGTCGCGCGGGGATCAACCGTTTGACGCTCAGTCTGGCGACAGTCCACCAGCAGCCGGCCCACAACGCGAATGTCGAGCAGACCGCAAGAAGCCGGCCGATGGTCGGCACGCCGCTGAGAATCACGGCGTAGCCTTGCACGACCACGGTCAACGCAATCAGCACAATGACGGCGAGCCACCGCCACCAGTCGCCGAGACCGAGTTTCGGAACCTGCCAGATGGCCGCATACATCCGATTGATCGCCCGCGAGAACGACGTCGCGCTGGCAAGCACCATCAGCGCGCCGACGACACCGAACACGGTGAACGACACGTCGGCGTCGGTGGCGACGGGCAGCCGGAGGTCGGCCGCGGTGAGATGCAGATGAGTGAGCCCGGCGTCGAAGTAGGTTGCGCCGGGTACCGTCGAGAGCAGGATGATCACCGGCAGCAGTGACGTGAACAGCTGCGCGGCGAGAGTCATCGAACGGTCGGCGATATCGGCGCGTGCCAGGTCGACGATGATCCGGATGAGTAACGCGCCCAACGGATTACCGGCCAGGCCGGAAAATCGCGGGAGGACGCGCTCGACGAGAGTGGACTTCACTCAGCGATCGTAGAAGATCGCGCGGGCGCGGCGATGGTCGTCGAGCTCCGTCGCCGCACATTCAGTCACTCGATAGCCAGCGTCGGAGCATCTCAAGCGGGATGGTGGCGGGAGATCCGGCGATCATGGCTCTCGCCGGTGCGCCGTCGAGCACGGCTTGCTGCGGCTCGGGCGTGTCGGGCAGACGTCGCACATATTCGGTCGGGGTGTCCCCGGTGATGACCGACACCATGTTCGTGAAGGCCGTCGAATCGGGGTCGTCCCAGTAGCCGCCGTGGCTGTGGATGCCGGCGACGAGTTGGCAATCCGCGGTCGACGATCCGTACGAGCCGGTGTCGAGCCGAGTCACTCCGGCCGCGGTGTCCGGATCGCCGCCGAATCGCCCGGACGCCTGCACGCTCTGAATCGGATCGCCGGGAGCCGTGATCGAGTACCGCTCGACATTCGGGTTCGCGTTGTGCCAGCCCGTCGACAGCGCGCCGGTCCCAGCCGACGATGCGTAGACGACGCGGTCGGCCCGCAGGCCCAACTGCTCCGCGGTACCGACGACGACGCCGCCATACGAGTGCCCGATGAAGGTCGTCTTCGCGGTGGGAGCGACGTGGGCGAGTTCGGTGTCGAGTTCACGTCCGAACGAAACCAGGCCCGGTGCAATGTCTTTGGCGGGGCCGGCGTCGGCGGCCGAGTCCTTCAAACCGAGCGCGAGGTGCATGACCGCGGCTCCGGTATTCACCGGGAGCAGGGCCTTGGCGCCGTCGATGTTCTTCTCGCCCAACGTCTGCGGCAGCCGTTCGTCGAGATACAAGAACACGGGTCCGCCGGTACGTTTCGAAAGATTGCGTGCCGCTTCGTAATTCGACTTGCTGCCGTTGAGGTTTGTGCCGGTGCCGGGAACGTACACCGTAGCGTTGGGCGTGGCGGTGTCGAGGTTGCCGACCATTTCGATGGTGTTCCCGACGTCGGTGTTGGAGAACGCGATGAACTTCCGCGGCACCGACGCCGGAGTGCCCGCGCGGCCGTTCGTGTCGGCGACGGGAGTCAGCATCTCGGCGAGCTTCGCGGCGCGCTGGCCGCCGCCCCGTCCGGCGGCGATTTCGGCGGCCAGCGCGGTCCGGATGTTCACGTCGTTCGCGGCGATCCGTGTCGCGAAGGGCACGCCGTCCAGATTGCCCATGACCTGGGGGTTCGCGATGACCAGCTGCCGTAGGTCGTCGGCGGACAGGGTAGCGAGGAACGCGCGCCGAGCGGCCGGGGACATTGCGGCCAGTCGGGTGACCACCGCGTCGGGATCTACCCGGGTGCCGTCGGGGAGTGTGATGGGTGCCTGCCCGTCTTCCATCGTCGCCAGATCCTTTGCGTGCACCGCGAACGCGCGGCCATAGGTGTCGTCGAGGGTCGCGACCGCGGTGAGCGCGAGGTCGATCCGGTTCTCCCAGATCTGTGCCGAACTGTTCCGATCGGCCATCTCGTCCTCGTCGGCGTCGGGATCGTCGGGGACGGTCACTTGGCCGGTGTCGGCGACGGTGAAGCCGTCGTCGGTGGCCCGCTGGACCTCGGCCAGCACCTGCGCACGAGCCGGTTGGAGCTCGCGGTGGGCGTTCGCGGCGGTCGACGCCAAGCTCAGCAACACCGCGCACACCTCGGCCGCGTGGTCGGAATCGGTGGTGATGGCACGTTTCGCCGCGCGCTGAGTGCTGCCTTTCCAACCACTCGTCGCCAGCAGACCGCGGTCGACCGCAGTCGTCGCCTCGGCGATGGTCTTCGCGTGAGCCGACGCCAGGGTCTGTGCGTTCGTCAGATCACTCAATTGCCAGGACTTCAGTTCCGAAATACTCGGCCGCATCGTCGGAGTCCTAGAAGGAAGCGCGCATCCGCGCGGCGCCATAGATGTCGGCATTGCGCAGCCCGACGGCGGTGATCGCGACAGCCCGTGCCGAGCGCCCCAAGCGCGACGACAACCTGTCGGTGGTCGTCGTGGCCGGAGTGACGCACGACGCCAACGCCGAGAACGTGTCACCGGTCTTCGTCGCCGGTTGCAACGCCCAGTACGCCAGCGCGCCGACCGTCTGAGCGCTCGACGACATCGTCGTGCCCAACTGCTCGACCCGCTCGACCGTGAGCACCACCGCTGCTTGCCTCGGTGTGGTCATGACTTCCCCTCTCCGACGCACCACGCGGTTCGTCGTCTAAATACAGACGCAGCGGACACCGACGCGGTTCCATCGAATTTTCGACGACGCCCCAGCGTCGCGACGTCGTGGAGAACGGGCCGGTCGATCGGGCGGGGCGACAAGTAGACTCGATGACTGTGAGCGCCGACGACGTCATCGAATCGATCTTGCGCGACTACGACACGATCACCGTGGTCGGGGCGAGCGCCAACCCAGCTAAGGCGGCCAATGAAGTGCCCGCCTACATGAAGCGGCGCGGTTGGCGCATCATCCCGGTGAACCCGCACGCCGACGAGATCGTCGGCGAGCGCGTCTACCGCCAACTCGCCGACATCCCCGAACAGGTTGGGCTCGTCGACGTGTTCCGACCGGCCGACGACGCTGTCGAGGTGGCGCGTCAAGCGGTCGCCGCCGGCGCGACAGCGCTATGGCTGCAGCTCGGAATCCGATCCGCAGAAGCCCGCGACATCGCCGAATCCGCCGGACTGCGCTACGTCGAAGATCGCTGCCTCATCATCGAGCAACGCCGAACCGGAATCGTCGCGGGGGGCACCCGATGAGCGCGGTCATCATCGCGGTTGTCGCGCTGGTCATCGCGGTCGTCGTGCTTGGCGGCGTCATCTGGTTCGTACTGGACTCGCGCAAACGCGTCCGCAGATTCGCCCTGTCCACCGACCTCATTCCCGGCCGCCCCGGCCGCGCGCCGCACGAGTGGACCACCTCGACGGCGGCGGAAGCTCAACTGCACCAACGGCTTCGCTATGCCATCGCCGACGTGCATCAAGCACCCGGAGCCAACTCCACCCCCGAGGTGATCGCCGCTCGCGACGACCTCGACGAAGCCGTCTTCGACTTCGACGACCGCCTCATCGCCGTCGGCGAACTGCCCGACGAAGGGGCGATCGGCTCCATCGATTCGCGCGTCGTCGAGAAGGACGATGATGACGACGAAGCCGAACCCGAGCGGGATGAATTGGCAGACAAGGCCGTTGAGGCCATCGACAGCGAAAAGGCAATCGCACTTCGTGCCCTCGAACAACGCTTGCTGGTGCTCGAGGGATTGCCGAAGAAGATCTGGGACGCCTCGCCCGACGACGCAGTCGCTGATCTAGCGGCGGTGGCAAAGGTGTTGCGGGCGAGCTGATTTCGTCCGGTCTGTCTGGCGTGGGTTGGTTGTTGTTGCGCTGCGGGTGGGGCCGGCGTCGACGTTTGGCAACCCCGGCGGCGGGGTGGCTATACTCGCGCGAGTTCGATCAGTTTGCGCACGGTGTTCAGGTTGCGGCCGGTGCCTTGGACGCCGAGTGCGCGAGCGATGAGAGGGGGTGTCAGCTTCGACGTCGCCACTCCGATGGTGTAGCGGATGTGTAAGTCGTCGCCGATCACTTTCACTGATTCGGTGGGGAAGTCGCGCGACTCGAAGTCGTTGACCGCCTTGGGAGTTGGAGTTCCCGTCAGAGCATAGACGTAGGAATACTTGGGGTTGATCACTTCGAAAGGGTGTACCCGCAGTGCGGCTTCCAGCTGATCTGCGGTGCGGCTGATGACCTCGCGGAAATAGCCGAAGCGTGATTCGATCGCCTGCTCCAGCGCGCGGTCGAAGTCGGCGAACGCATCCGGCGGCGTGTAGAGCAGATTGCCCGACGCGATGTAGGTCGACACGTCAGTGGCGCCGAGTTCTGTTGCGATTTCCCGTAACTGCGCCATCGGCAGTTTTGCTCCGCCGACGTTGACGGCGCGGATCAAAGCGATACGGTCGGACATGGCTGCCCCTTCGGATGCTCGGTCGGTGAGCGGGATCGTTTCACCCGTGCGACGCCGATCATAGCGTGACAGCTGAACCGGAGAGGATCGTCGACACGAGTGAGCCGCCCTGCTGAGCGAGGACCGAGTCGAAGTAGACGAGCTTCGGTGTAACGGGGGCCTTCGAGACGAAGAACCCAGGCCGACCCGAAAAACCCTGCAGGCGTGTGGCTTCCACACAATTGTGCCGTGGTCACAGCGTCGTATCTCGGAGTTTCGTCGACGGCTCGCCGGCGCTGCTCCAATTGCTACTGCCGTAGCTCCCAAACTGCGGTAGCCACTTGACCTGAAAGGTCGTCGTCTGCTGGGGAGCCGCGAGGAGCGCCAGCACGGCGCTCACCCGGCTCAACCTGGTTTCATCGGTCGGGGCACTGCATCTGCTGGTCGAGCGTGTCGAAACCTCTGTACCACAATGTATTTGATGGTAGCGCACGCGTCGAACTGTGATGGTATCGAACATCGAGGCGTGTGCACCCGTCGGGTGCGCACGCGACACTTGCCGGGTGTCATCGCCGATATTTGGCGTGGACCATCGAAAGTCGTTGTGGCTGAGAGGTTTCGACACGGACTCGGCTAGCGCTACTTCGACTCGGCTAGCGCCTCGCTCAGCACTGCGACTCGCGGTCATGCAGTACAGCGCCTCGCTTCGGCACGTGGCGTGGATCCAGGCTCGGGTATCGCGGTCGTTGCGTCGAGAAGTCGTTCGGCGGGCTCACTCCCCGAACATCGACTCGATCGTCGACGCTGGGTCGAGTGGCCTCGTCACCGACCAGATCTGGGTGTTCGTGCATGCCGACATCTTCCATTCACCGTCTTCGATCACGTACTCGTCGTCGTATTCGCTGGTGGAGAGCAACTCGGTGTTGGTCAGCAGGTTGATCTGGCGAAACTGCAGCGTCCAGCGGCCGGTCGCGGTGGTATCGCCGGTCAGGGTGATGTCCGGGTGCATCCCGTGATGCATGTCAAAGATCACGTGTCGGCCGTCGACCTTGTACAACGCAATCTTGGTGAAGATCGCGACCATCGGCTCGACGTCGTCGAAACTGCCGAGCTTGCCGTAGTCGATACGGGCGCCAGACCTGATGAACGAGGCACGAAATCCCTCGGGGTCCTTGGCGTCGCAGGCACGCCAGTACCGATACTTCAGCTTCTTGATCGCCTCGATCTTCTCGAGTGCGTCGATCCGTTGTCCGAGATCCATGTTTCTCCTAGGGCCGCCGGTAGACCGTGTGAGTGACCAGCGGCGTCGACCGGGACGATACGGGTACCAGGCCGAAATCGGGGACGTCGTCGAAAAGTCTTTCACCCGAACCAATTACGAACGGGGCGATATGCAGTCGCAGTTCGTCGACGACGACGCGGCGCAAGTAGCCGTTCAATGTGTGCGCTCCACCTGCGATGGCGATAGAGCGGCCGGCCGCGGCTTCGACGGCGCGGGTCAGTGCGGCGTCGGGTCCGTCGGTGACGAAGTGGAAGGTCGTCCCGCCGGCCATTTCGATGGGATCGCGGGCATGATGAGTCAGGACGAAGACCGGCGCGTGATAGGGCGGGTCGTCGCCCCACCAGCCGCGCCAGGCGTCGTCGGGCCACGGCCCGCGAATCGGCCCGAACATGTTGCGGCCCATGATGAATGCGCCATGCGAGGTGATCGCCGCGAGTTCGTCGGAATGGTCGTCGGGGGCGTCGAACATCCAGCGGTGCGCGGCGTCGAATCCGACGCCCAGCGGAGCCTCGATCGACTGGGCGGGTCCAGCGGCGAACCCGTCGACGGAGATGCTGATGTCTGCGGTGACGATGACGGTCATGAGGACTCCTCTGCAGCGGCAGTAGACAGACCGGATCGACCGACCGAAGTCATCGCACCTTCGACAAATCCGTCCGCAGCAGCATCACGTTGTAGTCCTCCCAGCGCGACGCGACGAAGTACAGCATCTGCCCGTGCGAACGCGGATGGATGTACGGCGCGTACAGGCCGCCGGTCTGTGCGCCAGAGACGATGACGCGAGGGTTGCTCCACGGGCCGGTGGGGGCAGGTGACGTCCGCAGGACGACATCGAGACCGATCGCGGAGAGCATCACGTACTTCTTCAGGTAGTCGTTGTAGGCGACCGACATCTCACTGACCGGTTCGCGCACCACCCGACCGGCCGTCGATGAATCCCGCGACCAACCGCCGTTGACGCCGCCGCTGTAGTACTCGTAGGCGTCGATGTCGGCGATCTGCGACGCCGGGACGCGCGACAGGAACGTCGCGCCGAAGCGTCCGTTCGGCGTTCCGTACTGGTAGACCCATCCGCCGACGCGAAGGAATGCGCTGACCTGGAACCGTCCCTGACCGGTGCGGAAATGCGAGTTGCCGGGGATGTTGAGTTCGTAGTTGGAGCGTGCGGTGTTCCAGTCGACCGCCCAGTGCTGTCCGTTGTCTCTCGACGCGGCGAGAACCGAGTAGTTGGTCACCCAACGGCCGGGGGGACCCCAGTTGTGGATCGACATGAAGCTCACGTACTGCACGCCGTTGACGGCGATGCCCGCGGTCGGAATCATGCCCACTTCGATGTTTCGCACGCCGACGGCGTTGACCATCGGCTGTGCGAAGGTCGGATGCGCCGGCGTCACCGACGCCCCGGAGAAGATGTTGCCCACCTGCGGATCGCGGAACGTGATCCCCTTCGACAGGTCGCTGTCACCGTTGGATCGCAGCATCGTGTTGTGCCGCCAGACCATCGCGCCCTGGCACCGTCCCCACGTGTCGCCGAACGCCATCAACACCTGTCCGCTGCCGTTGTCCCACGGCACTCCGACGTCGGTCGAGGTGATGGAGAACCGCGCGTCGGTCTTGGCCGGGCTACGCGGACCGGTGACCCAGGAAACCGTCTGCGACGGCCCAGACGTCAACTTGACCAGCGGCATCTGCGGCTTCTTGCCGCCGGCGTGGTAACTGCCGAAGTCGAGGCTGCCGAGTCCGATGTCGCTGGAACCGGAGCTGCCGGTGCTCCCGAAGTCGCCACCGACCAGTCCGGTCGCGTTGCACGGCGATGCCTGCGCCGATGGTGCGACGACGGTGACGGTGGTCAGCGCTAGGCCTATCGTGACTAGGCCTGCGACTGCGGTACGCGTGAGGCGCATAGGTGTCCCCTCAGATGGCTGCGCTTTTCTTCGTGTGAGACTGCCACGGACCAGGCGCGATGACAATCCGTCGTCGCAATTGTCGGCTACGGGAAGCGGCGCGGGCTCGGCGGCGACGAGTGTCCCGGTCAGTGGACGTCGGTCAGGGTCGTCGGAGCCTGTTGATTGCTACGCTGTGCCGGTGTCGTCGTCCGATCACTCCTTGCCTGATCTGCCGGCCACCAGCTGGGCGGTCTTGGGGATGCTCGCCTACAACGAGGAGCTCTCCGGCTACGACATCAAGAAATGGGCGGATTGGAGTATCGGGCGCTTCTATTGGAGCCCATCGTTCAGTCAGGTGTATTCCGAGCTCAAACGGTTGGAGAAGCTCGGATACGCGACGTCGCGGATGGACCGCGACGAGGGCACGCGCAGCAGACGGATGTATCAGATAACCGAGGACGGACAGGTGGCTGTGCGACGCTGGACGCGCGACGCCCCGGTCGATCGGCCGATCCTTAAACACGGTGTGATG
Organism: Gordonia asplenii; assembly: GCF_012933505.1. Lineage (GTDB taxonomy): Bacteria > Actinomycetota > Actinomycetes > Mycobacteriales > Mycobacteriaceae > Gordonia > Gordonia asplenii. Next base: position 46,665 of record NZ_JABBNB010000009.1, read on the forward strand.
TTGCGGGTGTGGCTGGGCCACCTGAACGAGCCGGCGCGGCTGAAGGAAATCCTCGCCGAGCATATGTCCTATATGGAGGCGATGCGTCTGGAGGCCGCTCGGGATGCTGATCTGGCCCGTGGCGAACCGTCCTGGGTGTATGCCCGGACGGCGATGTTGTGGTCGGAGCGCTATTACGCGGCCGAACGTGACCTCGCCGCACAACTGATCGCCGACCTCGACGACACCGCGGCCGAGTTCGCGACATCCATCGGCCGCGACGGCAAGCCCCATCAGGTGCACGGTCGGTGGAAGCGAAGGAACTAGGATTGCCGCGCAGTGAGCGCTGGACAGCGTTGCCGCTCGCACCCAGAGACGGGCGAGCGTCGAACTGCCCCGTTCCCCGTTGGCCTTTCGGGTCACCAGCCCCCTCGTTACACCGGAGCTCGTTCCTCGCTTCGGCACTCGGGGAGCGGGGTGCATACCGACCCGAGCTGCCCTGTTCCCCGTTGGCCTTTCGGCTCACCAGCCCCCTCGTTACACCGAAGCTCGTTCCTCGCTTCGGCACTCGGGGAGCGGGGGTGCATACCGACCCGAGCTGCCCTGTTCCCCGTTGGCCTTTCGGGTCACCAGCCCCCTCGTTACACCGGAGCTCGTTCCTCGCTTCGGCACTCGGGGAGCGGGGGTGCGATGGAACCGACGTCGAGCGGCACTCGGGGAGTGGGGGTGCGATGCGACCGACATCGACGGCACCTAATCAGCCGGACAAGCCGGCGGCACGACAGCTACTCGATCATTCAACTGAGTGGCCCTGCAATCACCGTCCGGAGCGGCGAGGGCGGGCGCGCTGCTGCAATGTCGGCGTGACGGCCGACCCGCCGGACAGTTCTCGCCAGATGCCCAACGCGGCCATCCGCACCGGAGCGGCCATCCGATGATCGAAAGACATCTTGTCGACCGGCCCGCAGATCGAGACAGCGGCGATGACGGATCCGGGGTCGCCGATGGGTGCCGCGACGCATCCGAAACGCGGCAGCGACTCCTCCCGCTCGAATGCGACGCCGGAGCCGCGGACCTTCGCCAGCTCGCTCGATAGCGCGGTGGCGGTGCCGATGGACCGGGTGGTCTTGCGACGCAACGGAGTGCGTGTGTCGGTCACATGTGAATCACTGTGTGCCAGAAGTGCTTTGCCGATCGCGGTGCAATGTGCGGGCTGACGGCCGCCGACGCGCGACGGTACCGCCTGACTGAGGCGGTCACCGATCTTCTCCAGATAGACGACATCGGCGTCGTCGAGGATCGCCAGATGCGCGACGAATCCCGTCATTCGGCTGAGCTCGTGCAGATACGGCGTGGCGACGGTGTGCAAGCTGTCTTGGTGGATGGCGAGTGAGCCGAGTTCCACCAACCTAATGCCCAGCGCGTAGTCGCGGCCGGTGCGGCGAAGCCACCGCAGCGCAACGAGTCGCTCGAGTATCCGGTGAGCCGAGGACCTGGGCAGTCCGGTGCGTCGCACGATCTCGGCGAGCGTGAGATGGGCGTGCCCGTCGAAGGCGTCGAGTACCAGCGACGCGCGGTCGAGGACGGCGCTCGGGGTGGAGTCGAGTGCGGCGGTCATGAGGACACTCCTGGCGGTGGTAGCGCGGCGTCGAAATACGTGATCTGTAGTCACAGGAAACTCTCTGACCTTTGTATTTCGTTTAGTAATATTCTCATTAGTAGCATCCGGGCGTGTGCCGTGTCACGTCGGCGATGTGGCCGTCTGCGTCGTCGTGTCGGCGAGTAGCGTTGTCTGCCGTGAGCGACGACATTGTGGAGATCTCGACCGACGGTGCCTGTCTGGGCAATCCCGGGCCCGGGGGATGGGGCGCGGTTCTGCGCTATCGCGGCCACGAGAAGCAGATCTCCGGGTCGGAGGCCGACAGCACCAACAACAAGATGGAGCTGACCGCGGCCATCGAAGGGCTCGCCGCGCTGACCAAGCCGTCGAAGGTCGTGCTGTACACCGACTCGACGTATGTCCGGAACGGAATCACCAAGTGGGTCTCGGGATGGCAGTCCAACGGCTGGAAGACCGCGGCAAAGCAGCCCGTCAAGAATGCCGACCTGTGGCGGCGTCTCGTCGAGGAGGAGAAGCGGCACGACGTCACGTGGCAATGGGTGAAAGGCCATGCGGGAGACCACTACAACGAGATCGCGGACACGCTGGCGACGTCGGCGGCCCGCGCGCTACGAGACGGAGAGTGACGATCATGGTGAAAGTGGCATTGGCACCCGTTCACGACGAACATCTGGTTTCGGCCATCAACGACGCTGGCGCGCAACTGGTTTCGATCGACGACGCTCAGGCGCTGGTGTGGATCGGCGGTGCGGACGGATTCCCCGAGCTGCCTGACGGCATCGAGTGGGTCGCGCTCAAGACCGCAGGCATCGAAGAATTCATGAATGCGGGCGTCATCGACGATCGGCGTCAGTGGACTAACGCCTCCGGCTTCTACGCGGCGGGCTGTGCCGAACACGCGTTGGCCTTGCTGCTCGCCGGACTGCGCCAGATCAACACCGCTGTCCGCAACGGCTGGGACAAGGACGGCATCGACACGAAAGTCCGCACCCTGCGTGGCGCGACCGTCGGGATCATCGGGGCAGGCGGCATCGGACGCGAACTCACACCGCGGCTGAAGGCCTGCGGCGCAAGGGTTCTCGCTGTAAACCATTCCGGACGGCCGGTGGACGGAGCCGATGAGACAGTCCCGACGTCGGAGCTCGACGCGGTGTGGGGCCGCGTCGACCACGTGGTGCTGTCAGCCCCGTCGACGGCGGCGACGCACCACATGATCAACGACGACTCGCTGGCCGCCCTGCCGGCGCATGCTTGGGTGGTAAACGTGGCGCGCGGGCCGCTCGTCGACGAAGCGGCCCTGCACCGTGCGCTGGTTGCCGGCGAAATCGCCGGTGCCGCATTGGATGTCACCGATCCCGAGCCGCCCGCCGCCGACAATCCGCTGTTTGCTCTGCCCAACGTGATCATCTCTCCGCACGTCGCCAACCCGGCGTCGGCGCTGACTCGGGAGATGGCGCCGTTCCTCGCCGAGAACATCCGCCGATTCGCCGCCGGCGACGAACTGATCTCGAAAGTGGTTGTGGGACGCGACTATTGAGTCGTAGCTAGGCGGTGTGTGCGACGGTACGACCGTACATCAGGTCGACGCCGCCCCACACGCCATCGAGGTGGTTGTCGATGCCGAACTCGTAACACGCCTGCCGCAAGGGGCACGCCGCGCACAGTCGGGCGGCGACGTCGAACGACTCGCTCGGAAACGGAAACCACAGCTCCGGCTCCGGATGCCCGCTGCATTGTGCGTCCGCCCAATCGATTTCAGACGACGGAACCAACAGCTGCGTGAGCGCACGGAGCAAGTGGGTGTCGCGAGGCGGGCGGCCCATGATCTGTCCTTTCTGGGTGGAGGTGATGTGGGTGAGAGGCGCAATCGCCACCCAGTGGGGGAGCGGTCTCTCGGCGCGCGGCCTGACCAGTGGCGCCTTCATCAGCACAGGTCACGTCACGAGCTCGTAGACCTGGCGCTGGTAGGTCAGCCATGGGTTGTAGACCAGCGGCGTCACCCTCAGCGTCATCCCGGCTTCACGAGGCGTCCGAGCGGCCTTGTGCGCGTTGCACTTTGCGCAACAGGCGACGAGGTTCTGCCACGTCGAGCCGCCGCCGCGGCTCGCGGGCTGGACGTGGTCGACCGTCGCAGCGGGTGAACCGCAGTAGGCGCAGAGGCGCGCGTCGCGGGCCAGGATCGCCGCATTGGGCGCGTACGAATCCGGCGCCGCGTCGTTCCACGGGCGAAACGCATTGCACTGCACCGCAATCACCTGCCGAATGGTGAGCGTGGTGCTGGGCGAGTGCACGACCTTCGCGACGGGCGCGCTCGGCAGGTTCACGGCGTCGCCGGTGACCAGGAGCGTCGCGGCGCGCTGCCACGTGGCGGTCGCGAGTATCTGCAATCCGGGGTTGGTGACGAAGATGAGCATGGTCGTGAGCTTTCTGTCTCGATCGGTGCGGGCGGATGCGCACCTCGAGTCAGGCTCAGACGGTGCGGCGGGGTGAATCCGAGTCGCCGAAGATGTTGTGGCGCAACGGATAGACCGACATCGAGTCGGTCGTGCTCTGTTCCTGCCGCATCATCAGCCATGGTCCGCACGGGCATTGGGCGGGCATGTCGGTCACCTCCTCAGATGTCTGAATATTGGTCGTAAGGGTCGGAACACATGGTCACACGACGAGACGCACTGTGTCACCTGATTTTTCGCCGGCGGATGATTACCTGGCAGGTAATCGACTGCGGCCCGCTGCTCGCACGAAGATGGATCCACGCACTTCGAACGACGAAGTGTCAAGTATCCGAAGGGATTTCAGTCATGAGCGCAACGACCGTCACCAATTACCTCGCCACCTGGAACGCCGTCGACGCCGCGGTCCGCGACGACCTGCTGGCGCAACACTGGACCGCCTCGGCCGGCTATACCGACCCGCTCTGCACGGCGTCGGGGCGCGAAGCGATCTCGACGACGATTGCCGGAGTCCACGGACAGTTTCCCGGATTCGTATTCACGCTCGTCGGCGAGCCCGACGCGCACCACAGCCAGACCCGGTTTCAGTGGGGCCTTGGACCCGAAGGGGCCGAACCGCTGGTGGTCGGCTTCGACGTGGTCGTCGAAGATGCCGACGGGCGGATTGCGACGGTACTCGGCTTCCTGGACAAGGTTCCGGCCGCTGCGTGATCGGCCCATGTAAAGAAGATCTTGACAGCGGTCGGGGTGTAAACCTAGCCTTTACGGCATGAATGAGATGCACTCCTTGGCACGTGAAGTATCGCGGTACGCGGATGGAATCGGATCAGGCGACGGTCACGACACACAGGACGCGGCACTGGCGCGGGTCCACGATGCATTGCAGTTGACTCGCGCCGCCGGTGACCTGCTCGGCGCTGTGGCGCGTAGCGCCCGAGGCGCGGGATGCACCTGGCAGGAGATCGGCGATGCCGCGGGCGTCACACGTCAGGCGGCGTTTCAACGGTTCGGCAAACCAGCCGATCCACGCACTGGCGAGCCGATGGTGCGCAGCGAGATACCGCACGCCGACGTGATCGCCGTCGACATTCTGGACAAGATCCGCGCGGGTCAGTGGGATGCGGTCGCCGGTCGTTTCACCGAGACCATGGCAGCCGCGTTCGACGCCACCGCGCTCGCGGACGGTTGGGCACACATCGTTGCGAGCGCGGGCGAGGTGGAGACGGTCGGCTCCGCGTTCAGCCGCATGCACGGGCTGTACACGGTCGTCGACCTTCCGATCCAGCAGGAGGCCGGAAGCCACGTCATGCGGGTGAGCCTCGACGAGACCGGGCGTATCGCGGGATTGCGATTCATGGGTCCGGCACGACTGTAGATCGTCAGCTCGGCCGGATGTTCGCAGCCGCCTGCTCGACGATCTTCGCGATGCGGCGTGTCTTGGTCTCCGGCCGCTTCGCGAACGCGATCTGGGTCAGCCCGAACTTCCGCGCCGACGGCGGGAACGTATCCCAATGACGTCGGGCATCGGGGACGGCGTCGAGGGCAGCTCGCAATTCGTCGGATTCGACGAGGGCTTCGGCGTCGTCGAGCAGGGTCCAGGCACCCGATGCCTTGGCGTCGTCGATGAGTTTCTGCCCCGCGGACCGCATCCGTCCAGCGGCGACGAGGTCGTCGACGCGGCGCTTGTTGGTTGCGGCCCAGGCGCTGTCGGGACGTCGCGGCGTGAAGCGCAGCATGGTCAGTTGATCGTCGAGCGGGTTCGCGAGTCCGTCGATCCATCCCCAACACAGCGCCTCGCAGACGAGGTCCTCATAGGACACCGGTTCAGTTCGATTGCGAGCCAACACAACCCACGCTCCGGTGGACGTGCTGTGGTGGGCTTCGAGCCAACCGTGCCACTCGTCGAGACTCTGCGGGGCGATTCGAGGCAATTCGGTCGAGGCCATCAAGTGATCATAAGTCGACGGTGCAGCGGTCGTTACGATGATTGATGTGGGTCCCGTATTGGAAGTCCTAGGCAACTACTGGTGGGTGATCTTTCCCGTCAGCGGCGTCCTCGGGGGCGGCCTCAAGAAAGTTGCCACGTACAACGAGCAGCGGCGGCGCGACAAGATCGAACTGGCGCGCATCAAGGCGACGGCCAAGACCGAGCAACTGCGCATCACCCATGCGACGCAGGGGCAGGTCGCGAAAGTGCTTGCGACACATGACGAATTGAACCGGCGCTGGTTCGACTACGAGATCGATCTGGCCACCATCATCAACTACCCGATGATGGTCGACATGCGCGAACCGCTGACCCTGGCCTTTCACCGAGCGAAGATACATGCCGATTCGTTGCGCCCCGACGACCCGATGGAACTGCGCGACTCGATGTGGTTCGCCGAGTACCGCGAGTCGGTCTCGGAGTACTCGGTGGCGTTCGACGCGGCCGAGCGAGAAGCGCGCCGCCGCAAGCAATCCGGCTTCTCGCCGATCGAGCGCGACGCCCTCGATCGCGCCCGCAAGCTGGTCATGGTCGCCGTCGACGAGGCCGCGACGCACGCCGAACGCCAGGCGGCCTACCGCAAGGCGCGCGCCGAGCTAGACGGGCTGATCGACGTGCCGCAGCCGGCGATGGAACGGATCGAGCGGGCGATCGCCGGAGAGCTCGAACGGTAGGAGAAACTTCCCACTGCAAGCTGTCAGTCGGTGGCCGCCGCGGCGAACTGGCTGTTGTACAGGCGGTAGTAGGCGCCGCGCTGTGCGAGCAGCTGTTCGTGATCACCCTGTTCGACGATGCGCCCGTCCTCCATCACCAGGATCGTGTCGGCATCGCGGATCGTCGACAGCCGGTGCGCGATGACGAAACTCGTCCGATTGAATTCCCCGTCGCTTCGCTCGCCCCGACGCAGGCTCGCCATCGCCTTCTGGATCAGGAGCTCGGTGCGGGTGTCGACCGAACTGGTGGCCTCATCGAGGATGAGGATCGTCGGCTTGGCCAGGAAGGCGCGGGCGATGGTGATGAGCTGCTTTTCGCCCGCGCTCACACCGCCACCCTCCTCGTCGATGATGGTGTCGTAACCGTCGGGCAGGATCCGTACGAAGTGGTCGACGTGACTGACCTTGGCTGCCTCGATGACTTCCTCATACGACGCCGATGGGTCGCCGTAGGCGATGTTGTCGAAGATGCTGCCGCCGAACAGCCAGGAGTCCTGTAACACCATGCCGGTGCGTTCGCGCAGGTCGTCGCGCGTCATCAGTCGCGACTCGGTGCCGTCGACGGTGATGGTGCCCGAGTCGACGTCATAGAACCGCATGATGAGGTTGACCAGCGTCGTCTTTCCGGCGCCGGTCGGGCCGACGATGGCGACCATGTGCCCTGGCTCTGCCACCAGGGACAACTCCTCGATCAGCGGTTTGTCGGGGATGTAGCGGAACGACACGTCGTCGAAGGCGATCAGTCCACGGTCGTGTTCGGGCGTCGACGGATGTGCGGGATCGGGGCTTTCCTCATCGGCGTCGAGAATGTCGAAGATCCGCTCGGCCGATGCGACGCCGCTCTGCATCAGGTTGAACATCGACCCGATCTGCGTGAGGGGCTGGGTGAATGAGCGTGAGTACTGGATGAACGCCTGCACGTCGCCCAGACTCAACGATCCCGATGCCACTCGCAGACCGCCCACGACCGCGACGACCACATAGTTGACGTTGCCGAGGAACATGATCGTCGGCATGATGATTCCGGAGATGAACTGCGCGCGCCAGCTGGACTGGTACAGCTTCTCATTGCGCTCGTCGAAGGTCGACTCCACTTCTGCCTGGCGCCCAAAGGCTTTCACCAACTCATGACCGCTGAACGCCTCTTCGACCTGCGCGTTGAGCTTGCCGGTCGACGCCCACTGCGCCATGAAATGCGGCTTGGAGCGCTTTGCGATCTGCGTGGTAGCGACGAAAGCCAACGGCACCGTCAGCACCGCGATCACCGACAGCAACGGTGAGATCCACAGCATCATCACCAGGATCGCGATCACGGTGAGTACCGAGTTGAGGAATTGGCTGATCGTCTGTTGCAGGGTCTGCGACAGGTTGTCGAGGTCGTTGGTGACCCGGGAGAGGAGGTCGCCGCGGGCCGAGGCGTCGTAGTAGCTCAGCGGAAGCCGGTGCACCTTGGTCTCGACGGCGGCGCGCAGCTCCTTGATCGAGTGTGCGACAACAATATTCAACAGATACGAGGCCAGCCACGACAGCAGCGCCGACGCCACGTAGAGCGCCAGCACCCAGGTGAGCACCCGGCCGACCGCGGCGAAGTCGACGCCGACGCCGGGGGTCAGGTTCATCGCCGAGATCATGTCGGCGAAGGTGCCCTGCCCACGCGCGCGGAGCCCTTCCACCGCTTGCTCTTTGGTGATTCCCGCGGGCAGTTGCTTGCCGATGACCCCGTTGAAGATCAGGTCGGTCGCGTGGCCGAGGACCTTGGGTGCGTACGACGCGAGGATCACCGAGGCGATGATCGCCGCCACCACCGTGCCGACGGCCGCGCGGCGTTTGCCGAGTAGCTTGAGGAGTCGTCGAATCGACGGCCCGAAGGAACGTGCCTTCTCGGTCGGCGGACCCATCATCGCGCCGGCCCGGGTCATGACGTCACCGCCAGTTGAGACTCGGCGATCTCCGCGTAGGTGGTGCAGCTGCTCAGGAGCTCCTCATGAGTGCCGATGCCGGTGATCCTGCCCTTGGTGAGGACGACGATCTGATCGGCGTCGACGATGGTGGAGATGCGTTGTGCGACGACGACGACCGCCGCCTCTCGAGTCACCGGCTTCAGCGCGGCGCGCAGGTTGGCGTCGGTGGTGAGGTCGAGCGCGGAGAACGAGTCGTCGAACAGATAGATCGACGGGTTGCGGACCACTGCCCGCGCGATGGCGAGCCGTTGGCGTTGCCCACCCGACACCGTCGTACCGCCCTGTGCCACAGGGGTATTCAGACCGTCGGGCATCGCGGACACGAAATCCTCGGCCTGCGCCACCCGCAGTGCCGCCCAGATCTCGTCGTCGGTGGCGTCGGGTTTGCCGTGCCGGATGTTCGAGGCGATGGTGCCGGAGAACAGATACGGCTTCTGCGGCACCAGCCCGATGGCCGCGCGCAGCGCAACCGGGTCGAGGAGGGTGACGTCGGTTCCGCCGACGCTGACCGAGCCCGACGTCGCGTCGATCAGGCGCGGAATCTGATTGAGCAGCGTCGTCTTTCCGGAGCCGGTGGACCCGACGACGGCAGTGGTCGTACCCGGGCGGACGGTGAACGAAATACCTTGCAGCACAGGTTCGTCGGCGCCGGGGTAGCGGAACTCGGCGTCGTCGAAGGTGATGGTGGAGGGCGCGGTGGCGAAGCCGACCGGGTTCTGCGGGGCCGCGACGGAGGTCTCGGTCGCCAAGACGTCGGTGATGCGTTCGGCGCAGACCGCCGCGCGCGGAGCCATCATCGCGAGGAACGATGCCATCATCACCGACATCATGATCTGCATGACGTAACTCATCATGGCGGTCAGTGCGCCGATCTCGACCGAGCCGTCGGAGACCTGATGGCCACCGATCCAGATGATGCCCACGATGGTCACGTTGGTGATCAACATGACCGCGGGGAACATGAGTGCCATCAGCCTGCCGACCCGCAGCGTTGCACTGGTCAACGCATCGTTGGCGACGCCGAAGCGGGCTTCCTCGTGGCGTTCGCGGACGAATGCGCGGACCACGCGGATGCCGGTGATCTGTTCGCGCAGAACACGATTGATGTTGTCGATGCGCTGTTGCATGGCGCGGAAGCCAGGAATCATCCGGGCGATGATGAACGCCATCGTCAGCGCGAGAACGGGTACCGCGACCGCCATGACCCAGGCCATTCCCGGGGCCACGTGAATACCCATGACGATTCCGCCGACGCACATGATGGGTGCCATCACCAGAATGGTCATCGACATGCTCGCCAGCATCTGGACCTGCTGAACGTCGTTGGTGGTACGGGTGATCAACGACGGTGCGCCGAAGCGACCGACTTCGCGCGCGGAGAAGTCGTTGATGCGGTGCAGGAGGTCGTGGCGGATGTCGCGGCCGGCGCCGAGGGCGGCGCGCGAGCCGAAGTAGAGCGACGTCACCGAGCAGGTCACCTGCACGAGCGTCACGACGAGCATCAGCGCGCCGGTGCGCAGGATGTAGTCGGTGTCGCCGCGGGCGACGCCGTTGTCGATGATGTCGGCGTTGAGGGTGGGTAGGTAGAGCATCGCCGCGGTGGCGACGAGCTGTAGCCCGACGACGACGGCGATCTCGCGCCGGTAGTTGTCGAGATAGGAGCGGAGTAGGCGGCTCAGCATGGGGCACTCACTTAATCGACGGTAGCAAGGACCACTGACATGTGCCTTCGGAATTTCTCCGGGTCACCGGCGGAGACTGGCTAGTCAGTGGGACAGTGTCTAGAACCTGTTCTATTTTCGTGGCACAGTGATCCTCATGCTTCTTGATAAGTTCCGCATTGATGACACCGTCGCGATCGTCACCGGCGCTGGTCGCGGCCTGGGCGCCGCGATCGCCGTCGGGTTCGCCGAGGCAGGCGCCGACGTCGTGATCGCCGCTCGCACGCAGTCCGACCTCGACGCCGTCGCCGCTCAGGTCAGCGCGTTGGGGCGCAAGGCCTACGTCGTCGCAGCAGATCTGGCTGATCCCGACGCTGTTGCCGCGTTGGCCGATGTCGCCGTCGAACAGTTCGGGCGGCTCGACACGGTGGTGAACAACGTCGGGGGCGCGCTGCCCCGCCCACTGATGGACACCAAACCCAAGCACTTGACCGATGCGTTCGACTTCAACGTCGCGACGGCGCACGCGCTCGTGCGGGCGGCGGTTCCGAAGATGATCGCGACTGCCGGGGGTGGGTCGATCATCAACATCACCTCGGCCGTCGGCCGGATGCCCGGTCGTGCCTACGCGGCGTACGGAACTGCGAAGGCTGCGCTCGCGCACTACACGCGGTTGGCCGCGGTGGATCTGAATCCGAAGGTCCGGGTCAACGCGATCGCGCCGGGCGCCATCCTGACGTCGTCGTTGCAGGTGGTCGCCGAGAACGACGAGATGCGCGGCGCCATCGAATCGGCGACACCGTTGCGCCGACTCGGCGACCCCGACGACATCGCGGCCGCCGCGCTGTATCTGGCGTCGCCCGCGGGGTCGTATCTGACCGGCAAGATCCTGGAAGTCGACGGCGGGTTGCTGACCCCGAACCTCGATCTGCCGATTCCCGATCTGTAGGTGTCTCGAGACGTCCGTGGGCCGAAGCCCCTTGAGCGGATGGGTTTCGGCACGGAACGCGAAAACTGATCTACACCAACATTTTTCGGGATGGTTGGGCTCTTCGTCTCACCAGACCCCTCTACTTCGATACAACCGCTCGTGCCTCGCGGTCACTCAGCACGGCGGTTACACCGAAGCTCGTTTACTTCGACTCGTTCCTCGCTCAGCACGGCGCCTCGCTTCGGCACTCGGGGAGCGGGGTGGCGTCGCGTCTCGGTGCTCGGCCTGGATCCACCGATGGCACCCGCTCCGCTGGTTTCGACACGCTCGTCGCTAACGCTCCTCACGGCTCAACCAGCGGATAGGGCCTGCCGTCGGTGGATCCGGGCTCGGGGAGCGGGGGCTACTTCGTCAGCTGGATTGCGGCGTTTCCGGTGTAGGTCAAGAACGTGAAGGACTCGCGGAAGTAGAGGTTCACCACGTCGCCGTCGTGGGAGTCGTAGCCGATCGAAACGTCTTCGCCGATGGCCAGCTCGAAGTCGCCGCCGCGCGTACTGATCGCGATCGCACCGGTTAGTGCCGGCGCCCACACCAGGTCACCCTCGATGAGCCGCCGCAGATGCTCGCGGATCGGGTACCCGTGGTTCGACGTTTCGCTGACCTGTGAGTAGACGTCGGCCGACAGGGCGAGCGAGTACGGTCCGTCGATGGACGCGAGACGCAGTTGTGCGAGTGCCCTGCTGAGTGCGTCGGGGTAGTCGAGTACGTTGTCCGGCAAGGGGATCGTTGGGGCGCCTGCGTTGGCGATGCCGGTGATTCCGGCGGCTTCGTATCCCGCGAAGATCGCGCGATCCTCGGCCAATGCGAGTTCCTGCGCGGCGTCGATGACCGGATCCCAGTTGCTGTCCTGAGCACCGCGGTCGACGTCGTCGATCGCTTCGCGAGTCACCGTGAAAGGCACCTTGAGCTCGACGAGCTGCTGTACCCCGCGCAGTGTGGCCTCGATGCCGTCGACGGGGGAATCGATCTTCGTGCGGTGACCGGTGGTGACGGCGGCCTTGTCGTCGCCGAACGGTCCGGTGACGTCGACGAGGCGCCGACCTGCGACGTTTCGTTTGAACGAGCGTGACGCCTCGGCTTCGATGCCGGCCCAGGCGGCCGCCGAGATCGGTGCGAGTTCACGATGCAGATTGTTCATGTGCTTGTCTCCTCCGGTTGGGTCGTGGTCAGCGCAGGGAGCCGATGCCGAGCGAGCCGTCGGCGGGCCTGTCGGGTGGTGCGGGAACTGCGGAATCCTCGACCGCCGCCACCGACGGTGCCGGCGGGTTGTCGAGGAAATCGGCGCTCGGCGCGAAGAAGCTCGTGCCGGTGACCGCGGTGGTGAAGTCGAGGAGCCGGTCATAGTTGCCGACCGGATCGCCGACGAACATCTTGACCAGCATCTGTTCGGTCACGTCGGGATCGCCGCAATAGGCGATGTAGTAGGTTCCACGCTCACCCGATGGCGAACCCCACGCCATGTTGTCGCGAAGGATCTGCAGCTGATTGCCGTCGGCGTCGTTGACCTGGTTCACCGCGATGTGCGCGTTCGGGGCTTTGTCTTCGTCGGGGAATTCGATGTTGTCGGCCTTGGTCCGACCGAACACGATTTCCTGCTCGGTGGTCGACAGCGAGTTCCACTTGCCGAAGTCGGTGACGTAGCGCTGGACGGTCACATAGCTGCCGCCGTCGAAGTCGGGATCGTCGTCGACGGTGATCGTGTCGAGCGCCTGGCTGCCGGCGGGATTCTCGGTGCCGTCGACGAACCCGGTGAGGTCGCGCATCTCGAAGTACCGAAAGCCGTGCACGTCGTCGGCGACGCTCACCGCATCGCCGAATTCACGGACCGCCTGCGCGGCCAACTCGAAACACACGGCGTCGTCGTCGGCCTTGATGTGCAACAGGATGTCGCCGGGCGTCGCCGGAGCGGTGTGCGACGACCCGACGAGTTCACGGAACGGCTTGAGGTCTTTCGGTCGCGGCCCACCGAAGAGTCGGTCCCAGGCGTCGGAGGCGATCGCGGCGACGCCGGTGAGCGACTCGTCGGGGGCGCGCGAGGACACCGACCGGACGAGTCCGGTGAATCCGCTCAACACGTCGCGCACCTTGGCTTCGCCGCCGTTGTTGACGGTGAGGACGAGGAACACGGCGTTTCTGGTCTTGCGGGTGATAATTGTCTGCCCGGTGGCTGATCCGGAGGTCACTGGTCCACCCTAGCGTGCCGCATGTCGTCCGGCGTTGCGGCCGGAGAAGATGCAGCCGCCGAGGAACGTTCCCTCCAGCGCGTTGTACCCGTGCACGCCGCCGCCGCCGAAACCGGCCACCTCGCCGGCCGCATAGAGTCCGGGGAATACCGAACCGTCCTCGCGCATGACCTGCGAATCGAGGTTGGTCTCCAGACCGCCGAGTGTCTTGCGCGTCAGGATGTTCAGACGTACGGCGATGAGCGGACCGTGCGTAGGATCGAGCAGTCGGTGTGGTTTGGCTACCCGAACAACCTTGTCGCCCAAGTACTGCCGCGCGTTGGTCATCGCCATCAACTGAGCGTCCTTGCTGAACTTGTTGTCCAACTGGGCGTCTCGCGCGTTGACGACCTGTTCGATGTGCGCGAGGTCGAGTTTGGGACCCCGCGCGATCGCGTTCATCTTGGGAACCAACTCGGCGAGCGTGTTGCCGACGACGAAGTCGACGCCGTTGTCGACGAAGGCCTGCACCGGGCCGGGAACCCCTTTGGCCAGACGGCTTTTCGCGGCGAACTTCAGGTCCTTGTTCGTGATGTCGGGATTTTGCTCCGACCCCGACAACGCGAACTCCTTCTCGATGATCGACTGGGTCAGGATGAACCAGGAATAGTCGTAGCCGGTCTTGAGGATCTCGCGCATCGTCGAGTTGGTGTCGAAGCCCGGAAAATTGGGCGGCGCAAGGCGATTTCCCTCGGCGTCGAGCCACAGCGACGACGGTCCGGGAATGATGCGGATGGCATGGTTGGGCCAGATGGGATCCCAGTTGTGGATGCCTTCGGTGTAGTGCCACATGCGATCCCGGTTGATCAGATGCGCTCCGGCGTCTTCGGCGATACCGAGCATCCGCCCGTCGACGTAGGCGGGGACGCCGGCGATCATCGTCTCGGGGATCGGGCCGAGCCGCTCCACCGGCCAGTTCTTGCGGACGAGTTCGTGGTTGTGGCCGATCCCGCCCGTTGTGACGATCACCTTGGGCGCGCGAAACTCGAAGTCGGATACGACATTTCGCGACGATGCGACGCCGCGCTCAGTCTCGGATTCCTCGAGAACCGAGCCCCGCACTCCGACGACGGCTCCGTCGTCGACGATCAACTCGTCGACCCGGTGCCGAAAAGCGAACTGTACGAGCCCTTTTCGTTCGGCTTCCAAGACTGGTTCTTCGAATACCCGGACCACCTCGGGGCCGGTACCCCAGGTCAGATGGAATCGCGGCACCGAATTGCCGTGGCCGTCGGCGAATCCGCCGCCGCGCTCGGCCCAGCCGACGACCGGCGTGATGCGCAGCCCGAGATCGTGTAGATATTGGCGCTTCTCGGTCGACGCGAACCTTACGTACGCGCGCGCCCATTGACGCGGCCAGTTGTCCTCGACGTCGCGGTCGAACCCGGCCGAGCCCATCCAGTCCTGCAGGGCCAATTCTTCGGAGTCGTGGATACCGAGTCGACGCTGCTCGGGAGTGTCCACCAGGAACAAGCCGCCGAGCGACCAAAATGCCTGCCCACCAAGGTTTTTCCGGTTCTCCTGATCGACGACGAGGACGCGGCGTCCGGCCTTGGTCAGCTCATAGGTGGCGACGAGGCCGGACAGGCCGGATCCGACGACGATGACTTCGGGGTTCTGCACGGGTCAGACCTTAACTTCCGAGTAGCGGTGGAACCAGGGTTGGGCTGCTTCGAGTTGGGCGGCCAGAGCGAGGAGATCACCGTCGGCGCCGAGCCGTCCGACGAATTGCACCCCCAACGGAAGCCCGGTGGCCGTCCAATGAAGGGGAACGCTGATAGCAGGTCGGCCGGTCAGGTTCGCGAGCTGGGTGTAGGGCACCCAACCCAGGCTCTGCGTGATGAGGTCGTCGAGAATGCCGCTGAGCGACAACAGCTTTCCCGCGTGAACTCGCGAGATGATCCGCGACGCGCGCTGCAGCAACGGGGACGAGGTGGTTTCGCCGACGCGCAGTGGTGGAGTCGCCAGAGTCGGGGTGAGCAGCAGGTCGTGCTGCGAGTGGAAGGAGTCCAGGGACAGCACGTACTCGTTGACGTTGTTCAGCGCGGTGAATGCCGCGACGACGCCGTTGGACCGCCCGATCTCGGCGATCGCCAGGGTGTCGGCTTCGAAGTCGGAATCCGTTGCGCCAGTGGCTTCGCGAGCTTCGGCCACCTGGGTCGCCAGAGCTGCGAACCAGATGGTGAGGAAGTCCCGGGCGAGCGCCTCGTCGTCGTAGGGCGGCTCGACCTCCTCGACGTGATGACCGAGGTCGGTGAGGAGTTTGGCGGCGTTCTCCACGGCGGCGATCGCCTCGGGATGTGGGTTCGCATTGATCGCCGACGTCGCGGAGAACCCGATGCGGAGTCCCTTCGGCGCGGTCGCGATCTGTTCGACGTAGCCGACGCTCGGTATTGCGGTGGGGTACACCGAACCGGCGGTCGGGCCGACCACGGCGTCGTAGATGGCCGCGGCGTCGCGGACGGTGCGAGTCACGGTGCCTTGGACCGCCATGCCGAACATCGCTTCGCCGGTGGCGGGTCCGAACGGTGCGATGCCGCGACTCGGTTTGAGCCCGACGAGTCCGTTGCATGCCGCCGGGATGCGGATCGATCCGCCGCCGTCGTTCGCGCCGGCCGCGGGCACGATCCCGGCCGCGACCGCCGCTCCCGACCCGCCGGACGATCCACCCGGCGTGTGGTCGGTGTTCCACGGGTTGCGCGCCGGGCCCCACAGTTCCGGTTCGGTGATGCCCTTGGCGCCGAACTCGGGGGTGTTGGTCTTGCCGAAGATGACGAACCCGGCGTCGAGGAAACGCTGGGTGATGTTCGCGTGTTCTGCGGCCGGGAGCTTCGACAGTGACTTCGACCCGCACGACGTCGGGTAACCGCGATACTCCTGGGCGAGGTCCTTGATGAGGAAGGGGACTCCGCCGAACGGACCGCCGAGGTCGGGGTTGCCCGCGCGAGCGTCGGCTTCGTCGATGCGCACCACGATCGCATTGATCTTCGGGTTCGCGGCATCGGCACGCCGGCGTGCCAGCTCCAGTAGTTCAGTGGCCGTCACTTCGCGTTTGGCGACGAGTTCGGCGAGTCCGGTGGCGTCGTACGACTGATATTCGGAGAGGTCCACGTCACAAAGACTAGGCGAACCGCGCAGCGTGCGGGCCGCAGTGCACGGGGTCGGGGCGACGCGGGCCGTTCCGTTCGTCGAGGCGTCGTCGACCGTCGGGATGCCGGCCGGAGTCAGTAGACTACCGACTCCGACGAACCCGACAATTTCGATGCGGGCCGCGGTTCGAATCGAGTGCGGTCTGAGGTCGCGCGGCACTGCATCAGAGCGTCGGATTCGTCCGGTAGGCGGTCGACGGAGCGTGCCCGGTCGCACTCAGACGCACAGATAACGCAAAGCTCACAAGTAGGGTGGACGTACTAACTTGTGACCAACCCGATCGAGAATTGTTCTTCGCCCATGTTTACGCTGCTAGTAGCGTTGCGGGCGTGACTGCTGTGGGCGTGGGTGCGTTCTTGCCTTTGCTCGTGTGTTATCGAGCCGTTACACTCCCATGCGATGGGGGAACCCCGACCGACGTTCGTCATCGGATCCCACAAATGCCCATATGGACGAAGCCCTCTGGTCGGATCGTAAGGACTAACTACATGTTGAAGAGCGCGCGCAAGCGCATTATGGCTGGCGCCCTGGCGTTGGCGTCAGCCGCAGGTGTTGCGGTTGCCGTCGCACCGCAGGCGCAGGCGGCCGGCACCACCGAGTACGTGTACTCGAACGCGATGCACCGGAACATTCCGGTCCGCATCGTCGACGGTGGCGGTGGCGGCCCCAAGCCCACGCTGTATGTCCTGGACGGTCTGCGTGCTCCGAACAACACCACCGGCTGGTTGCAGAACAACACCGGTATCGACCGCTTCATGGTCGGCAAGGGTGTCAACCTCGTCCTGCCGTTCGGTGGCGGCGGCACGTTCTACAGCGACTGGCTGCAGAGCGACCCGGTCCTCGGTCACCCGATGTGGGAGACCTTCCTGACCCGTGAGCTGCCCGCGTACATGGCGCGCAAGCACAACAGCGACAACCGTCGCAACGGCATCGCCGGTCTGTCGATGTCGGGCACCGCGGCGCTGAACCTGGCTTCGCGTCACCCGAACTTCTACCGCGCGGTCGCGTCGTACAGCGGCTACCCGACCGTCACCATGCCCGGCTTCACCCAGGGCATCCAGGTCTCGGTCGCGCAGATGGGCGGCAACGCCAACAACATGTGGGGCTTCTACCCCGCGGGTACCTGGTTCCAGAACGATCCGTTCTTGAGCGCGGGCAACCTGGTCGGCCATCGCGTGTACGTGTCCGCGGGCACCGGCATCACCAGCAAGTTCGACTCGTCGCTCACCCCGACGTCGGCGAACTTCAACCCCGTCAAGTTCGCTCAGATGGTTCCGCTGGAGACCGCGGCGTCGATCAGCAGCGACCTGTACATCGCTCGCCTGCGCACCCTGGGCGTCAACCTCACCACCAACATCACCCCGGACGGTGTGCACTGGTGGGACTACTGGAACGAGCGCTTCCGTCAGTCGTACTACACGACCTTCCGCCCGGCCTTCTTCGGCGGCTGATCGGATAGATCCGTAACGGCAGAGGCCGGTGACCTTTCGGGGTCACCGGCCTTTTCTGTGTCGCGACCCGACGTCGGACTACGCTATTATCTGCGTATGAATGCAGGTAATGATTCTTGCCGACGTCGGCTCGACGACGATCAGATCGGCCTCGTCGTCGAAGTGTTCCGTATGCTCGCCGACGGCACGCGTGTGCGCCTGCTGTGGGCGCTACGCGACCGCGAGCTGTCGGTGAGTGAGCTCGCCGACGAGGTGGGTAAGGCGGCGCCATCGGTGTCCCAGCACCTCGCGAAGCTGCGCATGGCACGACTGGTCCGCACCCGGCGTGAGGGAACCACGATCTACTACACCGTCGAGAACGAGCACGTCCGGCAGCTCGTCGTCGACGCCGTACACAACGCCGAACACGCAAGCCCCGGAGTGCCCGCGCATCACGCATCCGACGCCGGGCTGCGCGCGCTGCACGAGGGTCTTGCAGGAGGCGCGTGATGAGTGAGAACCTGCACGACGCCGGGCACGTTCACGATGACGGACACGCGCACTCGCACGATTCGCATATGCATTCAGGCCACGGGCACGACCACGACGAGCACGGCCGTGATCACTTGCACGGCGATGATCATTCACGCGGCCACTCGCACGGCCATGGGCATGACGACGGCCACGATCATCGGCACAGTGGTGTGATCGGCACTGTGCGGCATCTGCTGCTGCCGCACAGCCATGACTCGGCCGACCGTATCGACGACGCGATGACCAACGACCGGGTCGGCATCCGTGCGGTGCAGATCAGTCTGGTGGTCCTGGGTGTGACCGCCGTCTTGCAGCTGTTGATCGTTCTGGTGTCCGGCTCGATCGCGCTGGCCGCAGATACCGTCCACAATTTCTCCGACGCGCTCACCGCCATCCCGCTGTGGATCGCGTTCGCGCTCGGAAGTCGGAGTGCGACAAAACGATTCACCTACGGCTTCGGTCGCGTCGAAGACCTCGCCGGTCTGTTCGTGCTCGCGATGATCACGATCTCAGCGGTCGTCGCATTCGTCGAAGCCGTGCGGCGTCTCATCAACCCGGTGGAACTTCACCATCTCGGGTGGGTGGCGCTCGCGGGTGTCGTCGGCTTCATCGGTAACGAGGTGGTGGCGATCTACCGGATCCGAGTAGGGCGTCGGATCGGATCGGCGGCATTGATCGCCGACGGACTGCACGCGCGCACCGACGGTCTGACTTCGTTGGCCGTGGTCGTCGGTGCGCTCGGCGTGTGGATGGGCTTTCCGCTGGCGGATCCCATTGTCGGACTGGTGATTTCAGTTGCGATCTTCGGAGTGCTGTGGACCGCGGCGCGTGAGGTGTTCCGCCGACTGCTCGACGGCGTCGATCCGTCGATCGTCGACGACGCCGAGCGAGTGCTCGACGGAGCCGGTCTCGGGCGGGTGCATTCGCTCAAGATGCGATGGGTGGGGCATCGGCTGTACGCCGACGTCGAGCTCGACGTCGACGCGAAATTAACTCTCGCACAAGCGCATTCGATCGCCCATGACGCGCAGGCAGTGCTCGTGGAGAAGGTGCCGCACCTGACGTCGGCGTTGGTACACGCCTATCCGGCGCATTAGAAGCGGCCAGCGGTGAAAGCCGTACGCACGGTGGGTGTTTCGGGTCGGGTGCGGGTGGGTGCGTGCCCCTCGTTACACCGAAGCTCGTGCCTCGCTTCGGCACTCGGGGAGCGAGGTGGTCGACTCGCTTTCGGCACTCGGCGAGCGGGTGCGTGCGTGCCCCTCGTTACACCGAAGCTCGTGCCTCGCTTCGGCACTCGGGGAGCGAGGTGGTCGCCTCGTTTCGGCACTCGGGGAGCGAGGTGGTCGCGTCGCTTCGGCACTCGGCCTGGATCCACCGACAGTGGGTCCCGTCCGCTGGTTGAGCCGTGAGGAGCGTTAGCGACGAGCGTGTCGAAACCATGGTGAGGCAACGGATTTCGGTGAGTCTTGGCTTAACAGGACTGCAGCATCAGCGCAACCGTCGAATGCACCTGCTGGGTGCGCGCCTGGAGATCTTCACCACTGTCTGTCGGATTGCGTGCGTGCCCCTCGTTACACCGAAGCTCGTGCCTCGCTTCGGCACTCGGGGAGCGAGGTAGTTGCCTCGTTTCGGTACTCGGGGAGCGAGGTGGGTGCGTGCCCCTCGTTACACCGAAGCTCGTGCCTCGCTTCGGCACTCGGGGAGCGAGGTGGTCGTCTCGTTTCGGCCACTGGGGGAGCGAGGTGGGTGCGTGCCCCTGTAAGGAAGATGCCACGTCTGTAAGGAAGATGCCACGTCTCCGCAGTTCAGGGGTTTGACTGGACATGGCATCTTGCATTATCGCGTCCACCAGCGAAGCGGTGTCGAGGCTCGTTACACCGAAGCTCGTGCCTCGCTTCGGCACTCGGGGAGCGAGGTGGTCGCCTCATTTCGGTACTCGGGGAGCGAGGTGGTCGCCTCGTTTCGGCACTCGGGGAGCGAGGTGGTCGCCTCGCTTCGGCACTCGACCAGCGGATGCGAGCCGTCAGCGAGGTTCGCCGGGCTCCACGTGGCGTCGGACCGCCGGGCCCGCGTCGTCGCCGGGTGGCGAATAGTAGGCCGCGGCGGTGGTGTTGTAGGCGCCGGAGTGGCGGCCTTCGCGGCTTGCCTCTTCGGTCGGAATGATGGCGGTGTCGTCATCGGAGCGCTGGTCGCGGTTCGCCGTCGACCGAGCCACGTTGGACGTCTGCTCGGTGGGCTGGTCGTTCGAGTAGGCCGGTTGCGTGTAGTCGTAGGCGGCGCTCTGGGAGTCGTTCGAGCTGTAGGCCTCGGTGGTCCCGTAGTCGCCGGCGTATTCGTCGCCGAACGGGCGCTGAACTGGCGCCGGTTCACGAGCCCACGGCTCACTGCCGTAGCTCTGCGTTCCGGCGAAGCGATCGCCGCCGTAGGGATCGGTCCGATAGGGGCCGGATGCCGAGGGCTGCTGATCGGCGAAGGGTGCCCAGCCGGCGTCGTCGATGCGCTGGTGGCGACCGCTCTCGGTCAGCGACGACGTATACGGGGTGTTGGAGTAGTCGGTGGGCAGGACCGTCGTCGGCTGATCGTCGTGTTTGTCGAGGGAGACGACGCCGGGCGCGTAGCCGCCGGCTGGTCCGGGACCGTCCTGAGGATCGACTCCGGGGCCTCCGTCGCCACCGCTGGGGTCGTCGTTGTGGCCCGGGCCGACGGCGGAGTTGTCACGCTTGCGGCCGCGCAGGAACAGTGCGACCCACAGCCCGAGCAGAGCGACGCCGATCACAGCGAGCGCGATGGGCAGGTAGACGCCACCCCACTGGAGCTGCCGAACGTAGCCCGCCGCTTTGTCGGTCTGGCGGGTCACGGTTGCGGAGTCCCACTGGAAGGTGCCTTTGAGCGCGTCGAGGCGATAGTTGCGCACGGCTTCCGGGGTGTCTTCGCTCTGGTCGGGAGACATGAAGTACTGATGCTGGTCTTCGCGGCCGTCGACGATGGTGCCGGTCTTCGGCTCGACGAAGACGTGACGGGTCGCCTTGGCGTAGCGGTGCAGGGTGATCATGTCGGCGGGCTTGACGTCTTTGCCGGTGATGCCCCACCAACTCGCCGGCATGGTGAGCATGGTCCCCAGTGCCGCTTCGCCCTGAGCGTTGGGCAGATTCGACAGGTCCGTCTCGGGGACTTCACTGACGAACTCGTAGGTCGTCACGCCGTTGATGACCTTCTCGCCGGAGAACTTGGCCGCGTTGTCGGTGCGCGTGTTCAGGTCGTAGTAGAGATAATCGCGCTTCTTGACGTCGAACCCGAACTTGTACTGAAAGCCCTGCCGGGGTGCGTCGACCGAGACGTCTTTCACCGACGCGCCCTCGGGCACGGATTCGAGCTGGATGGAGGCGATGGTGCCGTTAGGCACCGACGTCTTTCGGTTCACCGAGACACGGTCGATGGTCGCGGTCAGCAGGCCGTCGCTGCAGGTGCGTTCGGCATTGGCGGCGCCGACAGTCGGGGTGGACTCCTTGCCGTCCGCGCCTCGGGTGCGGTCGATGATGACCGACTGGGCCGACTGGACGGTGGCCTGTCGGCTGTCGGAGGGATCGACGATGACGGATCGGCGCTGTTGGGTCAGCGCGGCGTCGAACTGGCGCACCTTCTTCTCGGTGAGCGAGCACCGGTCGAAGATCACGGCCGGAAAGCGGTCGTTCGTCGTGCCGTCAGCGGAGACGGTCTGCGCGTTGGACGTGATGTCGAGATCCAGGGGCACCACGCGCATCTGCGGGACCAGATAGAACGCGGTCGCGATTGCCGCCATGATGCACGCGACGCCGAAGAAGGCGGGCAGTGCGGACCACAGTCGTTTCATCGTTCTCCTTGTATTCGGGTGCGTGGTGCGCGTGCCGGAATCAACCCCGATGAGCACAACTCCGTCAAGCCTATAGGCACCTGGGTGACATTTGTGACTCCTGAGGCCACTGTTGCCAATTGTTAATTCGGGCCTCGACGACGATCTCGCTCGGCTTCCTTCATGATTCCAGCCATGTAACCGAAGATCTCCTTGTCGCCGACGGCCTTCCAGCGCGGTGCCAACAGCTTCATGTACTTCTCGACGTACAGCAACTGTTTGCCCACCAACACCAGCTCGCGGGGCAGGCGAGCGTCGTGCGCCTTGGCTACCGCGGCCATCTGGCGGCCCAGGTCGGTGTAGGACATGTCGTTGAGCGCCGTCGTCGACAGCGGCGCGGTGACCTTCTTCAAGTCGTCGCCGCCCTTCGCCGTCGATCCCGGTTTGTGCACGGCGCCGAGCAGGAAGATCGCCCGACCCGCGGAGTCGTAGTCCTTCTTGACGATCAGATCGACGACGAGCTGGCGCAGAATTCGCCTGGTCCGCGGAGTGAACCGTCCGACGATGCCGAAGTCGAGGAGCACGAGTTTGCCGTCGTCGTCGACCAGGACGTTGCCCGCATGCAGATCACCGTGGAACAGACCGCCGTGAAATGCGGAGTCCAACAGGGAAAGCAGCAGGTTGCGGCAGAGTTCGGTACCGTCGTGTCCCGCGGCACGCACCGCGTCGACGTCGTCGATCCGGGTAGCGTAGATCCGTTCCATGGTGAGCACGCGCGGCGTCGAATAGTCCCGGTAGACGGCGGGCACGCGGACGCGGTCACCGAAAGGGCCGGGTTGCAGGCAGTCGAACCACTCCTGCATCGTCGACGCCTCGTTGAGGAAATCGAGTTCGGCGTCGAGGCCGTCGGCGAAGTCTTCGACGACGTGGCGCGCGCTGAGCATCTTCCCGTAGTCGGACAGTTCGACGATGCCTGCGACGCGTTCGAGTAATGCGACGTCGGGGGCGAGGCGTTTGGCGATCCCCGGCCGCTGGATCTTGACGACCACCTCTTCGCCGGTCGGCAGCGTCGCGGTGTGCACCTGGGCGATCGACGCCGAGGCGATCGGAACGGGGTCGAATGTTGCGAACACCTCGTCGGGCGTTTTGCCGAACTCGCGGCGGAAGACCTCGGCGACGTCGTCGGAGTCGGCGGGAGTGACCTGGTCGAGTAGTGTTTCGAATTCACCGGCCAGGGTGTCGCTGAAGACGCCGGGGCTCGACGCGATCAGCTGACCGAGTTTCACGTAGGTCGGGCCGAGGTGCTCGAACGTCTCGACCACCTCGTGCGCGGCCCGCTGCGCCGATGGAAGTTTGCCGTGCAGCGCATCGTCTGCGGTGTGCAGGGCGAACCGCCCGACGCCGGCGGCCGTATGCGTCAACGCCGACGCGAGCCGTGCCACCTCGGATACCGGGGACACCGCGGGCAGCGTCGAACGCTCACGGGACTTAGACTGTGTACTCACCGTGGGAGATTCTAATGCCGCTGACCGGCCGCGATGTCAATCCGAGCAGGTTGAGCTGTGGAGTCTGCCACCTCGTCGGGTGGAAGTGAGCCAAGACATAGGCGCATTCGGTGACACGCGTCTCGATGGGGCGTGGGAGTGTGGAACGCATGTCGAATACCTCCTCCGATACCGCTGCCCGCACCGTCGCCGCCTACGCCGCCACCTCGGCCGATCGGCCCCTGGCCGCGACGACGATCGAACGTCGCGCGCTCGGTCCCCACGACGTCCGGATCGACATCGCCTACTGCGGTATCTGTCACTCCGACATCCACACCGCCCGCAGCGAATGGGGGCCGGCGCCCTATCCGGTGGTTCCCGGACACGAGATCGCCGGAATCGTCGCCGCAGTCGGAGCCGAGGTGACCAGGTTCAAGGTCGCCGAACGTGTCGGTGTCGGGTGCCTCGTCGACTCGTGCCGCGAGTGCGCCTCCTGCCTGGCCGGTGAGGAACAGTACTGCGAGCGTGGCTCGGTGGGTACCTATGCGGCGCGCGGCCGCGACGGTGAACTGACGCAGGGCGGGTACTCGACCGAGATCGTCGTCGATGAGAACTTCGTCTGCTCGATCCCCGAGGGCATCGGGCTCGACGTCGCGGCGCCGCTGCTGTGCGCGGGGATCACGCTGTTCTCCCCGCTGCGCCATTGGAACGCGGGCCCGGGTAAGCGCGTCGCGGTCATCGGGCTGGGCGGGCTGGGCCATATGGGAGTCAAGCTGGCGCACGCGATGGGCGCCGAGGTGACCGTGCTGTCACAGTCGCTGAAGAAGATGGAAGACGGTCTGCGGCTCGGAGCCGACCACTATTACGCCACCGGCGACCCGGAAACCATTCGCGCACTGCGCAATTCGTTCGATCTGATCCTCAATACGGTGTCGGCGAATATCGACATCTCCAAATACCTCGGGCTGCTTGCGATCGACGGCACGCTCGTCGAACTCGGACTTCCGGAGAATCCGATCGACGTGAAAGCCGGTGCGCTGCTCCGTAATCGGCGGAGTTTCGCCGGCTCGATGATCGGCGGGCTCGCGCAGACGCAGGAGATGCTCGACTTCTGCGCGGAGCACGGCGTCGGCTCCGAAGTCGAGGTGATCTCGGCCGAACAGATCAACGACGCCTATGACCGGGTGGTCGCGAGCGACGTGCGCTACCGATTCGTCATCGACATGGCGACTTTGGGCGGGGAGTCGGAGGGGCGGTCTTGATTTCTGGCTGACCGAGCGGCGGCGTGGGGGTGACCATGCCGCGGGCCTTTGTGGGTGATCGAGTGGCGGCGTGCGAGCACAGCGAGCCCGCCGGCACATCGAGATCTCGCAACTCGACCGCTCGAACAACAGCGGGGCGAACCACGCCTTGACCAATACCCCCTAGGGGTATACAACGGTGGCATGGACATGACGACCCATGATCACCCTCAGCACCAGATGCCCGGGCCACATACTGAGCACAACCACCACGCCGCGCACGCCGGTGCTCATACCGGACATGCGGGCGGTCACGCCGACCACGCCGCGCAGTTCGGCCGGCTCTTCGCGATCATGTCGGTGCTCGCCGTCCCGACTGTGTTCGCGAGCATGATGTTCGCGTCGATAGTCGGCTACGACCTTCCCGAATGGCCTTGGTTGCAATGGGTTTCGCCGATCTTGGGCACGGTCATGTTCGGCTGGGGCGGCAAACCGTTCCTCGTCGGCGCGGTCGGGGAGCTGCGCGGCCGCAAGCCCGGCATGATGACTCTGATCGCGTTGGCGATCAGTGTGGCGTTTGTCGCGTCGTGGCTCGCGGCGCTCGGCGTCGTCGCGCACGACCTCGACTTCTGGTGGGAGCTCGCCCTGCTGATCGTCATCATGCTCGCCGGGCACTGGATCGAGATGCGCTCACTCGCGATGACCACGTCGGCACTCGACTCGCTGGCGGCGCTACTGCCCGACGAAGCCGAGCGCCTCGACGGCGACGTCGTCGAGACGGTTGCGCCGACGGACTTGCGGATCGGCGACGTCGTGATCGTGCGGCCGGGCGGTCGAGTGCCCGCCGACGGTGAAATCATCGACGGTGCAGCAGATTTCGACGAATCGATGATCACCGGCGAGTCGACGCTGGTGCGTCGGGCGCCAGGTGACGTCGTGGTCGCGGGCACCGTCGCGGCAGACACCGCGGTCCGCGTCCGTATCGCCGCGGTCGGCGACGACACCGCGCTCTCCGGCATCGCACGCCTCGTCGAGCAGGCGCAGAATTCGACGTCGCGCGCACAACGTCTCGCCGATCGGGCGGCGGGCTGGCTGTTCTGGTTCGCGCTGGCGTCGGCGGCTATCACCGCCGTCGTGTGGACCGCGCTCGGGCAGCCCGACAATGCGATCATCCGGACGATCACCGTGCTCGTCATCGCCTGCCCGCACGCGCTCGGTTTGGCCATTCCACTCGTCGTCGCCATCGCGACCGAACGGGCGGCCAAGATGGGTGTGCTCGTGAAAGACCGTGTGGCCCTTGAGACTTTGCGGAACGCCACAGTCGTGCTGTTCGACAAGACCGGCACCCTGACGCGCGGCGAACCGGCCGTCGTCGACGTTCGCGCGGCGTCGGGGTGGAATGTCGACGACGTGATCGAATTGGCCGCCGCAGCGGAGCGCGACAGCGAGCATCCGCTGGCGCGGGCCGTCGTCGACGCTGCCGAGCTGCGAAAGCTGCGGCAGCACAAAGCCTCTGGCTTCGTTGCGAACGCGGCCGTCGGGGTGCAGGCCACTGTCGACGGCCGCGACGTCGCCGTCGGTGGACCGAATCTTCTTGCGCAGGAATCGCTTTCCGCACTCGATGAAGCCCAGGAGTGGATCGACGGAGGCACTACCGTGCTGCATGTCGTGGTCGACGGTGAGATCGCCGGTGCCCTGGCGTTGGCGGATGAGATCAGGCCGGAGTCCGCCGAAGCGATAACGGCGTTGCGTGCCAAGGGAATCGAGCCGGTCATGATCACCGGCGACGCGCCCTCGGTCGCTCATCGGGTCGCGGCGCAGCTGGGCATCGACCGCGTCTACGCCGGGGTCCGGCCGGAGGACAAGGAGTCGAAGGTCGCGCAACTCCAGTCGACGGGAGCGACGGTGGTGATGGTCGGCGACGGCGTGAACGATGCCCCGGCACTCGCCCGCGCCGACGTCGGGGTGGCCATCGGCGCCGGAACCGACGTCGCCATCGGATCGGCGGGCGTGATTCTGGCCGGCGACGATCCGCGTGCGGTGGTGTCGGCCATCAGCCTGTCCGCGGCGTCGTATCGGAAGATGAAGCAGAATCTCTGGTGGGCAGCGGGTTACAACCTGGTGGCGGTTCCGCTGGCGGCGGGCGTGCTCGCGCCGATCGGCTTCGTGATGCCGATGGCGGTCGGGGCGATCCTGATGTCGGCCTCGACGGTGATCGTCGCGCTGAACGCCCAGCTCCTGCGGCGTTCGCGGTAGTCGATCACCGCCAGGGGCTTGAACTGTCCGCACCCCTCGGATAAGTTTTCGATTGACAGTCGAAAACTCTGGAGGTGGTTGGCATGGGCAAGCGCGCAGACGCCGACCTGGTGGTCATCGGTGCGGGAATCGCCGGACTCACCGCGGCACTGTCCGCGGCGTCGGCGGGCCTGCGGGTCGTCGTGCTCAACAAGGGGCCGCACTGGAAACCAGACCGCCACGAGCAGTCGACGTCGACCTTCTACGCGCAGGGCGGCATCGCAGTCGTCGAGCCGGACAACCCGGAAGACTCTATTGACCTGCATGTTTCCGACACCCTCGCGGCCGGTGCCGGGCTGACCGACGCGGATGCGACACGACCGATCGTCGCCGACGCCTGGCCTGCCATCGTAGAGTTGGTTGCCCGCGGCGCGGACTTCGACCGTGATGCAGACGGCGCCTTCCGCCGCACCCGTGAGGGCGGGCACAGTGTGCGCCGCATCATTCACGCAGGCGGCGACGCCACCGGAGCGCAGGTGCAGCGTGCACTCGGGCAGGCGGTGAGCGCGGCGTCGAACATGGCGCTGACCTGTATCGACGATGCTGTGGTCACCGATCTACTGCTGGCGGACGGAACCGTTGTGGGGGCGACGTACCGCGTCGCCGACGCCCCTGACGTCCACGCCGTCTACGCCCCGACCGTCTTGCTCGCCACCGGTGGGGCGGGGCACCTCTACGCGGCCACCACCAATCCGGCGGGTGCCACCGCCGACGGCATCGCGCTGGCGCTGCGGGCGGGCGCGCTTGTCGCCGACCTCGAATTCATCCAGTTCCATCCGACGATGCTCTACGTCCCCGGAGCTCGCGGCCGGCGCACCCTCATCAGCGAGGCGGTGCGCGGCGAGGGCGGACGGCTCGTCGATGCGGGCGGCGAATCGGTCACGGCCGGTGTGCATCCGATGGGTGATCTCGCTCCGCGCGACGTCGTGTCGCGGGCCGTCGAGGCGTCGTTGGATCGCAGCGGCGACGACTGCGTCTTCCTCGACATCTCCGACGTCGACGACTTCGAGCGGCGCTTCCCGACGGTGACCGCCGGAATCCGAGCCGCGGGGCTCGCCGACGATGGTGACATCCGGTCCGCTCCCGGCGCCGGTGCTGTGCCGCAACGGATTCCGGTGGTCCCCGGCGCGCACTACCTGTGTGGCGGAGTGGTGGCGACGCCGTCGGGGCAGACGTCGGTGCCGGGTCTGCTGGTGGCAGGCGAGGTGGCCCGAACCGGATTGCACGGGGCCAATCGCCTGGCGTCGAACAGCCTGCTGGAGGGGCTGGTGATGGGGCGCAAGGCCGCAGCGCAAGCCGTCCGACGCCGGGGGATGCCGGTCGTCGAAGTGGCGGTACCCAGCGTCGGGCAGCGGGCGGCGCTGGACCGGAAGTCATTGCAGGACTTGATGTCTGGTTCGGTCGCTCTTCGACGCTGCGCGGACGGCCTGGCCGAGGTCGCGGCCGTCCTCGATGCTGCGCCGCGACGTGCGATGGGGTCGGTACACGACCTGGAAGACGCCGCGCTCACGCTGACCGCTCGGGCGGTGGTCGCGGCTGCGCTCGCGCGTCGAGAGTCGCGCGGGTGTCATTCGCGGACCGACTATCCCGATACCGATGCGACCGGGGTGTCGCGCACATTCGGGTATGACGGCTCGGTGGTCGCCGAGGCGTGCGCTGTCGTCTGACGTGATGGTTGCTGATACCCCCTAGGGGTAGCAATTCCGTCTTGTCGCGTGTATACCTGTAGGGGGTATATCGGAGGCAAGGAGGCGACGTGACCGAGCATTCACATCACGGCTACATGGGCGAGAAGGACGCATACCTGCGCAGGCTGCGCAGGATCGAAGGGCAAGCCCGTGGGCTGCAGCGCATGGTCGAAGAAGAGGCCTACTGCATCGATATCCTCACGCAGGTCAGCGCGATGACCAAGGCGTTGCAGGCGGTCAGCCTGGGCCTACTCGAAGACCACATGAATCACTGCGTCATCGACGCCGCACGAGAAGGCGGCGACGCCGGGCGCGACAAGATCGACGAAGCCATGGAAGCCATTGCGCGCCTGGTGAAGTCGTGATTTCCCACAGTCGGAAAGGAATCTGACATGACCATCTCCAATTACACCGTGACCGGCATGACCTGCGGGCACTGCGCTGCGTCGGTTCGCGAGGAGATCTCCGAGATCGACGGTGTCACCGACGTCCAGGTCGACGTGAAGACCGGCGCAGTCGCGGTGTCCAGCGAGTCCGAGCTCGACGCCGACGCCGTCGCCACCGCGGTCTCCGAAGCGGGCTATCAACTCGTGCGCTAACCTCATCGATTCGGATGCCGAGACGAGCGATTCCTGCGATGAGTGCCAGGCGGCGTTCGAGCTTATCGAGCGTGGCTACGGGTCGTGCTCCGTCGGGAAAATCGGGAAAATAGCTGGTCACCGGGGGCGAATTGCCCTCGGCGACCCGGTATTCGGACGGTTTTCTCCCAGCCCAGCGCAACCGCCCTGATCCCGAAGCGAACTGCGCCGTCGCGACTCGACCGGTGCGGCCATAGGTCGACAGTGTCAACGATCGCGGCTTGTCAGTCGCGCGGGCGTCGATATGCGACGGCCTGACCTCCTGGCAGGTGACGCGACGCATCGGCGGTGTCGCGGATATTGGAAAGTGCTCTCCTGCAACGGGTCTGGTCTTGCATCTGCCGACGGTGACCTATTGCGAGATCAACTATCCCGACCGGTCGAATCCGCTGATGAAATATGCGGGGCAGCTCCCGGCACCGCCGGCCGGCTGATCGCTTCACCGAAGAACTAGAACATGTTCTACTACTGAGCTAGGCTGTCGGCATGAGTGACGCGCAGCCCGTAGGCAGCACAAAGACCGAGCTACCGCCGTTGATCGGCGCCGCCGACGTCGACGAGTACACCGACGAGGTGGACGTGCTTGTTGTCGGGTCGGGTATCTCCGGCGGTTGTGCCGCCGTGGAGGCAGCGCGCGCTGGCGCGAGAGTGCTGCTGATCGAACGGGCTGCGGAGACCGGTGGAACCACCCGGCTCGCCGGTGGTCACTTCTATCTCGGCGGCGGTACCGCCGTCCAAGAGGCGACCGGCCAGCCGGACTCCGCCGAGGAGATGGAGAAATACCTCACCGCGGTATCGCTGGAGCCCGAGCCGGAGAAGATTCACGCCTACTGCGTCGACAGCGTCGAACATTTCAACTGGCTCGAAGCCCTCGGGCTGAAGTTCGAGCGCAGCTTCTATCCGGAGAAGGCGGTCATCCAGCCGGGCACACAGGGGCTGATGTTCACGGGCAACGAGAAGGTCTGGCCGTTCAAGAACATCGCGGTTCCCGCGCCGCGTGGCCACAAGGTGCCGGTTCCCGGTGACACCGGCGGTGCGTCGATGGTCATCGATCTGTTGATCGCCGAACTCGACCGCCTCGGAGTCGAGGTGCGCGTCGACACCGGTGCGCGCAATCTCATCGTCGACGCTTCTGGACGGGTCGTCGGGGTGAAGTGGCGTCGACCGGGAGCCGAGGGCTACATCAAAGCCGGGGCGGTGGTGATCGCCGCTGGCGGCTACGTCCTCAACGAAGACATGGTCAACGAGCACGTGCCGCAGCTGGCGAACCAGTCCTACACGCTCGGCACCACCTACGACGACGGATTGGGCATCCGGCTGGGGCAGTCGGCTGGTGCGGCCGTCAAACACATGGACCAGGCCTTCATCACCGCGCCGGTCTACCCGCCGTCGATCCTGCTCACCGGCATAATCGTGAACAAGAACGGAAAGCGGTTCGTCGCCGAAGACAGCTACCATTCGCGCACCGCGGGATTCGTGATGGACCAGCCCGACAAGAAGGCGTATCTCATCGTCGACGAAGAGCACCTCGAGCGGCCCGCGTTCCCGCTGGCGCCGTTCATCGACGGTTGGGAGACCGTCGAGGAGATGGAGACCGACCTCGGGATTCCGGCCGGCAACCTGGTCGCGACGCTCGACGCCTATAACACCGACGCTGCGCGGGGCGACGATCCGGACTTCCACAAGAGTGCGGAATTCCTTGCGCCGCAAGCGAATGGGCCGTGGGCGGCATTCGACATGAGCCTCGGAAAGGCCATGTACTCCGGATTCACCGTCGGCGGGCTGGCGACGACCGTCGACAGCGAGGTGCTCGACGCCGCCGGAGCGCCCATCGTCGGGTTGTACGCTGCCGGAGCGTGCGCGGCGAATCTCGCTCAGGACGGCAAGGGTTACTCGAGTGGAACGCAACTGGGCGAGGGGTCGTATTTCGGTCGTCGGGCGGGGCGGCACGCTGCGGCGCTGGCGGTCGCACCGGCGGTAGCCTGACTACTCGCGGGTAGCTTGACCAGCGGTTATTTCGTTTCGCAAACATTTGTACTTCATTTGGATGAACCTGGCCGGTCGACCTAAAACTGATGCTGTGAATGTGCTGACAACTCCTTAGTCTCAGAGGTGTGAAACGTCTGATGGTGGTTGTAGTCACGCTGGCGGTGTCCGTCTCGAGTGTTTTGGCGGGTACCGCGAACGCTGCGAGCGGGCGCCCGCCGGTGAAGGCGCCGCTTCCGGCGTTCGTCGCAGACATCGGATCCCCCGACGCCCAGGTACTTCTGATTCCCGGGACCGGTGATCCCACCGGCATCGACCAGGTTGCCCGAACCTACCGCTGGTGGGGCAATCGACCGGTGCAGATCATCGACTATCCGGCGTCGTTCGGAGTGATCGTCGGGACCAAGATCCTCAACATCATCGGCGTCGGAACCTACAACAGTTCGGAACTGACCGGTGAGCACAAGGCGGCGCTGGCGGCTCGCGCGGCGTTGCGAGCCGGGCGGCCGGTGATCATCAACGGGTTCTCGCAAGGGGCGAATGTTGCGATGAACGCCGCATACACGCTGACTCACGAGGGGGCGATCGCGCCCGGCAAACTCACCGTCGTGCTCGGCGCCGACCCGCGATTCCCCAATACCGGACTCGATACGGTCGCACCCAGCCTCCTCCCGGGCGTCGCCACCGACGGGCCGCGCGACCCCGCGGACCTCAAGGGCACCAAAGTGATCTCCTACTGCATCAGGGGCGATTCGGTGTGCGGACTCGCGAACCCGATTGCCGATCCGGCCGCGGCGGCGCTGTACTTCGTGCCGGGCTATTACGTCCACGCGTTCATCTATCCGCAGGTCGGGAAGTTCAAGCAGGTCAAGAATTGGCGCGACGGCGACACCCGCTACTACGTCTACGACGGCGGCAACCCACTCGGCATCATGCTCCGCGATCTGGGCGTACCGGTCGGGAAGAACTTCGACGACGCCGTATCCAAAGCGGTTCCGGTCCCCATGCCCGGCGACGTCGCGACGAACAACGGCAAACCGGTGCCGACGCCGCGGATGCTGCAGGAGCAGCTGTATCGACGACTCGGACTCCAGCTACCACTGACCGACCCCGACAGCATCGCCCGTTCGCGACGCCAAGTGCGCCCGGTGCGAATGGCTCCACCGACCAGAACTCCTGGCAAGCGCGCTGCCGTCGAACGTCTTCGGGTGACCACGCCGTCGATGCGTGTGGGGGTGCGATAGCCTACTCGCGGGTAGGTGTGTGACGGTCCCCACAGGAACCTTATTACTTGATAAGTCCCGTGCTATGTTCATGCCACATTTTCGATCAAGGTGGCAGCCAACTGGTTGCACTACCGCGTGTCGCAGTCGTTTGAGGGCTGCACCGCAGTACTGCGAGCCAGTACTTCGGCCGTAGCAAGATCTTCGCGACGCGCAGCCAATCAAAGGTGAGGTTATGAGCGTCGGTGTCGTGCGCGAGACTGCCTCGGGAGAACGCCGTGTGGCGTTGGTCCCGAAGGTCGTCGAAACGCTTGTTAAGAAGGGTGTCCCGGTCGTCGTCGAATCGGGTGCCGGGCTGGGGGCGCTGATCCCCGATGAGCTGTTTACCGCCGCCGGTGCGACGATCGGTGACCCGTATGGCGCCGACGTCGTGGTGCGGGTTGCGCCACCGGCCGACGACGAGATCGCCAAGCTGCGCGGCGGGCAGAAACTGATCGGCTTCTTGGCGCCCCGCAATGCGGACAACAAGATCGGTGCGCTGTCGGCTGCCGACGTGGAAGCCTATGCGGTAGAGGCGATTCCGCGTATTTCGCGCGCACAGGTGATGGACGCGCTGAGCTCGCAGGGCAACGTCTCCGGGTACAAGTCGGTCATCGTCGCCGCTGATCTGTCGACGCGATTCTTCCCGATGCTGACCACCGCAGCGGGCACCGTCAAACCGGCGACCGTGCTGGTTCTGGGCGTCGGCGTTGCCGGACTGCAGGCGTTGGCCACCGCCAAGCGCTTGGGAGCGCGGACCACCGGCTACGACGTTCGGCCCGAGGTGGCCGAGCAGGTGCGCTCGGTCGGCGCGCAGTGGCTCGATCTCGGCATCGACGCCGCCGGTGAGGGCGGGTACGCCCGTGAGCTGACCGCGGAAGAGCGGGAGAAGCAACAACAGGCGCTCGAAGATGCGATCAAGGGTTTCGACGTCGTGATCACCACCGCGTTGGTGCCTGGACGTCCCGCGCCGCGACTGGTGACGGCTGCGGCGGTCGAAGGCATGAAGCCGGGCAGCGTCGTCATCGACCTCGCCGGTGAGACCGGCGGCAACTGCGAGCTGACCGAGCCGGGCGAGGTCGTCGTCAAACACGACGTGACCATCGCATCGCCGCTGAATCTCCCCGCGACGATGCCCGAGCATT
This sequence comes from Gordonia asplenii, assembly GCF_012933505.1. GTDB lineage: Bacteria > Actinomycetota > Actinomycetes > Mycobacteriales > Mycobacteriaceae > Gordonia > Gordonia asplenii. The sequence continues at coordinate 80,935 of NZ_JABBNB010000009.1, forward strand.
CCAGTGAGCTGTATTCGAAGAACCTGTTGGCGCTCATCGAGTTGATGCTCGACGACAACGGCGTGATCGCACCCGACTTCGATGACGAGGTCATCGCAGCGGCCTGTGTGACCCGCGAGGAGGCGAAGGCCTGATGTACACCGACCTGTTAGCGAATATCGCGATCCTGGTGCTTGCCGGGTTCGTGGGTTTCGCAGTCATCTCGAAAGTCCCCAACACCCTGCACACCCCGCTGATGTCGGGAACCAACGCCATCCACGGCATCGTCGTGCTGGGCGCATTGGTAGTGCTGGGCAAACTGCCGGCCGACGCCAACTGGGGCGTGCGCATCATCGCTTTCGTCGCGCTGGTCTTCGGAACGCTCAACGTCGTCGGTGGCTTCGCCGTGACCGACCGCATGCTGGGCATGTTCAAGGGTAAGAAGGAGGCCGCCAAGTGAGCGCGACCCTGCTGAGCGAGGGCGCTGTGGTTTCCGAAGCCCTCGGATATGGCGTGACGGTGCTGTACATCGTCGCTTTCTCCCTGTTCATCTACGGTCTGATGGGGCTGACCGGCCCGAAGACCGCGGTACGCGGCAACTGGATCGCAGCCGTCGGCATGGGGATCGCGATCGTCGCGACCCTGCTGGGCGTGTACAACTCGGCGGGCGACGCCGGGGTGCCTGCGATCAACTGGGTCCTGATCGTCATCGGTCTGGCCGTCGGCGTGGCGCTCGGTATCCCGCCCGCGCTCAAGACGAAGATGACCGCGATGCCGCAGCTGGTCGCGCTGTTCAACGGCGTGGGCGGCGGAACCGTCGCATTGATCGCCTGGGCCGAGTACATCGAATACCACGGATTCACCACCGTGCCCGACGTACCCAGCGTGCACGTCATCGTCGGATCGCTGTTCGCGGCGATCATCGGTTCGGTGTCGTTCTGGGGATCGCTGGTCGCCTTCGCCAAACTGCAGGAACTGCTGAATAAGAACCTCGAACGCAAGCTCGTCGCGGCCGCCAAGGGATTCCAGCTGGCCAACATCGTGCTGGCGATCGTCGCGATCGGCATCGCCGTCTACATCGGCGTCAAGGCAGGCGCCGGAGACGGGCCGACTCCGTGGTTCTGGATCGTCGGACTGCTCATCGCCGCAGGTGTGATGGGTCTGTTCGTGGTGTTCCCGATCGGTGGCGCCGACATGCCCGTCGTGATCTCGCTGCTCAACGCGATGACCGGTCTGTCGGCCGCGGCCGCGGGTCTTGCGCTGAACAACCAGGCGATGATCGTCGCCGGCATGATCGTCGGCGCATCGGGCTCCATCCTGACCAACCTGATGGCCAAGGCGATGAACCGGTCCATCCCGGCGATCATCTTCGGCTCCTTCGGCGGTGGCGACGACGCCGCGGCCGGCGGTCCGGGCGCAGCAGGTGGAACCGTCAAGGCCACCTCGGCCGCCGACGCCGCGATCCAGATGGCCTACGCCAACCAGGTCATCGTCGTGCCCGGCTACGGCCTGGCCGTCGCACAGGCTCAGCACGCCGTCAAGGAGATGGCGTCGCTGCTCGAATCCAAGGGCGTCGAAGTCAAGTACGCGATCCACCCCGTCGCCGGACGTATGCCCGGCCACATGAACGTGCTGCTCGCCGAGGCCGACGTGCCGTATGACTCGATGAAGGAAATGGACGACATCAACGGTGAATTCCAGCGCACCGACGTCGCCATCGTCATCGGCGCCAACGACGTCACCAACCCGGCCGCCCGCAACGATCCGTCGTCGCCCATCCACGGCATGCCGATCCTCAACGTCGACCAGGCACGCTCCACAATCGTGCTCAAGCGCTCGATGAGCTCCGGCTACGCGGGCATCGAGAACCCGCTGTTCTTCGCCGACGGAACGTCGATGCTGTTCGGCGACGCGAAGAAGTCGGTCGACTCGGTTATCGAGGAGTTGAAGGCCTTGTAGTTTCGGCTCTTCAGTGTTGTTCGACGACGGGTCCGGGCGTTTGTCCGGGCCCGTCGTTGTTTGTTTCCGCGGCAGTAATTCAGTTCGACGGCGGTGGTTGCCGCCATAGTTGTTCGACGAACGTGGCGCGGGGGATTGCTGCAGCCGAGAAGCGGTGACGTGGGGAGCAAATCCTCACGTAAACAATGCCTTTCACGGCAACGATCCACGGAAGTCGAGTTCCGAATGGGCGCAGATGAGCAGGTTGGGGGGCTCTGCCGAGGAAGACCAGGTCACGCATCCGACGATGCCCGCGTCGTCATCGCTCGTCCTCCCGACGACGGTGATGAGCTCCCGCCGCTGTCACTCCCACGGCGGTCCTTCCCACTGCTGTCACTCCTACTGCGGTAGCTGCGTGCCACTGCAGTAACCGAACTCCGACGGCAGCAGCTCACTCTCACGGCAGCAGTTCACTCCCACGGCGGTGGTTCGCTCCCACTGCGGTAGTCACCGCCGTATTTTCGGGTTACCGCCGTAGTTGTTCGACGAACGTAGCGCGAAGGGATTACCGCAGCGAGCAGCCGAGATGTGCGGAGCAAATCCTCACGTACCGGTTGCGTGGGGCGTTGTCGGCATCGCTGTGCGAATTCGTTGGTGTGCGTTTCGCTTGTCGCTGCGACTCGTTTGAGGATGTTGGGTTCCGGGGCGATGAGTTTTTCTCGCGTGCCTTGTCTATCCCTGTGAAGCCGCTTCCAAAGCCCGCTACTCATCCAGGAGCACATCATGACCACCTTCTCGCCCGCCGAAATCGCCGCCGCCGTTCCCGTTGACGAGGCACCTCGCCGAAGCCGGGCAAACATCGCCGGCATCGTGATCAGCGTCCTCGTCGGCGCGTTCCTCATCTTCGACGTCGTCGGGAAACTCACCCGACCGCAGGCCGTGATCGAGGGTATGGCCAAGCTCGGATTCCCCATCGAGCAGGCGACTGTCATGGGCGTTGTCCTGCTGACTTGTGTTGTCGTATATGCCATTCCGCGCACCGCGGTGCTTGGCGCGCTGGGCATCACCGCCTACCTCGGTGGCGCGGTCACGGCGAATATGCGCATCGACGCGCCGCTCGGCAGCACGATCCTCTTCGCCGTCTACCTCGGGGTGTTCATGTGGATCGGGCTGGTCCTGCGCCGCCCCGAACTGCTGAAGGTCGTCGGCCTTCGACGCTGATTGCCGATCTCGGCTTCGGCCAGAGCAAATGGGGTCGCCGTCGGCGACCCCATTGCTGTGTTGAGCGGGCTGGGAGTCGTCGGCGGCGGACCTGTGCTGCTGTCGCGTGAGTGTGAGACTCGATGCACAGGTTCGGCGCGGCGTGCACTGCGGTGCTCGAATTGCCGCTGCGGTAACTCTCAACGCTGCGGTAACCAGCGCAGTGGGAAGGGTTACCGCAGTTGCGAATTGACTGCCGCCGCTCGACGTGGATACCGCCGTCGGGGCGTCGGGTCGCCAGACCCGTCTACTTCGGATACAACCACTCGCTACTTCGACTCGTTTCTCGCTCAGCACGGCGTCTCGCTTCGGCACCCGGCCTGGATCCACCGGTGGTGAACTCATTTCGCTGGTTGAGTCGGTCCGAGCGCCGTGCTGAGCGAGGCGCTAGCCGAGTCGAAGCGACCAGCGTGTCGAAACCACGTTGGCACAACGACTTTCGATGATGCGCGCCAATATCGTCGATGTCACCCGGCAAGTGACGCGTGTGCACCCTACGGGTGCACACGCCTCGATGTTCGATTCCATCACAGTTCGACACTTGCGTCACCGTCAAATGCATTGTGGTACAGGGGTTTCGACACGCTCGTCGCTAGCGCTCCTCGCGGCTCAACCAGCGGATGGAGTGTCCGGACCGGTGAAACCAGGCTCAACCAGCGGAGGGAGTCAGGTCGCCTCCGGTAGTCGCGGCAATTCGCCGGCCGAACCGCGTTGCTGCGTTATCGAAGTGTCATACGGATGGTCTCTGGTCGTTGCCAACCACCCATAGTGTTACGCAAGTGACTCAAGTGAACCGCGGTAGGCGCTTCAAAGTGGTGGCCGTCGGCACGGTCGTCGCCGCAGCGGTCGGCGGTGCGGCCGTCGGAGCCCTCCCTGTCGCGCAGTCGACGTCGATCACGCACACCGCCGATTCCATCGATGCCGGGAAGCTCTACAACTCCGCGCAGAAGAAGTTCGAGGCAGGCGACGTCACAGGTGGTCTCACCGACCTGGCCTCGGCGGTCAAAGTAGCCGGCAACGACGCCGATATCCTTGCGCTGCAAGCCATCTGGTCAGACCAGGTCGACGATACGACAGCCCGCAACACGGCCCTGACCAAGCTGGCCTCGACCAATGCCACAGCGGCGGCCACGGCCCGCAACATCATCGACGGCGTCACCGCGGCGGCCGCGCTGGTGCCCGACGCCAGGCCCAAGAATGTAGTCGGGCAGACCGCGATCGTGATCCTCGGCGGCGGAGTCGCCGGCGGCCTGTCCGCTCCCGAACTCGTCAACCGACTCACCGTCGGCGCCGAACAGGCCAGGATTGCGGCGTCGGCACCGATCATCGTCAGCGGCGGTGCGCCGAAAGGGAGCGCCGCCGCAGCATCCGGGATGCGAAAGTGGTTGATAGGCAAGGGAATATCTGCCAGTAGGATCGCGACGGACGATGCATCGACGTCGACCGTCACCAGCGCCCAGAATACCGCGGCCATCCTCAAACTACGCGGCGTCTCCGACGCGGTCTTGGTAACCTCACCGAACCAACTCCGCAGTGCCGCCGCGGATTTCGCCGGTGCGGGACTGAAAGTCGCCGCAGCGGTTACCACTTCGACCGACCTGAGCAAATATGCCACCCCGCTGACAAAAGATCAGCAGAAGGGCATCCGGCTCGAATCGACAAGGGCCGCAAAGATTCCGGCCAGCAAGACCGAGGGTCTGCTGTTGCCGGGCTCGCTGCCCGACCCCGGCCCCGGCTTGATCACCGACATCGGCGGCAAGATGATCGAGGGACTGTTCACGGGAAGCAAGGGGTGAGCACCCCGTCCTGATTGTCTCGGCTGGCGCGGTACGTCACCGCCAGCGTCAACTGGGCGATGATCGTCGTCAGCCCCAGCCCCGCGGTCCGGGCACCGATATCGCCGCTGCGCCACAGCAATCCGATACCGACGAGGTCGGCGGTCGATGCGGCCGCCACGACGTCGATCTGACGATCGGCGTCGGCGCCTTCGGAGCGCAGCAGGATGGCGCCGAGGGTTGCTTCGCGGGTCGCGATCAGGCGCGACAGCATCGTCATGCCGGGACGCTCGTCGGGCGAGAGTCCGAAGATCTTCGCGGTGAGCCGGGGAGCCAGCCAGACGGCGAGAAACGAGAGACGGAGGAAGGCGAGGGAGCGGCGGGCGGTGTCTGCGGTCATGCTGCGCAGACTAACATCAATAGTTTTTAGGCAGCTGTCATTCGCCGGTGGCCACCCGGAAATGCGTTGCCAGCCGGTCGTCGTCGAGTAGGTGAAATGCGACCGACGGCGGCTGCGTCGGGTCGATCACGCCAGCACCTTCGAAGGGAAGCTTGAGCGTCGACGACACTCCCGGCGCCAAGCACAGCGGCTTACCGGCGAACGACGTCACCGCCGCGGTATGGGCGTGACCGCATACCAGCCCGACGATGTTGGGGTGCGACCGAACGAGATCTGCGAGGCGCTTCTCGCCCGTCTGCCGAATGACGTCCATCACAGGCATGTGCAAAATGACGGGAGGATGGTGGAAGGCGAGCAGAATCCGCGTCGACGACGACACCTCGCGAATACGCGTGTCGATGAAGTCGAGAGTGTCGTCGGTGATCAGGCCGCTCGACGAGTCGGGCAGGGAACTGTCGACGGCGACGATCCGCAGGTCACCGGAATCGCCCGCCCGCGCGGCGACGTCGAATACCGAGTTCTCCGGACGCCCGACGATGTCGAGGTATGTCGGCAGGTGGTCGTGATTGCCGATTGTGGCGATGGTCGGCAGCGGGGTTCGGATCGTCGCCAGGAACTCGCGGTATTGGTCGGGGGAGCCGGTGTCTGCGATGTCGCCGGTGATCAGCAGGACGTCGATGCCGTCGGCACATCGATTGAGGTAGTCGACGGTGATCTCATTGCGGCGCCGGTTGTACTCGGTGCCGTTGAAATGAAGGTCGCTGATGTGGGCGACGACGAACATGCAACCAGGCTATCGGAGACACGCCGCGCATCGCTCGCTCACCGCTGCCCACCCACCGCCGCGCATTCGCCGCTCACAGATCGCCCGGCAATTTGTCGCGCCGGATGCCGCGCCAGCTCGGATGGCGCAGATGGCCGGTGCTCGTCCAGTCCATGAACTGCACTTCACCGACGATTTTCGGCAGCACCCACACAGCGTCGGCCGCGACGGGGCGGTCGATTTCCAGGAACGGGCAGCGGCGGATCTGCAGCGGCTCGAGTTCCTCGGCCAACGATGCCAACGACGCGTCGGTGAATCCGGTGCCCACCCGGCCGACGTAGCGCAGTCCGGTGTCTTCGGGCAGGCCGAGCAGCAATGACCCGATGGTCTCCGATCGGGTTCCCCGCCCGCGTCGCCACCCGCCGATGACCACCTCGATGTCGCTCCAGTTCTTGTGCTTGAGCCACCGTGTGCTCCGACGTCCCTGCTGGTAGACGGAGTCGCGGCGTTTTGCGACGACGCCTTCGAGGTTGTGCTCGACGCTGTAGCGCACGGCGGCGATGCCGGGGCCGGGCAACAGTTCAGGCACCTGCGCGTACGGGGACTGCCGGAACAGCGGCGCGAGCTCCTCGAGGATCGCCCGACGGTCCTGCCACGGTGTCTTCAACAACGACGTTCCGTTCAGAAACAGGACGTCGAAGGTGTAGAAGTGCAGGTCGTAGTCGTCGCCGGTGCTGCGCCTCGACGCCAGTAGGGTGAAGTTGGTCCGCCCCGACGAATCGATCGCAACCACCTCGCCGTCGAGCACCACCTCCACCATGCCCAGTTCGTCGGCCAGGGTCTGCAGTTCGGGGAAGTCGGCGGTCATGTCCAGGCCGGATCGCGACGTCAGTCGAAGCTCGCCGTTGAGGTAACGAAGCAGGATGCGGTAGCCGTCCCACTTGCCCTCGAACGCCCACGCATCGTCGGAGAGTCCGTCGATGGCGTCGTCGGTGGCGAGCATCGGGCGTGGGTCGCGCAGGCTGTCGGGCAGGATGGGCCGCGGCTCGTCGGACATCAGGTGTGCGAGCCAATTCTTCTCCCCGGTCCGGATCAGCACGTAGCGTCCCTGAATCCGTTCGCCGTGCAGCCGCACGATGATTTCCTTGTCGCGCCACTTCTCGGTCTCATAGGTGCCGCGATCCCAGATCTCCACGTGCCCGCCGCCGTACTCACCGGCCGGGATGTCGCCCGCGAAGTCGGCGTAATCCATCGGGTGGTCCTCGGTCTGTACGGCCAGCCGATTCTGATCCGACGAGTCCGGCAGATTCTTCGGGACGGCCCAGCTGACGAGGACGCCGTCACGTTCGAGCCGAAAGTCGTAGTGCAGGCGCCGCGCGTGATGCTCCTGAATCACGAAGATGGGTGCTGTGTCATCGGCGTGAGCCTGATGAGCCTGGTCACCGAACGGTTCCGGGGTCACCGCGGGATCGCGCTTGTTTCGGTACTCGCGAAGATCGACGACGCTGGGTTGCGGTTCGGGCGGATCGTCGACGCCGCGTTCGGTCGAGTCGGGCAGCGGAGCGTCCAATCCGGCGAGCAGATCGCCGTCGCCCTCGACGCGTTCGAGGACTTCGGTGTAGAGCAGTTGACGCAGATCGGGGTCGGTCATCTCCGACCAGGTGCGCGGCGCCGCCGCCCACGGCTGTTCGCGGCCGCGCAGCGAGTACGGCGCGAGAGTGGTCTTCGACCCGCTGTTCTGACTCCAGTCGATGAACACGCGGTGATCGCGCACCGACTTCGACATCGATGCCGTCACCTCGTCGGGATGCGCGGCCGCGAGCGAGGTCGCGATCTGACGTGCGACGGTGCGCGCGGCGTCTGGTGAGACCGGGTCGTCGAACGGCGCATAGATGTGAATTCCCTTGCCGCCGCTGGTGATTGGAAACGCGGTCATCCCCGCCGAGGTGAGCAGTTCGTTGATCGCGATGGCGATCCGTGCGCATTGAGTGAGCGGGACGTCGGGGCCGGGGTCGAGGTCGAGGACCAGGCGCGTCGCCTTGAACGACGGATCCTTCTTGACCGCCTCGGTCCCGGCGTCGGCGCCGATACGCCATTGCGGCACATGCAATTCCAGCGCGGCCTGCTGTGCGAGCCAGACGAGGTCGGCGCGCTTGCTTACGACGGGATAGTGGATGATTCGTAGACTGTGTTCAATTCCGAAGCGGCGCAAGAAGTTCGGCGCCGACGCAGGGAGGTCCTTTTCGAAGAACGGTTGAGAGTCGACGCCGTTGGGCCATCGCTTGCGGGTGACGAGCCGGTCGACGATATGCGGCAGCATCACCTCGGCGATCCGCGTGTAGTAGTCGATGACGTCGAATTTGCGGGTCCCGGTGTCCGGATAGAGCACTTTGGTCAGATTCGTGACGGCGATCGGATAGCCGTCGACGTCGAGTGTGTTGCCCGCAGCCATGCGGACCATTGTCCATGTCCGCCGGGGCGTTGCAGGTTCTAACGACCGGATAACGTCTCTCGCCGATGCCGCTGGTCGATGGCACAATGGCCCACATGCGCTCGATCTGGAAAGGTGACTTGAGCTTTGGCCTGGTCAATGTGCCGGTCAAGGTCTACTCGGCCACCGAATCCCATGACCGGAAGGCCTACCAGGTCGATTCCAAGGACGGCACCCGGATCCGGTACCGCCGCGTACGCGAAGGCACCGACACCGAAGTGGAGTTCGGTGACATCGCCAACGCCTACGAGGCCACCAACGGTGAGACGGTGGTGCTGACCAAAGACGACCTCGGGTCGATGCCGGTGCAGAAGAGCCCGGAGATCGCGATCCTGGAATTCGTTCCGCGCGAGCAGGTCGATCCGATCTATTTCGACAAACCGTACTACCTGGAACCGTCGTCGAAGTCACCGAAAGCCTATGTGCTGCTTGCCCGCGCACTCGAAGAGACCGATCGGCTGGCGATCGCCAACTTCACGCTGCGCAACCGCACCCGGTTGGCCGCACTGCGCGTCGTCGACGGCGTGATGACGCTGCAGACGCTGCTCTGGCCCGACGAAGTGCGCGCCCCCGACTTCGCGTTCCTCAGTGAGGATGTTCAGATCCACGACCAGGAATTGGCGATGGCGTCGTCGCTGATCGACACAATGGCTCGCGACTTCGAGCCGTCGGAGTACTCGGACACCTATCAGCTCGAACTGAACAAACTGATCGACGCGAAATCCGAGGGTGCCGAGGCATTTCCGGAGACGGATGCGGCCGATGACGAGGACGACGACTCGGAGGTCGCCGACCTGCTCGCCGCGCTGCGCGCATCGGTGAAGGATCGCGATGGCGGCGCGTCGGCGTCTGCGCCCGCTCCCGCGAAGAAGGCCGCACCCCGCAAGGCAGCGGCGAAGGCGCCGGCGAAGACCGCGGCCAAGAAGGCGCCCGCCAAGAAGTCGCCTGCGAAGAAGGCTCCGGCCAAGAAGGCCGCAAGCTGAGACCGCGTTACTTAGCATCCCTTCCCATGACGCCCACTAATGTGACAATATAGATTGTCACAGTACGTGGGGGTTTTCGACGCAACCACATCGTCGAAGCCCAGGAAGGTAGTCCATGTCATCGAACTCGTCGTCATCGAATTCGCCGCAGCACTCCGACGTCCTGATCGTCGGGGCCGGGCTGTCCGGAATCGACGCAGCGTACCGCATCCACGAGCAGAATCCGCAGCTCACCTACACGATCGTCGAGCAGCGGGAACGCATCGGCGGTACCTGGGATCTGTTCCGTTACCCGGGCGTGCGTTCCGATTCCGACATCTTCACGCTCAGCTTCCCGTTCCGGCCGTGGCGTAAGACCCGCACCATCGCCGAGGGCGACGAGATCCGCGAATACCTCGAAGACACCGCCCGCGAATTCGGCATCGACGAGAACATCAGATACGGCATCCGCGTCGAAAGTGCGAACTTCGACTCGACGACGGACCTGTGGACCGTCGTCGGGAAGAGTGGCGATGACGATCGCGTGTTCACGGCACGGTTCCTCTACGTCTGCACCGGTTACTACCGCTATGACGAGGGCTACCTGCCCGAATTCCCCGGCATCGAGAATTTCGGCGGTCGGGTGGTGCATCCGCAGTTCTGGCCGGACGATCTCGACTACGCGGGCAAGAAGGTCGTCGTCATCGGGTCGGGCGCGACCGCGGTGACGCTCATCCCCTCGATGGCCGACGACGTCGAGAAGATCACCATGCTTCAGCGTTCGCCAACCTACATGCTGGCGCTGCCGGAGAGCGACATCATGACCAAGGCGATGCTCAAGGTGCTGCCGGCGTCGTGGGCGCATCGTGCGCTGCGCGTGCGCAATGCGATCGGTACGTTCGCGTTCTACATGTATTGCCGGTTGTTCCCGAAGTTGTCGCGTAGGACGATTCGGACGATCGCGAAGGCGATGCTGCCAGACGGATATCCGGTCGACGTGCACTTCAAGCCGAAGTATGAACCGTGGGATCAGCGACTGTGCGTCATCCCCGACGGTGACCTGTACACGGCGATCTCGAAGGGGAAGGCCGAGGTCGTCACCGACACCGTCGACCACATCACCGAATCGGGCATCGTCTTGACGTCGGGGCAGACGCTCGACGCCGACATCATCGTCACAGCCACGGGATTGCAGCTCGTGGCGTTCGGCGGGGCGTCGTTGAGCATCGACGGTGTCGAGTTCAAACCGGCCGACAAGTATGCCTACCGCGGGTACATGCTCAACGACGTGCCGAATATGGCGTGGTCGGTGGGCTACACCAATGCCTCGTGGACGCTGCGTGTCGACCTGACGTCGCAGGCCGTCGCCAAGCTCCTGAAATACATGGGCGAGCAGGGCTATACCCACGCGTATCCGACGGCCGGGGACGAGGTGATGCACGACCACGCGCTGCTCGAATTGAACTCCGGCTATGTGCAGCGCGCCGCCGGATCACTGCCGAAGGCGTCGGACCGCAATCCGTGGCAGGTCCGCCACAATCTGGTGCTCGACGCCTATGACGCCCGGCGCTACGACCTCACCGAAGCGATGGTGTTCGGCTCGGTCAAGGAAGCCGAACTCGCAGGCTAGTGGCGTGTATGACGTTGCTCTGCCGGTTGAGCCTGGTTTCACCGACGGTAGGCCCCATCTGCTGGTTGAGCCGGACGAGGCGCTAGCCGAGTCCGTGTCGAAACCTCTCAGCCACAACGACTTTCGACGGTCCGCGCCAATATCGGCGATGACACCCGGCAAGTGTCGCGTGTGCACCCTATGGGTGCACACGCCTCGATGTTCGATTCAATCAAAGTCCGACAAGTACGCTGCCATCAAATGCATTGTGGTACAGAGGTTTCGACACGCTCGTCGCTAGCGCTCCTCGCGGCTCAACCAGCAGATGGGGCCTACCGTCGGTGGATCCAGGTTGAGCGAGCGGAGCGAGTCGAAACCCAGCCGGCCGGGCAATGACGAAACCCGCAGCGTCGCAGTGGTTTCGACTCGGCTTCGCCTCGCTCAACCAGCAGGTCGCGGCGACCGCCGCGTCCACCTCGTTTCCTCGCACACACCCGCCGTCAAGGGTGAGGTGTCTGTGAGTAGACGAGGTGAACTGTTCGCGGGCGTCTCCACTCACCCGGGGCGCAGCGGCGGGCCACCCGACACAACCATCATCTGCCCCACTGGTAACAACGGATCGATGCTGCATCCGCCTCGGGCGCGGACGCACGCCTGACGTTGAGGTTGTGGAGAGTGTGATCGGCCGGGCAGCGTGCACTGGCCGTGATTGGAAACTGCCCGCTCAGCGGTGGCGGGGTGAATGTTCCCCCGGCACCGGTGACCGGGCAGAGTGCAATCGGCCGCTCGGGACCAGACTGCCGCAACACTGCACCGTTCAACTGCAACATCAGGAATACTGCGCACACCGAAAATTGGTGGCGTCGACGCCGCACCGTCGGCTGTAATTCTTGAGTGAGTGTTGCAACCGACGGTGTTTCTTCGATGCTGCGTCCGTTTGAGCGGCCGCAGTATCGACGGCTGGCACTGGGGTTGCTGTTCGCGCTGTTCGCCGATGGGATCTGGACGATGGCGGTCGTCTGGCAGGTGATCGATCTCGGCGGCGGAGCCGGCCAGGTGTCGATCGTCTCGGCGGTCTCCGCGTTGGGCATGATGGTCTCGACGCTCGGTGGGGGAGTACTCGCGGATCGGGTCTCGCAACGGTTGATCATCATTGCGCTCGAAGTGTTGAAAGTCGTGGCCGTCGGTACCGCTGGAGTCGCCGCTTTCACCGGGCATCTGACTTTCGTTCATCTCGTCGGCGTTGCCGCGATCAGCGGTGTCACGACCGGTGTCTACTATCCGGCCTATTCGGCGCTGCTGCCCAATGTCGTTGCCGCACAGGAATTACAGGCCGCCAACGGCGTCGAGGGTTTTCTGCGGCCGGTGGTCTTTCAGGCGCTGGGGCCGGTCGTTGCCGGCGCGGCGATCGCCATCGCATCGCCTGGGCTTGCGCTCATCGTTTCCGCGGGTTCGAGCGTCGGTGCCGCGCTGTGTTACCTGTCGATGAAGCCCATTGAATCGCGAGTGCATTCACGTGCGGCGGCATCGTCGATCATCGGCGACGTGGTCGACGGCTTCCGCTACATGTGGCGCACGCCGTGGCTGTGGGCGACGCTGTTCTTCGCGACCTTCCTGGTTCTGTTGACGATGGGGCCGATAGAAGTGTTGGTGCCCTTCGCGATTCGCGAACGGGTCCACGGCGATGCGGCTGACCATTCGCTGGTGCTGGCCGCGTTCGGCGCCGGCGCGGCCATCGGATCGCTGATCTTCGCCGCCATTCCGATACCGCGGCGCTACTTGACGATCATGTTCGGATTATGGGGACTCTGCGGCGTTCCGCTCGTGTTCTTCGGTGTGGCAGAACATCTTTGGGTGTTCATCGTCGCGGCATTGGTATTGGGTGTGGCCTTCGACGGCCCAATGGTGTTGTGGGGCACGCTGTTACAGCGTCGAGTACCTCCCGAATTGCTCGGTCGGGTGGCGAGCCTCGACTTCTTCGTGTCCGTCGCACTTATGCCGGTGTCGATGGCGCTGGCCGCGCCCGTCGCCGACGCCATCGGGCTGACGTCGACCTTCGTCCTCGGCGGCCTGCTGCCGCTCCCGTTCGCGATCGTGTTCTACATGCTCGCTCGACTCTGGCGGGATGAACTGGCGAATCCGTTGCGGGAAGCGGAGCCGGTGTCGGTCGGCGATGCGCAGTAGTGGCAGCGGAGATCGTGCCGTGAGGAACGTCATACTGAGCGAGGTGTTCGTTGAGTCGCGGTGGTGAACGTGTCGAAAGTGCAGCGGTGTCACGGGTTTCGTGCGCCGGGATGGTTCGGTAGGTTTCGACTCGGCTGCGCCTCGCTCAACCTGGATCCACCGATGGAGAACTCATCTCGCTGGTTGAGCCGGACGAGCGCCGTGCTGAGCGAGGCGCTAGCCGAGTCGAAGTAGCGCTAGCCGAGTCCGTGTCGAAACCTCTCAGCCACAACGACTTTCGACGGTCCGCGCCAATATCGGAGATGTCACCCGGCAAGTGTCGCGTGTGCACTCTACGGGTGCGCACGCCTCGATGTTCGATACCATCACAGTTCGACAAGTGCGCTACCATCAAATGCATTGTGGTACAGGGGTTTCGACACGCTCGTCGCTAGCGCTCCTCGCGGCTCAACCAGCAGATGCAGTGCCCGGACCGGTGAAACCAGGCTCAACCAGCGGGGGTAGCTCATCCCTCCGATAGGCCGGTGGATCCAGGTTGAGCCGGGCCAAGGTGGCAGCGTGGGCCGTGTCGAAGCCGAGCGAGTCGAAACCCACCGGCCGGGCGTGTGACGCAGCCCGCAGCGTCACAGTGGTTTCGACTCGGCTACGCCTCGCTCAACCAGCGGGGTGCGGCGAAGCAGGGTGCGCGCAAGATATCAATACCACTAGGCGCGACACACTACTAGCAGTTCACTGAGGCGGAGACGACGGCGCCGACCCCGGTTCCTAGAACAAGTTCTATTTTGTCGTGTTAACGTCCGACGTATGGGATTTCTCAAGCAGGACGCGCCCGTCGTCGACGATTTCGCGGCGTGGAGCGCGGGGACACGTGCCGAGAAGATCAAGCCCATGGCGCGGCACTGGGCCGAGGTGGGGTTCGGGACGCCGGTCGTACTTCACCTGTTCTACGTCGTCAAGATCCTGGCTTATGTCGGCATCGGCCTGGCAGTCGTGCTCTCGACGTCGGGGATCGACGGAGTAGGCAACGTCGGGGACTGGTTCACCGAGCCGATCGTGTTCGAAAAGGTCGTGTTGTTCACGATGTTGTTCGAGGTCGTCGGGCTCGGCTGCGGCTTCGGCCCGCTGAACAATCGATTCTTCCCGCCGCTGGGATCTGCGTTGTATTGGTTGCGGCCCAACACCATTCGTCTGCCTCCGTGGCCGCGGGTGATTCCGCTGACTCGGGGCACAACTCGCGGACCGGTCGACGTGGTGCTGTATGCGGCGCTCCTCGTCCTCCTGGTGATCGCCGTTGTCTCCGACGGCACCGGGCCGATTCCCGCGCTCGATTCCAGCGTCGGAATTCTGCCGACCTGGCAGGTCGCGTCGATCATCGGGCTGCTGGCCGCGTGCGGACTGCGTGACAAGTCGATCTTCCTGGGCGCACGCGGCGAGGTGTACGGGTCGTTGACGGTCGCGTTCCTGTTCGTCGGCGTCGACATCATCATCGCCGCCAAACTCGTGTTCTTGATGATCTGGATGGGTGCCGCTGTGTCGAAACTGAACCGACACTTCCCTTTTGTGATCTCCACGATGATGTCGAACAATCCGGTGCTACGGCCGAAGTGGATCAAGCGAAAGTTCTTCGCCGACTTCCCCGACGATCTGCGGCCGAGTGCGTTGTCGCGCTGGGTGGCGCACGCGGCGACCGCCGTCGAACTGTGTGTCCCGCTGGTGTTGTTCTTCAGCCACGGCGGCTGGCCGACGGCGATCGCGGCGACGGTGATGATCGGATTTCATTTCGGAATCCTGGCGTCGATCCCGATGGGCGTGCCGTTGGAATGGAATGTCTTCATGATGTTCGGCGTCGGGTTCTTGTTCGTCGGGTACGCCGACGTCGGGTTGGGCGACATGCGATCACCGTGGCCGGTGGTGCTGTTCGCAGTGCTGGCCGGTGTCGTCGTCGCGGGAAACCTGTTGCCCCGCAAGGTTTCCTTCCTGCCCGGCATGCGCTACTACGCCGGGAACTGGGACACGACACTGTGGTGCATGACACCGTCGGCGTCGGCGAAGGTGGCCCGACACGTCGTCGCAATCGCGAGTATGCCTGCCGCGCAGATGGAGCGGTACTACGGGAGCCCGGAGACCGCGCAGATGTATCTCTACATGGGATATGCGTTCCGCGCGTTCAATACTCACGGCCGGGCGATGTTCACCCTCGCTCACCGGGCGATGGCTGGATACGACGAGGCCGACTACATGCTGACCGACGGCGAGCGTATCTGCAGCACCGCCATCGGATGGAACTTCGGTGACGGGCACATGCACAGCGAACAGTTGATCGCCGCGTTGCAAGAGCGGTGCGGATTCGAGCCCGGTGAGGTGCGGGTGGTACTCATCGACGGCCAGCCCATTCAGTCGCAGACGCAGCGGTACCGACTCGTCGACGCCGCGACCGGTCAGTTCGAGAGCGGTTATGTGCGGGTCGCGGACATGGTGACCGCGCAGCCCTGGGACGACACGATCCCCGTCGTCGTCGACTGACCGGTCGGATCGGCAGAACTCTGCCGATAAGAAGCGCGCCAAGGGCGATATGCCCTTGGCGCGCAACCTATTTACCGATCTCCGCGGACGACGGCCTACACCGGTGCGGGCTCCGGAGCGGGCGCGTCCTCGATCGGGATCTCCCGGATCGCGCTGCCCTCGATGTCGACGTTGGGCAGGATCTTGTCCAGCCAGCTCGGCAACTTCCAGGCCCAGTCACCCATCAGTGCGGTCACCGCGGGCACGACGATCATCCGGATGATGAAGGCGTCGAAGAAGACGGCCGCCGCCATCGCGAAGCCCATCATCTTGGCGGTCGTATCCGGCACCAACATGAAGGCCACGAACACCAGGATCATGATCAACGCGGCTGACGACACCACGCGGGCACCGTGCTGGTAGCCGACGATCACCGCCTGCTTGGCCGGCACGCCGTGGACGTACTCCTCCCGCATTCGAGACACCAGGAACACCTGATAGTCCATCGCCAGACCGAAGACCACACCGATCAGGAAGATCGGCAGGAACGAGATGATCGGCTTGGGATGCTCGATGAGCCCGAGGTGGCCCTCCTGGAAGATCCACACCGTCGCACCGAACGTGGCGAGCACCGAGAACAGGAAGCCGACGGTGGCGGTCAGCGGCACCAGGATCGACCGGAACACGATCATCAGGATGATGAACGCGAAGCCGATGACGATGATCAGGAACGGAATCAGCGCGCTGGAGAGCTTCTGCGAGATGTCGGACATGATCGCAGTCTGGCCGCCGACATGGATCTCGGTGCCCGGCGGAGCGTTCTTCGCGTAGTCGCGGATCTGCTCCATCAAGGTGTGCGTCTCCGGGCCGCTCGGCGAGTGTTCGGGAACGACGACGATCATGGCCGCTTGTGCGGGACCGGTCGGCGGCTTGGTCGGGTCGGTCATGTTGTTCGGGATCGGGACCAGCGCCTTGGGATTGGCGACGTTGTCGAGTGTGGCGATATGCGCGGCGGCCTGCTTCGCCGCGGCCGCGACGTCACCGTTGTCGGCCGACTTGTTGACGACGACGAACAACTGTCCGCCGCTCGCGCCTTCACCGAAACCGCGCGACATCAACGCGATCGCGTTGGCCTCGTTGTCGGTGCTCGACGACATGCCGAGCTGCATATTCGACATCGGGATGGCGCATACCGCGAGCAGCGCGAGGCCGACGATGGCGATCGGCAGCGGGAACTTGGTGACGAACTTCGCGAAGCGCAGGCCGTTCGACTGCTGGCTGTCGGGCTCGTCGCCGTGGCGCAGACCCGGGATCCGTGGCGAGAACGCGAACCGGCCGAACGCACCGAGGATCGCCGGGATCAGAGTGATCGCGCCGAGCACGGCGATGACCACCGCGAGCGCCGCGGCGATACCCATCTGGGTGACGAACGGGATTCCGACGACAGCCAGAGCCGCCACGGCGATGACCACCGTCAGACCGGCGAACACCACCGCCGAGCCCGCCGTTCCGACGGCTCTGCCCACCGCGGCCTCGCGTGAACCGCCGAGATTCAGCTCCGACCGGTACCGCGACACGATGAACAGCGCGTAGTCGATCGAGACGGCGATGCCGAGCATCAAGATGATGGTCGTCGAACTCTGCTGGACGCTGAGGACCGTGGCGCTCAAGGTGACCAGCATCATCGTCAGAATGACGCCGACGAGGGCCGTGACGATCGGAATGAAGGCCGCGAGCAGCGCGCCGAAGGCCACGATCATCACGACGAATGCGACCGCGAAGCTGATCAATTCGGCCGAGCCGCCCTGGGCGAACACCTGCTGCAGTGCGCCGGTGCCCTCGACCTGCAGGCCACCCTGCCCGTTATGCCGTTTCAGCAGGTCCTGGAACTGCGTCATGTCGGCGGTCTTGAGATCCTCGCGAGGGATGTTCTGGCTGATCGCGATCAGCCCGACCCGACCGTTGTCGCCGAGTACCTGAGCCGCGATGGCGGGCTGTGCCTTAGCGGCCAGCACCGGGTCGACGATGGCGTTGGGGTCTTTGAGCTTGGGGAGCGTCTTCTTGACGTCGGTGATCAGCGCGTCGATCTGCGCGGTGTGGTTGGCCAGACCATCGTCGGCGGCGACGACGATCGTCGTGTTGGCTTTGAGCAGTTGGTCGTTGGTCGATTTGAAGTATTCGTTCATCACCGACATCGCGCGGTCGGAGTCGGTGCCCGGCAACTGGAAGTCGGTGGCGAACTTGGGTTTGGTGATGCCGACGGCGGAGCCGGCCAGCACCAACGCGATCAGCCAGGCCGCGATGAACCACCACTTTTTGCGGAACGCCAGGCGTCCCAGTCGATACAGTGCAATCGCCACGCGGGCAACCTCCCATTGACATGTCGACCCGACATTCGCGAGTGAATCGGGTTTCCGCTATAGCGTACGCAAAAAGTGTGAGTGAGTACCATGATGCGTGCCACAACGCCATCGTGCGGTGTCACTATGCTCAGGTCCATGACTGTTGACTCCGTGCCGGTGTTCGACGCGCCTCGCGCGCGTAGGCGCTCATCACCCCGCCCATCCGACTCCCCTCGGCCGTGCGCGAGGACGCGCTCATGACGACGCCGGGCGCCGGTCGGGTCCGGCAGAACGAGATCTACAGCGAGGGCGTCCATGACCGCGTGCCGTCGGTGCCCACGGACTTCGGTGAACTGGAACGCCGCGCGAAAAGTGCCATGTCCCAACGTGGTTGGGCCTATATCAACGGCGGTGCGGGCGAAGGTTCGACGATGACGGCCAATCGCCGCGCGTTGGACCGCTGGGCGATCGTGCCCCGGGTGCTCCGCGATGTGTCGCAGCGATCGCTGTCGATCGAACTCTTCGGGCAGCAACTCGCGGCGCCGGTGCTCTTCTCGCCGGTCGGTGCCGGTGGACTGGTGACTCGCGCGGCTGACGTTCACATCGGTCGCGCCGCAGCGCAATTGGGGGTTCCCTACATCTTTTCCAACCAGGGCAGCGCACCGATGGAAGACGTCGCCGCCGCCATGGACGATGTGAAACCCGGTGCGCCGCGGTGGTTCCAGCTGTACTGGTCCACCGACGACGATCTCGTCGGCAGTTTCCTGCAGCGGGCCGAGGCAATGGGCGCCGGCGCCGTCGCAGTCACCCTCGACACGACGATGTTGGGTTGGCGCCCGCAAGATCTCAACCTCGGATCGCTGCCGTTCGCCCGTGCCGAGGGCATCGCGCAGTACACCCACGACCCGCGGTTCGCGCAGATCGTCGCGCAACGTGTCGCCGACGCGGCGGCGTCGGGCGGCGCGGACTCGCCGAAGCCGTCGATCGGTGCGATCAAGACACTCTTCGAGATCGCGCGCAATGTGCCGGGATCGGTGTGGGCCAACCTGCGAGCCAAGGAGCCGCGGGCGTCGGTGCAGACCTTCCTCGACATCTACTCGCGCCCGTCGCTCAATTGGAATGACATTGCGGGACTGCGCGATCGGACCAAACTGCCGATCGTCCTCAAGGGCATCCTGCATCCCGACGACGCGCGGCGGGCCGTCGAGCTCGGCGTCGACGGAATCATCGTGTCCAACCACGGCGGGCGTCAGATCGACGGATCGATCGGGTCGGTCGACGCGCTCGTGGACGTCGTCGACGCCGTCGACGGTCGCGCGAAGGTTCTCGTCGACAGTGGAATCCATACCGGCGCAGATGTTTTCAAGGTGTTGGCGCTCGGCGCCGACGCAGCGTGCATCGGGCGCGCGCACATGTACGGACTGGCCTTGGCCGGCGTCGACGGTGCGCGCGACGTCGTCGCGAACATCATCGCCGAGTTGGACCTTACCCTCGGGTTGTCCGGCAACACCGACGTGACGACGTTGACCAGGGAGGCACTGAAGGAAATCCGGTAGGGCGTATCTCCGCTCATCGAGTGTCGAAGCGAGGAACGAGCTTCGGCGTATCGAGATGTGGTGGGACGAATTGCCCAGCGCAACAATTGAAGTGACGGCCCGCGTGCGCCAGAGAGGTGTGTGGCAGGACCAGCGCCGTTACACCAGCGCCCGACCAGTCCGCATCCGCCAGCGGACGTCGGCTAGCAGGAGGTTGAACGGGAACGTCCGCATCGGTTTCGGCAGACGACGGACGATGGCCTCGACAATCCTGTTGTGCGCGTGGAAGACTCGTTCCTGCGCGGGAGACAGCTCCATCCCCATCATGGTGCGGAACTCGGTCGGCAGGAATCCGATGGCGAAGATCTCGCTGAGCCAACCGAGCAATGGCACGCGGACCTTGCCGATGAATTCGACGCGCGCCATGCTGCGCAGGTAACGCTGAACCGTCGGATCGATCTGCAGCGTGGCGACCGTCGAATCCCAGTATTCGACGAAGTCCGCGTGCGTGGCCGGCCACATCTCGCGCGGAACCTGCAGCGTGGTGCCCATGACGGAGCCCTGCTGATAGGCCTCTTCGGTGATCGACGCCGGGTCGCCGAAGATCCGTTGCATGTCTTCCCAGCCGCGGTACAGGCAGGCGGCCACCCAGAGCTGGAGCTTCGGATCGAAAGCGTTGTACTTCACCGGGCTCGACTCGGTGGAGTACACCTGCGCGTGTGCCCTGCCGACGGCTTTCCGGTAGGCCTTGCGATCGGCGGGCGACCCCAGTCCGGCCACCGCGAGGTAACTCAGTGTCGTACGGGTCCGTTTGATCGGATGCTTGAGCAGGTTTCCGGTCTCCACGCGGCTCTCCACCACGCCGTAACCCACGGCGGGCATCGCCAGCTGCATGATGACGTTCGACGGCCCGGCAAGGAGCGCGACGCCGATCATCGGGAGTTTGTCGGAGGGCGCGGCGTCGAGTTCGGCGCGCGTGCTGCGTACCCGGCCGGATGTTGCATCGACCGGGGTGGACGGAGACTCGTCCAAGGCGTCGGCGGTCATTCGCTTCCCTTCTGACAACGCTCGTTTTCACTTTTATTGAACGGTTTGCGCAGTCCGGATGTCAAGATGGTTGCATGAGTCCACGCCGAAGTCCGGTGAATATCGACGGTACGGCGCTGCGCGCGTACGGCGGTGAGGGCGGCGACACCCGCGTGGCTCGACGCCGGGCGGCACTCATCGAGGCCGCGCTCGAGTCCCTCGGCGGAACGGGCGGTGGGGCGATCACCGTCCGCGGCGTATGCAAGATGGCCGGTCTCACCGCACGGTACTTCTACGAGAGTTTCGACTCGGTGGAGCAACTCGTTGCCGAAGCCTTCGACGGAGTCATCGCCGAGATCACCGACGCCGCACTCGCCGGATTCCACGACGGTGCGACGCCGGGAGACAAGGTTCGACGCGGCGTCGAAGCCATCGTCGACGTGATCGCCGACGATCCGCGCAAAGGTCGGTTGTTGTTCTCCCAGGAGTTGCTCAGTCCGACGCTGGCGCAGCGGCGACTGCAGTCGACGGACATGTTTGCGCTGCTCACCGTCGAATCGGCGTCGGATATCTTCTCCGCCGGATCGAGTCCACATGTCATCGCCGGTGCGCATTTCCGGGTCGGCGGATTCGCGCGAGTCCTCGCCGCGTGGCTCGACGGTCACGTCGAGCTGACGCGCGCGGAAATGATCGATGTGTGCGCGGACCTGCTGCTTGCGCGTGCCGCCGTCGCCCCCAACCGGACAGGGGGCGAGTGAGCGTTCTGTCGGTGCGGCTATCTTTGACACATGACTGTGACTCCCAGCTCTGCTGGCGCGGGACCGTCAGGCATCACCGGGTGGCGTGACTACGGAGAGCCGCGACTGCCCGCGCCCCTTGCCGCCGCCTTGGAGGCGTTCGCCGAACACGGTTACCACGGGACGTCGGTGCGTGACATCGCCGCCCGTGCCAACCTGTCGGTGCCCGGGCTCTACCACCACTACCCGTCCAAGCAGTCGCTGCTGCAGGGGCTGCTCGACCTGACGATGACCGACCTGCTTGCGCGCTCCGAGCAGGCGATCGCCGAGGCCGGACCCGAGCCGGTCGCCCAGTTCGACGGCGTCGTCGAATCGCTGCTGCGGTTTCACATGTACCGCAAGGAGCAGGCCTTCGTCGGGTCGACGGAGATCCGCAGCATCGACGATCGCTATCGAGACGAATACATCGGTTACCGCGACCGGCAGCAGTACATGGTCGACGACATCGTCTTGGCCGGTGCCGCCGCAGGCGACTTCACCACGCGCTACCCCAAAGACGCCAGCCGCGCCGTCACGACCATGTGTGTCGGAGTGTCTACCTGGTACAACGCCGACGGGGAACTCGGCGCCGACGAACTGATCTCGCGATATCTGCAGCTGGCCCGGGACACCGTCGGGTATCAGGGCTGAGCGCACGACGGCGAAGCGTCGATCAGGTACTCAGCCCACGCAGGATGATGTCGGCGCTGTCGTCGACGGCCGCCCGCAGGTCCAGCGCGGGTCCGTCGTTGAGACTGTGCAGCCACAGATACAGCGCTCCCAGGTAGGCGT
Source organism: Gordonia asplenii (assembly GCF_012933505.1). Taxonomy (GTDB): domain Bacteria; phylum Actinomycetota; class Actinomycetes; order Mycobacteriales; family Mycobacteriaceae; genus Gordonia; species Gordonia asplenii. The sequence goes on from NZ_JABBNB010000009.1 coordinate 103,269, forward strand.
TGCGGATCAGATGCCCGACGAGCACCGGGTCGCAGTCGGTCCGAATCTCTCCGCGTTGCTGACCGAGTCGCACGTACTCGGTCAGCGCGGCGGCCAGGTACGGTTCTTCCTCGACCGGTCCACCGGAGCGGACCCACGCGGGCAGCAAGACGCGTGTCAACGTCGCCTGCTCGATGTTGATCCGGACGAGGTCGCGCAGATACGCCCGGATCACCTCGTCGGTCGGCCGGTCTCGGTACTCGGCCAGGTCGATGCCCACCTGGTCGCGACGGCGTACCGTCCATTCCTCCAAGAACGCGCTCTTACGCGGAAAATAGTTGTACAGAGTCGCTCGCGCGGTGTCGGCCAACTCGGCGATCTCGTCCATCGAGGTGGGGTCGTATCCCTTCTCCTCGAACAACTGGATCGCTGCCTCGTACAGTCGACGACGGGTGTGAACCCGCTTGCGTTCTCGTCGGGTCGTGTCCGCGGCTGGCATCGACACGGACACTGCGTCGTTCGTCATCATCAACTTTCTCGGCCGTCTCGGTTAGGCGTCGAGCTGCCGTCGAACTGCCCCGTCATTCGCTCGCCCGGCGCTTCGCGCGCCCCGTCATTCGCTCGCTCCGTCGCCAACTATAGGTCCGCGGCGATCGGCAGTCGGCGACGACGACGTCACGACGCCTCGGCGTCGACCAGGATCGCGGCCATCACGCACGGCTCGGTTCCCTTGTTGACCCACGCATGGTTGGTGCCCTGCTGCACGATGCAGGTTCCCGGTCCCAGTTGCGCCTCGCCATCGTCCATCACCATCGTCATCGTGCCGGACAGAATCACCAGGTAGTCCACCGAGTCGGTGCGGTGCATCGAGAAGTGCCTGGTGCTCATCTCCGACGACGGGCGATTGTCGCTGCCGAGGGCGTCGAAGATCGCCGCCGCGTCGAACGATTCGCCCTCGGTCTCCGGCGGGAATTCGAGCCACCGGAAGATGGTGCCGCCCGCGACGGGATCGTGTTGCAGTGGCCGCGTGGCCCGGTCCTCGCGGAATCCGGCGTTGGCCGGTGCCTCATCGGTGACCCACAGTTCGGTGATCTTGAGACCGCCCGGCCACGAGTCGATCGTCACGTCGTTGGTGCCTGCGTCGTCGAAGAGAATGCGCGAGCGGCCGGCGTCGTCGTGCCCGGTGACCACGCGGTGCAGATTGATCATGAGGGTCCACCTTTCCTATGCGACGGAATCGACCCGATCGCTGATTTCAAACTCGAATCCAGTTTTGGACTCGCGTCTAGTAATGCACCGTCGAGCGGTGCTGTCAAGTGCTCGATCGAGGCGCGTGAAGGCTGGGTCGGCCAGCTGATTTTCGGGTATTGACAGATCAACGGCCCGTGTTCATAGTTGTGGCCAGACTCACATTCAATCTTGGACTCACATCCAGTTAGGGATTTCGATGAGACTCGTCACCTTCCAGAACTCCGATCGTTCGCCGCGTCTTGGCGCACTTCTCGACGACCGGATCGTCGATCTCGCCGATGCGGCCGACGCACTCAACGAACGGCAGGGCGCCGAGTTCGCCCGGCTGCCCGACGACATGGTCGACTTCTTCGCCGCGGGCGATGGCGCACTGCACGCGGCGCAGGACGTTCTCGGCGCGGTGGCCGATGCGATCGCGCGTGGCGACGAACTGCTCAGCGGCGAGCGTCCGATCAGGCACTCGGCATCCGATGTCCGGTTGTGCGCGCCGGTTCCGCGACCGCCCCGGATCCGCGACTACCTCACCTATGAAGCGCATGCCACCGGCTCCGGACTGCCCGTGCCGGAGGCTTTCCGCAGCGTCCCGATCTGCTACGAGTGCAACACCAGCACCATCCTCGGGCCCGACGATCCGATCGCCTGGCCGGCGTATTCGCGGCAACTCGACTTCGAGTTGGAGGTCGGCTTCTTCGTCGGGCGGGGTGGTCGCAACATCAGCGTCGACGACGCTCCCGCGCACATCGCCGGTGTCACGATCTTCAACGACGTCAGCGCCCGCGACATCCAGTTCTACGAGATGAGCCTGGGCATCGGGCCGTCGAAGGGTAAGAGTTTCGCCACCGTGATGGGCCCGTGCGTGGTGACGATGGACGAGGTCGACGAGTTCGCCATCGAGTGTTCGGTCCGCGTCAACGGCGAGACCTGGTCGAAGGCCGACACCGCGGGCAGGCGCTACTCCTTCGCGGAAGTGCTCGCCTGGGCGTCGTACTGCGAATCCGTTCAGCCCGGGGAATTCCTCGCGGTCGGGACCGTCGCCGGCGGCTGCGGCCTCGAGTTGGATCGGTGGATCGCCCCGGGCGACGTCGTGGAGTTGGAGGCGAGTGGAATCGGGGTCCTGCGCAACGTCGTCGACCAACCCGAACAGGTGCCGGACGGTGCCGGAATCCCCAGTTACACCGGGGCGCCGCGGGCCGCGGCCAAGCACTGAGGGGGACGTCGTGAATACCCTCCCGAGCTTGCTCCGACACCGTGCGGACACCGGCCCCGACGACGTCTTCCTGGTCTTCCAGGGATCCGATGCCCGCGTCGAGATCACCTACGCCGACATGGCGGACCGCGCACAATCGACGGCGGCTGCCCTGTCCGCGCTCGGTGTCACTGCGGGCGAACGGGTCGTCGCGGCCGTGACCAACAGCGTCGAGTTCTTCGAAATATGGTTCGGGACAGTCGAATTGGGTGCGGTCTTTGTTCCGGTCAACCCGCTCAACGCGGCTGACGAGATCTGCTGGATCCTTACCGACACACGTGCGATGCTGGCGATCGGCAACGACGACACCGTCGAGACGCTGCGCGCCGGAGCGCAGTCGGCGGGTGGCGACGTCTCGGTTGTCCGCGTGGATGACGTCGCCGCACATGCCAGAGCCATCGGAAACTCTGGTGCCGCAACATATCCCGCGGCGTCGTCGAAGATCGCGCCGACCGATGCCGCGGCGATCCTCTACACCTCGGGAACCACCAGCCGACCGAAGGGCGTCGTCGTGACGCACGCCAACTACCTACACGCCGGCACCGAGGTGGCCCGCCATCTCGACCTCGGCTCCGACGACCGCTGGCTCGTCGTGCTCCCGCTCTTCCACGCGAACGCGCAGTACTACTGCACCATGTCGGCGATGGTGGCGGGCGCCTCGATCGCCGTCGGGCACCGGTTCTCCGCGTCGAACTGGGCGCGCTGGGCCCATGAACTGCGACCGACCCTCGCGAGTCTGTTCGCCGCACCCGTCCGGATGATTCTGCGCGCACCCCGAACCGACGACGACGGCCGAAACGGTCTTCGTGCAACGCTTTTCGCGCAGCACCTCGACGCCGACGACGTCGCCGACTTCGAGTCGACCTTCGACTGCCCGTTGATCCAGCTCTACGGAATGACCGAGACCATCGCGCCGGCGACCTTCAATCAGCTCGGTCCGGACCGCCGGGCCGACCGCATCGGACCGGCGCTGGGCGGTCGTGTGCTGCGGGTCGTCGACGCCGCGGGCAACGACGTCGCCGACGGCGAGGTAGGGGAACTCCTCGTCGGCGGGCTACCGGGACAGTCGCTGATGGCCGGCTATCTCAACAATCCCGACGCCACGGCATCGGCTATGGCGGACGGATGGCTGCACACCGGCGATCTGGTCGCCGTCGACGCCGACGGGTCGTACCGGTTCGTCGACCGCGCCAAAGACATGATCAAACGCTCCGGCGAGAACATCGCGGCGTCGGAGATAGAACGGGTCGTCGACGCGCATCCGGCGGTCGCCGAGAGCGCGGCCGTCGGCGTCGCAGACCCGGTGTACGACGAGGCGATCGTCGTGCACGCCGTCCTCGCCCCCGGCGCACAGGCGTCACCGGACGACATCATCTCGTGGTGCGCGCAACGCCTCGCCCGATTCAAGGTGCCCGACGCGGTTGTTCTGTGCACGGAACTTCCCCGCACCAGCGTCGGCAAGGTGCGCAAGGCAGATCTCCGACAACCATCGCAATTCGATTCGACGACAACGACATTCACCGCTTCAACCCAATCGCAAGGAGTGCTCTCGTGACCAGGATCGCTGTCATCGGCGCCGGACAAACCGGCGCCACCGCCGCCCTCGGCCTGCTCAATCGAGGCCATGAAGTATCGCTGTACAGCGATCGAAGCCCGCAGAATCTCTTCGAGAACACCCCGGCGACCGGAACCGCCGTCATGTACGGCGAAGCCCTCGCCGTCGAAGCGCGGCTGGGGATGAACACCTACCGCGACGTCGCGCCACCGATCGACGGCATCACCGGCCTGCTGCTGAGCGAACCGGGGATGGAGTTGATGCGGATCAGCGGAGAGTTCGGCAGCGAGCTGCGCGGCGTCGGAGTCGACACCCGCATCCGATCGTTCGACCGGATGAACGAGTTCATCCGCATGGGCGGACGATTCGTCGTCGACGAGGTGACCACCGACAACATCGACGACATCGCCGCGGCCCACGACCTCACCCTGGTCTCCACCGGCAAGGGCGGACTCAGCGCGATGTTCGCGCGCGACGACGAGCGCAGCGACTACACCGAGCCGCAGCGGTACTTGGCGATGATCACCGTCACCGGGCTGCCGGTCGACGAAACCGCGTTCACCCATCGCAGCGATGCGGGCGGCCGGCACAACGCGTTGTCGATCGTCGGCGGGCTGGGCGAATCGATCTGGTGTCCGTATCTGCACAAGACGAACGGGCCGTCGTGGAGCTTCCTGGCCTTGGCCCGCCCGGGGACCGAGTGGGAGGCGCGCCTGTCGGCTCCGACGTCGGCCGACGAAATGCTCACCGCGATAACGGATCTACACCGCGAGTACCTGCCGTGGGACGCGGCCGACGTGGAGAGGATGGAGGTGCTCACCAGCGATCGCCACTCGTGGCTCAAGGGGCGGGTGCTGCCGATCGTGCGCGAAGCCGTCGGTCACACACCGGGCGGCCGAGCGGTGATGTCGCTGGGCGACACGTCCATCGCCTTCGACCCGATCGGTGCGCAGGGCGCACAGTCGGGAATCAAACAGGCCGGCTTCTACGTCGACGCCATCGCCGACCACGACGGTCCCTTCGACGCCGCGTGGATGGCCGCCACCTTCGACGGGTACTACGAGCGCTACGGCCGCGCCGCCAATCTCGTCACCAAACTGTTCCTCGAGCAGGCCGCGGGCGGTCCCGTCAACGAACTCCTGATCACCGCGGCCGCGGGCGACTCACGCGTCGCGTCGGCGCTGTACGGAATGCTGGCGACACCGCAGCGCTCACTGCCGATCGACAGCGTCGACGCGGCACTCGCGTGGATCTCGCGCGCCGTCGACGACGGCGACCCGCAGGCAGTACTCGACCGTGCCGCGGCCTCGATCGCCGACGCCCTGCGCGCCCACACCGAGGGCCGCGCGTTCTTCGCACGCCCGGAACTGAGCCTGCGATGAGCAATCTGCTGTTCCGCAACGGGTACATCGTCAGCATGGACGACGCGATCGGCACCATCCGGGGCGGCGACGTGCTGATCCGCGACGGCGAAATCACCCACGTCGGTGGGCCGATCAGCGACCTTCCGCCCGACACCGAGATCATCGACGCGCACGGCGGAATCCTGTCGCCGGGATTCGTCGACACTCACCGGCACTGCTGGATGACCTGCCTGCGCGGACTCAACGTCGACCACACGCTGATGGAGTATCTGACGTTCGTCCGCCAGAACGTCGTCAATCTGTACTCCGCCGACGACGTCGGCTTCGGCAACTACATCGGCGCTCTGGAAGCGCTCGACGCCGGGGTCACCACGGTGCTCGACCACAGTCACAACATCATCGGCCCCGACTACGCCGACGCCGCCGTCGACGGCCTGCGCCGCTCAGGCATCCGGGCGGTGTTCGGGTACGGATTCCACGACGCGCAGGCAGAACAGTCGGGCTTTGCGACCCCGGAAGATCGCTACGCCGACGCCGCGCGGATCGCCCGCGAACTGGCCGACGATCCGCTGATCGACTTCGGCGTGGCACTGTCGGAGACCGGCATGGTGCCGTTCACGCAGACCCGACGCGAGATCGAGGTCGGGCGCGAGCACGGCGGACTCATCACGACGCACATGGCGTGCGCGCCCGGGCTCAGCGTCTGTGCGGGGCTCGAACAGTTCAGGGCAGGCGATCTGCTGGGACCGGACATGGTCTTCTCGCACGGCGTGCTGCTCGACGACGACGACATCGCGAGCATCACTGCGGCCGGCGCATCCATTGCGTGCGTTCATGATTCGGAGCTCGGCATGGGTGAAGGGCCGGTCGTGCTGCACAAACTGCACGCCCACGGTGCCCGCGCCACCTTCGGCGCCGATTTCGCGCCGCTGATCAACGGCGATCTCTTCGGGATGATCCGGTTGTCGATGGCCGTCGCGCGCGGTGCACGGCACGCCGACACCGTCGCGCAGGGCCAACTCATCGGCTCGGTGGGTCTTCCGATGCGCTACTTCCTCGAAATGGCGACCCGCAACGGCGCGGCGGCGCTGCAGATGGATGATCGCGTCGGCAGCCTCACGCCGGGCAAACGCGGCGACGTCGTACTGCTCAAACCGCATGGAATGTCGATGATTCCGCTACCGGAGCCGATCGAAGCCTTCCCGCTCTACGCGTCGTCGGCGAATGTGCATACCGTCGCCGTCGACGGCCGGTTGGTCAAACGCGACGGACAACTGCTCGGCGTCGACCTCGCCGCGATCGGTCGAGAAGCCGAACGTCGACACGAAGCGGTCTACTCCGCGGGCGCCCGGGAACCGTTCGCGATGCCGGCCGACTGGCGTGAACAGACGGCGCAGGCCGAGCAGATCTGGTCGGCCAACCTCGCGGACGCGTGAGCGCGATGGTCACTTCTGCGTCGTCGGACTCCCCGGCCGAGGTTCTCGATCGCAAGACGGTCTGGGATTCGTTCGCCTGCTGGGCCACCGGGGTCTGCGTCGTCACCGCTCGGGCCCGCGACGGCCGGCCGATCGGTGTCACGGCCACGAGCTTCTGCCCGGTTTCGGTGACTCCGCCGATCGTCGCGTGGTCGCTCGACAATCGCTCGGGCAGCCTCGCGGTGTTCGGGGAGACCTCCGAATTCGCCGTGCACGTTCTCGGCGAGCATCAAGACGAGACGTCGGCCTGCTTCTCGACGCCGGGATCGGACAAGTTCGCCTTCCGGCCGCTGGAATCACCCGACGGATTGCCGTTGCTGCGCAACTATCTGGCGCGGTTCGTGTGCGACCGCGATCAGCAGATCACCGCGGGCGATCACACGCTCTTCTTGGGGCGCGTTCGCAGCCTCGACCGCACCGACGGCACCCCGCTGCTGTACTTCACCCAACGCTACGGCAGATACGCGCTGCACCCTCGACATGACCGGTCACGGCCGACCGACTGGCTGTGACGTACTCGAAACACATTGCTGCACAATCTAATTCACTGACCAATCGATGAGGAGCACCATGACCGCCGCCACCCAGACTCTCCGCAACGGCGTCGACACCGCCGCACTCGCCCAGACGATCGGGGCCGTGAAGGACAATCCCGACCTCGCGAAGGTGACGTTCGCCGTCGACTCACAGTGGCTCACCGGATGTCACCAACGCGCCCACACCGGTCGGCTCCGACAGAACGGGGTCGAAGTGCCGTCGGGGCACGCGGGCTACGTTCTGGACTCCGACGAGCCCGTCGCGTTGCTCGGGTCCGACCGCGCCGCGAGCCCGGGCGAATACGTCCTGCAGGCGCTCGCCGGTTGTTACGCCGTCAGCTTCGCCACCCACGCCGCCAAGCGCGGCATCGAACTCGACTCGCTGCGCCTCGAACTGGAGGTCGACTTCGACCTGCAGGGCTTCCTCGAAGTCGACGACACCGTACGCCCGGGCGCGCAGGAGATCCGGGTCGTCGTGCACGCGACGTCGTCGAACGCCGACGACGCACAGCTGCGTCACCTCACCGACGTGGTGCAGCGACGTTCACCGATCAGGGACACACTGGCGTCGCCGGTGCGAGTGGTGACGACGCTGGCGGGGTGAGTCAGGCCTGATCACGCGTCGACCACGCGAAGAGCCAGATCACCGTAGAACGTCCCGATCCGCTCTGGGGGGAGCGGGCCGTCGGGCTGATACCACCGCGCGATGTCGATACCCATCGATAGCAGTGCCATCGTCGTCGTTCGTGCGTCATCGGTGTGAAAGGTGCCCGACGCCACGCCCGCGTCGACGATCGCTCGCAGCCGCGTGGTGATCTCCCGACGTAGTCGACCGACCGCGTCGCGGTGTTCGGGAGTCAGGGCGCTCAGCTCGTAATTGACGACGCGCGTGCTCAATGGATTGCGTGCGTGGTACTCGGCGAATGCGGTCATGACCGAGCGCAATTGTCCGGCCGCGTCGGCGGAGGCATCGATCGCGGCGTCGATGATGCCCAGGGTCGAGCGATGTCCTTCCACGCTGAGCTGGTAGAGCAGATCCTCTTTGGTGGGGAAGTGTACGTACATCGCAGCGGGGCTCAGACCCGCGGCCGCGGCGATCTCGCGCGTCGAGGTGCCGTGGAACCCACGGTCGGCGAATGCGGCCACCGCGGACTCGAGCAATCGAGTCCGCGTCCGCTCGGCCTTGGTCTCCTCGCCGGGCGCCATCACAATTCTTCCCCCTGGCCAGTGAGCGGATTCATCACATCCTCAATTGTTTCAAACCCGATGTGAGTGCGGGTGTAGAGACGACAACGTCGCTGCCCGAGTGCCGAAGCGAGGTACGGGGTTCGGTGAACCAATCCCGCTCCCCGAGTGCCGAAGCGAGGTGACAGCTTCGGTGTACCAATCCCGCTCCCCGAGTGTCGAAGCGAGGTACGGGCTTCGTGTACCGCTCGCTCCCCGAGTGCCGAAGCGGGGTGACAGCTTCGGTGAACCGATCCCGATCCCCGAGTGTCGAAGCGAGGTGACAGCTTCGGTGTACCAATCCCGCTCCCCGAGTGCCGAAGCGAGGTACGAGCTTCGGTGTAACGAGGGGCTGGCGACACTAAGAACCCAACCCGACCCGGAGAATCTGCGGATTGAGCGAGCTTGCGAGTCGAAATCGCGGGGGCCGAATCATCCACTGTTTCAAGGTTCTTGGTGCGTTGGCATCGTCGGCTTACGTGGTTTCGACACGGGCCTTCGCTAGCGCTTCGGCTCGGCTCAACCGGCAGGAGAGACGCGGTGGGTGTTGCGCTTCGGCCCGGCTCAACCGGCGGGGAGACCCGGTGTCGCACTGCAGCCCGGCTCAAGGCGGGCGGCCGAGAACAGTGCCTTGCCGGTTGACAGTCGACCGCTCATCGGGCAGCCTTGTCGCAAATGCTAAGCGAGCGCTTACTCGGTCTCGCTGACGGGAAATGAGGCACTTCGATGGGCAAGAGATTTGACGGCAAGACGGCAATCGTCACCGGCGCCAGCCGCGGGATCGGATTGGCGATCGCACGCCGACTCGTCGACGACGGCGCACGCGTGGTGATCACCGCGCGCACGCGGGATGCGCTCGACGCCGCGGTGGCGGATTTGGGCGGCCCATCGGTCGCCTTGGCGGTCAGCGGGCGCGGCGACGATCCGGTACATCAGGATGAGGTGATCGCCGGCGCCATCGAAACATTCGGCGGCGCAGACTTTTTGGTCAACAACGCGGGTATCAACCCGGTGTACGGCCCGCTGATGGCGTTGGACCTCGACGCCGCCCGAAAGACTCACGAACTGAATGTGCTCGCCGCGCTGGCCTGGGCTCAGAAGGTTCATGCCGCCTGGCAGGGGGAGCATGGCGGAGCGATCGTGAACGTGGCGTCGGTGGCGGGCCTCCGACCGGCGCCGGGTATCGGCTTCTATGGCGTCACAAAGGCCGCCGTGATCCACCTGACCGAGGAATTGGCGGTGGAATTGGGCCCGAACATCCGGGTCAACGCGGTGGCGCCGGGTGTGGTCAAGACGAAATTCGCCACGGCACTCTACGAAGGCCGGGAAGAGGATGTGAGTGCGGCCTATCCGCTCAAGCGATTGGGAATCCCCACCGACATCGGGTCGGTGGTCGCCTTCCTGCTGTCCGACGACGCCGCGTGGATGACCGGTCAGACCCTGGTCGTCGACGGCGGCCTGCTGCTGGCCGGCGGCGCCTGACAACAAGCGCACGATCCCGACCGTCGACGGCGTTTTCCCTGACGGGGCTTGACGCGGCGGGGTGTTCGATGACAATGTGAACAAGCCGAGCGAGCGTTCGGTCTGACCCTGAGGAGAACGTCGATGCCGATCGACCTGACCTATTCCCCCGACATCGTCGACCTGGTGTCGCGCACCGAGAAATTCATCGCCGACGTCGTGCTGCCCGTCGAGAACGAATTCGCCGGTGACATCACCGCGGCGGGCGGCGACGAGCGGCGTCGCACCCTGAACGCCGCGGCCAAGGCCGCCGGTGTCTTCGCCCCGCACGCGCCGATCGAGTACGGCGGTGCTGGACTGAACATGTCCGACCGTCTGCCGGTGTTCGCGGCGGCAGGCTATTCGACGTTCGGTCCTGTCGCCCTGCATATCGGCGCCCCCGACGAGGGTAATGTGCACATGCTCGCCCACATCGCCACCGACGCTCAGCGCGATGAATTCCTCGCGCCGCTCGCCACCGGCGAGGTGCGGTCGGCATTCGCGATGACCGAACCGGCACCAGGTGCCGGGGCGGACCCCAACGCCCTGAACACCATCGCCACCCGCGTCGACGGCGGCTGGAAGATCAACGGCCGCAAGCGATTCATCACCGGCGCCGACGGCGCCGCATTCTTCATCATCATGGCCCGCACTCACGGCGCGCCCGGCGACCGCGGCGGCGCGACGATGTTCCTGGCCAACGCCGACACCCCCGGCATCTCGGTGGACCGCCACATCAAGACGCTCGATCATTCGATGATCGGCGGACACTGCGAGATGACCTTCACCGATGTCTTCGTGCCCGACGCGAACGTGCTGGGGGAGGTCAACGAGGGCTACCGCTACGCGCAGGTCCGCCTCGGCCCGGCCCGCATGACGCACGTGATGCGCTGGCTCGGCTCGGCCCGACGCTGCCACGACGTCGCACTGAACTACGTCGCCGAGCGAGACGGCTTCGGCGGCAAACTCGGTGATCTCGGGATGATTCAGCAAATGTTGGCCGACAACGAGATCGACCTCGCCGCGTCGAACGCACTGCTGGTGGCCGCCTGCCATGCCCTCGACCGCGGCGAGCACGCGTCGAATGAGACATCGATCGCGAAAACCTTTGCCGCCGAAGCATACTCGCGCGTCGCCGACCGTAGCATGCAGATGTGTGGTGGCCTCGGCGTCTCGGAAGACCTGCCGGTTGCGCGGCTGGCGAACGAGTTGCGTCCCTTCCGCATCTACGACGGTCCGTCGGAAGTGCACCGCTGGGCCATCGCCAAGCGCGCCGTCGGCCGCGTCCGCAAAGCCAACCGGAACCAGTCGGCGGCAATGAGCGGAGCCCAGGCATGAGCGACACATCAGTGCTGGATCCCGTTGTCCTGGAAGCGTTTCTGCGGGACAACGATGTCGAGGTTGCCGGCGATCTGCACATCGATCTGATCAGCGGCGGCAAGTCGAATCTCACCTTCGGTGTCACCGACGGTGTCACGAAGTGGGTGGTTCGACGCCCCCCGACCGGCGGCCTCACGCCGTCGGCGCACGACATGAACCGCGAATGGGCCGTCACCAAGGGGCTGCAGGGAACCGCCGTTCCAGTTGCGGCCACCGTCGCCATCGATCCCGACGGTTCGGTCTTCGACGCACCGTGCACGATCGTCGAATTCGTTGACGGACAAGTCATTCGGACCCGCGATGACATCGAGGCGCTCGACGCCGCCGCCGTCAACGCGAACGTGTCGGCCCTCATCGACACCCTCGCCGCCCTGCACGCCGTCGACTACAACGCCGTCGGACTCGGCGACTTCGGGCGGCCCGACGGTTTCGCCGCGCGCCAGGTGAAGCTGTGGGCGCGTCAATGGGGCATCGTCAAAACACGCGAACTCCCCGACATCGACCGGCTGATCGCAGCACTGAGCGATCGTGTCCCGACGTCGGCGCGCAACGGAATCGTTCACGGCGACTTCCGCATCGACAACACCATCGTCGCCGCCGACGACCCGGGAAAGGTTCTCGCGGTGGTGGATTGGGAGATGTCGACGCTCGGTGACACCCTCACCGACGCCGCGCTGATGTGCACCTACCGTCGGCCGGTCTTCGACAAGGTAGTGGGCTTCAGCGCCGCGTGGACCAGCGATCGTTACCCGAGTGCTGACGAGCTAGCGTCCCGCTACGCCGATGCGGCCGGCATCGACCTCGGCGACTGGGACTTTTACCTCGGTCTGGCCAACCTCAAACTGGGCGTCATCGCCGAAGGGATCGCGCACCGGGCGTTGGCCGGTGCGGGAGACAGCGAGAATGCGAAAGCGGCGGAGGTGACGGGGGAGTTCATCGCCGAAGGGTTGAGGCGAGTGTCTTAGTTTCGTTCTTTGTTGTGTTGTGGCGCGCTGCGGGCGGTGGTCGGGCCGAGTCGGGCTCTGCTCACATTCGGGGAGCGGGGAGACGACTGAAGCTACAGCCCAAATTCCGCCCTCTCCGCTCATCGAGTGCCGACGCGAGCGCAGCGAGCGTCGGTGTATCGAGATGCCGTGAGCCGAAGTCGGAAGGCGATCACCTCCAACAGCGCACGCCCCCAACACCTTTCGCCCCGGCTTGGGCGCTTCATCTCACCAGCCCCTCTACTTCGTTACAACCGCTCGTTCCTCGCGGTCACTCAGCACGGCGGCTACACCGAAGCTCGTTCACTTCGACTCGTTCCTCGCTCAGCGCGGCACCTCGCTTCGGCACTCGGCCTGGATCCACCGATGAGACCCTCCGCTGGTTGAGCCTGGTTTCACCGATGGAGAACTCATCTCGCTGGTTGAGCCGGTCCGAGCGCCGTGCTGAGCGAGGCGCTAGCCGAGTCGAAGTAGCGCTAGCCGAGTCCGTGTCGAAACCTCTCAGCCACAACGACTTTCGACGGTCCGCGCCAATATCGGCGATGACACCCGGCAAGTGTCGCGTGTGCACCCTACGGGTGCACACGCCTCGATATTCGATACCATCACAGTCCGACATGTGCGCTACCATCAAATACATTGTGGTACAGTGGTTTCGACACGCTCGTCGCTAGCGCTCCTCGCGGCTCAACCAGCAGATGCAGTGCCCGGACCGCTGAAACCAGGTTGAGCCGGTCCGAGCGCCGTGCTGAGCGAGGCGCTAGCCGAGTCGAAGTAGCGCTAGCCGGCGCTTGCCGAGGTCCGTGTCGAAACCACGGTGACACAACAGATTACGCGCGACGGTTCATCTCACGCTCCGACCGTGGTGATCATCTCCAATCGTGCACCCAACAGGTGCATCCGACGGATGGGCTGTCCTGGTCTTCATTGACTCACCGAAACCTGTTGTCTCACCTTGGTTTCGACACGCTCGTCGCTAACGCTCATCACGGCTCAACCAGCAGAGGGGCCCCACCGTCGGTGGATCAAGGCTCGGGGACCGGGGGGTGCGAACTTCGAAATCAACCAAGACTCAACCAGCGGATGGCGCCGCCGTCGCGGGCTTCGCCGCAACCTCGTGCGGCGAAAACCTTTGCCCCGCAGCGCCCTTCGCTTATCGGAACGTTGCTATTCCGCCGTCGATGTCCGACAGGTGCATGTGCTCGTTGAACGACACCAAGTTCACCCCGCTCGCACCGACGATCAGTTTGGTCACCGAGGCGTTCATCATTGTCCGGGCGAGCGCCGGCCACGTCTGGCCGGGGATCGAGTACAGCTGCGAAATCCATTGGGCGATGACGCCCGCCGACGACACCACCAGCAGTGTCTTGCCGGAACTCGCCTGGGCCATCGCGTCGCTCGCGGCGGCCGCGACTCGCTGTGCGAACTGGGCGTAGGTCTCGCTGCCGTCCGACGGCGTCGCACCGTCGACCCACGCCGACAGCGCGGCGTCGATGCCTTTCTGAAAGCTCTTGCCGTCGGCGTAATCTTCGGCCGAGCGTGACGTCATCACGCTTGTCAGCTCGTACTCGTTCCAGCGGGTGTCCACCTGAGGTTCCGGCGCGGCGTCGAACGCCCCCAACACCCCGGCGAGCGTCTGCGATTGGCGCGGCAAGTCCCCGCTGATCGCGCCGGTGAAACCGGGAATCTGGTTGGCGAGCAGCTTGCCGGTGACAGCGGCCTGCGCGAGGCCGGTCGCGGTGAGACTGCCGATCGGACCGTCGGCGATGACGTCATCGGCCAGGTTGACTCCGTATGCGTTCGCCTGCGCTTGACCGTGCCGAACGAGGTAGATAGTGCCCATCGACCAACCCTATTCCCCGCGTCCGCGATGACTTTCCACCGGATGTCGGGTCTACCCCGGTATGGCGCCGACTCTGCTAGTGAACCTCCCGACCGCCGACGTCGCGCGTGCACGAGAGTTCTTCTCCCGAATCGGATTCACCCTCGACGCGCTGACGTCCGACGACGGGACACTCGTCGTGCAAGTGGGGTCGAGTCGTGTTGTGCTGCTGCGCTGCGAACGCTTCGCCGGCTACGCCGCCGCACCCACCGGCGCGGGAACGCGGCGAGTGTCCTCGGCGATGCTCGCGGTCGCGGTCGATGAGCGCGCCGACGTCGACCGGATCGTCGGACGCGCCCTACGGTTGGGCGCCCGCCCGATCCGCACCGTCGACGACGCCGGGTTCATGTACTCGCGAAGCTTTCGAGACCTCGATGGTCATGGGTGGGATGTCGTGTGGATGGATCCGACGCAGCTGGTCGGCGACGACTGAATCGACCGCAGTCGTCCGCGGCTCGGGTCATCGGACGGTGAATACGTCAGAACACGTCGAAGCGCCGAGGGTGAGGAGCGCGCCGCGGTTGGTCGGCTGCAACTCGATGCGTACCTTTCCCGAACCCGTGTAGACGTTGAAGAAGTACTTGGTGGCTCCCCCGGTCGCGCCGTTCGCCCGCAGGGTGGCGCGCAGCGTGCCCGAGCGTCGGGTGTTGAGGTTGGTCCACCGAACGGTGGCCATGTTGTCGTAGCCCCAGATGCTTTGGGAAGCCGAGATACCGATATCGGCCCGTCCACGGCCATTGCGATAGAACTGCCACACCGAGATGCTGCCGGAATACGGGTTGTCCACGATGTTCGGGCTGAGGCCCTGGCAGCGGTTGCGGGAGATCTGCGAGTTTCCGTCCGGATACCCCGTGTAGTCGGACGCGTTCGCGGTGCCCGCGCCGACGAGCACCGATGCGAGAATGGCGAGAACGACGACAGACGATCTGATCAGCGATAACCGAGTCATAGGGTCATGTCTACGGTACGCGCGGGTTGCGCGTCTGTTCTCTGGCAAGATCGTTACCAATCCTCAGCAACTGCGTGGGGTGTCACTGTGCTCGGCGCCGGTCCGGTAGCTCTACGCCGAGTCAGTCGTGTCGTCGCGCTTTCTCGGGTGTGGGTGGCAGTCCGAATCGTGCGAACAGCCCTTCGGTGTCGTCGGAGAAGAAGGCCACGACGTGGGAGACCTGCCCGGCGTCGGACAGTTCCAGCACCTGCAGCTGGAACGGATGGTGCGCACCGTCGGGTCCGATCATGTACAGACCGAATGCGATCTGACCGTTGGCGACCGTCGGCACCAGGATCTGATCGCCTGCCTTCTCCGCGGGGCAGTTGCGGCTGATGAGCGTACCGATCGACGCCGGGCCCCGATACCAACCGGTGAACGGCGGCATCTCCCAGATGGCGTCGGCGGTGAACATCTCGGTGATCGCGGCGACGTCGTAGCGTTCGAACGCCGAGACGTAACGGTCGAGCAGCCGCTTCTTGTCGTCGTCCAGATCAGCTGGATCGGGTTGTGTTGAATCACGTTGCGGTGCGACCGAACTCAACTGTGCGCGAGCGCGCTGCAGGAGGCTGTTGACGGTGGCCACCGACACGTCGACGGCGTCGGCGACCTCGGCCGCCTTCCAGCCCATCACATCGCGAAGGATCAGCACCGCGCGCTGCCGCTCGGGCAGATGTTGCAGCGCCGCGATGAAGGCGAGCCGGACGGACTCGCGCGCGCCGATGACATAGGCGGGATCGGCGTCGTCGCCGGGAGTCACGTCGTCGACGTCGCCGGCGTACGGCTCGAGCCACGGCACTTCGTGGTCTTGCAGGAGCGTGTCGGTGGGATCGAAGGCGTCAGAGCCGAGCCCGGACGGCAGCGGCCGACGCTGGGTGGACTGCAACGCGGTCAAGCAGGTGTTGGTCGCGATCTTGTGCAGCCAGGTGCGCACCGACGCGCGGCCATCGAACTTGTCGTACGCGCGCCATGCACGGACATAGGTGTCCTGGGTGAGGTCCTCGGCGTCGGCGTGGGAACCCATCATCCGATAGCAGTGCGCGATGATCTCGCGTCGGTACGGCTCGGTGGCGTCGAGGAAGGCGGTGTCGGGAGCGGTGGCGGTGCTTGCTGCTGACATGTGAGGAAGGTTACCGCAAATGCCCGACATGTGTACAGCGTGAACATGTTGGCGAGGCTTTGGGCGATGCGAGGGGTGGTTGCGTTGGCGAGTTCGTCTCGCCGCGCCTCGATACACCGAAGCTCGCGAGCTCGCTTCGGCACTCGGCGAGCGGGGAGGGGCGCGCGGGGAGCAGGGATGGGCGAGCAGGGATGGGCGAGCGGGTGAGCCGGGATGGGCGAGCGGGGAGAGGGCGCGCGGCGAGCAGGGATGGGCGAGCGGTGAGGGGCGCGCGCCGAGCGGGGTTGGGCGAGTGGTGAAGCGCAGGGGCGCGGTGGCGGTTGGGCGTCGTAGCTTGCAGGTGGGAAAATCAGGAAGGTAGTGGGCTAGCAAGGTCAGACTGCCCTCGGCAGCCCACTATTCAGACGATTTTCGCACCGCCCTCAACACTCGACGTAGTTCACCGGAACGTTCACCGCCAGGCCGCCCGTCGAGGTCTCCTTGTACTTCGAACTCATGTCCAGGCCGGTGGCCTTCATCGTCTCGATCACCTGGTCGAGACTCACCCGGTGCGCGCCGTCGCCGCGCAGCGCCATCCGCGCGGCGTTGATCGCCTTGCCCGCGGAGATCGCATTGCGTTCGATGCAGGGGATCTGCACGAGCCCGCCGATGGGGTCGCAGGTGAGACCGAGGCTGTGTTCCATCGCGATCTCGGCGGCGTTCTCGACTTGTTCGGGTGTGCCGCCGAGGATCTCGGCCAGCCCGGCGGCGGCCATCGACGCCGCCGACCCGACCTCGCCCTGGCACCCGACTTCGGCTCCCGAGATGGAGGCGCGCTCCTTGTACAGCGACCCGATCGCACCCGCGGCCAGCAGGAATCGCACGGTCACACCGTCGGGATCGAGCCTGCCGGCAGGCGTGTAGTGCATCGCGTAGTGCAGCACCGCGGGAACGATGCCGGCGGCACCGTTCGTCGGTGCGGTCACCACCCGACCTCCCGACGCGTTCTCCTCGTTGACCGCCAGCGCGACCAGATTCACCCAGTCCTCGGCGAACTCCGGGCTGCGGTCGGGGTCCTCGGCGACGAGCCGCTCATACCAGGCCTTCGCCCGGCGTCGAACACCCAACGTGCCCGGCAGTGTCCCCGACTGTGTGATTCCCCGACGCTCGCACGCGACCATCACGTCGCGGATGTGCAGCAGCCGATCGCGCAGCTCGGGAAGCGTACGTGTCTCGCATTCGATCGCCATCATCACGTCGCTGAAATTGCAGTGGTCGCGATGGCAGAGATCGAGCAGCTCCTGCGCCGAGGAGAACACCCGCGTGCTCGACGACGCCGGCGCGTCGGCCGCATCCATCGCCTGATCCTGCGACAACACGAAGCCGCCCCCCACCGAGTAATACGTCTGTCGATGGAGTTCGGCGCCGTCGGCATCGAATGCGGTGAGCAGCAACGCATTCGGATGAAAAGGCAGCACGGTCAGGGGGTGTTCGACGATGTCCTCGATCCGCAACGCCACCGTCGGTGCGTCGAGCGAGAGAGTGTAACCGAGGACGACCTCACCCGACGCGTGCTGCCGAGCCACCCGCACGTCCATCTCATCGGGCTCGATCTCCTCGGGCCGGTAGCCCTCCAGACCCAGCAGAACGGCGGTATGAGTGCCGTGACCCGCACCGGTCGCGGCGAGCGAACCGTAGAGATCCACCCGGACGGCGGCGACGTCGGGCAGTTGCGACCGGCCGAGGAGATCGGCGACGAACGAATGCGCGGCACGCATCGGTCCGACGGTGTGCGAACTCGACGGCCCGATGCCGATCGAGAACAGGTCGAAAACGCTGATCGTCATGTCTGGCCTAGCTGTACTCGGCGGCGGCGTCGAGCAGCCACTCGGCGAGGTAGTCGGCGAACGTCGACCGCACGAGGATGCGGTAGTCGTCGACGTCGAGCGGCAGCAGGATGATCGCCGCCTGCGCGAGCATGGTCTGTGCGGCCTGGCCCGGTGCGAATGCCGACGGGTGCAGGTCGAGCGAGCATCCCTTGGCGAGGACGTCGCGTGCCCGCGGCCCGCTGAGCCGGACGGTGGTGCGTTGCGCGGAGACGTCGGCGACGGCTCCGTTGAACGCACCCTCGGACGCGTCGATGGTGAGGGCCTCGATCAGTTGCCGTTCGAGTTCGAGACCGGACCGCTGCGAACTGGTCGCCAGCCATTCGCCGGGGCCCAGCCAGATCACCGTCGTCGTGTCGCCCGAGACCGCGGTGTTCGGCATCGTCGGCAATGCCGTGACACCGAGCAGCGAACTGATCCGGGCGTCGCCGGGATTGTCGGTCCAGATGTCGACCATGGCGACGAACGGTTCTTCGACGATCGACACCGCGCCGCCGAGCGAGGCGAATGCGGGGGTCCAGTTGTGCAGTGGTGAACGTGCTTGCAGTGTGTCAGCCATCGCGGCGGGCTCCTTCCGGGTCTACGAGGACGCTTCCGGTAACTTCGACGGGCACCAGCTCGTCACCTATCGGGACCGCCAGGGTATCTCCGATCCGGGCATGTCCGCCCTTGACCAGAGCAAGCGCGAACGGACGGTCGAGCCAGGCGCTGCGATAGCTCGACGTCACATGTCCGAGCATCGGCACCGGTGGCGCCGGCAGCTCGCCGTTGTCGGGTCGCTCGATGATCTGCGAGCCCTCCGGCAGGACGGTCGAGCGGTCGACCGGGAGGAGCCCGACGAATTGCTTGCGCATCGGGTTGAGGTTCTCCGCGCGGGTGTGCGAGCGCTTGCCGATGAAGTCGGCCTTCTTCTTCGACACCACCCAGTTCATGCCGAGGTCCTGCGGGGTGACCGTGCCGTCGGTGTCCTGCCCGATGATGGGATAACCCTTCTCCGCACGCAGCACGTGCATCGTCTCGGTGCCGTACGGCGTGATGTCGTACTTGCGTCCGGCGTCGATCAGCCGTTCCCACACGGCGGCGCCGTGCCAGCCGGTCACATTGACCTCGTAGGCCAGTTCACCGGAGAAACTGACGCGCGCGATCCGAACGGGGACCCCGTCGAGCCAGGTATCTCTCCAGGCCATGAACGGGAACACCTCGCCTGCGACGTCGACGTCGCCGAACACCTCGCCGATCAGATCGCGCGAACGCGGCCCGACGACGGGGAACGTCTGCCAATGGTCGGTCACCGACGTCATCCGCACCCGCAGATGCGGCCACTCGGTCTGCAGCCATTCCTCCATCCAGTCGAGGATGTGCGCGGCGCCACCGGTCGTGGTGAACACCATGAACCGATCGTCGGCCAGCCGCATCACGGTGCCGTCGTCGATGACCATGCCGTCGACGCCGCACATCACGCCGTACCGCAGCATGCCGACCTTCAGCGAACTCATCAGATTCGTGTAAAGCATGTCGAGGAAGACTCCCGCGTCGGGACCCTGCACGTCGATCTTGCCCAGCGTCGAACCGTCGAGGATGCCGACACCGCCACGCACAGCGGCACATTCGCGCAGCACGGCCGCATCCATGTCTTCGTCGCCGCGCGGGTAGTAGCGGGGACGCTTCCACATGCCGACGTCTTCGAACACCGCGCCGGCGGCGACGTGCCAGTCGTGGCAGACGGTCCGGCGTACCGGATCGAAGAGGCTGCCGCCGGAGCGCCCGGCCAGGGCGGCGAAGGCGATTGGCGTATATGGCGGCCGGAAGGTCGTCACGCCGAGGCTCTCCACACTGCGGCCGATGATGTCGGCGGTGATGCCCGACGCCACGACGCCCGACGTCTTGCCCTGATCGTGGGCGGTGCCGATCGTGGTGTAGCGCTTGATGTGTTCCATCGACACCATGCCCGCGTCGACGGCCTGGCGCAGGTCGGCAACGGTGGCGTCGCGCTGGACGTCGACGAACTGTCGCGCTTCGGTGCCGGCGTCTGGAACGAACCAGACGATGGCCGGTGCCGTCGTGGGCGTCGGATCGGCCGGGGTGGGCGTCGCCGAACGAACCGGCGGCAGGCCGAAGGACTTGAGAACCGTTGCCGCGGCGGCGGTTCCGGCTTCAAGGCAGCCGCCGAGATCGAACTCGCCGGCGGCGGCGCCGGCGACGCTGCACAGCGCGAGCTCACCGGCCGGGACGAATGCGCCGAGCGCGTCGTCGTAGCGCAGCGCCCCGCGCACCTGGCTGAACAGATGCACTGCCGGGTTCCAGCCGCCGCTGACGAGCAGTGTGTCGCAGGCGATTTCATCGTCGCCGACGATGGCGTGCGTGACGCGGTCACCGCCCTTCGTGCCGGAAACCAGTGCACCGGAACGTAGTTCGATGCCGCGGTCGGCGCAGACTGCCTGTCGCGTCGCGCCGGGCTGCTCGCGTGCGTCGACGACGGCGGCGATGCGGACCCCGGCGTCGTGCAGGTCGGCGACGGCGAGGTAAGCGCTGTCGTTGGTGGTGAACACCACGACGTCGGAGCCGATGCGCACTCCGTACCGGTGCAGGAAGGTGCGTGCGCTGCCGGCCAGCATGATGCCGGGACGGTCGTTGTCGGCGAATACGACGGGACGCTCATGCGCTCCGGTCGCGACGATGACGTGCTTCACCCGGATGCGCCAAATCCGTTGGCGTGCAACAGCTTCGTTGCCCCGGTGGTTTGTCCCGTCGCTGCGCTCGCCCCGGCGTTCGGCGGCGAGGATGAACCCGTCGTCGTAGTGGCCGAATGCGGTGGTGCGCTGCAGATGCACGACGTCGGGGTCGGCCGCGAGCGTGGCGACGGTGTGGGCGACCCAGTCCATGCCGGGGAGGCCGTCGAGAGTCTCGGTGCCACCGAGCAGCGAGCCACCGGCTTCGGTCTGCTCGTCGAGCAGGACTACACGTGCGCCCGCGCGTGAACAGGCAAGTGCGGCAGCCAGACCCGTGGGTCCGGCGCCGACGACGGCGACGTCGGCGTGAAGGTGCATGGCGTCGTAGGTCGCCGGGTCGGCGTCGGCGGCCAGCTTGCCCTGTCCCGGAATGCCGTGCGCCACCAGTCCGTCGAACAGTTCGACGGTGGTGGCCAGCATCATCGGCTCGGGGAACGGGGCGTCGATCTGCACGAGTCCGCCGGTGTCCTCGGCCCACGCCGCGGTGATGCCGCGCGGGCGGCCGAGCTTGATGCTGGAGGTGACGTGGTGAATTCCGTTGGCCAGCAAGGCCGATGCGAGAGTGTCACCCCGGTGGCCGGTCAGCTGCCGGCCGTTGAAGGTGAAGCTCAGCTCGAAGGAACGGTCGATGCGTCCGCGCTCGGCGGTGCGAAAGGGTGCGCTCATGAGGCGGGCGTGCCTTTCTCGAATGCGTAGGTCGCGGTGTCGCGCACGGCGTTGAACCAGCGTCGGCACCCGGCGTTGTGGCTCCACCGTTCGGCGAAGCGGCCCTTCGGGTTGTCGCGGTAGAACACGTAGTGCGCCCACTGCTCGTCGGAAAGTGCTTGTGGGTCAGCGGGATAGACGACATGAGCCTGCCCGCCGTAGTGGAATTCGGTCTCTTCCCGCGGTCCGCACCACGGGCATTCGATGAGTTGCACGGTGTTGTCCTCCTCGGATGTCAGTGGGCGACGCCGGCGGCGCCGTGCTCGTCGACGAGCGCGCCGGTGATGAACCGGTCCAGGCTGAACGGCTCGATCAGTTCATGCAGACGGTCGTTGGCGATGGTGTCGGCCAGACACCAGCCGAGCCCCGGAGTGACCTTGAATCCGCCCGTGCCCCAACCGGCATTGAGATACACGTTCTGATACGGAGTACGCCCGACGATGGGCGACGCGTCTGGGCACACGTCGACGATGCCCGCCCAGGTGCGCAGCAGGTGCGCCCGCGCGAACACCGGGAACAGTTCGACGGCAGCGGCCATCTGTCGTTCGATGATGTGGAACGCGCCGCGCTGGCCGTATCCGTTGTACGAGTCGATGCCGGCGCCCATCACCAGTTCGCCCTTATGCGCTTGGGACACATAGACATGCACCGCGTTGGACATGACGATCGTCGGGTGGATCGGCTCGAGCAACTCGGAGACGAGTGCCTGCAGCGGGTGGCTCTGCAGGGGCGTGCGGATGCCCAGTCGATCGGTCAGCGTCGAGGTGTGCCCCGCCGCGCAAAGGGCGACCTGTCCCGTTGCGATCTCACCGCGGGTGGTCGCAACCGCGGTGACCTTGTCGCCGTCGGTGACGAATCCGGTGACTTCGCAGTTCTGGATGATGTCGATGCCCGCGGCGTCGGCCTGACGAGCGAAACCCCAAGCGACATAATCATGTTTGGCGATTCCGGCGCGCGGCTGATAGGTCGCGCCCAGTACCGGGTAGCGGATGTCGTCGGAGATGTTGACGATCGGGCAGATCTCCTTGACCTGCTCGGGTGACACCCACTCGGCGTCGATTCCGTTGAGCCGGTTGGCTTCTACGCGGCGCACGCTGTCGCGGACATCCTGCAGACTGTGCGCCAGGTTCAGCACGCCGCGCTGGCTGAAGAGGATGGGATAGTCGAGGTCGTCCTCGAGGCCCTCCCACAGCTTGAGCGCGTGCTCGTAGATGCCAGCGCTCTCGTCCCACAGATAGTTGGAGCGGATCAGCGTCGTATTGCGCGCCATGTTGCCGCCGGCGAGCCAACCACGTTCCAGCACAGCGACATTCGTGATGCCGTGATTGCGGGCGAGGTAGTGGGCGGTGGCCAGTCCGTGCCCGCCGCCGCCGACGATCACCACATCGTAGGACTTGCGGGGCTCGGGATTGCGCCACAGGAACGTCGGGTGGTCGGGCAGGTGGGCGCCGGGTGGGGTGGTCATCGGCCGAACTCCGTCAGGTTGGGGTACAGCGGGAAGCGCTGGGCGAGGGCATCGACGCGGTCGCGCAGGGCGTCGAGCGCGGCGTCGTCGTCGGGAGTGGTCTGCAGTGCGGTCGCGATGACGTCGGCGACTTCGGTGAAGGCCTCGGCGTCGAATCCGCGGGTCGCCAAAGCCGGTGTGCCGATACGTAATCCGGAGCTGACCATCGGCGGGCGCGGATCGAAGGGCACGGCGTTGCGGTTGACGGTGATGCCGACTCGGTGCAGCAGATCCTCGGCCTGCTGTCCGTCGAGCGGCGAATCGCGCAGATCGGCGAGGACCAGGTGGACGTCGGTGCCGCCGCTCACGACGTTGACTCCGGCGGCGCGCGAGTCGTCGCGCAGCAGGCGCTCGGCGAGGATCTGTGCGCCGAGCAGGGTGCGCTGTTGGCGTTCGGCGAACTCCGGGGCTGCCGCGAACTTGAATGCGACGGCCTTCGCGGCGATGACGTGTTCGAGCGGTCCGCCCTGCTGGCCGGGGAACACCGACGAGTTGAACTTCTTGGCCAGGTCGGCGTCGTTGGAGAGGATGATGCCGCCACGCGGCCCGCCGAGCGTCTTGTGCGTCGTCGAGGTGGTGACATGCGCGTGCGGCACCGGTGACGGGTGCAGTCCGGCGGCGACGAGACCGGCGAAGTGCGCCATGTCGACCATCAGGTACGCGCCGACCTCGTCGGCGATCTCGCGGAACCGGGCGAAGTCGAGCTGGCGTGGGTAGGCGGACCAACCGGCCAGGATCAGCTTCGGCTTACGCTCGCGGGCGACGCGGGCCACCTCGTCCATGTCGACGCGATGGTCGTCTTCGCGGACGTGGTAGGCCGCGACGTCGTAGAGCTTGCCGGAGAAATTGAGCTTCATGCCGTGCGTCAGGTGCCCGCCGTGCGCGAGCGCCAACCCGAGGATGGTGTCGCCCGGCTGCAGCAGCGCGGCCATCGCGGCGGCGTTGGCCTGCGCGCCCGAATGTGGTTGCACGTTGGCGTATTTCGCGCCGAATAGTGCCGTGATGCGGTCGATGGCGATCTGTTCGATGTGGTCGACGTGCTCGCAACCGCCGTAGTAGCGGCGGCCCGGGTATCCCTCGGCGTACTTATTGGTGAGCACCGACCCCTGCGCCTGCATGACCGAGGTCGGGGCGAAGTTCTCGCTCGCGATCATCTCCAGGGTGTTCTGTTGGCGGTGCAGTTCGGCGAGGATGTGCTGATGGACTTGCGCGTCGGCGTCGGCCAGCGTTTCGGTGAGGGCGGTGACCGATGTCGCGGAGGAGAGAGTGGAGCTCATCAATGGTCCTGTCTGAAACATTAGTTGGTCGCTAACTAATATATTAGAGAAATGGTAGGGGTGCCCGAGCCTTCGCGTCAAGAGTTGCCGCAGGAGCGAAGACCCGGGCGGACGACGTCGCGTCAGCGACCGTGGTTATGCATCACGTGCTTGGTACGCGAGTAGTCGTCGAGTGCGTAGATCGAGAGGTCGCGGCCATAGCCCGAACCCTTGAATCCACCCCATGGCACCTCGTTGGCCAGCACCAGGTGCGAGTTGACCCACACGGTGCCCGCGTCGACGCGTGCGGCGACGTCGAGGCTGCGTCGCGCGTTCTCGGTCCACACCGAGGCAGAGAGTCCGAACGGGGTGTCGTTGGCGCGTGCGATCGCCTCGGCCTCGTCGTCGAACGTTTCGACGGTGATCACCGGCCCGAATATCTCCTCGCGCACACAATCGGCGCCGGCGGGGATGTCGGCGAGTACGGTCGGCGCGACGAAGTAGCCGGTGCCCTCGACGACGGCGCCGCCGGTCACGGCGGTCGCACCCTGCTCAGCCGCACGTGCGAGATGGGCCCGCACCCGGTCGAAGTGCGCTCTGGACACCATCGGTCCCACTTCGACGTCGTCGGCGGACGGAGTGCCGACGACGAGGTCGCGGACCTGCTCGGCCAGCAACTCGGTGAACTCTCGGGCCACCGACGATTCGACGAGGACGCGGCACGCAGCACCACATTCCTGACCGGCGTTGTAGAAACTCGCGACGCGTAGGGCCTGTGCCGTCGCGGGAAGATCGGCGTCGGCGAAGACGACGACCGGTGCCTTCCCGCCGAGCTCGAGGTGGACGCGTTTGAGAGTCTCGGCCGCCGTACGGGCCACCGCGCGACCGCTTCCGACCGACCCGGTCAGTGCGATCATGTCGACGTCGGGATGTGCGGCGAGCCGCTCACCGACCGTCGGGCCCGTCCCGGGCATGACATTGAGAACGCCCGCGGGCAGCAGATCGCCGACGAGTTCGGCGAACTTCAGGGTGGTCAGCGGAGTCTGCTCGGATGGTTTGATCACCACGGTGTTACCGGCGGCGAGGATCGGGGCGAGTTTCCACGCGGCCATCAGCAGCGGATAATTCCACGGGGTGATCACGCCGACGACCCCGAGCGGTTCCCGCAGCAGCACCGACAGATGATCTTGCGCGTAGTCGCCCGCGGCGAGCGTGGTGCCCGCGCGCACCGCTCCGGCCATGAAGCGGAAGGTGTCGATCGTTCCGTCGACGTCGTCACGCGACGTCGACAGCGGCTTGCCGGTGTTCGCCGATTCGAGGCGTACCAGCAGGTCGGCGTTCTCTGCGACGCGGTCGGCGATGCGGTACAGCACCTCCGCCCGCTCGCGCGGGACCGTGCGGCCCCAATCGAAAGCCGCTGCGCGGGCCGCGGTGACCGCGCGATCGACCTCGTCGACGCAGGCGAACGGAATCGCGGTGATGACGTCCTCGGTGGACGGGTCGACGATGTCGACGAGTTCACCCGCGGATTCGACGAAGGCGCCGTCGATGAACAGCCGGGCGGGCGGAAGCTCGGCGGCGGAGATCGGCGCCGCGTCGACGCGTCGAACGTCGACATCGGGGTGGGTGGGAGCAGACATGGGTGGGCCTCCGGGACGGTCGGGGTTCAGAGAAGTTCGTGTACGAGTCGGGTGATGCGGGCCGCGGTGTCGGCGTCGACCTCGTGCAGCGGCAGCCGCGGTTTGCCGATCGGGAAACCGGTCGCATTGACCGCGCATTTGACCGCCGCGATGAACGGTGCCGACATGATGGCGTCGACGAGCGGATACAGGTGGTCCCATTCCTTGCGGGCGCGCTCGAGATCGCCCGACTTCAGCGCGCGGTGAATGGACGTGAGATGCGCGGGAAACACATTGGCGGTTCCGGCCATCACACCTGCCGCACCCTCGGACATCGCCATCAGCCCCAGACTGTCCCAGCCGACGAAGGTCGAGATCACGTCGCCGTGGCGGTGGATGAGCTTGCCCGCCTGAGCCATGTCGGCGCTGGTGTCCTTGATGAATTCGATGTTGTCGACGTCGCGGGCCAACGCGCCGACGGTGTCGGGGTCGAGGTTGACGCCGGTGGCGTCGGGCAGGTTGTAGAGCATGATCGGAAGGTCGACCGAGTCGGCGACGGTACGCAGGTAGGAGACCGTTTCGTCGAGGGTGAGCGCCTCGTAGTAGGGCGCCACCACCATCAGCGCCGAGGCCCCGGCGTCCTGCGCGTGCTGCGACAGAGCAATGGCCTCGCGCGTGCTCACCGCCCCGGTCTGGGCGACGACGGGAACTCGTCCGGCGGTCTGGTCGATCACCGTTTCGACGACGAGGCGTCGTTCGGCTCCGGTCATCGCGGCGAATTCGCCGGTCGATCCGCACGCGACGACGCCGTCGACGCCGCCGTCGATGTTGCGGTCGACCACCGCCCGAAGCATGGTCACATCGATGTCATCGTCGGCGGTGAAGGGGGTGGCGAGCGCCGAGAGGACGCCGCTGAGCTGCAGGGACATGCTGGATTCTCCTTTGCGGTACAAGTAGCTTCGGTGGGTCAGTCGCCTGCGGCGACGCTGAGTTTCGGTTGGCTGCGCTGACGTTCTGTTGCGAGCACGCTCTGGACTTCCTGGGCCGCGCTGAGTGCCGAGCCGATCGCCGACTCGGTGTAGAGGGTTCCGAGGTAGTCGCCGGCGAGGAAGATGCGTCCGCCTCGTCGGGTGAGCGTCGGCTGTAGCTTCGCCCGGCCCGGGAACGAATACGGCGAGCCGTCCGCCCACTTGGCCACCGACGCCTCGACGACCTTGCCGGAGAAGTCTCCGAAGATGTCGTCGAGGTCGTCGAGGTAGGTGGCGATGATGTCGGCGTCGTCGACGTCGAGCAGGCGCCGACCGAGGCCAGCGGGGGAGAAGGTCATGATGCTGCCGCCGGGCTGCCGGGCGCGGTCGAAACTGCGCACGACATTCGCCGGGTTGATCACGACGTTGAACGATCGTTTCGGCGTGGCGATGGCGTACGAGTCGTCCCACACTTGCCGGGTGGTTTCGTCGGTGAGGAATGCCGCCGACACGTGCGGACCGTACTTGACCTGGCCGAGGGCCTCGCGGACGTCGGAGTCGATGTCGACCGCGATCCGATGGCTCACCGTCGCGGGGGTGGCGAGGACAGCGGTGCGGGCCTCCACCTCGTGGTCGATTCCGTCGCGGCGGTAGCGGACGACAACCGAGTGCGGTCGCTGGACCACCTCGTGGACCCGTGCGCCGAGTTGTAATTTGTCGCCGAGCGACGCTGCGATGGCTTCGGTCAGCGTCGACGGCCCGCCGACGATGTTCTTCGTCAGCCCCGCTCCGATGCCCCAGACCAGACTGAAGTACCCGACACCGGCACCGGCGGAGAGTTCGTCCATGTCGCCCGCCGACCGGGTGACGGTCGGTTTGAAGAGGGCCTCGACGTCGTCCGGTAGGTCGCCGACGTAGTCGGCGAAGGTTCGGTCGTTCATGAAGTCGTAGACGCGCTGCTGCCGTGCGCCTTCGGTTTCACCGGCACGGAGCCCGACGATCCGCGCGTACTTCGCGACGGCGAGGCCGACCTTCGCGCCGGTCTTGATGATGCCGACCCGCGACGACATCGGCATCGGTACCCGGAACGGGAACGTCTCGACGCGCTTGTTCAGCAGCAACTTGCCGTTCATCGACAGACCGGTCAGTGAGCCGGGGACGTTCATCGCGTCGATTCCGACATTGTCGAGCAGCCAGGCCGTCGAGGAGTTTCCGCCCGCGTAGACGTGTCCGCCCCAGTTGAGCCAGTACTGTCCGCGACGCTCGGAACGGACGCGTCCGCCGACGCGGCTGTCGGATTCGAGGAGCAGGGCGTCCCAGTGGCGCAGTCGCCATCCCGCCGCGAGACCTGCTACTCCGCCACCGATGATCACTACGTCTTTCATCGCGACACCCTTCTCTTGCCTTAGCCGATGTGTGAGTGCCATCACCGTACGATGTGATCACAAATCACGCAAGGAGGAGGTCGAGTCGGCTCCTGGGCGGATCGATCTGCGGGCTACGATTCAATCTGTGATCACAGGACGGGTGGAACCGACGCTGATGGCCGACCAGGTCTATGGGGTTCTGCGCGATGCGATCATGTCGGGTGAGCTGCCGGGCGGCGCGCGGCTACGGGTGCGCGACGTCGCGGCGCAGGTCGGAACCAGCGTCATGCCGGTGCGCGAGGCGATTCGGCGCCTCGAGGAGGCGGGGCTGGCTGAGCGGGTGCCGCACAAGGGCGCCGTGGTGAAGTCGGTGAGTGTCGAAGAACTCGTCGACATCTACGACGTGCGGCGACTGTTGGAAGTCGAAGCCGCGCGACTGGGAGTAGCGAGTATCTCGGCGGACGACTGTGATCGCATGCAAGTCGAATTCGAGTCGATGCGCGCGGCGATCGATCAGCGCCACGTCGTCGGGCACATCGATCGGGACGAGGCGCTGCTGGCGATTCTCTACCGCGCCGCAGGCAATCGGGTTCTGGTGGACACCATCGCCGGCCTGTGGAGTCACTGTCGGCTGTACAAGATCATGGGTGCGCATGCCGCTTTGGAGCAGGCCGCCGACGGCGACGCGCTGTGGCGGTATCAGGCGGAGTTGATCGACGCCGCTCGACGCCGCGACGTCGAGACTGCGGCGTCGATCACGGCGATGTCGATCACGGCCGTAACAGACCGCCTCCGCGCGGCGTTGGAGGCGGAGTCGGGCGTGCACGCCGACTGACGAAGACTTTCTCCCATCCCCTGGTCAGCAGTTCTGACCAGGGGATTTCGTCGTTTTCGGGGCGGGTGGTCCCAGGGCTGTCGTCGGCGTCGGCCGACATCTCCACTTGTGTAATCTGTGATCACATCTTAGTCTACTGAGACGCGCGTCACATCCCACCCTCAGTCGCCAGTTCCTGGAACCTAGGAGAAGTGCCATGTCATCGAGGCCTGTACACCACTGCGAGAGGTGCCGATAATGTCATCGATAGGAGATACCACCGCTGATCCGAGCGAATTGCCCGGCGAAGTGACCACCGAGGCGTACCGCAAGCGGTTCCAGATCCGGCTGATCGTCGTTCTGGTGGCGGGAATGCTTCTCGACGGCTACATCCTCGGCATCATCGGGCCCATCACCAGCACCATCGAACACGAAGTCGCCGGCATGACGACGGCCTGGATCGGGCTCGAAGCGGCGTCGGCTCTGATCGGCATCATGATCGGGTCGCCGATCGGCGGGTGGCTGGCCGACAAGCTGGGGCGCAAGCCGCTGCTGTTCTGGGACGTCAGCCTGTTCACGATCGCCTCGGCCGCACAGTTCTTCGTGGAGACCCCGACGGAACTGTTCCTGGTCAGGCTTGCGATGGGGATCGCCGTCGGCGTCGAGTATGCAGTCGGGTGGCCGCTGTTGGCGGAATTCGCACCGGCCCATCTGCGTGGCCGACTGCTGGGTTGCACGATCATCGCGTGGTACCTGGGCTTCTGTGTCGCCTTCGTCGTCGGCTACTACCTCGATCAGGCCGGGGTGAGCTGGAACATCATTCTGGGCACCAGCACCCCGATCGCCATTCTCATCCTCCTCGGCCGAATCGGTCTGCCGGAATCTCCGCGTTGGCTGTGGAGCAAGGGAAGAACGGCCGACGCGAAGGGCATCGTCGGGCGCTATCTCGACACCGACTACATGACGGACATGGTCAAGGCGAAGAGCGGCGGACCCGCGGGTAGCTTCGCGATGTTGTTCTCGCCGTCGATCTGGCGTTCCACCGTGTTCATGGCGGGCTTCTGGGCGTGTGCGGTCACGCCGTACTTCGCGATCGCCACCTTCGCCAACGATCTACTGACCGGATTCGGGTTGACCGGGCTGCTGGGCGGAATCAGTCTGTCGGTGTTCGCCCTGATCGGTGTCATCGTCACGACACTCATCGTCGACAAGGTCAGGCGTCGCACTCTCACAGTGCCGACGCAATGGATCGCGGGCGCTCTACTGGTCATCATCGGTCTTTGGGCGGGTGCGCCGCCGGTCGTCATGCTGCTGCTGTTCCTCGCGTTCTCCTTCGTCAACGCCATGTACAACGTGATGACCACCGTGTATCCGAGTGAGGTGTTCCCGACCGAGGTTCGCGGAATCGGAACCGGATTCTCCGCCGCCGTCAGCCGATTGGGTGCTGCCGCGGGCCTGTTTCTCATCCCGATCTCCCTCGAACATCTGGGATTTTCGACCACGATGTTCATCGCCGCGGTCATCGCCTTCGCCGGCGCTGCGCTCTCGCAGGTCCTCGCACCGGAGACCGGCGGCAAGAGTCTCAGTGAGATGGCCGAGAACTTCAGCCATTGAGTTGAGCCAGATTCTCGAACGACTCGGGCCACTTCGGGCGACACTCGAAGGGGCCCGGGTCGGTTCGGCGCCGACGCTTTCGAGGTAGAAGGAGACGCGATGGCAGTGCGTGTCGCCGTGATCGGCGATGTCGGGGGACACCGCGATGAATTGCGACGAGAGTTGTATCGGTTGGGCGCGACCGGGCGCGGGCGATTGCCCGACGATCTGGTCGTGGTCCAGGTCGGAGACCTGGTGCACCGCGGTCCCGATTCCGACGGCGTGCTCGAGCTCGTCGACCGGTATCTGTGGGCGCAACCCGAGCAATGGATTCAACTGATCGGCAATCACGAGGTCTACTACCTGCGCGAGCCGGTTTTCGACTGGTCGGAGCAGTTGGGCCTCGGCGCCCGACGTACCCTGCGCAGATGGTGGCGTGATGATCTCGCGCGGGTGGCCGTCGCCGTGCGCACGCCGGACGAAGACTTTCTGATCACTCACGCCGGGATCACCGAGTCGTTCTGGCGGGAGTACCTCGACGCCACCCCCGACGTCGTCGACGCCGCCCGGCGGATCAATGCGATGGCACGCGAGGGTTCCGCGGTCCTCTACGGAGGCGGAAGCATGCTGGGCGGCGGTCCGCCGAATCCGACGGTCGGTCCGATCTGGGCCGAACGTGGGTCCGAACTGTTGCCCGGATGGCGTGACACGACGATGCCGTTCAGTCAGATTCACGGGCACTCGGGTTCGCACGGTCCGTGCGACACTCCAGCGACCAGCTTCGACGCGCAGCGACATCACGAAGAGACGCGGCTGCTCGGCGGACGCGTGATCGGCGTCGACCCCGGACACGGGACGCGGCCCGAACCGGACTGGCAGGCACTCGTGCTGACGACGTCGGAGCGGCCGAACTGCGATTGAGGCGCGACGTCGAATCTTTGCTCCGCTTCCGTTCGAAAGGAATTCCGTTGTCGGTGGATGGAACAGATCCCGCCTCGCCGGCCGGTCTGGCTGATTTCCTGATGGGCTGTCGTCCGTTCGACGCACTGAGTCCGCAGCATCTTGCGATCGCCGTCGCGGCGGCGAGAGTCGACGACGTACCGGTCGGCGCGCTGGTGATCGACGCGTTCGCGCAACCGCCGACCGACATCTTCGTCGTCCTCTCCGGCGAGGTCGACGTCTGGCTCGACGCCGACCGCATCGGGTCCGGTCCGGGCGAGAAACTCGGTCCCGGCGACGCATTCGGATTCTCCGCCGCGCTGGCCGGCCGCGCATCGGGTCCGCGGGTGACCGCGCGGACCGCGGCCGCCGTCGCCCGGTTTCCGCTCGACGTCGTGATGCCCGCATTCGCCTCGCGTGACGGTGCGCGCTTCCTCGCCGACCACATCGCGCACGCTCGCCGTCTCGCGTCGGGGCCGCCGATGTTCACCGTCGTCGCCGACCTCGTGCGTACCGAACCGCTGCTCGTCGACGCCGCCGATTCGGTCGCCGAGCTGGCCCGGAAAATGACCGAGCGGAGCCTCCCGTATGCGGCCGTCGACACCGGCGATGGGCGGTTCGGCCTGGTCACCGACGAAATCCTGCGTCGACGGGTCATCGCCGAAGGGGTGTCTGTCGACTCACCCGCGTGTGATGTGATGATCCATCCCGCTCCGACGACGTCGGCGGACACGACGTCGGCGGACGCGCTCATCGAGATGCTCGACCACGATGTCCAGTTCCTTCTGGTGACCAGCGCCGACGGCGACCTGCGCGGTGCCGTCGGCGAGCGCGACTTCGTGTTCGCCTCGACAACCGCCGGGGTCAGCATCAACGAGCAGATTCGCCGCGCACACACCACGGGTGACCTCATCCTCCGAGCCCGGACGGTCCCCGCGATGCTTGCCGACATCCTCGAGCGCGGACTCACCGCCGACCGAGTGATCGCGGTCAACTCGGCGATAGTCGACTCGATCGTGCGGCGCGCGCTCACCCTCGTCTTCGACGCACACAGCGACCTGACGACCGACGCGTTCACCTGGCTGTCGCTCGGCAGCAATGGTCGGCGTGAAGCCGTGCCGTCTTCCGACGTCGACGCGGCGGTGACTTTCGACGACGCCTACGCCGACGACATCCCCCGCTACCGCGAGGTGTTCGGGGAGGTCGGAGAGGTGCTGACGCAATGCGGCATCAGCGTCGACGCGCATCGGGCGTTTCCGATGCATGAAGGCTTCTCGCGTACCCACTCGCAGTGGCGGGAAGCGGCCACCGGCTGGTTGGCGCGGCCGCAGGAGAATCAGGGCACCGTCATGGCCCCGCTGCTCGTCGACGCGCGGCCCATCTTCGGAGATCCCGGCCTGCCCGAACCCGCGCGTGTGTTCGCCGACTTCAACCGGCATCCGGCGACGATGGAGATGTTGCTCTACGAATCTCTCGCCCGGCGGGCGAAGATCAGCACGATGCGGGACAAGCTGGCGGGCCGGGGTGAGAACTTCGATGTCAAGGCACGCGGGCTGGCGCCGATCATTAACATCGCGCGGTGGTCGGCTCTGGGCGTCGGGTCCACCGAACTGCAGACCACCGACCGACTACGTGCCGCGGCCGGTTCCAGACTGCTGCCCCAACGTGACGCGACGCGGCTGATCGAAGCCTTCGAGACGCTGCAATTCCTCCGCCTGGAGCACCAGCTTCGGCAGGTCGAGGCGGGCCGCACACCCGACGATATCCTCGACCTCGACGAGATGTCGACCATCGACCAGAGTGTCGTCGACGGCACCGTGCGGGAGATCGCGGCGATTCAGAAGCGGATGGATCGTGTGGCGCACATGCACCCGGCGCAACTGTTGGCCGCGCAGCGTCAGCCGGTCGATTCGGAGTCCGATTCGAGTCGTGCGAAGGGCACGAAGAGTCCGGCACGCGTGGCGAAGGATCTCGCGGCGAGCGCGGGAATTCGCAAACCGGCCAAACGCGGTCGACGCTCGCAATAACGACTGGTAGACGCCAGAAATCGACTATTGACAGCGCCTCGCCGTTGCCTTCACACTGTTCCGTACAGCGAAATTGTTTCAAAGAATGCGACGATCGGCGAAGCTGCTCAGCCGCCGGTGGCCGACGTCGTCGCGCCCGAAGCCCCCGAGTCGATGCCC
The DNA here is from genome assembly GCF_012933505.1 of Gordonia asplenii. Classification (GTDB taxonomy): domain Bacteria; phylum Actinomycetota; class Actinomycetes; order Mycobacteriales; family Mycobacteriaceae; genus Gordonia; species Gordonia asplenii. The sequence continues at coordinate 137,297 of NZ_JABBNB010000009.1, forward strand.
CGACTCGAAGCACTCACCTCGAAGCCCCCCAAGGAGTGACCTGTGACCCGAACCCTCGTCCGTGACCTCGACGTCGCCACCCTCGTCGCTCGCCGGACACCGGGATACAGCCTGGAAGCGCCCTTCTACACCAGCAGCGAGATCTACGACGTCGACCTCGACCTGATCTTCGGGCGGCACTGGATCTTCGTCGCCGCGGAAGCCGAGATCCCGGAGGAAGGCGACTACCTCACCGTCGACGTCGGGGCACAGTCGGTCATCGTGCTGCGCGACGACGACTGCGAGGTCCGCGCGTTCCGAAACATCTGCCGGCATCGCGGTGCGCGCCTGCTCGACGCGGGGTGCGGGTCGGTCGGCAACATCGTCTGCCCGTATCACCAGTGGACCTACGGCACCGACGGCTCGCTGCGCTTCGCCGAGGAACAGGCCGAACCGTTCGACAAGTCGCAGTTCGGCCTGCGAGCGGTGCACGCCAAGACCGTCGCCGGGCTGGTGTACATCTGCCTCGCCGACGAACCGCCGGTCGACTTCGACGACGTCGTAGCCATGATCGAGCCGTTCCTGCTGCCGTTCGACGCCAAGAATGCCAAGGTCGCCCACCAGACCGAGACGATCGAGGACGGCAACTGGAAGCTGGTGATGGAGAACAATCGCGAGTGCCACCACTGCGAGGCCAACCATCCGGAGCTGACCAGCGCCTATTTCCCGTTCAACCGCTTCGCCGCGCACGAGGTCCCGGTTCGTCAGCGACCGCTGTTCGATCGTTTCCAGACGGCCGCCGCCGCACTCGACGCGACCTGCGAGCTGGCGTCCTTTCCACGCGGTGACCGGCGGGAACTCGACACGCGGGTGTCGGGTTTCCAGATTCAGCATCTCCCGCTCGACGGTGTCGGAGCGTCGTACGGCAGCAACGGTGAAAGCCTGTGCAGTGTCCTGGTCAGCGACCGAGTCGACGTCAAGTTCGGTGACTTCTCACTGCACACGCAGCCCAATGCGTGGTTCCACTTCCTCGGCGATCACGTCACCGTGTTCTCCGCCCTGCCCGTCGGCGTCGACAAGACACTGGTCCGGACGACGTGGCTGGTGCACCAAGACGCCGTCGAAGGCGTCGACTACAACGTCGACGATCTGACACTGGTCTGGCGGTCGACCAATGACGAGGACCGTTCCCTTGTCGAGCGCACTCAGCGCGGTGTCACCGACCCCGGCTATCTGCCGGGCCGCTACTCGACCGTCGAGAACGACGTCGAATCCTTCGTCAGCTGGTACATCGGCCGGCTGGCGGCACTACTGCCCGGAGCCAACTGATGACGATCGCAGAATTGGAACGAATGGAAGCCGAACTGCTCGCACCGACGATCGTCGAATGCTGGAGCGAGGACAGCCGGGTCGAACTGACCTGTATCGCGGTGCGCGACATCACCCACGACATCAAGTCGTTCGTTTTCGCGCCGCCGCCGGGTCAGGTGTTCCGGCATGAGCCGGGGCAGTTCCTGACCCTGTGTCTGCAGATCGACGGCGCACACATCGAACGCTGCTACACCATTTCGTCGCCGCCGACCCGACCGCACCGGATCTCGATCACGGTCAAGCGTGTCCCGGGCGGTCCGGTGTCGAACTGGCTGCACGACAACCTGCGAGCCGGTATGTCGGTGCTGGTCGCGGCGCCCGGCGGAGCGTTCACGCTCACCTCGCCGCTCGCGCCGAAGTACCTGTTTCTGTCCGCGGGTAGCGGCGTCACGCCGCTGATGTCGATGACCCGGACCCTGGTTGACCTCGGCGCCGACGCCGACGTCGCCTTCGTGCACAGCGCCCGCACCCCGGTCGACATCGTCTTTCGACAGGAGCTCGCGGGGATCGCCGCTGACCAGGCCGGGATTCATGTCACCAACGTGTGCGAGGACCACCACCCGTCGGAGATCTGGACGGGACCACGCGGGCGACTGTCGACGGGCCTGTTGTCGGCGCTGGTCCCCGACCTGCACGAACGAATCGTCTACACCTGTGGCCCCGCACCGTATATGGCGTCGGTGCGGCAGATCCTCACCGACGTCGGGTTCGACATGGACCGCTATCACGAGGAGAGCTTCTCGTTCGACGTCCCGGTCAGCACTCCCGCGCCACCCGACGCATCGAGCGGGCCGGCCACGGTCGGGTACTCGGTCGAGTTCGTCAAGCGGGGCCAGACGATCACCTGCGGTCCCGACCAGAGTGTCCTCGACGCCGCGCTCGCCGCGGGCGTCCGACTGGCCTCGGCGTGCGGGCAGGGAATGTGCGGCACGTGCAAGGTCGGATTGCTCGACGGCGCCGTCGACATGGAGCATCAGGGCGGCATCCGGCCGCGCGAGATCCGCGACGGCAAGATCCTGGTCTGTTGTTCGCGGCCGCTAGGCGACCTCAAGATCGACATCTGATTCGACGGTGGTTCGTCGGGTCGGGTCGATCTGGCCCGGGCTAGCCTAGCCCGGCGTCGGGAAGCCGTTTCGTTCGGAGATCGCGGCAGCGGCGGCTTTGACGCGATCGGAGAGATCCGGCAGGGTCGACGGGTTGACGCGGAACGTCGGGCCCGACAACGAGACCGCGGCCACGACGTCGCCGCGCAATGAGCGGATGGGTGCACCGATCGAGCCCAGCCCGATTTCGAGTTCGTCGAAGGTGTACCCATAGCCCTGTTCGCGCACCTGCTCCAGCTGCATCCGCAAGGTGCCGGGATCGGTGACGGTGTGGTCGGTGAACCGATGCAGGTCGCCGTCGAGAATCGCGGTCAGCTCATCGTCGGGCAGCGCCGCCAAGAACACCTTGCCCGCCGACGACGCATGCAGCGGCGTACGTTGCCCCACCCAGTTGACGGTGGTCACCGCCGACCCGCCGATGACCTGATCGATCGAAATCAGGTCGCTGCCGTCGCGCACGGAGGTGTTGACGGTCTCCCCGACCTCATCGGCGAGATCCTGGCAGATCGGCCGACTGAGTACATTCGGGTCGTGGCGGCGGACGGCACCCGCGGCGAGTTCGGCGATACCGGAACCGAGAAAGTACTCGCCCCGATTGACGCTCTGCTCGACGAGCCCACGCGCCTCGAGTGTCGCCAACAGTCGGAACACGGTCGATTTGTGAATGGCGAGCTCGTCGGCGATCTGGGTGACTCCGGCCGCGCCCCGCGCAAGTACCTGCAGAATCGACACCGCGCGGTTGACCGACCGAACCGTGCTATCGCCGTTGGTACTCACCACGTCACCCTAACGTGCGCGCCACATCGCCCTGCGGCCCGTGGTTGGTCGAGTGTCGTCGTGCGAGTGCAGCGAGCCCGCCAGCATATCTCCATCAGTGATACGCCCGGCCCGTTGTCGGGGTTGGGTGCCGTGGTTGTCCATGACCGTCGCGTCCACCTCGTTTCCTCGCGCACACCCGCCGTCAACGGCGAGGTGTCTGTGAGGAAACGAGGTGAACTGTTCGTCGGCGTCTCACTCGCCCGCGGTACAGTGGGCGGGCACCTGACTTACCCCCGTTGTGCATCACCTGCCCCACCGGTGACAACGAATGGATGGTGCATGCGTTTGGGCACTGACGCGTACCCGGTGTTGAGGTTGTGGTGAGTGTGATTCGCCCGGGCAGAGTGCGCTGGACCTGAAATCTGCCTGCTCAGCGGTGGCGGGGTGAATGTTCCCTCGGCGCCGGTGACGGGGCAGAGTGCAATCGGTCGGTCGGGGGCCAGAGGGCCGCAGTACCCGCACCGTTCAATTGCGACACTTGGCCAACGCCTCGCCGGGCACTCGACCATCCATCGGCCGCAACGTCAAAGTCCTTTCGGCACTTATGCTTTGAGCCCGCAAGCGGCGCCGAGATAAGAACTCGGCCGATTGACCGCGGACCTCGGCCGGCGACGTTGAGTCAGTGAAGAGTGTGCCGTAGTTACTTTGACCTGAAAGTCGGCCCCCGGCTCAGTCGCCTGCTGGTTGAGCCTTAGTTGAGCCTGGTTTCACCGAAGACACCCCCTCCGCTGGTTGAGCCTGAATTCACCGACGGTAGGCCCCATCTGCTGGTTGAGCCGCGAGGAGCGCTAGCGACGAGCGTGTCGAAACCTCTCAGCCACAATGCATTTGATGGCAGCGCACGTGTCGAACTGTGATGGAATCGAACATCGAGGCGTGTGCACCCTATGGGTGCACACGCGTCACTTGCCGGGTGACATCTCCGATATTGGCGCGGACCGTCGAAAGTCGTTGTGGCTGAGAGGTTTCGACACGGACTCGGCTAGCGCCTCGTCCGGCTCAACCAGCAGAGCGGCGCTTCGGCCGGTGGATCCAGGCTGAACCAAGGCTGAACCAGCATATGACGACTCTTTCAGTCGAAGTAGCTAGGACTTTACTGGCCGTTCCGTCGCGAAGTTCAACATGTATTGCGCGCAGTTGTCGATCTTTCTGCGCCAAGCCGCGACCGCCGCTTCGGGATCCCCGCGCCGGATCTCGGCGAGAATCAGTCCGTCGTCGGCGAGGATCTCCGCCGTCGGATACCGGTAGTGCAATCCGAAGATGGCGATGAACAACCGCAGTTGAAGAGTGAGTCGGATGAACATCGCGCCGATGCGCGGCATGCCGCAGGCGCGGGCGAGTTCGTCCTGCAGGTCGAGGTCGATGGCCGAGGCCTCCGACAGTCGACCGGACTCGTGACAGCGTGCGATACCCGCGAGTTGTTCTTCGACGACGGGTGGCAACTCGGACTCGTCGGACGCTAGCCGACGGGCGATCGCTGTGCCGAGAAGTCCACGCGCAGTGTATGTTTCGATGACATCTCGGGTCGTCAGGGCGGGGATCAGGTAGCGACCGGACTGTCGATCGATCAGCGCGTCCTCGGCCATCACGGCCAGGGCATCGGCCACCCGGCCCGGCGACACCCCCGACAACCGTGCAATCGACCGAGGCGACACCGCGTCTCCCGCGCTCAGATCGCCCGCCGACAACGCCATGCAGATGCCGCGCACGACGTACGACAGATCCCCACCCGGCGGTTCCTTCGCCGCGACCGACGCGGTGCGCAGAACCGACGCGGGATCGGTTGTGCGCCACCAGGAGAACTCCTCCACACCATCGCGGCGCGCAGCGCGAATCAGTTGCTGTACCTCCCGCAGTTGAGTCGCCTGGCTGAGATCTATTGTGTCCCAGATGGCTTGGCGCATGGTCAACCAGTCGGCGCCGGGTACATGGTGCACATCGACATCGACATCGGGATGCCGGGAGATCCATTGTCGCGCAGCGTCATCGATCTCGCAGTCGACGATCACGGTCATCGGCCCCGACACGTGGCGGGTGAGTCGATTCAGCAGAGTCGTCGCCCGGGCGTCGTATGTCGGCCGGAGCAACCGCGCACAGACGACGGTTTCCACGGCGTCGGCGAGTGCGGGCGGCGGATCCCGCTCGACGGCGGATTCGCCGTTCGACGCCGCGAATCCCACTGCGCAGCCCGACTCGCCGACGTCGACATAGGTGAGGATCGCGGTCGAAAGTTGTTGCAGGAGAGGTGATATCGGAGACTCCTTGGGGAAGCTCCGACGTCGGATCCGGCTCACCGACGCCTGGCTGACGCCGGTCGCGTCGGCTATCGTCCTCGTCGACCACCGGGCGGCTCCGGCGGGGGGATCCTCGAGTGCGCAGCCGAGCACCCGACGCACCACGTCGTCGGGTGCCGTCGGGCGGCCCCGGCGCGGAACGTCGTGGAGTGCCCCGATTCCGCCCTCGCGATATCGCCGCCACCATTTGGCGGCGGTGGTCTCGCTGACCGACGCGCGCTGTGCGGCGCCGCTGATGCCGAGGTCGGCGCAGTCGACGACGAGTTGGGCGCGGGTGGCCAGCCCGTGCGGGACTCGCCGCGAACGGGCGATCCGGCGCAGCGCCTCGCGGTCACCGGGCTGCAGACCCGGGACGTCGGCTTTCACTCTCCCGACCCTACTTACTTCTGACTCAGCGGTGCAGGGATCGGAGAGATCTAGCGCACTCGGCCTCGGGTCGAACATCCTTTTCGAAGTCACCGCAACAGCCATGCGGATGAGCACAGCACGACCGTGAAGAGGAGTACCCCATGTCGCAGCAGGTTCGAGGCGTGATCGCCCGCTCGAAGGGCGCGCCGGTAGAGATCGCGACGATTACCATCCCGGATCCGGGACCAGGCGAAGTGATCGTCAAGGTGCAGGCATGCGGGGTGTGCCATACCGACCTGCACTACCGCGAGGGCGGCATCAACGACGACTTTCCCTTTCTCCTCGGACATGAGGCGGCGGGTGTCGTCGACGAGGTCGGCCCGGGCGTCGAGTCCGTCGCCGTCGGCGACTTCGTCATTCTGAACTGGCGCGCGGTGTGCGGAGAGTGCCGTGCCTGCAAGCGCGGGCGTCCGCAGTACTGCTTCGACACCCACAACGCGACGCAGAAGATGACTCTCGACGACGGCACCGAGCTGACTCCCGCCCTGGGTATCGGCGCTTTCGCGGACAAGACGCTGGTGGCGGCCGGTCAGTGCACCAAGGTCGATCCGTCGGCCGATCCGGCTGTGGTCGGGCTGCTCGGGTGCGGCGTGATGGCGGGACTCGGCGCGGCCGTCAACACCGGAAACGTCTCCCGCGGCGACAGCGTCGCGGTCATCGGCTGCGGCGGCGTCGGAGGCGCCGCGATCATGGGTGCCCGCCTGGCCGGTGCGACGACGATCATCGCCATCGACCGGGACGAGCGGAAGCTGACCACAGCACTCGGGTTGGGCGCCACTCACACCGTCGACGCGACGGCCACCGACGTCGTCGAAGCCGTCCAGGAACTGACCGGCGGCTTCGGTGCCGACGTCGTCGTCGACGCGGTGGGCCGACCGGCGACGTGGGAGCAGGCGTTCTATGCGCGTGACCTGGCGGGCACCGTCGTCCTCGTCGGTGTTCCGACGCCGGAGATGCGGTTGGACATGCCGATGATCGACTTCTTCTCGCGCGGCGGCTCGCTGAAATCTTCGTGGTACGGCGACTGCCTGCCCGAGCGGGACTTTCCGATGCTCGTCGACCTGTACCAACAGGGCCGGCTCCCGCTCGACAAGTTCGTCACCGAACGGATCTCCCTCGACGCCGTGGAGAAGGCGTTCGACGCCATGCATCGTGGCGACGTGTTGCGCTCGGTCGTCGAGTTCTGAGCGACAGGACGCACGAGACATGACCGATCCGCTCTTCACTTCGTTCACCCTGAAGAATCTCACCCTGCGTAATCGCATTGTGAGCACCTCGCATGAGCCCGCCTACGGCGAAGACGGCCTTCCCAAGGAGCGCTACCGCACCTACCACCGCGAAAAGGCAAGGGGTGGTGTGGCTTTGACGATGATCGGCGGCAGCGCGCTGGTCAGCCCCGATTCGACGCCGTCCTTCGGCAATCTCGAGTTGTACCGCGACGAGGCCGTTGGATACCTGCGTGCGCTGTCCGACGACGTCCACGAGCAGGGGGCCGCGGTGATGACCCAGCTCACACACCTCGGGCAACGAACCTACAACTATGCGGGCAACTGGGTTCCGGCCATCTCGGCGAGCGGCACCCGGGAATCCGCGCACCGGGCCTTTTCGAAGGCGGCCGAGAAGGTCGACATCGAGCGCATCACCCGCGACTTCGCGCAGACCGCGCTGCGCTGCAAGGAAGGCGGCCTCGACGGCGTCGAAATCTCTTGCTGGGCAGGGCATCTGCTGGATGTCTTCCTGTCACCGGCGCGCAACTTCCGACAGGATGAGTACGGTGGGTCGCTGGAGAACCGCATGAGGTTCCCGCTCGAGGTGATCCGTGCGGTCCGCAGCGCGGTCGGCGGCGACTTCATCGTCGGCGTCCGGATGAGCTTCGACGAGCAGCGCGCCGACGGCAACGGCCCCGACGACGCGATCCGAATCGCAAAAGCGTTCACCGACAACGGAATCGACTTCTTCAGCATCATTCGCGGGTACGTCGACACCGACGCCGAACTCGCCAAGACCATTCCGCCGATGGCGACGCCGGCCAGCCCGCATCTGGAGTTCGCCGGCTGGGTGCGCAAGAACGTCGACGTCCCGGTGATGCACGCCGCGCGGATCGCTGATCCCGCGACTGCGCGGTATGCGATCAGCGAAGGGCTACTCGACCTCGTCGGGATGACGCGGGCGCTGATGGCCGATCCGAATCTGCCGCTGAAGGTCGCGCAGGGTCGGGCCGAACAGGTGCGCCCCTGCGTCGGTGCCAGCATGTGCCTGGACAGCATCTATTCGGCGGGCTCGGCGGTGTGCATCCACAACCCGGCGACCGGTAGAGAACGTGAACTCCCGCAGGTGGTTTCGCCGTCGACGACGGTCAAGCAGTGTGCGGTGGTCGGTGCGGGTCCGGGTGGACTCGAGGCGGCGCGCGTGCTGGCCGAACGCGGTCACGCGGTGACCCTGTTCGAGGCGAATGCGAGCGTCGGCGGGCAGATCGCGCTGGCCGCGCTCTCGGCCCGACGCCGCGACCTGATCGGCATCGTCGACTGGCGGCTCGACGAATGCAAGCGATTGGGCGTCGATCTTCTCCTCAACCACTACGTCGAGCCGGGCGATTTCGCCGGTGCGGGCTACGACGTGATCATCCTCGCGACCGGCGGGCTACCGGACATCGAGATCGGTGCCACTGGAACCGATTTGGCGATCGACACGTGGGATATCCTGTCCGGCGCGCGTAAGCCGCGCGGAGATGTGCTCGTATACGACGATCACGGTGGGCATCAGGCGCTCGACGCCGTCGAGGCGATGACCGCGTCGGCGTCGAACATCGAGTATGTGACCGAGGGCAAAACCGTCGCGCCCGATGTCGGATCATCGCCCGGCGTAGCGTATTTCGCGATGCTCGCCGAGAACAACGTGCGAATGACCCCGCTGCACCAGCTGGTCGGCGTCGAGCGGCGCGACGGTCGGCTCGCGGTCACTCTGCGTGTCGAGGACGCCGCGATCACGAGTACCCGGATCGTCGACACCGTCGTCATCGAGCACGGCACTCGTCCCGACTGCGATCTGTACGATTCGCTTGTGCCCCAGTCGATCAACCGCGGCGAGGTCGGGCTGGCAGATCTGCTGGCGCAACGCCCGCAGTCGGTTGAGCACAACCCGGACGGCCGCTTCCGGCTCTACCGGATCGGCGACGCCGTGGCGAGCCGCAACATTCACGCCGCGATTCTCGACGCCGCGAGGTTGTGCAACGCGATCTGATCTTTCCGCGGCCGACGACGCACCGACCCGGCCCGGCCACGTCTGACGAAAGGCCCCCAACCATGCGCTTTAGCAAAGTGTTCAACGTCGTCGGCTGCCATGTCGGCGGCGAAGTCGGCAACGTCGTCGTCGGCGGGATCGGCGACGTTCCCGGCCAGACCATGTTCGACAAACGTCTGTATCTGGAGAACGAGCGCGACGACATCCGCCAATTGCTGCTGAAAGAGCCACGCGGGTCGATGATTCGTTCGGTCAACGTGGTCCTGCCGCCGACGCGGCCGGAGGCGGCGATGGGTTACGTGATCATGGAATCCGAAGAGTACCCGGCGATGTCGGGCGGTAACACGATCTGCGTCGCGACCGTCTTGTTGGAGACGGGCATGGTCCCGATGTCCGAGCCGGTCACCCAGTTGACGCTGGAGTCGCCGGCCGGCTTGATCACCTTGCGGTGCGAATGCCGCGACGGCAAAGTTCTCAGCGTGCGGTTCGTCAACCAACCCGCGTTCGTCTACCACCTCGATGCGCCCGTCGAGGTGGAAGGACTGGGCACGGTGCTTGTCGACGTCGCCTGGGGCGGAATGACTTTCGCCATCGTCGACGCCGCGAGTGTGGGTTTCGAGTTGGTGCCCGACGAAGCGCGGGACATCTGTGTCATGGGGCAGCGCGTCAAAGCTGCGGCGGCCGAACAACTTTCCACGATCCACCCGGAGAACCCGCAGTTCGCCGGCGTCACCATCACCGAGTTCACCAACCCAGTTCGCCGGGAGAACGATTCGCTTGTGGCTCGCAACGCGGTCGTCGTGTCGCCGGGACGGATCGACCGGTGCCCGTGCGGTACGGGGACATCGGCGCGGCTCGCGGTGATGCACGCCCGCAACGAGATTGCGCCGGGAGAGAACTTCATCCACGAATCGCTCATCGGCAGCCGTTTCGACAGCACGATCGAATCACTCACCCGCGTAGGCGAATTCGACGCCGTTGTACCGAGCATCGCCGGGCAGGCGTGGATCACCGACATGTCTCAGGTCGGGCTCGATCCGACCGATCCGTTCCCGGTCGGCTACACACTGTCCGACAGTTGGATGCGCGAGAGCGCGTCGCAGCGGTGTGCCCGGTGACCACGGTCGGGGTGGCAGAGCTTACCGTGCTGTGCGTATCCGCGGTGCGGGCCGCAGGTGGCGGCGACGACGATGCGGAGGCTCTCGCGGCAGCGACGGTCGCCGCGGAGCTCGCGGGTAGCAGAGCCGTAGGAGTCGCGCACTTCTTCGACTACATCGATGCGTTTCGCGCCGGCCGGCTGGCGACCGGAGCGAAGCCGGTGCTGAGCTTCCCCACGACCGGAACGCTGATCGTCGACGCCGATGAGGGCCTGGCACAGAAGGCTTTCCATGCCGCGGTGGGCCCACTGCGACGCACCGTGGAGGAGCGTGGAATCGGTGCGCTCTGGTTGCGGAACTGCTATACCTGCGGCGAACTGGGCTACTACCCGCGCTACCTCGCCGAAACCGGGCTGCTCTCAATCGCTTTCGCCAACAGTTCGCCGTTGGTCGCATTGGGTGGGTCATCGCGGCGGCTACTCGGGACCAACCCGTTGGCCTACGCTGTGCCGCGTCCGGGGCGTGCGCCGTTCGTCGTCGACCAGGCGACGTCGGCGAGCGCGTATGTGAAGATCCGTTCCGCAGCCGAGACCGGCCAACAGATTCCGCCGGGTTGGGCGATCGACGCTGACGGCGAACCGACCGTCGAAGCCGGGCAGGCGATGGACGGTGCGCTGCTGCCCTTTGGTGGATACCGCGGAGGAAACATCGCGTTGCTCGTCGAACTGCTGGCGACGCTGGCCGGCGCGTCGTTCTCGGTGGACGCGCCGCCGTTCGACGACGGTGACGAGAGCCCGGGGATCGGTGTGTGCGTCATGGGTTTCGATCCGGGCGCGATCGTCGGTGATCCCAACCGGATGGCAGCCTACCTTGACCGGCTACACGACGACTTCGGCGTCGAACTGCCCGCGATGCGCGCAGAGTTGCCGGGTGACTCGGTTGAACTGGATGCTGCGCTGTATGAGCGGTTGGTGTCCGCCGCGTCCCACGGAATTACGAGTTGATGAGTTCCAGTCTGAATTGAAACTAATATATCAGTTACCGTATAGTGGTGAGCTGGCGACGAAAGCCATCTGACGAGGAGCATGCGATGACCGAAGCGGCACGTGTCAACGGTTTTGGAGGCGCAATCACCGCCATGGACACCGCCTCGTCCGATACCCGCACCAACGCCGACCGCGCCTACGACCTGATTCGTGAGCGGCTCGTCATGCTCGACATCCGCCCCGGCGACCCCATCAACGACGATCAGCTCGCGGGTGAACTGGGCTTCGGGCGGACGCCGGTGCGCGAGGCGCTCAAGCGTCTTGAACGTGAGCGACTGGTGATCGCGTATCCGCGGCGCGGAACGTTCGCGACCATCGTCGACATGACTGATCTCGCCGACATCTCCGAGATCCGCAAGCAACTGGAACCGACCGCGGCGGCACGCGCGGCGCGGGTGGCGACGTCGCAGGCGCGAGAACGGTTGTCGGAGTTGATCAGCGTGCTGTCGGAGATCACCGCCGACGACGATCCGCGCGAGGTCCTTCGCATCGACGTCGGTGTGCATTGTGAGATCTACCGTGCGGCGGGCAATCCACACCTCGAGGACATTCTGGTCAGCCTCGACGGGCACGCAACGCGCATCTGGTGTTTGTTCATCGATCGGCTGCCCGATATCGCAGACCATGTGCGCGAACATATTTCGCTGCTGCAGGCGATCGTCGACGGCGACGAGGAGAAGGCCGCGACATTGACGTTGGCCCATGTGACCGGATTCGAAGAGGCCATTCGCGCGCTGGTGTAGGGCGGGGTTTCGGCGCCGGGCATCCGCTGTTCTGATCATCAGACTCGCCGGTGGTGTTTGCTCGGGGGCGGCGTCCCATCAGTCTCAGTGGTTACAACGGATCATTGTGCCGCAAGGCTTTTCCCGGCTTGGTCCTTCGGCTCGCGAGCCCCTCGTTACACCGAAGCTCGCGAGCTCGCTTCGGCACTCGGGGAGCGGGGGGACTGTTGGCTGCGACAGGGTTCGGGTCAGGCTTGGTCTTTCGGCTCGCCATCCCCTCGTTACACCGAAGCTCGTTCCTCGCTTCGGCACTCGGGGAGCGGGGGGTGACTGTTGGCTGCGACAGGGCTCGGTTCAGGCTTGGTCTTTCGGCTCGCTGCCCCCTCGTTACACCGAAGCTCGCGAGCTCGCTTCGGCACTCGGGGAGCGGGGGACTGTTGGCTGCGACAGGGTTCGGGTCAGGCTTGGTCTTTCGGCTCGCCGACCCCTCGTTACACCGAAGCTCGCGAGCTCGCTTCGGCACTCGGGGAGCGGGGGTGACGTTTGGCGAGCTCGCTTCGGCACTCGGCCTGGATCCACCGATGGTAGGCCCCTCTGCTGGTTGAGCCGGTCCGAGGCGCTAGCCGAGGTCCGTGTCGAAACCTCTCAGCTACAACGACTTTCGACGGTCCGCGCCACTATCGTCGATGTCACCCGGCAAGTGACGTGTGTGCACCTTTGGGTGCACACGCCTCGATGTTCGATTCCATCACAGTTCGACAAGTGCGCTACCATCAAATGCATTGTGGTACAAGGGTTTCGACGCGCTCGTCGCTAGGGCTCCTCGCGGCTCAACCAGCAGATGGAGTGCCCCGACCTCGGAGCGTCGCTATGCGAACACCACGGTTCTGTTGTCGTGCAACAGGACTCGATTCTCGCAGTGCCAGCGCACCGCGCGGGACAAGGCCAGAGCCTCTGCGTCCTGGCCTACCGTCGCCAGGCGCGACGGATCGTAGGAGTGGTCGATGCGGATCACTTCCTGCTCGATGATCGGGCCCTCATCCAAGTCCGGGGTCACGTAATGGGCCGTTGCCCCAACGAGTTTCACTCCTCGGTCATACGCCTGGTGGTAGGGCTTGGCGCCCTTGAAGCCCGGCAGGAACGAGTGGTGGATGTTGATCGCGCGGCCACGCAGCAGCTGGCAGGTCTCGTCGGAGAGCACCTGCATGTAGCGGGCCAGGACTACGAGGTCGGCGTTGTACTCGTCGATCAACGACAGCAGACGTGCCTCGGCCTCCGGCTTGGTGCCCGGCGTCACCGGTACGTGGATGAAGGGAAGGTCGGCGGCCTCGGCCATGCGTCGCTGAGTCTCGTGGTTGGAGACCACCGCGACGATCTCGCCGCCGAGAGTCCCTGCGCGCCAACGGAAGATGAGGTCGTTGAGGCAGTGGCCCATCTTCGACACCATGACGATCACCCGCGGCGGCCGACCGTCGTCGAACCGGAAGGTCATGCCGAACTCGTCGGCGATCTCGGCGAACTCGTCGGTCAGTCCCGGTGTGCTCAGGTCTTCGGCCGAATGTGTGAACTTGGTGCGCAGGTAGAACGAGCTGCCCATCGTGTCGTCGAACTGCTGATGTTCGATGATGTCGCAACTGCGGGAGAAGATGAAAGAGCTTACCGCCCTGACGATTCCGGGCCGCTGCGGGCAATTCAGGGTGAGGGTGAAGGTTTGTGGCATGGCGAACTCTCTACAAACTCGGATGTAGGCCGCTCAGGAGCGGATCTTGATCATGTCGGGGTCGACCAGCGGCTCGGCGACGACGGTCGCCGGGATGCGCTTACCGAAGTATTCGATCTCGACCGACGTTCCCACCCCGGCGCTCGCGGGCAGCCAGGCGTAGGCGATCGGCGCTGCGACCGTGTGGCCGAATGCCGCGCTGGTCACGTACCCGACCACCGCGTCGTCGACGTACACCGGCTCAGAACCCAGCACGACGGAGGTCTTGTCGTCGATCATCACGCACGACAGTCGGCGGGTGACGGTCTCGTCGGTGATATCTGCGATGGCGGCCGATCCGACGAAATCTCCCTTGGCTTTTCGCACCGCAAAGCCGAGCCCGGCCTCGTAGGGATCGTGCTCGGTGGTCATGTCGGTGCCCCACGAGCGGTAACCCTTCTCCATGCGGAGACTGTTGAACGCGGCGCGCCCGCCGGCGATGATGCCGTGCTTCTCGCCCGCCTTCCACAACGTATCCCAGAGGCGTAAACCGTTGTCGGAGCTGGTGTACAGCTCCCAGCCCAGTTCGCCGACGTACGACAGCCGCATCGCCGTCACGGGCACACCGGCGATCCGGACCTGCTTGGCGCGGAAGTACTTGAATCCGTCCTTGCTGAAGTCGTCGCGACTCAGTTCTTCGACGACGTCGCGCGCCCGCGGACCCCACAGACCCAGGCCGCAGGTGCCGCCCGTGATATCGCGAACGGTGACGCTGCCGTCGGCCGGTGCCTCGCGGCGCAGGTAGTCGAGGTCGATGTTGCCGTTGGCGCCGACCTGAAAGACGTTGTCGGACAGTCGAGTAACGGTGAGGTCGCTGCGGACGCCGCCGGTGGAATCGAGCGCGAGGGTGTAGGTCACCGACCCGATCGACTTGTCCATCTTCCCGGTGGTCAACCGTTCGAGGAGGTCCAGCGCGCCCGGTCCGGACACCTCGATGCGCTTGAGCGGTGTCATGTCGTACAGGGCGACGGCGGTGCGGGTCTTCCACGCTTCCGCAGCGGCGATCGGGGAGTGGAACTTCGCCGCCCACTCGTCGCGTGCCGGTGGCTGCCATTGCGCCGGAAGTTCTTCCAGCAGTGCGGCATTCGCCTCATACCAGTGCGGACGCTCCCAGCCGCCGGACTCCAGGAAGAAGGCTCCGAGCTCGACCTGACGCTCGTGGAAGGCGCTCACCCGCAGATCGCGCGGCGACTTGCGCGGCTCCAGGGGATGCAGTACGTCGTACACCTCGACGAAGTTCTGCTGCGACGTCTCGCTGACGTAACCGGGATCGAGCTGCACTTCCTCGAACCGGTGCACGTCGCACCCGTGCAGATCGATCTCCGACCGACCGTCGACGAGCAGCTGGGCGACGGCCCGTCCGACACCCGCGGAGTGGGTGACCCACACGGCCTCGGCGATCCAGAAGCCCGCGACGTCGGGCGATTCGCCGATCAGCGGCCCGCCGTCGGGGGTGAACGAGAAGATACCGTTGAAGCCGCTGTCGATCTTGGCCCGCGACAGGCATGGCAGCATCTTCTGCGCGTCCGCCCACGACGGCGCGAAGTCCTCCGGCGTGAAGGTCAGCATCGACGGCATCGAGTCGGGGCCGATCTGGCCGCCCGGCAGTGCCGACATGTCCGCGGGCATCGGCCGGTGAGCGTAGGAACCGATGCCGATGCGGTCGACATGCTCACGGAAGTAGAGGTCACGATCTTGATGGCGCAGGATCGGCATTCCGGCCTCGGCCAGCGGCGTGTTCAGGCCGACGAGTTCGGGAATCTGATCGGTGAACACGTATTGGTGTGCGAGCGGCAGCAGCGGCACGTCCATGCCGACGAGCTCGCCCAGCATCGGACCCCAGAAGCCGCCGCAGGACACGACGATGTCGGCCGGCACGACGCCGCCGTCGGTGGTCACGCCGGTCACCTTGCCACCCGCGTGTTCGACGCCGATCACCTTGGTGTTGCCGCGCAGTTCGGCGCCGCGCGACTGTGCGCGCCGGGCGAGCGCCTGCACGATCCGGGCGGCCTTCGCCAGACCGTCGGTCGGGATGTAGAGGCCGCCGAGGACCTGCGATTCGTCGATCAACGGATGCAGTCGCTTGCATTCGGCCGCGTCGACCACTTCGACACCGACGCCCCACGACGCCGCCCAGCCGGCCTTGCGCTGCAGGTCGTTGAGTCGGACGTCGGTGGTGGCGACCTCCAGGCCGCCGACCTGGTTGAAGCACCACTCGCCGTCGACGTCGAGCGACAGGAACTTCTCCACCGAGTAGGAGGCGAACTCGGTCATGGTCTTCGACGCGTTGGTCTGGAACACCAGACCGGGTGCGTGCGACGACGATCCGCCGGTCAATGGCAGCGGTCCCTGATCGAGCACCGTGATCTGGTCCCACCCGCGCATGGTGAGTTCGTCGGCGAGGTTGGTGCCGACGATGCCGGCTCCGATGATCACGACACGCGGTGAAGTCATTGGGTGGATCTCCCTTGATCAAGGCGTTGCAAACGCGGCGTGTATATCAGTGTGCCGCGAACTGATATATTAACGATAGGGGTGCTGGAGGGTGGGGTCAAGAGATGTGGTTTCGATTGTTTCCCGGGGTGCGTTGCGGTCGTCGGCCTGCGTGGTTTCGACACGTTCGTCGCTAGCGCTCCTCACGGCTCAACCAGCGGAGAGGGCTCAACCAGCGGAGGGGCTACTCCAAATGCCCCAGCCGTCGACCGATCTGGGCGGCGACGTCGCGCACTTGCGCGGCCACGTCGGGGAATCTCTCCGGGGTGAGTCGGTAGGCGGGGCCGGAGACGCTGATCGCGGCCACCACGTCGCCGTCGCCGTCACGGATCGGGGCCGCGACCGCGTTGAGTCCGACCTCCAATTCCTCACGGACACTTGCCCATCCGTTGCGACGGGCGTCGGCGAGCTCGGCCAGCAGCGTCGCCACGTCGGTGATCGACGACGCCGTGTAGGTCCCGAATTTCGTGCCGACCAGCGACCGCACGGCAGCGTCGGATCGCCCGGCGAGCAGCACCTTGCCGCTCGACGTCGCGGTGGCCGGACAGCTCTGTCCCACCCAGCTGCGCAGGGTGATCTCGGCGGGGCCGATCGCTTCGACGATGTTGATGATCGAGGCGTCGTCGAGGATGGCGACGTTGACGGTCTCGCCGGTGGCGAGCGCCAGCTCGTCGCAGAGCGGTTGACTCTGTTTGGGGATGTCCATGCGGGCGCTCGTCGAACCGGCGAGCCGCACGATGGAGAAGCCGAGCCGGTACTTGCCGCGGTCGGAGAGCTGCTCGACGAAGCCGCGCGATTCCAGGACCGCGATCAGCCGCGATACCGTCGATTTGTGCACGCCGATCTCGGAGGCGATGTCGGTGACGCCCGCGGTGCCCCAGCGCCCGAGGATCTCCAGCACGGTGAGCGCCCGGTCGACGGATTGGACCGGGGCCACCGACTTGTCGGACTGACCTGCTGGATCATCGCTCATGTCCTCACAGTGTAGGTGATCCGGACATTGTGCCCATGACTGCTCCCGCCGCGGCGAGGTTGCGGACCCGACGCTGAACGGCGGCGACCTCCCGCACCCCGTCGGTCAGCAAGTTACGCCCGACCGGTGACAGCTCCGACATCGTCACGATGTCGGTCGGCGCATGCCCCGCCGACAGCTGGTCGATCTGATGCGACAACCGCAGTCGCTGAAGCATCTCGAAGACCTCGCGCAGGATGCGCGCGTCGCCGTCGGTGATGGCGTGGCCGGCGGCTGCCGACAGTCGGTCGGTGGTCGACGCCGAGCCGATTCCGACGGTCAGCCCGGCCCACCGAGCGAGGTTGACGATGGGCGTCAACGCATGACTCTTGAGGTCGAAGGTGCCGCCCCGACGTGCGACGATGTCGCGCAGTGAGCGGATGCGCACCTTCCCCGACAACGCGTCGAGCAATTGCAGTCGCAAGGCGTTGGGATGCTCGGCGGGCATCTTGGCGAAGGCGTCCGGGACGGTGTTGAGGGCGGGATTACCGCGCGCCGGGCGGGCGTCGAGCAGCAATGACGACATGATGATCCCGCGGTCGTGCATGGGGTCGTCGAGCCAGCCCGCGGCGGCGTTGGCCCACTGCGACGCCGAGCGGGAGAAACGCGGTTTGAATGCGACCGCGCCGTTGCGATCGGCGGGCAGTCCACACAGATCGAGGGTCGCGTGCACGCCGGCAGCCATGCGACGCAGCGCGGGTATGTCGATGTCGCCGTCGTCGGCCCACGACATCGCGCTGTCGACGTCCGACGACGGCATCGCCTCGCGCCGCGCGATGCTGCCCATCGTCAACCAGGTGAACTGGCGGGTCCACGGTTCGTTGTGCCCGGCGAGCTCGAGTTCGAGCGCGCGGCGCACGATGGCGTCGAACATCACCGACAGCACGGCGCTCGCGCCGGTGGCGTCGGTTCCACCGCGGAACAGGTTGACGGCGAGGTCGGTGACGCGGTCGGCGGCGCCCTTGAGTTCGGTGGGATCCGACGCCAACGCGATGGATCGTCGCACGACGAAACTCTGCCGCGTCGACGTCGCCACCAGATCTCGTTCTTCGACGACGCCGAGTACGCGTCCCCTCGGGTCGACGACGGGCATGTGCCGCAGCCCCGACTCCAGCATGTCCATCAGCACCGTCGAGGCGATCCGGTCGGATGGAACGGTCCGCGCCGGTGCGCTCATCACGCGCGAGATCGGTACGTCGACGCTGACGTCGGCGGCGACCACCCGGGTGCGCAGGTCGCGGTCGGTGAAGATGCCCAGGCCGCGGCCGGGCAGCCGGATCAGCACGTACGACGTGTGCTCGTCGGTCATCTTCTTCACCGCGTCGCGCACCGAGGTGTCGGCATCCAGGAAGAGCGGGTCGCGGGGGATGAGCGCCTCGACGGCGACCAGTGAGGCACGGTCGCGTGGTGACGAGCGCGCCGAGATGGTGTCCCACGCCGACGTCGCCAGATACGACAGTCCGGCCGGATCGGTGAACACCGTCCGCACCTGCGGGCCGGGAATCCGGATCGCGACGGTGGGTTCGGCCGCGCGCGCGGTGAACGACACCTTGCCTTCGCTGAGCAGGGGGAGGAATCCGAAGACGCCGCCCGGCTCGACGATGTCGAGCGCGTCGGCGCCCGACTCCGGACCGGGCAGCAGCACTACCCGGCCGGTCTGCACGATCCAGATCTCGTCGGGTGTCTCGGTGACATAGTCGACGATCAATTCGCCTGTGCGGAAACGCTTTCGCGACGATGTCGCCGCAACCGCAGCGAGCGATTCCGGCGACATCGAGTGAAACGGTGCGTGTTTGCCGAGGTAGGCGATCAACGCATCGGAGTGATCGGTCATGTAGTGCGGATCAAGTCGGCGCACTTCTCCGCCATGGTCATCACCGTGATATTCGGGTTGATAGCAGGCAGTTTCGGCATCGCCGACGCGTCGACGACCCGCAATCGCTGGACTCCCTTGACCCGCAGCTGCGGATCGAGAACGGCCATCGGATCATCCACCGCGCCCATCTTGGCGGTGCCCGCCGGGTGATAGACGGTGTTGTGCGTCTTGTGGATGTAGTCGAGGAGTTCCTCGTCGGTGGTGGCATCCGGCCCGGGCGCGAGTTCCCTTGCGACCCAAGACTTCAGCGGTTCCTGGGCGGCGATGTCCCGGGCGAGTTTGATGCCGGCGAGCATCACCCGCTCGTCGTGGCCCTCGGGATCGGTGAAGTACTTCGGATCAACCTTGGCGCGATCACGGAAGTCGCGCGAGCGCAGCCGCACGGTGCCCCGCGAAAGTCCCTGAGTCACATTGGGAGTCAGGCAGAAGCCGTTGTCCGTGGTCGGGTAACCCCAGCGCAGCGTGTTCATGTCGAAGGGCACGCTGCCGTAGTGCATCATGAGATCCGGCTGATCGAGACCGTCGACGGTGGTGGTGAACAGGCCGATCTCCCACCACTGCGTCGAGTCGGTCACCATCGGCTTGGACGCTTCCCAGAACACGAGCCCCTCGACGTGATCGTCGAGGTTGGAGCCGACGCCGGGGGAGTCGACGCGCACGTCGATGCCGAACTCCTTGAGATGATCGGCCGGTCCGATCCCCGACAGCATCAGCAGCTTCGGCGTATCGATCGCGCCCGCGGTCAGAACGATCTCACGACGGGCGTGCACGGTGTCGTAGCCGTCGAGATCGGGACGCTGGTAGCGCACGCCGGTGGCGTTGTCGTCGTCGTCGAAGAGGATCTCGGCGACCCACGAATTCGTTCGTACTTCAAGGTTTTCGCGCTTGCCGAGGATGGAATGCAGGTACGCGTGCGACGTCGACATGCGGGTGCCGTCCTCGCCCGCGTTGATCTGGAACCAGCCCGCACCGTTGGTGACGGTGGTGCCGCGGTTGAACTTCACCGTCGGCAGCCCGACCTTGGCCGCGGATTCGAGAACCGCTGCGCCACAAGGGTCTACCGGCGGAACGTCGCGCAGGCGGACCGGGCCGTCGTGGCCGTGATCCCCCTCGGCGTCGTTGTTCTCCAGCTTCTTGGTGAACGGCAGAACATCTTTCGCACCCCAACCGGTCGCGCCCGCGGCTTCCCACTCATTGAGTCCCTCGGCGGGCGGCCAGAAGGCGATACACGAATTGTGCGACGAACAGCCGCCGAGCACCTTGGCCCGTGCGTGACGCATGAAGCTGTTGCCGTTCTCCTGCGGCTCGATCGGGTAGTCCCAGTCGTAGCCGGAGTCGAGCAGGTGCATCCATTGGTTGAGTACCAGGATGTTGTCGTCGCCGACGTCGCTCGGTCCGGCTTCGATGAGCAGCACGCTCACCGACGGGTCCTCGGACAGGCGTGCGGCGACCACGCAGCCGGCGGTACCGCCGCCGGCGACGATATAGTCGAATGTTCCGGCATTGGGATTGTCTGACATGGTTCCTCAGTTCTCCGTCGACTTCTGCAGATTGGCAGTGCTTGGCGCACTGGGTGATTCGGCCGCATGGGAGGCCAGGGTGCCGATGTGGTTGCGACCCTTGACGCCGTACCAGAGCAGGCCCAGACCGAGGATCACGCCGATGTAGACGAACGCTCCCCAGGTGTTGTACCAAGGCGTGCCGTAGACCGCCGCGCGCGGCCACGCGAGGTTGATCGCCATGCCGATGCCCCACAGAACGGCGACGATGTTGACCAGCATTCCCCAGCGGCCCATCGTGAAATAGCCGCCCTCTTTGAGATCCTTCGGCGGCCACTCGCCTTTGAAGCGCTTCTTGAGCATCGGTCCGGTGACCATCAGGTACGCCAGGTAGATCATGATGATGGCGATCGAGGTGAGGACCGTGAAGATCGTCGGGTTGCCGACGTTGATGACGAGGATCGCGATCGCGATGATGCCGATCACGACCGCCGGAACGATCGGAGTCTGCGTCTTCGGATTCACGCGGGCGAGCTTCTCACCGAACGGCAGAGCGTTGTCGCGCGCCATCGCGAAGGTCAGGCGGATGGCCGCGGTATGCACGGCGAGCGAACAGACCGAGACCGCGACGACGATGCAGATCAGGAAGATCGTGCCCAGCGGGCCCCACATGACCTGTTCGACGATGTACTGCAGACCGCCGTCGGCCTGCCCGATCTTGGGATCTTTGAGGTTGGGGGCGGACATGACGGCGAACACCAGGATCGCGCCGCCGATGACGAACGAGGCGAGGATCGCGCGCAGAATGGCCTTCGGTGCGGTGCGCCGGGGCTCGACGGTCTCTTCACCCAGCGACGACGCGGTGTCGAAGCCGTACATGACGTAGCCCGACGCGAGGCTGGCGACCAGGAATGCGCCGAGGTAGCCGCCCGACTGACCCGCCCCGTAGCCGTCGGTGGAGAAGAAGATCTGCGGGCCGCGGTCGATGTTGATGCCCAGGATGATCGCGATCAGCACGGCGGCGATCAGTTCGATGAACACACCGGCGCTGTTGATCATCGCCATCAGCTTGACGCCCATGGCGTTGACGACGGTGGTGTAGACGATCCAGATGGTGCCGAGGATGACGGCGTTCACGGCGAAGTCGGTGGCGGAGGGATTGGCGGCGTCGCCGACCATCTGGAATCCGCTCCACAGTCGGGGCAGGTTCAGCTGCAGGGCGAGCACCACGGCGGACAGGGTGACGATCGACGCGGTCAGCATCAGCCATCCCGACGACCAGCCGACGATTCTGCTGCCGAGGATCTTCGACCAGTTGTACACCGAACCGGCCACCGGGTACTTGGCCGAGAGCTCCATGAAACAGAGCGCGACGGCCATCTGCCCGATGAAGACGATCACCCAGGACCACAGGTAGGCCGGGCCCGCGTTGCTGAAGCCGAACCAGAAGAGCTGGAATGTGCCGGTCAGGATCGAGATGTAACTGACGCCTGCGGCGAAACTTGCGAACTTGCCGATACTGCGGTCGAGGGATTCTTTGTAGCCGAATTCTTCCAATCCGCCGTCGTCGGCGGGTGTTGAAGCTGTCATTGCCGTGAATTCTCCTGAGGACTATTCAAGTGACGCCGGCGCCTGGTGCAACCGCGTCGGGAGGGGCGGGCACTCTCGCGGATCTGTGATCCGCGCGAGCTCACGCCGTGAACCAACCCACCTCCTTCGGAGCTGTATTCGTCCAGATGTGCTTTGTCTCTTGGTATTCCGCGAGTCCGGTGGGGCCGAGCTCGCGGCCGTTGCCGGATTTGCCGAAGCCGCCCCACTCGGCGGCGGCGGTGTATACGCCGAAGTCGTTGACCCACACCGTGCCGTGCCGCAGGGCGCGCGCAACCCGTTCCGCGCGTGCGGTATTCGCGGTGCGCACGCCGGCGGCCAGACCGAAGGAGGTGTCGTTGCCGAGCGCGATCGCCTCGGCTTCGGTGGTGAAGCGTTCGACGGTCAGGATCGGGCCGAAGGTCTCCTCTTGGACAAGGCGCATCTCGCGGTTGCAGTGGTCGAAGATGGTCGGCGGGAAGTAGCTGCCGTCGGCGAACTGTTCATCGGTCGGCCGCTCGCCGCCGGTGACCAGGGTTGCTCCCTCGGAAATGCCAAGGGCGACATAGCTTTCCACTTTGTCGCGATGTGACTGTGAGACGAGCGGGCCGGTCTCGCTGGCCGGGTCGAGGCCGTCACCGAACCGAATGCGTTGTGCCCGTCCCGAAACCGCCGCCACGAAGTCGTCGGCGATCGAGTCTTCGACGATCAGCCGGGTACCCGACGAGCACACCTGTCCCGAGTGCAGGAAGACGCCGGTCACCACGGCGTCGACCGCGGCGTCCCAGTCGGCGTCGGCGAAGACGATGTGCGGGTTCTTGCCGCCGAGCTCGAGTGCGACCCGGCTGACATGTGGCGCAGCCACTTTCGCGATGCGGGTGCCGGTGGGGGCGCCGCCGGTGAAGGAGATCATGTCGACGTCGGGGTTGTCGGTGAGAGCGTCGCCGACGGCCGCGCCGCTGCCCTGGATGAGGTTGACGACGCCGGCCGGGGCCCCGGCCTCCTCGATCAGCCGGACCAGTTTGATGGTCGACAGCGGGGTGACTTCGCTGGGTTTGCAGACCATCGTGCAGCCGGCGACGAGTGCCGGAGCGATCTTCCAGACGATCTGCAGCAGTGGGTAATTCCACGGTGCGATGAGCACGCAGACGCCGATCGGTTCGCGCACCACACGGCTGACGATGGTGGGATCGCCGACGTCGACGAGCCGATCGGCCTCCACCGCACCGAGATTCGCGTAGAACCGGAACACCGACACGACGTCGTCGATGTCGATGTGACTCTCCTTCAACGTCTTTCCGGTGTCGAGGGTCTCGATGCGGGCGATCTCGTCGCGGTCGCGTTCGAGGAAGTCGGCGATCCGATCGCAGATCGCGGCACGCTCGGCGATCGGCGTCGCGCGCCAGGCGGGGTCGTCGAAGGCCTTCTTCGCGGCGGCAACCGCGGCCAGCGCGTCGTCGGCGCCCGCCTCGTCGACCACCGCGACGACACTGCCGTCAGCGGGGTTGATGATGTCGCGGGTGCCGCCGCCGATCGCATTGCGCCACTGCCCGTCGATGAACAGAATCGGTTCGGGTCGGTCATTACTCATCGAGCACTCCTGTTGTCATTCGCCGATCGAGGCGATCAGCCATTCGTGAAACTCGCCGATGTGATGTTCTGACGGAACCAGTACACCGCCTGTTCGATATGCGCGTGAGGACATTGCCGGTTGTGTCCGTTCGCAGGCGTCGAAGTCTTGCTGGTTCACCCGATGGAACAACTCGACCGAGCGGTTCAGGTCGCGGCCGGACTCGACGACGTCGGGCAGATAGAGCCAGTCGCATTCGACCAGGGTGCGGTCGGGGGCGAGCGGGAACATGCGGTGGAAGATCACGTGGTCGGGGACCAGATTGAGGAACACCGACGGCCGCACCGTGATCGCGTAGTAGCGGCGGTCCTGGTCCTCGGTCACACCGGGGATGGCGCTGAGGCCTTCGGAACCGTCGATCGTGAAGCCCTGTACGTTCTCGCCGAAACTGGCGCCGTGCCCGACGAAGTACTGCGCGGCGAGTCCGTCGGCGAATTCGGGCAGCACCTCGGTCAGTTCCGGGTGGATCGTCGCGCAGTGATAGCACTCCATGAAGTTCTCGACGATGAGCTTCCAGTTCGCCTTGACGTCGTAGACGACGCGGCGGCCCAGGGTGAGGTGCTCGATGTCGTAGTGCTCGACGGCCTCGGCGTCGCCCAGACGCAGGGTGACCGAGCTGATCACGGTGTCGGAGAACGAGGGCGGTTCGGCGGCCAGGCAGACCCAGGCGTAACCGAGCCATTCCCGCAGCGCGACCGGGACCAGGCCGTATTCGGTGCGGTCGATGCCCTGCCCGGCGGCGTCGGTCAGCGAACCGAGGTTGGGTGCGGCCATGAGTTTGCCGTCGAAGCGATACGTCCAGGCGTGATACGGGCACTGGATGGTGCGCTTGAGCTGGCCGGACTCCTCGGTGCACAGCGTGGCGCCGCGGTGGCGGCAGATATTGAGGAAGGCGCGCAACTGGTTGTCGCGGCCGCGGACGATGAGGACGCTTTCGCGGCCGATCTGCACCTTCTTGAAAGCGCCGGGAGTGGCGAGATCCGCCGAGCGGACCGCGGCCATCCACGATGTTTCGAAGATCTTCTCCTGCTCGCGGCGGAAGATCGCGTCGTCGTAGTAGTACTCGCCGCCCAGAGTTGGCATCAGCGAGCCGCCGGGGGTGGGCGGAACGAATGCCGTGCGGGCATCGTCGAACGTTGTCATATGAGCACCAATCGAGGCTGGGGTGGTCATGGGGTGGGGGTGGGGGAGACGTCGAACGCGCGGGACTTGGGCACGCCCTGTCTAAGGTGTGAGCTGGATCATAGAAATATAAGACTCCGTTGCGTGTTAAGCAACAGGAGTCTTATTCGCAACACTGTACTGGGGATATGTTGTGTCCGCTAACTGAAATGGAATCGTCAGGCGCGGGGCTGAGCGTCGTAGGTGACCCACTGCGTCTTGACGGCGACATCGTCGTACAGGCGTTGCGCGGTGGCATTGTCGGCCGCGGTGATCCAGCGGACCACGGACAACCCGCGGGAGGCCGCGATCCGCTGTAGTTCGGTGATCAGCGTGCGGCCGATCCCGCGGCCCCGAACCGTCGGATCGGTGAACAGATCGTCGAGCCACAGGCCGACGGAACCCGTTGAGGGGCGGGCGAATTCGCGATAGTCGGCGATGCCGACCACGACGCCGCCGGTCTCCGCGAGCAAGGCATTCGTCTCCTGGTCGGCATCGACGATCCACGACCACACACGCTCGACGACGGCGTCGTCGGGGGTGAGTTTGTAGAACTCGCGATACGCGGTGAAGAGGCGTTTCCAATCGGATTCGTCGGCGGGGCTGACGGGGCGGACGACTACCGGTGCGGTCATGGCGTCGAGCGTAATTCGACGCCGCTTGTTGTAGCGGTCGATTGACACAATTGGTCGCGGTCGGCCATTATGTACCAGTCAACTGATACAACGGAGGGTGGGAAATGAACATCGTCGCGATGGCATGGGTGGTCGTGCTGATCGGATCGGTCCTCGTTCGCGGGTCGTCGAAGCCGGGGCGGGCACCGGACTCAGCGGCCTACACCGAGTACCGCGGCAGGCTACGTCGCAACCTGCTGATCGCCGCCGCGTTCCCTGTGGTCGGCTACGTCGGAATGTTCGTCGGCGGCGCCGCAGAGATAGCCGTCGACGGATTCGCGACCCCGGCGGCTCTCGACCGGGTGCTGACGTGGTTCATCGTTCCGGGCGTATATCTGTTGCCGCTGCTCGCGCTGTGCATCACCGAGTACACCAATCGGTCGGCCCGCACCGGCGTTGCGTCGCTGGTGCCGAGAACGGTCGGGAACTATTCTCCTGCTTGGCTTCTCGCGATTGCGGGAGCGATCACGATAGTCGGTCTGGCAGTGCCGCTGATGACGCTGTCGGATGGCTTCGGCCGGCGGCATACCTTCACCGCGCCGCGGATCGAGGTGTCCGTCGGTGCCGTCGACGGCCTGATTCTGGAAGCCGGCTACCTGCTCATCGCGCTGATGCTGACGGTGCTCACCATCCGGCAGGCCGTTCAGCGCCCCGATCTCGACGCCACGACGTCGAGCGATACGTGGTCGCGCAGCGGGGTCGTCGCACGCGCGCTGGCGTTGCTGATTCTCGCGGCGCTGCTGCCGGTGACGGAGGCGATCTACGCGGTCGACACGCTGGCCGGTGCGTACCGGAGCTACCTCGATGGCGGCGGCGACCCGATGTCGCAGTTCGAATGGCTGCAGCGGCTGAATGTGAAGGCGTACTCCGGCTGGCTGGGAGCACTGTGCGGTCTTGCGGCGCTGCTCGCACTGGGGCTGTTCGCCTTCCCGCCACGCTTGGCCGAGTCCGCCCCGGCGTCGAATGTAGCCACCGCGTGACGAGTCCCGAGCCGCGGATCGCCGTCGACGCACACGATCCGACGCCGGCCTTCGAACAGATTCGACGACAGATCGTCGGGCACGTGGCCGCCGGCCGGCTGCCGATCGGCTCGAAGCTGCCGCCGCTGCGGCAACTCGCCCGCGATCTCGGCGTCGCCGTCGGAACGGCGGCACACGCCTATCGACTGCTCGAACAATCGGGAGTCATCACCACCCGCCGCGGTGCGGGGACCCGAGTCAGCGCGGTGCCCGACGCCGAAGGGCCGTCGAGCGAGCTGGAGCAGCGGGTCCGCGCCCTGGCCGCGGAGTACCTGGCAGCAGTGACACGACTCGGGGCGTCGCCGACGATGGCCCTCGACGCGGTGATCCGCGCCTCTCAGGACGTACCGGCCGGGCCGTGATGTGACGTAACCCGGTGGCGAAGATCTCCGGGTGGTAATTATCACCCTGGTTGACGTGGTCAATCGTGCCGAATCGCTGAGGACACGACGACTGCCGATCTACCGTTTTGGGCATGTCCAACTACCTCGTCACCGGCGGTACCGGCTTCCTCGGCCGCCGCGTGCTGCCTCTGCTGCTGACCACCGCTCCCGACGCCGACATCCACGTTCTCGTGCGCGCCTCCTCGGCCGACCGTCTTCGCCGGCTCGCCGAGAACTGGGAGGGCGGTGACCGTATCCACCCGCTGGTCGGCGACCTCACGGCACCCCGCCTCGGCGTTGCGAACCCGCCGTCGGACGTCACCGACATCATCCACCTCGGCGCCGTGTACGACATGACCGCCACGGCCGAGGAATCCGAACGCGCCAACGTCGCGGGCACCACCGCGGTCATCGAACTCGCCCAGCAACTCGACGCCACGCTGCATCACATCTCGTCGGTTGCCGTGGCCGGTGACCATCACGGCCGCTACACCGAAGACGATTTCGACCTCGGCCAGAATCTGCCCTCCCCGTACCACGCAACCAAGTTCATGGCGGAGAAACTCGTCCGCGACACCGACGGCCTGCGCTGGCGCGTCTACCGCCCGGCCATCGTCGTCGGCGATTCGACGACCGGCGAGATGGACAAGATCGACGGCCCCTACTACTTCTTCAGCGTGCTCGAGATGGCGTCGCACCTGCCGTCGCTGCTGCCGACGGTGATTCCCGACTTCGGCGCCACCAACGTCGTACCGGTCGACTATGTGGCCGCGGCGCTGGTGCAGTTGGTCACCACCGACGGACTCGACGGCCGCGCCTTCCATCTCGTCAACCCCAAACCGCAGTCGACCGAAGAGGTCTTCGGTGCCCTGTTCGCGGCGGCCGGTGCGCCGAAGGTCGTCGGAGCGATTCCGGAACCGATTGTCGCGCAAGCACTTCGGTTCTCCGAGTTGCCGGGTGTGAAGGTCGGTCGCGATCTGGTTCTCGATCAGCTCGGCGTACCGCCGGAGGTGATCGACCACATGAGCTTCGAGTCGGTCTTCTCGTCGGAGAAGACGCAGGAGGCGCTCGGCGCCGACGGCCCGCGCGTGCCGCGATTCGGGACGTACGCGAAGGTCCTGTGGCAGTACTGGTACGACAACCTCGACCCCAATATGGCGCGCCGCTCCAATCCGGCCGGCGCACTGGCCGGGCGTCGGGTCGTCATCACGGGCGGGTCGTCCGGAATCGGTTTGGCCACAGCGCATCTCGCGGCCAAGCGTGGTGCTCGGGTCATCTTGATCGCCCGTAAGCAAGCCGAGCTCGACGCCGCGGTCGCCGAGGTGAATGCGAAGAGCGGCATCGCCTTCGGCTACTCGTGCGACATCACCGACCCCGAATCGGTGTCGGCGACGGTCAAGGCGATCCTCGCCGACCATGACCACGTCGACTACCTGGTGAACAACGCGGGCCGGTCGATCCGGCGCAGCGTCGTCGCGTCGGTGGACCGCATGCACGACTACGAGCGCACGATGAACGTCAACTACTTCGGCGCGGTGCGCCTGATCCTGGAACTGCTGCCGTCGATGCGGGAACGTCGATTCGGCCACATCGTCAACATCTCGTCGATCGGCGTGCAGACCAAGGTGCCGCGCTTCTCCGCGTACGTCGCCAGCAAGGCAGCCCTGGACGCCTTCTCCGATGTGATCTCCTCGGAGCTGGTCGACGACGGGATCGGGTTCACCTCGATCCGGATGCCGCTGGTCCGCACACCGATGATCGCGCCGACGACCATGTACAAGTCGATGCCCGCCTACACGCCGGAGGAAGCCGCCGAAGTCGTGGTGCGCGCACTGGAGCGTCGCCCCACCAAGATCGACACCCCGGTCGGCACGATGGCAGAAGCGCTCGGGGTCGTCGCACCGCACCTGAAGAATCTGTTGCTGCATCAGGCCTACCGGCTGTTCCCGGACTCGTCGGCGGCGCGCGGTGAGGAGTCGTCGGGCGGGTCGTCGAAGGGCGGGCTGAAGCTGCCCGAGGTGTCGTTGCCGTCGGGAGCCAAGCGGATCGTCGGGCTGCTGCCGGGGATTCACTGGTAGGAGGCTGAACCGGACCCTTGTGTTCGCTGGGGCCGATCGTCGGTCCGATGAGTTCACAAGGGTCTTCAAACGCACGAAGACGACCACTAGGGTGAGATCTGTGGAGATCCCAACGGTCGGACTGCGCAATGGTGTTTCCCTGCCGCTCGTGGGGCTGGGCACGTTCGGAATGCTCGGTCCGCCGTGTGTGGGGGCCGTCGAGAGCGCGGTCCGCAACGGGTATCGACTGCTCGACACTGCGTCGAACTACGGCAACGAACGCAGCGTCGGGATGGGTATAGAGGAATCGGGCGTCGATCGCCACCGAGTGATGGTGCAGACGAAGATCGCCGGCGGCGACCAGGGCTACGACGAAGCGATCAACGCCGCCAAGGAGAGCGCTCGACGCCTCGGCGTCGACCACATCGACGTCTACCTCATTCATTGGCCGTGCCCCAGCCTGGGTAAATCGGTGCAGACGTGGGAAGCGCTGGTCACGCTGTCCGCCGAGGGGTTCGTCCGGGTGCCCGGAGTGTCGAACTTCAAGGAGCCTCATCTGCAGGCACTGTTCGACGCCACCGGCGTGTGGCCGGCGATCAACCAGATCCAGTGTTCACCGGCGTTGGCGCGCACCGAGTTACGGGAGTTCATGGCGCAGCGGCAGATCTTCGCGCAGGCCTGGCATCCGACCGGGCGCAAGGAAGGCCTCCTCCACGATCCGTCGGTGCTGGCGATGGCGCGCAAGCACGGCAAGTCGCCGACGCAGATCGCCCTGCGGTGGGCGGTGCAGCAGGGCATCGGTGTGGTGCCGAAATCGTCGCATCGAGGCAGGCAGTCGGAGAATGCCGACATCTTCGACTTCTCCCTCGACGAGGCCGACCTGCGGGCGCTGGCTGAACTCGATCGAGGCGAGGCGGCCGCGCGAGACTCGGATGTGGTGGAGGAGTATTAGACGAGTGATTCCGTGACCGGCGTCATTTGGATCACCGCCGAATCAATCATCTGGCGCGTGTCTTATTCATCGTCGGCCAGGCGCGGAAACCACGCCGCTCCCCGCAGCGGCCCGTAGTCAGCGGCTGCGAAGGCGGCCGCGGCCGCGGACGCCAGCGCCAAGACGAGGGCGGGCTGTCGACTGGCCTGGGCCGGAAAGTCGTAGCACAGCAGCCACGCGAGCGTCACAGTGGTGATGACCCCGAGGCCGTCGGTTGCGCCGATTATCGACACATCCGGCCTGTTCAGGCCGATCCGGCCGCCGGTGATCGCGGTGGTCAACGCACATACCGCCAGCGCCGCACAGAGTGGGAGAGTGAGTCTCCACAACCCCCACGCGGTGCGATCCGCGTCGTGAACTTCGGTCCACGGCATGAACAACGCGATGACCAGCAACGTACCGCTGGTGCCGCAGACCAGCCGTCGGAGCTTAGTGTTCATTTCGTCCTCCTAGCGGTGAGTGTTCCGCCAGTGATCCTCGCGTTTTGGAGGTCATACTGTCGATTACCTTGAGGTAATGGAGCGGCATCCGGGCTGCGGCTACAGTCGGTGCGATGGCGACTATCGGCGCAGCCCCGCAGGTCGGGGCGCTGGTGCGGGAATGGCGGCAACGACGTCGGCTCACGCAGTTGGAGCTGGCGCTCGACGCGGGCGTGTCGGCCAGGCATCTGAGCTTCGTCGAAACCGGCCGGTCCAAGCCGGGGCGGGATATGTTGTTGCGCCTCGGCGAGCGCCTTGAACTGCCTCTGCGAGAACGCAACCGGCTGCTGCTCACCGCTGGGCACGCCCCGGCATTTCCCGAGCACCTGTTCGACGCACCAGAACTCGCGCCGATCCGCACCGCACTTGATCGGATTCTGACAAGTCACGAGCCCTATCCCGCGGTCGTGTTCGACCGGCATTGGAATGTGGTTTCGGCGAATTCGGCAATCCAGCCGCTCGTCGCAACCATCGACCCTGCGGTCTTGGAACCGCCCGTCAGTGTCCTGCGTGTCGGGCTGGCTCTGATGCCGTCGCTGGTCAACGCGTACGACGTCCTGGACTACTTTCGGGAGCGTATCGCGCGTCAGTTTTCCGCTACCGCCGACGCCTACCTCGGGCAATTGCTCGAAGGGTTTGACAGCATCCTGCCTCGCCACGGTGGTGGCGTCACGAGCGAACCTGACTTCGCGCAGAATCTCGGTCCGGTCAGGCTCCGGGCGCCCGACGGCGGCGAGTGGTCGTTCTTCGGCATCTTCGCGACCTTCGACATGCCGTTCGAGGTCACGGTTTCCGAACTCGCCGTCGAACTGCTCTACCCCGCCGATCGCTCCACGGCGGAGGCGTTCGAATCATTTGCCCGGGAGCGCGCGCAAGGCTGAGGCGGCCGGCCGCCCGACGCGCGATCGGAGCGAGTCAGAATACTATCGGAGCGAGTCAGAATACTAGAGTGTCTTGCGTGTCGTCCGATCATGACCCGCAGGGTCCCCACGCCCATCCACATATTCCGACGCCGGTGGAGCTGCCACTCGAAGTCGAGGAGATGCGCGACGACGTCGACCTGACGACGGCGATCATCCGGTTCATCGTCACCGGAGCCGGATCGGCGGTGTTGGACTTCGGTTTGACGATGATCCTGCAGTACGGATTCGACCTGCCGGAGTGGATCGCGAAGGCGTGCGGCTTCGTGCTCGGCACCACTGTCGCCTACCTGATCAACCGTCGCTGGACGTTCAAGGCAGAACCGAGTGCGGCACGTTTCGTCGCGGTGGTGGTGCTGTACCTCGTCACCTTCGCGGTGCAGGTCGGGATCTACTCGTGGCTCTCGCATATCTGGCCGGAGACGGCCGTCTACAGTCTGTTCGCCTTCGTCATCGCGCAGGGCACGGCCACGGTGATCAACTTCGTCGTGCAGCGCGCAGTGATCTTCAAGTTGTAGGTTCATGAGTGCGTGGTTTCGACACGGGTCTTCGCTAGCGCTCCGACCCGGCTCAACCAGCGGGGAGGGTCTTCGCTAGCTGTAGCGCTCCGACCCGGCTCGACCTGCGGGGAGGGTCTTCGCTAGCGCTCCGACCCGGCTCAACCGGCGGGGGTACGCGTGCGGTCCTCTCTGTTGGTTGAGCGAGGCGCAGCCGAGTCGAAACCTCCTAGCCGTTCACCTTCGCTATGACGTTGTCGGCGTACCAGTTGAGGTGGTCGATCTTCTTCTGCAGTGGCTCGGTGTCTGCACCCATGATGTACGGCACCCGGAAGCCGACGATGACGTCGGTAATCCCCTTGTCCGCCAGGCGTTTACACCCGTCGACCGTGTAGGCGTCGAGGGAGATGACGTGGATCTCGAACGGGTCGTCGAGCTTGCCTTCGGCCTTGCGGATGTCGTTGAGGCGACCGAGCAGCATGTCGAGTTCCTCGCCGTCGCCGCCGCCGTGCATCCAGCCGTCGCCGCGGATGACGGCTCGACGCAGTGCGGCGTCGGCGTGGCCGCCGACGAGCAGCGGGATGGGTTCGGTGGGGGCGGGGGACATCTTGATCTTGGGGATGTCGTAGAACTCGCCGTGGAATTCGAAGTACTCGCCGGTGGACAGGCCCCGGATGATGTCCATGCATTCGTCCATGCGCTTGCCGCGCCGTTTGAAGTCGACGCCCATGAACTCGTAGTCCTCGGGCCAGGGGCTGGTGCCGACGCCCATGGCGAAGCGGTTGTTCGTCAGCGTCGCGATCGACATCGCCTGTTTGGCGACCAGGGCGGGCGGCCGCACCGGCAGTTTCACCACGAACGGCGTGAAGCGGATGGTCTCGGTCACCGCACCCAGGGCCGCCGCGGAGATGAAGGTCTCGATGAAGTCCTTCCCGTCCAGGAATTCTCGATTGCCGTCGGGCGTGTACGGATAGGTCGCGTCCGACTTCTCCGGGTAGGCGAGCGAGTCGGGGATGGTGAAGCCCGCGAATCCGGCCTTCTCGGCCGCCTGCGCCAGGGGCGCGTAGAACGATGTGTCGGTCATGGCTTCGGCGAAGGTGAAACGCATCGGGGGAGTCCTGTCTGACGGTATGGCTGCTCTCCCTATTAGAACACGTTCTACTTCGGTGGCCGACTGCTTTCCCGGTCGGTGGGAGGTTCTGCGCGCTATCCGATGGCCGCGGCGGTGAAGAGTCCGGTCAGGCACAGCGGACCGGACTCGTCGTCGGCATAGACGTCGGCCGCGGCGACCATGCGTCGACCGGGCTTGCTGATCAGGCGGCCGACGGCGACGAGCCGTTCGCCCCGCGCCGGTGCGAGGTTGTGGGTCTCGCAACCGATCGTCGCCACGAACTGGCCGGGCCGGGCCACCATCGACGCGCACGCAACAGCTGCGAAATCGGCGAGAGTCGCGACGATGGCGCCCTGCACCGTCGTGCCGTCGAAGGTGAGGTGCGGGGCGATCGGCATGGTGATGGTCGTGCGATCGACTGCCGCATCGTGCAGTCGAAGGCCGAGGGTGTCGGCGATGGGTGCGTTGGTGAGGAAATTCTGGAGGTCGTCGATGGTCATACGGGAAACATATCAATGATACAAAACTGTCGCCAGTGGTCATGGCATAGTCTTTGGCGATGCCCCGTCCTCGCACGCGTGACGCCGACCTGGCCCGACGATTCGTCGACGCGGCGGTGACGATCGTGTGCGACGACGGCGTCGGGGCCTTGACCACGAGACGCGCGTCCGAGGTGGCGGGAAGTAACGTTGCAGCCCTGAATCAGCTGTTCGGCGGTCGTGAGGGACTGGTCGACGCCGTGATGGCCGACGGCTTCGCGCTCCTTGTCACGGATGCGCGAGAACGGACGGTCGGGCTCGACGCCGAGGGGCGGCTGCGTGAATTCGCCCGTGTCTACCGCGAATTCGCGCGGCGACACCCCGCGCTGATCGATGTCATGTTCGCGCGCCCGCTGAGTGCGGGACGTTCGGTGGATCTCGCCGGGGCGCTCGAAGTCCGCGCGATGTTGACCGGCGCGGTACGGGAGATGTTGGCGGGTGTCGACAGCGACCACGTCGATGCCGCGGCCCTTGGTTTCGGCGTCTTGATCGAAGGACTCGCGATGAATGAACGACACGGAATCCTGGGCGGGCCCCAAGCCGCGCAACGTGTGTGGGATGTGGCGGTCGACGGTGCATTGGCCGGTCTTCGGGCGGGTCCGCGCTAACGGGCGCGGTGGTCGGTCGTGTTGTCAGGCGTGTCCGGCGGTGTGTGTCGGCTCCGTCGTACGGTCGGCAGTGGAACGTTCATGCCACCCCTCGGCACAGTGTTGTGACCGGCATGAACGCTCCACTGTCGAACCTTCCGCATCTGAGATCGGAAACGCTGTCGCTAGTGACATTTCCTAATCTGTTGATTGTACGAGCGTATGTTACATGTCTGGGCTTCGCGCACAATACAGCGGCCGCGGCGGTTCGGGCCGCGGTCATCGAGACAGTCCGTCCACGAGCCACGCGATGACGTCCGCGTCCGCTCCGACCTCGGGGGCGCTGCGCAAGGCGTCGTGGATGAGGTCGGCCACCAGGTCCATCGCGACTTCGACGAACTGAGAGTCGCGGCATCCGGGCCGGTCGCCGCTTAGCGCCCGGCGCAGGAGTGTGGCGCAGAAGTCGCGCTCGATGTAGCGACGTCGCGTTGCTCCCAGTGCTTGATCTGCGACCGCGGAGAGCGCACGCAGGGGTGCGCTGTTCGTTGCCGCGGCACCGAGGATCGCCTCGACGCCCGCGGCGAGTGTGGCGGGCGCGTGCGCTTCATCCAGCGCCCGGCCGGCCTGCGCCCACGCACATGCGTAGACCTCGCCGAAGAGTTCCTGCTTGTCTGAAAAGTAGTGGTACACAGTCCCTTTGCTGACCGCCGAGGCGTCGGCGATGTCGTCGATCGCGGTACCCGCGAACCCTCGCTTCGCGAACAGGTCCGCCGCGACGCGCACGATTCGCGACCGCGTAGCTGCCCCCTGCCCAGGCCGCCCCACTACCGCGTAGTCCTCTCGTGGGCTCATCGCACCTGCCTTCACGCCCCAGTCGTTGGCCCAACCGTACTCGGCGAAAGTGCTTGCGCCTATTCATTGTATGCGCGTATGTTACCGACCATGAGTCAGCAGAGCCGCGGGGCACTAGACGATCCGGGGGCTCCGGCGCGACTTCAGGGCGCAGCTCTCAAGGCCGTGGGGGTGTATCGGCCCGCCACCGTGATCCCGAACTCTGCGTTCGGGAATCTGATCGACGGTGATCCCGATGCATGGCTGCGCCGTCGGACCGGCATCGTCGAACGCCGTTACGCGGGCGACGACGAGACCGTGGTGACGATGGCGGTCGCAGCGTCGCGGGACGCGCTGGATGCGGCGAATATCGTTGCTGCGCAACTAGATTGCGTGATCGTTGCCACTTCGACGCATATGCAGGCGACGCCGTCGGCAGCGGTGGGTGTGGCTCATCGACTGGGGACGGCGCATGCCGCCGCGTTCGATGTCTCTGCCGGATGCGCAGGATTCAGCTACGCGTTGAGTTCAGCCTCGGATCAGATCGCCGCGGGAACGAGCCGCCACGTTCTTGTCGTAGGCAGCGAGAAACTCAGCGCCAACATCGATCGGCGAGATCGGGCTACGGCGCCGCTGTTCGGGGACGGGGCGGGCGCGGTGATCGTCGGCGTGTCACCGACGCACGAGATCGGGCCGGTGGTGTGGGGATCGGACGGAAGCAAATACGACGTCATCACCCAGAGTCCCACCTGGGGTGACCTGGCGGCCGATCCCACCGTTGCCACCCCGGCCGTCGCCATGGACGGCCCGGCGGTATTCCGGTGGGCGACGTCGATGCTCCCGAAGATCACCGCCGAGCTCCTCGGGCAACAGCGCGGACGCGACATCCGCGCCTTCATCCCCCATCAGGCCAACGCGCGCATCATCGACCACACGGTACGGGCCCTGCCGCTCGAATCAGTCGCTGTCGCAACCGATCTCGTCACCAGCGGCAATACGTCTGCAGCGTCGATACCGCTGGCCATGCATGCCCTGCTCACCTCGGGCGATGCGAAGCCGGGCGACCTCGCGGCCCTCGTCGGATTCGGCGCGGGCATGTGCTGGGCCGGTCAGCTCGTCAACCTGCCGGTACCGGCGGCATCACGCCCACAACACCTGACCAACCAGGAAGCAGGATAATGACTCTCACTCACTCGGCCGCACGGACGTTCTCCGGAATCCTCGGAAACGCAGCCGGCCGCTATTTCGGCGGCGGATACCGCGACGTCGTACGCCACCTGACTCCCGTGATCCCCACCGACGACCCCGTAACATTCACCGCCACAAGCCAATTGATCTATCCACAGACGTGGTCGGTGAAATCCGGCGGCACCCTGGTTCCGCACCTCAGCAGCATCGACACGTTGGTGCTCGCTGCCGCGGCAACGTGCGACGCCGCCCAAGCCGCCTACGAACTCACCGACGCCGATCTCGCCGCCAGTTGGCTGACCGATGTCGCCATCACGGCCGGCTCCCGTCCCGACGAAGACCTGACGTCGATTCCCGTCACCATCGGCCTGCACTCACTCTCCGGCACCGGACACTCCCGGATATCCGCTGAGTTCAGCGTCGGGTCGCTTCGCGGTCGCCTCGTCATCGCGCTGCCCGCGCCGGCGGTGCCGCGGTTCACGAGTCGCCCTCGGCCGCAACACAATCCGATCGACTTCTATCAGGGCACGTTCGGCACTCACGCCGTCGACGCCGACGACGTGCGGGTAGCCGCTGACTGCACGTCGGTCCGGGCTCGCGCCGTCGTGTACGCCGGTGCGACCAGCTACGGGACATCGTTCCTGGAAAGCGCGTACGCGCCGACCGTGTCGTTCGTCGACGCCTTGGTCGGTGCCGCGCAACTCGCGCAGATCCTTCTCTACGACCTCGACGACGTCGACCGAGCAGCATCCAACACCTTGTGGATGCGCAAACTTCGGCTCACCGCCCACACTCCGGTCCGGCCGATCGACCGCGCGTTCACCGCGCGAATGGATGTACGCCGCGCCTCAACCCTGACGATGGGCGGCCGCCACTGGCGCAGCGCCGACTTGACACTCGTCGACTTCGGCGGCATCAGTGGAGGCTGTCTCCTCGCCCACGCACTGCCTCAGGCGGGCACCTCGTGACGCCCGCGACGGGGCAGCGAATCGTGATATCGGCGGACGCCGCGACGACGGAATCGCTCATCGCGGCGCTGGGATCGTCCCACCGCGATGTCATCCGGATGCCGCGGCACCCGCACGCATTCCGACCTGGTCCGTGGCCGGCGATCGAAGAGTCACTGCGCCGTTTCGAGTACCGAGTCAGCCAGGAATCACGGCGGACGTCGTTCCTGTCGTGCGGTTCGGTACTCGACGACTGGGCCGAACTACACACATCGCTGCACCGGCACAGCCCTCGCAGCCATCGCGACGCGGCGTTCGCGCGCCGCTACGCTGCCATGTTCGCGACCACCGCTGCCCGCCACGCACGCTGCACCTATACCCTCTGCATCCACATACCTACCCCCGAACAACGCCCCGACGACGACCTGACGCTGCTCGCCGCGATCAAAGACGCCGGACTCCCACTGATCGCGACCGCCGATGCGACCAGCGCGCTGGCGATTCTCGCCGGTGACCAGACCACGGGTCTGGGCCGCGTCGGGGCGATCGCATGACTGCGTTGCGTCTGGCCGTCTCCGGAACCTACTCAACCGGAAAGTCCACCCTCACCGAAGCGCTCTCACTCGCCACCGGCATCCCCCGAACACACGCCATGACCTCACGCGAGATACTCGCCGACCTGATCCCCGGGAAGACGGTCATGGAACTCAACTCCGTCGAGCTTCTCGCGCTGGGGCTGCGGCGCTTCGAGGAGCGCGTCCAGAACGAATCAGGGCTGGACGGCTTCATCTCCGACGGATCGATCATTCACGAATGGGTCTACGGCCAGGCGCGCGCGGAAACCGGCATCAACCCGGGCGCTCCGGCGATTCTGCGGACCGTCAAACGCGTCGCGGGCTGGCGACATAACCACGCATACCGCACCTACCTCGACATCTACGGACAGATCAGCCGTGAACGCGCCGCGACGCTCTACGACGCCTTCGTGCATCTGCCTGTCGAGTTTCCGCTGCACGACGACGGGCACCGCCCGGTCTCCGAGCCGTTCCGGCACTTGTCGGACACCATGCTCTATGACACCGTCACCAGCCTCGGTCTTCCGGTGTTGACCGTGCGCGGCACCACCGAAGAACGCCTGTCGACCGTCCTCGACCACTACCAGCTCCCCACCGTCCTCGACGTCGGCGACGCCATCGCACAGGCGTCTGACCGCGTCACCCGGGCTCAGCGTCGACTGCAGGACAACGCACGCGTTCTCGCAGCACAGCGCAACACCTCACTGGCGCGCAGAATCCGATACGCCGCGCGCTACTGACACCGGCTGGGCCGCATCGACACCGGCTAGCGGCAACGCTGCTCACTGAAGGTCGCTGATGGGGTGATTGCTACCGCTGGTTGGTCGAGTGCCGTCGTGCGAGGCGCCGTACTGAGCGAGGAACGAGTCGAAGTGAATGAGCCCGTCGGGTTTGTCTGGTTGATCGAATGGCCGTCGCGCGAGGTGCCGTACCGAGCGAGGAACGAGTCGCAGTGAATGAGCCCGGCGGGTTATCGAGATCGGGTGAGACACCGTGCTCGACGCACCCACAACGGGCGATCGTGTTTGCGATCGTGTGAGTTCTGCTCTGCCGCTGCGCTTTTGGGTGCTGATTAGAGTTCGCGTTGCTGGGGGTCTCGATATGCCGGCGGGCTCGCTTAGTAGCCGACATGCGAGCGCCGGCACCGCTGATTCACCGCCCGAATCAATCAGCTGGTGGCGTGTCGCGCCTAATAGAATTGATATCTTGCGCTCCCCGCTTCGCCACATCCTGCTGGTTGAGCGAGGCGAAGCCGAGTCGAAACCACAGTGACGCTGGGGTTTCATCCTTGCCCGGCCGGTGGGGTTTCGACTCGCTCCGCTCGCTCAACCTGGTTTCACCGGTCGGGGCACTGCATCCGCTGGTTGAGCCGCGAGGCGCGCAAGCGCGCCGTACTGAGCGAGGCGCTAGCCGAGTCGAAGTGACGAGCGTGTCGAAACCCCTGTACCACAATGCATTTGATGGTGGCGCACGTGTCGAACTGTGATGGTGTCGAACATCGAGGGATGTGCACCCGTAGGGTGCACATGCGTCACTTGCCGGGTGACGTCGCCGATATTGGCGCGCATCGTCGAAAGTCGTTGTGGCTGAGAGGTTTCGACACGGACTCGGCTAGCGCTGCTTCGACTCGGCTAGCGCCTCGCTCAGCACGGCGCTCGGTCCGGCTCAACCAGCAGAGGGACGCTTCGGCCGGTGGAACCAGGCTCAACCGGCAGAGGAACGCAACGGTCGTACAACTCTTACGTCCGGCACTCTACTAGGGCGCCCCGCCCGACGAATCGCCCTCGGCGGGCACCAACAAGCCGGTCACCATCGCTACCAGCACGCGCTCGATCGTCGACCGGTACCCACGTTTCGTCGGGGACTCGGCAAACGCGACCGCGCCGTCGAAGACCAACTCCAAGACCATCCGTGCCGCGACGTCGACATCGACGCCCACCCGAAGCTCATCCTCCTGCGCCGCCGTCTCGAAGATCTGGCGGACGAACGGCAGCGACTTATTCTGCTGAATCTGGCGCCGGCGATCCTCTCCGATCGCGAAGCCCGCCTGCCGGGACAGCTCCCGAAGCTGTGGATCCTTCGCGTACGCCGACAGCATCGACGAGATCGCGGTCACGATCACCTCCCGAGTCGACATCGATGGCCGCATCGACTGCTCGATCACGCCCAGCGCCGAGGTGCAGTGCGTCTCGAAGACCTCCGCGAACAGACCGGGCTTGTCCGTAAAGTGGTGGTACACAGCACCTTTGCTCACCCTCGCGAGGCGGCCCACCTCGTCGAGCCCCGTCGCGGCGTACCCCTGCTCGACGAACAGACGCGTCGCCGCGTCCAGGATCGCGGCTCGCGTCAACAGCGCGTACTCGGCGCGCCGTGACGTCACACCCTCTTCAGCCATGTACGAAACACTACAGAACGAGGTTTCGGGTCCGAACCAACGAAGTTCGGGTCGCCCGGCGGCGGTCGGTCGGTGCGCAGAAATCTGACGAGGATTGGCCGACCAGCGGCGCACCCCACTCGTCACTGCGGTCGTGAAAACCGTTCTGCCCGGCCCAGTTTCCGCAGCCGCATCCATTCGCGGAAGCCCGCGACGTCGCGTTGTTGGACCAAGAAGTACCAGCCGAAGCGGGCGTACTCCTGGGGGATCAGCTTGCGCATGCCCGGCTGGCTCATCAGGTAGCCGCGGTTGCGGTAGGTGAAGAACCGCTTGTTCGCGTTGTCGGGGTACTGGGTGTGCATACGGCCGCCGAGGATCGGGCGGAATTCGTCGCTGCCGTCGGGATGCAGATAAGCGGTGGTCAGGCAGGTGCCGAAGCGCAAGCCCGAGCGGGTGAGGCGGCGGTGCATCTCCACCTCGTCGCCGCGGAAGAACAATCGCAGGTCGGGCACGCCGATCTGCTCCAGCGTCGACGCCGAGAACAGCGCCCCGTTCATCAGCGAGGCGATGCCTTCGAGGAAGTCGTCTGACGGGTCGTCGGCGGTCGCATTCGGTCCGCTTTCGGTGCTCGCGAACAACTCCGACCGTTTGCGGCGCCACACCAGGCCGCGTCGAAGAGGGAAGGCGAGCGTGTCGGGGTCGTCGATGTTGCACACCACCGGCGACACTTCAGCCAGTCGATGTCGCCGCGCGCAGTCGAGCAGCGTCGAAAGTACTTGTGGCCCTTCGGGTCTGCCGTCGTCGTCGGCGCACCACACCCAGTCGGCGCCCAGCGCCAGCGCGTGCAGCATGCCGAGCGCGAAGCCGCCCGCACCACCGAGGTTGTGCTGCGACCCCAGGTAGGTGGTCTCGACGTCGGTGGCCGCGACCAGTTCGGCGACCCGAGCCTCGGCGGCATTGTCGACGACGACGAGATGATCGACCGGACGATCCTGTGCGGCAATGACTTTCAGCGATTCGGCGAGCAACTCGGCGCGACGATGCGTCACCACCACCGCGATGACGCGCTCGGTGCTACTCACCGGCATCGACCTTGTTCGCGGAACTCGTCGAGTCTTCCCCGGAGCGGGCGGCAGCAGAGCGCGCCGAGTCGGAGCCTTCTTCGGCCGCGTCGGATTCCGAGGCAGTCTCGCCGGTCGAGTCCGCATCGGTCGTCGCGTCTTCGGTCGTGTCTTTGAGCGTCGCGCCCTCTGGCGTCGCGCCCTCTGGCGTCGCGTCTTCGGGCGTTGCATCCCTCGGCGCCGCGTCTTCGGGCGTCGCAACTTTGGGCGTCGCATCGGACGACTCGGTATCGGACGACTCGACGTCGGACACCTCCGCATCGGACGACTCGGCCTCGGACACCTCCGCGTCGGACGACTCGGCCTCGGACACCTCCGCGTCGGACGATTCCGGAGCGTCCGACACCGACCCGACGAAACTCGGCCGTGCCTTGTCGTCGGCTTCGAGGTCGGCGAGGACCTTGCGTACGCGCGCCGCGGCGTCGGGTCCCTCGTAGGCGTTGACGACCTCTTCGATGCCGCCCTCCATGCGGATCTGCCCGTGGTCGATCCACAGGGCGCGATCGCACAGTTGGGCGAGGAATTCGTTGGAGTGGCTTGCGAAGACGAGGATGCCGGAGCGTTCGACCAAGGCCTGCAGGCGAACTCGGGCCTTGCGCATGAAGTCGGCGTCGACGGCGCCGATCCCCTCGTCGAGGATGAGGATCTCCGGGTCGATGCTGGTGACCACGCCGAGCGCGACACGTACGCGCATGCCCGTCGAATAGGTCCGCAACGGCATTTCGAGGTAGTCGCCCAGCTCGGTGAACTCGGCGATCTCGTCGGTCTTGCGCATCATCTCCTTGCGGCTCATGCCCAGGAACATGCCGCGGATGATGATGTTCTCGTAACCGGAGATCTCCGGGTCCATGCCGACGCCGAGGTCGAAGACGGGAGCCACCCGGCCCTGCACGCGGCAGGCGCCGCGAGTGGGCTCGTAGATCCCCGACAGCAGGCGCAGCAGCGTCGACTTGCCTGCGCCGTTGTGCCCGACGAGCCCGACGCGGTCGCCGTGTTCGAGGTGCAGGTTGATGTTGCGAAGTGCTTCGACCACAACGACATTCGAGTCGGTGGATCCGATCACGCCGCCGGCCTTGCCGAGTACGGCCTTTTTGAAGGAGCGGGTCTTGGCGTCGAAGATGGGGAAGTCGACGCAGGCGTCCCAGGTGTCGACGCGAACCTTGTCCGGATCGACGAGCGCCGCAGATTTGAGTATCGAGTTCTTCACGGTTGT
The DNA here is from genome assembly GCF_012933505.1 of Gordonia asplenii. GTDB lineage: Bacteria > Actinomycetota > Actinomycetes > Mycobacteriales > Mycobacteriaceae > Gordonia > Gordonia asplenii. The sequence goes on from NZ_JABBNB010000009.1 coordinate 179,899, forward strand.
CCTAAACCCAGTAGGCCACGCGGGCGCGGTAGTTACGCATCACGAACATCGCCATCGCCCAGCCGACGGCGGTGCAGCCCAACACGATTCCCCAGTGGTAGAACTCGACGTGCTGTCCCAGCAGCGGGCCGCGAGTGATCTCCAGGTAGTGATACATCGGGTTCAGTTCGACGAGGCGCATCCGGCTCGACATCTTGTTGGCGGCGTCCATATGAATGGTCCAGATGATGGGCGTCATGAAGAACACCAACTGCACGGCGGTCGCGAGCAACTGTTTGATGTCGCGGAAGCGGGTGGAGATGATGCCGAACACGATGGTGACCCACACCGAGTTGAGCACGAACAACGCCATCGCCGGAATGATCAGCAGCGCGGTCCACCCGGTCGGCGGCCGGAAGATGACCCACACCACGGCGAAGATGACGATGTTGTGCGCGAAGATGATCAGCTGTCGCCACACGATCCGGTAGACGTGCACGCTGACCGGCGCGGGCAACTGTTTGATCAGGCCCTCATTGGTGGTGAACACCTCGGAACCGTCGGTGATCGAGTTCTGAATGAAGTTCCAGAACACCAGGCCCAGCGTCACGTACGGAAGGAACGTCTTGACGTCGATGCCGAACAGCTGCCCGTACAGCAAACCCATCGCGAATGCCGTGATCGCGGTGGCGACGGTGATCCACAGCGGCCCGAGCACCGAGCGCCGGTAGCGCTGCCGGATGTCCTGCCAGCCCAGGTGCAACCACAGTTCACGGGTGCGCAGACCTTCGGAGAGGTCGGCGACCGCGCGCCGCAGGGTTCGCGAATCAGACGTCTCCGGGGCAGGGGGGATTACTCGATCGTTGACTGCCGTTGACACGGGAGGTCACTCTACCCGCCGGTAGAAGGTGCACGTCGTCACAGATATTGCCCGGGGCCGTGACCGCCCGCGGCGCCACCGGGCCCGACGCCGGGCGGTAGCGCGCCCTGACGCATCTGTTCGAGCTGTGCACGCGCGGCCATCTGCTGGGCGAACAGGGCCGTCTGAATCCCGTGGAACAGGCCTTCGAGCCAGCCGACCAGCTGGGCCTGAGCGATGCGCAGCTCGGCGTCGGACGGAGTGGCGTCGTCGGTGAACGGCAGTGCCAGCCGCTCGAGCTCCTCACGCAGTTCGGGGGCCAGGCCGTCCTCGAGTTCGCGGATCGACGACTGATGGATGTCGCGCAGCCGGTTGCGGCTGGCGTCGTCGAGCGGTGCGGCGCGCACCTCCTCGAGAAGCTGCTTGATCATCGTCCCGATGCGCATGACCTTGGCCGGCTGCTCGACCATGTCCGCGACGCTCGGTTTGTCGGCGTCGTCGGAGGTGTCGGTCACGACGATGACATTGTCGGGCAGGTCGTTGGTGCCGCCGCCACTGAGCTGACCTGGACCGCCGGATCCGAAAGGTTGGTTCATCATGGGTCCAGTCTGGCATTGAACGACGGACCCGGGTCGGGGACGTCGAATGCGGCCGACAGACCGACAGCTGACCCATGCTCACGAGTCAGCGTCTATCGTGTGACCCATGACGTTCGATGTCGCCCACGCTCGAGGGCTGTTCCCCTCTTTGGGCGACGGTTGGATTCATCTCGATCCGCAAGCCGGCATGCAGATTCCCGACGCCGTGGCGTCCGCGGTGTCAACGGGCTTTCGGTCGCTGGTGTCGGCGCCGGGCGGGGTGTATCCGGGCAGCACCGCGACGCGCGACGTCGTAATCGCTGCTCGACGGGCCGTCGCAGATCTCGTTGCCGCAGACCCGGCCGGCGTGGTTCTCGGGCCGTCGGTGGCGTCGCTGATCGGCAATCTCGCCGACTCGTACGGAACGCAGCGATGGTGGGGCACCGAGGTGCTGTTGAGCAAGCTCGACGACGAAGCGAACATCGTCCCGTGGCTGCGGCACGCGGCGGCGCTCGGTGCGCGGGTGCGGTGGGCCGAGATGGACATCGAGACCGGACAACTCGCGACCGAACAGTTCGGCGACCTGATCACCGACGCGACCAAGGTCGTGGCGGTCACACTGGCATCGTCGACGACGGGTGCACTGACCGACATCAGTGAGATCGCCGGGCTGGCTCATAAGGCGGGCGCGAAGCTGATCGTCGACGCGAGTTCCGCCGCGCCGTATCTGCCGATGGACATCCGGGAACTCGGCGCCGACGTGATGGTGGTGTCCGCCGACCGCTGGGGCGGCCCCCGAGTGGCGTCGATGGTGTTCGCCGACCCGTCGGAGATCGACACATTGGAGTCGCTGTCGATCGATCCGACGGCGTCGGGACCCGCACGCCTGGAAGTCGGTCAGCATCAGGGCGCGCTGCTCGCGGGTCTCGTCGCATCGGTGGAGCACCTGGCGTCGCTCGACGAGGACGCGATCGGCAAACGTCGACGCCGGCTGGTCACCTCACTCGACGGGCTCTACGAGTACCTGCAGCGGCTGATGTTCTACTTGATCAACTCGCTGGAGAATCTCACCCCGATCCGCGTGCTGGGAAAGTCGGAGAGCCGCATTCCGGTCGTCAGTTTCACCGTCGACGGTGTAAGCGGAGACAAGGTAGTACACCGTTTGACCGACAACGGAGTCTGCGCACTCACCGCGGTGCCGTCTAGGGCCCTTGACCAGGCAGGAGTCGGTGAAGCGGACGGTGCGGTGACCATCGGATTGGCCCCGTACTCGACGCCTTACGAGGTTGATCATCTAGTCCGTACGCTCGCATCGCTCGCATAAGACTAGGCTGGAAATACTTAGCGAGCGATAGGTATCCGGTGGCCGATTCTGATTCGAAGATGGTGCACCTTGTCGACGGCACGTCGTCGACAGGGTCGTCGAACATTCTGTCGGGATCGCAGCGGTCCTCGTGGGACAACATCGTCGCGGGCGGTTGGCATCTGTATGCGGCGATCAATCAGGGGCTCTCCGACGCCGGCATCCCGCAGACACAGGACTGGCGGGTCCTCGAAGCGCTCTCGCGGCACGAACGCCTCCGCATCTCCGACCTCGCGTCGATCACTCAGATCTCGCTCAGCACGGTGTCGAGGCAGATCACCCGGCTCGTCGAAGCCGGCCGCGTCGAGCGGATCGACGTCGACTGCGACGCCCGGCAGCGTTGGGTGCGGGTCACCGCCGAGGGGAGCTGCTACCTGTCGCGGGTCGCGAAGGAACGCGACCAGATGGTCAAGCGGCACCTGATCGATGTGCTCACGCCGGAAGAGTTCGCGGCACTGGGCGCGATCTTCGGCAAAGTCCATGTGTCGCTCCTGAAGGAGTATCCGGAGTAGGTTCGACGCCCCGACCGGGGTTCGATTGGGGTAACGGACCGTCGGTGTCGTAGCCTGTTACCGCAGTCGTATTGCAGGGAAGCGTGGCAGAGCGGCCGAATGCACTCGCCTTGAAAGCGAGCGTGGGTAAAACCACCGGGGGTTCAAATCCCTCCGCTTCCGCAGTGGGTGAGGGGGAGTTTCGGAAACGGCCCCGACGTCAGATCATCCGATTGACGAAGACAAAGTTGCGAGCCTGGCGACGACACACTCCGACGCTGTGAGCTCCCGGGCTCCGTTGTAGCGCAATTGATTTGGATGTCGGTTATTGCGGGCGGCCGCGAACCCGGCGTGTCACTGGCTAAACCATAGATCACAACAATGGCAAATGGTTCGCGCGCGGCGATCACTTAGACTAATCGCCCCCGTACCGACCGTTTTGCGGGCGCTGACTCTGGACGAATGGTGGAAGGATCCCGCGGCATGCTTCATAGCGCGACACACGGGCGTCTCGTCTGATCACGGCGGGAACGGCGTCGCCGGCGGTAGAGGTGTGCTCGGCTATGCGACGACGGAAAGCTTGTCCTGCGGATCTACCACACACATGCGTCGGAAGTGGCTGCACTGCTCGGGTAACTGGCCTCCTTCGGCAGTCACTCCGGTCGACACGTGGGCCAGAATCCCATTAGCGGAAGTGTGGTTCTTCGACCAGAAACCAGAGCGTGAAACCTGTTCTCGCCAAGACTTGGCTTGTGGCAGGCCCGATTGTGACTAATGGTGCGGACAAGAGTGGCGAGACTGACTCGCTGGCGCGCAACGGGGCTCGGTCGAACCGTCGTGGTTCTTGAATGACACCATATCCGGGTTGCGGGGCTGATCAGTAGCTGAACGGGTGGGTTCCGGCACAACCAAAGACCTCGCGATCGTAGGGTCTCGGTCCAGTGATCTTTCCTAGTGTCCCAGCTCACAACCAATCGTTCGCGAGGAGAAGGTAAATCGCTGTGAGTGGCGTGGAGGCCAGGAACGGCGTACGTGCAGATGACAGGACTAGTCCCACTCTGGTGATTGTCTCCAACTCCGTCTATCCATTGGACTGCCCACGACGTTGCGCCGGCCGAAAGACTGCGAGTAGTACTTGATCGTGCGGTAGGCGACCCCACGTTGATCGTCGGTCGAGAGGAGCAGGACACGGGACAGGAAGGCGAGGACTTCACGGGCCGGGGTGTCGGCGAGGGAGTCGTTTGGCATGTTGCTTAGTTCGACGCCTAGTTCGTCGCCGGTCCGCTCGGTAGGCTGGGAGCGCTCGCGATAGGGCTCGATCATGGCGGCGGCGAGAAAGAAGGGGGCGGCAACCACGAATACGACAGTCAGTCCTGGTCCTGAAGTCCAGCGCCACAAGTACCAACCGAGATCGAGTTCGCTTCCACCACCGAGATCCACGAGTTGTGCAACTGTTGCAAGTAGCAGGCTCGCCGCGAGGAAGACTGTGATAGTCGCTATCGGTGACTTGATGCAGGCAGCGGTCATGATTGCTGTCCAGGTGATCGTGGACGTCGATGATCTTGTGGCAAGCTCCCGCCCCGCCGCATAAATCGCAATTGCTAGTGCGAGCCAGAACAGACTTAGTCTGTCGGTCAGCCACGCCTGTGCTGACGCTGGCCAAGTAGCAGTCACCCCGAGGTCTTCAAGGATTGAACTAGCCCAAGCGAGCGGCGATGGTAGATGGTCCGGCGCGTGACCGGTGAAGATCGATACCCAGATCCAGGCAGCTGCGAAGACTGGCCCCAACCAGGCACCGACATCGACGACGTTGACTCCCAGCGCGTGCTGGACGCTGTCCATCAGGTTGCGTGATGCTTCTGTGGGCTTCGATGCCATGAAGTGCTCCTTGATCGATGTACAAGCCACTGAATCAGACGGGTGAGACATTGCCGTTGCTTGCTCGGCGCACCGATCGGGGCGCGGTGGCTCGTGCTCGCTGGTCATGCACGATCAAAGGGTCGCACGCGGGTCGTTGAACGAGTCCCAAGCACTGCGGGCATCTGCATCCGTTGTCATCGGTGTGAAGTAGAATGTGAACTATGGCGACCATCCCTAACCCTTTCGCCGCGAAAGAACCAGGAAACATTCCGCTACCAAAGGCCCCACTGCTGCGGACTATTGCTCAGGTCCGGTTCCCGCAGATGGCCAAGTTCGCCTCCAACGAAGACGGTGTCGCTACCGCGATCGCTGGAGCACTCGCCGACGACTACCCACTGATCGAAGCGGGGCGCGAAGTCGCGGTGACTCTCACCCCAGATGGGATGAGTCAGAGCAACCCATCCTCTCGACTGTGGAGGCTGACCAGTGCTGACGGTTCCCGTCAGGTCAGCTTCGGCGCAACGTTCCTCAGCGTAGACAGCACCACCTACACGCACAGAAGTGAGTTCGCGCAGTGGGTCGACGGCGCTTGGGAAGCGCTGGCGGCGGAGATTCCCATCCCTTACATAACCCGTCTGGGGGTCCGTTACATCAACCAGTTGACTGATCAGAAGCACCTCGATCGCCTGTCTGAACTGTTCCGTCCAGCAGTGTTGGGTGTCGCGATGGCGGAGAAAGACGACGCCGCACAACTCGCTTCTTCCATCACCGAGACGCAGTACCAGCTCGCTGATGGAGCCCGGTTCACCGCAAGGTACGGCCTGCTGCCGAAGGGAACGGTGATCGACACCGCCAGTAGCCCGTACGACTATCCGACTTGCGTGTTCGATACCGACTCCTACCGCGAGTTCGATGCCGGAGCTAAGCAGCCAGACAACCTCGTGGATGAGGTGAAGGATCTGGCGCTCAACGGTTACCGATTCTTCCGTTGGTCCGTGACTGATGATTTCCTGTCGGCGTTCGGAGGCGAACTATGACGACAACGACGTCAGCACAGCAGAGCTGTGACCATGACGAGCGAGATCGCGGTTATGCGCGGCCGGTGACAGCTGCGGTCGTGCTCCTACCGGTTGTAATGGCGATTTCCAGCTGGACGAGCACATCTACCGGAGGAAGTGAGACCCTCCTTCCGTCGTTGGCGGTGGAGTACACCTACCGAGGGGAGTTCGCTGCGGTAGCCAATGCGTCGCAACTCACCTCGAGGTGTGAAGCATTGGCGCCTTCGATGCGGGCGGCATCCCGTACCGATCGCGAAGAGGTCCTCTGGCTCAAGGAGCGCTCCGGTCTGACCTGGGCTCAGTTGGGTAAGGCGTTCGGTGTTTCCCGCCGCGCGGTGCACATGTGGTCGAGTGGCGGGCGGCTCAACGAGTCGAATGCTCGCCGGTTGCGGGAGTTCGGTGCCATCGTCCGACAGATCGAAGCTTCGACCCCAAACGCGACTCCGGAGGCTGTGCGAGCGTGCCTGCTCGCTGTTGAACCTGATGGGATCAGTATTCTTGACCGACTCCGCCGTGAACGGTCGGGCGGTCCGACGTGGGGCATGCCGGTCGGGCCTGAGCACCTGATCGACGCGATCCACGAACCGGTTGGACAAGCTGGCCACTAGCCGATGTGTGATGAAGCGGATGAGATCGGTGACAGGTGCAGCGACTGGCGCCAAGGGGACGTCTTCGTAGGCGCTCCCGCTTACATGTTTGGAACGGACTGGGGACAGTTGACTGCCACTACTCCACATGGGGTGGCGGTTGTCAGCCAGACGTGTGACGCGTCCCAGGGCAGTCGCCCGAATATTCAGGTCGCCCCAATCGTCGAACTCCAAGGCCGCGACCAACAGGAAGCATCCACCGGGAAGCGCCCCCGATTTGTTCCGCTGCCCCAGCTGGGTGAGAGCTTCTTCGCTGACCTCGACGTGATCACGACTGTGGTTAAGACCGCTTTAGTCGGCTACCTACGACGCGCCGGAGTTGTTTCGGATGATGAAGTCCGCAAGTTCGCCTTCGCGGTGTCACGCAAGTTCGGGCGATTCGCTTATCCCGATGAGGTCGTCCGAGCACTGGCCCCTGTGAGGGACGTACTGCAGACGAAGGCCCGCAAGCTCAACACCCCCGTCGGCAAACTCCTGACTGCGGTCCACTCGTTTCGGGTGTCGTGCGAGGACTGGGAGAAGACACCTTATGAGTTGACGCTCATCGTCATCACCGGACCAGGTGTCGTTCCTTCCGAGGTGGACGACATTGGAGCACCTCCGGTTGGCCTCGCTGAACCTGATCCTCGCACGCCCTTGAAGCCACAGGTGAACGCGTATGTGGACTACCTGACGGAAGGTTCCCGCACTCCAACTGAAACGTTCTTCGGGTGGGAGTATCTCATCACGGCCTGGGCCTTGCAGTGCGAGGAGGCGGCCCGAGGCCTCGCTGACCCTGCGGTGATCGAAACCGTGATGTCTGACCTGGCCTCGGTTGATGACTTCCCGTTGGCTAGGGTCCTCGACTCCGAGAGTCTCGACCTCGATTACCTGTCGGAGTCGCGAAAAGCATCCGACTAGCGGTTACGCTTGGGATATTAACGCGCTGGCGACGGGCATGGCTGTCCGCAGGCACCCATGCCGACAAGGGGGCTACCGGAGCGTCTCCGATTCATCTCTTGTTGGCAGATGCATTCTTCAGCGTTGCCGGTTGAGGTGAAGCTATCGACCTGCCCCTCGAGGAGCAGATCGATGTAGGCCATCGCTCCGACGTCCTCGACGTTTCCGCGGGCAGACAGGGCAGACTCGGTGATTCTCAGCCTGCGGCGCAGTGATTCGGCAGCGGTGGACACGATTAAGGCCACAACATCCTCGCGGCTGCCGAAGCAGTCGTAAACGATCGGCCGAATGTACCCGGCGGCTATGGCTACTGACTGAATCGTCACCGCGGCGAGTCCGTTAGTCGAAGCAAGAGTCGCCGCCACATCTGCGCACGCGCGATCCCCGCCGGGGTGGCCCGACGACCCACCGAACACGCTTGCGCGGCGTCCCCCGAAACCATGCGGTGCTACTGAGCGCCGGTCAGCGGTCATTGGACGAGTCGGACGCTGTGGGCAGCAGCCGACGTAGTGCTTCCGCAGCGATGTACCGCATGCGTCCCGGCACTGAACGTGGGTCGTATCCGAGCTCGCGGATCAGTTGGTCGTGTTTGACCTGCAATGTGGAGTGATGAATTCTCAGCTCGGCCGCGGCGGCGCGCACGCTGCCGGACGCGGCGAGGACTCCTAGTATCTGAGCTGACTTGTCGTCGAGTCGCGCTAAGGCGACGACGTCGGGATGGGGTGCGTCCGGGTCGAAGTTCTTGACCAAGGTGAGCATCGCGCCGAAGTCGGTCGCGTCGACGATCGGCGCGTACGAGTTCGTCAGGCGGTACGCGATGACTGCCTCTTCCCAGGACTCCGGCGCATGATCGGCGCGCATCCACCGGCCGATCCCCGCCGGCTGCACGGTTGGAACCTGTCGGCGGGTGTCCAGGTTCGCTCGCAGGATTCCGTACCGGGTCGGGACCAGCGTCGATCTGGCCTCAGGTGACGTTGTGCCGGCATCGGTTGCGATCAGTCGTATGCGGACGCTCGGATCGACGCCGAGTCGGATCAGGGCGGTCGATCGCACGCTGCTCGACTGCGCGGAGTCGATCGCCGTGGACAGCGCGTGCGGAGAGCTGAATCTGGTGTCGAGCAGTCCGACCGCGACCGCGAGCCGATCGATGATCATATCGTCGGTCGCGGGCGGATCTCCTCGTCGCTCCAGCCAGACGCTGCCGTCGCCGACCTCAGCGGCGGCGGAACGCGGGCCCTCGTCGTCCCCGACGACGTGGTGCCCGTCCGGATCGATGCGAACCGTCGTGCTTCTGCGTTCGGCGCCGACGACGGTACCGGACAAGATCGCCGCACCTCGTAGCAGCACATCGAGTCCAGCGCCGTCGGCCATCAGGGCGTCGAAGTAGGACACGATTCTGAGGTACTCACTCATGAGGGGGTCGCGCCTGGACAGTTCGAGGGCGAATTCCTTCATGTGTGCTCCATCGTCGCCGACATGATTCTCTGGGGTCGTCGCGCAGGCCGCGGCGGAGTCCTCGAGGGGTGGTCGTCAGACGATATCGCTGTCGTGGTGCGGATAGAAGGGAGATCAGGTGCTCGGCTTCACTCGCCCGGTATCGGCCCCGGCAGCCGCGATCCGCGCGCCGAGGCGCGGTCGTCACCCTTCGAGGAGACGTCGTATCCAGCGGTCGTGTGCGTCGCGCATGTCGGCTGCGGTGCGGGTGTCGTAGGCCATCAGGTCCACGCCGTGGAACGCGCCCGGCCACACGTGCAGGGCGACGTCGCCGCCAGCTGCCCAGATGGCGCTTGCGTACGCGACGACCTCGTCCCGGAAGACCTCGGCCGCACCCACTCCGAGGAAGGTTGGCGGCAGGCCGGACAGGTCGGTCGCGCGGGTGGGCGCTGCGTAGATCGACACGGCGTCGGTACCTCGCCGGTCGCCGAGGTAGGCGTTCCAGGTGGTCTCCATGCTGGTGCGGTCCCAGAATCCGTATCCGTCGATCTGCCGGGCTGACACAGTGTCGTTGCGTTCGTCGAGCATCGGATAGATCACCAGCGAACCCGCCACCGCGGGGCCTTTGCGGTCACGGGCGAGCAACGTCAGCCCCGCTGCTAGGCCGCCCCCGGCACTAGCGCCGCCGATGATGAGGCGATCGGGGTCGATGCCCAGTTCATCCGCATTGTCCGCGGTCCATTTGAGACCGGAGTAGCAGTCCTCGATGGGGTACGGATCGGGGAATTCGGGTGCCAGTCGGTAGTCGACGGTGACCAGCACTCCGTTGTAGCGCACCGCCCACTCGACGAACTGATCGATGCCGGCGAAGCGATCACCTGCGAACATGCCGCCGCCGTGGGTGTGGTAGAAGCCGGGCCCGGTCCCCGTGCGGCCCTTCGCGCCGATGATCGAGACGACGATCGGGTGCCCGTCATGCCCATCTATGACGACGTCTCGGCTCTCTGCGTCGAATTGTTCGAGTAGGGCCTCGGTCTTCTCCGGGGGCGTAGTGACTTTCAGGGCGGGGATCATGTCCGGCGTGATGGTGGTGGGAAACATCTCCGGATTCGCGGCGAGTAGCGCCGCGAGTTCGGGCTCGATCGGCGGCCGGGGAATCGAATCGATCATCGGGATCTCCTTGAATTCTGCGTGGGCGAACGTGGGATTGTTCGGTGCGGCCATACGCTATTGCGTTCAGTGCTTGGATCGATACCGCCGCGACGGCGCAGATTCGCTGCTCACGGACCGCCGAATGCGCGGATGCGGCGGGGCCCATCGGGCGCGCATGTCGACCGCGCTCTCGTCGACCCGGTGCGACACGATCTGTTACGCAGCCTCGGCGTAGGGCGTGCGCTATCGACGACGTCGCCGCCGGAACTATGGGGTTGTCCGATAGTCGCTTTCGCGGTCTGTTCCATGCGGCGACCACGACCAGGCCAGGTTTATGAATGACGGTTGTCGACGCGCTGGAGAACGGCTCACGGATACGGCAGAATCAGCGCCGTGAGGGCTTCGGTCAACGCGAACTGAACGCGGATAATCGTCTCCGGCGCTGTGAACGAGCTATTCGTCCCATTCGCGACGATACTGAATATGCCCATATGTATACGGTGGGCGAGTCGACGTCGTAGAAATGTCGATAGCGTGGCACGGCTGAATCCGGTTGCCCTCGACACCAGCGGAGTTGATGAAACAGACTCGGTTGGTGCTGTCGGCTGCTGACGGAGTCGGCGATCGATTAGTTCGCCGTCGTTGTAGAAACGTTGGCGGACATGGAAACCGCCAGCACAACTAGCGACCAAGAACGCTAGATGCGCACTGGTCGCCGCAACCGCTGGCAGCTCAATTGGGCCACCAGTATGCATAGGTGGCACGGATCTGGCTCAATGAAAATCCAATCGCACCCATCGTTGATTGGGAGGGAACGGTGCGGATCACATCCAGGCGAGTTTGACTCCGGTCGTGTCACTCCAGACGCGGTATATCCGGTCGGGGCCTCCCGGACCGGAGTCCCACACGTTCCATTGCGTACCGTTGTAGTCGAATACCTGGCCGCCGCTCGCGCCGGTAGTTCTCGTTGGCCCGGTGATTCCGCGCTGAATCGTGGCACGTGCCTGGGCACACGTGGCGTCGCCTGCGTTGATATACACGGTGCCCGTGCGGTTCGCCACTGTCAGGATCCCGCACCCGACGACGTCTGCGTTCGCAATGCCGCCCATCGCCACGCCGAAAGAGATGATCCCGCTCGCAAACATGACCCCGCCGACAAGCCTCTTCATCTGATTCCGTTCATAGTCGTAACGCACACTTGGTACACGATCAGATAGAACGTATACCGAGCTGGGTGGGATCGAATATCCTTCGTCCGGGCGACACCATCGGCGATCGGTGTTGTCCGGATTACTGTGCCCGCGCTTCGGCGCACAGTTTCTGGGCGTGTGATCGCGGTCGAAATGCTGCGGCGTAAGAGTGAACGCTGGCTGCTGTTGGACCACAGGCACCTACCGCGATCCCGGCGATGATGCGCGAATGATCGTCAGCTGTCCCCGGACCCGGCATGACCGGACTATTGACGGGTACACCGTGATATCCGTTGCCTTGGCGCGGTTTAGCAGAGGTGTTCCTCTGGTGAAGCATCCGCGGTCGCACAAGGATTACGTGGTGCAAGCGTGGGATCACCCACCCGTAATGTGAAGCTGCTTAGATCAACGTCGCGCTCGAGGGCGACACAGCAGAGGTCGTGGGGCTGGTCGACTTACTTGTCGCGAGAGGCGGCAAATGAGGCGACCTCGTTCACTGACAGCATCGTTAACGTGAGCCATCTTTCGCCGGAGGCTATCGCTCGGACGTGTATTCGTTGGGCTGCACCGCGTTCCAGCGACCGACCGGGACCCGCTAAGGAGCCCGCAGTTCGAAGCGTGTGCCGTTACCGACGCAGAAGAGGTCGACACCAGTCGTCATCGACGCGCCGGCGTCGTTGCCCGTGCATCGGTAGCTCCCAACCTGCAGTTCCTGCCTGTTCAGACGGGTACCCTTGCCCGCGAACATGTCATCGAGGATATTGCGCGCGTGCCCGCAGCTGACTGCGCCGATCGTGATCACCAGCGGACGTGCCTGCGAGTCGTTCGGCGCTGTGTATGTGCCGCAATCGACGGCTGCGGCAGCGGTCGGCGCGGTCACGGCTGCGGTCCCAGCGGTGAGGACAGCGGCGAAGGCGAGACTGACGATGTGGTGAGTCATAGGGCTCAGCTTTCCATCACACATCGTCGGTTGTGAGGTGATCGACAACGGGTTAGCCCGTTCGGATCACAGTTGCGCCCGGGGAAGCCAGCCCGCTGCAGGCCACGGTGCACTCGACCGTGTCGCGAAAGGCGGGTGCACCGTCGTCGGGGTGGGCAACCACCCAGGCATTGCGCTGTCACGGGGTTACGTGCATAACCTCGGGCTTGCACTCCGCATCTGCGCCCTGAGTCGCTCCCGCGGCATAGGCGGCGGGCAAGCGTTCCGGTGCGTATCGGTCACTCCAGCCGGGCGGCACGGGCGGCACACGTGCGCGGTCAACTTCACTGTCGGGTAGATGACGCTGGCCCGCGCCGCACCTCCCCTGCCTTGTGGCGGACCTGGGCAATCTGGGTGCAACATGCGACCTCCGCGCACAGGTTTGACCCAATCGGAGGACATACACCCCCACCGTGCGCGGATACGCTCGTGGCTCCGCGCACGTCAGAGAGGGGACAACATGAAGAAGCTCATCAAGATTGCGTCAACGGTCGCCGCGGCCGCTGCGATCGCCGTCGCCGGCGAAGGGGTGTCGAACGCAGCCCAAGGCGGGGTAACCGGAGTTCCTCCGCACGCCTGGTTCAAAGTTGCTAGGTCCGAACTCGTCAACTGGAACACGCAGGCCGCGTGTACCAGCACCGGAGTAAGTCGATGGAACTGCGCTCCGCTGGCTGCCGCGGTCGACCGGGAACGCGCTCGCAATCCGCGGGCGAACGGCTACTGGTCTGAGTTCTTCGTCAATGGGTCGACGCGGTCGGGTACCTGGTAGTCGTCGCTTCTAA
>NZ_JABBNB010000090.1 GCF_012933505.1 Gordonia asplenii
CCGCTGGTTGAGCGAGGCGGAGCCGAGTCGAAACCCTGGTGACACAGTCGTTTTCGCGCAATCGTCTGCCACGAGTTCCGGCCGTGGTCAGCGGGTATCCGCAACCGTGCGCTCCCCGAGTGCCGTAGCGAGCTTGCGAGCTTCGGTGTAACGAGGGGATGGTGAGACGAACTCGTCAGGTGGCCCAGTTCTGATGGATCGGAAAGCTGGGGCTGGGAGCGTGTTTGGCGGGGTTCGTTCCCGACTTGATTTGTTGTGTTGCGTGCCCCTCGTTACACCGAAGCTCGTTCCTCGCTTCGGCACTCGGGGAGCGAGGTGGTCGCGTAGGCAGCACCGCCTCAGTCTGCTCGGGGAGCGGGGGTATCGCGTGGGCAGCACTGCCTCAGTCCGCTCGGGTGAGCGAGGTGGTCGCGTCGGCAGCACCCATCTCCGCTCGTGGGGCGGGGTGGTCGAGTCGGCAGTGCCCCCCGCGGGTTGGGCGAGGCGGAGCCGAGTCGAAACCCTGGTGACACAATCGTTTTCGCGCAATCGTCTGCCGCGAGTTCCGGCCGTGGTCAGCGGGTATCCGTAACCATTTGCTCCCCGAGTGGCGTAGCGAGCTTGCGAGCTTCGGTGTAACGAGGGGATGGTGGGACGAACTCGTCAGGTGGCTACTTCTGATGGATCGGAGAGCTAGGGCTGGGAGCGTGTTTGGCGGGGTTCGTTCCCGACTTGGTTTGTTGTGTTGCGTGCCCCTCGTTACACCGAAGCTCGTTC
>NZ_JABBNB010000091.1 GCF_012933505.1 Gordonia asplenii
AATGTAGGTGTCCAACGCGGTTGAGGGCTTGTAGGGGTTCGCCGGCTGGGTCGCGGGTACGAACAATTGCGCCGATAGCGGCAGCATTTGTCCTGGTGCACGTCCCCACAGACGGTGGAACAGGTCCTGCACGCGGGTGTAACGGCGCCGATCGGGACACTCGGACTCGGGCTCGGGCTCGGGTTCGGGTTCGGGTTGTGGGTCGGTGTCTGGCTGGCTGCTCGGCGCGTACGACTCCGGTTCGGGGTCGGTGGCCGGCTCGGCGTCGAGGTCAGCGTCCCGATGTGCGTGGCCTGGGCCCTCGACGTCGGTATCTGCATCAGCGGACTGCGAGTCGCCGCCATGGGTGTGTCGTAGCTGGGCGGTCGGCTGGCCCGCCGACGCGCCGGTACCGGTGGGCTGCCCGGAGGTGGAGTCGGCGTCATGATCGCCGGTCGCGGCGTGATCGCCGGTGCCGGTGGCGGTGGGCCGCTCGGTTGAGTCGTCTGCGTCACGGTCGGTGGCCGCGTGATCGCCGGTGCCGGTGGCCTGCCCGACGTCGAGGTCGGCGTCACGGTCGCCGGTGCGGTCCTCGGCGTCGCGGGCGGTGGCGGGCTGCTCGGCTACATCGTCCGCGTCGGTTTCGTTGTTGAGGGTTGTGTTGATCCAGGCGAGGACGTCGTCGAGGCTGGAGTAGGTGTGTGCCAGTGGCCGGATGGTGGTGGTGGGGTCGGCGGCGATGTCGCGGACG
>NZ_JABBNB010000092.1 GCF_012933505.1 Gordonia asplenii
GATGTAGGTGTCCAACGCGGTTGAGGGCTTGTAGGGGTTTGCCGGCTGGGTCGCGGGTACGAACAGTCGCGCCGATAGCGGCAGCATTTGTCCTGGTGCACGTCCCCACAGACGGTGGAACAGGTCCTGCACGCGGGTGTAACGGCGCCGATCGGGACACTCGGGCTCGGGCTCGGGTTCGGGTTGTGGGTCGGTGTCTGGCTGGCCGCTCGGCGAGTACGACTCCGGCCCGGGGTCGGTGGCCGGCTCGGCGTCGAGGTCAGCGTCCCGATGTGCGTGGTCTGGGCCCTCGACGTCGGTATCTGCATCAGCGGACTGCGAGTCGCCGCCATGGGTGTGGATGCGTCGTAACTGGACGGTCGGCTGGCCTGCGTGTGCGTCAGTAGTGGTGGTCTGTTCGGCGGTGTTGTCTGCGTCATGGTCGTCGGTGCCGGTGCCGGTGCCGGTGCCGGTGCCGGTGCCGGTGGGCTGCTCGGTTGAGTCGTCTGCGTCACGGTCGGTGGCCGCGTGATCGCCGGTGCCGGTGGCGTGCTCGGCCACATCGTCGGCGTCATGATCGCCGGTGCGGTCCTCGGCGTCGCGGGCGGTGCTGGTCTGCTCGGCTACATCGTCTGCGTCGGTTTCGTTGTTGAGGTTTGTGTTGATCCAGGCGAGGACGTCGTCGAGGCTGGAGTAGGTGTGTGCCAGTGGCCGGATAGTGGTGGTGGGGTCGGCGGCGATGTCGCGGACA
>NZ_JABBNB010000093.1 GCF_012933505.1 Gordonia asplenii
CAGCCGCGGTCGCGGGCGAAGGACGCGAACCGTTGCGCGGTGTTCGCGGTGCGTCGGCCGGTGCCGTAGTAGATGACGTCGGAGGTGTGGTCGTCGAAGACGACCATGACCACGTCGTTGTTGTCGGGGTCGGTGACCAGCAGGTCGACCACGTCGCGGACGGGGACGACACTGCCGGTGGCGGTGGTGGCGAACCCGCGCCCCTGCTCGACGTCGCTCTTGGATGCGGTGACGATGATGTGGGCGGGCAGCCCGTTGATCGTGCCGTCCGCACCGGCGGCCGCCGCGGTGCGGCAGATTGCGATCAGGGCGTCGTGGCGGCGTTGGGCCGGGGTGCGGGTATCGCGGGCGGCGGCCTCGGCGAGCAGGTGCGGATCGAGTCCGGTGGCGTTGACCGGCCCGGACGGCGAGTCCGGGTCGGCCGGGTTGTTCATCCCCTTGGCGGAGAACAACTCCATCGCCAGCTCGAACACGGCACGCCCGGCCGGGGTGAGTCGACCGGTCAGCTCCGACATCAACCGCTGATCCTGCGGGGACAGGGTGACCTCACGATGGCACTGCCGGTCGTGGTCGTCGGTGACCTGCCCGTCGGGGTCCAGATAGGCCAGCAGCCGGGCGGCGACCTTGTCGAGGTCTTTCGGGGTCAACTGGGTGGCGTATTCGGCCAGCGCCGCTTCGGCGGAGGCGATCGTATCCGGACCCAGACTCAG
>NZ_JABBNB010000094.1 GCF_012933505.1 Gordonia asplenii
CGATGGAGAGAGGATACTGCTGAGCATGACGAGGGAAGTACGAAGGGAGCGGCGGTCTTTCGACGATAAGTTCAAGGCCGACGTGGTGAAGATGGTGGTGGAGTTGGGGCGTTCACGCGCTGCGGTGGCCCGCGATTTGGACTTAGCCGAATCGTCGGTGGGTCGGTGGGTCGCTGAAGCGACCGGCACCATCGGGTCGGGTTCGGGTTCGCATCGGCGAGCCGCGGACCCTGACAGTGATGACCAGTTTGAGATGCGTAAACGGATCGCCGAGTTGGAGGAGGAGAACGCTTTTCTAAAAAAAGCGGCGGCCTTCTTCGCCAGGGAGCAGCGGTGAACGACAAGTACCTGCTGATCGCGGCTGAAGAAGGCAACCACTCGATCGCCCTGATGTGCCGGCTGCTGAGGGTGGACCGGACGGGCTATCACCGCTGGCACGCCGACCGCGGTGCGGGGATCGATCCCGGTTCTCGGCGGGCGCGCCGTACCCGGCTGGGCGCGGTGATCATGGGCATGTGGCTGGCGTCACGCAAGGCCCACGGTGTTCGTCGTATCCACGCCGATCTGGCCGCGGTGGGCGAGCCTGCATCGCGGTGGCTGGTGTGGAAGATCATGTGCGAGTTGGGGATTGCGGGTGTGCAGCCGCGGGCTCGTAAACGCACGACCATCCCCGCCGACGATGCCGGGCACCGCAAAGATCTGATCCG
>NZ_JABBNB010000095.1 GCF_012933505.1 Gordonia asplenii
GCCGTTCATGGTGGTGCACGCCGCGTTGGCGGTGGTGTTGGCGCGGTTGAGTGCGACCGACGACATCGCGATCGCGACGCCGATCGCCGGTCGCGGCCAGGCAGTGCTGGAGCCGCTGGTCGGGATGTTCGTCAACACCCTGGTGCTGCGGGCCGACGTCACGCCGGGTATGTCTTTCACGGATCTGCTGGAACAGGTGCGAGCCACGGACTTGAACGCGTTCGCACATGCCGACGTACCGTTCGAGTCGGTGGTCGAGGCGCTTGATCCGGTGCGCAGTGAGGCATTCGAGCCGCTGGCGCAGGTGATCTTGTCGTTCGCCCCCGGCGCATCGCTGGCCGACGCGGACATCACCGTCGACGGATTGTCGGTGCAGGCGATGCCGCTGCCGTATTCGCCAGCGCCACGTGATCTGACGGTGGAAATCATCCCCACCGGTTCCCAGTGGCGGGGCCATACGACCTACGCGACAGACCTGTTCGACGAATCGTCCATCGAATCGATGATGGAGCAGTTCGTCGGAGTGTTGGAACAACTGCTCGACGACCCGCGACGTCGTGTCGGCGACGTGCCGATGCAGTCCGCTGACTACCTAAGGAGGGTGGCCACCTGGTCTGCTGGGCCGCACGTCGACGACGGGGCGGTGACCCTCGCGGGCCTACTCGGTGCAGCGGGCCGGGGCCGC
>NZ_JABBNB010000096.1 GCF_012933505.1 Gordonia asplenii
GGGCGGACGTGCCCGTCGGGGTCGGTGATCAGGTCGTCGACCCAGTCGCCGTGGGTTTTCGCGTTGTGCGCGAAGCGGTCTTTCGCCCCGAGGTTGCCCGGTTCGGTCTGCCCGCCCGCGGCGGGATCGGCGTGGTCGAACTCGGTC
This sequence comes from Gordonia asplenii, assembly GCF_012933505.1. GTDB lineage: Bacteria > Actinomycetota > Actinomycetes > Mycobacteriales > Mycobacteriaceae > Gordonia > Gordonia asplenii. The sequence goes on from NZ_JABBNB010000096.1 coordinate 148, forward strand.
CAGTGGTCGAGGTCGCAGTGAAACGCCGAATGCGGGTTCCCGGGAATCAGTGTGTAGCAGTCCCGGATCCGGATGAACGTGTCCAGTGCCGTCGACGGCCGGTACGGGTTATGCGGCTGAGTCCCCGGCAGCACAATCACCCCACCACCAGCACCAGCACCGGGGTCGTCACCGGCGTCGGGGGTGGGGTCGTCGGTAGTGGCGGGGTCGTCGGGTGTCGGACGGACAGGCTCGGTCGGGTCGGACTGCGCCGGGTCTACCGGGTCTGCCGGTTCGGGGGGAGACTCACCGCCGGGTGCCCGCATACGCCGGGTACCGCCCGTCGAGGATCCCTCGCCAGCCGCCGCAGCACCATCGTCTGTGTCGTCAGTGTCAGCGGTGTCAGCGGTGTCGCTGCCGGTGGCCGACTCACCGACATCGTCGCAATCGAGATCGTTGAGGCGGGCCGACTCGCCGACATCGTCGGAGTCGGTGGGATCGCCGACTTCGTCGCAATCGAGAT
>NZ_JABBNB010000097.1 GCF_012933505.1 Gordonia asplenii
CGGTGGTGGATGTCGCGGTGGCGCCGGTGGCCGATGTCGAGCGGCGTTCGCCGTTGTTGCCTGGTCATCCGGCGTATACGTTGTTTACTTCGGGGTCGACGGGACGGCCGAAGGGGGTGACCGTCTCGCATGCTGCGGTGGTGAACCGTTTGTGGTGGATGCGTGACGATTATGCGCTGGGTGCTGATGAGGTGTTTTTGCAGAAGACGCCGGTGACGTTCGATGTGTCGGTGTGGGAGTTGTTTTTGCCGTTTGTGGTGGGTGCGCGGTTGGTGGTGGCCGCGCCGGGTCGTCACGGTGACGCCGGCTATCTCGCGGATCTGATTGTGCGAGAGTCGGTGTCGGTGGTGCATTTCGTGCCGTCGATGCTGTCGGCATTCATCGACGCCGTCGGCGTTCGATTGAGCGGACTGAGAACTCTGCGGCATGTCTTCGCATCCGGCGAAGCGTTGGCGCCTGCCCCGGCCTCAGCGTTGCTGTCCGCGCTGGAATCCGTCCGGCTCATCAATCTGTACGGGCCGACCGAGGCGGCGGTGGACGTGACCGCCTATGAGGTCGCCGACGACGAGACGGTCATCCCGATCGGCCGGGCGGTGGCCAACACGACGACATGGGTTCTCGACCGACGCTTGCGTCCGGTGCCGGTG
>NZ_JABBNB010000098.1 GCF_012933505.1 Gordonia asplenii
TGGTGGTGGATGTCGCGGTGGCGCCGGTGGCCGATGTCGAGCGGCGTTCGCGGCTGTTGCCTGGGCATCCGGCGTATACGTTGTTTACTTCGGGGTCGACGGGGCGGCCGAAGGGGGTGACCGTCTCGCATGCTGCGGTGGTGAACCGGCTGCTGTGGATGCGTGACGATTATGCGTTGGGTGCTGATGAGGTGTTTTTGCAGAAGACGCCGGTGACGTTCGATGTGTCGGTGTGGGAGTTGTTTTTGCCGTTTGTGGTGGGTGCACGGTTGGTGGTGGCGGAGGCTGGGCGTCATGGTGACGCCGGTTATCTGGCGGATGTGATTGTGCGGGAGTCGGTGTCGGTGGTGCATTTCGTGCCGTCGATGCTGTCGGCATTCATCGACGCCGTCGGCGAGCGCTTGGGCGCGCTCGAGAGTCTGCGATGGGTGTTCGCGTCGGGTGAGGCGCTGCCGGCCGGGCCATCGGCCGCGTTGTTGTCGGCGTTGGACACAACGCACCTGGTGAATCTCTACGGTCCGACCGAGGCCGCCGTCGACGTGACCGCGTATGAGGTGTGCGGTGGTGAGTCGATCGTTCCGATCGGTCGAGCCGTGGCGAATACGACGACGCGGGTGTTGGATGAGCGGTTGCGTCCGGTGCCGGTC
>NZ_JABBNB010000099.1 GCF_012933505.1 Gordonia asplenii
GAATTGTGCGCCGATTCCGCCCGTTGGTTGAGCGTGCGCGGCGAGTCGACATCCTTGGTGACGGTGTCACCGAAACCTGTTGTGTCACCGTGGTTTCGACACGGGCCTACGCTAGCGCTTCGGCCCGGCTAACCAGCGGGTGGGGCGCTTCGGCCCGGCTCAACCAGCGGGTGGGGCGCTTCGGCCGGCTCAACCTGGATTCACCGATGGAGAACTCATCTCGCTGGTTGAGCCGGACGAGCGCCGTGCTGAGCGAGGCGCTAGCCGAGTCCGTGTCGAAACATCTCAGCCACAACGACTTTCGATGATGCGCGCCAATGTCGGAGATGTCACCCGGCAAGTGTCGCGTGTGCACCCGTACGGGTGCACACGCCTCGATGTTCGATTCCATCGCAGTTCGACACGTGCGCTGCCATCAAATGCATTGTGGTACAGGGGTTTCGACACGCTCGTCGCTAGCGCTCCTCGCGGCTCAACCAGCGGAGAGGGCCCACCATCGGCGGATCAAGGCTCAATCCAATACCGTTTAGTTAAGGGCTGTGGATGGTGATGTGTGGTGTGTGTG